>JAZJYJ010000014.1:0-139765 GCA_040390405.1 Bacteroidota bacterium
CTCGTCTCCGTCGTTGGCGGTTTCCTCGGCATTGTGGTCGGCAAGTTCTTTACGGATGGCATTGCCGCATTGACACGCGATCCGGCAGCGATCTCGGTAGGCACGGCGGTCTGGGCCATCGTCTTCGCCGCCGGCACCGGTCTGGTCTTCGGGATGTACCCGGCCATCCGCGCGTCACGTTTGAATCCGATCGAAGCGCTGAGGGCGGAGTGAAGCAGTGGATTAGTAGATTAGTGATTAGTGGATTCGGGAGCCCGGTGGTTTTCTAATCCACTAATCCACTAATAAATCAATAAACCAATAAACGAACACCACTCCATATTACCTTCTCCCATCGAATACCTGAAAGGTGTAGGACCCCTGCGTGCGGATCTGTTGAAGAAGGAACTGGAGATCTTTACGTTTGGCGATTTGCTGGATCATTTTCCACACCGGCATATTGATAAGACCAAACTGGGTAGGATCCGTGATATTACTCCGCAAACCGATTATATACAGGTTGCCGGAACCCTGATCAGTTATGAAAGCATAGGTGTTGGAAGGGCCAGGCGATTGGTGGCACAACTGAAAGATGCTACAGGTATTATTGAACTGGCCTGGTTCCAGGGCATTAACTGGGTAGTAAAAGGGCTGCATGTGGGAAGCGATTACCTCGTATTTGGCAAAACCGGTTTCTTTAACGGTAAACCTCAAATGGTGCATCCGGAAATTGAGCCTTACCTGATGGTTCACGCACAGGGAAAAAGTTTTCTTGAACCGGTATATCCAACCACAGAAAAATTAAAAGCAAGGGGTTTTAACGGGAAGCAGATCGGAAAACTCACGTATACGCTGTTAGCCTTACTGCAGCCCAAAGATATTCCGGAGAATATTCCGCAGGAAATGCTGAGCAGGCAAAAATTGATGGGGCGCTTTGAGGCTTATCGGAACATTCATTTCCCCGGCTCCGCACAGCTTTCCGAGCAATCCATGAAACGGATCAAATTCGAGGAGTTCTTTATTGCACAGGTAAGGTTAAACCTGGTTCGGTTACAAAGACATGCGGTTAGCCGCGGTGTGGTGTTTGAAAAAGTGGGCGACCATTTCAATACCTTTTATTCAAAATACCTTCCCTTTGAATTAACCGGTGCCCAAAAAAGAGTGCTCAAAGAAATCCGGACCGATACCGGCCGTGGCCACCAGATGAACCGTTTGTTACAGGGCGATGTGGGCAGCGGCAAAACCATTGTAGCGCTCCTTAGTATGTTACTGGCCGCCGATAATGGTTACCAGAGTTGTTTAATGGCACCCACCGAGATCCTTGCACAACAACACTATAATGGCCTGAGTGAATTGCTTCGCGAAATGCCTGTAGAAATTGCCTTGCTTACCGGAAGTACCAAAGCAGCCGCACGAAAAAAGATCTTAAAAGGATTACTGGAAGATACCATTCATTTTGTAGTGGGTACCCATGCCGTAATTGAAGATGTGGTTCAGTTTAAAAACCTTGGGCTAGTGATTGTAGACGAACAACACCGTTTTGGTGTGGCGCAAAGGGCCAAGTTGTGGGAAAAAGCCGTTGTTCCACCGCATGTGCTTGTTATGACCGCAACACCCATACCCCGAACCCTGGCGATGACTGCTTATGGCGACCTGGATTACAGCGTGATGGATGAGTTGCCGCCCGGAAGGCAACCGATAACCACGGTTCACCGTTATGAAACGGCAAGGGCCAGTGTGATGGATTTTGTGCGAACGGAAATTGACAAAGGCAGGCAGGCTTATTTTATTTATCCATTGATCGAAGAAAGTGAGAAACTGAGTTATGAGGACCTGATGCAGGGGTATGAACAGGTGAAAAGTTTCTTTCCCGAACCCAAATTCCGCATCAGTATGGTGCATGGCCGGCAACCGGCAGACCAGAAAGAAACCAATATGCAGCGTTTTGTTAGTGGTGATACGCAGATAATGGTGAGCACAACGGTAATTGAAGTAGGGGTAAATGTGCCCAATGCCGCTGTGATGGTAATTGAAAGCGCGGAGAAATTCGGACTATCTCAATTACACCAGCTCCGGGGAAGGGTGGGAAGAGGGGCTGAGAAAAGTTTTTGCATATTATTAACGGGTATGAAAGCAAGCAAAGAAGCCCGGGAACGTATCAAGATAATGTGTGCTACCAATGATGGGTTTAAAATTGCCGAGAAGGACCTCGAGATCCGGGGCCCCGGTGATATTGAAGGTACCCGGCAAAGCGGTGCACTGAACTTTAAGATCGCCAGTATTGTTAATGATAAAGCTTTGCTGGAACTGGCAAGAATGGAAGCGGAAAAATTGGTGGGTGAGGATATGGAACTGATTATGGCAAAGAATTTGCTGTTAAAAAGCTTCCTTCAATCGCAGAAGAGAAAACATGGGTGGGGGAAGATATCGTGAGTGGTGAGGCGTGAATCGTGAGTATTATATTCCTCACGGCTGATGATTGCCGATTCACGAAAAAATAAACTTTCCCAATGGAATGGACGTATATAAATCGTAACTTTTAAAAAAACTAGTTTGGCGCTACCGAAAACGATAGGAAGGATTGTATTGCTTGTGTTGATGTATACGAATGCCTTTGCCCAGAATTACCTTGAATTTGTAGAGAACAAGGGCCAGTGGGATAAACAGATCCGGTATAAAGGAGATATGAACACGGGTTCTTTTCTGCTGCAGAACAATGGATACCGCGTGGTACTGTATAACAAGGATGATCTTGCCCGCCGAAGCGCCTCCGTTCACAAAGGCAACACCGAAGCACCGCAGATCGCAACAACATCCAGCAATGAGAAGTTGAAGAAGCCAGGTTCTGACGGCAATTCAGGTTCGGAAGGGGTATTACGCGGACATGTGTACGAAATGCGTTTCCTCAATGCCAATCAAAATCCGCAGATCATTCCAGATAAACCACTGGATACTTACACGAATTATTTCATCGGGAAAGATTCTACCAAATGGGCCAGCAACTGTAAAACCTTTACAGGTATTACGTATAAAAACGTGTATCCAAATATTGATGTTCGTTATTATACGGCCAATGGTGTTTTAAAATATGATTTCATTGTAAACCCCGGTGGCGATGTTTCCAGCATCGCGATGTTTTTTGATGGTGCGGATAACCTGAAAATAAAAGAAGGGCAGCTGCGTATCAAAACTTCGGTGGATGAAGTAGGAGAGATGGCTCCGTATACCTATCAACTGATTAATAATGTGCGATCAGAGATTCCCTGCAGTTTTGATTTAAAAGGAAATATCGTACAGTTCCGGCTCGGGACCGCTTATTCCAAAACCGCTACCCTGGTAATCGACCCATCCCTGATCTTTTCAACTTTTACGGGAAGCCGGTCTGATAACTGGGGCTATACCGCAACCTATGATGGCGCGGGTAATTTTTATGCCGGGGGCATCGTATTCGATAGCCCTTCCAATGGATTTCCCGCAAGCCTGGGTTCGTTTCAGCAAACTTATCAGGGCGGAAGTGCCACAACTGGCGAACAGGCGGGATTTGATATCGGCATCATTAAATTCGATCCCACCGGTTCCAAACGTATTTATGCTACTTACCTTGGCGGTAAGTCCGGGAACGAACAACCGCATAGCCTTGTTGTAGATAATAGCGGTAACCTGATTATTGCGGGCCGTACCACATCAACCGATTACCCGGTGGCGGGCGCCTTGCAAACCTATGGCCCGCTGAATGGCGGCTGGGATCTTTTTGTAACGAAACTGAATGCCAATGGTACCGCATTGATCGGCTCCGTAAGAATCGGCGGCAAAGGAAATGATGGGGTGAATATCAAACACAAATACCCTGTTGGGGGAGTAGAATCTATCGACAGGAATTATGGTGATGATGCAAGAAGCGAGGTGATCGTAGACGCAGCCGGAAATATTTATTTTGCTTCCTGCACACAATCCTCAGATTTTCCGGTAACGGCTGTATCTGATCAAAAAGCACTGGGCGCCCCAAATGCCAAAGGGCGGGCGCAGGATGCTGTTGTACTTAAATTGAATCCCACATTATCTGCGGTACTCTTCAGCGTGATCATTGGCGGAAGTGATGATGATGCCGCTTTTGTACTGGCCCTCAATCCAATAGATAATCATCTGTTCGTAGCGGGTGCAACTGCCAGTACTGATTTTCCCGGAAGTAAAACCGGAGTAAAATACCCTGCTTTCCAGGGCGGCGTAGCAGATGGGTTTGTAGCTGAGTTTACCAATACCGGCGTATTTGTACGGGATGGTTTTTTTGGAACCACTGGCACCGATGTGATCTATGGTATACAGTTTGATAAATATGGCTTCCCTTATATTTCAGGAACCACAACAGGTACCTGGCCCATTATTAATGCAACTTTCAGCCAGACCGATGGTAAACAGTTTATAGCAAAACTCAAACCGGATCTTTCTGATTATATCTACTCCACCGTATTTGGATCAGGACTGGCCAATCCGAATATTTCACCAACGGCCTTTCTGGTAGATAGGTGCGAAAACGTATATGTATCCGGATGGGGCGGCAGTACCAATACCCAGGACCAGTTTCCCAGCGCCGGAACCAATGGACTTTCAGTTACTGCTGACGCTTATCAGAAAACAACAGACAACAGCGATTTCTACTTTTTTGTACTGGAAAAAAATGCGAAGTCACAATTGTATGGCAGCTTCTTCGGTCAGACAGGAGGCTTTGGCGAACATGTAGATGGCGGTACCAGCCGCTTCGACAGGAATGGAGTGATCTATCAATCCATCTGCGCCAATTGCGGACAACCGCCCAAACCTAATTTTCCAACCACACCGGGTGTATGGTCGCAATCGAACAATGCCAGCGACTGTAACCTGGCCGCTATCAAAATCGCATTTAACCTGGCAGGTATCGGCGCTGGCATACGTGCATCCATCAATGGTGAACTGCGCGATACTTCCGGATGTGTACCTCTCACAGCAGATTTTACCGATACCCTGGCCATGGGTAAAAAATACATCTGGGATTTTAATGATGGCAGTCCAACGGTTACCACTACCTCCCCAACCGTATCGCATACTTTCAATACCATTGGATTATACCGTGTAAAACTGGTATCGGTAGATTCAAGTAGTTGCAATATTGCCGATACCACAACGATTACTATGCGTGTGCGGGATGACCAAGCAGCACTTGCATTCAATTCGGTTAAACTGCCGCCATGCGCGTCACTTGCTTATCAGTTTACCAATAATTCTGCCGCGATCAGGCCATTTACCGCTACCAGTTTTCTCTGGAATTTTGGAGATGGCATTACGCAACTGGCAGGAAAAGGTTCGGTAACCCATACCTATGCCGCCGCGGGAACATACAATGTAAGTCTTACCTTGATTGATACCAATTATTGTAATGAGCCAGACAGTGTTATAAAGCAAATCCGTATCGCAACCAATGTAAAAGCGCAGTTTCAAACACCAGCCGTGGGCTGTGTGCCATATACGGCAATATTCAACAACACTTCGTTGGGCGGGCACCAGTTTATCTGGGATTTTGGCGATGGCACGAGTTCTAATGTAACGGATCCGCAACATGTGTATGCGGCAACCGGAACCTACCAGGTAAGACTGATTGCGATCGATACCAATACCTGTAATAAGATGGATACATCGGCCTTTTTCCCGATCACGGTGAGTCCGAATCCATCGTCCTTATTCTCATACAACCCCAATCCAACACAACCCAATACACCGGTATCATTTTTAAATAATTCGGCGGGTGGTACTTTTTTCAAATGGATTTTTGGGGATGGAGATACATTGGTGACTCTTAGTTCCGATACAGCGGTGAATCACTTATACAATGCTACAGGCACGTATAATACTTGTTTGGTAGCGTATAACAATTCCGGTTGCAGCGATACTTCCTGTCAATCTATTTCAGTAACGATCAATAGTTTACTAGATGTGCCCAAAGCATTCACGCCCAATGGCGACGGAAGGAATGATAAGATCTATGTGAGGGGATTCGGTATTGCGCAAATGACATGGACCATCTACAACAGGTGGGGCACGGTTGTATATAAGGGAACCGATCCGGCTGAGGGTTGGGATGGAACTTACCGGGGAAGACCGCAACCACAAGAGGTATACCATTACACATTGATTGTAGAATTCAGCAATAAGGAAAGACTGACGAAGAAGGGGGATATTACGTTACTTAAATGAGGAATATGCGGAAGAGACTTTACATATTGACCGTAACATTAGTCTTGCTGCAGCAGTATGCGCATGCGCAGGGCCTGCATTTTTCCCAATACTTCAACTCGCCCATGCTGGTAAACCCGGCTAACACAGGATTTAATCCTGATTTTGATTACAGGATAGGGGGCAACTATCGAAACCAGTGGGCCAATGTGGGCAATCCCTATAAAACCATGAGCGTTTGGGCCGATACCAAATTATTTACGGATCGTTTCGAAAACGGATGGCTGGGCGTGGGCGCTTCTTTACTGAAGGATGTGTCGGGCAGTGGAAGCCTTTCTTCTACCGGTGGTTTTGCCACGGTAGCCTGGCACCAGATGGTTGGATATAACAGTTTGCTCAGTGGTGGCTTTGGATTGGGTTTCATGAGCAAACGCATCGATATTTCTAAACTCAGTTTTGATAACCAGTGGAACGGAAAGTTTTTTGATGTTACCATTCCCGCCAATGAACCCTTTGCCTATAGTCAAACCACGTATCTCGATCTACAGATGGGGTTGAACTATGCGTATTTCGCTTCTGATAAAGTATATTTCAATGCGGGTGTGAGTATCATGCATATCAATACACCGCGAGAAAGTTTTTTTGATCCAACCATTTCTGATAACAAGGTGGAGAGAAGGTATACCGCCTTTCTGAACAGCAATATCAAAGTGCAGGATGTCTGGATCCTGAACCCGAATATTTATGTGAGCAAAATGGGGAACGCCTGGGAAACCGTTGTAGGACTCAATGCCAACCGTGACCTTACAGGTGATGGTACGAGCCAGCTGATACTCGGTTTGTATTACCGTAACAAAGATGCGCTGATACCCACGGTAGGTTACCAGGTAAACGATATGAAATTTACTGTTAACTATGATGCAACCACTTCCAGTCTTGGCGGTTTAAATGGAACAATGGGCGCGTATGAATTGTCAATCGTAAAAAGTGGGATCTTTCCTTCCAGCGCCGGAAGAGCGGTGCGTTGTCCAACCGTTAGGTTTTAAGATTTCGGGAATTGGAAATTGGGAAATTTTGAAATCGGATTTCTCCTCAATTCCAAAATTTCCCAATTTCCAATTCCCAAAATGCTTGAATATTCCTATACTTTTTCTGAACCATCCTTATCACTGCTGATGGTATAATCCTCATCCTTAAAGTACTTACGGTATTTGTCATTCACTTCTTTGGATTGTTTGGTACCGTTAATGTACATCTCCCCTTTTTTGATCTCTATTTTAAAACTTTTCTTCTTATCAATAAGCCCGTCTTTATCCAGTTCATTGGTAAATTCTTTCAATAAGCTGATCTCCTTCTTGGCGTTCTCAATACCAATTTTAGCGCTGGCCAGTCCCTTTTCAATGCTCTCCTTCATTTTCTTCATGTCGATCTTTGAATTGATCTTCGCTTCTTCCATCTGTTCCTTTACTTTGGCCATTTGTTCCTTGATCTGCTGTTTATCGATTTCTTTCATATTCAGATCTACCTGGCGTAAAGCATTTGCGATTTCTTTTTTGATAGAAACCCAGTCCACATTGTTCAATGAAGCTTCAACCTCATGGCCGATCTTTTCAAAATTCACTTTCTTCAATTCTTCCATTGCGGCTTTGATCTCTTTATCCATTTTTACAAAATCGATCTTCATGTTCTTGTCCATATCAACCATGGCGCGATCCAGGTCTTTCATGGCACCATCCAGGTCGCCGACCCGGTATTCTTTTTTGTCGCTAGACTTTTTACGGGACGTTACCGTATCCTGGTAATTCACGGTATAGGGTTTTACCGGTAACTGGTTGTTTTCAGATTTCTTCCAGGAGATAAAGGCTACGGCTACAAAGGCAATCCCTGCCCCCATCAGCCAATGTTGTTTGTTTGTCATGGTTTCTATGCGGTTTTGTTAAACGAATTGTTTCGTAGTAAATATACGAGTGAATTCGTAAATGAATGGTCCACTCATCATTTTTTTATTTTTTTAACAAAGAGGGGTTGCTGGTACTTGTAACCTGCAACCAGTAACTTAATTATACTACCTCCCCCCCAAGATAAATCTGCTCACAGATGCCGCTTAATTTTTATCTTGCGTGTTACCAATTGACCGATATGAAATATTTGCCTTTAAACCCGGAGATCTTTACCAACAACCGAAAAAGATTTGTAAAAGAAATGCTACCCAACAGCATCGCTGTTTTTGTAAGTAACGACGAATGGCCCGCCAACGGAGACGCGCTCCATGCGTTTAAGCAGAATACGGAACTGTTCTGGCTCAGTGGTATTAAGCAGGAAGATTCGATGGTGATTCTTTTCCCGGATAACCCGGACCCAAAATACCGCGAAGTACTGGTACTGGTTCGCCCCAATGAACTGAAAGAAAAATGGGATGGGAAAAGACTGCGCGCCAAAGAGGCATCTGCCACTTCCGGCATTGCCACTATTGTTTGGCTGGACAGTATTGACGCGCTTTTACAAACATGGACCCATCTGGCGGATCATATTTATCTCGACAGCAACGAGAACGACCGCAAAGCCTCACATGTTCGCACGCGGGAGTATCGTTTTATTGATGAGATGAAGGCCGCTTATCCCTTGCATTCATTTCAGCGCGCGGCAAGGATCATGAAACAGTTGCGGAGCATTAAAACCAAAGAAGAAATTGAAGTGGTGCAAAAAGCCATTGATATTACAGATATCGCTTTCCGTCGACTGTTGCAGTTCATTAAACCCGGTGTTACGGAATATGAAATTGAAGCGGAGATCTGGCACAGCTTCCTGAGCCAGCGAGCCACCGGCCCGGCATATGGAAGCATCATCGCCAGCGGCGATAATGCCAGAACGTTGCATTATGTTTCCAATAACGCCGAATGCAAAGACGGTGAATTGATACTGATGGATTTTGGTGCCGAATACGGAAACTATTGTGCCGACCTTACCCGAACCGTTCCTGTAAACGGAAAATTCAGCCGCAGGCAAAAAACAGTATACAATGCCTGCCTGCATTTACACAATTATGCCAAAAGCATTCTGAAGCCCGGTATTACCATTTCAGATTATACAGAAAAAGTAGGAGAGGAAGCCACGCAACAGTTTCTAAAGATCGGCCTGCTGCGCAAATCGGATATCAAAAACGAAAATCCCGAAAATCCCGCTTACCGGAAATATTTATACCATGGTATCTCCCATCACCTGGGATTGGACGTACATGACCTCGGTACACGCACCGAGCCCATTAAAGCCGGTATGCTGTTTACCATTGAACCCGGTATTTATATCGAAGAAGAACAGATGGGCGTTCGTATCGAAAACAATTTCTGGATCACCCGCAATGGTAACCAGGATTTAATGAAGCATATTCCGATTACTGTGGAAGAGATTGAAACTTTGATGAGGCGATAGGAGGACGACGGACTACCGACGACCGATAACCGGAAAATACTTTATATGCCATTTAAGTTTGAAAAATTAGAAGTTTGGCACGAATCGATGGATTTGGCTGATGATATCAACAAGTTGACAGAGCTATTTCCTCAAAAAGAAATATACAACCTGTCGTCTCAAATTAGAAGAGCGGCCGATTCTGTTTCACTTAATATTGCAGAAGGTTCCACTGCAACTTCTAATACGGAGCAGGCTCGTTTTATTAATATTTCAATCAGAAGCTGTAATGAAGTAGTTTGTTGCTTGTATAAATCTTTGCGTAGATCGTATAATGGAGACGCAGATTTTAAATCATTCTATGATAAATATGATAGGTTGGTTGCAAGGCTTCAGGCATTTAGAAACTCATTAGACAATCACTAAACGGTCGTCGGTCGTCGGAAATCGGTCGTCATTTATGAAACAAATCCCCAACCTATTCACCCTTCTTAACCTTGTTGCCGGTTGTCTGGCTATTGTTTGTATTATGCAAACAGGCGTAACCATTTCGGTGGATGGCAATGGCGAGAACCTGGTAGTGATTCCGGAAAAAATTTATGTGGCCAGTATTTTTATCGGCATCGCCGCACTGGTCGATTTCCTGGATGGCTTTGTTGCCCGCTTATTGAATGTGCCTTCGGAATTAGGCAAACAACTGGATTCACTGGCCGATACCGTAAGTTTTGGCGTAGCACCCGGACTGATCGCTTACCAGTTTCTCCGTTTGTCTTATGCACAGCAGGCGGATGGATTGGATATCAGCATCGCCTGGCTATTGCCTGCCTTCATTGTTCCCTGTGCAGGTGCATACCGGCTGGCAAGATTCAATATCGATACAACACAAAGCCATGGATTTAAAGGCGTACCTATTCCGGCGGCGGGGTTGTTATTCGCATCGTTTCCGTTGATCTACTGGTATTCGGGCAATGAGTTTCTGATCCGATTGTTATTGAACAAATGGTTCTGGTATGCCGCAATCATTCTGGTGAGTTACCTGATGGTATCACGCTTGCCCATGCTGGCCATGAAATTTTCCGGCCTTTCCCTGAAAAAACTGCTTCCCTTCCTTGTATTGGCGCTGGTGGCACTGGCATCGGGGTTAAGTTTTGGCTGGCTGGCCGTTCCGGTAACATTTATTGCCTATGTAATTCTATCTTTGACATTCAAACAACAAGAATCATGACCTATAATGTTCAGATCAAAGTAATGCCTTTAAAAGATTTATTGGACCCGCAGGGTAAAGCCGTACTCGGTGGATTGCAGAACCTGGGCCTGGGTGCCATATCTGATGTGCGGGTAGGGAAACACATTACTTTACAGATCGAAGCAGGCAGTGAAACAGAAGCCAAACAACTGGCCGAAGAAGCCAGCAAAAAATTACTCGCAAACCCTGTGATGGAGTTTTTTGAAATTGAAATGATCAACTGAACAATTAATAATTAGAAATTAAAAATCGGATCGCTGAAAACTGTTTAGCTTCCTAACGCAATACGGCATTGGTTTTAATTTTTAATTTTTAATTCCTAATTATTAATTACTTGTTATACCTCGTTCCCACACCCCTCGGTAATCTGAAAGACATCACCCTGCGTTCACTTGAAGTGCTGCAGTCGGTAGATGTGATCCTTTGCGAGGATACCAGAACTTCTTCCCGCTTGCTGAATCATTACCAAATCCAGAAGCCCGTTTCACCTTATCATCAGCACAATGAACATAAAATTGTGCAGCATATTGTAGACCAGCTGCGCTCCGGAAAAACCATGGCATTGATTACCGATGCAGGCACGCCCGGTATTTCTGATCCTGCTTTTTTATTGGTAAGAGAATGCATCAAACAGGAAGTGAAAGTAGAATGCCTGCCCGGTGCCACCGCCTTTGTACCCGCGTTGGTAAACAGCGGCATACCCACCAACCGTTTTACGTTTGAAGGATTTTTGCCCTTGAAGAAAGGAAGGCAAACCTTGCTGAAACAACTGGCCGAAGAAGAAAGAACCATGGTGTTTTATGAAAGCCCGATGCGGCTGGTAAAAACACTGGAGGAATTTGTTCAATACTTTGGCCCGGAAAGAGAATGTTGTGTAAGCAGGGAACTGACCAAAATGTTCGAAGAAAATAAAACCGGTACCCTCCGCGAAGTGGCAGATCATTTCAAAGCCAAAACGGTGAAAGGAGAGATTGTGATTGTACTGGCGGGTAAAAAATAATCAGGGTTTAATATGTGAACTGTAAATTTTCTCTGTATAACTCAATGCTCTCCGTACCTCTGTGTTGAAAAAAATGCTCAAAGATGGCTTCATTTTTTTCAACACAGAGGTACAGAGATTAGGAGTTGCACAGAGTTTCCTGCTCTTTTTATAACATAACACCTTAAGGTTTTAGCTACAACCTCAAGTGCCGGAGATTTTTTTCACCCATTGGTCATTTAATCTGCACTTTCTAAGCCTAATTTCCTGAAATTTACGACTCTAAAAAACCTATGTATCATGAGGAAACAGCTACTATCGTTTTTATTCCTGTCATCAGCCATCTGCCAATTGTCGTCAGCCAATGCGCAGCCCGATCGCTGGCAGCAGCGCATTAAATACAATATCAATGTAAACATGGATGTAACTACCAACCGTTTCACCGGAACGGAAAAACTGGAGTACACTAATAACTCGCCCGATACCCTGAACAAAGTGTATTTCCATTTATACTGGAATGCGTTTCAACCAGGCAGTAGTATGGATGTGAGAAGTATTGAATTGGGCAAGATAAAAATTGCTGAGCCTGTTAAAAGAGGTGGTAGAGAATCCGATGGAATGGACTGGGACCCGCGCGTGAAAGACCGCATCAGCAAATTAACGGCTTCCGAAATCGGGTATCAAAAAGTAAAAGGCATAACCATCAATGGTGTTGAACAAAAACTGAAAGAACACGAGACCATCCTGGAAGTGATCTTAAGTAAACCCATCCTGCCCAAAAGCAAAGTGCAGATGGATGTGAATTTCGAAGCACAGGTTCCCCTGCAGATCCGCAGAAGCGGCCGGGATAATGCAGAAGGTGTTCGCTACAGTATGAGTCAATGGTATCCTAAAATGGTAGAGTACGATTACCAGGGATGGAATGCCAATCCTTATATCGCCAGGGAATTCTACGGCGTATGGGGCGATTTTGATGTGAATATCACCATTGATAAAAATTACATGGTAACCGCCGGTGGAGATCTGCAGAACCCCAATGAAGTGGGGTTTGGTTACCAGGCAGTCGGAACAACTGTTAAATCATCAGGCAATACCAATGTCTGGAAATGGCAGGCATACAATGTACATGATTTTGTTTGGGCCGCAGATCCGGGTTACAAAATGATTACCCGCACCGTAAAAGATGGTCCGTTGATCCGCGTAGTATACAAAGCGGTTGATTCACTGGAAGCACGCTGGCAGAAAATGGCCGACACCTGTGCCCTGGTATACCCGATCATTGCCAGAACATTCGGAGCATACCCTTATAAAACTTATACATTCATACAGGGTGGTGATGGAGGAATGGAATACCCGATGGCCACACTGATTAAATCGGCCAGTACCGGAACGGCCATACACGAATGGATGCACAGCTGGTACCAGATGATGATGGGAACCAACGAATCATTGTACCCATGGATGGATGAAGGTTTTACAGATTACGCCAGTACCCGCGCCATGGCTACTTTGCGTGGCACCAAGGGTTTCTGGTACAATGGTTCTTACCGCGGGTATTTTAATCTTGCCAAAAGTGGACTGGAAGAACCGGCCAGTACACATTCCGATCATTACAATACCAACTATGCATACAGCAGCGCAGCGTATAGCAAGGGCTCTGTATTCATGTCGCAGCTGGGTTATATTGTAAGCGATAGTGTTCGCGATAAAATTCTTTTAGCCTATTACAACCAATGGCGTTTCAAACATCCCAACCCGAATGATTTTATCCGCGTGGCGGAGAAGCTAAGCGGGATGGAACTTGACTGGTACAAAGAATACTGGATCAACAGTACCAAAACCATCGATTATGCAGTGGGCGATATCAATTCGAAAGATGGCAAAGCGGTGATCACCATTAAACGCGTTGGCAAAATGCCAATGCCGGTGGATGTATTGGTAACGTATAAAGACGGCTCACAGGAACTGCATTATATTCCGTTGAGCCTCATGTTCGGAGAAAAACCAACGGAAAACAATATTCCAAGAACCATTCACGAAGAATGGAAATGGACGCATCCGGAATATTCTTTCGCAACCACGAAAACAGTAGGAGATATCAAGTCTATTGAAATTGACCCCAGCCAGCGTATGGCGGATGTAAACCGTACGAACAATAAGATTGTAATTCCTGATTAAAGCTATTTTGAATGTTGAATTTTACATGTTGAATGAATCATAATCCATTCAACATGTAAAATTCAACATTCAAAATAATAAGTAGCGAGTTACTTCGCTACGTGCAATACATACTTCTCTTCAAAATAAGCTTCCGGAAATATTTTGAAGATCGGCATCATTTTAGGACGTAAACCACTTTCAAATATTTCCTGGGCCAGGTCGCCGCCTTTGAGGCAGATCAGTCCGGAGGGTAATGTTTTGGTATGGTCCTTTTTTAAGAGAGGCCCGCTCCATTTCCACAATTCTTTCAGGGGCGCAACGGCGCGTGAGATGGCATAATCAAATTTGCGGTTCTTGATGTCTTCGGCCCTTGTATGCTGAATAGTTATGTTTTTAATATTGGCACCTTCGCAAACCGCCTCTACTACTTTCAGTTTTTTGGTGATACTGTCTACCAGGTGAAATTTTACCTGCGGGAAAAAAATGGCCAAAGGCACACCCGGAAAACCGCCGCCACAACCAATATCAATGATCTGCATACCGGGCTGAAAATCCGCAATGGCGGCAACACTCAGCGAATGCAATACATGGTGCAGGTAAATGCTGTCGATGTCTTTTCGTGAGATCACATTGATCTTCGCGTTCCATTCTTTGTATAGTTCTTCCAAAGCGGCAAACTGACCGGTCTGCTGTTCCGTAAAATCATCAAAATATTTCAGGATCAATCCCAGTTTTTCCGAGGCGCTTTCCATATGGCAGGTAATGTGAAGATGAAATAAAAGAACATCCAGATATCCAGGAACAGGAACCAGGGCCAGAGATCGGCCTCGTTCAGTTTTTTCATTCCCTTGTAGTATACAATCGCCTGTATGATCAACCGTACTCCAAACACGGCCAACGCCATCCACCAGTTAAAGAAAATAATGGACACGGCCAGCAATGGATAGATCAAAAACAAACTCAGTGAATACAGTCCCAGTAAGAATTTGTGTTTGGGTTTGTAATACCTGCCGGTAGTATAATGGCGGTATTTCTGTGTCATCCAGTCACTCCATCTTTTTTTAGGTTCACTCAATGTATGCGCATCGGGATCAACCTCAATGGCAATATTGTTCCTGGTAGCTACCTGGTTAATGAACAGGTCATCATCTCCACTGGGTATCTGGTTGATGGAAGAAAACCCTTTGTTTCGTAAAAAAACTTCCTTTTTGTAACTCAGGTTCCTTCCCACGCCCATATAGGGAGATCCAGCCAATGCATAAGACAGGTACTGTAAGGCCGTATGAAAGGTTTCAAACCGGATCAGTTTATTCAGCAGTCCCGGCCTTTTATGATAGGCACCATAACCCAAAACAATTTCTGTCTGGTCGTTATAGGCATCCTGCATTTTCTGCATCCAGAATTCGGAAGCAGGGGTACAGTCGGCATCCGTTAATAAAACGATTTCGTATTTGGCGCTTTTAATGCCGATAGACAAAGGGAATTTTTTCCCGCTGATCATCTTGGCCTCCTGCGTTAACTGAATATGGTTAATGTTCTTGAATGATTTCTGGAACTCATCGATAACGTATTTGCCCTCGTCGGTAGAATTATCGTTTACAATAACAACCTCATGTGTTGTCTTGTAATCCTGTACCAATACCCCGGGTAAATTACGGGTAAGATTATCAGCTTCGTCCCTTGCACAAATGACCACTGAAACCGGGTGTTCGGTGCTGGTATATTTTTCAGGCGACTCGTAAAAAGCCAGTCTTCTGAAAAAGTACAGGTAATACACCACCTGGATCAATATCACGGCACAGAAAAGATAAAATAGCAGGGTCCAGGCGATGGGAGGTATCATCATCCGGCAAAAATAGCGCTTTGGGCGTTTCCTGCGGTAACGGTGTGGAAAAGATAGGCGGTTGCCGGTAATCAGTAGCCAGTTGCCAGTAGCAGCCAACAGCCTTGCTTTTAAAATACACATCTCATCTAACTGATTCTGCCAACTGGCTACTTGTAACAGGCAACCAGTAGCCACAAACCGGCGCAGCCCGAAAACAATCCTTATTTTCGCAAAATGGCATCATTGGATTTCGAGTTACAGGTTACGGCAGAAGGCTCAAAGGCAAGGGCGGGTAAGATCACCACTGACCATGGTGAGATCCTTACACCCATTTTTATGCCTGTGGGAACTGTGGGTAGTGTAAAAGCGGTTACACAACAACAATTAAAAAAAGAGATCGACGCTAAGATCATCTTAGGCAATACCTATCATTTATACCTTCGTCCAGGTACCGAAGTATTGGAAGCAGCGGGCGGGTTGCACAAGTTCAATGGTTGGGATAGGCCCATCCTTACCGATAGCGGCGGCTACCAGGTTTTTTCGCTGGCGGCTAACCGCAAGATCAAGGAAGAAGGCGTGATGTTTCAATCGCATATCGATGGAAGCAGGCACCTGTTCAGTCCCGAATATGTAATGGATATCCAGCGCAGCATTGGCGCGGATATTATCATGGCATTTGATGAATGCCCGCCATATCCCAGTGATTATGCCTACGCGAAAAAAAGCATGGAACTGACGCACCGCTGGTTAGACAGGTGTGTTACCCGTTTGGCTGAAACACCGGATAAATATGGCTATACACAAAATCTTTTTCCCATAGTTCAGGGAAGTACCTATAAAGACTTGCGCAAAGCATCCTGCGAATACATTGCATCCAAGGAAGCAACAGGCAATGCCATTGGCGGTTTAAGTGTAGGTGAGCCGGAAGAGATGATGTATGAATTTACAGAGCTCTGCGCCGATAACTTACCCACTGCCAGGCCGCGTTATTTAATGGGTGTAGGAACGCCCTGGAATATCCTGGAATGTATTGACCTGGGTATTGATATGTTCGACTGTGTAATGCCCACCAGGAATGGAAGGAACGGGATGTTGTTTACCACACAGGGCGTGATCAATATCCGCAATAAAAAATGGGCAACTGATTTTTCGCCCATCGATCCCGGATTACCTGTTGAATCAAGCCAGTTTTACAGCAAAGCCTACCTGCGTCATTTATTTGTGGCCAACGAAATACTGGGCCTGCAACTAGCCAGTATCCAGAACCTTTCCTTTTACCTGTGGCTGGTAGGAGAAGCGCGTAAACATATCCTGGCAGGTGATTTCAAGAGCTGGAAGAAGGGTATGGTGGATGTGGTGAAGCAGCGGCTGTAGTTTGGTAGAGTAGTTAAAAGGGTTAAGAAGGTTAAAGTAGTTAAAAAGGTTAAAGAGGATTTGTACAATCAGTTATCACAATTACAATAACGCATTTAACCTTTTTAACTACTTTAACCCCTTTAACCTCATTTAGCCTTTTTAACCCTTTTAACTACTTTAACAACCCACCCAGTATCTTTGCCACCACAACCCATCATGAAGAAACTCGACTGGTACATACTAAAGAAATTCCTGACTACTTTCTTTTTTGCCATATTCCTGTTTACCATTATTGCCGTGGTGGTGGATGTGAGTGAGAAAACCGATGATTTTGTAAAAACCAAACTGGGTGCATCAAAGATCATTACCCTTTATTATTTCGGATTTGTACCGCATATCATTGCATTGTTGTTTCCTTTGTTCGTATTTATTGCGGTTATCTTTTTTACGTCAAAAATGGCGGGTAAAAGCGAGATCATCGCCATACTGGCCAGTGGTACCAGTTACCCGCGCTGGTTGCGCCCTTACTGGATAGGCGGAACAATACTGGCCGTTATGCTATGGTTTGCCAACCAGTATGTGGTACCACGAGCCAACCAGGTTCGTGGCGCGTTCGAAGCAAAGTATATCGACGGGAACAATTCCTATAATGCCTTGGTTGCTACCAGCAGTAATATTTACCTGCGGGTAGATTCCTTTACGTATGCGGGCATTTATTCTTACGATACTCTGACCAAACGTGGCGGTCCAATATTTTTTTACAAGGTAGAAGGCACCAAAGTAATTGAGAACATGCGAGCCGATGTGATTGCATGGGATACCGCTGCCAAAAAATGGAGACTGGAATCGCTGGTTGACAGAAAACTGCAGCCTTTGCAGGAACAGATCTCGCTGGAAATTACACGAATGATGAATTTCAATTTCAAACCTTATGATCTCAGCCGGGATAAGTATACCAAAGACAAGCTTACTTCACCGGAACTGGATCGTTTTATCAGGCTGGAAGAATTGCGCGGATCGGAAGGGTTGAATGAATTGAAAGTAGAACGTTACCGCCGCGAAGCCACGGCTGTTACCGTACTATTGCTTACGCTTATCGGTGCCATTGTTGCCGGAAGAAAAGTAAGGGGTGGAAGCGGGGTACACCTGGCCGTTGGTTTTATGATCGCCGCCTTGTTCATCATTACCGACAGGTTCTCTACCATCTTCTCTACCAAGGGCGATCTTCCGCCCATAGTTGCCGCCTGGATCCCCAACTTTATTTTTGTGTTTGTGGTCATTTATCTCTATCGAAAAGCACCTAAGTAATTTTATCATTAATTAAAGGGCTTTCGTCCTATTTGTTTTGCTGCGGAAGGCAACTTGTTTTACCTTTAACTCTTTAAAATTAAACTTTTTTATCAAGCGTTCTGATGGGTTTGATGGGAAAGATTACTATAAAAACAGTTTAGTCATGGGAATAGTTAAAGATCGGTTCAAAGAGAAAGCAGATGCTTCCAATGCCGAGATCAAAGAACTTTTAAAAACACACGGAAGCAAGAAAATAGGAGAAGTAACCCTGTCGCAGGTTTACCAGGGAATGCGGGGTATTACCGGCCTGGTAACTGAAACCAGTTTACTGGATGCACAGGAGGGAATTCGTTTCCGTGGGTACTCTATTCCCGAACTGCAACAGAAATTACCCAAAGCGCCGGATGGCGGCGAGCCTTTGCCGGAAGGATTGTTTTACCTGATGCTGGTAGGCGAATTGCCGGGCGAAGAAGAAGTGGCCCATATCACCAGCGTATGGCAGCGCAGAAGTCATGTGCCTAATTATGTGTTCGCTACCATCGATGCATTGCCCATCAGTGCGCACCCTATGACCATGTTTGTAACAGGTGTAATGGCATTGCAAACAGAAAGCCATTTCGCGAAAGAATACGCGAAAGGATTGAACAAGAAAGATTACTGGAACGCCATCTACGACGATTCCATGGATCTGATCGCACGCCTGCCACGCATTGCAGCGTATATCTATCGCCGCAAATACAAGAACAACGAACATATTCAACCCAATGGTTTATTGGACTGGGCCGGTAATATGGCGCATATGATGGGCTTTGAAGACGAGAGCTTCAAAGAACTGATGCGTTTATACATGACCATTCACGCCGATCATGAAGGAGGAAATGTTTCCGCACACACAACCCATCTCGTAGGTTCTGCATTAAGCGATCCTTTCCTGAGTTATGCGGCAGGTATGAACGGATTGGCGGGTCCTTTACACGGCCTGGCCAACCAGGAAGTGATCAAATGGATCTTCGAAATGCAGGCAGAACTGGGTACGGATAGTCCCACCAAAGAACAGATCGCGGAATACGTTCAGAAAACCTTATCAGCCGGAAAAGTAGTACCCGGTTATGGCCATGCGGTATTGCGTAAAACAGATCCCCGCTTCACTGCACAAATGGAATTCGGTAAAAAGCATATGCCGGATGATAAACTGGTAAACACCGTTTGGAATATTTACGATACCGTTCCGCCAATACTACAATCATTGGGAAAGATCAAAAACCCATGGCCCAATGTAGACGCGCACAGCGGCGCATTGCTGGTACATTATGGCCTTGTGGAATACGAATTCTATACCGTTCTCTTTGCCGTAAGCCGCGCATTGGGCGTACTGGCCAGCCTTTGCTGGGACCGAGCCCTCGGCTTCCCGCTGGAAAGACCAAAATCGGTTACCACCGAATCGGTTAAATTATGGTTGGAAGGGAAGGATGAGATTTGGGAGTGATGGGCAATTGCCACCCCCGCTCACGAAAAAAGTCCGCTCAGGCTATACGCTTCAGCGGACTTTTTTTATATTGTAACCTGTTGCGCCACTAAATCTCCTCTGTGCAACTCCGTGTACCCTGTGCCTCTGTGGTGAAAAAAGATCGAAGCGAAGGCTTTACCACAGAGGCACAGGGTACACGGAGTTGCACAGAGAACGCCTATATCTTTGAATAGCACCACACATTCATTTTGTAACAAATCATCTCTATGGCAAAGTCAACCGTAGTGTCTAAAACAGTTAAGAAACCAATTGCAAAGAAAGCTACTAAAAAAGCAGCCCCTTCTAAAGCTGTAAGTGTACAGAAGCCAGAGAAAAAAGAAAGATCCATTAACATCAAATACGCGGATAAATCTGAGGGGCAGCCTGAATTGCTGGAAATATTCGAAGCCATCAAAAAACTGATGTTGCCATACGATAAAAAAAGAAACCTGGTGATGCATATGGGTACCGGCGGGCAAGCCAACCTGGTAAGCCACAAGCCCGTGGTAATTGCCGGAAGAACCAAAGAAGAGATCTGGTTTGTATCGGCACTGGTACAAAAAGGCTATGTGGGTTTTTATTACATGCCGGTTTACATGAACGATCCCATTAAAAAAAGGATCAGTCCTGAATTACTCAAATGCCTGAAAGGCAAAGCCTGCTTTCATATCAAAAAGAAAGACGCTTCGCTTCTGAAAGATATTGATGCGGCGATTAAAATAGGGTATGATGCGTTTGTAAAAATGGGATGGATGTAGAGGGTGGGAATAAGGAATATTGAACAAGGAATGATGAACAAGGAATGTTTACCAAGGGATGTTGAATGTAGATTATCAGAATGAAGTAGAAAAATAGTTACATCTCATAATACAACAGCAATCCTCTGTGTAACCCCTAATCTCTGTATCTCTGTGTTGAAAAAAAGATTGCACTTCGAAAAGTATTTTTTCAGCCGATGAGATAGAAAGGAATCGAATGCTGGTGTTATCACTACAAATGGTAGAAAAAAAACGTAGCCGCAGATTCGCAGACTGTTATGTACGGATCAAAGTAATCTGCGAATCTGCGGCTTATAATGAGCTTCAATTTTATAAGGGCTGGTGAAATGAATAGCCATTAACCTATGTTTTCTGATCTTCCGAGTAGTAACTTTTCGTAACTTGAGAATGTAAAAATCAGCTTATGCCAGCCTCATTTTATATAATTGGAGCGATCGTGTTTGCTGTAATCGCCTCTGTTTTTTATCGTGAAGGAGTGAATTATGTTAAAAAAGAGACACCCGACCAACAGCGAAAACCTAATATGAGTAGACTGGGTGTGTTAAGACCGGTTTTGCCGTTAAGTCTTGTGGTTACGGTTTTAGTCATGCTCGCTGTTCGATACTTCTTTTACTAACAAAAAAAATCCCCGTCAGTATCACTACTAACAGGGACTTATTCTTAAAGTTTGTGGAGAGTATCGGGGTCGAACCGACGACCTCTTGCATGCCATACCCTAAAAAGCACCTGTTTTAACCTAACTCCACTTAACTTCACTGAACCTCTGAAATCCTTACCAGTACAGTGTTTTAACGAATTTTGATATTTATTTTAATTCAAAAAATACTACCTTTGGTTTTACCTCAGTTTTACCTGGAGGCATAAAAATCACAACTTTTTTCGGCGCATTTTGGAGCAAAAAAAGATGAATTCTAAGACGAAAAATAACCGGTAGCATTTATGCAAGAAGTTAAGATCAAGCCTGTTTTATGGAAACACAAGACAGCCAAAAGTGGAGAGTTTGAGATCAGGATCAGGGTCACACAGTACAAAGAGGTTGGCTACTACAACACCGGATTTACTTCCAAAGAGGAAAACTGGGATGAATTGAACGAGTGTCCCAAATCTTCGCATCCGAAATTCAAAGCCATTATTAAGAAAATTAATTCACTGGTTTCTGAAATTGATTATGAGATCAAGACCATGCACCGGAACGGTGTTGAAATGATTTCGTTGAAGGAATTAAAGGATAAAGTTCGCAAAGTAAGCCTGCGCGTTCAACCGGTTAAAATTCTTCAGTTGTTTGATATTGTCATTAAAGAAATGGAAGAACAAGGCCGGATTGGCTATGCCGGTGTATTTTATTCCGGCAAAATTAAATTGAAGAAATACCTGCTGGTTGATAAAACGTTCTGGGCTTTTACCAAAACTGACTTTGAAGCGTATGAGAATTACTTAAGGACGAACGTCCCGAGTGAAAGTACGATGAGTCTTTACATAAGAACATTCAACCGTCTTTGGAATATTGCGATCCAGCGAGGCTATTGTCCGAAGGAGCATCACCCTTCAAAATATTTTACATTCAAAGCTTATCGCCGGTTTAAAACAAAGAAGCGTGCGGTATCTGCAGATGTGATCCAGGCAATTGCAAAACTTGATTACGAAAAGGACACAAGAATGTATCGTTCGCAACAGTTGTTTTTATTCAGTTATTACGCCAGGGGAATAAATTTTATCGATCTCGCGCAGCTAAAATATAAGCTGAATATTAAAGGAAATGAAATTAGCTATACCCGTTCCAAAAACAAACGCAAGTATCATTACCAATTGCACTCAAAAGCACTTGCTATAATTGAATGGTTTAAGTCATACGAATTTCAGAGTGATGCGGGTTATGTTTTTCCGCTCCTGATGAAGATTCATGATACGCCCAAAAGATAGATGCCCGGATTGATAGCGGTCTCAAAGATTTAAATGAGGATTTGAAACTGATGGCAAAAGATATCAAGCTTGAAAAGGATCTTACTTCTTATGTTGCCAGACACTCTTTCGCAACCAACCTCCGGCAGAAAAATGTGGATCTCAGTATTATCCAGGAAGCAATGGGGCATGAAACACAGTTGCAGACGATGACTTACCTCGATGAAATCGATGATTCATTGGTTGCAAAGAGCATTGAGGACGCTCTTTAAATAAGTAATATTGTAAAACAGATTAATATTTGAAATATGGAATCGGGAGAAATTATCATATATCAGGCGGCAGATGGGCAGACTTCTATTGAAGTAAAACTTGAAAATGAGACGCTTTGGCTGTCATTAAATGAGATAGCGACACTTTTTGGGAGGGATAAGTCAGTGATTTCTAGACACTTGAAAAATATCTATAAAGAGGGCGAATTAAGCCAAGACGCAACTGTTGCAAAAAATGCAACAGTTCAAAACGAGGGGAAAAGAAAAGTCAACAGAGCCATTGAGCTATATAACCTTGACGCGATATTATCCGTTGGCTACCGGGTTAATTCAATGCGCGGAACACAGTTCCGTATTTGGGCAAATAGGATTCTTAAAGAGTATCTGGTCAAAGGTTATGCCGTCAATGAAAAATTATTAAAAGAGCAATCTGCCCAATTGGGGGACTTAAAGCAGGCCGTAAAGCTTTTGGGTAATGTTATTGAAACCAAAAATTTGAATACAGATGAAGCTACCGGCCTTTTAAAAGTCATAACAGATTATACCTATGCTCTCGATATCCTCGACCAGTATGACCACCAGGCATTAGAAATAAAATCAACCACTGGAACGGAGTTATTTCAGATCACCTATGCTGAAGGCATTAAAGCTATAAAAGGTTTGCACAGCAAGTTTGGCGGCAGCATCTTATTCGGGAATGAAAAAGACGAATCTTTTCAAGGTTCCCTGGCGGCAATCTACCAGACTTTCGGCGGTAAGGACCTTTATCCAAGCGTGGAAGAAAAGGCTGCAAATCTTCTCTATTTCGTCATTAAAAATCATTCCTTTTCAGATGGTAATAAAAGGATCGCCGCATTCCTGTTTGTTTGGTTCCTGGAGAAAAACAATATCCTGTACAAACACGACGGTAGCCGTAAGATAGCAGACAATGCTTTGGTTGCACTCACTCTGATGATCGCTGAGAGCAAACCGGAAGAAAAAGACATGATGGTAAAAGTAGTAGTGAACCTGATAAACAATAATAATCTGTAGACATCCTTTTGCCTACAATCATAAACCTAAGCCTCTCTTTTTGTGTGCGGGCGTATATTTGACTAAGAACGCAATTTCTGCTTTGACTTTCGGCTGGTTTCTTCCTTTTGTTTGAGCATCTGTTCATACGCCTCCCTGTACCATTCTTTCTCCCGGTGAGCGGATATGTATTGCTTACCCAATGTGTATAAAAAACAGGCGATAAACAAAATGGTTATCCATTTAAAAAATCGACCATAAAACACTTTATAAAATTCCGCCGCATTATGCTCAGGAAATAGGAGGATTCTTTTGACATGGGTAACTTCTCTTGGTTGATCCGCAATAGACTTAATAACCCGATCTGCATTTTCTTCAATGAGTTTTTTAATCCAGGCTTTGTCGTTCAGACTAAGAGAAAATGGATTTTGTTCAACCCTTTTTTCAATGTTAGCAATGCGTTTGCCCTGATCGATTAAAGTGCGGGTATTCTCCCGGTTTAGGTTATCTCCTTGTTTCAATTCTTCGAGTATTTCCTGCAGCACCGGTTCTAACACATCGTTGTCCATAAATTGATTTTATAAATGATGGGATTGTGACTGTTTTTTCTTGCGTTTTTTATGAAGCAATTCGTACGGGGTTTGTTGGTGCATTTCTTCTTCCCGAAGCAATATTTCAATTGCTTTTGAAATGTTTGGGTTTAGCTCCGGCCGGATGTTTTTAATATCTTTTATTTGCTTCGCAGATTTTGATTTCTTTAATTCTTTTTCTTTCGCCTTATCTTTTTGAATCAGAATCGATTTTTCCAAATTTGTAGCAGACAGAATCTTTTCAATTTTTGACAGGGAATATCCAAGGTCACTACCTTTTACATATACTTTTTTTGGATCGACAAAAGCAATCCCCCGGCCTTTAATCACCTCATAGTTTTTTTGTCTCATTCTTTTTTCGAACTCAATGTAATTTTTGGATTCCAAAAGTGCATCCCTTATGTCGTTTTTGATCGTTTCTTTTCTTGCATCTATTCTCGGCTCATTTCGCAATTCTTTTGGCAGAAATTGTTTCGGCGAGAGCACTTGTTCTATTTCATATTTCAGTTCCATTTTCCGGCAATATGCCGCCATCTTTCTGTAGCTGTTGCTATCACTAACGGTCTTCCGGTCAAAGCCGATCCGGTTAGCAATAATGTGCAGGTGCGGATGGGCAGTATCGCTATGTAGAACTGCGACATACTGGTTCTTTTCAAAACCAAATTCCGTAGCGCAATCGAGCGCAATTTTCTGCCATTCCTCTTTAGTCAATTTGTCATCAGTTGAAAGGCTGAGTGTAATGTGCAAAACGGGCTTGGCTAGTTTGGTATTCAGTTGCCTTGTCTCGTTGAATTGGCTGGTCAGTTCTTTCGGATTCCCATAACATCGGTTAAATTGAATTACCTCCGCACGATCTTTTTTGACGGCATCTTCACCGGCTTTTTGCTGCTTATCATTCAGGCAATAAAGCAGGCATCCACGGAACGATGTTCCTGTTAAAAACTTACCGATCATTGAAGTGATTTTTAATGTCCTGGGCGAGTTGTTTATTTGCTCTCGACAACTGTTCCAATTGCGCCCTTTCGAGCGCATTCAGCTGTTCATTACTGTTACGCTTTTTGGCGATCTGGTTCAGGTTGGCTGCGAGGTGATTCAGTGTTGCGGTAAACAGTAAAATCTCTTTGGAAAGTATTTTTAATTTCATGTCAATTTTTCCGCTGAGTCCAAGTTTTCGCAAGTATTCTGAGACACTTAAACCTAGCTGTCCAGCCTTGTTTTCGATAACTTTCCTTTCCACCAACGAACACTTGACACCTAAGAATTGATCTTTCTTCACCACCTTCTTAGGCCGACCTCCTTTGTTCCTTGATGCTGTTTTGTTGTCTGATGTTGAAGTCATTTCCATTTCATTTTCACTTGTCTTAAATACCTCTCTATGAATGCGGAGCATGAATAGAGCCAGCCGTTTCGGTTTAACCGAAACATAGCTGGCTACTAAAACTTCAAAACCGCAAACCTCTCCTTTGTGATTGTTGATGCTCGGAATTGCTTGCGATCAGAAACTCGTTTAGATCTTTGTGATTCTCGTACAACAAACTTTTATCCTGGTATTTTCTGTCGAGGCCGATCAACTCTTTGGTTAGGGCTATTCCTTTTTTATCCCGATCCAGATAAAGATGTATAGATGGGTATTGGTCGAGCCTGGCCTTCATTTTCTCAAAGAAGCCAATGGAATTAAGAATGAGAAAATTCGGCTGCTGATTTGGCAGCAACTTAAATTTTCGGCTGTGCATGGATTGGTAAGAAAGGAAGTCCATAAAGCCTTCAAATACTGCGATTTCTTTTGCGAAGTCATGACCGAATAGTGTCACATCTTTTGAGCTGCTGCTTCCCTTGAAATTGTCGCTTCTCAATTCATATCCGCCAGCACTGTTTTGGAAACCGATAACCGTGTATTTTTTATCGTATAAATTGAAGTCAACTTCTTTACAAAACCGGTTGGCGATTTCTAAAGGAATTCGCCGCACTTGTAAATAGTCCCGCATTGCGAGCAACCTAATAGGTTGGCGACAATCAACAACCACGATCTTTTCTTTTTCACCCGCACCGGGAAAAGAAACGAAGGGGCTTGAAGTTTTTTGCTGTTGAAAAGAAAAATGATTTTGATGGGAAATTTTGTTCAGCAGTTCGTTGATGGTGCAGTTATATAACCTGATGCCAAAATCAACCAACTTTCCACCTTTTTGCAGACCGTGATCATACCAAACATTAAACTTCCGGTTGACTTTAAATGACGGCGTTTTCTCCTCCCGGAAAGGAGAGAAATACCAATGGTCGTTGTTGTGGATTTTAACCGGCTGATGACCGATAGACAAGAGAAAATCAACCATGTCAAGTCGATTCAATTCCTTACAGTTCATTTTGCTTGATTTACTGTTGAGGAATTTTGTTGCCCTGGAGGATGATCGCTTCAATATCCTGGCGGGAAAAATAACGGCGGGATTGAATTTTAAAACTGGCGATCTTGTTTTGCTTTAACCACTCGTAAAGTGTAGGCTTGGAGATCTGAAAAATGGTGCAAACTTCAGAGGCTTTCAGAAGCGCTTTTTCAGGTAATAAATTTGAGGAAGAGGATGAGGCAGTGTTTATTTTGGCTTCCACTACCTTTTCAACTACAATTCTCATCTTGTCCCAGAACTCATCCTGTGTCATGGGAACCATCATTGGAAACTCTGTCATATCGAAATGTTTCCAGCAATGCCGCAAATGCAGTGACTTAATTCGATTATGTATACATAACCTTACCTGTTTTATCTTCCTTAACAGTTTTCGGTAAATCTGACATTACCATTCTGGCGGTCTTTTTGACACAAGCAAATCTGACTGAATGTGGCTTAACAAATTGACAGCCGCCTGATTCTTATTTTCCAAAAAATAGTGTCCTGCAGCTTTAAATGCATCGGCCATTTCTGTGTCCATTCTTTTAGAATGTTTCCAATCCGCATTTAATACAGCGTTCAGCGCATCGTGAAAACTTCTCTCTGAAACTCCATAAAGTTTTGTCATTTGCTCTTTGGTCTCTTTTATAGAAGGTAATTTTGAAAAGCCTGCAAGCTTATTCACAACAAGATGAATAAGCACAAGTGTTACAGCACTGTATTGTGCCTTTTTGGTCTCATCAGAAGCTTTAGAATCATTACCCTGAAGTTTTCCAATAACGCAGTCGAGCATTGGTATGTAATCATCCGTAAAAATGGGAGAATAAAGACAAAATCGTAAAACTAAATAAGTGACCGCTGCAACCAAAGAAACTACTACTATAAAAGTTGTAGGATCGGCATGTTTGAAAATCGCATATCCGGATAGTGAAACAGATAGACAAATAATCGCAAAAATATGGAGTGGTACAATGCGTGTCCAGTATGCAGATAATAACTTTTGCCTGGTGGATTGATAACTCCAATCTAAATTAATGGCTGTCCATTTTTTGTGATGAACCTTTACAAGTTCTTCCAGGTATTGGAAAGAAGACCAATCCGAAAAAGACAGGTGGGCAAAAAATACTCTTAAACTCCTCATAAATCATACAGTATCCATAAAATTACTCCAATGGATAAAGATGTAAGTCAAAGCAGAATCTTTTATGAAACATTTAGAAGAAATACTGCCAAGGCTGAACTTTGTGGGAATTACCGTAAATTGTCACCTAGACTACCAAAACAACCAACATGCAACCTGTTGATGCTCAATCGTTTATTCTTACTAAATTAAAACAGGAGCTAAATCCATCACTTGGATATCATAATATAGTACATACGGAACGGGTAATGCAACACGCTGCCGTGCTTGCGGAGAAGGAAGGTATCGCCGGGAAAGAACTCAACCTGCTTGTAACTGCGGCTGCATTTCATGATGCCGGCTTCCTCGAAACTTATGTGGGGCATGAAGAAATTTCCTGCAAATTGGCCAGGGAATACCTACCACAATTTGATTTTACAGCGGACCATATTGAACAGGTTTGCCATCTTATTATGGCAACCAAACTTCCACAAACAGCTCCCGATTTATTATCAGCAATACTTTGCGACGCGGATCTGTACTACTTAGGCACTGATGAATATGGCAAGATGGCTGAGATTCTTTACAAAGAATTTGTAAAGGAGGGCATCGTTCATAATAAAATGGATTGGCAACGCCAGCAAATTGCTTTTCTCGAATCACACTCCTATTTTACAAAAACAGCGCAGCAAGAACTTTCCGGTAAACAAAAAAAGAACCTTATTGTGTTACAATCAAAAACAGAAAGTCCACACACGCTGAAACACCATGATTCTACTTTTGGAGATATCCTACTCATTCTTGCCGGTGTGGTTATCACATCTTTTGCATTAAAAAGTTTTTTAGTCCCCAATCATTTTTTTGATGGCGGCATCACAGGTATTTCACTGCTGATACATGAGTTGTACCATTTTAATCTTGCGTATGTTATCATCCTCGCAAATATTCCATTTGTGATCATATCAGGCATATCGATTAACAAGGGATTTGCCATCAAAACATTTTTTTGTATCCTTTTATTAAGCATGTGTCTGCTGTATAATGGATTTCCTGTTATAACGGATGATAAATTACTGGTGTCCATTTTCGGAGGATTTTTCCTGGGCCTGGGCATTGGTCTCACCATGCGGGCTGGCTGTGCTGTTGATGGAATTGAGGTGCTGGCGCTGTATACACTGCGTCGCTCGAGTTTTACGATCAGTGAGATTATTCTCGGCTTGAATGTCATTATTTTCAGTCTTGCTGCATTCAAGTTTGGTATGCCAACTGCCCTTTACTCCATGCTTACCTACTTCACTGCATCCAAAACCATAGATTATGTAATTGAAGGAATACAGGCATATACCGGTGTAACGATTATATCAGGAAAAAGCGAAGACATCAAGCACAGCCTGGTAAATGAACTTGGACGTGGTATCACTGTTTACAAAGGAGAGCGCGGTTACCTTCCCGGCAAATTTGATGTTCATGATGACTGTGATATCATCTTCACCATTATTACACGGCTTGAATTACGCAAACTCAAAGATGTGGTGGGAGAAATAGACCCCAATGCTTTTGTTTTCGCCAGTACCATCAAAGAAACATCCGGGGGGATCATTAAGAGAAGACATGTGCATTAATGATATTGAATCAGGAATTTCAAGGGTATTGGAAAGATGATGTTGTATCTCATCACCCATGCATGGTAGGTAGTGGATGAAATGAAAACAATTGGGAAATAGCAAGGAACCACCGGTTACAGTGCGTGCGAAAACAATCGTCTTTCTCCCAGTAAAACAACTGGGGCCACGCTGTGAATTGATGACAATGACCCGTTAACATACCTGAATTTCTCAATAATAACTTCCAATCCTTTTTAACCACCAGACCCGCCGTACTGGAATTGATTTTGAGTTTTTAGTATAAAATAGTAATGGCAGGGAGTGTGAATTGAAAGTGAGAACGAAGGATGGAAGTCCTGGTTTTTAAACAAGCTTAATAAATCATGCCTGAACCAAATCAGATACCGAACCGTTTGAATGCGCTTGAAAAGTCCCTTGTACAGCGTAATGCAGAACTGGGTTTGTTCAGTAGTATCCAGGAAGCATTGTTATCAAGGCGGGATATGTCATTTATTTTTGATCTCGTGGGTGACAAACTACATGAAATGTTTGAAGGATATGTGATTTCCATTGCTACTTTCGATCATGAATCAGGAACAGAATTTTTTCAGTATCATCTGGAAGATGATGAAAGACTTTATCCGGATCCCCGACCTTATAATAAGATCCGCCAGATACTTATCGACACACATACCCAAATACTGGTTAATGAAAACACAGAAAATTTTGTAAAAGATATATTGGGCGTTGATTATTTTTCTTCTACAGGAATAGATATTCCTAAATCATTTCTTTTTGCACCATTGATGATCGATGAAGTAGTTCGTGGCTATATCAGCCTGAAACATTATAAAGAAGAAACGGTCTTTGATGAAGAACATATCCGTTTGTTGAATACTCTTGCCAAAAGTATCAGTGTAACACTTCAAAATGACAGGCTGGTTAAAACGGAACGCCGGAAAGCGGAAGAACAAAAAGCGTTACTGGATACGATGACAGACCTGTCCCGTAAACTTGAATTAAATCATTTGCTTGCTTCGGTACTCGAGCGGGCTGTTTTTATTCTTGGTGTAACCGGTGGTGAATTGGCTATTTACCATGAAGTGCGCAAAGAACTTGAAGTAGTGGCAAGCCATAATCTTGGGATGAACTCTGGTGGCGTACATCTCAAACATGGGGAAGGTGCTATGGGTCGTGTTGCAGAAACCCTGCAGCCATTGATAATACCAGATTACCAGATATGGGATGGCAGATCAGATAAATACACGCAAACTACTGTAAGAAGTGTAATGGTTGTGCCTTTGCTGATCGGGAACCAGTTGGTCGGGGCCCTTGCGGTTGTTCACCTTGATGAACATCGTTACTTTAACGATAACGATCTGAACTTACTCAATCTATTTGGTCCACTTGCGGCGACCGCTATTGAAAATGCGCGACTGTTTGAAGCGGAGCGCAAAAAGGCCGACGAACAGAAAGCTTTGCTCGATACCATGACCGATCTATCCAGTAAACTTGAATTGAAACATTTGCTTGCATCAGTATTGGAACGGGCGGTTTTCCTGCTTAAAGTAACCGGTGCTGAGCTGGCTATTTATCATGAGGACCTGAAGAAATTAGAAGTAGTGGCCAGTCATAATCTTGGTATGAATTCGGGTGGCATGTATCTAAAACCAGGCGAGGGTGCCATGGGGCGTGTTGCAGAAACGTTACAACCTTTGATCATACCAGACTACCAGGTATGGGAAGGAAGATCCGATAAGTATGTAAAGACCACCGCAAGAGGGGTGATGGTTGTACCCCTTCTTATCGGGAACCAATTGGTTGGTACTTTGGCCAGTGTACACCTGGAAGAAGGTCGTCATTTTGGTGATAAGGATTTAACATTACTGAATATGTTTGCACCACTGGTAGCAACTGCTATAGAAAATGCACGCCTCTTCAATAAAACAAACCGGTTGCTGGAAGAAGCAGAGCACAGGGCCACTGAATTGAAGCGTACACAGGACCAGTTAGTGCGCCAGGAAAAACTGGCTTCGTTGGGAGAACTTACTGCAGGTATTGCCCATGAAATTCAAAACCCTTTAAACTTCGTGAATAATTTTTCTGATGTGAATACAGAATTAATCGATGAACTGGGGCTGGAGATAGATAAGGGAAACTTCACTGATGCAAAAGCCATTGCAAAAGACATCAAAGAAAATGAACAAAAAATAAATCACCATGGTAAACGTGCTGATGCGATAGTGAAAGGGATGTTGCAACATAGCCGCAGCAGTACAGGTATCAAAGAATCTACTGATATCAATGCATTGGCAGATGAGTACCTCCGGCTGGCTTATCATGGCTTAAGGGCCAAAGACAAATCGTTTAGTGCAGGTATGAAAACCGATTTTGATAATACAATCAGTCATGTACTTATCGTGCCACAGGATATCGGCATGGTAATTATTAATTTACTTACCAATGCTTTTTATGTGGTTGATGAAAAGAAAAAAAATCAGGCGGGCGATTATGAACCGATGGTTTCCATAACCACTAAAAAAGCCAACGATAAAGTACTTGTTTCAGTAAAGGATAACGGCAATGGCATCCCTCCAAAAATAGTAGATAAAATCTTCCAGCCTTTCTTTACCACCAAACCTACCGGCCAGGGAACCGGATTGGGGTTGAGTTTGAGTTATGATATTGTAAAAGCACATGGCGGGGAATTGAAAGTGGAGACGAAGGAAGGGGAAGGGTCTGAGTTTATCATTACATTACCCATATAAGACATCATTAATTATAATGACAGTTGAAAAAGAAATATTAGCCAGGAACAGAGAGCTGGAAAAATTGGTAGCTGAAAAAACGGCTGCTCTTGAATTAAAAAATAAGGAACTGGAAATTGAAGCGGCATTGGAAAAAGTGAGAGCTCAAGCCCTTGGATTACGTAACCCACACGAATTAGCCGGGATTTGTGAAGTGCTTTATGCAACATTGAAATCATTGGGTTTTAATGAACTCAGGAATACAATGATCAATATCCACGATGATGCAGCAGGTTCTTTTCTGAATTACGATTTTTCGCTTTCATCAGGTAAAACAGTTACCAATATTTTTTACAATAGTCATCCTGTTACAGAAAACCAGGTAAAGCAGATTAAAAGTTCTACCGATGCTTTTGTTCAAATTACAATTAGTGGGAATGAGCTTGATGAGTGGCGGGCGTATAGAAAAGGTATGGGCGAAGAAGATGATCCCCTCTTAAGCGATATCCCTGCGTTATCTTATTACCTCTATTCCATCGAAACAGGGTCAATCGGTATTTCAACGTATCATCCGGTTACAGAAGAGAAATTGAATATATTGAAACGCTTCCGGAACGTTTTTGATTTTGCTTATCGCAGGTATATAGATGTAGCACAGGCGGAAGCACAGGCAAGAGAAGCAGAGATAGAATTGGCATTGGAAAGGGTTCGCGCAAGAACCATGGCCATGCAGAAGAGTACCGAATTACTGGAAACTTCCCTATTGCTTTTTCAGCAACTAAGAGAATTGGGTGAAACGGCAGATCAGTTATCCATTGGTATTGTTAAGGAGGAAGAAGGCATATTTGAACTCTCGACAACTGTTTACGGCAACCAGATGCTGCAGACCTACAAACCAAGACTTGATGAGCCTTTTGCTATTAATAAAGTATACCAGGGGTGGAAAACAAAACAAAAAACAGTAGTTGTTGAACTCGCCGGTGAGGAATTGAAGAATTATAATATCCAAAAGAATTATGCTATCCAACAAAATAGTCTCTTAGAAACAAAAGTTTTTAATGAGCAGATAACACCTGAGGATCGTTGGATTGTTAGTGCAGCCTGTTTTTCAAAAGGTGCTTTGATTTTTTCTTCCGCTAAAGAAGTAACAAAAGAAAGGCTGCAGTTGTTAGAAAAATTTGCAGGTGTTTTTGAGCAAACCTATACCCGGTTCCTTGATTTGCAAAAAGCAGAAGCCCAGGCAAAAGAAGCACAAATTGAAGCAGCCCTCGAAAAAGTAAGAAGCCGTTCTCTCGCTATGCACAATAGTGAAGAATTGAAAGAAGTGGTAGCTACTGTTTTTGAAAAAATGAATGAATTACATTTTTTAACAGATGGTGGCGTATCCATAGTTACAGAGTTCAAACAATCTGAATATTCAGCGCATTGGGTAGCCGCAGATTCGGTTGGCGATCCCGTTCTTGTTAAGTTCCCTCATAACCAAAATGCAGTTCCAACGGATTTCATGCTGGCAAAGAGTAATAGAACTCCGTTTTATTCAAAAAAATATACAAAAGAAGTAAATGAAAATTTCTGGAAATTAAATTTTGAATATGGTTTATACGCAAACTACCCTGATGATTTCAAAAATACCTTACTAAATACCGAAGTGTGTCACTTCGCGGTTGCTTTTGAAGAGAATTCCGCAATTACCGTTAGTACATTTAAAGATCAGGCGCTAACCGAAGAACAGATAACTATCCTGCAACGTTTTGCAAAAGTTTTTGAACAATCTTATACCCGTTTTCTCGATCTGCAAAAAGCAGAAGCACAGGCAAGAGAAGCACAGATAGAAGCGGCTTTGGAAAGAATACGTTCCGCATCAATGGCAATGCACAGCAGTGAACAGTTGGCGGGAGTAATTAAAACCGTGACGGATCAGCTCCAGTCTCTGGGCTTTTCTTTTGAAACGGCCAACTTCATCACCAATTTTACGGACAAAGGATTTAACTTATGGTTATCCGTACCGGGTGTTGCGCATCCCTCTTTTATTTATGTACCTTATGATGACAATGCTTTTTTCAGATTCCTGCAACAGGGTGAAGCATTAAAAAAAGAGTTTGACACTTTAACCGGTGATAAAGTCGAAAAAGATAAATTCTTTACACACTTTTTTACAAAGTCTGAGGCAGGAAATATTCCTGATGAAAGAAAAAAATATGTTTTTGACAAACCTGGTGTCGGTTTTACAACAGCTTTTAGAAAGCATTTTTACTTTACGATCGTTAATTACGAAGGTCGTTTACACAGTGCTGAAGAAAATAGTATTCTTAGCCGGTTTGCAAACGTTTTTGAACAATCCTATACCCGTTTCCTTGATTTGCAAAAAGCCGAAGCACAGGCAAAAGAAGCACAGATAGAAGCAGGATTAGAAAGAGTTCGCTACAGTGCCATGGCCATGCAATCCAGCGAGGATGTTGGCGCGGCTACAGCAGTTGTGTTTAACGAAATTTCTTTATTGGGTGTGGAAGCTATGCGATGCGGCATCACCATCATGCACCTGGATATGACGGCCGATGTATGGGCGGCTACTGCAGCCAGTGAGGGAAAAGAGATGAAAGGGATGGGCAGTATTAACTTTAATGATCATCCCTTATGGGTTGGATTGTTTGATGCATGGAAAAATAAAGAAGAAAGTTATACCTATGCTTTGAAGGGTGATGATTTAAAATCTTATTATAAAATATTAGCCAGCTCACCTAATTATGATTCATCGTATATACAAAACCAGGAATTTCCTGATCATTTTTTTTATGCAAGTTTTTTTGAACAAGGCGCTGTATTTACTTTTTCTCTACAACTGCATGATGATGAAAAAAGAAAAGTACTCAAACGGTTTACTGCTGTATTTTCCATAACCTTCCGCCGCTACCTGGACCTGAAAAAGGCAGAAGCACAGACAAGAGAATCTCAGATCGAGGCTGCATTGGAAAGAGTGAGAAGCCGAACGCTCGCCATGCAAAAAAGTGATGAACTGGCAGAAACAGCCGCTGAAGTATTCAGGCAATTGATTGCATTGGGCATCGAACCCAACCGTTTGTACATCGGCATCATAAAAGGAAAAACGGGCGATATGGAAATGTGGGCCACCGATGAAGATGGTACACAGATAGGCAAGAAGTTCATGTTTAATAAAAATGAAAATACTTCTGTAAAGAAACTATATGATGGCTGGGAAACCAAACAGGTATCGGTAATAGTGAATATGGAGGGAAAGGAACTCGAAGATTATTTCCATTACCTCAATCATGTAATGCATATTCCTTTTAAGGGAGGACTTACCCAAACACGAAGGGTACAAAGTGTGGCTTATTTCAGCAAAGGGTTTATTGGGATGGCCTCACCTGATGGACAAGGCGACGAAACCATCCAGTTGCTGGAACGTTTTGCTGCCGTATTCAACCTCACCTTCACAAGATTTAATGATCTGAAAATTGCAGAAGCGCATGCCGAACAGGCAGAACTGGATCTCATACAATTAAAAGAAGAAAAGAAACGCACAGAAGATGCGTTAAACGAGTTACAGATCACACAGAAACAACTGATACAGTCTGAAAAAATGGCCAGTCTTGGCGAACTCACCGCCGGTATCGCTCATGAAATTCAGAATCCATTGAATTTTGTAAACAATTTCAGTGAAGTAAGCACAGAATTGGTAGATGAGATGAATGAAGAGATCAAAAAAGGAAATCTGGAAGATGCACAGCAAATAGCAAAGGATCTGAAAGATAATCTCGAAAAAATTAACCACCACGGCAAACGTGCTGGTGATATTGTAAAAGGAATGTTGCAACATAGCCGAAGCAGTAGTGGCGTGAAAGAACCAACGGATATCAATGCGCTGGCCGATGAATATTTGCGATTGGCTTATCATGGATTGAGAGCAAAAGACAAATCATTTAATGCAACACTGATCACGGATTTTGATGATTCGATAGGTATGATTGATATGATACCGCAGGATATTGGCAGAGTGATCCTGAATTTAATTACAAACGCCTTTTATGTTGTAGATGAAAAGAAAAAACAAACGGGTGGCGACTATGAATCTACTGTTTCAGTAAGTACAAAGAAAAATAATGGAAAAGTAGAGATCAGTGTAAAAGACAATGGCAATGGAATTCCTGCAAAAGTATTAGACAAGATCTTCCAACCCTTCTTTACCACCAAACCCACAGGTCAGGGAACAGGATTGGGGTTGAGTTTGAGTTATGATATTGTAAAAGCGCACGGAGGGGAATTAAAAGTGGAAACGAAGGAAGGTGAAGGAACTGAATTTATTATTCAATTATCAAATTAACCATACTCTTTTCATGAAATATATATTAAAAATAGTACTCCTTTCGATTTTACCATTTACTGCAGCGGCGCAAGATACTTTGGTAAATATCACACCTGAAAACTTTAAAAAATTTGATTCCTATGCGCTTGAAACTGCCAATGGCTGGATTTTCCATATTGGAAATGATTCCACCTGGGCTAAAAATGATATAGATACAAAGAATTGGAAAGAATTAAAACCCACAGACCTTTCCGTTAAGTATGCTGACAAAAATGGCAGAGTAGAGGGTTGGTTCAGAATAAAAGTAAAACTGGATAGCACTTTAGGCAATAAACTGTTTGGTATAAAATTAGCTTCCTGGGCAGCAAGTGACTTATATATAAATGGTAAGCTGGTTACCTCTATTGGTAATACGGGACGTGATGGGAAACCTTATAAAGCAGCTAATCCTAATGGCTTACTCTCCTTTCCGGCTAACTTAAAAACTAATGAACTGTATACGTTTGCAATACATGTGGTAGATCATACGTCATTTATTTCACCATTTTTACTAAAATCAGAAATACAGGGTTCAAACACCTATTTGCTTAAAATTACAGATCCTAATTATGATATCGCTTACTTAGATTACCTCAAAGGAGCTACTATTTATGATACCTTAATTTCTTCGGTTTGCGCTATACTGAGCTTATTTTTCTGGGTTTTATTTATTCAAAACTCATCCGAAAAAAATCTAAAGCTGATTGCTTTTGGGACTATTTTTTTTACATTAACGCTAATTAGTTCCTTCATACAACTAAATAGCAAGACCATTTCTTACGCTACACTAGAAGCATTGGCTGTCTTAAATCCGTTTAGTTTTGCGCTTTTGCTTGTTTTCATCATATTGATATTGGTAAACATTTTTAAAAGAAAGATTACAAAAACACTTACATTTTTCATAATCATTATTTCATTTATTAATGCGATAGTTTTTATATTACCCACTAAGGCTGCTATCCCAATCAACATCATTTCTAACGTGTTCATATTAATAATATGTATCTACTATATTATTTCCTCCTGGAAGACATTAAAAGGAGCTCAATGGGCTGTTGTAATTGGTCTGGGTTTTCTTCTTTTGTTATACTTTGTTTACAGCGTTATTACAATCATATTAAGTATATCATTAGATCCATTAATATTTTATATATTGATGGGATGCACCTCATTATCTTTTCCACTATCGTTGTTGGTGTATGTTTCCATGCGCTTTAAAGAAATAATAACTGAAGTAGAGCAAAATGCAAAGCGCGTAGTGCAATTATCTGATGAAAAAAAGGAGCATGCCTTACAGCAGCAGAAAGTATTACAAGAGGAAGTAAATAAACAAACATTAGAAATAAGAACTACCCTTACTAATCTAAAATCTACCCAGTCACAACTGATCCAATCAGAAAAAATGGCCAGCCTTGGAGAACTCACAGCTGGCATTGCCCACGAAATTCAGAACCCGTTAAATTTTGTCAATAATTTTTCAGAGGTAAATAAGGAGTTACTTATAGAATTAAAAGATGAAATAAAAAAGGGAAATTATGAAGATGTGAGTTCCATTGCGGATGACGTGATTAACAATGAAGAGAAAATAAACCACCATGGCAAACGTGCCGACGCCATTGTAAAAGGCATGCTGCAACACAGCAGCAGCAGTAGTGGACAAAAAGAACCTACGGATATAAATAAACTCGCCGATGAATATTTGCGACTGGCGTATCATGGTTTACGTGCAAAAGACAAATCATTCAATGCAACCATGATCACGGATTATGATGATTCGGTTGGGATGATCAATGTGATTCCACAGGATATAGGGAGGGTGATGCTTAATCTCATCACTAATGCCTTTTATGCATCGTCCGCCAAAGCTTCAGCGTCGGCGGATAAGTTTGATCCAACTATATGGGTAAGTACTAAAAAAGGGGGCAGTAAAATTTTCATTAATGTAAAAGATAATGGGACAGGTATCCCTCAAAAGAATCTCGACAAGATCTTTCAACCTTTCTTCACCACCAAACCCACTGGCCAGGGAACAGGATTGGGATTAAGCTTGAGTTACGATATTGTGAAAGCCCATGGCGGCGAGTTGAAAGTAGAGACCAGGGAAACTGAGGGGACTAAATTCAGTATTATACTTCCGTCATAAATAAAACGCATGATCAAAAAGAAAGGGATACAATTTTTACTAACAGGGATATTATTTTTTGTGATGACGGGGCATTTGTTTGCCCAAACTGATTCGGTTGCTGCTATCATCGGCAGGATCCGTTCTATTCAAACAGCAACACCATTTGATACAGCTTCATTCGTAAAATCAGTGGATGCCATAACCACAGTTCGTTTGATTGAGAAAGATATCACAGCATTGCACGAACTGGCTAGCGGGTTTGATAAAGGTGCTGATCTTGACATGGACCTATACATCCGCGGTGCAATCATGGAAAGCATTTCCAGGTCTGATTTTTCCAGGGCGATCGATTATGGAAAGCAGCTCCTGTTAGCTTGTGAGAATAACAAAGGGCCAAATAGAGAAATTTTGAGAACTACTATTCTCAAGGATCTGAGAACCCCTTACCGCAGTTCAAACAGGCTGCGGGAAGGTTTTTTGTTTTACAACGACCTGCTCGCCAAAAGCATTGTTATTGGTGACAAACAAACCGCTATTACCTGCCATTTCGTGCTTGTGGGATTTTACAGGACCATCGGACTATACGATGTAGCCATTTATCACATGAAGAAGGCGTTGGCATTGACCGACACCACTGAAAAACCCAAACCCTCTTTTTTAACACTTAGTTCCGGATCCTGGGGTATGTATACCTGGACGGCTTTTACCGGTCTCCTTAGCGATTGCTATCTGCTGAAAGGAGATTTTGAAAACGCTATTTTGTACAGCAGTCAGGCCCTGGCTGCCACACTTCGGTACAAGTCTGCGGCACCATTGGCAATAAACCAATTAATGAGATTGACCAGCGCTTATGCGGAACTAAATAAACCCGACAGCGCAGAATATTACCTTAACATGGCTATCAAAAGAAATGTACTGACGGACGATGATATTCCCCGCCATGGTATTTTTATGCAGGTATGGTCGTTGTTCTACTTAAAAAAAGGGAAGCCTGAAATGGCTGAACCTATTTTAATGGATTGCCTGAAACTGATCCGTGAAAAAAAACTGATCACTATTACGCCATCCGGTGTAGTGGCACCGGATTATTACCTGTCATTGGTGAAAATTGCGCAGGGCCAGTTCAAAGATGCCATTTCATTTTTAAAACTCGACCTGGAAAGGGTTAATGGGTTACGTGATAATATGCTGCGCGATTATAAACTGCTCGCAGAAACATATGATAAGATAGGAGATCAACAAAAAGCCAAAGAATCTTACGCCAGGTACGTTAGTCTACAGGATAGTTTATTGGCAGATCAATCCAGGTACCGCATGCTCAATTTTGAAGCGGAAGAGCAAATGGTAGCAAAAGAAAAATCGATCAGCCAGCTTCAGACTGATAATAAAATAAACAGGATCCTGTGGTGGTTCTCTTTGGGAATTGTGTTACTGGTCATCATCCTTGCATCGCTGATCTATCAACGATACAGGATAAAGCGAAAAGCCAATAGCGCTTTGGAAAAAACATTGACAGAACTTAAGAGTACGCAATCGCAATTGATCCAGTCAGAAAAAATGGCTTCGCTGGGAGAACTCACTGCGGGTATTGCGCATGAAATTCAAAACCCTTTAAACTTCGTCAATAATTTTTCAGAACTGAACGCAGAACTGGTTGATGAATTACAACATGAATTAAAAACCGGCAATACAGAAGAAGCGCTTGCCATTTCAAATGATATCAAAGACAACGAACAAAAAATAAATCACCACGGCAAACGGGCCGATGCCATTGTAAAAGGGATGCTCCAACATTCAAGCAGTGGCAGTGGCAAAAAAGAACCAACCGATATTAATAAACTGGCCGATGAATATTTGAGGTTAGCCTATCATGGATTACGTGCAAAAGACAAATCATTCAATGCCGCCATGGTTACGGATTTTGATGCATCGATCGGTATGGTCAATATAATCCCTCAGGATATGGGAAGGGTAATTCTAAACTTAATTACGAATGCGTTTTATGCGGTGAATGCCCCCCAACCCCCTAAAGGGGGAGTTAGTTATGAGCCTACGGTATGGGTGAGCACCAAAAAAATGGGTGATAAGGTTTTCATAAGTGTGAAAGACAATGGTAGCGGTATCCCAACGCCTATATTGGACAAGATCTTCCAGCCCTTCTTTACCACCAAACCCACAGGGCAGGGAACAGGATTGGGATTGAGTTTGAGTTATGATATAGTGAAAGCGCATGGTGGAGAATTGACAGTCGAAACAAAGCAAGAGAAAGGGTCAATATTTGTCATTCAAATACCAGCAAAATAATCTGAACACATGAGAGAAACATTCCGTATCTGCATCATTCTTTTACTATTTACTATACATGTAAATGCACAAGACTTTTTATCAGACAGTATTAGAACGGTAATAGCAAAAACCAATAATGATTCAATTAAGGCATCTTCTTTTATTGCGTTAGCCAGGCATCAAGGCAGTGATTTACGAAATGTGGATATAGCTATTGTTACATTAAACAATGCGTTAGCATTTGCCAGGCAAAAAATGTTGGTAAATCAGGAGATAGAAACAATTAGAAATTTGGGGGGTTATTATTCTGCACCTGGTTATGCTAAACATGACTTTGCTAAAGGAAGAGCATTGCTATTACAGGCAATTGCTCTGGCAAGGAAATTTAGTTTGAAAGAAAAAGAAATTGATTTATTGACAGACCTCAGTATGGTAAGTTCTGTAAAGCCCGATTCTATAAAGCTTTTAATAGCACAATCTTTAAGCATGTCAATACAATACCAACTGGTTGAAAAACAAATAAGGACCTTGCTAAGAAAAGCAAATTATTATGTGATCTTAAAATCAGATTCTGCAAGATTATTTTTTGCAGAGGCATTGTCACTTAGCCGTCAATCAAGTCTTCCCAAAAGTGAAGTTGATGTGCTACAAGCTATGGCAGTTGTTTATTCCAATAATCATAAAAGTGATAGCTCAAACTATCTGAGGCTGCAGGCACTTAAAATAGCAAGAGAAAATAACCTGGCAAGACAGGAAGTAACCTTATTAAGAGGGTGTATCAGTACAAGAGGTACTGCGTTCTTTATAAAAGATTCTTTAGATCCTTATTATGAAAGGTGTCTGTTTCTTTTAAGACAATTGCACGAGGATTCTCTTTCACTAATGTCATCTTTTGCAACAGCCTGTATGGATATTGTAAATTATCCTAAAGCACTGCAAGTTTATTTTAGTGCATTGCATGCCTCTAAAGAAAGAAAAGATAGTGCTAATATTGAGGAGATACTTGATAAAATCGGTAATTTGTTTCAAGCAGTAAAAGATTATAAAAAATCAATAGCATATTGTAGGGAAGCCATTACATACGGTTCGAAATCTCAATTTTATTTTTTGTTTTCCCATATAGATATGGCTGTAGCATTTGTTGAACTCGAGCAAAAAGATTCTGCGCGTTACTTTGCAGATAAATCTTATAATCTGGCAAAGGATCTGTATGGTGAAAATATCTATGGCGGCGTATTAAATACACTAGGAAGAGTATATACTAAATTAGGTGATGATAATAAAGCATTGGATTACCTGAGAAGAAGCTATGTTTATTTCACAAAAATTGCAAGCGATTACAATAACTATTGTGAATCAACCATTGGGTTGGCAACTTATTTTAAAAAAGCTGGAATACCCGATTCTGTGCTCCTTTATGCAAAATTGGGATTGCGTACCGCACAGGCCAATGATTTTTCGGGTAGCGTATCAGAGGCCAGCAACCTGATTACTGAATATTATCAAAACAAACACAATGCAGACAGTGCTTTGTTTTACCAGCAAATTAATTTTGAAGCATACAAAAAATTGTATAATGATGAAAGCAGCAGGCAATTTCAAAATTTTTTTTTTGCTGAGCAACAAAGAGAAGCAGATATTGCCGAAGCCAAAAGAATCGCTGCTGATCAGTATGCTGGCAAACTGAGGTTATACGGAATGATCACAATTGTAATTGTAGCATTGGTCATTGGCATCATTGTTTTTCGTAATAATATAAAGAAACAAAAATCATTCGATCTACTTAAAAAACAAAAACAGGAAATTGATTTGCAGAAATCAAAATTAGAAGTTTCAATTACTGAGCTGCAGACTACGCAGTCGCAACTGATTCAATCAGAAAAAATGGCCAGCCTGGGAGAACTTACCGCAGGCATTGCGCACGAAATACAGAACCCGCTCAACTTTGTAAATAATTTCAGCGAATTAAATAACGAGCTGATTGAAGAAATGAAAGCGGAACTTGTAACCGGTAACCTGCAACAGGCAACAGAGATTGCAGATGATATTAAGCAGAATTTAGAAAAGATCAACCATCACGGCAAACGCGCCGATGCAATCGTAAAAGGCATGCTGCAGCACAGTCGCAGCAGCAACGGTGTAAAAGAACCGACAGATATCAATGCATTGGCTGATGAATATTTGCGATTAGCCTATCATGGCCTTCGTGCAAAAGACAAATTATTCAATGCAACAATGAAAACTGATTTTGATGAAAGCATTGGCAACATCAATATCATTCCGCAGGATATGGGAAGAGTGATACTTAATTTAATTACGAATGCATTTTATGTGGTGAATGAAAAGAGCAAACAAAACATTGCCGGTTATGAACCTACTGTTACCATCACAACAGCTTCGAGCCAGCCCCCTTCAGGGGGTCGGAGTATTATAATAAAGGTATCTGACAATGGAGGTGGTATTCCTCAAAAAATATTAGATAAAATCTTCCAACCCTTCTTTACCACCAAACCCACAGGGCAGGGCACAGGGTTGGGATTGAGTTTGAGCTATGACATTGTGAAAGCGCATGGCGGAGAATTGAAAGTAGAAACAAAGGAAGGAGAAGGAACAATCTTTATTATTCAATTACAAACTGCTTAAAATATCATGAAACATTTTTTAACTTCTTGTTTTCTGCTATTAGCAATTACCTGTATAGCGCAAACTTTCCCTAAAAAGTATGTAGATAGCTTAACATCTGTTGCACTTTCCAGAAAAACCAGTCATCCGTTGATACTTAACAGGGATAGTGTACTTCAATTATTGTGGAAGGCAACTTTGCCGGCAGACAGAATCGCTATGTTTTATGATATAACAAACTATTCTGATGAGCTAACGCCGGAACATTCTCTTTATTTCCATCAATTGATTCTTAACGGAGCACAAAAAAGAGGCGATAAAATACTCGAAGCCGCTGTACAGGCAGAGTTGGGTTTTATCATTTCCTATAATGGTAATACGGTTGAAGGGCTTAAAATGATTTACCAGTCTTTAGAAAAAGCAGAAGCTACCGGAAATGCCCAAGCCATTGGAATTGCTTATGATAACCTGGGTCAATGTTATCCCAATAACAAACAACTGTCTAGAGAGTATTATTCAAAAGCGTTGGAATATTCCCGTAAAGGGGAAGATCATTTATTCGTATGTTTTGAATTAAGCAATTTAGCCAGAATGTTTTTTGAGGAGAATAAAAGAGATTCCGCATTAACCTATTATTTAGAAAGTTACCGTTTGGCTGTCGAAAAAAATCTTGAACCATCAATGCCAAATAACCTTCTTCGATTAGGTGAATTGGCTAATAATACAAATAGTTTATACTATTACAGGCAAGCTGCCATGATGCCTGCAGTTATTAGAAATGCAGGATTAAAAAATAGAATCGTTTCTGCCATTGCGGAGTACTATCTTAAAAAGGAAATGAGGGACTCTGCCTACTACTTTGCCAATCAGTATTATACTTATGCACGAACAGCAGATAAGAAAACTCAATTGAGTGCCTTGTCTCTGTTGACTTCCTATTATGAAGCTTTGCACATGCCAGACAGCACGCTTTTGTATATGACCAGTTATTATAATTTGAAAGATAGCTTATATGGAAATAAAGCAATGGAGCAGGCCCAGGGATTGGCTTATGCAGATATGCAACGTCTAAAAGAATTGGAAGCCCAGAAAGCGATTTATCAAAGCCGTTTAATAATATATTCAATTAGTGCTGTAGCCATCCTTTTATTGGGACTCGCTTTTATTTTCTGGCGTAGTAAAAAAAAGGAGCAAGAGGCAAAAAAAATAGTGCAGTTACAAAAAGATCAACTGGAGCAAACGGTGGATAAGTTGAAAGCAACGCAAAATCAATTAGTTCAATCGGAGAAAATGGCTTCATTGGGAGAACTTACAGCAGGTATTGCCCATGAAATTCAAAACCCATTAAACTTTGTGAATAATTTTTCAGAAATAAACAAAGAATTATTGGCAGAATTGAATGAAGAAATTGATAAGGGCAATTATGAAGAAGTAAAAGCAATTGCAAAAGACGTTACTGAAAACGAAGAAAAAATAAGCCACCACGGCAAACGCGCGGATGCCATTGTAAAAGGAATGTTGCAACACAGCCGTAGCAGCAATGGTGTAAAAGAGCCCACAGATATCAATGCATTGGCAGATGAGTATTTGCGATTGGCTTATCATGGATTAAGAGCAAAAGACAAATCATTCAATGCAACCATGATCACGGATTATGATGATTCGGTTGGGATGATCAATGTGATTCCACAGGATATAGGAAGGGTAATACTGAATTTGATTACAAATGCATTTTATGTAGTTGATGAAAAGAAAAAACAAATAAGCGGAGACTATGTGCCAACCGTAACAGTTAGTACGCAATTGGTTAGTTCTGATAATCCGTCAATCCGCCAATCCGCTAATTCGATAATCATTTCGGTAAAGGATAATGGTAACGGTATTCCTCAAAAAGTATTAGACAAAATCTTCCAACCCTTCTTCACCACCAAACCCACAGGCCAGGGAACAGGATTGGGTTTGAGCTTGAGCTATGATATTGTGAAAGCACATGGGGGAGAACTGAAGGTAGAAACAAAAGAAGGTGAAGGCTCAATATTTATTATTCAAATGCCTGCTTAAAAAATATAGTATGTACAGAAAAATTGTATGGTTATTTTATTTTGCTACTGCTTTGTATTGCATTCCGGCCTATGCGCAACCTTCAAAAGTTGACTCGATACTTTCCCAATTACAGGCAGGCAAAAAAGAGGGCCGGGTTGATACAATTCTTCTAAATAAAACAACTCCTATGATAGTCCGAGCAAGATTGTCGGACGGGGATGTAGAAAAAATAGTTAGTGAAGCCAATCGATTTAGAACGGGTAGCGATGAGGATATGCGTTTTATGATCTGCTATCAGCTATTGGGAAACATTAGGAATGCAGACAAGGATAAAGCTATCGATTTCGGAAAATCAATCCTGTCAAAAATTCAAAGCAGTAAAACACCAGAAAAAATGTTTATCAGGAATCTTTTTCTAAATGAGTTAAGAATTTCCTATAGAAACTCCACCCGTCTCGCAGAAGGATTGGTTTATTATAATGACTGGCTCATCAAATGTAAGGAAGCCAACGATTCGATGGGTGTGGCAATCTGTTACACGTTACTTGGTAATTTTTACAGGGCAACAGGTTTATTGGATAGGGCTATTTATTATACAAAAAAATCGCTGCTCTATTTGGATTCCTCTCAAATTGCTCACAATAACTATTTTGGCTGGAAGCAATATGGTGGCAGATACAGATCGATAATTAGCCTGGTAAGTCTAGGAGAAATATACTCAACTAAAAAAGATTTGGTAAACGCAGTTAAGTATACCCGTTTGGCAATTGAATTGAATAAAACTGATATTGTAAGAGTAGACCTTTCCTATATGGTACAACAATTGGCAAAATTGTATATTATAGCCAATCATTTGGATAGCGCAACTTATTGGGTGCAACTGGGCTGCGATTCAGGTAAGGTATCCAACCGTCGTTTCGCCCCAGCTTTTTATCAATCCTGGTCTTTACTAGAAATGAAGAAACAGCAATTTAAAAAAGCTGACTCTCTATTAATAAAAAGCTGGGAAATCATCAGGCAAAACCATCTTAATGCTTATTCCAATGCAGGTATTAATAACCCGGATTATTACCGTGCCCTTATTAGAATTGAACAAAAAAAATATGCGGAAGCAGCAAGCTTTCTCCTCAGTGATATTGAATGGGTAAAAAATCTGCGGAGCGAAAAACTTCTGGATTATAAATTACTCGCTGAAATATATGACAAAACTGGCGATAAGGTAAAATCAAATGAGAGCTATAAAGCATTTATTAATTTACAAGACAGCTTGTTGGATGATCAAAGCAAACTCAGCGCAATCAACTTTGAATCAGAACAACAAATGAATGAAAAGGAATTATCCATCAACCAATTGAAAAGTGAAAATGAGATAGCATCAATTACAAGGAATTTCTCTTTTGGTATCATCGCATTGATTCTGGTATTATCTGGTGTGATCTATTACCGTTACCGGTCAAAACAAAAAGCCAATAGTGTTTTAGAAAAAACATTGTCTGATCTGCGATCTACACAAGCCCAGTTGATTCAATCAGAAAAAATGGCTTCACTGGGCGAACTCACTGCGGGTATTGCGCATGAAATTCAAAACCCATTAAACTTCGTGAATAATTTTTCAGAAGTAAATACCGAATTGATCGATGAATTACAGGAAGAGTTAAAAGCCGGCAATGCCGAAGACGCCATAGCGATCTCGAATGATATCAAAGAAAACGAACAAAAAATAAATCACCACGGCAAACGTGCCGATGCCATTGTAAAAGGGATGCTGCAACACAGCCGTAGCAGCAATGGTGTAAAAGAGCCCACAGATATCAATGCATTGGCAGATGAGTATTTGCGATTGGCTTATCATGGATTAAGAGCAAAAGACAAATCATTCAATGCAACCATGATCACGGATTATGATGATTCGGTTGGGATGATCAATGTGATTCCACAGGATATAGGGAGGGTGATGCTTAATCTCATCACTAATGCCTTTTATGCATCGTCCGCCAAAGCTTCAGCGTCGGCGGACTCATCCACCAAAGCTTTAGCGTCGGCGGATAAGTTTGATCCAACTATATGGGTAAGTACTAAAAAAGTGGGCAGTAAAATTTTCATTAGTGTAAAAGATAATGGGACAGGTATCCCTCAAAAGAATCTCGACAAAATCTTCCAACCCTTCTTCACCACCAAACCCACAGGCCAGGGAACAGGATTGGGTTTGAGTTTGAGTTATGATATAGTGAAAGCGCATGGTGGAGAATTGAAAGTGAAAACGGAGGAACAAAAAGGAAGTGAATTCGCCATCATCTTACCCAATCAATAAATAACATGAGAAAAATTCCGATCATTTTATTCTTATGTGTGTCATTGTCATCTCATGCCCAGTACCGGCAATTGCGATTTAAAAAACTGGCAATTGAAGATGGGATGCCTGAGAACAGGGCTAACTGTCATTTGGAAGACTCCTATGGATATCATTGGTTTGGTACGCAGGATAGGTTGGTTCGGTACGATGGATACCAGGTGAAAGCATACCCTATTAAAACTGCCAATGGTAATAGTCCCTGGAATCAAAACATCCGTTCTATAGTGGAAGATAAAGACAGGAATATCTGGATATCGAGTTTCGATGAATGTATTTTTAAATTTGAGCGCTCAACGGAAAAATTCGTGAATTACAGGCGCGAGACGGAGTCCGCTAACTATGGAACAAGAACACGATTAAAAATTGACAGGGAAGGAAAAATCTGGAACAGCTTTTCACTCTATAATGCAAACAAATGGCAGGCAGAGCGGTTGGATCCTGCTACCGGCCAATTCACTGTTTACGATTCTTCAGGAATCGGTGGTAAACTGTTGCCATCAGGATTGATCACGGGCATTATGCTTGCTGTTGACAGCAGTGTGTGGATTTCGGGTAACCACGGTCTGCATCAGTTTGATTATGCAACGGCCAGTTTTAAAACGTTACTTACCGCCAATATTCATTCTATTTATCAAATACCTTCCGAACCTGGAGTTATATGGATGATCCTGAGTGAAGGACAGGCGAGGGTGCTTGCAAAATATGATATAAAAAATAAAAACACTGAGATCTTCAGGCCGGATTCAAAAACAACAAATATTACAGGGTGTGATAAGATAAACTATGTATACGAATCAACCGCGAAAGACCTCTGGGTTTCAACAAAAAAAGGTATTGCGCTTTTTGACCGCGTGCATAAAACTTTTAAACCGTATATCCCTGAAAATGCTTTCCCCGAAGATACACTGGCCAGCACCTGTATCCAGATATGGGAAGCGAAACACGGTGAATTGTGGATACGGACAGCGACAAAAGGGTTGCTCTATTTATCCTCTCCGCAAAGCGATCTGAAGAGGTTTACGGTTGATATTATGTATAATCCGGATGGACTGCCCACTAATTTCATCTCATCAACAAGTTTTGTTGATAGGGATACCGTGTTATGGCTGGTAACAGCGTTTGATGGTATCCGTAAACTTGATGAAAAAGCATCGCAATTTGAAATCGTAAGGGAAAATAAAATAAGGGCTGATTATACCATAACAGATATGCACGCGATGGTTAACGTTGATCAGGAAAATGCGCTGTTACTGGGTAACGGGATTGTTAAGTATAACAAAAAACAAAATCGCTATGTGCCTGTAGACATCCCATTTGTAAAAGAAAAGAAAATTTCCCCCAATAATATCATTAAAGACCATTCGGGTATATTGTGGATAGCCGGTACCGGTGGTCTGTTGTCTTACGATCCTGTATCAAATAATGCAAAGCTGTACCAAAATAATCCCTCCGATTCCAATTCGTTGAGCAATAATAATGTTCGATGTGTTTACGAGGATACAAAAGGGAATTTATGGATCGGAACCTATGGGAGTGGATTGAATACACTGAACAGAACAACGGGCAAGTTTACCCGTTATCCATACAGCAATGATAGTAAAGCTGATTTGGCAAGTGGTGTTTTGGACGACGATCAGGTAATGACTATTCTCGAAGATAAAAAAGGGAGAATATGGATCGGAACGAATAATGGCGCCATAAACCTGTTTGACCCGGTTAAGCGTAAGTTCCAGTCTTATTATAAACCCACACAACCACTTGTATGTGTAGTAAGTATGCTTGAAGATTCAAAAGGGCGATTCTGGGTGGGGACTTATCTGACAGGGCTTTTTCTATTTGACCGGGAAAGCGGACAAATCATCCGGCGTTTTACCGAAAAAGATGGACTGTTGTTTAATGGCGTAAGCGGAATTAAAGAAGATAAAAAGGGTCGGATTTGGGTGGCTTCAAACAGGGGATTCACCATATTGGATGGCAATGATTTTTCTTTATCGTATCTCAACAGTTCAAATGGGCTGCCTGATAACTCTGTGACCAGTTACGGGATTTTTGATTTTCTTGGCGACTGGGCTATCGGCTGTAATGGTGGTTTTATTCGTTTCAATCCGGATGAACTTATCACGGATTTAAAACCGCCAAAACTATTGATAGAATCTGTTACTTTCAGTCGTGATAAAATGGATTCAACGATAGTCGCGGCGAAAAAAAGCAAACTTATCTTTCATTATAACGAGAACCGTTTGCAGTTTCAATTTGTGGGTTTGAACTATACGAATCCTGCACTCATACGCTATGAATACAAACTAGAAGGATATGATAAAGAATGGATAAAAGCAGGTACACAAAGATCGGCCGTTTACACCAATCTTTCCAGGGGTAGTTATCATTTCCAGGTACGGGCTGCTAACAGCGACGGAGTTTGGAGTGCCCCTGTTTCAATAGATATTGATATTCTTCCGCCATGGTGGAAAGCATGGTGGGCCTATAGTTTATATGTCTTGCTTTTTGGATTTACTGTCTGGAGTTATATTAACTACCGGTCAAAAAAATTAAAACGTGAAAACAAACTGTTGGAAGAAAAAGTGCAGGATCGGACGGCCCAATTGCAGGATACGATTCACACATTGAAAACCACCCAATCACAATTGATCCAATCGGAAAAAATGGCTTCGCTGGGTGAGCTTACCGCAGGGATCGCGCATGAAATTCAAAACCCATTAAACTTCGTGAATAATTTTTCAGAAGTAAATACCGAATTGATCGATGAATTACAGGAAGAGTTAAAAGCCGGCAATGCCGAAGACGCCATAGCGATCTCGAATGATATCAAAGAAAACGAACAAAAAATAAATCACCACGGCAAACGTGCCGATGCCATTGTAAAAGGGATGCTGCAACACAGCCGTAGCAGCAATGGTGTAAAAGAGCCCACAGATATCAATGCATTGGCAGATGAGTATTTGCGATTGGCTTATCATGGATTAAGAGCAAAAGACAAATCATTCAATGCAACCATGATCACGGATTATGATGATTCGGTTGGGATGATCAATGTGATTCCACAGGATATAGGAAGGGTAATACTGAATTTGATTACAAATGCATTTTATGTAGTTGATGAAAAGAAAAAACAAATAAGCGGAGACTATGAGCCAACAGTAACCGTTAGTACGCACCTGGGGTCTTCTAATAATCCGTCAATCCGTCAATCCGCTAATTCGATAATCATTTCAGTTAAGGACAATGGTAATGGCATCCCTCAAAAAGTACTCGATAAAATCTTCCAACCCTTCTTCACCACCAAACCCACCGGCCAGGGAACAGGCTTAGGTTTGAGTTTAAGTTACGATATTGTGAAAGCGCATGGAGGCAATTTGGAGGTAGAGACGAAAGAAGGAGAAGGTTCCGTATTCATTATTTCAATTCCTGTATAAATAAAGTTTATGCAAAAAGTGGCAAGATCTTGTTTATTAATTCTATTGTTCTTTTTTGGGGCAGCTGCTCATTCGGAGGCGCAGCATGATACCGTTGCTTCTGTCATCAAAGCATTACAGTCGCTCCAGTCTCCTGCACGTTTCGATTCTGCGCAATTTGTAAATGAGGTTTTAAGAATGTATAAGGCAGATATCACGGATGTTGATATTGACGCATTGCATACGGTGGCAAAGGGCTTTGCAAAAGGATCTGACCGCGACAAGGAACTCTTTATCCATTACTATATTCTTACAAGTCTTTCACGTAAAGAGTTTTACAAGGCGATAGATTATGCGAAACAGAACATTTCTTATTTTGAAAATAACCGGGGGCCACACAGCAAATTATTGCTGCAATCCTTTATCTCGTTATTGCGTTCACCATATCGTAACTCTGATAAGATCGGCGAAGGATTTTTATTTTATAATCAACTCCTAACCAAAAGCAGGTTATCAGGCGACAAAGCAGGTGAAGTAAATGCCAATTATGTGCTCAGCGGTTTTTACAGGACTGTTGGGTTGACTGATGTTGCTATTTACCATGCAAAAAAGGCATTGAAACTGGTCGATAGTGCTGAACAGGTGCCTGATCCATATTTCGGATTACAAAGTGGACTCATCGGGATAAATGGATGGATCAATTGTACCGGCATATTAGGAGACTTGTATAACCTGAAAGAGGACTATACAACTGCACTGATTTATTCGAAAGCTGTTTTGAGGATGCCACTAACAAACTCTTTTCAAAAAACGGTAGCCCCCTACCAATTAAGAAACGTTGCTTTTTCATTTTTAGGGCTTAACAAAACCGATAGTGCCGCGTTTTATCTTAACGAAGCGGAGAAAATCAGAATTGCCAGCGATGTACAACGCTTTGTTACGATACTGCAGACAAGGTCCTTACTTTATCTGCAAGAAGGAAATCTTGCCGCAGCGGACTCAGTTATTAAAAAATGCTGGGAACTGGTGAACGCCAGGAAAATGCCCGCTGTTACACCGTCAGGTGATATCAGGCCCGATTACTACCTCGCCCAGTTGAATATTGCCCGGAACCGTTTTGCGGAAGCCGCAATACTTTTACAGAATGACCTGCAACGCATGAAAGGTGTACGTACAGATATGCTCCAGGATTACAAACTATTGGGTGAAACATATGACAAGATCGGAGATCAACAGAAAGCCAAAGCAGCTTTCGCATCTTATATCCGCTTGCAGGATAGTATACTGGCTGATCAATCGCGCTTCAGGACATTGAGTTTTGAGATGGAAGAACAGCTTGCTGAGAATGGAAAAGCGATAGACCAATTGCAGACAGATAACAGGTTCTCACGTGTACTATGGATGTTTTCGTTGGGAATTGCATTGTTGTTAGTTATAGTTTTGGTATTGATCAACCAGCGTTACCGTGTAAAAAGAAAAGCCAACACAGTTCTGGAAAAAACACTTACAGAACTAAAAAATACCCAATCACAATTGATTCAGTCGGAGAAAATGGCTTCATTGGGAGAACTGACTGCAGGTATTGCACACGAAATTCAGAACCCGTTAAATTTCGTTAATAATTTTTCAGAAGTAAACAAAGAGTTATTGACTGAATTAAATGATGAAATCGATAAAGGCAATTATGAAGACGTAAAACTCATCGCAAGAGATATAAGTAATAATGAAGACAAGATTAACCACCACGGCAAACGTGCCGACGCAATCGTAAAGGGAATGCTTCAACACAGCCGAAGCAGCAATGGCGTTAAAGAACCAACAGATATCAATGCATTGGCAGATGAATATTTACGATTAGCCTATCATGGATTGCGTGCCAAAGACAAATCTTTCAATGCAACCATGAAAACAGATTTTGATGAAAGCATCGGCACTGTCAATATTATTTCACAGGATATAGGAAGAGTGATCCTTAACCTGATCACAAATGCTTTTTATGCTGTAGCCGATAAAAAGAAAAAAGGTATTGAAGGATATGAACCTATTGTTACAGTAACCACCAAAAAGAATGGCAACAGGGTAATGGTTTCTGTGAGAGATAATGGCATGGGCATTCCCGGGAAGGTAAAAGAAAAGATCTTCCAGCCTTTCTTTACCACCAAGCCAACAGGCGAAGGAACAGGATTGGGGTTATCGATGAGTTATGATATTATTACAAAAGGCCATGGAGGAGAACTTTCTGTAACAACACAGGAAGGTGAGTATGCAGAATTTACTATCTTATTACCCTTATAAAACTTAACCATACAAAAAACAACTTATGAAAATACTGGTAGTAGACGATGAACAGGATATGCAAACACTTTTTCAACAACGTTTCCGGAAAGAAATCCGCGATGGTTTGGTTGATTTTGCTTTTGCCATCTCAGGAGAAATGGCACTCGAATATTTAAATGCCAATCACCATGAAGCGGTGTTGATCCTTTCTGATATCAATATGCCCGGCATGAGCGGACTTGATTTGCTGGACCGGATCAAACAAAAATACCACGAACCTCCGCCGGTGGTAATGATGATTACAGCCTATGGCGACCAGGAAAATTATAACACGGCAATGAAATTGGGTGCCGACGATTTTTTAACCAAACCGGTTGACTTTACCCTGTTAAAAGAAAAATTAAAATTATGAGTGCAGTCAAAATACTGGTAGCCGATGATGAAGTGGATCTGGAAACGCTGATCAAACAAAAGTTCAGAAAACAGATCCGCGATCAGAAATATGAATTCGTATTTGCCAGTAATGGTAATGATGCAATCCTGAAAATACAGGCGAACCCTGATATTTCAATGGTATTAAGCGACATCAATATGCCCGAAATGGATGGTCTTACTTTGCTTACACGATTAAGCGATTCCAATCCTTTACTTAAAACCATTATGGTGTCTGCTTACGGCGATATGGATAATATCCGCACAGCCATGAATCGTGGTGCTTTTGATTTTGTTTGCAAACCGGTAAATTTTGAGGATCTCGAATTAACCATAGAAAAAACGATTAAACACGTTGACCAGCTCAATGAAACTCTACTGGCCATCAAAGAAAATAATATCCTCAGGATGTATGTTGATGAGAACGTACTCAAATTTATGGGTAGCCGCGAGTTTGAAGATTCCATCATGCTTAATGAAACAATGGAAGCTACTGTCGTGTTTATCGATATCTGCGGTTTTACGGCGATAAGCGAATCCAGGCCGGCTAACCTCGTGGTTCAGTTGCTCAATTCCTATTTCGATATAATGGTAAAAGAGATCATTGCACAAAAAGGCCATATCGATAAATTTATTGGCGATGCGGTAATGGCCGTTTTCAGAGGTAACTTTCATCTTGATCGCGCGATCGACGCAGCCCTATCGGTACGAAGCAGCCTGGCAGCAATTCCCTTAAATCAGGAAATAGGCTTCATTCCAAAAGTATCTATCGGTATCAATTGCGGCGAACTAGTATCGGGCAATATTGGCTCCGCCGAACTTCGACGTTTGGATTATACCGTAGTAGGCGATGTTGTTAATACGGCTTCGCGCCTCCAGGGAATTGCAGGCCCTGGCCAGATTGTAATTTCTGAGCATGCCTATCAATTGGTAAAAGATTCCTTTCAGTGCCGAAGTATAGGAGAAGTGAGCCTTAAAAATAAACAGCAAGCGGTTGCAGTTTTTGAAGTAATGGATTAAACCTCCCACGAAATATTATATGGCAGACTAACTCTGCCGAAAGCTTATCCAGTATTAAAAATTTTACTTGAGTTTACTAAAGTTTATTATACACAAATTGTTTTTTAAAAAACTAAACTTACTCTAACCTGTTTTATCGCGAACGCATCATATAAGGGCTATGGTTTTACCCAAGTTTATCCTGAAACAAAAAAGACTTACATATTATATGTAAGTCTTTGATTGATAAGTGGAGAGTATCGGGGTCGAACCGACGACCTCTTGCATGCCATGCAAGCGCTCTAGCCAACTGAGCTAACCCCCCGTAATGTCAAAAAAAATATTCTATCCGAACTACCTTCCCGCCGATGGCGGGACGCTCTAGCCAACTGAGCCAGCCCCCAAGCGGATTGCAAATGTAAGTGCTGGGAACTACCAACAAAAATTTTTCTCGAAAGCCATGGATTGCTGCTTCTTTACCTGGCAGAGAAAGAAAAATCGAATATATTCTATGCCACTTGCCGCATTCATCCAAATAGCAGCCCCAAACCAATTTCTTACCTGCTACGTCTTTGAAACCTTGTTATTAACCTGATGCGCTCCCCGGATTCCGAGGACGAACAGAGGAGGATCCGAGGAGGCAAAGAGGAGGCAATGAGGAGAATCCGAGGAGGCAAAGAGGAGGCAATGAGGAGAATCCGAGGTAAAAAAGACGTTCGTACCACCGTTTCCCGAAGTCCGTCCCACCATTTCCCGAAGCCCGTCACATCTTTGAGAGAGAATCCGAGGAGAAAATGCGTTTCGTCCCACCATTTCCCGAAGCCCGTCCCATCAAGTCCCGAAGACCGTCACATTTTTGAGCGAAAAAAAGACCTTTGACTGTAGATTTGTTCTATCGGTCAATGCCAAAGCGTTTCGCACAGGATTTCCGGGCGTGCGAACCCGGAACCCTCTCCCTGGCGGCGACAGGTATAGCAAACTGATTTTCTCTACCAGAAATTGAGAATAATCAGACAGGATGAGTCTGCAAACTGGAATAATGTTTTAGATTTAAGGGAGAACATGAGAACCAGCCATAAGCGCAGAAATATCTGTTAATCCGTAAACAAAAAACTATGTCAGCCGATTCAACCCATCTTAACAACAAAGCCAAAGCACAAAATACATTCGATGCTATTGTGGTAGGCTCCGGTATCAGTGGTGGCTGGGCCGCTAAAGAACTCACTGAAAAAGGGTTAAAAGTATTGATGCTGGAACGCGGCCGTAATTACGAACACATCAAAGATTATACAACGGCCCCCAAAGACCCCTGGGAGTTTGCACATCGGGGAAGAACCACGGTGGAACAGAAACACAAATACCCCGTAATCCATCGCGGCTGGGCCGCCAGCGAAGCAGTAATGGCATCCTGGGCTAATGAAGAAGATTGCCCGTACACAGAAGTAAAACCCTTTACCTGGTGGCGCAGTTACCAGTTGGGCGGGCGGTCCATTTTATGGGGCCGGCAGAGTTATCGCTGGAGCGACCTGGATTTTGAAGGCAATGCAAAAGATGGTGTGGCTGTTGACTGGCCCATCCGTTACAAAGACATGGCTCCCTGGTACGACTATGTAGAAAAATTTGCCGGTATCAGCGGGTCAAGGGAAGGGCTATCTCATTTGCCAGACGGACATTTTTTACCACCCATGGATCTGAACTGCGTAGAGAAAGATGTTGCGGCAAGAATCAAAGCGCAATACAAAGGTGAACGACATTTATTCATAGGCCGTGTGGCCAATTTAACGGCACCCATTGAAGGAAGAACCCAGTGCCAGTTCCGTAACCGTTGCTGGGAGGGTTGCCCTTTTGGCGGCTATTTCAGTACGCAATCTTCTACTTTGCCTGCGGCGATGAAAACGGGAAACTTAACGGTGCGCCCTTTCTCAATTGTAACAAAGCTGATCTACGATAAGGATACCCAAAAAGCGAAAGGAGTGGAAGTATTGGATGCGGAAACCAACCAGACCTATGAATATTATTCAAAGATCGTTTTCCTCAATGCTTCTTCATTGAATTCAACATGGGTATTGTTTAATACCGCAACCGATATCTGGCCCGAAGGATTGGGCAGTAGCAGCGGTGAACTGGGACATAATGTAATGGATCATCATTACAATCTTGGTGCATCCGGACAGGTAGAAGGTTACGAAGACAAATACTATTACGGAAGAAGGGCCAACGGATTTTATATTCCGCGTTTTGCCAATCTTGGAAATGACAAACGTGATTTTCTTCGCGGCTATGGCTACCAGGGTGGCGCTAGTAGATCGGGTTGGAGCAGGGATGTGGCGGAACTGAGTATTGGTGCGGGTTTCAAGGAAGCGTTAACCGAACCGGGTGGCTGGAGCATTGGTGCCACGGGTTTTGGAGAGATCCTGCCGTATCACGAAAACAAGATCACACTCGATAAAAATAAAAAAGACAAATGGGGGCTTCCGGTTCTTTCTATGGATTGCGAACTGAAAGAGAACGAACTCAAAATGCGCAAAGCCATTGTAGAAGACCTGAAAGCCATGTTTGAAGCATCGGGTGTGAAGAAGATCAATACCTGGGACAATGGCCATGCTATTGGTCATGGAATTCACGAAATGGGTACCGCACGAATGGGTAAAGATGCGAAGACATCTGTATTGAATGGAAACAACCAGGTATGGGATGCTAAAAATGTATTTGTAACCGATGGGGCTTGCATGACTTCTTCGGCGTGCCAGAATCCGTCACTTACCTATATGGCTTTAACTGCGAGGGCAGCGGATTTTGCTGTGGAGGAATTGAAGAAGGGTAGTTTGTAAATTATTTTGTTTTACTGGAACCAATTCTTCTTATGTGAAACGAGTCGTTAATTTTTTTAGCCGCAGATTCGCAGATTATTTTAATCTGCGAATCTGCGGCTAAATTTTATTAAGCCCCCACAGAATCAAACACCGTTACCTTCTTCCACAAATGCTTGCAGGTAGCTACAAAATGCAAATGAATGGGATCTGTTTGATAGGCATCCTGTGCCTCTTTGGTTGGAAATACTGCCAGCCAGGAGAATTGGTACGTTGTATCGATCACATCCCGGTTGGTGGTTGCCGGTATACCAATATGAAATTGCTGGATAGAAGTCACTTTGCTTAAAGCCTGTAAGCCTTCCCGCAAAGCATCATGGTCTTCTTTCTTTTCCGGAAATGCCAGCCAGAAATAGACATGGTGGATGAAGAGGTTTTGTGATAGCATGGGAGGTTAAAGGGGTTAAAGAGGTTAAAAGGGTTAAAGAAGTTAAATGTTTAAAAGGTTAAAGGGTTTGGATAAATTGAATCACATTTTTAACCACTTTAACCATTTTAACAACTCTAACGATACTACTTCATCATTCAATGTTCCTTGTTCAACATTCATTATTCAATAATCCGCTCAATAATTTTACCGGATTGCTTGTTTTTCAGGATCAGTTTTTTGGTACCGTAATGCGTCATCTCTTCTTTTACGAGATAGTGTTCGGCATCGTATTCTACCAGGTGGCTTTCTTTGCTTAGCCCGGTTTTTCCTCTCCAGATATCCAGTTTAACGGGTTCCCATAATTTGGTTTTAGCAGAACGGTAAGCGGCATCGAGAATGGCATTTACCACATAGCCATCGTAAAAAGTTTCTTTCGGCGCCTCGCCTTTTTCCATGGCATTAAACATATCCATGAACATATGGTTGTAACCAAGTTCATTCAATTCATCGCCCACCGGAAATAACCAGCCTGAATTGCTTTCCGCTTTCTCCGCAATATAATCGCCGCCCTTGCCCGTGGTGAACATATCAAAACCGGTTCTTAAAAAACTATTGATCCAGATAGTACCTTCTGTACCCATTACCTCATCGCGCAGATCAAGCCCGCCGCGGAAGGTCCAGCTAACTTCAAATTGTCCGATGGCGCCGTTCTCGTATTTTACAAGACCAATGGCATGGTCCTCCGCATCAATCGGTTTTACCTGCGTATCGGCCCAGCACATTACTTCAACGGGTTTGATATCCTTGCCAATATAACTCCGGGTAATCTCTACGCAGTGGCAACCAAGATCGAGTATGCAACCACCACCTGCCTGTTCAATATCCCAGAACCAATCGCTGTGCGGGCCGGGATGGGTTTCTCTTGATTTGGCCCAGAGAATTCTACCCAATGCGCCTTCTTTCACACTCTGGTTTGCTTTGATAAACTTAGGTGTGTATACCAGGTCCTCTAAATAACCATTGAATATGCCTGCTTCTTCCACTGCCAATAACATACGTTTGGCTTCTTCTGCATTACGACCCAATGGTTTAGTGGTCATTACCGCTTTCTTGTGTTTACAACAAAGCAGTACCGCTGTTTCATGCAGGTTATTGGGCAGGGCAATGCATACAATATCCACATCAGGATGGGCGATGGATTCTTCCAGAGTAGTGGTCCAGTGAGTGCAGCCATAATCTTCCGCAAACTTTTTCGCACTCTCTTCCCTGCGGGAATAAATGCTGATCACTTTGTCCCTGCTTCTGTAACCCTGTAATGAGTCTGCATAAAAACGGCCGATAAAACCGGAACCGAGCATGGCAATGTTTTTCATGTTGATACTGTTGTTTTTTAACGAATGGTTTTTTGAAGATAGCGTGAATCGTGAGACGTGAGTTTTCTCTCAGGATTCACGCCTCACGATTCACGATTTTTTTCTCTTTGAAGAATACAATAAAATACACCAACACACCCAAAGCAATATACGCCGGTACAAGCCAGATGCTTTGCCAGTTATGCGTGTCGGCCGTTACTTTATGCTGGTCAACAATATAACCGGAGAACCAGGTGCCGATGAACATACCTACTCCATAGGTTGCGAAAGTAAACAATCCCTGCGCTGCATTCTTGATCTTTTCGCCTGCTTTTTTCTCAGTGTACATATAGCCGGTTACAAAAAAGAAATCATAACAGATGCCATGAAGAACAATGCCCGCGTATAACATCCAGCTGCCGGTCTCTACATTGCCATAAGCGAAGCAGACATAACGGAGTATCCATGCGGTCATGCCCATCAATAACATTTTCTTTACGCCAATACGGTTAAAGAGGAAGGGGATGGCCAGGATGAATACGGCTTCTGAAACCTGTCCCAGTGTCATTTTACTGGCTGCGTTCTCAAAATGAATTTCATTTAAAAACGGGTTGGCAAATCCATAATAAAAGGAAAGGGGTATGCAAACAAGAATGGCTGCAATAAAGAAAACGAGGTATGGTCTTTCTTTTAAAAGAACAAAAGCCTCGGTTCCAAAAGCTTTTGAAGCATCGGTAGTTTGTGCTTTGGGTGGGGTATTGGGTAGCACAAAACTTAACAAGCCCAGTCCCGCAGAAACCGCAGCGGCCATATAAAAAGTGGAAGATGTTTTTTCAATACCCAACTGACCGATCAATACACCCGCTACGATCCAACCCAATGTGCCAAATACGCGGATCCAGGGAAACTGTTTGCCAGGATTGGTCATTTGAGAAAAAGCCACACTGTTACTTAACGCGATGGTGGGCATGTACAGCAATGAATACACCAATATCACCCAATAAAAAGTATTGCTGTGTTCTATTTTAGTGGCCAGGAATAAGAGCAATGCGCCAACAAGGTGCAATACGCCCATGATCTTTTGGGCAGCAAAAAAACGATCAGCGATTAATCCAACAAAAAAAGGAGAGATCATGGTGGCAATGGCCAGTGCACCATAGGTTGCGCCAATTTCAATACCGGTGGCATGCAGGTGTTCCACCATATAGGTCCCCATGGTAACATACCAGGCTCCCCAGATAAAATATTCAAAAAACATCATCGATGCCAGTAAAGAGCCGGTTTTTGCTTTCATATAGCGGTGGTGTTTGGGTTTCTTTCGTTAGATTTAGTCTATGATCCGGTGGAACTTCAAAGTAAGGATAATTAGCAATTAATAATTAGCAATTAGTAATTATTTTATTGATGTGTTGTGTTCCTGCGGGATTTTAGAGGGATAGGTATTCTCTGTGAAACGCATAGTCTCTGTCACTCTGTGTTGAAAAATATCATTGTGAAGTACTAAATGTATTTTTCAACACAGAGCTACAGAGTACACTAAGTTGCACAGAGGGAATTTAATAGCACAACATGATATTTATTGATAAAATGTTGACACAAAGAATTGTGTTTTGCAAATACTTAATCCTAATTTAAATTCCTTTTGGCTATCAAGGTTTATAACACATGGTGTTCAATCAAATCATCTAACAGATCAATCCATACAAATGAAAAAAGCAATCTTTTCCATCACCATCCTGACCATCTCTTTGCTGTTTATATCGTTCATCACAGTTAAGAAAACGCCTCGTATCCTGGTATATGCCAAAACAAGGGGTTACCACCATGCAGCCATTGCTGCAGGATTGGTTGCGATCCAGAAACTGGGTGCTGAAAATAATTTTTCAGTTGATACAACAACGGATTCAACCTATTTCACTCCCAAAACATTACAAAAATATGCCGCAATTGTGTTCTTAAGCACTACCGGTAATGTGCTGAATGATGCGCAGCAGCTTGCATTTGAAAAATACATCCAGGCGGGTAATGGTTTTGTAGGCGTACATGCGGCTACGGATACGGAGTACGACTGGCCCTGGTACAACCAATTGGTGGGTGCTTATTTTAAAAGCCACCCCAAGCAACAGGAAGCGGTTCTGAATATTGTTGATGGCAACCATATCTCTACCAAACATCTTCCCAAAACATGGAAGCGTTTTGATGAATGGTACAATTTCAAAAGCATCCAGCCCAACCTGCATGTACTGATCACCATTGATGAGAAAAGTTATACCGGCGGAGAAAATGGTGATACACATCCTATGGCCTGGTACCATGATTTTGATGGCGGCCGCGCATTTTATACTGAGTTTGGCCACACCGATGAATCATACCAGGACCCCATGTTTCTGCAACATTTACTGGGCGGTATTCAATATGCCATGAATAAATAATCTCATGTTGAAAAAATAGAATTATGACATTCATGTCAAACATAACCAGGTTCTTGATCATTTGCCTGCTTGCCATCTCAATGACCGCTTGCAAGCATTTTAAACAACATATCAAGGACAATATTGAAGAAGCTTCTACGGATTGGGCCATGCTTTCTTTTGAAAAAGCAGATAGCGCCAATCCTGTGCTGTTGCCGGGTAGCAACCAATTCATGGATCCGATCTGGAAAAAGAAAATAAGTTGGGAAGAGAAAGATGTATTTAATCCTGCGATCGTTGTTAAAGACAATAAAGTGTATATGCTGTACCGTGCGCAGGATAAGATCGGGTTACCCGGTGGAACTTCCAGGATCGGGCTGGCAGTGAGTACAGACGGTTTGCATTTTACCCGAAACCCTGAACCTGTTTTCTTTCCGGATAATGATGCTTACCAGCAATATGAATGGCAGGGTGGTTGTGAAGACCCGCGAATTGTGGAAGATGTAAATGGAAAGTATTTCATGACGTATACGGCATACGATGGAAAGATTGCCCGCCTGTTGGTGGCGAGTTCTAAAGACCTTGTTCACTGGACAAAGCATGGACCTGTTTTTGCAGATGCCATGAACGGCAAATACTTAGACAAGTGGTCGAAATCAGGCAGCATTGTTTCGAAATATGAGAACGGAAAAATCATTGCTGCAAAGATCAACGGTAAATACTGGATGTACTGGGGCGACCAGTTTATCTGGGCAGCTACATCAAACGATCTAATTAAATGGACACCAGTAGAAATGCAACCCGGCGAAAAACCGCCTGTTACTTTAAAAGGAGAAGGATTGAATATGCCCGATCTGAAAATTGTGGTAGCCACCCGCGCTAAAAAATTCGATAGTGACCTGGTAGAGTCAGGGCCACCTGCCATGATCACAGACAATGGAATCCTGTTATTGTACAATAGCCGCAATATTCCTTCCATTGGCGACAGCAGTCTTGCGGAAGGCACCTATGCAGCCGGGCAAGTATTACTTGATAAAAATGATCCCACCAAAGTAATCAAACGCTTAGACAATTATTTCATGAAGCCCGATAAACCCTATGAGATCACCGGCCAGGTAAACCGCGTTTGTTTTATTGAAGGCCTGGCGCAATTTCAAAACAAATGGTTCCTGTATTATGGAACTGCAGATTCGAAGATTGCGGTTGCGGTGAGGGGGAATTAATTAATAATTAGCAATTAGTAATTAGTAATTAAGCTGTTGTTGTATTGAAAAATCTCCGTGTAACTCAGTGTACTTTGTGTCTTTGTGGTAAAGCCTTCGCTTCGATCTTTTTTCACCACGGAGCCACAAAGTACACTGAGTTACACAGAGAACGCCTGGCATTTTAATATCTTAGTATAGCACACCACGTTAACAATTAGCAATTGGTACGAGGAACTTAAAGAAAAAACTTTTGGACTTCTGTGAGAACAAAATCAATATCCTCAAAGACCCACTTGTTTTCAAGCCGGATTACTTTTATGCCAAGTTTATTTAAATAGACTGTGCGATGATGATCAGTTCGGACACTCTCTTCCCAAAAATGATCTTCACCATCTAGTTCAATAACCAGTTGTTCCTCGGGGCAGTAAAAATCCACAATGTAATTGCCAATACTGTGCTGGCGCCTGAATTTTCTGCCACATAATTGCCTTTGTTTCAGATAACCCCATAAGGTAGCTTCAGCAGAAGTGCCGTTGTTTCTTAGCTTCTTTCTGAAAGTTTTTAATTCTGGCCTGTTATGTATTCTTCGGTTTCGCATTAGCCGAAATTAGTAAGCTTCTATTTTCGATACTTGTTTTATGCGATGTATAAATACGTAGTATTTATACATCGCATAAAACAAGTGAAATATTTCCCCTCTTCCTACAAAGTCGGAGGAGGGTGAGGTGGTTAATGGTTTATCATTAAAACTGGATTTTATATTTGATAGTAGTCGCACTAACCACCCCCGTTTATTTCTGGCGAAATAAACGTCCCCTCCTTGGAAAGGAGGGGAAATGTTGCAGGTTATACCTTCTCTAGGTTGCGGTTATACTCTTTCCAGTGCCTGTACAATATCCCCCAATATATCCTCCTTATGCTCCAACCCAACACTGATCCTGATCAGTCCGGGGGTAATGTTTACGGCCTGCCTTTCTGCTTCGGATAGTTTTGCATGTGTGGTACTGGCTGGATGCGAGGCAATGCTTCGGGTATCGCCGAGATTGGCGGTGAGTGATAACATTTTCAGGTTGTCGAGAAATTTACGGCCGGCTTCCAGGCCTCCTTTCAATTCAAAGCAAACAATACCACCACCATTCTGCATTTGTTTTTTGGCAATGGCATGATGCGGATGACTTGTTAAAAAAGGATAACGGAGTGAAGCGATCTTTTCATGTTTTTCTAAAGACTGCGCAATGAACAATGCATTCGATGCATGGCGCTCCATTCTTACATCTAGTGTTTCCAGGCTCTTGCTTAGTACCCAGGCATTGAATGGTGATAAAGCCGGTCCGGTACTTCGGCAGAATAAATAAATTTCTTTGATCAGATCTTTTCTGCCCACCACTACGCCGCCTAATACACGGCCCTGTCCATCTAACCATTTGGTAGCGGAATGCACAACAAGGTCGGCGCCGTATTGAATGGGTTGCTGGTTTACCGGTGTGGCAAAGCAGTTGTCTACATTCAGGATGATATTGTGTTTTTTGGCAACCCGTCCGATCATCTCCATGTCCAGGATATCCAAACCGGGATTGGTTGGTGTTTCGAGATAAATCATTTTGGTATTGGGGCGGATGGCGGCTTCCCAATCGGCTTCTGTTGCGTTGGCACTGATATAGGAATACTCAATTCCGAACTTGGGTAAATACTTTGCGATCACGGTGTGGGTACTTCCGAAAATAGAATTGCAACTCAGCAAATGATCGCCCTGTTTCAGCAAAGCCATAAAAGAACCGGATACGGCACTCATACCCGAAGCCGTGGCATAACCCGCTTCGGCACCTTCCAATGCGCACATCTTGTCTACGAATTCCTGCACCCCGGGATTGCTGAAACGGCTGTAAATATTATCATCCGATTCATCCGCGAATGCCGCACGCATCTCTTCCGCATTATCGAAACAAAAACTGCTGGTAAGAAACATAGGAGTAGAGTGCTCCATTTCATTGGTGCGTTCGGTTTGTATGCGGATAGCGTTGGTCTGGTTGTGCTTTGACATCTTTTCTATTTTCTGAATTTGATATATAATTGAGGGGTTGGTGGGTTGGCGAATCTTTTCAATACACTAATCCATCAGTTCAATATTTCTACATTCCATTCTATGGTACACCCTGCTGCGCGTAGCGTGGCGGCAACGGAACAATATTTATCGATGGATAAGGCACAGGCTTTCTGCGCTTTTTCCAGTTCTACTTCGCCCCTGAACTGAAACAGGATATGAATCTGTTTCCACAGCGAAGGTTCTTTGCCTTCTTCCCGTTCCCCATCAATGATCATTGTAAAATCAGTGATTGTCTGGCGTTGTTTTTGCAGGATAGAAACAATATCCACCCCACCGCAACCACCCAGCCCCATCAGCAGGGTTTGCATGGGACGGATGCCGGAATTATGTCCGCCAAAGCTTTCTGCGGCGTCCATCCGAAGCGAATGGTTGTTAGCATCTGTGGCTTCAAAACCATAGGCATTATCCACTCTTTTGATCTCAATTCTGGGCATTCAAAACTTTTATGTAAATGTAACGTAAGCTTACCCTTATTTTGCTTCTGAAATGCGGAATTAATCCTTATGAAATTTTTTGACCACCCCACTGATTTTACCCTCGAGAACGGAGCCATATTGCCTTCTATCCGTATTGCCTATGATACATACGGACAATTGAACGATGACGGAAGCAACGTGGTATGGGTTTGTCATGCATTAACCGCCAGTTCCGATGCGGCCGATTGGTGGAAGGGACTGATTGGCGAAAATTGCCTGATCAATCCTGGTAAATATTTTATCGTCTGCGCCAATATGCTGGGCTCTTGTTATGGATCAACTGGGCCGGCAAGTATTAACCCTGCCACCGGTGAAGCTTATTATGCTGATTTTCCGCAAGTCACCATACGCGATATGGTGCAGTCGTATATCTTATTGCGCAAGCACCTGGGCATTGATAAGATTCATTTGCTGATGGGTGGAAGCATGGGTGGTTACCAGGTATTGGAATGGAGTGTGGTGGAGAAAGAAGTGATCGGAAAATTATTTCTTATCGCAACTTCGCCTTCAGAAAGTGCCTGGGGTGTTGCGGTGCATACGGCACAACGTTTGGCCATAGAAGCCGACCACACCTGGCAGGATCATACGCCTGCGGCCGGCGCCAAAGGATTGAAAGCGGCACGCGCCATTGGGATGCTTACATATCGTAATTACGGAACCTTCCAGGAAAAACAGACAGATCCGGATCCGGAGAAGATGGATAATTTCAAAGCGTCTTCCTATCTCAATTACCAGGGTGATAAATTAGTGAAACGTTTCAATGCCTATAGTTACTGGCTGCTCACCAAAGCCATGGACAGCCATCACCTGGGAAGAGGAAGAGGGGGCAACCTGATCAAAGTATTACAAACGATTCAGCAACCCACTTTGATTATTGGAATCAGGACTGATATTTTATGTCCGCTGGATGAGCAGCAATTCATGGCGGATCATATTCCCAATACACGCTTTTTTGAGATCGATTCTGCTTACGGGCATGATGGATTTATTATTGAAACCACGCAGATCAGCCGGTTCCTGGGCGAATGGCTGAGGGAATAAACGGGCTACTTTCCTTTTTTGATTTCCGTATAACCATTGGTAGATACCGCGAACACTGCATCGGCAACCGGCTTTACGGAAATTTGCTTGGCAGTTATTTTTGTTTTAACTGGCCCCCGCGCCATCTCGGCTTCCAGTACCATGCCTTTGAATTTGGCAAGTATTTCAGGACTGATCAGGCCCAGCCCGGTATTGGTCTGAATTTTATCCGTATACCATACTGTGATGACCTGCGATCCTTTCCCACTGGCATCCTTGTTCGTAACCAATGCTTTGCTGCAGTCATAGCCTAAGATCTTTTTTGTCTCTTTTGTGTATAGAATAACGGGTTCAGCTTCTTTGTTGTTTTTCTTCTCTTTATCTGCAAGTGTACTCCGGTAAAATGTTTTTTGTCCCATGGCATCCATCAATACCAATGTGCCTTTTGAATCCGTAAAGGTTTTCATACTGTACATCTGCGAAACGATTTCCGCCAATGATTTTTCATTCTTGAAATAAAGCGTAAGGGTAGAATTGGCCATTATGGCACTGGCCATACCACTATTTTCGCCTTCTATATCCATCGCAAATTTTGCAAAACCTTCCTTGATCTGTGCCTGCAACTGAACCGAAAACAGGATGGCAGCGAGTACAACTATTTTTTTCATACTAATATTTTGAAATACAGAGTAACGTGTTGTACTCCTCTGTGTAACTCAGTGAACCCTGTTTCTCTGTGGTAAAGCCTTCGCCTCGATCTTTTTTCACCACAGAGAAACAGAGATTAAGAGTTTCACAGAGAACTCCTGATTTTTTTTACCCTTTTAATTGTCCGGCAGGATACAAATTAGTGATTATCCCGGGTGATAAATACGTTCCGCTTTTTTATATACTTCGGCTTTGTTCAATGTCATGGGTTTGGTTTGCTGGTGGGTATACATTTCCATCTGGTCTGTATAATGCGGAGAATCTTTCCGGCTGGATGCGCCATAGGTGTTGATGGATTCAATAATGGGCCCATCCCTGGTAAACCGAACCAGCTCCACATACGCATCACCCTGCGTGCCTTTCAACATTCCATTTTTATAGGGAACGGAATACATAGGAGCCAATACATCGGGCAGCCCAGGCTGTGGTAATACTTTGTTGCCACGAACCAGTTTCTGGATATCGCCTAATGGCAGATTGGTTCTGCCGAAGTTTTTCATCATCCCCGCTTTTACCTCTGTAAGCAGGGCAACACATTGTTCTTTGGTCAGTATTGAAGCACGCATGTATTGACCTGGGGATTTGTATACCGTTTCATACACCAGTAAAAAAGTACCGGCACCAATACTTTCTACATTCGAATTCTTATCCCATTGGTTCAGGTTATTGATGAGTTCTGCGATAGCAGGATGTTCTGCCGCTTTCAACATGAACAGGCTATCAATATTGGTAGGGAAAGCAAACCTGGCAGGGTAATGCCTGTCGAATTTGATCTTCCTGAAATTATCGAATGATACTTTATCGTAACTGGCAATCAATTCTTCTATACGCCTGCTTCGGTTATTTTCAAGCGTTTCATAACCCATCGTAGGATCTTTGATCACCGGGTTTTCGGGTCCTTCGGTTGAATGAAAAGGAGAGTGGTTGGTATTGAAAACAAAACCACTCTTTGGCTGCAATACCTGCGGCAGGTCTGACAACGGATGCAGGCTGGTCCATAAGGTAGCACTGGTATTTCCCGGCAGCGTTGTTTTCCAGTTAAATTTCGGATCGCGTATGGGGATGCGTCCATTGCTCAGGTAATAAATGGTATCGTACCTGTCGGCATATACAATATTATACCCTGGTATGGCCATCATTTCAAGTGCCGATTTGAATTCTGTAAAATTCTTCGCTTTATTGAACCGGTACCATTGTTCCAGTCCGCGGATATCCATCTGCGCTGGCATACGAATGGCAAAAGTGCCTCTTGGTGTGATCATGGTCGGGCCATATTTGCTCCAGTACACTTTCTTATTCACACCTATACGAATGCCTGCAATTTTTACTTTCAATGATGCATTCTTTTCTTCCAGTGTAAGCCATTGCCCATCGAATTGATACTGCAGTTTGTTTTGGGGATTGATCTCTAACTGGTACACATCCAGTTTATCCGGTGCATTTACCGTATGCGCCCATCCCAGGTATTCATTGGTGCCATGTAAAATACTGGGTGCGCCGGGAAATGTAGCCCCTAAAATATTCCATCCTTCTTCGCTGCATAAATGCGCTTCATAAAAGGCAACAGGCCCTTCCAATGGCTGGTGGGCATTGATGTCTAAATATACCTGGCCATCCGTTGTTTTATTACTGTTGAATGCAAAAGCATTGCTTCCCGCTGTTTTAAAATTGTTCAGCAAAGGAACGGTTCCGCCAAATATGGAAGCTAGTGCGCGGTCGGCACCAGACAACACGCACAATTGCAAAACGGAATATTGGATCATGTCTTTAGGTGTAACCGGAAAAGCTTTTTTCAGTAATACTTCGGAGGGATGTTTTGCTGCATAAGCATTCAGGCCGGCGCAATAACCTTCGAGTAATCTTTTGAATGCAGGACTAAGATCCGATTCATATTTTTCTTCCACCAGTTCCGGAATGCGGAGTAAGTGAATGATATAATCTATTTGGGCTCCTTTCTTTCCCTGGTAGCTGGCCAGCATAGCTTTACCTGCCATGAGCGATTGCTGGATGGTACCAAAATCATCTTCTGCGTGTGCCCAGGCCAGGCCATAGGCTACATCCGGGTCGGTTTTGCCGAAAATATGCGGTACTCCCCAGGTATCTCTTACGATATCGATCTTTGACGGATCAAACTGCGAATAGGCAAAAAAAGAGGTAAATACAAGACAGGCAGCCAACAAGAGTCTGGTAGACATGGCAATCGGTTTAGGATATAACAAATCTAACCATAATAAGAAGCTGTTCGAATTAATTAGCGGTAAATCCTTCTTTCTCTGCGAAAACTCCCTGTTCTCTGCGGCTCTGCGGTGAATGGTGATTTACATTCACCGCAGAGCCGCAGTGTTGCCAGCGCTTTCGCAGAGAAAAATGAATTGAATGTCAGGAATTAAAAACAATTACTCAGGCAGTTTCTATATTTTGCCGAACCAATTCGCTTCAGTCTTGTTATTTTTGTAAGTCATCCAATAAACCAATCAACCCATGGGTATCTGGAAACAAATCGCCGAATATCTCTACATCCGCAAACGGGATCCGAATGAAGAACGTACCCAATGGATGAAATACATGCATGGCATGAACCGGATCTCGTTGATCATGTTCCTGGTAGCGGTGATCATTATTATTTTCAAGCTGGTGATTCTACCCTTATTCAATAAATAATGGGCTGCGCTATTAAAAGATAACATAATGTCATGGCTTCTCTGTGTACCTCCTAATCTCTGTATCTCTGTGTTGAAAAAAATGGGAACATCTTATAAGGGAGCTTTTTTTCAACACAGAGATACAGAGAACACTGAGTTTCACAGAGGGAATTTAATTGCCCAACATGTTAATAAATATCAACCGTGTCTCTGTGTGCAATATTTTCTCACAAAGGCACCAGGGCATGGTAAAAGCCTATTCTTATTTGGAGCGACTGCTATTTCCTAAGTGGATGATTTTTTCTGCGGCTTTAGCCGATGCATTCCCTCCCGCAGCGAGTAATGTTTTCAAAGAAGCATAATCCTTCTGAATTGCCTGTTGCCGGGCCTTGTCGGTTAACAATAAGGTTAATTCTGCTACCAGGTTTTTGGTGGTGAGTTCTCCCTGGATTAATTCCTTCACCACTTCCTTATCCATGATCAGGTTTACCAGGGAGATGTATTTTATTTTGATCAATCGTTTAGCGATCTGGTAACTGATATTGCTTCCTCTGTAACAAACCACTTCAGGTACACCAAACAAAGCCGTTTCCAAAGTAGCCGTTCCACTGGTTACCAATGCGGCTTTGGCATTTAATAAAAGATCATAGGTTTGGTTGCGGACAGATGATACATTCTGGTAAGCGACAAGGAATGGCTCATAAAAAGCATCTTCCAATCCCGGCGCTTTGGCTACCACAAACTGGTAATCGGGAAAAGATTTCGCTACACCCAGCATAATGGGCAACTTCTTATGGATCTCCTGTTTACGGCTTCCGGGGAGAAGGGCGATTAGGTTGGAGTCTGGAGTCTGGAGTCTGGAGTCTGGGGTTGTTTCATGGTTTGCTAGTTCTGACTCCAGACTGCTAACTCCAGATTTTTTTTCCTCAATCACTTCCACCAACGGATGCCCAACATATTCCACTGCCCAGTTCCATTGATCGCGGTAATAATCTTTTTCAAAAGGAAGAATGCAAAGCATCAGGTCAATGCATTGTTTCATCTTCTTTACACGATTGGCCTTCCATGCCCATACCTGGGGAGAAATATAATAGGCAATTGTAAAACCCTGTTGTTTGCCCCATTCGGCAATGCGCAAGTTAAACCCGGGATAATCGATCAATACCAGTACTTCAGGCTGAAAGGAAAGTATATCCTGTTTGCAGAATTTCATATTCTGTAAAATGGTGGGAAGGTTTTTCACCACTTCGGCAAAGCCCATGAATGCCAGCTCGCGATAATGCTTTACCAGGGTGGCACCGGCCTGTTGCATCAACTCACCTCCCCAGCAACGGATCTCGGCGGAAGGATCCTGCCGGTGCAATTGTTTGATGAGATTACTGCCATGCAAGTCACCGCTTGCTTCTCCGGAAATGATATAATATTTCATACCCCCTGTCCCCTAAAAGGGAATTAGTTAGGCTGCAAAATACCGCTTTCAGTCGGGACGCTGAAGCGGCCTGAATGATAATTTAGAATAATGTGTTAGGTTGTTTTATCCGTCAGGTCGCTGAAGCGCCCCGACGGATTAGCGGACTAGAAAAATAGTTTCAAAACTAAATAATTAGTTATTATATTTGGTAACAGAATAAACACCACCCCATGAAACCACTTACCAAGGCCGAAGAACAGATCATGCAAAGCATCTGGAAACTGGAAGAAGCTTTCCTGAAAGACATTGTAGAAGCGCAACCCGAGCCAAGGCCACATCCGAATACCGTGGCCACCATTGTGAAGATCCTGGCTGATAAAGGCTTTGTTGGCATTACGCCCATTGGCCGTGTTCACCAGTATTATCCATTGGTATCCAAATCGGAATATTCGTCCAGTACTATCCGCACATTGGTTGACGGGTATTTTGAAGGGTCGTTTGCCGATGCTGTTTCGTTTATGGTAAAACAGAAAAACCTGAGTGTAAAAGAACTGGAGTTGTTGTTACAGCAGATCAAAAACACTAAAAAATAATTGCCATGTTACCGATTGCCTATTACTTTTTACAGGTAGTACTCTGCAGTGCCATGATGATGGGATACTACTGGCTGGTATTGCGCAACAAGCGTTTCCACCAATACAATCGTTTCTACCTTTTAGCGATCGCGTTGCTTTCCTGGATCGTGCCATTGATCAAGATCCAGTGGGGATATGCTTCGGCAGCTACCGATCCGCGGGTAATGCAGTTTTTATCCGTGGTGGCAGACAATAATTCGCAGATTGAGGAAACCCTTATCCACAAAGGTTTTCAGTGGAACTGGGAAATCATTGCCATGGGTTTTTATGTAACTGTTTCAACAGTGCTATTGTTAACATTGGCATATGCCCTGGTCAGGATTTACAAACTATTGAAAGAACATTCCTGTAAAAGTGTTGGTGATGTGTACCTGATCTTAACGCAGGCAAAGGGAACGCCTTTTTCTTTCTTCCGCTATATTTTCTGGAACGAAGAAATTGATATCCGCAGCGATGCGGGCAAACAGATCTTGCAGCACGAACTTACCCATGTTCAGCAAAAACATTCTGTTGATAAGATTTTTATTCAGCTAATGCTGGTGGTGGGCTGGTTCAATCCTTTTTTCTGGTTACTGAAAAGAGAAATGGAAATGATACACGAATTCATTGCCGATAAAAAAGCGGTGAACAATGGCGATACCGGTTCGCTTGCGCAGATGTTGCTTACGGCGGCTTATCCCAAACAACAATTTGCTTTAACGCATCCATTCTTTTTTTCGCCTATCAAAAGAAGATTACAGATGCTGACCAATACAAAGGATCCTCGTTTCAGTTATCTCCGGAGGCTGGTGGTATTGCCCCTGCTGGCGATTGTGGTGGTATTGTTTGCATTCAGGAACAAAGACAAAACAAATGTTACTACTTTATCCGTTGCTTCTGTTGTTGAGGATGTGGTTGACCGGATCAGCGATATGAATCAAACGCCATCCAATTCAGTATCGGTTATTGATATAGCCCTGCTGAATAGAACGTATACCGTTGTGATTGATGCGGGCCACGGCGGCAAAGACAAAGGCGAAATTGCCACAGATGGTACAACTGAGTCGGAACTGACACTGAAACTGGCCAAAACCATTCGCGAACTGAACCAGAATGAAAACATCCGCATCCTGCTGCGGAGAGATGGTGATATTTTTGAAAATACGGTAGCTATTGCAGATAAAGTAAACAAGCAAAATCCTGATCTCTATCTCACAATACATATCAATAAGGCATCGCCGGTTAAAATGACGAATGGACAAACAAGGGAGAACCCCGCAAGTGGTATCGAATTATTTGTTCCTGATCAAACGAAAGCAACAGATTATAAAGGCAGTGTTGCCCTGGCTAATTATATCAATGGCTCACTTACCAGCCTTCGCGAAAAAATGCTTGGTATTAAATCAAGAGAAAAAGGGATCTGGGTTTTAAACAATGTAAAAAGCCCGGCGGTATTGCTGGAAGCCGGGTTCATCAGCAATGAAGCCGATCTTAAAAAATTAAAAGATGCCGCTTACCAGAAACAAATGGCCGCGGCTGTTTTACAGGGCATTAATCATTATTTCAGTAAGCCTGTGCAAAACAAGCTTGCCATGGAGAAGCTAGGACTGGATACTATTGTGATCAGAGGGAAAGCGGATACAGATGAAAAAAAGCTTGTTTTGAAAGGTGTGCAGCATCCTTCCTTACAACATGTTTTGATGGTACTGGATGGTAAAAAAACAGATAATGCCATATTGCAAACACTTGATCCGGATCAGATCGAATCTGTAACGGTATTGAAGAATGAATCCGCTGCTGCTTTGTATGGTGAGGATGGAAGAAATGGGGTGATCATAATTACTACCAAGAAAGCCGCGCTGAATGAAAAATTGTTGTCAATCAGTAATGTTTCCATTGATCCGGTGAAGGGAGATAATTTAGGCACTTATGAAGGTATAGCCGTTAAACGCCGGGCAGACTCTACGGCTGCCGGGAGGGTCTATCTCAAAGGACTCAAACTTGCGACTGCCAGTCCTTTGTATATCATTGATGGGGTTAAGGCCGATGACATCCATACATTAGATCCATCTAATATAGACCGGGTTGATGTATTGAAAGATGCTGCAGCCATTGTAAAATATGGAGAAGAGGCGAGGAATGGGGTTGTGGTTATCAGCACCAAAAAAAAGGAGGAGCTTATGAGAGTAGAAAATGTTTTTTCTGGAAATGCTGATGGAGAGAAAGTATTTATCCAAAGCCAGGTGCCCGTGGAGTTCCCTGGAGGTGGGGTAGCATGGGTGAAATACCTTGAGCGTAACCTGAACAAAGATATTGCGAAGAAAAATGGCGGACCTCCTGGAAAATATACCGTATCCGTTTCTTTTATTGTTGATAAATCCGGCAATGTAAGTGATGTAAAAGCAGAGAACGATCCGGGTTATGGAACCAAAGAGGAAGCCCTCCGTTTAATTAAGTCAGGCCCTAAATGGAAACCTGCATTGCAAAACGGACAACCCGTAATTGCTGCTCACAAGGTATCGATCAGTTTTGTGGTTCCGGAAGAGGGAAAAAATGCAGGAATAACCAATGTAAAAATAAGCATACAGCCAGGTAAGGCAAAGCCTTTCCTGGAAAGAGACAGTGCCGGTAATGTACATTGGAAAATGCTGAAAGTAGGCAGAACAAACAGCTAAAAAGATTTCCAATGTTAATCTTACACTGTCTGTAAAGAATGAGGAAAATGTTACCCTTTTGCCAAATACAACTACTCTTGTCAACATTAAAATGGATGATGTAAAAAAAGGAGATGCGATATTGGCAACACCCAAGGGTAATTATACGGATTGGCAGATTTACAGTGCCTGGGTTGCAGAAGATAATCTTGTGAAAATAAGGTTTGCCAATTATACCGATAAGCCTGTAACAGTTACCAAAGATCAGTATAAAATAACAGCCGTTAAATAAATAATGACCGGTCAAAGTTTTCTGCAAATGAATGCCCCCGAACAAGGGGCATTGCTGTTTGTTTCCTGCCATCTTCAAAATAAAACCCCTTCTCTATCCGTTAACAGTATTGTATAACTCCGGCTTACCCATCCATAAAAGAAAATAAGTTCTTACATTGGGTTTTCTACAGGGTTAATAATCAATGAATATCATGCCAGTAAAAGCAGGAAGTGTTTTTTTGGGGTTCTTACTGATGTTGTCGCTACAGGTAACTGCCAGCGGGGATAGGCCCCAACTTCCCCAAAAACAGCCCCTCAAACGCATCGTTATCGATCCGGGACATGGGGGCAGTGCCGCTGCGGCGGGGAAATTTTATGGGGCATCGGGTAAACATATGGAAGAAAAGGATGTGGCCCTGGCGATCGCATTAAAACTACAGGCTTCGCTAAAGGAACAGATGCCCGATATTGATGTGATCATGACACGTACCACGGATGAATTTAACAGCCCCATCGTAAAAGCCAACAAAGCCAATGCGGCTAAAGGCGATTTATTCATTTCCATTCACTGTAACGATGTATCGGCCATACGTCATAGTGAGATCACGGGTTATACTACCAAAACCATTAAGCGCAAAGGAAAGAAAGTAACCAAAAAAGTACCTGAATACCGCACGTACTATACACCCAATCCTGCAAAGGGTACCGAAACCTATATCTGGGCCGTGGGTAAAACCAAGGATAAGGAAGATGCGTTGTCTGAAAACAATTTTACGGATACAGCTATGCTGGTTAAGGATGAAGAAACGAATCCCGCGCAGCGGTTGATCAATTCCATGCGCATCAATGGTTACGCGCAACGCAGCCGTAAACTGGCCGAAACAGTAGAAGAAGAATTTGTAAAAGCAGGCCGTGTAAGTCGGGGCGCCAAACAACGCAATGAAAAAGGGATCTGGGTACTGCAGGCTGTGGCCATGCCCGCTATATTGATTGAAGTGGGCTTTTTATCTAATGCGGAAGAAGAGGAATTCATTACCAGCGAAGATGGCCAGCAGCAAACGGCCGATACCATTGTGAAAGCATTAAAGCGCTACCGTTTTTCTCTGGAGGCCCAGGTGAATGGAACCGGAAATGGTACACAATAATTTTAATGTGTTGGACTCTTAAATTATTTTTCAACACAGAGGTACAAAGGGCACTGAGTTACACGGAGAGGATTTGATAGCAAAGAACGCTTATTTTACATAAACCATTTGAAGACCAATGCGGTTAACGCATACACACAGGTGGCAATAAAAATACCCGTTGCCGTTTTATCCAGCCTTTTGTTGATGAACAAAGTAAATACGATCACATTCACGATCAGTGCCAGGCTGATAATGCCTGATAAAAGTGATTTCTGCATCATCAATACCTGCCAGAATTCTTTCAGCGTAAACAAGCGGAAACGCATCAGGTAATAAAAAGCAAAGCCCACAAAGGGTGCCAGAAAACCCAGTACGAGCCCCAGTTTGAGGTTATCTTTTTTCAGCATCAGAATTTCCAGGATTTTTCGAGTTTGGTTTTCAGTTCATAATTGGTCAGGTCGAACTGAACGGGAACCACGCTTACATAATTATTTTTCAATGCCCATACATCGGTGTCTTTTCCCTTGTCGAAATTTACAAACTCACCGGTGAGCCAGTAATAGCGGCGTCCATGCGGGTCTTTTCTTTCGTCAAATTCTTCTTCGTATTTGGCATAGGCCTGGCGGCAAACTTTGATTCCCTTAATCACGTTGTCGTCTCCCTTGGGGAAATTCACATTCAGGCAAAGATGCTTGTCCATTTTTTTACTGTTGAGCACATGCTCTACAATAATTCTTGCATACTTCTTAGCGGCTGTAAAATCTGCTTCAATGCTCAGGTCGAGCAAGCTGAAACCGATACTGGGGATGCTTTCAATAGCGGCTTCCAGCGCGGCAGACATGGTACCCGAATAAATTACATTGATGGAATGATTGGCGCCATGGTTAATACCGCTGATGCAGATATCGGGTTTATCATGAATCACTTTATCAACGGCCAGTTTTACGCAATCTACGGGTGTGCCGCTGCAGGCATAGGCTTCCACACCTTCAAACACATTTACTTTCTGCAGACGCAGCGGACTGCCAATGGTAATGGCATGGCCCATACCGCTCTGTGGTTTATCGGGCGCCACCACAATGATCTTGCCAAGCCCTTTCACCGCTTCTACCAATGCACGGATGCCGGGGGCATTTACACTGTCGTCATTGGTAATAAGGATAACGGGTTGCTTTTTCTTAGGACTCTTCGCTTTCGACATGGGTGCAAGATACGATTTTGATCTTTGGGAGAGCTATTAAACCTGCTTCAAAAATCTCTGTGAGCCTCTGTAACTTTGTGTCTCTGTGGTAAAATTTTTTCTTCACCACAGAGACACTGAGATGGGGAGTTACACAGAGCGTTTTATTTCTTTTTTCCTTTCCCTTTTTCAGCCGCCGGCCATGCGTAGTATTTGAATACAGGGAATTCAACGGGTTTTGATTTTACATCGTTCTGATCGAGGTAGGCATCGAAAAAATTCCAGGTAAGCAGTCCGTCATCAGACTGTGGCTCCAGCATATAGAAAATAAGATTGGTCAATGGTTGCGCCATATCTACCTTGTAATCGCCTTTCTGAAAAGTTCTGGTGGCCGCCTCGAATTTTCCTTCAGCGGAAGCCATGAAATGACCTTCAAATTTGCGGGTGCCCCTATCGTATTTCTCTACCATAAAAACCTCACCGCTGATCTTTTCATCTTTTTCCAGCTTCTCTACTTTTACACCCTGCATCATCAGCTTTTCCGCAATGGCAGCCTGCGCTGCGGGAATGATATAGCCCCTGGGTAAAGTGCTCTGCACAGTATCTTTAAATTCACCGTAATAGGTTACATCATCATAGGTAACAATGTTTCCGTTTTTCAAAGTGGTTTTACCGCCATCGGGTTTGGTGAACGCGGTGTAATCATAGGTTCTGAACCCATTTAATTTTTGCGCAGTGGGTACCATTTTAAAACGAACCCCTTTCTTTACTTTACCGGCATTGTCTACCACATTTTTAATAGCGGCCAGCTCGGCATCGTGGTTGATCTTCATGATCTCTTTGCCGTGCTGGTTGCAATGATCCAGTATCTCGTACACAAAAGTATACGTACTGTATATGCGCTGATAGAAACGTTCATGCGCGAACGCTTCACTCAGAATGGCCATCCGGTTGCGAAGACCAAACTGGTTTACAATGTAGCGGGGATGATGGTTATAGGTATAAAAATTTTTCAGCGGCCATCCTTCACGTACGTTATAATCACCGTAAGGGCCAAAGAACATACCGTATTTGTCTTTTACTTTTTTCGTAATGGAAGGCAGCATCACATCATTGGTATAATGATAGGTGCCAGGCTCGCCCGCATACAAATAACTCGGTGCCCAGGTAAGTGAGTATGCATGCCAGGTTCCGTTGGTGGTATGGAGGTCAACACTCAGCTGCGGGTCCCAGGCGGTAACTACATTCTGAATGAGTGCCTGTGTTTCGGGTGTTTCCATTTTAATGCCATCGCGGTTCAGGTCAAGACCCTGGCTGTTCTCGCGTTCACCGGTTTCCAGCGGACTATTCTCCTGCGAAGGGCGAAGGCCTTTGGCCATTTTATCATTGCTGTCGGTATTGTAAATAGGAAGGAATAAAATGATCTGGTTATCCAGCAGGTTGGCTTTGCCGCCCAGTAAAATATCACGCATCATCATCATCACGGCTTCTTTTCCTTCCACTTCGCCTGCGTGAATATTTCCCTGGATATAAATAACCGGCTTACCCGAAGCTTTTGCCTGTTCGGGTGTGCTGATCGCAGGATTGGCGAGGATGGCCAGCGGAATATCTTTGCCCTGCGGACTCTTGCCAATACTGGTTATATGTATATACGGGCTTTTGCTTGTGATGGCATTGATGAAATTCATCACATCGCCATACGTAGAAGTTTTTTCAAAATTGGAACGTTCGGGAGTGAGGATGAGATCATCGGTAAAAGCGGGTTTGGTTTGTGCGAAAGCCAGTCCGTTCGCAAGTAGTAAAAGAAAGAGAGCCGTTTTTTTCATGTGTCAGTTTTATTTTGGGAAAGAAAAGTACGCCATCGATACAAGTTTGCCTAAAAAGATGGATGAATAGGTTTATTGTGGGTTGTTGCCGGTCAGGCAACCGGCAACGGCATAGGTCAGGCGGCCGGAAATGGCATGGTATTTTTTTCACGCAAAGCCGCAAAGGAAGCAAAGGGGCAAAGCTATTCTTAGCGTCTTTGCGTGAAACCAGTCCCCGAAATTGAGGAACTACCCACCCCGCGTTCATTCAATAAATAATCCAAACAAAAAAATAAATTTGGCAAATAACTAAAAATGTTAGTAAATTGCTTACTAAATGAATTAGCTATGTCAAACGCCGGAAAAAATCTACGTTACCTGCGCAAGCTGCGTGGCTGGACGCAGGAAGAATTTGCCAACAAACTCAAGATCAAAAGATCATTGGTAGGGGCTTATGAAGAAGAGCGTGCCGAACCGCGATTGGAAGTGATGGAGCAGATCTGCAGCACCTTTAAGCTAAGTCTCGAAGACTTTCTGTTCAAGGATCTGTCGGCCCCCAAGGCCCTCAGCTATATTGAAAAACGCCGCCAGTTAAAAATGGAGGTAGAGGTAGCCGAAGTGCGTTTCGTGCCTGTAAAAGCCGCTGCCGGTTACCTGGCGGGGTATGGCGATCCGGAGTTTGTGGACGAGCTGAATACATTTACCCTTCCCATGCTGGGGCCGGGCCAATACCGCGCGTTTGAAATTGTGGGAGACAGTATGTTGCCCACCCCAAGCGGCAGTGTAATTGTGGGAGAGAAAGTAGAAGACCTGGAAGATGTAAAGAACAGCAATACTTATGTAGTACTTTCTAAAAATGAAGGGGTGGTGTACAAACGCATCATTAAAAACAACCGGGTAAAAAATAAGATCACGCTGTTATCAGATAATCCGCAATATGAACCCTATAATGTAAGCTCCGAAGATGTGCTGGAGGTTTGGAAAGCCGTGTACATTATGCAGAAAGCCAATACTGCCCCACGTTGGGATGTAAACCAACTGGCAGGCATGGTAAATAATCTGCAGGAGCAGGTGAGTAGTTTGAAGAAAAAGATGAATTGATAAATAACGTGTTATTTATAAGCGTTAAAATGATAGTAGTTCTCTGTGAAACTCCTAATCTCCGTACCTCTGTGTTGAAAAAATCAGTCTAAAGATGATTTCATTTTTTCAACACAGAGGTACGAAGAACACTGAGTTGCACAGAGGAGGTTTAGAATAACACAACATTTTTAAAAATGCAATCCGTTATTTCGAACGAAGCGATAAATTTTATGACAGAAATGAGATTTCCTTTGTCGTTTCTCTCATCGGAATGGCGGATATTTTTTAACTGAAAAGGCTAATTGCTACCCGGAATGTATTGCAATGTGCTTCCACAATGATCTTCACATCGGCGGAATAACCACCGCCCATGGCTACGGTAACAGGGATCTGATGCTGTTTGAGTAAATTGAGAACGATCTCATCCCTTTGTTTACATCCTTCCAGTGTTACTTTCAGTTTGCCAAACTTATCGGTTTCTAAAATATCCACACCGGAGAGATAAAAGGCAAAATCGGGCTTCACTTTGGCAATTAATTCAGGAAGTGTATCGGCTAATATTTGCAGGTATGCAGCAGTATCTGTTCCATCTTTCAACGGAATATCGAAATCGGAATTTTCTTTGTGAAAAGGATAATTATGCCCACCATGCATGCTGAAAGTAAATACCCCTGGTTCGTTCTCAAATATTTTTGCGGTACCATTTCCCTGGTGAACGTCAAGATCGATGATCAGGATTTGTTTGGCCAGCTTTTTTTTCAGTAAATAGTTTGCGGCCACGGCCATATCGTTCAGCAAACAAAAACCTTCACCGCGATCCCGGAAAGCATGATGCGTACCGCCGGCTATATTTAAAGCAATGCCATTCGCAAAAGCATAATCACAGCAATCGATCGTTCCCTGGGTTATGATCAGTTCACGCTGGGTTAATTCGGGTGATTGCGGAAAGCCGATCTTTCTTTGTTCGGATGGAGAAAGGGTCTGCGCTTTTAATTTGGCGAGGTATTCGTGAGCATGTGTCCATAAAATAATTTCATCCGCACAGGGTTGCACTGAGAAAAATTGCGCTGGTGTAACCGTTCCTTCATATACCAGCTGCTCCGGTATCAATTCGTATTTCAGCATCGGAAAGCGATGGCCCTCCGGTAAAGGATGCGCGTAAATGGGGTCGAAAGCTATCCGTATCATTTGATAAGTACCAGTGAATGATTTACAATGGCGTAAACAATATCCGCCTTCGCCTTTTTTACCATGTACAACCCGCTGAACTTGCTGAAAGCAGGAAGGATGGCCATTTTTTTGCCAAAAAAATAACAGGGAAACTGCAGGCTTTGTTTGCCCAAACCATTGATATGAATACCCGGATGCAGGTGCCCGGAAAAAATATACCGTTCTCCCAAATCAGAAGCCTCCGCGGGGTCGTGTACAAAATCAAATGCATTCAATGTATAGGTTCCATGTTCTACCTGAATATTTGCTGTTTCGTACCATTGCTCCTGTAGTATATCATGATTGCCTTTTACCAGGATAAAATCCAGTTCCGGGAAATCATTCCGCCATTTAAGAAACAGGTTCATTTCCTTATTGGCAACACTATGAAACAAATCGCCAACTGCTATGATCTTTACAGGTTTGAAATGTGCAATCTGCTCAACCAGTCGCTGCAAGTCTTCCTGAAAAATAATTTGCGGAACCGCGATTCCATGTTTTCTGAAATGACCGGTTTTGCCAAAATGCAGATCCGATAAGATCAATGCTTTTTCCTCTTCCCAGAACAAACAGCGCTGTGGGGAGAGCCAGAAACGATGGTTGTTGATAATGTGTTGTATAGGTGCGGTCATACTAGGTTGGTAAAGCTAAGAGATTAAGAGAAAAAGAGATAAAAGAGTTGCATCGAAATACTCTTTTATCTCTTTTTCTCTTAATCTCTTAGCCCCCGAGCTGCAACTGCATTTTTCTGACCCTGTCTTCCAATTTTTCGGACGAAAAATGATTCCGGTTCAATCCATCTACAATAATGGGGAAGGAGAGGGGCGTGATTTTTTGGGGAAAGGTTACAACGATACGCGAAGCTGAAATCCGTTGCAAAGCCAAACGTAACCGTACTTCATCCATCTGCTGCATCAGTACTTCCTGGTATGCCTGCTTTAATAAAATATTATTGGGATCGTATTCGTCAAATACTTTAAACAACAACGAGGCGGATGATTGGAGATGTCTCGCTTTTTTCTTTTCGCCCGGCATACCCTGGAAGATCAGGCCGCCGATCACAGCGATATCCCTGAATTTCCGTTTGGCCATTTCGGTATTATTCACACTTTTCTGAATATCGGCCAGCAGGTTCTCGCTGGTGAAGAGTTCATGTACATTACTATCATCTACGGGAATGGGTTGATCGCTTAATAATTCAAATCCATAATCATTCATCGAAATGGAAAAACTAATGGGCATGACCTGCCCGATCCGGTAAGCCAGTATGGCGCTCATGGCTTCGTGCACCTGCCTGCCCTCAAAAGGATACACCACCAGGTGAAAACCATTTTTATCTTCTATCTGCTCCAGCAATAACTCATTGTTTCGGGGTATATGCGAGAGTTGCTGCTGCAGTTCAAATAATCCGTGTAAACTTTTCAATTCTATTTCCTCTTCTTCAATCAAAGCTTTGTCGAATGTTTCACGGAGAATTTTTCCGAGGTTGGCGGTCAAGCTCATGCGTCCGCCCATCCACGAGGGAACAATGGATTTTTTAGCGGATGATTTGCGAACCATTACGCTCATGTCTTTGATCATCACCAGTTCCAGGTTACGACCAGCCAGCGTAAATACATCGCCCGGTTCCAGGCGACTGATGAACCATTCTTCTATCACGCCAATAAAACCGCCATTCATCAGTTTTACTTTCAGCATGGCATCGCTTACAATGGTGCCGATATGCATCCGGTGCCGCATGGCAATGCGCCGGTTCTTGATCTGGTAAATACCATTTTCAACTTCTACTTTTTTATATTCATCATATTGTTGCAAGGCTTTGCCGCCAATGGTAAGATGCAATAGAATTTCCTGCCATTCTGTTTCAGTAATGTCTGCAAAGCACCAGGTGCTTTTGATTTCTTTGAATAAAGAATCTGCTTCAAATCCATCACCAATGGCAAGCGTGCATAAGAATTGTAGCAATACATCAAAACACAATAACATTGGTTCGCGACTTTCGATAGACATTTCGCGGATGGCCTGTTTCAATGCCGATACTTCCAATAGTTCCAATGAATGTGTTGGTAGAAAATAGATCTTGCTGATCTCACCCGGTCTGTGACCGCTTCTTCCGGCACGTTGTAAAAACCTTGCGATGCCTTTTGGAGAACCTACCTGAATCACAGCATCTACCGGCCGAAAATCGACACCGAGGTCAAGACTGGAAGTACACACAACCGCTTTTAGTTTTTCGGTATGCAAAGCCTCTTCCACCCAAAGTCTTAATTCCTGCTCGATGCTTCCATGGTGTAAGGCAAGGGCACCGGCTAATTGTGGTGCAACCGTTAATAAGGTCTGGTACCAGGTTTCACTCATTCCCCTGGTATTGATGAATATGAGTGAGGTCTTATGTTTTTCGATGATGGGAATGAGTTTCTCCGCCAGTTTAATACCCAGGTGACCGGCCCAGGGATATTTTTCAATTTCATCAGGCAGGATAGATTCTACCACAATGCGCTTATCGATCTTAGCCCGTATGATCACGCCTTCTTTTTGCAAAGAAGCCAACAATACATCCTTCGCTTCCGGTAAATTACCAATCGTGGCACTGATACCCCAGACAGAGATTTTGTCAACAGTCAAGGGTCGGTGGTCAACGGTCGTCTGTTGACTATTGACTATCCTGCTTACGGCAAGTTCCACCTGTACACCACGTTTGCTGCCCAATAGCTCATGCCATTCATCAACAGCAATGATGCGAAGCGATGAAAATGTTTCGGGATAATTCTTCTGTGCCAGTAACAAATGCAAGCTTTCAGGTGTAATGATCAGCACTTCGGGCATATTGCGCTTTTGCTTTTGCCGTTCGGCTGTATCCGTGTCGCCATTCCGGATGCCTACTTTCCATTGTAGCCCCAGTTCTGTAATGGCTTCTTCCATGGCACGGCCAATGTCTTTGGCAAGCGCCCGCAAGGGGGTGATCCATAATAACTGTAAACCATTGTTCTTTTGGGTTTCGAAATCACTGGGATGTTCATTGATGAACTGAATAAGCGAGCCGAGAAAAACAGAATAGGTTTTACCACAACCAGTGGGTGCATTCACCAAACCACTTTCCTTATTCATGATCTCCTGCCAGGCTTCTGTTTGAAAAGCAAAAGGTTTGAAGCCTTTGGCCGTAAGCCATTGGTGAATGATGGTATAGCCTTTCGTTTTCTGGAGTTTCATTGATGAGAATAATCCCTGTAATTTAACAAGATTCTGTTTCAGGAAGCAGCATTAAGTTTAATGCGTTGTATTATTAAAAGGAATGATACTGGGAGGGGCTCTCTGTGCAACTCTTAACCTCTGTACCTCTGTGTTGAAAAAGATCGAAGCGAAGGCTTTACCACAGAGGTACAGAGGTTAGGAGTTGCACAGAGGGACTTTACGAACAGCAGGCAGCACTAATTGTTTCCTATCAATTAACCGACTTTGGCTTGCCATCTATTTTCCGGATGATGTATAGTTTTTTATTTTCCAGGTAGTCTGTTATGTTACCCTCTTTATTGGTATTGGAAGGCTGAATATCAAAATCATTAAAGAGTTTGAATTCCTTGTCTGAAAGGTGCGCGGCAAAACTGTCTCCGTATTTTAATAACAGCTTGCTAAAATGGAACATGGATTCAAAACCTTTGAACACCATATCACTGGCCCTGCCCGCGTATTTTAATTTGTATTTGTCACTCAGCTGGTTACTCAGTTTATCCAGCCTTGTAAAATTGTAGGGGGTAGTATATACAATTTCTATACCTGAACTGATATCCTTTAATCCATCCCATGTTGGCATACCAATAGCAATCACATTGTAAGCTTTAGCCGTACGCAAAGCTTTGGAAAAACTCATGCCAAAAGCCTCGCTTAATGTACCGCAGATCACGACATTTCGCCGGGTACTGTCGAGATAGCCGGCTACCTGTTGTGTGGTAATACTATCCGTTAATTCCACTGTTTTCAATTTCAGCGGCAGACCGGGCGTTCTTTTATTCATGTTGGTCAATATCGCTTGAATCATATCCTCCGTGTTCCCTTTCTTTCTGAACAGGGTGATATTATCTGTTGGATAGGTCCGGTGCAGAAATTTGTACAAGGCCTCAATATGTGCCGTTAAAGTAGGGTTGAGTAAAATAAAATTCGGATTATCTGTAATGCCACCATCATTCGGGTATGTGGAAGAGAGCAACATTATTTTTTTCTCCATTGCAAAATCAGCCAATGGTTTCATTTCGTTCCTGCTGTTAAAAGAAGCGATGATCAATGATACATCCTGCATTTCGGGCAAACCAACAATGGCAGTTATGGGGGTATCAACGGCTTTTGTATCATAAAACAATACTTCTATATTGGCTTTTTCTTTTTGCAAAGAATCTACCGCCATCATTACGCCATTGTAAAAATCGAGTCCGGGTAAAACATATTTAGGCAGATTATTCTTCCCTAATTTATAGGCTTCGCCTGAAAATACTGAATCAAGGTATACGGGAGCAAATATGGCAATCTTCAAGGGCTTTACAGGCACTTGTGTTTTTGCAGTAAAAGCAAAACAAATGCAGATGACTGACACCAAAAACTTTTTCACGAAATACATATTCTTATTTTAACGTGTTGTGCTATTAAAAGATACTACAATGATGGAACTTCTCTGTGTACCTCCTAACCTCTGTATCTCTGTGTTGAAAAAAAATATCTTCAGGGCAATTTTTTCAACACAGAGATACGGAGAACACTGAGTTGCACAGAGGGAACCTAATGGCACAATACGTTTAGTTTAATAGTAACCGATGAAACCATTATTCCCACTCTATAGTAGCCGGTGGTTTGCTGCTGATATCGTATACCACCCGGTTAATGCCCCTTACATTATTAATGATCTCGTTCGAAATATGTGCCAGGAATTCGTAAGGCAAATGCGCCCAGTCTGCCGTCATGCCATCAACAGAAGTTACGGCACGGAGTGCAACGGTAAATTCGTAGGTTCTTTCATCACCCATTACACCTACGCTTTTTACGGGCAATAAAATGGTACCTGCCTGCCAAACAGCATTATAGAGATTGTGTTCTTTCAATCCTTTGATATAAATATCATCCGCTGCCTGCAGCAACTGTACTTTTTCTTCGGTTACTTCGCCCAATATGCGAATGGCGAGTCCGGGCCCTGGAAAGGGGTGACGGTTGATCATATCCGCGGGAATCCCCAGTTCCAATCCTACTTTGCGAACTTCATCCTTGAATAAATAACGAAGGGGTTCTACCAGTTCCAGGTGCATGATATCAGGTAAACCGCCAACATTGTGGTGCGACTTAATTGTTTGAGATGGACCATGTACACTTACGCTTTCGATCACATCAGGGTAAATGGTTCCCTGGCCGAGAAATCTAACGCCCGCTACTTTTTTGGATTCTTCGTGAAATACATCAATGAATAATTTGCCGATCACTTTTCTTTTCTGCTCAGGATCTGTTTTTCCTTTGAATGCATCGTAAAACATCTGTTTGGCATCAATGCCGGTTACATTCAATCCAATAGTCTGATAGGTATCCAATACCTGCTGAAATTCATCCTTGCGTAACACGCCGTTGTCAACAAAAATACCGTGCAGTCTTTCGCCAATGGCTTTGCTGATCAGGGTTGCGGCAACGGTACTGTCTACTCCGCCACTTAATGCCATGATTACATGACTATCGCCGATCTGTTCCTTTAACCGGGCTACGGTTTCCTGGACAAAAGAAGCGGGTGTCCAGTTCTGGCTGCATCCGCAGATACTGATCAAAAAGTTATTGATGATTTTTTTGCCTTCGGTGGAATGATATACTTCAGGGTGAAACTGGATCCCGTATAAAGGTTTTGTTTCGGCCCCTGTTTTTTTGAAACCCGCCACCGGAATACTTTCGGTGGTAGCCAGTATGTCGAAGCCCTCGGGCAATTGAGTAATGGAATCGCTGTGGCTCATCCATACCTGCGATTGCTCAGCTACATTTTTAAATAAAATATCTTCTTTTTGAATATGCAGCCTGGCGCGGCCATACTCGCGTTTATTGGATTTGTCAACCCGTCCGCCGAAATTCTTAGCCGTTAATTGTGCGCCATAACAAACACCCAATACCGGCACTTTCTGTATGAAAGCGGCCACATCTACCGAAGGCGCGTTTTCTTCGTTAACACTGAAAGGCGATCCGCTCAGGATGATCCCTTTTAATCCGGGTTCTATTTCAAAAGATTTCTGAAAAGGGATGATCTCACAAAACACATTGGCTTCCCTGACCGCACGGGCGATCAGCTGGGTAAATTGGCTTCCAAAATCGAGGATCAGTATTTTTTCTGTCATGCACGCGAAGGTAACAGAATTTTTTCGCCCGAAAGCCTGACAGGCGGTTACAAAACTAGGGAGAATGGCAATTATTTAACTGGGGTTTTGTGTAACTTTCGCATTCAAAACCTAGCTATGAGACGTATTTTCTTTTTTCTTGCCGCCAGCCTGATCTTATTTTCTTCCTGCCGCTGGATGGGATATAAACGTATAAAGGGCAACGGGGTTATCGTTACCCAGGACCGCCATATCGATCATGCCGAGCGGATTACATTAAAAGGCAGTTATAACGTGGAGATTACCCAGGGAGCCACTACTTCGGTAAAAGTAGAGGGGGATGAAAACATCCTTCCCTTCATCCTGGTGAACCAGGAAGGTGAGGGGCTTGTGATCAGGTCAAAGGACCATATCAGCTATTCAACCGATCACGATATCAAAATATACATCACTACCGATAAGCTGGAACAGGTTAACCTGCAGGGAAGCGGAAATATTTCGGGGAAAACCAAGTTTACCGGCGGCGATAAACTAACCTTGCGCATCGCAGGCTCAGGAGATATTAAAATGGAAGTGAATACACCCAGTATCGACGCGAATATTTCAGGAAGTGGGTCGATGAATATGAGTGGTGAAACCAAGGACCAGAATATACATATTGCCGGTGTGGGCAATTACAATGCAGAGAACCTGAAATCAGAATCAGCCAGGGTTAAAATTGCCGGAAGCGGCGATGTGAAAATATTTGCCGATGCCAGCCTTGACATAAACATTGCCGGAGTAGGCTCTGTTTTTTATAAAGGCAATCCCACTGTGAAACAACATGTTGCCGGAAGCGGAGAGGTGAAAAGACTGGAATAAAGCAGATCATTTAGATAATGAAAAGATAGCCCTAAAGCTATCTTTTTTTATTTTAACCGTAGCTGGTTACGAAAAGTATCTTAAAGCAATTTTTTTTCACTTACTTTAAGGTTGAATCTGAATTATTATTATGGAGGTGAAACACAGAATTTTACTGGTAGAAGATGAAGCCAAGTTAGGCAAGATCATTCGTGACGAACTAAACAGCAATGGGTACCATACGGATATAGCTGTTGATGGACTTGAGGCTTCCAAAATGTTTGGTCACCATAGTTATGCATTGGTTTTACTGGATATTAACCTGCCGTATAAAAACGGGTATGTGTTATGTAAGGAATTCAGGGAGCAGAACAAAAAAATCCCGATCATTATGCTTACCGCAGCCGGTGAGATACACGATAAAGTGGAGGCGTTCAATATTGGGGCCGACGACTATATTGTGAAACCTTTTCATTTCAGTGAGCTGTTTGCGAGGGTAAAAGTATTCCTGAAGCGTTCAGAGCTTCCTACCGCATCAGATAAGATCGTGGTGGAAGACATGGAGATCAATTTTCTAAATAAAACCGTTACCCGCAACGGTATTAACATCAATCTTACTGCAAAGGAATTTACACTGCTGGTATTATTGGCCCGGAACAAAGACCGGGTGATCTCCAAACAGGAGATACTGGAAAAAGTATGGGATCTGAGTTTTGATACCGGAACCAATACCATTGAAGTATACATCAGCTTCCTGCGAAATAAGATCGACAAACCATTTGAACATAAACTGATCCATACCAAACCCGGCTTTGGGTATTATATCAAATAAACAGGTGTGCAATGAACCTTAAACTGCGTTTTGCACTGTTGTTTACTTTTTTTGTGGCCATCATCCTGCTCATTTCCTGTATCACCATTTATGTACTTTTTTACAAGAGCAGGGAAGAGGATTATTACAAAAGGGTAAGCAAGGAAGGCGTGGAGGTGTACAATATTTTTACAGACATCAAGCAGGAAGATCCGAAAATAGCGTATACCCTCATTAAAGAGATCCATGATAAAGCGCTGTATTATGAGCAGGTGTACATACTTGATTCTGCGGGATCAGTGATTTTCCGGTTCCCGGATACTTTAAAGATTCCTGCATCACCGATTTCTCTCGAAAAACTGCATGTCAGAAAAGAGTACCGGTTTAAAGACCAGAACAGCCTGCAGCATGTGGCTCTTTATATGGGAGAAACCAACGCATATGTGTATGTTTCAGGATATGACAGGCAGGGTTTTATCCGTTTGAAAAACCTGCGGATCATTCTCATTTTTGTATTCTTCGGAGCGCTGGCCTTATCAGCGTTGATCTCTTTCCTGTTTGTAAAACAGGCGGTAAAACCATTAAAAGAGTTGGGTAAACAAATGAAAAAGACCACGGTTCAAAATTTGACTGAACGGGTAGACGAATCTGATACGAACGACGAGATCAACGAGATTGCCAGGAACTTCAACACCATGCTGGAAAGGTTGAGTAAATCATTTGAGTTTCAGAAAAACTTTGTGTACCATGCATCACATGAATTAAGAACACCTCTGGCCACCATGCTCTCGCAAACGGAATCTGCGCTTAACAGGGAATTATCCGGTGACGAGCACAAGAAAACACTGCTTTCGCTGAAAGAAGAACAGCAGGAAATGATCGAACTCACCAACTCGCTACTGCTGATCTCCCAGTTTGAACACATGGGTTATGCCCAGGATTGGCCACAGCTACGTGTGGATGAACTGATCTATGAAACGGTAAGCCACAGTAAAAAAATGTTCCCCGACCTGCAGGTAAGCATCGTATTTGCTTCGCTGCCTGATAATGATGATGATTACATTATCCGCGGTAACGAAACCCTGCTGAAATCGGCTTTCTCCAATCTTCTCAAAAATGCCTATACCTACTCGGTAGACCAGAAAGTATCCATCACACTCGATTCAGACGGGCAGGCGATATTTGTGCATATTGATAATGCCGGTACCCAGCTGCTGGCAGATGAAAAAGAAAGTATCATGGTGCCTTTTTTCAGGGGGGGGAATGCGTTAACTTCAAAAGGGTATGGGCTCGGGCTTTCCATCGTATACCGTTTTATCTCCATCCACAAAGGAACCATTACTTATACGCCGCTATCGAATGATACGAACCGGTTTACGGTTACCTTGAACAAAGCGCCCGATGTAAATGGGGCATAAAAAAACCAACCGTTTTTACCGGTTGGTTGCAGAACGTATCTTCAATCGCAATTAAGCGATAGCTTGTGCTTTCTTGGTAAGCTTGCTTTTCAGGTTAGCAGCTTTGTTTTTGTGGATAATGCCACGCTTAGCCAGCTTATCGATCATAGAAACTACATCAGGCAATTGCTCTTCGTAGGTCTTTTTCTCGGTGTTGGTTTTCAGCACGCGGATCGCATTACGGGTAGTTTTACCGTAATAACGGTTACGATCGCGACGCTTGGTAGCTTGTCTCACATCTTTCTTAGTAGCTGAATGATTTGCCATGTATTGTTTTTTTCAGGACGGCAAAGGTAAGGGCTGGAACTGAATTTTGGAAATTTAAAGTGAAAAATCTGGAAAAACGTTGTTAAGTCCGAAAGTCGGAGAGTCCGGAAGTCCGTAACTCAGGAGATTCTGCCCCGGACTTCCCGACTTTCTGGCTTCCCGACTTTTCCACCTTTCTACCCGATTTAAGCTTTTTTTCTGCCTCTAATGACCGATATTTGCCCACTATTTGACCAAAAGCAGCACAATTTCGCCCAATGAAGGACTTTTCATATATCACCAACTCGCATCCCGCCTACATCGAAAGCTTATACAATGATTTTGTGAAAGACCCGGCCAGTGTGGATCCTGACCTGAAAAAATTCTTTGAAGGGTTTGATTTTGCAGTTGCTAACGTACAGGCGGCCGGAACCTCAACCACGCAGGTAGCTACAACCGGGCCTGCCGGGCAGGTAGACTGGATGAAAGAGATCAGGGTATACCGTTTGATACTAGGGTACCGGAATAAGGGCCATTTGCTGGCCAAAACCAATCCCATACGCGCAAGAAAAGATCGCGGTGCTAATCTCGACCTGGCTTTTTTTGGCCTGTCGGATGCCGATATGAATACGGTTTACCAGGCGGGTAACCTGATAGGATTAGGGGCAACTACTTTAAAAAATATTCTTGTACATCTTGAAAATACCTATGCCAAACATGTGGGTATTGAATTCAAATACATCAGCGATCAAACAAAAATTGATTGGTTGACGACGGAGATGGAAAAGAATTTTTCTCAGCCCATTGCCCTGGAAAAAAAGAAAAGAATACTGGAGAAACTGAATGAAGGGGTAATGTTCGAAAAATTCCTTCACACAAAATACATTGGACAGAAACGCTTTTCACTGGAAGGGGGCGAAACCACCATTGCTGCGCTGGATGCGATTATCAACATCGCTGCAAACAACGATGTACAGGAAGTAGTGATCGGTATGGCACACAGAGGGAGATTGAATATTCTTGCCAATATCATGGGCAAAACCTATGAACAGATCTTCAGCGAGTTTGAAGGAACGGCTACCATGGATCAAACCATGGGCAGTGGCGATGTAAAATACCATATGGGGTATGGCAGTGAAGTAAAAACGGCCGATAACAAAACCATGCACCTGAAACTAATGCCCAATCCATCGCACCTGGAAGCAGTAGACCCGGTAGTAGTGGGATTTGCGCGGGCCAAGGCAGACGTGTTATACAAAAGTGATTTCGATAAAATATTACCGATCCTGATCCATGGCGATGCATCTGTTGCCGGGCAAGGTATCGTATACGAAGTATTGCAGATGAGTAACCTGCGCGGTTATTATACCGGTGGTACCATACATTTTGTGATCAATAACCAGATCGGGTTTACCACCGATTTTGATGATGCGAGAAGCGCAGATTATTGTACCTCGGTAGCGGCAATGGTGCAGGCACCTGTATTGCATGTGAACGGAGATGATGCGGAAGCCGTAGTGAAATGTGCAGAGATCGCTACCCGTTACAGGCAGGAATTCAACAGCGATATTTTCATCGATATGGTTTGTTACCGAAAGCACGGGCACAACGAAGGGGACGATCCGAAATATACGCAGCCGCAATTGTATGCGATGATCGACAAACACCAGAACCCAAGGGAAGCCTATACACAGTACCTGATCGAGAATGGAGAAGCGGATGCACAGGAACTGGCCAAAGAAATGGAAAAGAAATTCTGGGCCGATCTGCAGGAGAGACTGGATGAGGTAAAACAAAATCCACTGCCATACCATTACCAGCAACCCGAACTGGCCTGGAAAAGCTTACGCAAGGCAAAGCCGGAAGATTTCGACTCTTCGCCCGCTACCGCGATAGATGAAGCAGAGGTGTTGAATTTATTTCACAGCCTGATGAAATGGCCCGAGGGTTTTCAACCATTAAAGAAAGTAGAAAAATTATTACAGGATAAGAACAAAGTACTGGAGGCGGAACAGAAGATCGACTGGGCCACAGCGGAACTGATGGCTTACGGATCGATTCTGCTGGATGGAAATATCGTGCGCATGAGCGGACAGGATGTACAGCGCGGAACCTTTAGTCACCGCCACGCCATACTGCGTGATGAGAATACGAACAAAGGGTATAACCGCCTGAATCATTTCCGTGAAAACCAGGAAAAATTTCGCATCTACAATTCTTTATTGAGTGAGTATGGTGTGTTGGGTTTTGAATATGGGTATGCCATGGCTAATCCAAACGCATTGGTGATATGGGAGGCACAATTTGGTGATTTCTCCAATGGTGCGCAAACACTGATCGACCAGTTCATTGCAGCAGGCGAACAGAAATGGCAGCGCCAGAATGGTGTGGTAATGTTATTGCCGCATGGATATGAAGGACAGGGCCCCGAACACAGCAGTGCCCGTATGGAGCGCTTTTTGCAGATGTGTGCGGAGTATAATCTCGTGATCACGAATATTACAAGTGCAGCCAATCTTTTCCATGTATTGAGAAGACAACTGGCCTGGAGCTTCCGCAAACCACTGATCAACTTCGCACCCAAAGCCAACCTGCGTAACCCGGCTACTTTCAGCCATATCAGTGAATTTACCAAAGGGGGATTCAGAGAATTGATTGATGATGTGTATGTAGCAGATGCAGCACAGGTGAAAAAAGTATTGATGTGCAGCGGTAAACTGTATTTTGAACTGGCAGAGAAACAGCAGAAAGAAAACCGCCAGGACATTGCCATTGTTCGCATGGAGCAGATCTATCCGCTGCCACAAAAACAACTGGATGTATTGCACAGAAAATACAGCAAAGCTACCTGGTTCTGGATACAGGAAGAACCCTTGAACATGGGCGCCGCTTCTTTCCTGCAGATGAACCTGAAGTCGATCAACTTTGGCGTGATCAGCCGTAATGCGAGTGCATCTACAGCAACAGGTTACCACAAAGTGCATGTGCAGGAACAGATAGAGATCATAGAAACGGCATTTAATATTTAACGGATCCGAATACCGAAACAACGATAATCACAAACCCAAATAATTTTTTATGATCGATATAAAAGTTCCCACCATCGGCGAATCCATCAGCGAAGTGACCTTGTTGAAATGGACAAAAAAAGAAGGCGAATGGGTTGACCGTGATGAAGTGATTGCCGAACTGGAAAGTGAGAAAGCCACGTTTGAAGTGAATGCAGAAAAAGCAGGAACACTGAAACCATTGGCCAAAGAAGGAGACACATTGAACATTGGCGATGTATTGGCACAGATAGATGAAACGGCCGCTAAACCGGAAGGGGCGCCCAAAGCAGAAGCACCGGCACCTAAAGCAGAACAACCTGCTGCCAAAGCTGCGACCAATGAAGCGCCTGTTACTGCCGTATCAAACGATATCAAAGCAACCCCTGTTGCTTCCGCGATCATTGCAGATAAAAAAGTCGATCCATCCTCTATCAAAGCTTCTGGCTCCGGTGGTAAGATCATGAAGCATGATGTACTGGAAGCATTGAACAATCCCGGTAAAAAAGCATTCGCAGGTAATGAATTATTTACCCGCAATGTGCGCCAGGAAAAAATGAGCAGCCTGCGCAGAACCATCAGTCGCCGTTTGGTGGAAGCAAAAAATACCACGGCCATGTTAACCACTTTTAATGAAGTGGATATGACACGCATTATGGAAGTGCGTAAACAATACAAAGACAAATTCAAAGAACTGCACGGTGTAAACCTGGGCTTCATGAGTTTCTTTGCCAAAGCCTGTGCCATTGCATTGGGCGAATGGCCTTCTGTAAACGCTTACATCGATGGAGACAATATTCTATACCACGATTATGCCGATATCAGCATTGCGGTAAGTACGCCAAGAGGATTAACTGTTCCGGTAATGCGCAATGTAGAAAGCCTGGGTATGGCCGATATTGAAAAGAAAGTAGTGGAACTGGCCGGTAAGGCCCGCGACAGTAAATTAACCGCAGACGATCTGCAGGGCGGAACATTTACCATTACCAACGGTGGTGTATTTGGCAGCTTGATGAGTACACCTATTATCAATATCCCGCAAAGCGCTATTCTGGGTATGCATAAGATCCAGGACCGCCCGATGGCCATTAATGGGCAGGTGGTGATCCGTTCTATGATGTACCTCGCGCTTAGTTATGATCACCGCATCATCGACGGAAGAGAAAGTGTAAGTTTCCTGGTACGCGTAAAAGAATTGCTGGAAAATCCTGAATTGTTATTGATGGGGAAAGACCCGGTGAAGACTTTATTGGAAGTGTAACCTTGAATTTCCTAAAGGGCAATGTGATTAAGTTAAGAAACTTTGCGGCTTTGCGAGAAACCTATCTCTTTAATCTTAACGTAATGACATTACCTTAAAGAGAGTTAGGAACGCATAACTTATGTACGGTGCTATTAAAAAAAGATATTAGACTGATAGAGGTTCTCTGTGCAACTCTTAAACTCTGTACCTCTGTGTTGAAAAAAACTTCGCCTGTAAGCTGGTTTTTTTCAACACAGAGATACAGAGAACACTGAGTTACACAGAGGAGATTAATAGCACAAGACATTGACTTATAATTGAACCTGTTGCCATATTACAACAGGCTTTTTAATTTCCCATCAGGGGCTAAGGGTAAATATGCGCTATCAATCTTATTTCAACACAGCTGTTTCCTTACTGAACGCATACGATGGGTCGGTGCCGCTGGTGCATTTTCTGAAGAACCATTTCGCGCAGCATAAAAAACATGGCTCTAAAGACAGGAAGCTGATCTCGCATCTTTGTTATGGTTATTACAGGCTTGGACATGCAGTAAAAGATCTTTCTGTAGAAGAGCGATTACGTGTTTCCATATTCTTATGTAATGACCAGGCTGGTGCATGGAATATTTTATTTGAACAGGCATGGTTGGATAAATGGAACGATAACCTACAGCAAAGAATCGATTTCATTGCATTGTTGTATGCATCCTTTTCGCTAAAAGACGTTTTTCCCTGGAAAGAATTGTTGAGCGAAGGAATGGATCTTGCCGCTTTTATGCAATCACACTTTATTCAACCTGATCTTTTTCTTCGCATACGACCCGGCTATGAAAAAAAAGTACCTCAGAAATTAACGGAACACCAGCTATCGTATCAAGCAATAACAACTACTTGCCTGGCACTACCCAATACAACGAAACTGGATACGATTCTCGCCATCGATAAAGAAGCCGTGGTGCAGGATTACAGCTCACAACGCATAGCAGAATTTTTCCCCGCACTCACGACTGACGATTCACGCCTCACGCCTCACGCCTCACCACTCACCATCTGGGATTGCTGCGCAGCCAGTGGCGGAAAGTCTTTGCTGGCCTATGATACCCTTAAAAATATAACGCTCACGGTTTCTGATATACGCCCCTCAATCCTAAGAAATCTGAAAGAAAGATTTGAACGAGCCGGTATTAAACAATACGAATCATTCGTCGCGGACCTAGCCTCATTCAAAATTCAGCATTCAACATTCAACATAATCCTATGCGATGCTCCCTGTAGCGGAAGCGGAACCTGGGGGAGAACACCTGAACAATTGTATTTTTTTACGGAAGACAAGATCGCTGAATACGCGGAACTGCAAACTAAGATCTTACGAAATATGATTTCACAGGTTGATGCGAACGGATACCTTCTCTATATTACCTGTTCTGTTTTTGAAAAAGAAAACGAAGCCCAGGTAAACCTACTGTTACAAACGGGAGAGTTTGAATTGGTGAAAATGGAATTGCTGAAAGGATACGAGTTAAAAGCAGATTCGATGTTTGCCGCTTTGTTGAGGAAGGGTTAAAGAGGTTAAAAGGGTTAAAGAGGTTAAAATAGTTAAAGGAGATGTTCCTTACGCAACTATTTTAACCTCTTTAACCCTTTTAACTACTTCAACTTCTTTAACAAAAGATAACTAACTCAAAACAAGTTCCCCTCTTTGTATAATCCCGCCACCGATTACGTCGTTGCCTTCGTAAAATACGGCGCTTTGTCCGGGAGCGATGCCTTTTACATTTTCGTAAAAACGGGCACGGATGCCATTGTCAGATGTATACAAATTGCTGAGTGCGCCCTTGTCTTTGTAACGGATCTTGGTAATGGCTTCCATACCATCGGTAATGCCATCGTATTTGATCCAGTTGATCTTACCTATTTGCATATCATTTTGAGCCAGGTCTTCTTCATCTCCCAATACAACCGTATTGGTTTCCGGATCAATGGCCGTTACATAAATTGGCCTGCCCATGGCAATTTCCAAGCCTTTTCGCTGACCTATGGTATAGAAAGGGTAGCCTTTGTGCTGCCCCAGTTTTTTGCCGCTCTTGTCAACAAACCAGCCACCGTTCACTTTTTCTTCCAAACCTTCCACGCGGTTCTTTAAAAAGCCGCGGTAATCGTTATCCGGAACAAAACAGATCTCGTAGCTCTCGCTTTTCTTAGCCAGTTCGGGATAGCCCAGGTCTATCGCCATCTGGCGGATAGCAGATTTACGGTAACCACCCAAAGGCAACATGGTTCTGCTCAGTAATTGTTGATCCAATCCCCATAAAACATAACTCTGGTCCTTGGTTTCATCCAGTCCTTTGCTGATCACATAACGCCCGTTATCGTGCTGGCGAATCATTCCATAATGCCCTGTGGCAATGAATTCGCAATCCAGTGCATCGGCCCTTTTCAGAAGTGCACGCCATTTGATATGCGTGTTACACATTACGCATGGGTTGGGTGTGCGGCCCGCTAAGTATTCGTCCACAAAATTCTCGATCACAAAATCACCGAACTCTTCCCTGATGTCCAGGATGAAATGCGGAAAACCATGGTGTACGGCAGCCTGTCGCGCATCATTGAATGAATCGATATTACAACAACCGGTTTCCTTACTGCTGCTGCCACTGCTGGCATAATCCCATGTTTTCATGGTAATGCCTACTACTTCATACCCCTCATTGTGCAGCATAAGCGCAACCACGGTACTGTCGATACCGCCGCTCATTGCCACCAAAACTTTTCCTTTACGGCTCATGATTGTCCTTTTTCTTTCCGCACAGCGGGAAAGAGTTAAGCTGCAAATTTAAAACAAGTATGGCTAAGAAGCCGCGCTTAATAGGTTAGAGGGTTACGAAAGCGGAAAAAAAGCAGATGAATGCTAAAAAACTAATATATATCTTTAAGAGATAAACCTTGCACCATGAAAACGATCACAGGCTGTATCCTGTTATGCTTGTTGGCACTCAATACAATAGCCCAGACAGGGGAAAGAAAACGACGCTTGGATGAAATTGAAGTAAAAGACTCTGCAGGTATGGTATATCCCACTGTTGTTGTACAAAAACTACTCATGACCGGGAAATATACTATCAGGCTCAATGCTGCCTCGCAAACCGGGCTACTGGTGAAGTTAACGGAAGAGGAAATCAATAAGCGAAACGAAAGATTACCCAGGCCCGGGGAAAGCCGGTTCTTTAAAACAGGGGAGAAAATAAGTTCGTTTACCGAAAGGGATATCAGGGGCAACAAATACAACCTGAAAGAATTGCTGGGGAAAGTAGTGGTATTGAATTTCTGGTTTATTAACTGTCCGCCCTGCCGGATGGAAATGCCCGATCTGAATGAGTTGGTGGAAAACTATAAGGATAATAAGGAGGTAGTTTTTATTGCTGTGGCATTAGATGAAAAATATGCCATCCAGGATTTTCTGAAAACCAACCCTTTTCAATACAATATCATCGATAATGGCAGGTACATAGCCAGTAAATATGGCATTACCTCCTATCCAACGCATGTAATACTTGACAGGCAGGGGAAAGTGAATTTTCACACTTCCGGACTGGCTACAAGTACCGTTCCCTGGATCAAAAAATCAATTGAAGCGGCTTTGAAGGAAACAGTGCCGCAATAATGAGTTTGGTATAGAGTTGGTTCCGGATAGAAACGAAGAAACAGCGGTAACGCATATGTTTCATTACCAGCAGAATAGGCAAAAAAGAACGCCTGAAAGAATGATAGATTGCGGATTAACGTGTTGTATCGTTAAAAGATCTTAAAATGATAGGCCCTCTCTGTGAAACTCCTAATCTCCGTGCCTCTGTGGTAAAGCCTTCGCTTCGGTCTTTTTTCACCACAGAGACACAAAGTACACTGAGTTACACAGAGAAGACTTAATCGCGCAGTACGTTATAAGTTAATCGGTTACAAGTAACGATACAAGGTCTTTGCTGGTGTGTGTCTTAGTAAGAAAAGGGAAAAACCGGGTAACTACGGGGGAACATACCAGGAACATAGGGAGAAAATACAATGAGCAATAGAGGAGCATCGGATGAAGACCGGGTTTGACACGGGTCTGACACGGGATATCTACGGGATATTTACGGGACATCTACGGGAAATCTATGGGATATCGTGCATGATGGCCCTTGCAGGTCAGCCGGCAAATGCGACATTTACTCCCAATTTATACAGTGAAAAAGAACTTGTTTCTGCGGTAAATACGGTTTTCCCTTAATTTCATTCTCCGGATATTTACAAAAAATACAGATGTTATGATAAAGCTTCAGGTAATTGGGAATTTGGGCAAAGATGCCATGGTAAACAATGTGAATGGAAAGAACGTGATCAACTTTACGGTTGCCCACACTGAAAAATACAAAGATGCGCAGGGTAACCAGAAAGACAAGACTACCTGGGTAGATTGTGCTTACTGGACAGACAGAACAGCTGTAGCGCCTTACCTGAAAAAAGGAACACAGGTATATGTAGAAGGTCAGCCTGATGTAAGAACCTATACTACGCAGGATGGTCGCCAGGGAGCATCTCTTACATTGCGTATCTTAAGCGTGCAATTGCTGGGAAGCAAGAGCAGTGATGGTGGCGGAAGCAGTAATGAGGGTGGTAGCGGTAGTTACCAGCAGCAGGCACCTTCTTATTCTCAACCAGCAGTATCGGCGCCTTCTGCCAATGACCTGACAGAACCTTTGGATGATTTGCCATTTTAAACTACGATGGGCTATGCTGTTAACCGGATAGTTCTGATGATAAGGAAAAGGAGATGTGTATCCACACATCTCCTTTTCTTTTGCCAGCCATTACGTAATGGCTGAATCCAATATCCTGCGAGGGTAGCTTATCGTAACAAAGAACTTATCTTGCAGGTATATACATACAGGATTTAAAGCTTTTCAAATGTTGTTTTCTTACGATCAATTATACAAGTTTACCTACGCTGTTTTTAAAAGTATCGGTTGCCCAGATGTAGATGCAGCTACGGCCACTAAGGGACTGATTGCTGCGGATGTTCGCGGCATTGATAGTCACGGTGTGGCAAGGCTTACCGGTTATGTTCGTTTGTGGGAAGTGAAGCGTGTAAATGCAACACCTGATATCAGTATCGTTCATGAAACGCCTTCTACGGCGGTGGTGGATGGGGATGCAGGACTGGGGCTGGTAGTGGCACCTTTCGCCATGCAGGTTGCGATTGATAAGGCGAGGAATGCAGGAACCGGCTGGGTAAGTGTTCGCAATACCAATCATTTTGGAATCGCAGGCCATCATGCCATGATGGCGCTGGAGCATGATATGATCGGTATGGCTATGACCAATGCCAGCGCATTGGTGGCACCCACTTTTTCAATTGAAAGAATGTTGGGAACCAACCCCATCGCGGTGGCAATCCCTGCTGATAAACAACCCGCGTTTGTAGCAGATTTTGCCACCACTACGGCAGCCAATGGGAAACTGGAAATACTGCAACGCAAAAATGCGGATACGCCATTGGGTTGGGTGCAGGATAAAGATGGTAATGAATCTACCGATGCCAATATTTTAAAGAAACAGGGCGCATTGCTTCCCTTGGGCAGCGATAGGGAACATGGCAGCCATAAAGGCTATGCACTGGGTAGCATTGTTGATATTTTTTCTGCGGTATTAAGCGGGGCTTCTTATGGTCCGTGGGCACCACCTTTTCCGGCGTATGTACCTATGCCGGAGAATATGCCGGGGCAGGGCCTCGGTCATTTTTTTGGAGCGATGCGTGTAGATGCTTTCCGCCCGGCGGATGAATTTAAACAACACATGGATAACTGGATACAACGTTTCCGTTCCGCCACACCCGCACCGGGCTATGAAAAAGTATTGATACCCGGGGATCCGGAAAGAGAAATGGAAGCTATACGGATGAAAGAAGGCATACCATTGGTTGATAGTGTGGTGGAAGACCTGAAAGCGATCGCAGAAAAGTTCTCGCTTAGTTTTCTCTAAAAAACAGCATAAACATGCATCTCCGGAGGCGATACCATTTCATCTTGTTATTTCTGTTTGCGAATGCATGCTTCACTATGCAAGCCGGTGCGCAAAAAAGCAACCTGCGAAATTACCTTTCCGAGAAAATATGGAATGAATTGTTTCCCAACCGGGTGGGCGTAAAACCGACAACTGGTAAAAAAAATAAACAAGCGAAAGGAAGCGATTTCTATTCTTACCGCGCATTTCTTGCCGCAGCAGATTCTTTCCGGCTGTTTTTGGCGGAGCCGGATATCACTTTGCAAAAACGAGAACTGTGTGCCTTTCTTGCCAACATCGCTTATGAAACCGGCGGCGGCTGGGATGAAGCGCCGGGCGGCTATTACAAGTGGGGCCTGTATTACAAAGAAGAGATCGCCTGCGCCAAAGGCTGCCCGCAATACAGCGATACATCCAAAAAGAAATACCCACCGGTTAACGGACAATCCTACCATGGCCGTGGCCCGTTACAGCTCAGCTGGAATTATAATTACGGGCAGTTCAGCGAGACTTACCTGCACAACAAAGAAATTCTTTTGAAAGATCCCGCATTGGTAAGCAGAGACCCGGTGATCTGTTTTGCATCCGCACTCTGGTTCTGGACCACGGCACAGTTTCCCAAGCCTTCCTGTCATGAGATCATGAGCAACCAATGGAAACCAACGGCAAAAGATACTGCCGGTGGAAGAATGCCTGGTTTCGGAGCAGTATTGAATGTGATTAATGGCGGCATTGAATGTGGTGCAAAAGCCCCACCGGATACACGTTACCGCTATGGATACTATTTGTATTTCTGTAAATATTTCAACGTTGATCCGGGGCCCAATGTGTATTGCAGTTCACAAAAAGCATTCGGACAATAGTACAATGTTATTAAGTTAAGAGTTAGAAGTCTGGAGACTGGAGTAGGGTTATTGCAATGTATTTGCAGCTGAAAGTTTCAACAATCCAACTCCAGTCTCCAGACTTCTAACTCCAGACTTAATGGCATCGGGTAATAGTCATTATGTTTTTTACTTATGAGGCGCTGCATTGGCGCAGAAAGCCGCAGAGAAACGCTTTGCTAAGCACTTGTATTCAGAACGAAAGCCTTGTGGCTAACGGCTGTTCACAAAATACTTCCCACGGAATTTACGTTCAGCGTGTACATTTGCAGACATTTTATTTAACCATTAAAAATCGGGGGAGGGGGTTTCACATGAAAGTAATGAAGTTTGGAGGCACCAGTGTTGGTAAGCCGGAACGTATGCAACAGGTATCAGAATTAATTACCAAAGATGCCGAGCCAACCATTGTTGTTCTTAGCGCGTTAAGCGGTACCACCAATGCATTGGTAGAGATCAGTAACAGTCTTGCACAGGGCGACCGTACAGGTGCCAAACAGAAAATCGATAAGCTGGAAGCGCATTACAGAAGTTTTGTACTGGACCTGCTGAAGAAGGAAGATACGCGCGCCAGGGCAAACGCGGTGGTTTCGGAACATTTTGAATTTCTGAATATCATTCTTCGTATTTCTTTCAGTGAAGCATTGAATAAAGATATCCTGGCACAGGGCGAATTGATGAGTACCAAATTGTTCAGCACCTACCTGGAAGAGCAGGGAGTTGAGCATATGTTTTTGCCGGCACTGGAATTTATGTCGATAGACGCAAATGAAGAGCCACAGCTCGGCAGCATTAAGATCAAACTGAGCCAGTTGCTGCAGCAGCATAGCGATAAAAGATTGTTTGTTACCCAGGGATATATCTGCCGTAATTCAAAAGGAGAAGTAGATAACCTGAAACGAGGTGGAAGCGATTATACCGCTTCATTGGTAGCTGCGGCGATTAAGGCATCAGTTTGTGAGATCTGGACGGATATTGACGGCATGCACAACAACGATCCGCGTATTGTGGAGAAAACGAATGCTATTAAACAACTGAGTTTTGATGAAGCCGCTGAACTGGCTTATTTCGGCGCTAAAATTCTGCACCCAACCTGTATCTGGCCGGCGCAACAGGAAAATGTTCCTGTGAAGTTGCTGAATACCATGCAGCCCGAAGCGGCCGGAACCGTTATTACCAAAGAAGCGGGAAGTGTAGGTGTAAAAGCTGTTGCTGCCAAAGATGGCATCATTGCCATCAAAATTAAAAGCAGCCGCATGTTACTCGCTTATGGGTTCCTGCGGAAAGTATTTGAGGTGTTCGAAAAGTATCATACCTCAATTGATATGATCACTACTTCTGAAGTAGCGGTATCGGTAACCATTGATTCAGATGTTTCGCTTGCCAAGATCGTTCGCGAACTGGAACCATTCGGAACAGTAGATGTAGAAGACCAGCAAACCATTGTATCCATTGTAGGTAATGAAATTGCCAAAACGGATGATGTGCTGCAGAAACTCTTTACCGCCGTAAAAGAAATTCCGGTTACCATGGTAAGTTATGGTGGCAGTCCACACAATATTTCAATGCTTGTACCAAGCTCTTACAAAACCAAAACCCTGCAATTGTTAAACTCGGGTCTGTTTGGTTTATAAAATACAAGTCTAAACAAAAGAAAAAGCCGCTGGGAATATACAGCGGCTTTTTTATGTAAGAAACCCGTATCATTGCATAACTAAATTTATAGTTATGCAATTGCGCAGCAGCTTCCTGTTGTTTTTTCTGTTGTTATCGGGCTTGGGCCAGGCGCAGGTAAGTTTGAATGGGCAGGTACTGGGGGCGGATAATAAACAGCCCATCGCTTCGGCCAATGTTTACCTGAGCAATAGTTCTATTGGTACGATCACGAATGAAAAAGGACAGTTCATAATTCATAATTTTCCTTCGGGCCGTTATGATCTGGTGGTATCCTGTATTGGCTATGTTACACAGGTGATCACGGTTTCTTCCGCACAGTTGCCACCGTCATTAAAGGTGCTGTTGAAACCCAATGTGCAGGAATTGCAGGAAGTGATCGTTGAGCCATATGAAAAAAACGGGTGGGAGAAATGGGGTTCATTCTTCATTGAGAATTTTATCGGCACATCTGCTTTTGCAGCTGATTGCAAATTGTTGAATAAAGACGTTGTTAAATTCCGTTTCAGTAAGAAGAATAATATACTCAAAGTAATTGCCAACGACCGGTTGGTAATAGAGAACAAAGCGTTGGGTTACCTGCTTAAGTATGATCTCACACTTTTCGAATATAATTTTACTACCCGCATTTTTATTTACCAGGGCTACCCGCTGTTTGAAGAAATGGATACCAAACGTAAGGGACTTCAGCGCAGATGGAAGGAAAACAGGGAAGATGCTTATTTTGGTTCCATCATGCATTTCATGCGCAGCCTTTACCGTAACAAACTGATCGAACAGAATTTTGAAGTAAGAAAACTGATCAAATTATCTGACACGGAAAAAAAACGGGTGCGGAATCTATACCGGGCCCAGGTGGTAAATGCAGCCATAGAGGGAACCGCCATTAAAATAAACAATGGCATTGCGGAACCCGGCGAAATGCGCCGCGATTCGGCTGCCTATTATCGCAAGGTGATGAACGAGCCGGAGTCGTTGAATATTTTGATTAACAAAGTACTGCCCGGTGATAGCATTGCTTTTGCGCTTGATAGTGTTACTGTTGGACTTGAATTTACAGATTATTTACAGGTAGTATACACCAAGAAACAAACACCGCCAGAGTATAAAAAAATGTTGCCGAAAGGCGTGGAGAGTATGCCGCTTACATCGGATATCTTTCGTACCAGGGACAATGTGATCATGGTGCTGGCCAGTGGTAATTATTTTGAAGGGATTGACCTGATCACTTCGGGTTACTGGGCCTGGTCTGAAAAAATTGCGGCCATGCTTCCTAATGATTACTGGCCCGAACCCAAAAAACAAACCGGAACCTATTTTCCGGTTAAGCCATCCCGGTAAGCGGGAAAATATTTTATGCCGATCATAAGAAAGCCTCAACACGGTTGAGGCTTTCTTATGATAATACTGGAAAGATGAATCAGATAATAAGCAACGCATCTCCATAGCTGAAGAAACGGTATTTATCTTTGATCGCTTTCTTATAGGCTTCCATAGCCAGATCGTAACCGGCAAAAGCGCAGGTCATGATCAGCAAACTGGTTTTAGGCAAATGAAAATTGGTAACCAGGCTATCCGCTACATTGAATTTGTATGGCGGGTGGATAAAGTGATTGGTCCAGCCCTCACTTGGTTTCAATAATTTCTGCGCGGTAAAACTGCTTTCCATAGCACGCATGGTAGTGGTACCGATAGAGCAGATGCGGTGACCGGTTTCTTTCGCTTTGTTTACGATATTGCAGGCCTGTTCATCAATGGCATAATATTCTGCATCCATTTTATGTTTGCTCAGGTCCTCTACTTCAATCGGACGGAAAGTGCCGAGACCGGTATGCAAAGTTACTTCCGCAAAACGGATACCCAGGATCTCACAACGTTTGATCAGTTCTTTGCTGAAGTGCAAACCGGCAGTAGGGGCGGCAACGGCTCCCTCGTGTTTGGCATAAACGGTCTGGTATCTTTCTTTATCCTCTTCGTCTGGCTTGCGTTTGATGTATTTAGGCAAAGGTGTTTCTCCCAAATGCTCCAGCATTTTCTTGAAACTCTCATCATCATCGTCCCATAAAAAACGGATGGTACGGCCACGGCTGGTGGTATTGTCAATTACTTCGGCAACCAGTTCTTCGTTTTCGCCAAAATATAATTTGTTACCGACACGTATTTTTCTTGCGGGATCAACGATCACATCCCACAAACGGTTGGGTTTGTTTAATTCGCGAAGCAGAAATACTTCAATTTTTGCACCGGTCTTTTCTTTACGGCCATACATTCTTGCCGGAAATACCTTTGTGTTGTTTACTGCGAATACATCCTTGTCATCAAAATACTCCAAGATGTCGCGGAAATGTTTGTTCTCCATATGCCCGCTCTTACGGTCAACAACCATCATACGGCTGTCTTCCCTTCTTTTGGTCGGGTTCTGGGCAATGAGATTCAGTGGAAGGTCAAACTTGAATTGCGATAATTTCATGTGTCTAATCCTGTTTTAAAGATGATAGCCACAATCAGTTGTATACACGCTCCCGAACAGGGTTCGGGACGGGAGGTACTAACTTCATGTTACGGCATGAATTTGAAAGTCGGCAAAGGTAAGATATGCTAGGCAATGCACCAATTTCGACTGAGATACATGGGGTGATTAGCCTGATAAACGGGATAATACAGCATGGATATTTCAGGCCGTGATACCGGGGATAGATGAGATAAGTCTTTGTGTATAAGCACTTTGGGGATTATTGTATACCTGTTCCGCCGGGCCGGTCTCTTCTATTTTCCCTTTGTTCATTACCATGATCCTGTCGCTGATATAACGTACCACGGAAAGGTCGTGCGAGATAAAAATGGCTGTAAACCCAAACTCTTTTTTCAGATCGTTCAATAGGTTCAGCACCTGGGCCTGTACGCTTACATCCAGTGCCGATACACTTTCATCGCAGATAATAAAAGCCGGTTGCAACGCGAGTGCGCGTGCGATCACAATGCGTTGTCTTTGTCCGCCACTGAATTCATGCGGGTAGCGGTTATAATGTTCTGCACCGAGATTTACTTTTTCCAGCAGTTCGATCACTTTGTCTTTGCGTGCTTTTTTATTGTTCACCAATCCATGCACCAGCAAGGGTTCTGCAATGGCATCGCCGATGGTAATGCGTGGGTTTAATGAAGAGTAGGGGTCCTGGAAAATGATCTGCATGTCTTTTCGGAGGGCTTTGAGCTGCGAGCTATGCGCTGTGAGCAGATCCATTCCCCGGTAATGAATCGTTCCCGCAGTGGCATCTATCAACCTGAGAATGGCGCGGCCCAATGTGCTTTTACCGCAACCTGATTCACCAACAAGACCAAGGGTTTCGCCTTCAAACAGATCAAAACTTACATCGTCAACAGCTTTGGTATACGCCGTTACTTTTCCGAGAAATGTTTTTTTTGCAGGGAACCAGACACGGAGGTTTTTAACAGAAAGCAAGGTTGCTGGTTCCTGGTTGCTGGTTACTGGTTTCTGGTTATTGGTTACTGGCAACTGGTAACCGGTAACCAAAACAGGCTTTTCAATAATCTGCCCAGTTTCATTCACTTCCATAAAATCGCTCACCACCGGTAAACGTTCCCCTTTGGAATGTAATACGGGCCGGCATGCCAGTAAGGCTTTGGTATAAGGATGTTGTGGGTTGCTGAATAAGGATTTGGCATTGTTCTGTTCTACGATCTCGCCTTTATACATTACCGCAACGCGGTCGGCGATTTCGGCCACTACACTCAGGTCGTGCGTAATAAAGATCACGCCCATATTGTTCTGTACCTGTAGTTCGCGGATCAGTTGTAAAATATTTTTCTGAACGGTAACATCCAGTGCGGTTGTGGGTTCATCGCAGATCAGTAACGAAGGCTCGCAACTCATAGCCATGGCAATCATTACACGCTGCTTTTGTCCACCGCTTAACTGGTGCGGATACCTGTTAAACATGGCAGCCGGATCGGGGAGCTGTACTTTTTCGAAAAGAGCAATGGTTTTTCGGGTGGCTTCTTCAGCGGAAATATGTTTATGCAGCCTGATGGCTTCCATTACCTGGAAGCCGCAGGTTAATACAGGGTTCAGCGAGGTCATGGGTTCCTGGAAGATCATGGCTACGCGGTTGCCGCGAATGGACGATAATTGTTCGCGTGCTACCTGCAACATATCAACCGTATCCGCTTCTATTGTAAGCAGTATTTCACCAGAAACATAAACGGCGGGTGGAGAAGGCAGTAGTTGCAGAATGGACAAAGAGGTTACCGATTTTCCCGAACCAGATTCGCCTACAATGGCCAATATTTCTCCACGTGAAACAGATATATTGATATTCTTTAATGCTTTGGTGTGTATGCCATCGCTTACGAAATCAATCGATAGGTTACTGATATGGAGAAGGGGGGTGGGCATGGCGTAAATATAATTGGGAAATTTTGTCCCGCCAACGCGGGAGGAGAATTGAAACGCGATTTAAAATTCCCCAATTTACCGAACACGTAATTTTTACACATACATTCTGTTTATTGCGCCTCTTTCACTTACTTTTGCGCTCACAGTTGTTAGTTTATTTGTGCCGAAAGAGTTTACTGTAAAAAGCAGATCATGATTCGACAATCCTGGTGGAAGTTAGCAAGTTTCGTTTTACTGTTATATACCTGCTCATATGGCTTCCTTGTGGAAGTGCCTTCGCCACCCGGTGTTCCTTTAAAACAAACCATACGCAATCTTTTTTTCCATGTGCCTATGTGGATCGCAATGATGGTGTGTTTTACTGTTTCGGTAGTATATGCGATCAAATACCTGCGTAAACAAGATGTAAAATCTGAAATTTATTCCACCGAATTTGCCCGCACCGGAACACTGTTGGGTGTACTTGGTTTGTTAACCGGCATGATCTGGGCCAATTACCAATGGGGTGCACCCTGGAGCGGTGATGCCAAACAAAACGGTACGGCTATTGCCTTGCTGATCTACTTCGCTTATTTTGTTTTAAAGGGAAGTTTACCCGATGAAGAGAAACAGGCAAGGATCGGTTCGGTGTATAATATTTTCGCCTTCTTTATGCTGTTCCCTACCTTATGGATTTTGCCGCGATTAACAGAAAGCCTGCACCCAGGCGGAGAAGGAAGTGAAGGCAATCCGGGACTGAACCCTAAAGACACTACCAATTCCATGCGTATGGTAATGTATCCGGCGTTTATTGGCTGGACATTGTTAAGCGTATGGATCACTACGTTACGCATTCGTGTGAAACTTCTTCAACATAAACAATTGAACCATGAATAGATTGAAAAGATTAGCAGCTATGATGGTAATGGCCATACTCAGTGTAACTGTTCATGCACAAACTGCCACCGAAGAACCGGTGGATTTTATGCGCAGCAACGGGAAGATCTATGTAGTAGTGGCTATTGTGATCACCATTTTACTGGGACTGTTCTTTTATGTGTTTAACCTGGATAGGAAGATCAGTAAGCTGGAGAAGAAATGATTTTCGTGAGGCGTGAATCGTGAGTTTTTTACTTACTCCTCACGCTTCACGTTTCACGCCTCACGATAAAGCCGAACCAGTTCACAAAAAATGCTCAATGGCAGTGTTTCTGCCTAAACATAAAGTCAAAAACAAAATCAGAACTTATGTCAAGTCAACAACCGTATAGCTTTTTTCAGAGTGTTGAAAAAAGCTTTGATAAGGCTTCGAAATTTACGAAGTGGGAGAAGGGTTTGCTGGAACAGATCAAAGCCTGTAACAGTATTTATAGTATGCGCTTCCCGGTTAAAATGGATGATGGCCGTATTGAAGTAATTGAAGCGTACCGTGTGCAGCACTCGCAGCACAAATCGCCTTGTAAAGGCGGGATCCGTTTCAGTGATGAAGTGAACCAGGATGAAGTGATGGCGCTGGCCTCTCTCATGACCTACAAATGTGCCATTGTGAATGTACCATTTGGTGGTGGCAAAGGCGGTATCAAGATCAATCCACGTAAGCACAGTGTATACGAACTGGAAAAAATTACGCGTCGTTATACAAGCGAACTGGTGAAGAAAAATTTTATCGGGCCTGGTATTGATGTGCCTGCTCCCGATTATGGAACCGGTGAAAGAGAAATGGCCTGGATCGTGGATACTTACCAATCGTTAAAGCCGGGCGAAATTGATGCTGCCGGTTGTGTTACCGGTAAACCGATTACGCAAGGTGGAGTTCGTGGCCGTAAGGAAGCAACTGGTTTGGGTGTATTCTTCGGCATACGCGAAGTATTGAATATGCCGGATGTAATGAAGAAACTAGGCCTGACTATTGGTGTAACAGGAAAAAGAATTGTGGTACAGGGATTGGGTAATGTGGGCTACCATAGCGCCAAATTCTTCCGTGAGCATGGTGCCATCGTTACCTCTATCGCAGAATACGAAGGTGCGATTTATAAAGCCGATGGGTTGAATGAAGAAGAAGTATTTCAACACAGAAAAGCAACGGGTTCTATCTTGAATTTTCCTGGTGCCACCAATCTTGCCAATAGCAATGATGCGCTGGAACTGGAATGTGATGTGCTGATACCTGCCGCACTGGAGAATGTGATCAATGCAGACAATGCGGATCGTGTAAAAGCCAAAATCATCGGGGAAGCCGCGAACGGCCCTTTAACACCCGATGCGGATGATGTATTTGCTGCCAAGGGAATACTGGTTGTACCGGATATGTACCTGAATGCGGGTGGTGTTACCGTTTCTTATTTTGAGTGGTTAAAAAATCTGAGCCATGTTCGTTATGGCCGTATGGAAAAAAGGTTTACCGAAAACCTGAACAGCCATATCCTCGAACAGATGGAAAGCCTCACCAATAAAAAAGTAACCGATAGCGAACGCAAGTTCATTATGCACGGACCGGAAGAAGTTGACCTTGTACACAGCGGCCTGGAAGAAACGATGATCACTGCTACGCGTGAGATCATGGAGATCTGGAAAAACAATCCCGAGATCCCGGATATGCGCACTGCGGCATATGTATGTGCAATTAACAAGGTTGGTACTTCTTACGCGGAATTAGGTATTTTCCCGTAGGAACAGATGAATATTGAACAGAAGAACAAGGAGCAGATGAATGTTGAAGTATAAACTACCTTAACATTCATCTGCTCCTTGTTCTTCTGTTCATCTGTTCAATTTCTCCCTATATCTTAATAAGAATACTATTGGACAAGCTGTAATAGAATTTATGAATCGGTACTACCGGGGAGTCATCATAAATGCCGGAGTAACTGATGGTGAAACCAACGTGTTTGCTGGCATTGATATTCCATTGCACATGCGGCGCGATACGGGGTTTGAATTGATTGGGTCGTGTTTGTATAAAAATGTTGACTGCTATATCACTATTGTCACTGGCTTTCCAGTCGAGGCGGATATAAGAATTTAGTTTTATGAAACGGTTGGTAATGGGAACAGGATTGGTGGGAATTTTATTTGAATCTACCGCAGCATAGTTCCATTTTTCTTCTTCATACATCAAACCGATACCGGTATTGAAATCCCATTTATCTCCTCTCCATAAATTGTAACGAATATTGGCGCCGGTAAGTGCACGGTATTCTAAGCCGCGTTTACTGTCCCATTGGTATTGTACAAAGGTCTCTGGCTGGTATTTGTTTTTGTAATTGTGGCGAAAGCGAAGATGAATATACCCGGCATTCAAAATATCATCCGGCCCATTGTATGTAAACCGATAACTGCATGCAGCGATAAGCAATTCTTTTTTCTTCTGCAGCATCCATTCGGCCGTATTGGTTGCATCCCAAAGAGTGATTTGCTGTTTGTCAACTTCCAGTCCGGTACTGAAATTGAAACTGCTTTTGGCCTTGTTTTGATAATCGGAGGTATCGGATTTATCTATGTTGATGATCTGCGCGTTGCCAATGAAGGGTATCGCTAAAAAGAACGCAGCAAGTATAAGGGCAGCTTTTTTCATATTGGCTGATGAGTAGGTCGTTGTTATAAAGATAATCTTACTTGTGAATCAAAAAATACTTTGCTTTTATGTGAAGGCGGCGGGCAGGAAGGAGTTAAAAGGCTGGAAACTGGTTGAGCGGAATGGCTTCTCCTTTCTCCAAAGCAAAACCAGCCGTATCTGTTCCGTTCGTGATAATGAGGTAGTCTGCCCGGATGCTGATATTGTAATTGAGTACCTGTTTTAATACGGCTTCGCTAAGTGGTACATTCATTTCTTTACATTCAATGATCATCCAGGGTTTTGAATCACGGTAAACAAGTATGTCGAACCGTTTTCTCAGTTCACCAAGGGCAATTTCTTTTTCTATGGCAATCAGGGAAGCGGGATATTTCATTACCTGTAACAGGTATTGCAGCATGTTTTGCCGAACCCATTCTTCGGGCGTTAAGCGAACCCATTGTTTGCGTAATGCATCAAATATCCATTCCTTTCCGTCGGTTTCTTTCATTCGGAAATCGGGTGTCGGATAGCTGATATTGATCATACAACTTGTTTGTAGCGGCTATTTTTTGTATTTTAGCCAATTATTTTTTCCAAAGATACCTGATTGGTATCCATCAAATAGGCAAGATTATGAAAACAAAAGAAGAGATCGTTAATAACTGGCTTCCCCGCTATACGGGCGAACAACTGGCCAATTTTGGTAAATATGTGTTGCTCACCAATTTCAGTAATTATGTTACCATGTTTGCCAAATGGCATAAGGTAAAAGTGATAGGGGCCGACCGTCCCATGCAATGCGCCACGGCCAATGGCATTACCATTATTAATTTTGGAATGGGAAGTCCTGGTGCGGCCACCATTATGGATCTGCTTACCGCCATTGAACCCGAAGCGGTTCTGTTCCTGGGCAAATGCGGCGGATTGAAAAGAAGAAACAAGATTGGCGACCTGATATTACCTATTGCCGCCATCAGGGGAGAAGGTACCTCCAACGATTATTTCCCTCCTGAAGTGCCGGCTATGCCAGCATTTGCTTTGCAGAAAGCCATTTCAACTACCATCCGCGATTACAAAGTAGATTACTGGACAGGTACGGTATACACAACGAACAGGCGGGTATGGGAACATGATGATGAATTCAAGGAATATCTCACCAAAGTAAGGGCCTATGCCATTGATATGGAAACGGCCACTATTTTCACGGTAGGGTTTTACAATAAAATTCCAACGGGAGCTTTGTTACTGGTCAGCGACCAGCCCATGATTCCGGATGGTGTGAAAACAGAAGCGAGTGATAAAAAAGTAACTTCGGAATTTGTAGAGAACCATTTAAAAATCGGTATCGATTCATTGAAGCAACTGATCAACAAAGGACAAACCGTAAGACATCTACGATTCTAATCTCTGTGAAGCCTCAGCGTCCTCTGCGGCTCCGCGGTGAAAAAAGTCTCTTGTTTGATGATGTCTGCTATCTACTATGATGATTATTGCTGCAGAAAAAAAGCCTAATCTTTCCAAAGAAAAGGAAACAATATCACTGCAAGGGCCACTACCATAATATCAAGTCCAACAAGTAAACCCACCATTTGCCACCAGCCAGCCTGTATCACAGAAGAAAATGCGCTGGTGGAGATCTTCATCAACAACAATAATTGAGGGATGATAATGGGGAAACCCATAATGGCCATTAAAGCCGCCTGTTGTTGTGCCTTGGCCGCAATGGCCGCTAAAAAAGTAAATACCAGGCTTAGGCTTATGCCTCCCAAACAGGTGATGAATACAAATGTAAGGGCATGCTCCAGCGGGTTACCCAATAATACCATGAATACCCCCAGGCTGAGCAGGCTCATGAGCACCATTAACAGGGAATTGAATACCAGTTTGGATAGTACAAAATCACTGGCACCGGCTATTGAATAAAAATAGAGCATCCGTCCCCGGCTCTCCTGCAAAAAACTTTTGGCCACAGCATTGATACACACAAAAAGCTGGATCACCCAGAAAAGTCCGTTCCATATCTTTTCTTCGGGCTGCCCCATGGAAAGGTAAACAACGAAAATGGTAGATGCCAGGTACAGCAATATGCCAAACAAAGTGTACTGCTGCCTTGTTTCGAGCAACAGGTCCTTTTGTACAAGGGCAAGTATGCGTTGCTTACTTTTCATTGGCGCAGATACGGCATCGGGGTTCGTAGGTTTCTTTTTCGCCCAGTAAAACCTGGCCTTCCTGGTTTGTTTTCCGGAAAGAAACATTGGCAATATTGCCGCAACGCATACAGATCGCGTGCAGTTTGGTAATGTAATCAGCTATGGAAAGCAGGTAAGGCATCTGGCCGAAGGGCCTGCCCAGGTAATCCATGTCCAGTCCGGCTACGATCACCCTTACACCGCGCAAAGCCAATACTTCGCATACATGAATGATCTCGTTGTCGAAGAACTGAGCTTCGTCAATACCCACAACATCAACACCTTCCGCAAGGAGCAGGATGGTCTGGGAGTTTTCAATGGGGGTAGATTGAATGGCATTGGCATCGTGACTAACCACATTGGTTTCGTCGTAACGGACATCAATGGCCGGTTTGAAGATTTCTACTTTCAGGTTGGCAATTTTGGCCCTTTTCAGCCTGCGGATCAGCTCTTCGGTCTTGCCGCTGAACATACTACCGCAGATCACTTCGATCCAGCCCCTTCTTTCGCCTGATATATTGGGTTCAATAAACATCGGTAAAATAAATTATAAAAGAAAACGTTTGTAACTTTAAGCCATCCCGGCTTTTTGGTAACCCCCAAATGTATTACATCCAATGGAAAGAGTGGGCACCTTAATAAACAAACTGAAAGAACAATTTGATCAGCATGCAGATGCTGAAAAATTGGCTGTTACGGCACAACTGCTATTGGCAGAGCTGCAACAAAAACATTCGCAACCCACCGTGGGCAGCAATGTGTCTGTGGTATTGCCGTCGGTAACCGCTATGAGTCGTATTGAAGAAAGAGAAACAGTTGCTGATCCTCAAATCAAAGAATCCATCTCTCTCAATAACTGGTTGTTTGAAACCAGTGCCGAAATTCCTACCATGGCTCATCATGCGGTGGTTGCCGAATCGGAAATTAAGAAGAGTACAGAGACGCCGGTTATTGAGTTCAATACCGTACTGGCAAAGCAGGCAGAAAGTTTGAATGAAAAGTTAAAAGAAGAAACTGTGGAAGTAGCCACAGCCCTTCAGGCATCGCCCATACGCGACCTGAAAAAAGCCATCGGCATAAACGACCGCTTTCTTTTTGTGAATGATCTTTTCAGGGGGGATGAAAATATGTATGAACGCAGCCTGAAAACCATTAACGGGTTTACGATTTATCCGGAAGCCGAATACTGGATACAACGCGAACTAAAAGTAAAACTCAGCTGGCCGGATAGCAGCGAATCTGTAAAACTATTTGATCAGTTGGTAAGAAGGCGCTTCTCCTGAATGCAGGTCATTACTTTACCGGTTGCACCCGCTTTTGTTTTCACATAAACAGCTGCTGCTCTTGCAGCAACATCATACATAGCGAAATCGGTCAATAATTTTTCCAACAAAGCTTCCAGCTGCAGGGCATCGTCAATGGTAAAGGCGCCACCGGCATCCAGCAATTCATCCGCTTCTGCATATTTATCGTACTCGGGTCCGAAAACCACCGGCTTTCCATATACGGCTGCTTCAAGAATGTTGTGTATGCCATCATCTCCAAAACCACCGCCTATATAACAGATAGTCGCATACTGGTATAGCCTGCTGAGCATACCTACGTTGTCAATAATCAATACATGTTTATCCGTTAACGGATTTCCAGCCTTAACGGTTTTCTCGTATTCAGAAAAGAGGACCGCATTTTTATAAAGTGTCAAACATTCTTTGATACGCCCTTCTTCAATATCATGCGGTGCTATGATGAACCTGATGGCCGGATGCGTATTGGCAAAATGATCCAGTTCCTCATCGTCATCGGTCCACGTACTACCTGCTACAATTGTTGTTTCTCCTTTACAGAAATGGTCAATTATGTCAATCGGTTCAAATGTTTGGGCGATGGTCATTACCCTGTCAAAACGTGTATCACCGCAAACAAGCACATTGGCCTGGTAACCCAGTTGCTCCAGCAATTCTGCCGAAGCCTGGTTTTGTACAAAGAGGTAAGTAAAGTAACCTAGCATTTTTCTATGCAGGGTTCCGTACCATTTGAAAAAAGGCTGGTCTTCCCTGAAGATACCGGATACAAGCAGCAAGGGAATGTTACGCTCTTTCGCTTCCTGCAGGTAATAAAACCAGAATTCGTATTTCACAAAAAGGATCAGCGAGGGTTGCACAATATTCATGAACCGGTTGGCATGGCGGGGCGTATCCATTGGTAAGTAAAACACATGATCAACCCCGCGATAATTCTTTCTTACTTCATATCCCGAAGGCGAAAAAAAAGTAAGCAGTAAACAGTGGCCGGGATATTGTTTTTTAAGGTTTTCCAACACAGGCAGTCCCTGTTCAAATTCACCCACAGAAGAACAATGCATCCAGATAACTGGTTTTGTGTTCTTGTGAAATGCCGCGGATAAGCCGGCGAACAAACCACTGCGCCCAAGCACCCACTTGCGTGCTTTCGGGTTAGCCGAAGCCAATAGCCAGGCCAGTTTGGGATAAAGCCAGGTAAACAGTCTGTAAAGCAGCATGGCTATATGAATTATACTTACAAAGAAACAAAGAAAAGGGTTTGTTTCGCAAGTACTTATTATAAGGCATTTAATAAGGCGATACTGCTTTTTTACAGTAATTTTGCAGGGCAAAAAAAGAACATCCTTATGCGGCCGATACAAATGGTTGATACCAAAACACAATACCTCGCAATTAAAACAGAAGTGGATGCAGCGATACAGGAAGTACTGGATACAGCATTTTACATTAATGGCAAACCCGTTCAGGATTTTGCTGCCGGATTAAGCAGTTACCTGGGTGTAAAACATACCATACCCTGTGCCAATGGAACAGACGCATTGCAGATAGCCATGATGGCATTGGGGTTGCAGCCCGGCGATGAAGTAATTACGCCTTCCTTTACCTATATAGCCACAACAGAAGTAGTGGCTTTATTAGGGTTGAAACCTGTTTTTGTAGAAGTAGATAAGCAGACTTTCTGCATGGACCCTGATGCGCTTCGCAAAGCCATCACACCCAAAACAAAAGCGATCGTTCCGGTACATTTATACGGTCATGCCGCACCCATGCACGAGATCATGCAGATTGCAAAAGAGTATGGTTTGTACGTGATAGAAGACAATGCGCAGGCTATTGGAGCCGATTATACTTTCCCTGATGGAACAGTAAAGAAAACAGGCTCCATCGGCACCATTGGTGCCACTTCTTTTTATCCCAGCAAAAACCTGGGCGCTTTTGGAGATGGGGGAGCGATCTTTACGAACGATGATGCGCTGGCACATAAACTGAAGATGACTGCCAACCACGGCCAGGAAAAAAGGTATTACCATGAACTGGTGGGTTGTAATTCAAGACTGGATTCTATGCAGGCGGCCATCCTGAATATCAAGTTGAAAAAACTGGACCAGTACAACCGGGCCCGCAGGGAAGTGGCTGCGTTTTATGACCAGGCTTTTGCAGGAATTGATCAGATCATTACTCCTTATGTTGCATCTTACAGCAACCACGTATATCATCAATATACCATGGTGTTGCAGAATGCAGACAGGGATGGATTGAACGCATACCTGTCGGAGCAAAAGATCCCATCCATGATCTATTACCCGGTTCCGGGACATAAGCAGAAAATGTTTGATTCTTTTCATCTTCCCAAGGAGGATATGCCAATAACAGATTGGCTAACGGAAAGGGTGATCTCTTTACCCATTCATACAGAAATGGATGCAGAACAACTGGCTCATATCACAAAACACGTGATCAATTATATAAACAAATAGTTCATGAAAATTGCCGTAATAGGAACCGGATATGTTGGATTGGTTACAGGAACCTGCTTTGCAGAAACGGGTAATAAAGTTACCTGTATTGATATTGACAGAAGTAAAGTAGAAAAATTAACGAACGGCGAAATAACCATTTATGAACCGGGCCTCGAAAAAATATTTCTGCGTAACCTCAAGGAGAAGCGGTTAAAATTTACAACGGATCTGTCAGAAGGTATCCATGAAGCGGAGATCATTTTCCTGGCCCTGCCTACGCCTCCGGGCGAAGGGGGTGCGGCTGATCTGCGGTATGTATTGGGTGTAGCAGCAGAACTCGGTAAATTATTGACGGAGTATAAAGTGATCGTTGATAAAAGCACCGTTCCCGTAGGAACGGCGGAACAAGTGTATGCCGCCATTGCGATTAATTACAAAGGCGAATTTGATGTGGTGAGCAATCCCGAATTTTTACGGGAAGGAGTAGCGGTAGATGATTTTATGAAACCAGACAGGGTTGTTGTTGGTACACTATCGGAACGCGCCCGTAAAGTAATGAGTGATCTCTATGCGCCTTTTGTGCGGCAGGGTAACCCTGTAATCTTTATGGATGAAAAATCAGCAGAACTTACCAAGTATGCGGCCAATTCTTTTCTGGCTACCAAAATATCTTTCATGAATGAGATCGCGCAGCTGTGTGAACGGCTGGGTGCTGATGTGGACATGGTAAGAAGAGGAATCGGCAGCGATGAAAGGATCGGCAAACGTTTTCTTTTCCCCGGTATCGGTTATGGAGGAAGCTGTTTCCCGAAAGATGTACAGGCATTGATCATGTCCTCGGAGCAGGCACAGTATGATTTTAAAATACTGAAAGCGGTGGAAGATGTAAACGAGATCCAGAAACTGCACCTGCTTCCTAAAATCAAAAAGCATTTTCATAATGATCTGAATGGGAAACATTTTGCATTATGGGGACTTGCTTTCAAACCCAATACAGATGATATTCGTGAAGCGCCGGCGTTATACATGGTGGATGCATTGCTTGCCGCAGGCGCAACTGTTACTGCTTTTGACCCGGAAGCAATGAACAATGTCAGGAAAGTACTTGGCGATAAAATTCAGTATGCAGAAAACCAATATGCCGCATTAGATAATGCCGATGCATTGATCATCGCTACCGAATGGAGTGAGTTCAGAACACCTGATTTTGAAATGATCAATGAAAAGCTGAAGAACAAAATTATTTTTGATGGGCGAAATCTGTTTGACGTAAAATACATTGCTGACCTGGGATACCATTATGAAAGTATTGGCCGGTCAAAATCAAAATAATATGCAAAAGAAAAAGATACTCATTACAGGCGCTGCGGGTTTTCTGGGCTCGCATTTGTGCGATAGGTTTATTAAGGAAGGATACCATGTTATCGGGATGGATAACCTGATCACCGGCGACTTGAGAAATATTGAACATCTTTTTAAACTGGAAGATTTTGAGTTCTATAATCACGACGTGTCGAAATTCATTCATGTATCCGGTGAACTCGATTATATCCTGCATTTTGCTTCGCCCGCAAGCCCAATTGATTATTTAAAGATCCCGATACAAACCCTGAAAGTAGGTGCTTTGGGTACGCATAATTGCCTGGGCCTTGCCAAAGAAAAAAAGGCACGGATCCTTGTGGCATCTACCAGTGAAGTTTATGGCGACCCCCTTGTACATCCGCAAACAGAAGAATACTGGGGCAATGTAAACCCGGTGGGACCGCGTGGTGTATATGATGAAGCCAAACGGTTCATGGAATCCATCACAAGGGCCTATTATACGTTTCATGGGGTAGAAACAAGGATCATTCGCATATTCAATACCTATGGTCCGCGTATGCGTTTAAACGATGGCCGTGCATTGCCCGCATTTATCGGCCAGGCATTACGCGGAGAAGACCTGACCGTTTTTGGCGACGGAAGTCAAACCCGTTCTTTTTGTTATGTGGATGACCTGGTAGAAGGTATTTACCGTTTGCTGCTGAGTGACTATAGTATGCCTGTAAATATTGGCAATCCCAATGAGATCTCACTGAAAGATTTTGCGGAAGAAGTATTGAAACTGACAGGCTTGTCCGTTAAGATCATATATAAACCTTTGCCGGTAGATGATCCCAAACAAAGACGACCGGACATTAGCAAAGCGAGAAGCATATTGGGCTGGGAGCCACGTATAGACAGGGCAGAAGGCTTACAAAGAACCTATGCGTATTTCAAATCATTGCCCGAAGCGGAATGGTCCAAACAACCCAAGGAATTTATCTCAGGCAAGTAATTTTTATTCTCATCTTATGGCTAAGCCACTTGTTGTTATTACGGGCAAAAATGGCCAGTTAGGCTGGGAACTGATGCAGGCCGTTGCTTTGGTTGTCATGCCATTTGAGTTTTTGTTTACAGACAGAACGGAAATAGACCTGGGCGATCCCTCTTCCATCATTTCCTTCTTCGGAAAATACAAACCAGCCTACTTTGTTAACTGCGCCGCTTATACAGCGGTTGATAAGGCGGAAACCGAACAGGAGCTCGCTTACACAGTTAATGGTGAATCCGTTGGTGTTATTGCCCGTGAATGTAATAAGATCAACTGTACATTGATACAGTTATCTACGGATTATGTGTTTGATGGAACAGCCAGTAAGCCTTACAAGCCTGATAGCGCAACGGACCCCGTGAACTACTATGGGTATACCAAATGGATAGGGGAGAAACTGGCAATGGAAAACAATACACGAACCGTTGTTGTCCGTACTTCCTGGGTATATAGTACGCATGGTAACAATTTTGTAAACACCATGCTGCGCCTGATGCAGGAAAGAAAGGAATTGAAAGTAGTGAGCGATCAACTGGGGTCGCCTACCTATGCCTTAGATCTTGCCAATGCCATCCTGCGCATCATTGCCATATTGGAAAAAGGTGATCATCATTATGGGGTCTATCATTTTAGCAATGAAGGGATCATCTCCTGGTTTGATTTCGCCACAGCAATCCGCGATGTGGCGGGACTTTCCTGCGAAATTCTTCCGCAACCCACATCGGCATACCCTACACCAGCCAAGCGCCCTGCGTATTCTGTACTGGATAAAACTGCCATCATACAGGATTTTGGCATCACTCTGCGAAACTGGAAAGAGGCATTAGAGGAAGCACTTTCTAAAAAAACAGGGTAATATTTCTTATTCTGTATTCGAACCCCTTATTCTCAATGTGGTAAACCTGTTGATGTTTTCCGCCGTTCTTGTATAGAGCCGGATAATCGTATAACCTGGTACATCTTTCGCAGAACCATCAGTGGCTGGTAACTCCTCTAACCGGATCTTATAGAGGTATGCGGAATCAATTCTGAAATTGGCTACTCTTTTTACAAAATCATTATCCACCATCCATATGGTTTTGTTTTTAGGGGAGTTGATGGAATATTTGGTTCTGATATCATCTGCAGACAGCAGCTTGATCTTGCTGTTTTTTTGCTGATTGTGATTAAAACATGGTACCGGCATACTTATTTTTTGATATGTTCAAAATCTTCCCTGGTGGTAAAATAAGTCAGGCTAAAAACCCATAGAAGCATAATGGCAAATAGTATTTTTTGCATGACTGGTAAAATTGCCAGGTAACTGCCCGAGTAATAAATATAATTGGTACAATAAAAAACAAGAATACAAATAAGAGAAAGGAGTTTGAACAAAGTTAGTTTTGACTTGAACGTGAAAACCATAATATAAAACATACTTACCAGCGCAAGTGTGCTTGAAATGATTACCATGATATCATGATAAGATGTAACTATCAGGAACGCAAAAAACATAGCACCTGCTCCGGTATACCTGATGATAGCAGAAGCTCCCTTTAGAGGTATTTTCTTTGAGAAATCAATAAAGAACAACGCGAAACTGATGCACAGGAACAACATGCCCGGGATGGCCCAGGGCCGGGATGAATTACCGGCACCATTCACTGCCTTTTCGCTGAAGAGGTTACATACATAATTATTCTTCCAGTCGAAACCGACGGAATTTTTGTCATACTGAGAACCGCCCGGATAATAGCGGGTAGCCGTGAGCAGCAGTATCAATGAAATAATCAGTCCGAAAAGAATCGCGTACTTTTTAAGCATACAATAGTGGTTTAAAAACACCAAACCTGCGCTTTGTGCTGACTAGCTATTTTGCCGATTTCTGCTAAACAAGATACAAAAGTTGATAGTAACATGGGTTCGTAAGAAAATACCCGACTATTTCTTTCTAATCCCTTTCTGTGTTGCGGCTACTTTTTTTTCAGACCTTTTTTTCTGCGATATCGATTTTACAATTGTTTTGCCTTGTACGAGGAGGAGTCGAGGGTCTTTCACTTTAGAAAGTGAATTTGCATGTGCCTGTACGATCAGTTTTTTGATAAAAGCTTTGGGAAATTGTTTCTTATCGGTAACAAGTATGTAGCGATATTGATTTCCCTGGCCTAAAAGCCTGTTCTCCGGATCAGAAAGCTCATTTCCCCAATAGAATCCGAAATGAATATTTTTGGAAGAGCGACCAACTGCAATAGAACAGATAGTATGTCCAACTTTTTCGGTTGGCGACCAGCCCCAGGCAACCGCATTATAGTTGTCGTAAATAAGTTCATTTGTTTGAGGAAGCATATCCCATGCAAAATCCCTGAGCCACATTGCTAAATCAATGATGTTTTGATCAAATGGGTTCAGAAACTTGTGAAGATCTTTTGTTTGTTCTTTACTCATTTCGCAAATGGTTAGGGATGCTTATATATACTTGTGCTGATGAAAGATTACTTATCATATTCGGCCCATCTGATATTAGTTTTTCAAAAGATTACCGCACGCTCCCCGAATGATTACCATTTTGGTTTAATAAAATAGAGAGCCGTGCCATCTGGATCTGTAAAGTGAAGGAATTGCCCTCCTTCTTCCTGCCTATCCGTTGTGTTAATGGATAGGCCATGTAATAAAGCTTTTGAGTCTTCAAAAGCATCTACCGTAAAACCTATTGAAACATTACCCGAATTGCCAGGCAGTTTCGTATTCTCTGTAGGATGCAGGCCAATCACTACGCCGGGTGCCGTCAATTGCGCATAGTAATTGCCCCACCTGTTTTTTAAGGTTAATCCGATGGATTCATAAAAGGAAATCGCTTTTTCCAGGTCTCTTACATTAATTGTAATATTCGATTCTTTGATTGGCATAACAGGTAATTGTAAAGTGATCAATTTGAGTACCGGTGGATATCGGAAGGCCTAATTTTTAGGTTTGCGGCTAATGGTGAAATCCCTGTATAGATGAGTAAACGATTATTTATCGTATTAGGCAAACGATATCTTCAACTAATATACAAAAAATAAAACAGTAAGGCTTTGGGCCTTACTGTTCCTGGTTTGATTGCTTATATGTGGTAATTAATCTCTGTCGTGCTTATCATGCCCTTTGCCATTGCCACGTCCCTTGTTCTTTCCATTGCCATTGTCCTCATGGTCATTGTAAGACCGGCCATTGTTTTTATACCGGTTATCGTGACTGTCGCGGATGATGACCTGTCTAGGTCCGCGGCCACCACGATACGGTGCATATTTTGCACGGTATACATCGGCACGTAACCAGGGACGGGGTTCATTTACCACAACCTTGTAACCGCCATACAGGTCATAGTTTCTGTAACGACCGGGTAAGCTGGCACCAAAGATCCATCGGTTACTTTCGAGGTAAATAAACCTGCGCTCGGGTACATAATAGTAAGCATCGATATCCGGCATGTAATAATAATCTACATGATCATACCCTACAGGGCCCCAAACAGGCTGGCTGCCGATATTTACATTTACGTTCAATCTTACCTGTGCCCCTGCTTTGTTCTGCGAAACCATCGCTGTAAACAAAACGAATAAAAGGATCAGCTTTTTCATGGTACAAATCATTTGGTTACTGGTATAAATGAAAATACCGTGCCAAGTTTTTATCTCGCACCTGGAACCATATATAAATTGTTGAGAATCATACCAGAAAATCCAGACCGGAAATGGAACTATGAATGGAATATAACTAAGAATAGAATATATTGAAAAGGATATATGTAATAGCTGTTCTCACACGACTATAAATAAGCTGATGAAAACAAGAATTGAATATATTTGGATACCAACTTAGATCTGATTAAATAGTTATTTATGCCGGGAGATACTTTACAGCTGAACCATCTGACAAAAGGGAAAAACACATTTGACGCAATTATCGTAGGCTCAGGGATCAGCGGGGGATGGGCTGCCAAAGAGCTTTGTGAAAAGGGATTGAAAGTATTGTTACTCGAGCGTGGGAAAAATGTGGAACATCCTGTTTATCCCACTGCTACCAAAGATCCCTGGGAGTTTACGCATAGAAATGCATTGTCACTGGCCGATAAAAAGGACCATCAAATACAAAGCAGGCATTTTTCTTATCGTGAAGACAACAAACATTTTTACATTAACGATACAGAAAATCCTTACGAAGAGATCAATCGTTTTGATTGGGTGCGCGGAGATATTGTTGGCGGAAGATCTTTGTTATGGGGCCGTGCCTGCTACCGCTGGAGCGATCATGAATTTGAATCGAACATGAAAGATGGTCATGGGGTTGACTGGCCCATCCGTTACAAAGACCTGGCACCCTGGTACGATTATGTAGAAAGTTTTGTAGGAATCAGTGGCAATAGGGACGGCATTGAGAGTTTGCCCGACGGACAGTTTCAACCGCCATTCGAAATGAATTGTGTAGAGAAAGATTTCAAGGCAAAACTGGAATCGAAATACCATAACCGTCACCTCATTATTGGCCGAACCGCTAATTTGACCCAACCTGTTTCAGGCCGTACCCAATGCCAGGTGCGGAATCTTTGCCATAGAGGTTGCCCGTTTGGGGCGTATTTTAGCACCAATGCCAGTACCCTGCCTGCGGCCATTGCTACCGGAAACCTTACCGTTCGCCCGGGATCGTTGGTTACAAAACTGATGTATGATGAAGAAAAGGGCAAAGTAAGTGGTGTGGAGATCATCGATACGGAAACAAAAAAAACGGAACAATATTTTGCGAAGATCATTTTCCTGAATGCCTCCACTGTTGCTACTGCTGCCATTTTACTTCGTTCCACATCTCATCGTTTTCCCAATGGATTGGGTAATGGAAGCGACCAGGTAGGCCGTAACCTGATGGACCATCACAAAGGCATATCCATTTCGGCAACGGTAGATGGGTTTGAAGACAAATATTATTATGGCCGCAGGCCTAATCCATTCTATATCCCCAGGTTTGCCAATATCAGTGAAGAAAATACAGCGTTTCTCAGGGGCTATCATTTGGGCGGTATCGCTTCGCGGGGTACTGCAGAATCTGCAGACCAGATCGGCGCCGGTTTTAAAACAGCATTAACCGAACCTGGCCCCTGGAAAATTCAGCTGAACGGCTATGGAGAATGTTTGCCATACCAGGAGAACCGCATTACACTCAGCAAAGACAAAAAAGACCCCTGGGGACTGCCCATGATCAGCATCGACTGTATGTTTCGCGACAATGAAAAAGCCATGCATGCAGATATGGTGAAAACGGGCATGGACATACTCAGCTCTTTGGGGTATCGTAATGTAACAAACAAGTCTGCCATCTCAGCGCCCGGCAATGCCAATCACGAAATGGGAACGGTAAGAATGGGAAGGGATCCGAAAACATCTGTACTCAATGCTTTCAATCAAATGCACGAAGTACCGAATGTATTTGTAACCGATGGCTCCTGTATGAGTTCCAGTTCCTGTCTCAATCCATCCATTACCTATATGGCACTTACTGCGAGGGCATGCGATTATGCGGTAAGGGAGCTGAAGAAGGGGCACATTTGAATATTGAACAGATGAATAGGGAACAGATGAATATTGAACAAGGAATGATGAATGTTGAGGTGAGGTTTGTTTTATAAACCACTTCATCATTCATCATTCCTTGTTCCTTGTTCGATATTCATCTGTTCAACATCCCTGTTCAATCTTTTCGAAAAGACTTTATCGCCGGTTTATTTAAAAGTACAAACCTGTGGCTTAGCAAGATTCGCCATCATTTTGGCGTACACGGGAGTATTGGAACTGGATGAGATGATGATCTTTCCGGAAGTTCTGGTAGCGGCTTTAAGATCTGGTTCCGTTACATCCTGTGTAAGGGTTACAAGACCTAAAGTAGTCAGCGAAGTATAATTGCCGCTGGCAGACGAAATAATCATACTGTCTAAAGAAGATTTAATGGTAATGGCACTGCCGGCTTCGAATGAGATGGGGGTGGTGACACCACCTGCTGTATAAGTGCCATCCAGGAACAGAACGGGCTTGCTGTTCAAAGCCTGTAATTCCAGCCAGAATTCAACATGCCTGAAAGTACCTGTAGGGATGGCTACATTGGCAATATTTACCGCGCCAAACAGATCAACCTGGGCATTAGGGGCCGACTTGAATTCAACGGCCGAACTGTCGTTTTTCTTGGCTTCAATCTTGGTATTGGCAACACCGGCGGTTCCGGCTGTCCAGGTAATCGCCGCACCGTTTACCGGCGAAACGGCCGCTTTCAGCTGAAATGATACGGTGGCTGTGCCGGTACCCGCATCCTTAACGCAACTGGTAAAAAGTAGGGAGAGGGCCACAAAAAGAGTTAGAATGGTTGTTTTCATGTTTTGTTTAATTATACCTGCCAGATACCCTGAAGGTACCAAACGCAGCCTGGGGTTAACATTTCATTAGTAAAGTATGGAAGATAGGGCAAAAATAAAAGGGTGTCCTGCACCTTGCTTATGTAAATTAAGCTTTTGGCGGTAGGATACATTGATTGTATTAAAGGAAGTGGGGGCGTTATTAATCGTCTAATCCTTTTCCATTAAGGATCTTTGATATATATTTTTCAACCCTTGCCTCACGGGTTTTGGCTAGTTTGGGTTGAGAAAAATGAAGCAGGTAAGCTCTCTGCCTCCCCGGTGTTAACGCTTCAAAAGCGGCTTTCAGGGTCTTTCCACCTTTGGCGGATAATTTTTTTTGAAATTCTTCGGACATGGCAAATTCTTCGGGCTTTTTGTATTTCACTTTCAGTCCGACTTTTTCTACTTCAATGGCTTCATAGATATAGGCTTTCAGGATATTTTTCAGCTTACCAATTTCCCGTGTATGGGTAAACCGGATCTGTCGTGCAGCTTGTACATTCTCTGTTTGCTGAACTAGGATGCCATGGGTATCCAACAGTAGCGCGCCTTTGAAAAATAAAAGCGCACAATATTCTTTAAACACATGTATTAAAACCAGGTTGGTATTTTGATACGTGTAACAGGGACAGCCCCATTTTAATTCTTCGGTAAGACCACAATCAAGCATAATCAATCTCAAATGTTTGATCGCTTCCTGCCACTGGTTGTCTTTTTCAAAATAAAAATCAACTTTCGGGTTCATAAGATACATTTATCGTGTAACTGAAATGGTTGTTTTGTTTAGAGGCCTGAAATACCAGGAAGCCACTGTCAGGATCAATAACAATACCGGCCCGAAAAATTCTTTGGCCCCATCCCCAATTGCTGCGTGCGAAAATACAGCGCCCGACATGGTAAAGAAGAAACCTGCGTAGGCCCATTCCTTTAGCAAGGGAAATTTAGGAACCAGTACTGCAATTACCCCAAGTATTTTCCAGATACCCAGTATCGTTAGCAAGTACAGTGGATAGCCCAGATGTGTAAACAGTGTGGCTTCCTCTTTCAACTGTAATAACTGAACGATCCCGGTTGAAAGCATTCCCAGGCACAACCAGGCAGTAGCAATCCAATAGATGATTTTATTACGCTTTGTCATGATTTGTTATTTTAATTTGTTTACAATGTCCTGTATGCGGTTATGCGCCATATTGATGCCCTGCGCAAAAGGCAATTTCAGCATCTGGTCCCTGAGTGCCACGGATCTGTAGATGATATGGATATTGAGTTTACTGGTATCGCCGGTAAGTTGTTCAAAATCCAGGAATTCAAGCTGCGCTTCAAAAGGCGTGTTCTCCATTTCAAACGTGCGGATAATTTTCCGGTTGATGCTAAATTCATGGATCACTCCATGGAACCCATATTTGTTTCCTTTGGGATCGGTTGTTTCAAACTGGTAGCTGCCGTGATTTTTGTTTTCCAGTTTCAACACTTTTGTGCCCATCCATTGTTCTACAATTTCAGGCTCGGCATAGGCCCTGAAAAGTAATTCCAGCGGCAGATCAAATTCCCTTGTGATGAATAATTCCTGTTTGCCTTCTTCGGCAAGGATCTTTGTTTTTTGTTCCATCTTATTTGCCTTTGTATTTTTTCATAATGGTTTCTAATTTGTTGAACCTGTCTTCCCAGATTTTGCGGAATGGTTCAATGAACTCGGCTACTTCTTTCATTTTTTTTGCATTGATGTGATAGGAAATCTCCCTGCCGTTTTGCTCCTGTTCAAGCAATTCGCACTCAGTGAGTATTTGAAGGTGTTTTGAAACGGTTGGTCTAGCTGTATCAAAGTTGGAAGCGATGGCCCCAGCTGTCATGGATTGTGAGGCAACCAATAGCAGTATGGCCCTTCGGGTAGGGTCTGCGATGGCCTGAAATACGTCCCGTCTTAAATTCATTGTGTAGCTATTTGGCTACAAATATATACGTAGCTATTTGACTACACAAATTTTTCTATGATTTTTTGACAAATTACCTGGCTAGAGGTATTCAGAAGGAACGCATCCGCCACAGATTCGCAGATTATCAATGAAAAAATCTGTGGAACCGGTGAATCTGTGGCGGATTGATTTCGTTCAACGCCTGAAGTCAGCACCAACAACGATCTTGTTCGGGAGTCTGCAGTATCGAAATGAAAAGAGAAAATGCCATCTTTTTCTTTAGTTGCCGACCTGAACTTTTTCGAACTATTTGGTAAACGATTTGAGGATTTGACGGGAATGGTATAACCTGTGCATTTTAAATGAATTCTTTGGTATATAGGACCATCAAACATTTATGAATAAATAAAATGATAGTAAGCTGGGAAGACCGTTCAGACAATGTAATTGAAAGAGAACAGAATGCTACTTTTCTCAAACTTAAATAAGCCAGGCTATAAAAGAATCGAATTAAGCAATTGCCAATAGTATAAAAGCATGCAGGGAAGCTGAATTTTATGAAACAAAAGCTACTTTTAATGTGGTAGCTCAGATTAAACGTACAGAAAGGATTAATTATTTAATAAATATGACAAAATTATTTTGCCTCACGGCATCCCAACACAAACGGTTAACCGCTTTATTTTTCTCAGTACTCATTTCATATACGCCCATATGGGCGATACAAAAACAAGCGGGTGTACCGGAGGTTCCCCAGGCTCAAAGACTAACTAGTGCAAAAAAGACCAGTTCTACAGTGGTTGAAATCCTGTTCTCCAACAATCAAAAGATGGTGTTTGATTTTTATGCTGATAATATATTCAGGCTTTTCCAGGATAACGCAGGGGGTGTAATCAGGGATCCTGAGGCAAAACCACCAGCTAAAATACTGTTGGATAATCCAAGAAAACCGGTGACAATGTTACAGCTGACAAATGCCAATAATTTGATCACCATTTCTACCGATAAGATCAGGGTACTGATAGATAAGCGTAGCACGTTATTAAAAATAATAAACCCGGTAAATAATGCGGTTATACTGGAGCAAACAATGCCAACCCGTTTCGGAAAAGAGGGCGTTACACTTACTTTAAAAGAACACCCGCAAGAATACTTTTATGGTGGAGGTGTGCAAAATGGCCGGTTCTCTCATAAAGGAAAAACAATTGTTATAGAAAATCAAAACCGCTGGACAGATGCTGGCGTAGCATCTCCCACACCATTTTACTGGTCAACCAACGGGTATGGCATTATGTGGCATACCTTCAAAAAAGGTAAGTATGATTTCGGCGCTAAGGAAAAAGGATTGGTAAAATTGTTGCATGAAACAGATTACCTCGATGTTTTTTTCATGGTGGGTAATGGACCCACATCCCTTTTAAACGGTTATTATCAATTAACAGGAAACCCAATATTGCTGCCAAAATTTGGTTTTTATGAAGGTCATCTGAATGCCTATAACCGCGATTTCTGGAAGCAGGATACAGCAGGCATTTTGTTTGAAGATGGCAAACGTTATAAAGAGAGCCAAAAAGATAGTACGGGTATAAAAGAATCACTTAATGGTGAAAAAAATAATTACCAGTTCTCTGCTCGTGCAGTGATCGATCGTTATAAAAAGAACGATATGCCATTTGGCTGGTTGCTCCCCAATGATGGTTATGGTGCGGGTTATGGGCAAACCGAAACATTAGATGGCAATATTCAGAACCTGAAAAGCTTAGGCGATTATGCCCGTAAAAATGGTGTTGAAATAGGGTTGTGGACACAATCTGATCTTCATCCAAAACCAGAAATCAGTGCTTTGCTGCAAAGAGATATTCTGAAAGAAGTAAAAGATGCCGGTGTGCGTGTGTTAAAAACAGATGTGGCCTGGGTAGGTGCCGGATATTCGTTCGGGCTTAATGGGGTAAGTGATGTAGCACATATTATGCCCCAATATGGAAATGATGCCAGGCCCTTTATCATATCATTAGATGGGTGGGCAGGTACCCAGCGATATGCCGCAATCTGGTCGGGCGACCAAACCGGTGGCCTATGGGAGTATATCCGTTTTCATATCCCTACCTACCTGGGTTCCGGTTTATCTGGTGTGCCAAGTATCACTTCAGATATGGATGGAATTTTTGGCGGAAAGAACCCGGTAATAAATACCAGGGATTTTCAATGGAAAACGTTTACGCCCATGCAGTTGAACATGGATGGATGGGGAACAAATCCAAAATACCCACATATCCTGGGCGAGCCTGTTGCATCAATAAACCGCAACTACTTAAAGCTGAAATCAGCACTGATCCCTTATACCTATAGTATCGCGAGAGAAGCTGTAACGGGGTTGCCGATAATGAGGGCGATGTTCCTTGAATACCCAAACACCTATACACAAGGCAGCGGAACACAATACCAGTTTTTGTACGGCCCCAATTTTTTAATTGCTCCCATTTACCAGTCAACAAATGCAGATGATAAAGGCAATGATATCCGTAATGGAATTTACCTGCCCAAAGGAACCTGGATCGATTATTTCACAGGTGAGAAATATGCAGGCAACTGTATTATAAACAATTTTGATGCACCTATATGGAAACTGCCCGTCTTTGTTAAAAACGGAGCCATCATTCCAATGACAAATCCGAACAATAATGTAGGGGAGATTAATAAAGGGGTTCGTATCTATGAAATTTATCCATCAGCAAAAAGTTCTTTCACAGAATATGATGATGATGGAACAACCGAAGAATATAAAACAGGTAAAGGTGCTTTTAGCTTAATTGAATCGAAAGTGGATGAAAAGAGCAATGCAATAATCACGATTCACCCTGCCAAAGGTGATTTTAATGGGTTTGTAAAAGAAAAAGCTACAGAGTTTAGAATAAATGTAACAGAAAAACCAAAAAAGATAACTGCCAGCATCGGGAACAAGGAACTTGTATTAACAGAAGTGCATTCGATGGATGTTTTTTTACATGAGAACAATGTGTATTTCTACAATGCCAGCCCCAACCTGAATCAATTTGCTACCAAAGGAAGTGAATTTGAAAAAGTTGTGATCGCTAAAAATCCACAGATCCTTGCAAAAATAAATACTACGGATATTACCCTAAACCCGGTTACACTTACCGTTGAAGGATTCAAATTCGAACCTGGGAATAAAAAACGTATTTCACATGGACTTTTAAAAACGCCGGCTACTGCGCAGATTACAGATAAGAATACCGGGGCCTATACGCTGCGGCCAACATGGCAAAAAGTACATAATGCAGATTTCTATGAAATTGATTTCAACGATATGCTTTATACCACCATCAAAGATACGGCCCTGTTATTTGAAGGATTAACGCCAGAGAAACTTTATTCATTTAAACTGCGCGCAGTAAATAAAGACGGATATTCTGTGTGGACAGCATTCAAAGCAACCACCAAAACCAACCCGCTTAAATACGCGATCCAGAGAATTGTTGCAGAAACAAAGGCGGAGCTGCAAAGAGGCGGTGGTCTCGACAAATTATTTGATTATGATGAAACCAACTTGTGGCAAACAAGACGCGGAGTGAAATCAGTTCCATTCGAAATGGTGATGGACCTGAAATCAACCAACCAGCTTGAGAAGTTCCATTACCTGCCACCAAGAATCGGAAGAGGTGTTACAAATGGCATATTACTGAAAGGGAAAATAGCTTACAGCACCAATAAAGAAAGCTGGACAGAAGCCGGCTCATTTGAATGGGCAAACAATGATTCAATAAAACTGTTCTCCTTTAGCGACCATCCCTGGGCCCGTTATATTAAAATGACTGTTACGGATGGGGTAGGTGATGTTGGTGCGGGCCGCGAATTGTATGTATTCAAAGTGCCGGGAACAGAAAGCTATCTTCCAGGAGACATCAACAATGATCATTTGATTGATAAGAACGATTATGTATCGTACATGAACTATACCGGCTTGCGCAAAGGTGATGCCGACTTTGACGGATATATCAGCAAAGGTGATATCAATCAAAATAACCTCATCGATGCCTACGATATTTCTGTTGTGGCTACGCAACTGGAAGACGGAATAGATGACGATAAAATAGACACAGTTGCCGGTAAACTTGAGATCAGTTCCACAAAAGAAAACTATGATAAAGACGAGATCATTGCCATTACAGTAAAGGGGATCAACCTGAAATCTGTAAATGCGTTAAGTTTCGCCTTACCATATAACCCGCAGGATTATGTCTTTATGGGTGTAGAGGCCTTGAATACAAAACAGATGGAAAATCTAACGTATGATAGATTGCATACAAACGGAACCAAAGCCTTGTACCCAACTTTTGTAAACCTTGGCAGTAAAGAAACCTTAACCGGTAATGCGGACCTGTTTATACTCAAATTCAAAGCAAAACGAAAAATAAAGTTTGATCTTAAAGCTATCGATGGGTTCCTCGTAGATAAGAACCTGGGTTCAGTACGGCTTTTCAAAATGTAATAATTACTATTAACCCTGTTTATGTTTCGCCGTTGTTGATCGTCTTCCACCGTTGTTGGTCGCCTGACCAACAACGATCTTGTTCGGAGCCTGCAGTATCGAAATGAGAGGGAAGACTTTCATCTATCTCTTTGATTACCCGAAGTGGTTCGTTTTCAACAAAGTAGACCCGCGGAGAAAAAATCTAATCCTTATTCCTTGAACTGCTTGTCGGATTATTAGGCAAGCGTTTATGTTCAGGCTTTCGTTTTTTTAGAAATGAATAACGGCGAATTACCAAGGAACCCGGAGACAAGGTCTAAAGGAAATGGAATAAATGAAAGATGCGTGTGCTGCACTGCCACGTTTATTCTGTTGTCTTTTGGCTGGGTTTTGCGCAGCGGTATATTCTGGAACTTTGCTCCTTTTTCAGGAGGAGGTGTTGGCTGCTTTTATATCTTCTATACATTGTATATTTATCGCTCAATACATTACATTATATGAAGAAGTTTCTCCTGTTTGTCGTTTGTATCGCAGCAATCTTTTACCTAAGCGGCTTTGCTACTGTAATTACCGGGAATGAACCTAATGTAGAAAGGAGCATACGCACCGGTGCCGACCAGGTTGAAAAATACCTTCCCTTGCTAAAAGTCAAACGCGTAGCGGTGATGGCGAATCCCACCACCATCATCGGCAAGAGCCACCTGGTAGATAGCCTGCAGAAACTGGGTGTAAAGATCGTCAAGGTATTTGGGCCCGAGCATGGCTTCAGGGGTAATGCAAGCGCCGGTGCACATATTGCCGACGAAATAGACCCTGCTTCCGGCATACCGGTGATCTCATTGTACGGAGGCAAGAACAAACCCAGCAAGGAAGACCTGGCGGATGTTGATATCCTGGTATACGACCTTCAGGATGTGGGTGTGCGTTATTATACCAATATCAACGCGCTAGTGCGGCTGATGGATGCATGCGTGGAGAACGACAAGGAAATGCTTATACTCGACAGGCCAAACCCTAATGCATACCTTGTTGATGGTCCCATTCTGGATATGAAATACAAATCAGGTATCGGTATGTTCCCGATACCCATGTCGCACGGTTTAACCGTTGGCGAATTTGCGCAAATGGCCAATGGAGAAGGCTGGCTGGCAAATAAGGACAAGAAATGCAATCTCCGCATTATACCGGTGGCCAATTATGATCATGACATGCCGTATATCCTGCCGGTAAAACCGTCGCCCAACCTGAATACGCAGCAGGCCATCATGCTGTACCCGTCCACCTGTATGTTTGAAGCTACCTATCTTAATCATGGGCGTGGCACTTATTTTCCATTCACGGTATTTGGCAGCCCCGAACTGAAAGGCGTTTATCAATTCTCCTATACACCTACCAGTATCAAAGGCATGTCGGAAACACCTTTGTTCATGAACCAGGAGTGTTTTGGTCTGGATCTTCGCAATTATGATGTGGAAAAACTCCGGAAAAGCAAAAAGATCAATATCAGCTGGATCATAGAATTGTACAATGCACACCCGTACAAAGAAAAGTTCTTCGATTCCAAGTTGAGCAGGGAAATGAACGCTATCGAAATACAGATTGGAGTAAGTGAGTTCAGGCACCAGGTAATGACAGGTGTTTCTGAAGCCGAGATCCGCAAGAGCTGGGAGCCAGGATTGAGCCAGTATAAAGAGATGCGTAAGAAATACCTTCTTTATCCGTAATGTATAGTCTTAAAATAACGTAAGCTTACAGCACCGATCCGGCAAAATGCTCAAAGCACTGAAAACCTCCCGCCGTTGTTGGTCGCCTGATCAACAACGATCCTGTTCGTAGCCTGTAGTATCGAGATGACAGAAGGGAAAGACTTTCATCTTTCCCTTCTGTTGCGCAAATGGACTTTTTTTGAACCAGTTTCTGGATGATCTAAAACTTTTAGCCAGGCTATGAAAGTTGAAGAGCTTTCTAACGTATATCGGTGGTTTTTTAGCTAGAATATCGAGACAGGGATCTGGCGCAAAAATTATATAATGAGTTATATTTTAAAGAAAAAATTCTAGTGTTAGAGTTTTTTTGACGACGCCATTAACTGAATCAACGATTTTTTTGCACTGTCTCTCGTGACGTGACTATTTTTAACCGAGTGTACAAGGATATTCCTTGTTTCTAACCCTTGTCTAATATTATTGTATCATTGATCTGCAACCGGTATCCCTTTCCGTGCACGTTTACGACCTGTATCGATGCGTCGCCTTCCAGTTTTTTTCTGAGTTTTGATATGAATACATCCAGGCTCCGCCCTACGATCACGCCTTCATCTTCCCATATTTCTTTTTGAAGCCTGTGTCTTTCAATAAGCTCGCCAGGAGAATCGGCAAATATCTTCAGCAGCTTATTTTCCTTGGGCGTAAGTTCTGTTGTAATATCCGAAATAGTAATCTGCCTTTTGCCGGGTTCAAATAAAGTATGACCGAGCTGCAAAATAGCTGCGTTCGTATCCGGTGTCCTCACCCTCGACCATTTTATCCTAAAGGGACGCGCGGCCAGTAATCCGATAAAAGCGAACACGGATAATCCTCCTACCACGTATCCGTTGGGAATAGGAGCGATGCCCGTGTTCTGAAACCGGATGTTGACCAGGTAACAGCCTCGCGGTTGCTTACGGCCCAAACAGGGAACGATATTGGTCTGTGCATTCCGGGAGATGGCATAACCGAATAAAACTTCCTTACCCGAACAGTTCAGAACAGTAACAATATAATCTTCTGCAAGATAATCTTTCTCCAGCGACCGCCTGATGATCTTCACCAAAGAATCTGTCTGAAAAGTAAATTCATTTTCAAACCTTACCTGGTATTCATGCGGGGCTATTTCCTGTACAGGTAGCACCCTCGATGTACTGTCGCCCGCATGCAGCAGTATCTCATGCCCGATATTCCGCAACAGTACCTGCTGTTTGGCCTGGTCAAAATTTGCATTACCCGTAAAGCCGAACGCCGCGCAAATAACTGCGCCAGTCAGAAAAAAAACGATCGGCAACATGTAACGCCTCTTTGTATCAGGATAGATGGGTTGGTTTTTAATAGCCATTGCGCAGAATTTACACTGTTTACAATTTAATTTACAATATTAATACCATCAAAAACAGGATGTGGAGATAGTTTACGGCCTCAAATTTATACGCTATGATTTATAAATCCTCTACCACTCTTGTATTAATGATGATGCTCCAGGCCATTGCCTGTTCACAGTTACAGCCAGGCTGGCAACTTGATGTTCAAAAAAGCAAAGTTTTGTGGAATACCGGAAAGATGATGGGCGGCCATTTCGGTTATTTCCTTTTCCAGTCCGGCAATTTAGAATATTCAGCTACAGGCGAACCTGTACGTGGAACCTTCCACATGGATATGAACAGCATCCGCACTACGGATAATCCCAATGAGGCAGGTAGGAAAAAAAAGGATGCAGAGCTAAGGGGGAACGCATTTTTTGCATCAGACCAACATTCTTTAGCGACCATGGTGGTAAAAAAGATCACCCGGATCGGCTCATCGATGAATTATAATGTCGCGGGTGATCTTACTATAAAAGATATTACCAAGCCGATAGAATTTACAGCTATCATCAACACAAAAAATAATACCAGCCACATTACTGCCAATGTTGACATATCGCACCAGTTATGGAACATTAATTCAAAACCACAGGCGAATTCGATCGATTTTTTATTGGGTATTAAAGAAAAACTTGTACCGGACATTCATGTATCACTGGACCTCATCATGAATAAATAAAACGATTCTTCCTGTTCCATCTAATAGATTCGCTTAATCAATTCTAATGTGACCAACAACAAACTATAGGCTGGTTAAAAATAAAAAAGGGAAAGACTCTCATCTTTCCCTTCCGTTGCCGGAAGTGGATTTTTTCGAACCGGTTTATGGATGATTTGAGACATTTGGTGGATATGTATTTACAAAATTTCGATTAGTGTATAGAAAATGGTTGCAGAAAGCAATACACAAACCTGTAATGTCGATTGATTTTCTGTGAAAAATAAATTGTCGACGTTTCTCCAGCTAAAACTTTATTCTTTGCGGTAATATACTTGGCTGTTAAGAAGTCGCGTCTTGCAGCCCATGATATGAGTTTCTGGATGTTATTTACAGCCACCTAATAAGCGATTTGAGGTTGATAGTGGAAATGTTCGATGATAGTACGTTAATATTCAATCATGGTGGGAAGAGACCTTGACTAATCTCGAACAATTTCTGCAGACCATAAGTGGTTCGTATTGTCGAAAATTTTTTAACCTACAGGCCTGACTTACATCAGCTGCATACAGATCAAAATATCTTGGCCAGACATATTCCAAAACCCTGATCGGAGGCCTTTACGCCTATGGCCATATCAGTTTCTGTTAGTGCGCATATTTTAATTCCTTTTTCTGTATAGTCTTTGCCCATGGTAACATAGGGAGAGAAAAGGTATTTATCCGACAAGACAACCCGGCCACTCAATGTAACCACTGGTGTGATAACCTGTCTGTATGCCGGAGACAAAGCAGCATAGGCAGTTTTGTTTTCTTCTTTGTATTGCACGGCATGGCTTACAATACCTGCTGACAGACCACCCAATCGGGTCCAGATACCTGCCTGGAAGTTGGCATTGACATTTACGCCTTTCAGGGCAACTTCTGCATGAGTGATAAAAGAAAGAGTTTGCGGCTCAGAGCATTGTGCAATGACGCGGTTAGTTTTAACAAATAAGAGCAATAATAAAATAACTGAAAAAAATTTCATAAATGTAGTTATAATATGTCTTAAAGTAGAATTTGTACTACAAACATATAGATAATATCCAGTAAAAATTAAATCTTTATTAACAGTTATGCACACATCTATTCCTTGTTCATGACTGGAAACCAGCGCAGGGTAACAGATGCTTATTCATAAAATATTGGAAATGAACTGATAAGGAGATGAGCTGCGGAGTACGCTGACCTTTAAAGGATCAGCTTCGTAAAAAAGAACTTAGCACAACTGCCTCCAACTTTTGGAGCGGAATCGACCCCCTGGCAACCGGAGGCAAGCTATTGCGCGATAAGTTAAAGGATGCCAAGGTGGATACAGAGCACTATTGTCCGGTAAAATCGGTTTTTCTCTGTGAAACTCCTTAACTCTGTACCTCTGTGTTGAAAAACACCGCTACATCCCCATCACTCAATAACATCGGCTTTGTTTTTAACACAGAGGTACAGAGCAACAGAGGATCACAGAGATTTTGAACAGTATTAATTTGATAAGCCCTATACCCAACCCATCAGCAGGAACCCCACCCTTGATAAACGTCTCAAGCAAACCAGCTATTTTTTACCGGACAGTAGTGGATACAGAGTATGAACTGTACAATGGTGTAACACATGAGTTTTTCGGTATGGCAGCGGTTGTGCCGTCGGCAAGAGATGTGCAGGCGAAGGCGGCGTCAATGCGGAAAAGTGCTTTTCGAAATTAAACGGAGATCTATAAAAGTAAAACCGCCGGATGCAGTCGGCACCGGGCGTTTTTACATTTGAATTTGCACAAGAAGGATAAAGCCGGTAATGGTTTTGGTTTTAGGCAAATAGTCTTAGTATAAGCCAACAACTTTTGAATAAAGGCAACAATTAAGGAAAGGCTATTAACCTTTCCTTAATTGTTGCCGAAATGTACTTTTATCGAACCGGTTTATCGGTGATTTGAAACTCCTACTAGGAATGAATAATCATGGGTGATCATAACCGTTTTATTGACGATTTAAAATTAATTGCAGGAATAAGGGAATAAGATGTATTGCTCTGATTATCTCAAAAGAAATAGTACCATGGTATATTTTTTTGATAAAAAAATTACTGCACCATTGCGGTCCGTTTTGGTGATGAGGCTTTTGGGCTGGAGCTCTTCCATGCCCCCAATTCCTGGTAAAAATTAATTTCCCCAGATAGATTCCAATGGAATAAGGGAGGCCTTTTGTATGCTGAACTTCTGGTTGCCCCTGATGCTGATCGATTTATAATTTTCCTTTGGGAAAAAGATGGAGGACATGGTGGTAAGGCCGCCATCCGCAAATAATTCGGCCGATGCATTATCTATGACCAGGGTAAGTTCAAGGCTTCGCGCCGTATTGATCCTCTTACTGGTTACCCGGCTGGAAAACCCTTTTTCAAAATTTTTGATACCGGATTGGGCTCTGTCAATAAAAAAATAATTACTGTCCGCATCGAAACCCGCGACCCATTTTTCCCCGGCCGCATTGGAGAGTGTTACCGAAAAACTTTCTACTCTGTCAAGTTGTAAATGGAGCCTGGCGGGCCCCGGCAATTCTTTTTC
>JAZJYJ010000015.1:0-93062 GCA_040390405.1 Bacteroidota bacterium
CACAGAGGCACGGTTTTTAAAGACCTGATTTAATGATCAAAATGCCAATTCGGTTTGCGCCCGTTGATAATCTTCCGGTATGCCAATATCAATAAAATAACCTTCCTGCACAATCCCATAGATCTTTCCTGACGTATGGTACTGTTGCAGGTAATCCGTTTCGAATGAAAATTTATCCGGGAATGAATGTTTTGCAAAGAGGCTTCTGTTTACGATGTAAACACCGCCATTGATCAATCCCTTTTCATACCACTGTTTTTCCTTGAACAAAGCAATGGATCCATCCGCATTCATTTCTACCACACCATAGCGACTGAAATTCTCCATTGCCTTTAACGCCAGTGTGCAATCGGCACTATGGCTATCATGGAAAGCGGCCTGTGCGGGTATATCCGTTGTAAAAATGCTGTCGCCATTAACCACCACCAGGTTTTCTGTTTCTGCGGAATGCGCGGCATATTGAATAGCGCCACCGGTTCCCAAAGGTTCCTGTTCAATTACGATGGTATAGTTAGCTTCCGGTAACGCGCTCACTAAAAAATCTGTGAACGCTTCGGAACGATAACCGAGAGAAAAAATAAATCGTTCTATTCCCTGCTTAGCAAGATGTTTGATCACATAGGCAATAAATGGATGCCCGTTAACGGGTGCCATGCATTTGGGCAGATCAGGAACGGCTTCGCGAAGCCGGGTACCCAATCCGCCTGCCAGTATAATGGCTTCTGTAACCTGCATTAACCGAAGATATTTTTCTCTACCAGTTCGCAGATGATATGACCGATCATGATATGGCTTTCCTGAATCCTAGGCGTGTCAGAAGATGGTACATTGATAAGGTAATCACTCGCATCCTTCATTTTACCGCCACTGGCACCGGTAAATCCAACCGTAATTACTTTTTTCTCTTTTGCTGCCGCAAACGCATTCAGAATATTTTTTGAATTACCCGAAGTACTTAACCCGATCAAAACATCACCTTCCACACAAATACCTTCCACCAGTCTTGAATAAATCACATCATAGCTGTAATCATTTGCCACTGCGGTAAGGTAAGAACTGTTGCAATGCAGGGCCTCGGAAGGCAATGCTTTCCTGTCTTTGTAAAACCTGCCGGAAAACTCCGCCGCCAGGTGTTGCGCATCAGCGGCACTGCCACCGTTGCCGCAGAACAATACTTTTTTCCCATTCTGAAATGCTGCGGTGGTGAGGTCTACAACAGCCGCAATGGTTTGCTGCAATGCAGCATCGGACAGTATCTGTTTTTTTACTTCTATCGACGCGCTGATGATTTCCTGTATTCTTGTACTCATTTTTTTCTTGATTGCTGTTTATTGAATGGTCCAGCTGGTCAGGCCATGCTGGGTAAATTGATAAGGGTTGATCTTCCCGCCAAAGGTATTAAGTGTTTCGATAACCTTATACCTTGTATTGCGTGGACAATAAAAGATCATAAATCCACCACCGCCAGCTCCACTGATCTTGCCACCTGTAGCGCCTGCGTTCATAGCGGCTTCATAAACAGCATCAATATTGCTGTTGCTGATGTTGGCCGCCATTTTCTTTTTCTGGCGAAAACCATAGTCCAGTATTTCTCCCATGGCATCCAGTTTTCCGATCAGCAGTGCTTCTTTCATCATCTTCGCCTGCTCTTTTAACTGGTGCATGGCATCGATGCTTTTGGCATTGTTTTCCTTTACATTTTTTTGCTGCTCTGTTATAATGGAAGCCGATTCGCGTGTGGTAGCGGTAAAATACAGAACCAGGTTATTCTCCAGTTCGTTCAGGTACTCCTGACGTATCCTAAGCGGGTTTACAATCACTTTGTCGTTGCCATAAAACTCCATAAAATTGAATCCACCGAAAGTAGCGGCATATTGATCCTGTCTTCCACCAGCCAATTGCAGATCAGTTCGTTCAATTTCATAGGCATAATGCGCCGTATCATACTCACCCAATGGCAGTTTCAGCATTTCCGCGAACGCGCCAATAATGGCTACCACCAATGTGGATGAAGTGCCTAAGCCACTCCCGGCCGGAGCATCAACAAAAGTAGAGAGTTTCAGGCCGGGCATGGTAAACGGATGGTCTTTCTGGATGCGGTTAAACACGCCTTTCAGCAGATCCAGTTTCCCATTTACAGGAAGTTGATCGGACCAGTCAAAGACCTCAGTTTCGCCCTTATCAACCGAGTACAGCGTAATCTTTTGATCATGGGTAGATTCAATGGTGGCATGGGCATGTAAAGAAAGGGTAGCATTGAGAATGGCACCACCGAACTGATCGCTATATGGACTCACATCCGTTCCGCCACCTGCCAAACCGATCCGTAAAGGAGCTTTGCTGCGATAGATCATGTATTAAAATAATTACGGATTGAATTGGGCAAATCTACAAAAAGACGGGTAAGGAAAACGTTAATCGGAAACCTTAGATGGAAAGAGATACCAGCTCTTCGATTGCCGCCACCAGTTTTTGCCAGCTGTATTTCTTTTTCTCCTCCCTGAGATAGGGCATAAAATGATTTTCCCCCATTGCATAAAGCGTCAATATACCCGAGGCGATTGAGCCGGGATCAGGTTCCGTGATAATGCCTACTTCCTTATCAGGCACAAGGGCGGGAAGCCCGCCCACATTGGTTACCAGCATGGGTTTTTCGAAATGATAGGCGAGTGGGGTTACACCGCTTTGGGTAGCATTCCGGTAAGGTTGTATGACAAAATCAGCGGCACTGAGGTAATAACGCACTTCACTGTCGGGAATAAAATCGGTGTGCAACAGCAACTGATCTTCTATACCCAGTGATCTGATCAGGGCATCATACTCTTCCCTTTTTTCATAGAATTCGCCCGCTACCAATAATTTAATGCCGGCGGCCTGTATGCGAACATCTTTCATTGCTTCCAGTAACAGGTCCAGCCCTTTGTATTTTCTAATGAAGCCAAAGAACACAATGATCTTATCCTGTAAAGGCAATTGCAGTTTTCTCCTGGCTTCTTCTTTGGATACAGCTTCCCCGAAATTATCATACAACGGGTGTACCACTTGCTTTGCGGGTTTGGCTGTGAATGTGTACAGGTCATTCCGTACTTTTTCACTCATCGTAATAAATGCGTCAACCGGTTTTACAAAGTATTGGGTAAAGGGTTTGTCGCCGGGACGGTGTTCGTGCGGTATTACATTGTCGGCAATGCAGATGATCTTTGTGAATTTATTTTTCTTGACCCGTCTTAGAATGGTTCCCAGGCAGGGTCCCATAAATGGCAACCAGTATCGTACAACAATGATATCGGGTCTTACTCCTTTTAACTCATTGCCAACGGTTAGCCAATTGAGCGGGTTGATTGAATTGATGCATGCTTTGATCCGGATACCTGAAGGTGCAGGCTCGCTAGAATATTGGGTGGTTCCTGGAAATAAAAAGCCGGGATACTGCAATGAAAAAGTATAGATCGTGGTTTCGTATCCTTCCTGTGTAAATTGTCTGGCCAATCGTTCGTCAAAGGATGCCAATCCGCCCCGAAGGGGCCAGGCCGGACCGATGATAATTACTTTTTTTGCCATAGGTGAAAGTCAAAATTCAAAAGTAAAAAGTCAAAATTCAAAAGGGCGTCTTTTTTTTGCCTTTTGAATTTTGATTTTTTACTTAGTTAATCCTGATGTTGTTTCAATCAAATAACTGTTTCTTTCCGGTGCATTTCGGGCAATCAGTTCCGCGATAAAGCCGGTAAGGAACAACTGCATTCCGATGATCATGGTCGTTAATGCGATATAGAAACTTGGGCGGTTGGTTAAACTGAAATCAGTGGATACAAATTTGGCGATGATCAGGTAGATACTGGAGCAGGAGCCGATCATGAAAAACAAAGTACCCAGCAACCCGAAGAATTGCATGGGGCGTTTTCCGAATTTACCCAGGAACATGATCGTGGCAAGGTCAAGAAACCCATTTACAAAACGCTGCCAGCCAAATTTGGTAACACCATATTTTCTGGGGCGATGTTCCACTACTTTTTCTCCAATCTTCCTGAAACCGCTCCATTTGGCAAGGATGGGAATATAGCGATGCATCTCGCCATATACCTCGATACTTTTTACCAGTTTTCTTTTGTACGATTTTAAACCGCAGTTGAAATCATGCAATATAATACCAGAGCTGGCCCTGGCAGCGGCATTGAATAATTTGGAGGGGATGTTTTTGGTTAAAGTGTTGTCGTATCGCTTTTTCTTCCATCCGCTAACCATATCGTAGCCATCTTCCATGATCATACGACGCAGCTCGGGGATCTCATCAGGAGAGTCCTGCATATCCGCATCCATCGTAATCACCACATCGCCCTGTGCGGCTTTAAAACCTTCATTGAGCGCGGCAGACTTTCCGTAATTGCGCTGGAACTTAATGCCTTTGAAATGCGGGTTTTCTTTTCCTTTCTGTTCAATAAAGGCCCAGCTGTTATCGGTACTGCCATCGTCAACCAGGATCACTTCATACGACAGGTTATTTTGTGTAACCACGGATTCGATCCAGTTACACAATTCCGGTAAGGATTCATCCTCGTTGATCAGGGGCACTACAATTGATACATCCATAGACAGCGATTATACTTCAAATTTTTCTTCTTTCCTGATCACCAGGGAAATCAACAAGCTCTTACAAAAATCCCAGATCAGGAATAACCCAGTACCAAGGAATATTTTTTTGAAACCAGTTCCCTGGGCACCATCTTCCTGGGCCCTTTTCAATGCTTTATCAATGTCTTCTTCACTGGCACCAAATTTCTCCATCATGCTGCGGGTCTTCTCCAGGCCTACCTGCAGTGATTTCATGGTCAATTCTTTGTCGATCAGGTTGTATAGTATATAAGTAGCAATGGCCACAATGAGTGCCGCAATCACATAGCTGAGAAAACTGAATTTCAGTGCCTGGCTATAAGGGAGAATGCCACCATTCTGCTTTTTTACCTGTAAACCCCCAATAATGATAACAGCGATCATAAAAGGAATAAAAGCGGTATAAAATTGAATACTCACAAACGTATTCAATCCGGCAGCCCATGAGCCATACATGATCAGAACTGCAATCAGCCCGCAGATGCTGCCATATTTGATGCCTTCGTTTACTACATTTACTTTCATACAGTTAGTTTTGGTTTAAAGTTAGTTTTCCTTTGTGAATGGTCCCCAGAATTTTTCCGTTCAGTTCCCTGTCCAGAAAAGGCGTATTGGGCGATTTCGATTGAAGGGTTTGTTTACTGATACAGGTAGTACCAGATGTGGTAAACAGGGTCAATTCCGCAGAACTGTTTTCGCTGATATGACTCACCGGCAGGTGAAAAATAGTACGTGCATTCAAAGAAAATAATTGAACCAGCCTTTCCCTGCTTAATTCCGGAAGCAAATGATTGATTATGGCAAAGCTGGTTTCCAACCCGGTCATTCCGTTTTTGGCATATTCAAACTCACAGGTCTTGTTGTCCCAGTCCTGCGGCATATGATGCGATGCAATACAATCAATACCACCATTCAATACCGCTTCCCTCAGTGCCAGCATATCGGCTTTGGTGCGTAAAGGCGGGTTTAGTTTCAGGTTGGTATCGTAGGTCTGCATGTCTTCATCACAAAAGAAAAGATGGTAAGGAGTAACACTGCAGCTGATGGAAAGCCCTTCTTTTTTAGCCGCGGCGATCAATTCAATACTTTTTTGGGTAGAGATGCCCGTAATATGCAGTTTGGATTGGGTATAACGAAGCAGGTCAATGTCGCGTTTAATAATGATCTCTTCCGCAAGGGCCGGAATACCCGGTAATCCCAATCTTGTTGAGATCACACCTTCATTGATAAGGCCACCCGCGCCAATACTTTTATCGAGTGGCACTTGCACCAATACACCGTCAAATGCTTTTACATATTGCAGTGCTTTTAAAAACAGGCCTGGTGATTGAACAGGATTGGTTCCATCCGTAAAAGCAACCGCGCCGCTGTTTTTCATGTCGTACATTTCAGCGAGGTCTTTTCCTTCGGTACCTTTGGTAATGGCACCGAGTGGATGCACATGCGCAGCCAGCAGGCCCGATTGGCGGCTGATGTATTCTACCTGCGATTTACTGTCTACCACCGGCTTTGTATTGGGCAGTACAAATACATCGGTAAAGCCTCCCGCCGCTGCCGCATTGGCACCGGTTTCCAGGGTTTCGCGGTATTCAAAACCGGGGTCACAGAAATGGGAGAAGATATCCACCCAACCAGGGGAAACGATAAGCCCGTTTGCTTCGATCACTTCGTCTGCCGCAGCTGTTATACCGGGGGCGATGGAAACGATTTTATCTCCATCAATTAAAATATCAGTAATCTGTCCGTTGAAAGGGGAGTTGGGATCGGCAATAACCGCCTGCTTAACGAGTATCTTCATGTAGCGGTGGTAAAATTTTGTGCAATATAACCTGATTTTTTCTTTTAGCCCCTATATTTGCAACCCGTTTATAAAGGCAGATGTTAGATGGCAGATGCCAGTTTTAGTGAAACGGTTTTTCGGGACGTAGCGCAGCCCGGTAGCGCACACGTCTGGGGGGCGTGGGGTCGCAAGTTCAAATCTTGTCGTCCCGACTTTAGATCATGAAAATGATCGCAAAAGCTCGAAAACTTCTATGTTTTCGGGCTTTTTTTATGTTTTTCATATCAATTCATCGCAATTCTTAGTAAACATCTTGCGACCAATTAGGCGACCAAAAAACCAAAATTACATTTCTGGTCCCTCGAAATCGCAATTCCAAAACTGGCCTTACCGGTTTAATGCATCACTCAGCAGCAATGCGGATGGAATGATCCGTGAATATCATTTTTCGATTAATGGTCAACCCATTGTTACTACCAGTCCGGTGATGGAATATGCTTTTCATGCGAAAGGCATCCACACCATCGGGCTATTTGTAACTGATGATCTGGGAAAGAATTCAGATACCCTAACCAAAACAATTTATGTCCAATGAAAGCAGCTATTATCTCCTCAATAATTATGTTCGTATTCATTTTGCCACTTACTGTTACTGCTCAGCAACCCAATCCGATCATCACGGCATTCCCCTAACCTATAAAAAAAATTATGGGCTTATTTATAGGGAAGACATAGGCTAAATTACTGACACTGTTAGCAGTTATTGTTTCTATGCCGTTCAAACAAACAACTTGATTGACTGATTCGCTGATCAGTTTTTTATAAATCAGTCTTTGTTTTATCATATGAATAAACAGGCAGGTTCCAATGGTAACGCAACGCTAATAAACGTAATCCGAAGCATATAATTAAAGCAATAATGGAGAACCAGTCGCTTGATAACCATTGTAAATAATCTCCTAAAACCACAATTAAGGCTCCTATAAGTGCTGCTGATGCATAAATTTCTTTTTCTAATATAACAGGGATCCGGTTAAGCAAAATGTCACGTAACACGCCTCCGCCAACAGCTGTAGTGATTCCCAAAAGAATAGCAACCTCTGCATTATGACCATAGGCAAGACTTTTTTGCGCACCGGTAACCGCAAATAAGGATAAGCCCAATGCATCGAAAAGTAGCACCGGCTGATAAAGGCGCTGTAAAAAAGGATATAAACCCACTGTCATTCCGGTAGCTATAATTGCTGCTACCAGATAATACCAGTTTGTTAATCCTGCGGGGGGAATAGCCCCGATACAAAGATCGCGAATAATCCCACCGCCACAGGCTACTGTAAATGCAATAGCGCAGATACCAAACAGGTCCAGGCCCCGCTGCTTTGCTGCTGCTGCTCCGCTTATGGCAAAAACAAAAGTCCCGGCCAGATCAAGAAAAGTATAGAGGGTATGTAATTTATCCATCGTAAGGCCGGTTTAATCCAACCAGGCTATAGCGGCTGTCATCATAGCCTGCAAACCGGTTTTTAAGGTTGGATGAATGACAGGCGCGAATTTGGGTGAATGATTACTGGGAATGGAATTTAGCTGATTATTCTTTTTAGCTTCCAGATATATTTTAGCATCTGTTCCACCAACGAACCAAAAAACATAAGGCACTTTCCAATTTCTCCCAAAAACACTGAAATCTTCACTGGCAGATGCCGGTTGGGTTTCATATGATTTATCGCCGAACTGTGCATGGAAGGCTTCGGCAACCCTGGCTGTAGCTATTGCATCATTCTCAGTAACAGGGTAGCTGTCCAAGGTGGTAAATTCTGGATCTCTTGGGGCATTGGATGCGGCACATTCTGCACAACAGATCCGTTTAACAGCTGAAAGTATATGGTCCCGTACGCCATCATCAAAAGTGCGGATATTCAATTTTAGTGTGGCATCATCCGGAATAATATTCTCTTTGGTTCCCGCCTGCAATGCCCCGATAGTCAGCACAGCATTTTCTATGGGTGCTACCTCACGGGAAACAATGGTTTGTAAGCGCATGGTGGTGGCTGCCGCCATAATCACCGGATCAATAGATGTTTGTGGTTGAGAGCCATGGGCACCACGGCCAAAAAGTTTAACTTTAAGGCTGTTGCCTGCGGATAATATAGCACCGCTGCGATGCCCGACCGTGCCTGATTCACCCACCATTACATGTTGTCCCAGAATGATATCCGGCTTAGGGAAACGATCTATCATGCCATCATCTATCATGCCTTGTGCACCACGGCCAACTTCCTCCCCTGGTTGAAAAACAGCTAGCAAAGTTCCTTTCCATTGATCTTTGTGTTCTGAAAATAATCTTGCAGCACCCATCAACCAGGTTACATGCAGATCGTGTCCGCATACATGCGAAACGCCAACTTCCATCCCCTCTTCATCCCTTGCTATTTTTGTACTGGCGTATGCCAATCCTGTAGCCTCTGTAACAGGAAGTGCGTCCATATCGGCCCGAAGCATTACAGTAGGACCTTCCCCATTCTTCATAACTCCGACAACACCCGTTACCCCGATACCTGTGGAAACCTCGTATTGATATTTGGTTAAATAATCCGCAGCAATTTTAGCAGTACGAAATTCCTGCATTGATAACTCGGGATTTCTATGAATATCCTTATAGATACCTTCCAGTTCAGGTAACAGCTTATCAATAAAGCTTTCAATTGAATTGTTGAATGCTTTAATCTGGGAGGTTTTCATAGTTTTAAATTTTACAATCGTTTATATAACTTATGGTGCCTGATTAATTACTTGCTGATTTTGATGCTGGTTTAGGAACGGTTATTATGATTGCCACTATAGCTACGATAACCATAAATACGTTAAACAATAATCCTATACCGGCCGCATACCGTACGCCTATATTATCAGTTCTTCCCATGAATACATTTGCAATCGGCGGAGGGCCTTTCATCTTGCTAAGCCCGTAAAAGATCGCTGCAGAAATCGCAACACCAAAAGCGGCCCCCAGAGAGGATGCCATTTTATATATACCAGATGCTGACCCGGCTTTATCCCCCGGAACATTACTCAATGCTGCATCAGTAGAAGGGGTGGCATAAAAGCCAAGTCCGATCCCAAACAGAGTGAACCCTGCAAATGCAACAATAATATATTCTTTGGATAGCAGAAAGGTAAAACTTGTCAGTAAGATGCCACAACCCGTTATTAAACAACCCAACAACATGGGCTTCTGTGGCCCCATTTTTTGAAGCAGTTTTTCACCAACACGTATGGTACTAAGGATAGCGATCAGATAACCAACAGTCATTAAACCTGATTGCAAGGAAGACAAGCCCGCTTCCTCTTGTACAAGTGCTAAAGCAACAAGCAGTGTTCCGGCGGCACCGTTGAGCAAAAAGTTGGATAGTGTAGCGCCTGAGAATGTTTTGTTACTAAAAAGTGTCAAATCAACAAAACTGTTCTTGCTCTTGGATTCGATCCTAAAAAAAACGATAGCGGAAACAATAAAAACAACGGCCACAAATAATTCTTCAGGACTTAACCACCCAAGAGCTGAGCCTTGACCAATCACAATGTTTAATGCCAACATGGCTATAATAAACGTACTAAGTCCACCCCAGTCAAAAGATTTTTTATCTGTACTTACTATTTTACTTTCCGGTGTTCCCCTTAATAATAAAAAACTTATGATGGCGACAATGATGGATATAACGAAAATCCAACGCCAGCCAACGGTAGATGCGATCAATCCGCCGAATAGTGAGCAAAGTCCTGAACCGCCCCAGGAACCGATAGACCAAAAACTAAGCGCCCGTTGACGCGCTTTGCCATCAAAGTAAGCTTGCATCAAAGCCAGTGTGGAAGGCATAATGCAAGCTGCCGAAAGTCCTTGTAAAATACGTCCCGCCAAAAGAAATACCGCAGTTCCGGATGGTGATATAACAATTAGTAATGATCCTGCAATACTCAATAATAAACCGATGTTTGTCATCTTTACCCTGCCTATCCTGTCTGCCAATCCACCTGCGATGACGATGAAAATGCCGGAAAACAGGGCAGTGATACTGACGGCAATATTGTTAAGGCTGTCGCTAATTTGTAAATCTGCGCTCATCGCAGGAGCAATATTTAGTGTTGTTTGCGCAAAAAGCCAAAAAGTAATAACGGCTAATACAATTCCAATAATCAATTTGTCCGTTCCACGGTAGTTTGATGGCACCCCAGATATTTGACCTGAAGAAATCATGCTTTTGCTTTGTATGGTACGCTTTACTAAAGTTAAAGCTATTTATCTAAGAAGTTTTAATTTTTGTGCTTTGTATGGTTAAGTAGAATTCACCTACGCCATATTCAATTATGAAATCCTTTTAGTCAAATTGTCTACTACTTTATTAAGTGTCAACCCCTGAACCAGAATAGAAAATACCACGATAAAATAAGTAGCTGACAGTATAGTTTCCCGGTAAGGAGAATCCGGCATGGATAGGGCCATCGCTACAGATATTCCACCTCGTAATCCCGCCCAGGTAAGAATCGAAAGATTGCTGAAATTAATTTTGCGCAACAAAAAAATAGCAGGCAGGGTAACCGTTATCATTCTCGCAAGTAATATAATGATAATAGAAATTGATCCGATAAGCCAATAATTGCTTAAAAATGACATAGTGATCAGTTGCAAGCCGATCATTACAAAAAGAATAGTGTTCAGAACTTCGTCCAACAATTGCCAAACTTTATTCAAATGCTCATTGGCGGGATGATCCTTCCCGAAACTCAGATTCCCAATCAGCAACCCGGCAGTAACTACCGCTAACGGGATTGATGCATGAAATATATTGGCAACTACCGATATGCCTAAAACCGTTGAAACGGAAAGGAGTATTATAGTTTGGAAATCACGTATTGACCGAATCAATCGATAACCTAAATAACCAATGATCAGCCCTATAGAAATACCGCCAATTACATCCTGGGCAAGTAATGTAATAGTGCCGGCTATCGTTGCTCTTGCACCGGATTGATGAACGATTCCAATAAGGGTAACAAATGAAATAAGTCCGACGGCATCATTGAAAAGTGATTCTCCAGAAATAATAATATTGAGTCTCGCAGGCATTTTCGATTTTTTCAGAATGGAACTTACTGCAATTGGATCTGTAGGTGAAATCAGTGCCCCGAATATGAAACAATATATGGCTGGCAAATCAATATGAAAAAGTCCAGTGACTACATAAAGCAATCCCCCGAATATAATGGCTGATATCAAGACGCCAATGGTGCTCAAAATAAATATGGGCCTTCTGAGCGCTTTTAATTTCTTATAATCGAAATGAATGGCACTGGCGAAAAGTAAAAAGCCAAGCATTACGTCAAATAATACTTTTGAAAAGTTAATGCTATGAGCCACAGTAGTCACGGTTACACTAATTCCGGAATTAGATTTTCCAGCTACTAATATCAGTATAGAAATAATAAGTGCTACAGCCATAACACCTATGGTGCCTGGTAACTGGATAAATCTTTCGTTTACATATGAAAAAGCAGTACTTAAAAGAATCAGAATCGTGATAATACTTAATATTTCCATAGGAATATCTTTGTTTTACAACGTCATTCATATAAGGTAACACTATTAAGATATTAAAATCTTACCATTTTTTATATATTTAATTTGCTTTAAGAAGTTTTGCATTTACCGCTACTACGATTGTGCTTAAACTCATTAACACAGCACCAATTGCCGGACTTAACATGATATCCCATTTGTAAAGTAAAACCCGTACGACACCCAGTGTAAGGTTTTTTCAGGACGAGTTATATCCCGCTTTCAGTGGGAGGGTCGCAAGTTTCCCGCTGAAAGCGGGATCGTCCCGACAAGTAAAAAGCCAATCGTAACTGATTGGCTTTTTTTGTGCAAAAAACTTTCCGGTGCAGTTCTATCAGCAATGAAGCCTTCTCTACAAGGCAAAATGAATTCAACACTATTAATTAAAAGAGGATTAATATCTTGTATACTTACCGGCGATTTAGCGAGTTCTTTAAAAGCAGGGTAATTTCATCCGAGGTAGTTATAAATCGAAACGTACCTAGATGGTTATTTTTGTCTAAGGTCAGACTGGTCGCATTTATCCCTTTTTTACTAAATACAGTTTTAAAGACATAAACTTTGTTAGGATCTGTTGTGTCAATACCAATAAACTTAAAGGATTGCAGTGTTCCATATTCGTTCAAAAAATCGGTTGATTGGTCGTTTGTCCATAAAGGCCGCATTGATTTGAACTCATCCCGGATGGGTCCAAACATCGCATTGATGCTATCGCCTTTACCCGCATTATAAAATTTTTTAAATTTTTCCATTGATTGCTGATAGGATTTGACTGTTTGCCCCGCCAAGGTGAATGGTATCATAAACATTACTATCACAAGAAATTTCATAACTCAAAATTTATGTCTGTAGTAAATGTACCAAAAAGTTCATTAGTTTAAAAAGCTCCAGGCCGGATTACAAAATCCGATGGAGTTCTACCAGTAATGAAGACCGATCCTTTCTCAACCTTCCGGAACTGTATTGTCTTTACGTTACTAATAGTTGTCGTGTATAGAAATATTTCGGCTTCACCACGGCCATTCATTACCCATTCGTTTCTTTCGCCTTCTGTGTTCCCAAGCTTTTAAAAAGAAGGCATTTCTTTGCATGCTTAACCTGTTGGCGGAGTTACTCTAAACTTATCTAAATGCGAAACGCGACCCATAGCGGCGGGCAATACCATCTAAGGATGTTTATTCTCTATTGACATGCGTTTGAGATCATATATGACCAGCCGCACTGCTTATTAACCCCAGCTTTTAAGCTGGGGATTCAATCTCCCCCTTTGAATGCCGGGCTTTAGCCCTACTGTTCTGTCATTGTAAGATTGTCCCAATTGTGATTCATTTTCCCCTGCAAAAGCAATCAGGGCTAAAGCCCGGATTTTCTTGTATTCGATAGACCCTAGCTTAAAAGCTGGGGTTAAATAAATAACTCCGCCAACGGGTTAATAAATAAGCGATTGTTATCCAACAACTTAGTATACAGCAGTGTTCCGGAAATTGCGTTGTTCATTTGTTCCATGGCCGTGTTTGTCTTTGTTCGCCGTAAAATATGGGCTGAAAGCCACTAGATTCGGGCTTTTTTCGAGGTTCACCCACAGTTCACCCACACTTCACCCACAGTTCACCCACACCGGTGTGGGTGAACTGTGGGTGAAGTGTGGGTGAACTGTGGACTTAATACGGCTCAGACAGGAGCCAAACCCGGCTAACCTACGGCTGTGGTATGGGGAAGACAGGACTGATTTTTTATTTTTTACAAATAACTCCACCAACAGGGGATGCTTACTAAAAAAATGCTATGTTGTATAGAGAATAGTTACAGCGATGCATGGAAAAAAGAAAGTTGAATATAAAGCGGTATTCCCCCTTTTCTAAGTCCCTCAACGGGAAGCTTATAGGAACCTTATAGGGACCTTATAGGAACTTTATAGGAACCCTCCCCCCATTGTATCCCGTATTTATCCCGGTAATAAGCGTGAGCTATCTCAATTTCAAACCATTGCAGATCCGTTAGTGATCGTATGTAAAAGCGTAGTGGGGGAGCTGAACTTATTTCAGGATCAGACACAACATAGAAAATGTCTCACGCGAGACGATGGGTTTGCGAGTTTGAATTGACAAATATTCAAAATAATACCCCGGCAGCTTTCTTCTAAGTTTGGCCAGTAAGGTTAGTGGAACAAAAATCTCCTGTTAGTTGGCAGGAGATTTTACAATTTGATGGATTACAGGGATCACGCTTTTATTAAAACGAAACCATTTTGCTTTTATTGTTTCTTCAGCCAGGCAGGCTTTGCTTTCTGTACTTTTTTAAATACCGGGCAATCAGGTGTATGGGCGCCAGGCAAATAACCGGCACTCATTAAAAACTCATTCACAATTTCACCACCGGTAAAACGGAATGTTTTTTTGAAAAGCTTTACCCATTCTTCTTTCGGTTTGGGATGCTGCAGTTCCAGCCATTTTGCAAAAGAACCAAACTCTTTTTGCAATAACAGGATTGTTCCGGCATTCTCTATGGCCGCATTTATTTTAAGCCTGTTGCGGATAATACCAGCATCTGCCAATAATCTTTCACGGTCAGTATCCTTGTATGCCGCTACTTTTTTAATATTGAAATTGTGGTAAGCCTTACGGAAGCCCGCTTCTTTTTTAAGTATCGTTTCCCAGCTCAATCCGGCCTGGTTGATCTCCAGTACCAGCCGGCAAAACAATTCATTGTCTTCCTGTATTGGAAATCCATACAAATGATCATGGTAGGCTTTGTGCAGGGCTTTTCTATCCCCGCTCATGCTGTTAATGGCGGTGCAGTACGACATTTTACAAACATAATACAATGCTAAATAGTTTAGTGAAAAATATTCCCTGTCAATTGTTGCTTTGCTTTTCGATAGATATCGGCGGATGATAAAAATTGAACAGTATCAATGTGTTCAGCAGGTTGCATCATCTTCTTCTGTACCAAAATGCGCCACCCGGTAAATGAGCGGGTAAAAATTTCTATTAATTTGTAATTAATTATTATCTTTTCATTCGATCTTTTCCGTAAAACAGGGGAATTGATTTAGCGTTATCTACTCATTAATTTTCAAGATATGTACCAAAAAGCAAGCGCGGAAGAAAGAAGCAGTAGGGCTGGCAGAAAAGGAGATGAGCAAAATGATTCTTCTAAAGGAATTGCTTTGCCGGCAGTGCATGCTGTACAATTGATGGGAGAGGAGGAAGAACCTTTACAAGGGAAATTTGCGACGGTGCAGAAAATGGGACCTGAAGAAGAAGAACCCTTACAGGGAAAATTTGAGACAGTACAGAAAATGGGGCCTGAGGAAGAAGAACCCTTACAGGGGAAATTTGAGACAGTACAGAAAATGGGACCTGAGGAAGAAGAACCTTTACAGGGGAAATTTGCGACGGTTCAGAAAATGGGACCTGAAGAAGAACCTTTGCAGGGAAAATTCGAAACGGTTCAGAAAATGGGACCCGAAGAAGAAGAACCCTTACAGGGAAAATTCAAAATTCCAGCAACTGCAAAGCCTGTTCAGCAAAAAAAAAAAGAGTAACCGAACCACCGGATAATCCTGCCCAGTTACAGGCGCAAAATAAAACTTCAGCAAACAATACCGGTATACCTGATCAGCTAAAATCAGGTATTGAAACACTTTCCGGTTATTCAATGAACGATGTAAAAGTTCATTACAATTCAGATAAACCCAAACAGTTAAAGGCGCTTGCCTATGCGCAGGGAACAGACATACATGTTGCGCCGGGTCAGGAAAAGCATCTCCCGCACGAAGCCTGGCATGTGGCACAACAAAAGCAGGGAAGGGTACAACCTACCCTGCAAATGAAGGAAGGTGTTCCGGTAAACGATGATCCCGGTCTTGAAAAAGAAGCGGATGATATGGGTGCCAAAGCCATTCTGCAGGGGAAGGAATTGTTTAACGGGCAGCCAGCACAGCTAAAGTGTAACCCTGCTTTATTAACCGGAGGTATCCGGCAGCGGAAAGTAGTACAAAAAAATCCGGATGCGGATAGTGATTGGGATAGTATGCCGGTAAGAGGCAGGAGCAGCACAACAACGGAAGAATCTGAAGATGCGAAGTTCGCCCGCGAAAATTCGGGTATCGTTAATATGATCAATAATGCCGGTTCTGTTCTGGCATCGGTTAACTGGGCCGATTTCAGCGCGAAAAGCGACCCGGTAGGAACCGGGGCGACTGTTACCGGACTAGTTGGTTCCGTTACCGGTTTATCTGGATCGGGCACCAATGCAATTAAGGGAGAAGGAAAAGAAGGAATCAGTTCTGCGGCCGGCGATATTGTTTCCGGTATCGGCAGTTCCATCGGAAGCGTGGTTAGCAGTGTAAAAGCCATCAAAGCCGCATATGATACCATGGAGGGTGATACCAGTTTATTTACAGGCGGTACAACCGCTGCCAAAGAACTGATGTCGGCACTCAAAGCGGGTTTTGAAGCAGCCATGAGTATTCAGCGATTTGTATCCGGCTCCGTTTCTCCGGGTATCATGGCGGCCATACCTGGCCTGGGCATTGCCATTGCGGCTTGCGATGTGCTGGTGAATGCTTATACTGCCTATAGTGCCAGTAGCATGGAGGAAGAAATGAGCGAGGTATCTGACGAGTTCAGGGGAGGGCTGGCCGCATTGATTGGAGAGCCGGAAGGCAAAACCGGTTTATTTGAACAGGAGAAAAGAGGTAAGATGTTTAACCGCCAAACTTACCTGCGTTTAAAACCGGGTATGCTTGATGTACTGGAAGATGTGCGAAATGATAAGAACTCTGTTTCAAGGGCCAAGAAAGAAAAGAACTTCAAATCCAAAAATGGGATACCTGAAAATGTAAGCTTTGATGCTGTTTTTGAAGCCATCCGTTATTATGAACTGGGAAGTAAAATGCAGGAGATTAACCAGAAAAGGAAGGTACAGGGTGTGCGGAATATCTTTACCAGCCTTATTCGGATAGCCGGCGAAATTGCGAAATTCTTCCCAGCGGATGGTGGTATTACAGCTGGCGTTTTGATTGGCACTTCCGCGGCTGTGGGAGCGGCACAGTCTGCCGCTAAATTTATTCAGAAACAGGCGCGCAATAATGGGGTGCTTGGCGGTGATACCAACCGTTCCGAAAAAGCAAAACACAAAGAATATGTAACCCATACGCGTACCATTTACCAATACCTTTCATCCGTGCCGCAACCCGTGCTTGCCGAACACGCACCGAAAGTGAAAACAGGAGAACAATTACTTAAATCAACAGGCGTTAACCTTGGCACTGTTTATGCAACAGATTACTCCAATGGAAGTGATGTAAACAAGCAGGTATCCCTGATTGTAGAAACCATGAAAACAGGTAGATAACTTTTCAAAAAAAGAACCATGAATAACGATTTTCTTAACCTGAAAGATCAGCAGGTGCTTTACCAGATCAAAGAATATCTCGAAAAAATAGAAGTAGATTCTACCGTACTCGAAGCTTCCGAACAGCTTCCCATGAATATACTGGTTGCTGTTACCCGAGAGCTGGTTACCGTTAATATCATGTATGTTCCCTTACCTGAAGACCATTTTACAGAGATCAGGCTGCTACAGCAATATACCCTGATCGTTGAAAAAGTTGCGGCAGACCGGAAAGATGACCTGCTGGTTTTATTGAACGAACTCAATGCCCAGTCACCACTTGGCAGTTTTTCCATTAATGAAAAAAATGAACTTGGTTTCAAACACATATACCCTGTATCCCGTTTTGATATAGTAGCGGAAGATCCTTTCCTGGAAATATTTTCACTTTACCTGAATTGCCTGATGGGATTCAGAAATGTGATCATTCATGTAAACAATGGAGAACTGTCTTTACCGGATGCGATGAAAGATGTAATGGCAAGTTAGGCCTGGCAAGAGAGGGTTGTTGGGTTACGGTAGAGAGCGTTGTGCTGTTTATTTTTTGTCGCCATTCTGTAACCCGCTGGCCTCTTCTTTTATTTTCACAACATTCTGGTTAAGGTCTTTTCCGGCTTCAACTGTTTTTTCACCGGCATCTTTTTTGTCGTCTGTAAGGCCATCATGTCTTGGAACAGCTGGCTCAGGTGTAAATTTGGCCAGTGTAATCAGTAACTGGCTAGCGCCTGCTTCCGCCTTTTTCTTGGTGGTGGCTACAGCACTTTCAATAAACTTGTGCTCTTTCTTGTCTACATATTCCCCAATTGCTTTGTGTTTCGATTTTCCGATACGACGGTTTTCATTTACGGTCTGCGTATACGTCATATCGTTATTGTCGAGATTGCCTGAAGCCGTTACCGCAGCATTGGTTACTTTAGGCACAAGGCTTGAGCTGACTGCCGCACCAGCCATTGCACCCTTGGTAGAGAACCAATCCTGCGATCCCAATGAAGGACCTGTTTGATACGCCGGTGAATTGAAATTCATGCGGTCTCCCATATTGTGTCCACTGCCATGCAGGCCTGAAGCGCCCCATGCCGCAGACGCGCCGATACCCAAACCATCAGTTACTGTGTTGATGGCCGCCTTACCGGTTTCGCCGCTCATTTCAGCGAACAATTCAGGATTTTCATTCATGACCTCGGCAACCGCATTGATGGATGTGATCAGGAACGAAAGAGCGCCTTTAGCCACTCCAATGGCCAATGCCACACTGGAACAGAATGCGATTACCGGTGCCACAACAGGCGCTACGCCCGGTATCAGGCCTACCGCAGTCAGGGCAAGTGAGAGTGATGCAAAAATGCTTTGTATGGCATCAATGAATTTTCTGAATCCTTCAAGTATCAAAGAAGCACCGGCATATTTGCCCATAGGGGCACGTTTATCCCATTTGGCTCTTAATTCATCCCTGGCAAAAACATAATCATTGTAAATATTCGTGACTTCATATTTACCTCCTTTCAGTTTTTCACGGCTTCCTTTTCCTGTCTGCTCATCCATGGTATAATCGAATCCACCTACAAACCCTCTTTTATCCCTGTTCTTTTTAACACCCAAAAAGCCAAGTGAAATGGTTTTAACCAACACATTCAATGTGGCCATATAAGAAGCCTCCCAGGCCCTTTGTACGGTACTGGTTATCCTGTCCTGGGTTTCCAGTTTTGTTCGCTCTTCTTTTTGTTTTGCATGCCGTTGTTTAACATCATCCTGGCGGATAAATCCATACTGGAAAATGGACCCGGCTTTATCTCTGAACTCCGATTTGGAATTTTCTCTTTGTTCTTTTTCATGGTCTGAATCAAAAATGCTGCTTCCCTCATTTTTCGCATCATTCTTTTCATGCAGGTTGATCAGTTCATTGTAATACATTTCTACAACCGCTTTGTCTGCGGCGGTTTGCTGCAGTCTTTCCCGGCTTTTTGTAATGTTATCTTTTGACTCGCCTGCCACTGCCCCCAGGTCGCCTTTGTCGAGTACACCGTTTTTGATCAGCCGGGTCTTGAATTTTCCATCCAGTATTTTTCCTGCAACCTTACCCAGTTTCTGATGGCGTGCTTCCGGGGTGGTATCCGCTTTTGTCCATGCTTCAGATGCTTCCCCGGAGTCGGCTTTCTTGGCTTCTTCATTCAGGAACCCGTTTACACCGGCATCGCCATTGATGTAATTATCTGCCTGCTCCATTTGCCCGTATTTCTCCTGTATATCTTTAACGATATCGACCATTTTTTTCCGCATGGTCTTTACAAAACCCGATTTGTAATTATGAAGCACATCCGTTTTGTTGGAATCTATTACGGCCTTACTGCTTCTGGCAGCGATCCTTCGGCGATCTACTACGGCCTTGTCTTCCGATGCGGGCGCCAGTGACAATGATGTGCCGGCCATTTCTTCCTTACCCTCTCTTTTTGGATCGGCCAGTTTTACATCAGGTCCAACGCTCTGCGGCTGTTTCTTTTCATCCCCCATCCAGCCATTGACCATCGGCGATGCTGGCATGGTTCCTGGTGATCTTTTTTGATCGCCACCCATTGAAATCATTATGGATGATGCGGGTTTTTCTTCTGCTTCTTTTACTTCAGGGGCTACTTTTTCATCTCCGCCCATCCATCCGTTCATCATTGGTGCGGGCTTGTCGTCGGCTATTTTTACATCGCTTTTGTTGTCTTCTCCAATTAATTGAACAGGGGCAGTAGTTACAGCATTGTCATTGTTTCTTTTCAGCTGAAGGGTAGGTTTTACCCTGCCTTGTTTCTGTTGCACCACATGCCATGCTTCGTGTGGCAGGTGCTTTTCCTGCCCGGGCGACACATGTATATCCGTACCCTGTGCATAGGCATGGGCCTGCAACTGTGCCGGTTTGGGTGAATTGTAATTAACCTTCACATCTTTCATGGAAAAGCCCGAAAGCTGCTCAATGCCTGTTCGCAAAGAATCGGGCAGACCCGTATCATTTGTTTTTTGCTGGGATTCAAATCTTTGAACCGGCGCTGCGGTTGCTGATGCAGCAGATTCCGGTGAACCGGGGTTAAATCCGCTGGTCTCAATATCCTGGCCACTATCTGCTTCTTTTCGCTGTACTGCGGGCGTAAATGCGGTTCCCTGAAAATTTTCTGAGTTGCCGGGGTCTGTATTTTCTGCGGGAGGTGCCGCATTTACGGTATCGGCCTGCTGTAAAGAAGGAATGGCGGGTAAAGAAATACCTTCGGCCTCAGCATTTTCTGCAACCTGTCTGGTTTGTTTCGGTACCTGCTGATATGATCCGGACTGTTCTATACGCTATGGTATTGGAAAAGGTAACTAATATACTTCTTTTCAGTAAAAATGCCTGGAATACTATCAGGATCGCGGCCCGATTTTGTCGATAACGGCTGCAATACCGGCCATTTGTTTAAAATTATGTCCCATCAGTTCATTCATCAGTTCGGGCATTACCCGGTTGCCGATAACAGGAACAGCGTTTTTAAAATACAGTTTTTGCAAAGCCTGCGAGTATTCGTAACTGCCATATCCAATGGTAAGGTTAAACTGATTCAATACTTCCAGCAGGTGGTGTAACCCGTTCTTTTCTTCAGAAAGTGGAATAGAGGAATAGGCTGTGATCGTATTTTCTTCCTGTGAAAGAGTGATCTCTACACTCCATCCTGCCTGTGCATAATCTACATGAAAATAAAAAGCGTTTTCAGAGAAGTCTATGGGTATATCCTGCGAACGTAAATATTCTTCAACCTGGTCCTTTACCGATAATGCCGGACCACTGTCTGCGATATGCATTCCTTTCATCAGCTCAGCGGCAATATTGGCAACAGAAGAGGTTTGATCCGGCACTCCGTTCTTAAGCCCCGAGATCATCTTCGTAAGAGCGGATTCCAACGCGGGGGCGGAAACCAGTTCTCCAGCATAATTACCTGCTGTTTTGCGGGAAATAAAACGGATAATGGATTCGGTAGTCAGCGAAGATGCGGGGTTATTCCAGTCAAGGCCTGCAAAAAAACTCGGGTAAATAACACCATTGATAGTACAGTCAAAAATTATCCATTCCGTATGTTTCAGGGTTAGATCCTGTTTGGCGGCTATCTGGCTACGATAGGGTTCTAGCGGACCGATGATGTTGAACAGTATTTCATGGTAAGGTGGATCCGGTAAATCGGTTTCAAATAAGTCTTTAGTAAAATTGAATAGCTGGTGCGTAGTGATGTCTTCCCAATTCTGCCGGGTAAGCGGAACCCGCAGTTGTATATACTGCGTGCCGATATAACTGATGTCGGGATTTTTAATGATCATAATCGGGGGTGTTAATCAATTCATTGCTGATATCCTGCAACAGGGATAAGGCTTCCGCATTGTCTGGGTCTTTTTTCAATACAATATCCAATATTATTTTCGCATTTTCCATTTCTCCTGATTGCTGGTAACAGGCTGCGATATTAAATAAGGTGCCGGTATCATGTCCGTAGATATCGGCCGACATTTTAAAATAGTAAACCGCCCAGTCAAAAAGATTGATACCATACAGGAAAGCAGCGATCTCACTTGCCAGGTCTGTTTTTTCTCCCAATGAAAAATAATTTTCCCAGCAGGCTGCCATCACTGTGATCAGTTCTTCTTTTTCAGGTGCGCTCATTTCTGCACCCAATTCCTGTAGCCTGGGAAGACAGTGGGCCAACAGGTGACTATCGTATAAACTGAACCTGAGCATGGACAGCAGTACTTTCAGGGGCATATTGCTTATTTGGGTTGCCATGTACTGGTATAAAGTAAAATAATCATCCGGACCGGAGTTTTCCAGCCGGTTGGTGAATGCCGCCCGGGTTTGTAAACATGGGTTCTCATTGTTCAACAAAGCGATACAACCCGTGTTCACACTGGCATAGCGGTGTTCAGGAAAAAGCGCGAAGCCTCCTGATTGTGCTGCATAGTTGCTTATCGCATGATAATTAACCGAGAGGGAAAAGGAACCATGCTTTACCAGTTCAGGTACTTCTGTGTAAACGATATTATTTATTTCATGCGCACCTTTGTCGGCCGTAATAACCAGTAATCCCATTTCAGAACAGGAGCGAAGATGAGCCAGGCTGCGGATACCTGTTTCGGGGAAAAAGAAATAACCTTCATGGGGCTGCTGTCTGTAATGATCCAATAAACCGTTCAGCCATGGTTCAGTAAAAACAGGGCCAGCCGGATCAGCTGCTTGGTAACTACAGGAAATTTCACGTAGCAGTTCTGCTGCGGAAAGACCGGCGGGATCCCGCTTGGTCTGAAGCGATACTTTGCATAAACTGCATTTGCCATTGGCTGTATAAAATAATTCCTGTGGGATACTGTCGAATACATAATTGGCGATGAGTACAAGCGGACCGCCAAGACTGCCTGGCCGGATTTTTTTGCCTGAGATCTGAAGGGTGATATCATCCTGCTTTGTCATATCCCATAATGCGATATCAGCCAATCCTTCTGATAAATAAGTTTGGAAGGCAGGATGTTGTTTCCAGAAATCCGGGTTCCGTTGTGTAAAATCGGAAAGGATATAGCAGAAGGTATGATGCGGAATATTTTCCTGATCGCAAAGCCGGTGCAGTTGTTTGATCAGGTAATAGCCCAAACGCCCGGAACCGGCACCCGCTTCCAGCAGGTATATCGGTTCTGTATTATCTGAAGGCAGCAGATGCTTTGTATCCTTATATAGGCCGATAACCAGTTCTGCATAGCTATTCGCGATCCTGGGATTGCTGGTTACATAATGCGGCACTTCACCGAGCCGCCATGCATCAAATCCTTTTTTCTCAAAATACTGGCGTTGCAGATCCCATAACATTGAGCGGGAAAAGGCCTGGTTATTTTCTAGTTGAAAGATCATGGCGGTTGGTATGGTTACTTTTCCGTAAACCCTGGCTGGGCATTGGTATGGTACATGAAAACCGTAAAATCATTCTCCCTGTATCCATCTATCAATCCTACATTTGGCGTGAGTTGCCTGCAATACTCAACAATAAAATCAGGTTTGTATGCCGTTAATAAACCATCCGGTGGGTCTACATTACTCAACAGGTTAAATCCCATTCCTTTTCTGCAGGTATTGAATAATTTTTCAATCATTCGTAACACGAACAAGGGGTCGCTGTTACGGTAATTCAGGGATCCGCAAATCAATACATAATCCGTGGTGGGTAATTCCGATGCCGTAAAATCTCCCTGGAAAAAAAGTGTTTCAGGAATGTCCGCATATTTTTCGATGGCTTTGTCCAGCAGTTCGGGTATCTGCTCCACGCCAAAATAACGCAGCTCCGGATACAGGTTTCCCAGGTAAACACGCAGGTCGCCATGACCACATCCTACATCCAGTACGGATTGGTGATTCAGGTCTGCGATCTGTGAAAGAATTTTAAAGCGAACCAACTGGGCTTCAGCACTTGTCCACCCCAATGCACCAATTGTTCCGGAGCCATATTCTTTGATCTGCTCCTTATGAAACCGGAAGATGGCGGCTGTATCCAGCAAATTCATGTTTGTTTTTTTAGCAGTAAGTAAACTGGTTAAGGAATATCGTTACGCCGAAGCAAAGGCATGATCAGGTACCGCGTAATCAATATTCCGATCACCATGCCTATGCCAATAATGATCATGAGCGTGGGGAAAGGCATATTGATGCATTCGTCATTGGGATCTATTGTACAGTAGTTTGCATTGGTATCTGAGATAATGACATTCGCGGAATCTGCTGCGGATGCAGTTGTCATGGCAGTGGCCAGGTCTTTTGAAAAGCGAACAGGTGCTGTGTCAGATCCTTTACTGGGTGTAGCGCCAAAAATAGGGATGGCATCATTGGTGAAAAGATACGTGAATGTGCTGATCACAAGCAGTATGCAAAAACCGATCAATATAATCTCGCCATTTTTTTTCCAGGCCCATTCATCACTTTCCGTTTTTATTTTATACAGATAAATACCTCCCGCTATGAGTGTAAGGATTAAAATAAACAAGGTAAGATATCCCAGGCCGGAAGTTAGCAGGCTGTTTACATATTCAAACTTACTATGGTACTTGTCTTTTAAAGGCAGTGTTTTGTTCTCGGCAATGATCAGTGAATCGACCTTCAGCTCCTGCAGGTATTGGTTGATCTTTATCGCGTAAGCCGTATCGGGAATGTTTTCAAAACAAACTTCGCAGGGGTTGTTTAGCACATAGGAAAAAAGCGTAAGATACCTTGACGCTTTTTCCAGTAAGGTAAGATTGGTTGCCAGCGTTTTACTGAGAATACTGTCTTTGAGGTAAACGGTATCAACTGTTGCAAATTTGTAGGAGAGCGCATCCCACAGATCGGCATATCCTCTATCATAGCCAAGTGCATTGATGCATACCCCGCCTAATGAATTGTCGATGATGTAATCGTATTTTTTTTCAAGCGAAACGGCATCATCATAAAAAACAGTTCGCACAACGGCCTGTTGTTTATTCAGCGAATCCATCACTGCGCTGGCACTGGCATCGTCGTAATATACCGGCCAGCCATACCTGCTGCGTATTTCTGAATAGGTGAGGGGCTGAATAAACCTGCCACCTTTTTTGCCCGGGGTAACCGCCCATTTGGTTCCTATATAGGAAACGCTTACAATCAGTTTATCCGGCGATACCTCCTGGTTCAGGTAACGGCCTATCGTGGTTTCGATACTATTGTTGGTTCCCTTCAAAGGGGTCATGGGGCCGAACGCGACAGGATCAATAACAGAGAAATTGACCAGGAACCTGTCTGTAAAAGCAGCCAGGGCTTTCAGGTCATATCCGGTACTTATTTCGTGGCCGGGCAATGTAACCAATACTTTGTAACTGGTATCCTGGTTCTTCAATACTTCAGATAGGAATTTGATGAACTGCGTAAATCCGTTTTTATTAACAGCCGTCAGCCCATCCATCTGAATATTTACACCATTGGCATTCCTGGATTTCAGCAGAAACAACGCGCTCTCCGCAAAAGTTTTCTGCGCTTTAAAACTGGTTAAAAAAGCATCCACACTGGCAGCCTGTTGTATTCTTGCCGTAAATACCACTTTGCAACCCACATTTCTTGCATCAGTAATGATTTTGGCACTGTCCCATCCATTCAGGTCTTTGATATTTCCTGTTTTTCCGTTTACGAACAGTGTGTTGTATACAAGTGTATTTAAAAAGTTGAATTTGTAGTCTTCGTATTGGTTATTGCGGTTGAAATTATGGATGCCATACACTTCCGCCCTGTTTTTAACACTAAGAATATACCGTTTTACAATATTTTTTATGGTGTCGGTAGCGTATTGAATTTGAGGCTTGCCATTCCTGATCTTCCGCAATAATGCCAGCGTTGCTCTTTTGTCTTTGGTATTCTTGGTCTCATTGGCTTTCTCTGTAATCAGCGGAAGCAGTTTATTGGTAAGATCTTCTATGTCTTTGTCTGTAACAGCTTTGCTTTCCGATGCTTCCGGTACAATAAGATCCTCTTTGGTAGAGGCAGGTGGTATTAGGGCGGGTTCGGTTTTTTTGGATTTGATGTCGTTGATGATCGCAATCAATGAATCGAAATGCTGGTTTTCCCTGATGGATAATTCATCAATCAGTATCCTGATGTTTTCGGCAGATGCGGCAATGGAATCATTCGTGCCCAATGATTCGAAAATATCCAACACCCGTTTCTTTTCTTTTGCCTGCGCATTTTTCCGGAACTTGAATGCATCGGCGATTTTCTTAAACAGGTTGGTATTTACTTTCGGGGGTTTTATTTTGGGAACCGCTACTTTGGGAATGGCATCCTGGGCTACCTTCTTAAGTGCTTTTACGGTTTTGGAATCATCCGTTTTCTTGGGTAGCGTATCCGTTTGTCCAAAAATGGGGGAAGAAAAACCGGATGCAGTGAGTCTGTAATGAAACGCAGTGGCAGCTGTTGAGGTATTTGCAGCATTGATCCCGATACTGCAAAAAACAAGCAGTAAAAAAGTCAGAAAGCTTTGGGATGGTTTCATAAGAAGAGTCTAAAATATTAATTAATTTAAAGAACCTGCTTCTTTTTTATAAATATCTTAGTTTTTTCGCTAATTTGATTGCCCGTTCAATGAAATGTCTTGAACAGGATTAGCGACAATGAATCTAAAACTCCTGGTGTTATGATTTATGAAGCACTCTCCTGTATTACAGAAGAGATTAATGAGTTTTTCCGGACCAAACTAAAGATCAACGAGGAAAAGATCGTTCTTTCCGGACTGATTAACCAGGATGGAAGTGTTGCTATACAGGGTGAGAATAAAATTATTGTTACGTTAATCAATCTTGAAAAAGAACCTTCTGTAAAAGGCGCAGCGGGGGGAGGGGTAAGAACATTGTCAAATTCCTCGCCTCCTTTAAGCATTAACCTGTACGTTTTGTTCTCTTCTTATTTTTCCAGCAGCAATTACGGTGATTCGCTTCAGCTGCTTTCGTATGTGATCTCTTTTTTACAGGATAAGGGGGTATTCACGCAATCCAATACACCGCGACTGGATGATGCTATAGAGAAATTAACTGTTGAAATGGAAAGTGTGGGTTCCGAAAAACTCAATAATATCTGGGCCACATTGGGAGCAAAATACATGCCATCAGTTTTATATAAAATACGGATGTTAACATTCGAAAGCCTGATCGTAAAAGAGTACAGGCCTTCCATTTCCGGTATTGCAGATGGACGTATGCCGCGTATTCCATCCATACCGGATATTCCGGGTGGCAATAACCAGAACAGTAGCGAAGGAGGGTCAGGTAGTAATCCATAAATCATAAATCCCTAATTGCAAGCTACATGATCTCCCGGTACCAGATAGTAACCACCGTTTCATTCCGTCATTCTTATTTTTCGGATGCACGCTATACGGGGTTTTCGGTAGAACCGGATAAGGCTACACAGCATACCATGAAACGTTTTTCGCTTATCTGCAAAGTGTTTCCTGACGGGTTCAGTCTTTTTTATGAAACAGGCCCGTTTCTGCAACGAAACCGGGCAGCTGTTTTGAAAGAATCTGCTTGTTTACGGTTCAGGATCATCAACAACGACCCGGATTTTTTCAGTTATACGGAAGGACTTCCGGAAAATATTGCTGAAAGCCTGTTTTTCGCCTCGGATAAAAATGTGCTGAGAACTGATCCTGCCAATGACCTGGCTATACTCGGGAATCAATTTTTTAACGTAGAAGATATACTACAGGCGAAAATACCCGGCCTGCCTGTATTTGAAGCGGAAGCGTTTTTCAGGAAACCATTCGGATTTATTGAGATCAATTTTCATCCCCAGTTGCCAGCGCAGTTCGCTTTACAGTTCAAAGAAAAAGAAACTGTGTGGAGATATATTCTCAGCAGCGATCACCTGCAGGATCTTACACAACCCGCAGTAATTCATAAAGATACGAAAGAAGCATTCGCCGGACCTGTTTGGTTATTACTGCCAGACGGGAAGAAAAGAATGGCTTTTGAATCGCAGAAACCAATACCGTTGCGCAACAAACCGGAGAAAGTATTTCAACTGGTGGAGAATTTTGAACCCGTATCAGGAAAATGCAAAGTGGTTCTGGGAGTATTACCTAACCCAAACATCAAACATTTCTCCTTTATTGATACGGAGAAGAAACAGGGGGATGGTAAGGAAAATAATTTTTCAGAAATCTTCATTTAATAATTATTATATTTAGTTCCTCAAAATTTAAAAACCAAAACTATGGCTTCCACCTACAAAACGCCAGGCGTTTACATTGAAGAAAAGAACGCCTTTCCCGGCTCCGCAGTAGCCGTTGAAACCGCTGTACCCGTTTTCATAGGGTATACACAAAAAGCTGTCAGAAACGGTAAATCATTGTTGCATGTGCCTACGAAGGTTTCTTCATTTGCAGAATATGTAGAAATGTTCGGTGGTCCATTCCAGTCAAAATTTACCCTGCAGAAAGCGCCCGGTCAGAAAAACACTTTCAAGATCGGCACCGATGATTACGCAGTTGATTTCAAAGACAACAACGCGCTTTATTTCTACAATGCCATGCGCCTGTTCTACGCGAACGGAGGCAGTAACTGCTATATCCTGTCTGTAGGAACCTATGATGGGAAAACAGAACTGGAAATTGATTTCAATGATTTCAAGGGGGATGGAACACCGGATAAGCCAAATGTTTTTGAGATACTGAAAAAAGAATTTGAACCCACACTGGTTGTATTGCCCGACCTGATCAGCAAAGGAACAGATGCGTATGATATTTATAAGCTGGTGCTGATTCATTGCCAGGAAACCCAGAGCCGTTTTGGTTTGTTTGATGTGGCTATGGGGGCTGATGAGAAAAACAATATAAAAGATTTCCGCGAAGGAATCGGAACCACCGCACTGAATTATGGTGCCGCATATTATCCCTGGTTAAAAACTTCTGTTGTATCACCTTCCGAAGTAAACTTTCTAAACCTCGATATTCCATTGGGTGGTTTGTCTGCCTTGCTGCCTGCAGATGAAAAAGCGAGAGTAGATGAGTTCATGAACATCCAGTCAACCAAAGACGCTGTAGCGATCGTGGAAGATGCAGGTAAAACGGCTGATGAGAAAGCACCGCATGTAACCAATATACACCAGTCGCTCAAAGCATCCAGTATTTCTTATGTAAAAATCCTGGAAGAAATAAGATCGCACCTGAACCTGCTTCCACCTAGCTCTGCACTGGCAGGTATTTATACACTGGTAGATAATACCAGGGGTGTATGGAAAGCGCCAGCCAATGTTTCGGTAAGTTCTGTAAATGCGCCTGCATTGAATATTTCACACGAAGAGCAGCAGGATATGAACGTGGATGCCATTTCCGGCAAATCGGTGAACGTGATCCGTCCTTTCCCTGGTATTGGTACACTGGTATGGGGTGGAAGAACCCTGGATGGCAACAGCCAGGACTGGAGATACGTCAATGTAAGACGAACATTGATCATGATCGAACAATCGCTTAAGCTGGCTACCCGTACCTATGTATTCGAACCCAATGATGCGGGTACCTGGGTTACCATCAGCAGTATGATGAATAATTTCCTGTACAATCTCTGGAAACAGGGTGCATTGGCGGGATCTACACCTGAAGAAGCCTATTCCGTAGCGGTGGGTCTGGGTTCAACCATGACTCCTTCCGATATCCTGGATGGCTTTATGCGTATCACCGTTAAGGTTGCGATCGTTCGTCCTGCTGAATTCATCGTAATCACATTCCAGCAACAGCAGCAGACTTCTTAATCGTACCAAGGTCAGAAAAAATTATTTCAATTAAATCAATAAAAAATATTTTATGGCAGATAATGGTTCAGCACAATCAGCCGCTACATGGCCCCTAGTCAAATTCCAGTTTTCAGTGAAGATCGGATCCGACGAATTGTTTTTTCAGGAAGTAACCGGGTTGTCATCCGAAACACAGGTAATTGAATACCGTGCCGGAAACAGTGCCGCTTTTTCTACAGTTAAAATGCCCGGCATTAAAAAGTTCGGTAACATCACATTGAAGAAAGGTCTTTTTAAAGATGATAAGAAGATGTGGGCAATGTACAATCTTATCAAGATGAATACCATTGAAAGAAAAACGGTTACCATCAGTTTGCTGGATGAGTCAAACGCTCCTGCAATGACTTGGAATCTGACGAATGCCTTCCCGGTTAAAATGACGGTAAGCGATATGAAATCAGATGCCAACGAAGCGGCGGTAGAAACCATGGAACTGGCACATGAAGGATTAACCATTGCATCTTAAGAAGGATTATTTTGAAACGGGATTTTAGCGGATAATTATGTCAAGTACCAGGAAAAAATATCCTTATCCTTTTAATAAGTATCCTTATAACATCCCGGTTTCCTTCTATTTTTCGGTAACATTTGAAGGGTTGGATGCAGATGTGGAATGCAGTTTTCAGGAAGTCAGCGGTATCAATGTTTCATTGGAAACAAAAGCAGTACCGGAAGGCGGCGTTCTTGATTACGTGCACAAACTGCCGGCCGGTACCAAATACGATAATCTGATATTAAAGCGGGGATTCCTTCACGGGTCCTCGCTTTTACAATGGATAAACAATGCCGTTCGCAATTTTACCTTTACCCCTAAAATCATTCAGGTGGCTTTATTGAATGAGCTGGGTAACGAATTGGCGATCTGGTCGTTCAGTAATGCGTATCCGGTAGCCATTAAGATCTCCGATTTTAAATCAACCGATAATGCCATCGTAGTAGAAACACTGGAAATTGCATACAATTATTTTCAAAGAGTAGATGTAGTGCAGATGTATACCGGATAGATGTTTATACAGATATGGGTTGTTGTTTCAATTTGGCAGATATTCAGGATCTGTCTTTTTGTTTCATAGGGCTGACTGTGAAATAAAAATAAATCATATAATACCTGCTAATATGCCGTTGGAAATAAGGGAAATGATTATCAGGGTAACCGTAACGGAGCAGAAACCGGACGTGTTTGATGAATCTGTGCTTGATGAAAAACTGGAGACGCTGAAAACAAAACTTGTAAAAGAATGTATGGAAAAGCTGGTGTTGAAGATGGAAAGTCTGAACGAACGATGATATGGAACTCAAAAAAGTAAAAATAGAATCCTTTAAAGATCCAGACTGTAACCAGGCAATGCCTAACGGAACCATAGAGGCATTCATTAACCCCAAAGAATATACAAAATCCATTAAAATAGATTACACAAAGAAAAGTGTGATCAACGATTCGCAGCCTACCTGGGTTTTTTCAAAAGTCAGTAGTGAAAACCTCACATTGGGCGAGTTTATTGTGGATGGTACCGGACTTGTAAATAACAATGCCACGATAAACAACCAGGATGTAGATGGTTATATCAAGAAATTCCAGGACATCGTTTCGAAATACAATGGTGAAACACATGGCCCGCCTTATCTGAAAATTACCTGGGGAAAGTTATTGTTTGTATGTGTTTGCCAGAGTTTCAATGTTAAATACACACTCTTTAAACCCGATGGAACCGCCCTCCGGGCAGAAATTACATTGGGGCTGATCAATACGGTTGACTGGAGTACCAAAGTGATGGAAGCACAGCGGAGTTCACCGGATCTTACCCATGTCCGAACCGTAAAAGCAGGAGATACAATTCCCCTGATGGCATACCAGATTTATGGCGATAGTGCTTATTATCTCGATATTGCAAGGGTAAACAAATTGAATCATGTGAATGATATTAAACCGGGTGATCAACTCTATTTCCCACCCCTGAAAAAATAGTGTATGTCTGCGCCATCACCTTTAGCCGCTATACAGCAGGACTCTTCATTACGTTTCACCATAACGCTGGACGGTGCCGTTATGAAAGATTCCTATGGCGTTTCTTCTGTCAATATAACCCATGCGGTAAACCGGATCTCTTATGCTGAAATTGTTTTACAGGGAGAGGTAGGCCTTGGTGATGGTACACTGCCGCTTTCAGACGGAGATGATTTTAAACCGGGAAAGGATGTAGTGATTACTGCGGGTTATGGTAACAGCGGGGAAACGGGTATTTTCAAGGGCGTTATCGTAAAACATGCTGTTATCATTGACGAAGAGAGCGGCTATAGTTTCAGAATGCTTTGCAAACACAAAGCGGTAGGCATGACATTCAATGAAGATGAATCTGTGTATACGGATAAACTGGACAGTGATATCATGACGGCCCTGATCGGAAACTATTCCGGGTTAACAGCAGACGTAACAGCTACCACCACACAACACCCGTTTGTTTTTCAAAAAGTATCCACAGACTGGGATTTTTTACTGGCAAGGGCAGAGTTCAATGGATATATCGTAACACTGGATACAGACAAAGTGATAGTAGGTGCCCCGAAAGTGGGCGCAGAACCTGTATTGTCATTAACCTTGGGAGAGTCGATCATTGCATTTTCTGCAGAACTCAATGCCGAAAACCAGCCTCCATCCATGGAAGCGCATGCATGGGATCCCAAAACACTGGCAGACATTTCTTCTACTGCCGCCGAACCTACGGTAAATGCGCAAGGATCTGTTACGGCAACCTCTATGTCGTCAGTGCTTTCTCAGAAAGCGCTGAAGCTGATCTCTCCAACACCCATGGTAACCGATGAGCTGAAAAGCTGGGCCGAAGGAAAACTACTTCGTAAAAGATTGAGTGCTTTTAAAGGAACGGTTAAGTTTATCGGATCGCCACTGGTAAAAGCAGGATCCTTGGTTGAACTGGCAGGCGTTGGAACAAAATTCAACGGTAAGGCGTTTGTATCATCCGTAACCCATACACTGGATGGAGGGGCCTGGAATACAACCATTAAAATCGGATTGGAAAATACACCGATACACCTGAGTACCGGATTTACCTATGGTGCGGCAGGTGGGCAGCTTCCTGCTGTTCATGGTTTGCAGGTTGGTCTTGTAAAAAAACTGAGTGCAGATCCCGGTGGAGAAAACAGGATCCAGATAACCCTGCATTCCAATGCTTCTTCTCCTGTTGATGTATGGGCCAGGTTCGTAAATTTTTATGGGAGTAATGGCGTTGGATTGGGCTTTCTACCCGAAATTGGCGACGAGGTTGCTGTTGGTTTCTTTGACGGTGATCCCAGGTATCCGGTGATCGTTGGGTCTATGTACAGCTCAAAAAACAAATCACCCAATCCACCGGCTGATGAGAACAATTATATCAAATCCATCACCACGAAATCGAAACTGAAGATCACGATGGATGATGAAAAGAAAATAATTTCCATCGAAACACCCGGAGGAAATAAGATCACATTCAGTGATGACGCCAAATCGATAGAGATTGTTGATCAGAGTAATAACAGCCTGAAGATGACTTCTTCCGGTATTGACCTGAAAAGTGATAAAGACATAACAATAAAGGCAACAGGTGGAATTACACTGGATGCCACCGGAAAACTAACACTCAAGGCACAACAGGATGTGGCTGTTACCGGGTTAAATGTTACGGCAACGGCTAATATTGGCTTTACTGCCAAAGGCAATGCTACGGCAGAACTATCGGCATCCGGACAAATTACCGTAAAAGGCGCGATGGTAATGATCAATTAATTACGTAAAAATAATAACATGGGAGCACCCGCAGCACGATTAACCGATATGCATGTTTGCCCAACGCTGTCACCCGGACTGGTACCTATTCCGCATGTGGGAGGACCGATTGTAGGCCCTGGCGCGCCTACAGTTCTCATCGGGAAGTTACCTGCAGCTGTAATGGGTGATAATGCCGTTTGTGTTGGACCACCTGATTCGATTGTAAAAGGATCGGCCACGGTAATGATTTGCGGGAAACCGGCAGTTCGTGTTGGCGACAGTTGCGCACATGGCGGAAGTGTGATGATGGGATTTCCAACTGTATTAATAGGAGGATAGCGTATGAAAAATGAACTGAATTCTTTTTTGGGAACCGGCTGGAGTTTCCCTCCCGTATTCAATCGGTTTACCAATTCGGTACAAATGGTATCAGAGCTGGAGGATATTGTGCAGAGCATACACCTGATCCTGGAAACTTATCCCGGAGAAAGAATCATGCAGCCTGAGTTTGGCTGTTACCTGAAAAAACTGGTTTTTGAAAAAATAGATGACAGCCTGGTAGTGAGCATCAATGAAACCATTGCCAAAGCCCTGCTTCATTTTGAACCCAGGATCCGGTTTGTGAACGCGGAATTACTTGACAGGGATGATATGGCCGGTCTTATCCGGTTACAGATCAATTTCACTGTTATCATAACCAACACACGCCATAATATCGTGTATCCGTTTTATTTTACAGAAGGTACCAATGTATCTGATTAATCACTGACGCGATTTCGTTCAATGAAGCCAAAACCATATACACATATTACAGATGGAATTAGTCAGTCCGACAGGTTTCCGGCATCGCTGGATCCTGCTTTCTTTCAGATTGATGAGCGCAACGCGAATGATTTTCTACAGTACCTGCTTAAATTATCGAAGAAGTTTAATTTTTATGATCTAACCAATACCATCGAAGGAGATTGGGAAGATTTTTTTTTATCGGACATTAATGTAGTGGTAAGAATTATTACCAAGTTTGACATTAATACATTTATCCGAAGGTATGATCAGTTGAAAAGCAGGTTGATGCGGGAAACTGATGATGAATCGCTGATCGCTGATCTTCGCGAATTGTTTCAGTTTACTTTTGAATTCATTCTTTTCCAGGTAAAGCTACACAGTAAGTTTGCCACCATTCCCAAATCCGAGACCGGGATAACCGAATTCCGCCGGATTACCCAGGAATACAATACCTATGATGAAGAAATCAAAGCGCTGAATGCCTGGCTGATCTCTGCCAAAAAACATTTTGGTGAAACCTTCGGTGTAAACTTCGATTCCCGCGAGAAAACAATTGTATCGGGTCATGGGTTCAATGAAAATGAAGTAGACATTTTTACTGAACTGGAAAGCAATAAAGATAAGATCCGCAGCAGCCTCAAGAAATTTGATATACTTTTTTCCAGGGTAAGAACCAAATACTACCGCCTTCAGGAGGCTGCCGATATTTTTATTCATAAACGTAATGAAACAGGAACGGTATATGCTCCGCACATGGGGTTATTGATCGCTTTCTTTGAATTATACACTTTACTGAAAAAGGAGATCAACGTCCTTCCCAAAAAACACCTCGATTATTATTACCATGATATTCTTGGGCTGGGTTACAAATCCGCCAATCCAGACCGGGTGTATATCCAGGCAGAGATCAACCCGTCTATAGATAAAACCATTATTGAAAAAGGAGATGTATTGCTGCTGGACAGACCGGGTATCACAGAAAACAACCTGTTTCTGGCAGACGCTGATACGGTGATTACGAAAGCAAAGATCAGGCAGATGTTCTCTGTTTATATAAGCGAATTGGTTAAGCTGACTTCGAAAACAGATGATCATATCCATATATACGAACAGCAGGTTTTTGTAGCAGAAAATCCGGTTACACAACCTTCTGATCATATCAGCCAAAAGCCGGGATTACGGGCCTGGCCCCTGATGGGAGAAGACCAGGAAGATATATCGCTGGATGAAATGACGATGCAACCGGCTGATATCGGATTTGTGATTGCATCACCACTGCTTTATGCAAAGGATGGTAAACGGAGCTTTAATGTAAAGTTGTATTTGTCTGCCGCAAGTTTCAGACGGTTCAGGCAATATGCGCTGGATTATGCACAGGTTTCTGAAACGCATCCGCGTATTGTAATGCACAGTATGCTGAAAGAATCTTTTTACCTGCATGTGTCTGGTGCAGAAGATTGGATACGTATTTACAAATACAATATCAACTGTTCAATAGAAGAAGATACGGATCAATGCATTGATATTCATTTTGAATTAATGGCTTCAGATCCGGCTACGGCAAAATACAACCCATCGGTACATGGTAATTCCTATGAAACCGAATTGCCCCTTCTTTGGCTGAAATTGAATAACAGTTCTTTCTATAATCCGTATACTTTTTTCAAAGGCATCATACTGGAACGTATTGCCATCCGGCTGTCGGTAACAGAAAGCCGGCAGTTAAAACTGCGGAATAATATCGGGGAAATCAGTATGGTAAACCCTTTCCAGTTATTTGGCCCGCAACCGGCGATGGGCTCTTACCTGGATCTTAAAAACACAAACATATTTAACAAGTATATCAAGGATTTTTCTGTAAAATTTCATTGGTTTGATCTGCCCAATGAGAAAGGTGGATTTGAAGCCTATTATGCGGGATATCCCAATAATATCAAAAACGATTCCTTTGTCATATCGCTAAGCGCTTTAAACGAGGGCTTATTTTATCCGCAACCGGAAGAGCAGCAACGGTTCAGTTTGTTCGCAAAGAAAACGGATGCATCGGAAAAAGGAACGCTATCTAAAGCAACTTTGTTAAACCAAATCGATTTTCTTAAAGTACGTTTTGAGAACACGCTTTCACTTGATGCGGAAGAAAATATCACTGAAACGAATTTTAAAGAAGGAGCCATCCGGTTTGAATTGGTTTCGCCTCCCGATGCTTTTGGTAGCCGGGTTTTTACCGGGTTGTTTCCCAAAGTGGTCATGCATAATGCAAGAAGGTTTGTAAAAAAGGTACCGATCCCTAATCAGCCTTATATCCCTGTACTGAAGAATATCACGATCGATTACGAACTCGAACATTCAGAGTCGTTAAGCAGTGTGCACCGTGAAAATTCTTTAGACAATGGGATCTTTCTGTGGCATAAAGAACCCTTCGGCTACCAAAAAGTATACCCTGGGAAAAGTATGGAGTCCTTTCAGTTGCTCAGAGAAATTCCTTACCAGAGTAACCTGCTTCTTGGACTTGAATCAGTTATCCCGGGAGAATTGTTATCGCTGCTGTTTAAGTTCGAAGAGAATAATTTTAATCCTTTTAACTACATACCCGAAAAAATTGAATGGTCTGTACTGGATGACAACACATGGGTAATTATTCCAGAATCAGATGTGCTTCTTGATGAAACAAGTAATTTTATCAAAACAGGCATGGTTGTATTGCGGCTACCTGAAGTTTCGGATAAAACCAACACGATCCTGCCATCCTCACTTTACTGGTTAAAAGCATCCTGCAATAATCGCGGAGATATCCGTTCGAAAACAACAGCTGTTTTTGCACAGGTTTTTGCTGCCACGCGACAATTAACTAAAGAAGACGAGATTACGGAAGATGCTTTGTTTTTAGATCCGGGAACACTTTCGCGGTTTCAGAAAAAGAATTCGCAGATCCTGAATCTTTTTCAACCGTTTGCCTCCGTTAATGGAAAGACAAAAGAAACCGGCAAACAGTTTTATACAAGGGTGAGCGAGCTGCTGCGTCATAAAAACCGTGCCATCACCGCTACTGATATTTCTCAACTGGTACTGGAAGCATTTCCTAAAATTCTGAAAGTGAAATGCTTTGAAACAGAAATAAACGGACAAAGCATTTTACCGGGTGTAGACATTTTGGTGGTAGTGATCCTGAACCAGCAAAACAAGCAACTGTCTATGCAGGAGTATCCTAAAGTAGATCTGTCAGGGTTGTTTAGCATCAAACAGTATTTATCGGGAATTGTATCTCCTTATACAACGGTAGAAGTGGTAAACCCGGTTTACGAAAAAATAAAAATTGTTTGCAGTGTGGTATTCAGTAGTGAAACAGAAGCGCATGCTGTAAGACAATCAAAAACAAAAGAAAGCCAGGGTATTTTATTGCAGAAACTGAACAGGGATATCAAGCAATGGCTCTCACCCTGGCTATACAATCCGGGAGAAAACATTAATACAGAAGGTAAAATATACCTGTCTGAGGTACTCAATTTTATCAAGCGATGCCCTTACGTAAGTTATGTTACCGGGTTTTCAGTATTGCATTTTTACCAGGTATATGATGTGAAGACCGGGGACTTTTATGATCGGGTACTTGATTCTTCTGTAAGGAAAACGGAATACCTGAAAGCCTCACTTCCGCACGCTTTGCTGGTGTCTTCTTCAGAACATAGCATAACCGTGCTGGATAAACCGCATTATGTAGAGCCAGGTAAAACGGGAATTGGCGGTATGCAAATTGGAAATGAATTGCTGGTGGCGGATGTGAATGAATATTTCCCATTAACTGATGCGGATACGCATACAGATGAGAACAACTTGTTTACTTTTTATTTTAATCCCAATAATTCTTAAATCATGGAAGAGAAAGGAAACAATAAAGTATTGGGTCGGGAAGACCTGAAAAAACATTTCCGGAATGGGCAGGTACCTACAGAATATGATTTTGGATTCCTGATCGATTCGATGATCAATAAACAGGATGATGGTTTTCGGAAAGAAAACGAAAATGGGCTCGTTATATCAACTACCGGAAACTCTAAAAAACTGGTTACCTTTCTGAAAAATGTAAACGACCTGGATTCCTTCTTTACTATTGAAAAAGATGAACAGGGAACGGCCAGTATGCGATTTAACCCGGCGGTAGACAGCGCCAGCGAAGATGCGGAAGATAAAAGTTTCTTTTTTGGTGTAGAAGGATGTTTGGGCATTGGCAAAAGAAGTGAAGAAAACCTGAAACTGGATGTAGATGGATTTTCCGGATTGAAAGGAAGGGTGGGTACGCATGCCTCAGGCTGTGTGCCAGCAGATGGTAAATGGCATTCTATTCTGGAAGGACTTGACAATTGCTCGGCCTTTGAAGTAATGGCAAGAACGGGTAAAAAAGGAACAGGAAAATTTGCGATCCTGCATGCTTTTGCATTGAGTGCTTTTGGCAGATCTAAGAGCAGGATACGAAAAACATCTGCCCACTACGGTTTTTTCTGGAACAAATTAAATCTGCGTTTCAGGGGAACAACACATAATTATTCACTGCAGCTGCGGACCAATACCAATTACGGTAGCGATATTGATATATATTATAAGATAACCAATTTATGGGATGATGAAAGTTTCATGCCCAAAGATTATTACAATAGCTAAAACAGAACAGGCATCCGTATGGGGTGCGGGATATGGAAACGACCAATAAAAATACCAACCTGGTTGCCAGGTATACTGACCCGAATTCAGCAATGAACTTTGAGTCATTACGTGCGCGGGCGATATCGCTGGTACAGGAATATTCCGGTAATGCCTGGTCTGATTTTAACCTGCACGATCCTGGTGTTACCATTCTGGAAGCGCTTTGTTTTGCCATAACGGATATGGCATACAGAACAAATTTCGACATCAAAGACCTTTTAACGGGTATAGATGGAAAAATCAGTGCAGAAAAAAACCTGTTCTATCCGAGAAAAGAAATACTGACAACCAATCCTTTCACGGTAAATGATCTGCGTAAACTGGTACTTGATTCCGTACCGGAAGTGTATAATGTCTGGCTGGAGAAAATCTATTCAAACCAGCAGTCGGGTTATAGCAAAGGGTTGTATAATGTGGTGATTCAGTTGTTTGATCCGGAAGAAGAAATGGAAGAGTCCGTAAACGAAGCTTTAGCTGCAGAGCAGATGGAAGCAAAAATCATTTCACTGGAGGAAGAGGTAATTGGCCGTGTAAAAAATATTGTATTATCAAACAGGAACCTGGGAGAAGATTACATAAGTTTTACTATTCTGAAACCATGTACGGTTGAAATTGAAGCGAATATTGTAATAGACAGACATGTACATAATGAAGAAATACTGGCAGAAGTGTATTGTGCGATTGAAAGTATGTTAAATCCGCCGCTTTATTTTTATACCGAGTCTGATCTGCTTGACAGGGGATTTGGTTTTGAAGAAATGTATTCCGGCCCGTTTCTGCAGCACGGTTTTTTACTCGATTCGGAACTGGATGCCAGAACCAAAATAATGGACCCGGCAGACCTGGTAAAATCCACACGGTACAGGATCATTGACCCGTCTGATATTCTACGCGCCATTACAGTAATACCCGGCATTAACTATGTTCGTGACTTCAGGTGCAGGATAGCCGGTGATTACCGCGAAACTCCGTACAGGTTACCCGTTCACCAGTTCGCGAAATTTATTTTTTCAAAAGAAATAAGAGATATTTTTCTTTCAAACGACAATAATGAGATCCGTGTGAAAGAATCACTGTTTTACAGTATTCTTTATAAGAAAAAGGATTTTGCAAAACGGAAATTCATCAAGGGATTACACCAGACTGATCAGGCAGGTGTTCTGAGCGGTATATTCAAAGACGTTGGCCAATATTACTCATTGCAATATTTTTTTCCGCCTGTTTACCGGCTGGCCATGGATCAGATGGACAGTATGGCGTCCTCCCTGGCAGAGAACAGTGAAGCCGCATTGGCAGCGAAAGCCAAGTCGAAGCAATTAAAAGCGTATCTGATGTTCTTTGAACAGATACTGGCTAATTACCTTGCGCAACTGGCTAACCTGGAGAATCTCGTTACAGCGGATATTGCGACGGATAATGCCACTTATTTTACACAGCCCTTATATGCCGTGCCGGGAGCGGGAAACATACTACAGCATTTTTATACAGAAGAGAAGGAACAAACCGACCTGTTCTGGTCAAAATTTAAAGCCAATCCGGAGAACAGCCATATTTCTTTCCTGAAAAAAACAATTGAAACGGATGATGTGTATAAAACAAGGAAAGCAAGGGTGCTGGACCATCTTATGTCAAGGTTTAACCTGAATGTAAAAAAACATGCTGTTGTTTTCTTTAACCAGTTGTTTAATCCCGATACGGTTGACGAACGAAATATGGCTGAACTTATGTGGAAGTCGGGGTTGGTAAAAGATTTTATTTCACTGAGCCGTAACCGTAACCGCGCCATCAATTACCTCTCAGCGATTGATCCACTGAATGCCTCGGGTTTCGACATCCTGATTTCGCGATTGTTGTATATACAGCAACCCGGACCCCGTAAACTGACCGATGTGATGGAAAAATACCAACAACGGTTTGGAATGTTAACCAGGGAGGAGGCGGGTATAAGACCGGAAAGCACTGTTAAATTGGAACCAGCCGACTGGTTGAAAACAACCAAAGCAGAACTGATCATAGAAGAAGATGATTCATCGGATTTAGGAACACGGGGATTGGTTTTTCCAAAACAGACCATCGGGTTTTTAAAAGACGGGCTTGACAGTAAAAATTACCGCATCGGACCTGATGTAAGTGGCTCAGGGTTTATGTTGATATACAAAGCCCCGGCAGACCAGAAATGGATACGTGCAGGCAGATTTGCTGATCTGCAGTCTGCAACAGATGGCCTATCCACACTTATTGATACGCTTCGTAAGATCAATATCGAGTCAGAGGGATTTCATGTGGTTGAACATATCCTGCTAAGGCCTTCACTTGATTCGGACTGTTTCGGGTTTAATTTTTACGATGAAGACGGGCATATATTATTCTATCAGAACAAATGGCAACATTTTCTGGAACGGGAAGAGACGATTGAAAAGATCATGTCTGTTGCTGATCATTCCGGTGAGCCTGATTATGCTGAAATGGCTACTACACTGAAAAGCTTTTGCTGGATCAATCACTGGGAGAACCAGACATTGGTAAAAAGCTATAATGCGCATATGCTTTATCAATATCATCCGGCACTGGCAAGAAAACTGTTTGATAAGATCATCCGGAACATCCGTGTATTCCGAAAGAAAAGAATGACATTATACCCCGGTTTTGAAAATGTGGTGAACCGTTTACATGAAACAGCCATGCGGGAAGATTTTTTTCATTTCAGGATCACGATCGTACTGCCCTCATGGCCAGCCAGGTTCCAGGATCATCAATTCCGGGTATTCGTGGAAAATGTATTCCGAGAGTATGCACCGGTTCATATGAAAATGCACTTTAACTGGCTGGGAATTGCGCGGATGAAACAATTTGAAGCGCTGTATTTCGACTGGAGAGAAAGTATGCAGGCTGATATGCGAACAGGGAATGCTACTGCGAAATCGGATAAGCTCATATCCTTTATCGATGAAGGGATGTATACTGTTTAGTAACCTTTAAGTTTATGTTGCTTTGGAAAACCAGTATTTTTCTGTCAGGGAACAACTGTTTGATATCCGGTTCTCCAACCGCTCACAGGTGCATGCACTGCAGAACAGGATCAGCAGCCTGGCCAATAATTCACTTCTGCCCGCACTGGATCAGTCTTTGCATAAAATAATTCCAGCAGACAAGCTCATCAGGGTAGATACAATGGTTCTTGATATTGGTGAAATCCGGTTTGATTCGCTGGATGAAGAACTGGTTCCCCGCATTGTTGATGAACTTGAAAAGCAACTGCAACTGAAGTTCGAAGAGATACGTAACAAAAAACCGCCTTCCGAAGGTACGCTAACTGAAATCATTCCCCCGGTAAAGGGAAATGAAGAACTGCTCACTTATTTTCTTGTTTATGGAACCATGCCATGGTGGATACATGCATCGGCGGGGTTTGATATTAACACGATCGTATCGGAACTTTTTGGTCAGAATGATGCTTTGCTCAGGTTGATACTACTTGATACGGGCCGGTATGAATATGTGAGAAAAAGAATGGTTTCTCAGTTTAACGAGGAAAGTATCCGCCAAATGATTAGCGTACTGGAACCCGATGAAGCCTCGTTCATATTCGGGTATCACGAATCTGTTGTTAGAACCCAGCAGGAACAGCAGGTCGTAAAAACAGAACAGGTGCTGTTTGAAAAAGCGGTATGGTTATTTATCCTGAATTTTATTCTTGACGAAAGAGGCGGAGAGTTTAACCGGAGGATCTTCGCTAAAAGCATTCTTATGCAGATGGCTGCTCATTTCAACATAGGATACACGGAATTGCTTCACCTGTTTTATCAATCGCTGTATAGTAGTGGTCTGCCGGATAGCCGTCATCATTTGCTGGCAAAAACCATCACGGAACTAACCATAGAAGAAACTGTTTCAGATGCAGGATTGCCGGAAGAATTACCAGGTATCAGCACCCCACCTGTAGACCTGCTTGCGGAGAAAATGCGACTGTTGGTATACTATCTTTCATTTGGCTATCTTCCCGCAACTGCTACCATACATTCACCGAAAATACTGGCGCCTTTTTTTGCAGAACTTGTACAAAGAATACCCCAGACACTTCAACGCGAATTGGCTAACATGCCGGATAACTCAGCTGTTGCGGCCAGGTATTTTTCTTTACTGGGAAATACACAGGCAAAGGAAATGCTGCACCAGTTGTACCCAGGGAAGGCAAATGTGTTAACAGGATTTCTATCAGCGTTTGAATGGCTGAGTAAAAAACAATTCATTGCAATCCCTTCCACGGCAGATGCGCAGACTGCTCTTCTGCGGTTAGTTTTTTCCCGTATCGTATTCGGCGACCCTGCAAAGAACGATCCGAAAGAACTGGTAGCTGCCTATATACGGAGCATTGCTGAACAGTACCGTATGCAGGAAAGGATATTGATTCAACAGCTGCATGAAGGAATGCAGTTCGAGTTCAGACAAGGTATCCGGCAATCAGGTATTCCCGGTATTATTGCCGAATTGGCCGATACACCAGTTGTTGATGTGCCAGTCAATGAAAAGAAAACAGAACAGGAGGTTTTGGCTGTTGAGAAAGATGCATTACTTGAAGCTTTGCTATATACCATCAGGTATGCACAGATTCCATGGTGGGGGAGATATTTGTTTGACGGGGTAACTGTTGAAAGCCTGGTACAAAAACTGATGGATGAAAACCCGGAAAATGCAAGAAAGCTTTTCAGGGATGCAGGTTCATCCGCTCGTAACCAAAACAGGTTATTGGCTTATATCTCACTCCCTGTTTGGGTAGGGCTTCTGAAACTGTTCTCTGTGGGAGAAAATGCGGCAACTGTTTTCCAAAACACGATCCGTATGATTGAACGCGCATTTCCGGAATACGCTTCTACAGAACAGAACATCGGTAAAAAAGCAGCCCTATTTCTTTGGATAGAACTTGAGAGCAGCAACTATCGTTCCTTTTCGCAATCCGTTTTCCTGAGCCTGCTGATTACAGGTGTAAGCATAGATCTAAAGGAACCATCGCTTGGTATTGCAGAAGCTTTGCAAAAAATCATTGACCAGGAAATGAAAGATTCCGGAAGCGGGGCAATACTTTCTTTAAAAAACAATCTGAATGAGTTTATACTTGTTTTACAAAAACAGGAGCTGGCAACAGATAAGAACAAAGAGCTGCAAAAGATACTGGCTGCGTTTCAATCAACAGCAGATGCCACAGAAATAAGTGGATTGCCGGCAGTATTAACGACTCTACGACAGCCAACACGCGAACGGTTATTGAGCGATGCGGTTTCCATAATTGAATATTACTTGCGCTGGAACAGGTTGCCGGATGAAATCAATACGACAGTCTTTTCCGATACCCGATTCTTTCTTCACCAGCTAATCATGCTGGTGTATCTCCTGGATGCTGATTTACTTATTGCTTTACTGAAGAATGATAGGTACGAATACAGCAGCAGAAAAGAAATGAGTAGCTTATTTGATGCAAAGCGAGGCGGGATTGAAAAAAGGATTGCTGTTTTATTTGATCAGTTACAACTTCAGGAAACAATACCATCTGATCGGGTTATCAATAGCACGGATGAAACTGCAAGGAAAGCAGGGTTACAAACCATCCTGTTTCACCTGAATCTGGAAGCCGCTACTAACAATGATGCGGACCTGTTTAACGGATTACCTGCATTGCTTGATTATTTTGTAACATGGAACCGCTTTCCTGATCAATGGAAGGAAACCCGTGATTTTTCATTTTCTGATCTCCTGAAACAGCTGATAACATGGCTCTTTGCAAATAACCGGCAGGAGCTAACGGGTATTCTTCAAAAGCAAACCCATATACCCGAAGCCAGGCTGCTGTTACACGAATTGTTTTCTGAATCGGGAGGGATTGCTGAAAAAGAACTGGTTCTATTTATGGCACCCTACCAGGAATGGTATTTAATCAAACAAATGCAGAACAATCGTTCCCAGGCAGAGATTGTGCAGCAACCATTCATAACACAAGGAACCGATGCCACAGCGCCAGTAGCAGACAAAGCAGTGTGGATTGAATGGCTGGATCGTTTTTTATCGTCTGGCCGACCCGTACATACAAAAAACAGCAATGACGCGGAAGACAGCAGGTTGGTTGAAAATATGCTGAAGCTGCATCAGGTAGACCCGCAGGCAGTAAAACAATTACTGGATAAGTCCGAAACAAAACTGCAGACAAAGATCTACCTGTATGATGTGCTGATGGCGCAAACAGGTTACCAGGAAAAACAGCTGGTAAGTTCATTGCAGGCTTACTGGGAAAAAGACCTGGTTCAATTTTTAGGTATTGCAACAAAAGCAGAAAGCAGTTTCGCTGCTGAACGCGTGACAAAAACAGTAATGCAATTATTGAATGCCGGAAACAAGAATACACTTTTATGGCAGTGGGCAGTTTCATCACCCTTGTTTATCAGGTTTCTACTGACTGGTTCGGAGAGAGAGGTCCTGCGGGATTTCATCCGCAAAAAAAATATTGGATGGGGGGCAGGTATGGCCGACCTGCTGTTGGAGACACGGCAATTCATGTTCAAACCCATCACTGATTATTTTGAACGCGACAGATTAATCGCCGTAGTGGATGATTACCATGTTGCCATACTTTCAGGCAACCTGTCTGTTCAAAGCCCTGATGTATACATCAGATCATTATTCGGCTATATGCGCCAGGTAGCGTACAGTATTCCGCTCAACACGCTGCAAGTTTTATTGCAACACATAAAGAACAATACAGCAGGGCAGGTAATCGGATCGCTTACGCCTATACTTAAAACTGAATTGCAGGCACACATTCAGTACGCAGACAGGCAATATGCTGCGCGAAACAGGCAAATAGAAAACGAACAGCAACGAAAAGACAACGACTCTGACAAGGAAACCAAAGAAAGAGAGGAGGCCCTGCAAGACTTGATCAGACAGGAAATGGAGCGGCTAAGATTGCAGGCGGAAGCACAGATGAAAAAAGAATCTGAGAAACCCCGACAGGGTAAGCCCAACAAAATTTATATTCGTAATGCGGGACTGGTGCTTTTACATCCTTTCCTGGGGGCTTATTTCACCCGCAACGGGTTATTAGAGAATGGCCGGTTTGTAAATGAAGAAGCGCAGCAGCGGGCTGTTGTTTTACTGCAATACCTTGTAAACGGCAGAACCCAGACAGACGAATTTGAGTTGCCGCTGAATAAGATTTTATGTGGATTGATGCCGGAAGACCCCATTCCGTTGGAAATTACCATTACGGAAGAAGAGGAGAGCGTAAGCAATGAATTGTTTAAGGTAATATTTGAGCGATGGGAAAAAATGAAAAACAGCAGCGTAGCAGGTTTCCGCGCATCATTTCTGCAAAGGGAAGGCGCTTTGTCAGAAAATGAAGAGAACTGGGAACTGCGGATTGAACAACGCTCGTATGATATGCTGCTGGATACACTACCCTGGGCTTTCGGGATGATTAAAAATACATGGATGAATCAAATACTGACTGTTGAATGGACCTGACAACTTCGATAGAGAACGCTAAAACACTGGGTACGGAAATGCAATGGCTGGCAACCATTATAGATACCCGGTTCAAATTATATTGGGGGCAGGAATGTGTCCATAAGGATATTTATGAAATACCCGCTCCCGACATGAGCAATGATACATCCATGTACGGACAGATTGTGCGGCATTACAAAATGAGTTTGAGTGAAAGGGTGATCCTGTTATTATCGCTGGCGCCACATATTCAACCGCACCTGCTGGATGTGTTCTATGTAAAGAACGCGAATTACGACAGAGGCTTCACAGAATTTGGTGGTGTAAAAGGACAAAATCATTCGGGTTTTATTCCAACAGGAGAGACCGTTGCATTCATTCTTTCTGCCAACAGTCTTGAAAAACGGTTTGGCATCCTGGAAATATTTTCAGAGGATCATTATTTCGGAAAATACAAGATACTGAAACTGGCCGCTACCCAGAATGATGAACCTTTTCTCAGTGGCATCCTCAGTATATCCGTGGAATACCTGAATTATTTCACAAGCGGCACTTCCCAAAAGCCGGATTACAACATCAATTTCCCGGCAAAGCGTATTACCACACAACTGGATTGGGAAGACCTTGTACTTGACCATGGAACCATGGATGAAGTGCTGGAAACCAGGGACTGGATTGAGTACGGAGACATCCTTCTGAACGATTGGGGGATGAGTAAAAAAATAAAACCCGGGTTCCGCACCCTTTTTTACGGACCTCCGGGTACCGGAAAAACCCTAACGGCTACACTGCTGGGTAAATCAGCCGGGTTGGATGTTTACCGGATCGATCTGTCGATGGTGGTATCTAAATTTATCGGTGAAACCGAAAAAAACCTCGCAAATATTTTCGACCAGGCACAGAATAAAAACTGGATACTATTCTTTGATGAGGCCGATGCCCTTTTTGGTAAAAGAACCCAGACCAGCAGTTCCAACGACAGGCATGCCAACCAGGAAGTTTCCTATCTTTTACAGCGAATTGAAGATTTCCCGGGTATCGTGATACTAGCTACTAACCTGAAAGCAAACCTGGATGATGCTTTTACACGCCGGTTCCAGTCGATGATCTATTTCGCCATCCCGGATCCTGAACACCGCCGTATATTATGGCAACAGGCATTCTCGGATAAGTCTGTGCTGGAAGACAAAGTAGACCTGAAAGAGATTGCTGAAAAATATGAGCTGGCAGGTGGTGCCATCATTAATGTAACCCGGTATTGTTCCATCATGGCATTGAAACGGAATAGCAATATGATCCTTCAGAAAGATATTCTTGCAGGTATTCGCAAAGAGTTTGGAAAAGAAGGCAAGATCGTTTAGTAAACCGGTTTTTTAAAGGTGAAAAGCATATCCGCTCCCTATTCCCTTTTGTTTCTTTCGAAAGAATAGGGTTAGTGGCCGGATTTTGTAATTAATGGAGTATTTTTAAAGACCAAGACTAATTTATGAATTTCAGGAAAATCAGGCCGTTTCTATATCCGCTGTTAATCGCATTGGTCTTTGTCTTCTCGATCATCGGCTATTACCAGACCCTCGGGAAAACATTTAATTTCTGGGGTGTACTGTTTGCCATATTCAATTTCTTTATTATGAACGATGCCGACCCCACCCAGGTGGCCGGCAATGGTTTTATTCTCGCAGCCAAATATATCGCAGCCATACTGGTAGGGGTGAGTTTATTTACGCTGTCCTATAAATTTTTACGGAGGGTTTTTCTTACGTATAAGATACGCGTGTCGTACAGGGACCATATCATTGTTTTTTCACTTGACCCATTGGGTTATCGGGTAAGCAAGGAATTACTGAACAATGGATACAAGGTAGTGGTGGTTGAACACAATGAAGAATCGCCTTTTATAGAAGAGATAGAGAACGACGGAGGTGTGATCATCAACTCTAATCCTTTTGAAAGCAAAACCCTGGATATGATCGGACTTACCAAAGCCCGTGTCTGTATCCTTGCGTATGATAAAGATGAAACCAATATTGAAATTGCCGGGCATATCAGTTCCTATAGCTATGCCCTGTTCCCGGCTGAACCCGATCCGGATAAGGATGTGCTCAAATTATTCATGCACATTGCAGACCAGGATAACAAAAGTGTGATCAAGGATTATTTCGACATCAACAATGCCGACGAGCATTACGATCTGTATACCATCAATCTCAGTCAACTGGCCGCCCAGAAGGTTTATGATGAATATCCGCCACATGCCTATTTTAACAATTCAGGAGAAGAAACAGCTAATTCCATCGCCATCATCGGTTGTGATAAAACCGCTGAAGCCTTCCTGCTGGAAAATATTATCCTGAGCCATTACCATGATCATAAGCCGTTGACCATTTACCTGGTTGATAAGGAGGTGGATGATTTCTTTCATCAGTTTACCTATCATTACCCTTTTCATGCCGAATTTATTGAACTGGTACCCGTAAAGCTGTTGAATGGGAACTTCTTTGCCAATTTTACCTGGTCGAAAACACATATCGAAAAGCTAAGCCAGGTAAAAGCGGCTTATTTTTTCGGAGAAAGCGATTCGGTGATCATGAATACAGCAGCCGCTTTCAGGCAGTTCCTGTACATCCAGACACTGAATATTTCGCAGGTGCCTTTGATTGTTTCTCTTCCGGAAGACAGTGGGATCTATGATTTTCTGAACAACAGTACACATCACAAGGACGAAGTGGAACAGATGCTGAACAATACGCTGAACCAGTTTTATATCAAACGTAAATCAGATACTTTCTCCGGAAAAAGTGTGATAGAAGAGGCGGAGAGCATCGATGCCATGTCGCGCGTAATCAATTTCTATTATGCGGTATGCTATGAATTGGCCGGGCAATTGCAAACGCATTTTCAGCTGAATGTTTCGCAGGGCCTGATCGATGAAATGAGCGAATTTATCATCAGCTTTCCCGAAGAGTATACCTCCTTTACGGAAAAGGAATTTGAAGAGGCTTTCTTCGAAAAATTATCCGCTAAAACCGGAATAGCTGCAAACCGTTTATATAGGCAGGCATCCATCAAAAAGAACTGGAACCTGTTGAATAACCGTAAGAAAGATTCCAACCGGTATGCGGCCCGGCATATGCAGGTTAAGCTGTTTATTATGAATGAAATCGGCTGCACCCCGGTTAACAGGGCCAATATTGTGAAATTCTATCCCAAACTGGCAACTGTGGAGCATAGCCGGTGGAGCGGGGAGAAAATGGTATTTAATTATAAATACGGACCATTCTCGAAAGACAAAAAAGAAAAATACATTTTAAAAGAAGTAGTAAAGATCCATGATCAACTGATTCCTTACGAAAAACTGACACAGGCAGAAAAAGAGAAAGACCTCAACCTTTTCCTGTTATTGCCATTATTGGATTCATTGAAAAAGTCGATCAGTAAATCTTAAACATTCATGCAGTTTCCCAAAGACATATTTATCAGTTATGCGCATATCGATGATGAGTCGTTGATCGAAGGCCAGAAAGGCTGGATCAATGAATTTCACCGGGCATTGGATATACGGCTGGCACAGTTACTGGGTAGAAAGGCAAATATTTGGCGCGACCCTGCCTTGCAGGGCAACCATATTTTCGACCAGCAGATCGTAGACCAGTTTGAACAGGTAGCGGTAATGATCTCCATACTAACGCCACGCTATGTAAAATCAGAATGGTGTGTGCGGGAAGCCAATGAGTTTTATGATGCATGTAATAAAAACATCGGGTTCAGCATCAATAACCAGGCACGGATATTCAAAGTGATCAAAACACCCGTAAAAGTAGACCAGCACCCGGAGAAGATCCGTAATATACTTGGGTATGAATTTTATACAACCGATTCTACAACCGGAAGATTAAAAGAACTGTCGCAGCAATCAGACAGACTGTACTGGGAAAAACTGGACGACCTGGCCAATGATATCTCCGGATTCCTGGATAACCTTGAATACATCGATGCTTCCAAAGCAGGCAATAGCCTAATGAAGGGCAATGACGCTTCAGCAAAGCAGCCGGTAAAAATTTATCTCGCAGAATCCAGCTACGAAACAAAAGAATTCAGGGATAGCCTGCGCCGCGAATTACAGGATACCGGTTACCGGATATATCCCGATAAGCAGTTGCCATTGATAGAACCGGTATTGATTGAAAATGTAAATTCCTTTTTAAAAGAAACGGAACTGGCAGTACACTTAATAGGAGAGAACTATGGCATTGTTCCGGAAGGCACACATAAATCCATTGTAGAGATACAGAATGAAGTGGCTTCTGCCGCCAGCGCCAACAGTAACCTGCAGCGCCTGATCTGGATCCCGGAAGGATTTACACCCAAAGAAGAAAGACAACAATCTTTTATCAATAAACTCAACGAAGGCAAAGAAGGGATTACAGGAGCCGATCTGATCTTTAGTTCGCTGGAGGATTTTAAAGGTATTATGACCGATAAGATTGCCGCCATTGAGAGAGAAAAAAGAAAGCTGGAAGAAAAGAAACAAAAAGAAAAAGAAACAGCCGCTGCGGTTCCTTCCGGTAACACTGCTGCATTAACAGGCAGTAGCGGCGGATCACGTATTATTTACCTGATCTGCGATATGCTTGACCTGGACGAAGTAAAACCCCTGGAAGATTTTTTGTTCGATAATGGCTGCGAAGTAATGCTGCCTATTTTCGAAGGCGAAGAATCGCAGATACGGGAAGATCATGTCGAGAATCTGAAAATGTGCGATGCGGCCATCATTTTTTTTGGAAATGCCAATGAAATATGGCTTCGTTCCAAAACAAGGGATTTTTTAAAGATCAGCGGATATGGAAGAGAGAAGCCTTTGAGCGTAAAAGCGATTTATCTCGCGGGAGCAGCTACACCCTCTAAAGAAAGATTTCGCTCGCAGGATGCGGAAGTGATTAATGGAATGAATGAATTTCCGGCAGATACAGTAACGATGCTATTATCAAAATTATAAGAACCGATTATGTTTAATGGATCAGGCATTAGTAACCCGTTTCCCGGTTTACGCGCTTTTGAAGAAGACGAAGACGTTCTTTTCTTTGGAAGGGAGAAGCAGGTAGACGAGCTGTTGACCAAGCTCCGAAACACACGCTTCCTCGCAGTGATCGGCTCATCGGGCAGCGGTAAATCATCACTGGTAAAGTCTGGGTTGATACCGGCCCTGCATAGCGGCTTTATGTCCGGGGCAGGCTCTTCCTGGCGTGTATGTACTTTCCGGCCAGGAAATGACCCCATTTGCAATATGGCGGCCGGCCTGTCTGAGCCGGGCGTATTGTACGAAGCGGATGAGACCCATAATACATCGATGCTTACTGCCATCAATGAAAGCATTTTACGAAGAAGCAGTAATGGCCTGGTAGGAGCGTATAAACAATCCGGAATCGATAACAGGCATAACCTGCTGATATTGGTGGATCAGTTTGAAGAACTGTTCCGTTTCAGTAAATATGAAAAGGATAACAAAGATGGTAAACGTGATTCTATTGCCTTTATCAACTTACTGATCAAGGCAACAGAGCAAAGAGAGATTGCTATTTATGTGGTATTCACCATGCGTTCTGATTTCCTGAGCGATTGCACCGAATTCCGCGGACTGCCGGAAGCCATCAACAATGGAGATTACCTGGTACCCCGTATGACGAGGGAAGAGCGAAAAGATGCCATTACAGGGCCTATATCTGTAGCGGGGGCAACCATCGCACCACGTTTGCTGAACCAGTTGTTGAATGATGTAGGCGATAATCCGGATCAATTGCCCATTCTTCAACATGCACTGATGCGTACCTGGGATATCTGGAAATTAAAAAACCAGCCCGATCTTCCTATTGATATTGATGATTACGAAGAAATAGGCACCATGAAGCATGCTTTATCGCAGCATGCGGAAGAAGCTTATGCAGAACTGGCATCCGTTAGGCAGAAAACGATCTGCCAACTGATGTTCAAAGCGCTTACGGATCGTGGAAGTGATTCAAGAGGAATACGACGCCCCACACGATTATCTGAACTGGCAGAAATGGCGGATGCGTCGGAACAGGAAGTAATGGCTGTGGTTGAGATTTTCAGAAAACCGGGAAGATCATTCCTGATGCCACCGCCGGCAGTACCCTTGAACAAGGATACCATTGTGGATATTTCACACGAAAGCCTGATGCGCGTATGGGAGCGGTTGATCGAATGGGTGGAAGAAGAAACCCAATCCGCAGAATCGTATCTCCGTTTATGCGAGTCAGCAAGAATGTACCAGCTGGGTAGCGGCGGATTGCTGCGTAACCCCGAACTGGATATCGCTGAAAAATGGTATGCGCAAAATACACCCAACGCCACATGGGCAAAAAGATATAACGCGAATTTTGAAACTGCGATTTCCTTTCTCATGTATAGTAAATCGCAATGGGATTTTGAAATAGAACAAAAGGAGCTGCAGCAAAAGAAAAAAGTAAAGCGCGCAAGGATGATTGCGATGGTGCTTGGATCGGCATCTATTGTTTGCCTTATATTCCTGATTGTAGCGCTTAACCTTAAATTTAAAGCAGAAGAGAGCGAGAAAAAAGCGGTAGAAAGCCAATCAATAGCCATCAAGGAAAGTAAAGAAGCCAAGGCCCAGCGAAACATTGCTACACAGGAAAAACAAAGAGCAGAAGACCAGAAAACCCTTGCAGAGCAACAAACCCAGGTAGCAGAAGAGCAAAAAGGAATTGCTCTCCAGGAAACAAACAAAGCCCAGCAGGAAAAGCAAAATGCATTGTTTCAACAGGGACTTGCCGAAAAAGCCACTGTAGTTGCTGTGGGCGCCAAAAACGAAGCGGAACAAAGAAAAAAAGAAGCGGAAGAACAAACGCAGATAGCCAATAACCAGCGTTCCATTGCAGACAAGGAACGGCTCAAGTCGGAAACATCCGAAAAGAATACAAGAAGGTTGCGGCTGCTTGCATTAAGCCGCACATTGGCCAACCAGGCCATACGTGAATACAATGGCCGTAATACAGAACTGGCACGTTTGCTGGCAGCACAGGCATTTACATTTAATAAAGAGAACGGGGGAGAAGAATATGTTCCTGAAATATACCAGGCACTCGCTGCCGTTACCCAGAGTCAGAAATCACATACCGTATTTGGAACCGGTGTAAGAAGTATCGCGGTAAGCAATAGCAATATGATTGCGGCAGGTGATGAATCCGGTACGGTAAAATTATGGAATACGGATGAGATCAACGGAAAACCCCGAGAGTTCAAACCGAAAACCGTACAGCCTGGAGGTAACAATATACGCGCTGTTTCATTCAGCAAAGACAGTAAAAAAATGGCGGTGGGTACCACTTCCGGAAACGTATATATATTTTCGACTGTTGATTTTCCAGGTGTGCCACAAACCATTAAAGTGCATAATGGGCCGGTAACAGATATCGTGTTTACAGCAAATGGAAACGAACTGTACACGTCTTCCAATGACAGCAGCATCCGTAAAACAATCATAGCTCAAAACCCGGCAAGCCCGCAACTGGTTCAGAAAACGACTGGCCGTATCATGGGACTACGGTTATCGCCCGATGGTTCGCAACTGGCAGCAGCGGAAGAAAATGGTAAATTGTTATTGCTCGACAAACTCAATACCCTCAATCCCATCGTAAATGAAATATTGATTGTACCTGAGTTGCTGAAATCCGTTGAGTTCAGTAAAGACGGGAAATACCTGGCCTGTGGTACATCAGACGGAAACATTTTCCTTTTTGAATCAGATAAGAGGTACAGGAACCCGAAAAAAATAAAAGCACACCAGTCACCGGTATATTCGATCAGTTTTAAGGACGATAATAATTTACTCGCTACCGGAGCCGGCAATGGTGAGATCAAAGTATGGCGTACCAATAATTTCCTCATCGAACCCTTGTTACTTGCAGGAAATGATTCCTGGGTATGGGACATCAAATTTATCCGTAACGGAAATATGCTGATGGCTGCCGGTGCCGACAGAAGTATTCGTACCTGGGTATTCGACCAGGATCAGATGGGCAAACAGAATTGTGGGGCCATACAACGTGCATTTACCCCTACAGAATGGCGCACGTATGTAGGAGAAGATATTGTTCAGAAAAATGCGTGTAACTTATAAATAACCTGCCATGACATTCAAAAAAATATTCTTAGCTGTCCTGGTTGCGTTTGTAACGGCAAATGCATCCGCCCAACAGGTTTGCGGCGAACAGGCATTAAAACTGGCAGATAAATTTTACCAGGCAGGTAATTTTGAACTGGTTGATTCAACCTTATCACCCTGTCTTGCCAACGGATTTTCCGACCAGGAAAAAGTACAGGCTTACCGTTTACTGGCACTTAGTTATATCGCCAATGATTTTCCCGAGAAGGCACAGCTGGCTGTTGAAAACCTGCTTAAGGTCAATGCCGGTTTTGAAGCCTCTTTCTTTGATCCGGAACAATTTGCAAACCTGGTGCGTATGCTAAAACTGGGCTCTTCTGTACAACTGGTTACTTCGGTTTCCAAAAAAGCGGAAGACATCAGAAAGGCGCCGGCTACAATTTCGGTAATTACACAGGAAGAAATTATTCAGCGTGGTTATACCGACCTGGTCGAATTCCTGTCTGATCTGCCGGGCTTCCAGATCTCAAGGTATTACGGGCCACAACTGGCTAATCTTTACCAGCGGGGATTGCGGACCAACAATACAGAAAAAACATTGCTGCTGATAGATGGCGTGGAAGAAAACGACCTATGGACCAACTGGGCCGATATCTCGCGCCAGTATTCCTTATCCAATATCAAACAAGTGGAAGTGGTTTACGGCCCAGCATCCACCATGTACGGATCGAATGCATTTGCCGGTGTGATCAATATCATTACCAAAACGGCGGGAGATTTTACTACATCCACCAAACCATTTGGCATGAAAGCGATGGTAGGATATGGATCTTATAACCACCGGTTTGCAGATATTACCATGGGATACAAAAAAAATATCTTCGCGGCAACACTAACCGCCCGTGTTTTTGAATCCGGTAGCCAGGATATGTCTTCGCAATCGTTTTATGATTACAATCCAGCGGCATACGACGCTATTAATTACAAACCCATACTCAGCGTTACTTCGGGTGCACAGAAATATATTACGGATAATAACCTGCCACTTAGCAGTTCCCTGTATACCGTTTACGGACCTGCAGGTAATGCAGATAGCATCATCCCTACCGCGGCAGGGATGCAGTTGGCAAGAACCTTTGATAAAGGAGCGTACAGCCAGATTGTAAATGGATATCCGGTACGGTATTCAAAAACAGATAAAGCCTATCTGATTAACGGAAAGATAGCGATCGGAGACCTTACCATCGGCGTGCAGACCTGGGCAAAAAGCGAAGGTGGCACAACACAATTTACCGATATGTATGTAGCCGGTGGCGATAATGGCCAGGTATGGAAGCCGACCGAAACATTTTTTTATGTGAACTATGAAAAAAAGCTGTCAGATAAAGTAACCATTTCCAGTTTTTCCAATTACCGGATGCATGGAGTGGATGATTCCAAACTGGTTTCGGTGGTAAACTATGCCCGTAAAAACCTAAGTCTCAAAGATCTTGTAAACAACAAAGCCACTTACTGGAATACCGCCTATCTGTACGAAGATTCTAAACAGTTTCGTACAGAGTTGAAAGTGTTGTATAATCCCAGTCGCAGGCTGGATATCATATCCGGTATAGAACTGCGCAACAGTCAATTACAGGGTAATTACCTGGTATCACTAAACGTATCGGATGCACAGGAACTGGGTGTCTTTACCGCGCCCGCGGAAGGCGGAAACCAATTCAATGTGAATGATATTGGGGTGTATTCGCAGGCAACCTATCATCTCTCATCTGCTTTGCGTACAACGTTTGGTGCCAGGGTGGATCATAATGTGATCCGTTCAAAGGGAGGGTATGGTACAGAAGTAAATCCCCGTTTCGTAATGGATTATTCCATAAAGAACTGGGTGTTCAAAGCTATTTATGCACGGGGTATTATGAATGTTTCCAACTGGACCAAATTCTCTACTGCCGGAAACCGTGTACCCAATCCCAACCTGGGTACAGAAAGCATCAGCAATTTCGAATTATCTGCCAGTAATATTTTCAGTAAATCCGTTACCGCCGATATCACCGCTTACCAGTCATATGTTAAGGATGTGGTAGGTGTGCGTCAATTGCCGGGTGGATTAAGTACGAACGATAACCTGGGACGGTTTTCCATTTTTGGCATTCAGTCAAACATCACTTATCGCAAAAAAAGTTTCAATGCATATATGAATTATGCGTTTACCAAAGGACGCCAGACACGCGATGACAAAGGAGACGCGAACCTGGTGGTAGGAGATATTGCCAGCCATACGGTGAATGCCGGGGCTTATTATGAACCCATCAAATACCTGGGTATTAATTTACGCGCCAATTATATCAGTAGTCAGCCGGTAGGGCCGGGTACTACGGTACCAGCAAACACCATGACCTTCCCGCCATACGTGGTTGCATTTGCAACCATAAGTATCAAGAACCTTGCAAAGGGGGTTACACTGCAAACGATTTGCAATAATCTATTTGATAAATTCTATTATAATCCCGGTGTAAAAGCCGCCGATGGTGTAGAAAATCCAACACAGATCCTGCAGAGAGGAAGAAATTTCATCATCCGCTTAAACTATGATTTTTAATGATGAACGATGCTTCCTACATACAGGCGTTTGAATCGCCTGACTGGGGTAACTATTACCAGCCAGTGCATAAGCGGGAAGCCCGTGGCAATCCATTACGGATAGTTCTGTTCGGTTCCACACTTGGCGGAATGTGGGTACTGGAAGCATTCAAACGGTTACAGCAGCAATACGGCGCAAATAACATAGAACTGATTGGGCTGGTTACAGATGATGCCCGCATTCCCAACGCAAGGATATCTGTAAAGAAAAGGATCTGGCGTTATTTTCCATTGGAAACACGTGTGAAAATGGTCAATGGAATTATTGAAACGGCACTGGCAGAATCCATGGAAGTGTTTACCGGAAATGTGAAGTCGGAATTTTTTGGGGAACTGATACGCAGATGGAATCCGGATCTGATCCTCATGGCATGTTTTGGGCAACTGGTACCACCATCGGTATTTACCTATCCGAAATTCGGTATGTATAATTTTCACCCCTCAGACCTGAAAAAAGGCATAGGTATCGGTCCGAAACCTTTTGAGAATACCCTGGAAAACCAGATGTCACATACCTGTGTAAGTGTAATGGAAGTAACCAACCTGATTGACCAGGGCCCCATGGTGGCATGCTCGCCATTGATCTGTATTACCGGTCCCGACGGAGAACTATTCGACAACGTACTTCTTACAGAAGAGAAGGTAACCAGCGTATTTCCTTACCTGGCTGAAGCACTGATACGAAATATATGGAGCTTACGGACGAATGAAAAAAGCACCAAGCTTACACAGCTAAACATGGAAGCGGAAATTGATAGCGCTGTACAGAAAAGATTACTTGAAGCTGTTAGCGGTGTACATGGAAAACATTATCCTTTTCCGGAACCGGTGGTCTTTGATTTTCCTTATCCACAAATCCATCCCATTCAGGCATGAGCAGCAAACCCGGATATATCAAACAGGTGTTCAGCAGGCTTTTTAATATCCAGAAAGGAGAATCAAAGGATGTGATACTGCTTCTTTGTTTCTCTTTCATTACGGGCGTGTCATTTGTGTTTTATTCAACGGCAACCGTTTCTGTTTTCATTTCTTCCTTTAAGGCGGATGCATTGCCTTTCGCATTCATCGCTTCCGGAATAGTGGGGTACCTGTTATGGTATGCCTTCGCCAAAGTTCAACGGTATCTTGCATTCGGTAATTTACTGTTGTTTGGATACCTGTTCCTGCTGCTAAGTATTGCGTTTCTCTTTATTATGGCGCATGAAAGCGGAAACAAGTGGTGGTATTTTTCCATGTTCGTATGGATGCGTTTCTTCACTTTCCTGAATGCAGTTATGTTTGGCGGACTCGTAGCACGCATATTTAACCTGCAACAGGGAAAAAGATTATACGGGTTGATCAGTGCCGGTGATGTGGTTTCGCAGATGCTTGGTTATTTTTCGATACCGCTGCTTATCCATTCTTTTGGGGTATCTACGCTTTTTATGATCTCCATTTCCGGCATATTGATTCATCTGCTGGTAATCCTGTATGTAAAAAGAACCTACAGTGATCGGATGGTGCAACAGGCAAAAACACCCGCTGCTGCAACAAGCGCTGAAACAAATCTGCAGACTGGAAAAAACTGGAAACAGTATATCCGCCTGATTTTTATCGTGTCACTTCTGCCCATGCTGGGATTTTATTATGTGGATTATATGTTCCTGAACGAACTCCGCATCGAGTATACTTCCAAAGAAGCGGTAGCAGGATTTTTGGGACTTTTCCTTGGCGGTGTTGCGATTGTAGAATTATTTACCCGCCTTTTTCTCTCAGGGAGATTGTTAACCAAATATGGTTTGAAGTTCGGTATCAATATCCTGCCGATGGTACTAACCGCATCTACCGTACTCATCATTTTCTTCGCAGTGATACCAGGTTTTGGCGGACTTGTATTCTCTATCCTGGCTTTATCAAAATTACTGGAACGCGTATTGCGTTTTTCATTTAATGAACCGGCTTTCCAGATTTTTTATCAGCCCGTACCACCCGAACAGCGCTTTTCATTCCGTACCATGATGGAAGGGGTTCCAAAGGCACTGGGTGTTATTATAGCGGGATTACTGATCCTGGGTTTTAACCTGCTTGGCCTCAGGTCAGCGGTTTACCTGAACCTTTTGTTCCTCACCGTATTGCTTACCTGGTTATACACAACACGGGAATCCTATAAAAGCTATTGCATGATGCTGAAAGTATTTGTTCAGCAGAAATTCAGCAAAGAATCAGCTCCGAAAGTGGTAGATAAGCAAACCCCATTACAGAAAGGTATTACGCTTTACCCGGGCAAAGTATACAGCATCCCTGCTGCAAATGAATGGGAGGAATACCAGCATTTAAGCAGAACCATTGACAGCTCTTTTTCAGAAAACAGCATCAACGAAAGGCATTGTGTGGAATTTATGGTGAAGAGTGTATTACCCGGAACCTATTTTTCCGGATGGATTACCAAAGGTCATATGATTGGCCAATTGCTGAAAGCAAGGTTTGCCGCAAGTATCAGCCTGGTTGAACAACTCCGCATTACCGAACTGATGGCCGATGCGGGCGATGCGGTGTTCCTGAAAGAACAACTTTATACCAAGTATCCTCTGCTGGCTTTATTTGCTGCCCGGAAAATAAAAGCAAAGGGTGGGGCCGGGTTACAGTTAGAAGGTAAAGACAGGCAGGATTACAAAGGATGGATGGATAACCTGGTTGCCTGTATAGTGTGGTATGAAGCCTGTTATGCGGATATTGCAGATGATGAACAACTACAGGAACTTTGCAGACATATAGCGAAAGAAAAAGACCTGTTGGTAGAATTATTATTTCTTAGCCTGTCTTTCATCTACGATCCCGCGGCTGTACTTGAAATAGAAGAGAGCCTTGTGAAAAAACCTTCTGCCGATGGGAGGATGCTGGCACACGAACTGCTGGAAAACTTTTTTGATGATGAGATCAAAGACACCATTATAGGTTTATTTGCCTATACCACACCGGCCGAAAAATTGCACTCGTTCGCAGACAGTTACCCGCAGAAAAGAATGGAAGTGAATGAAAGACTGGAAGATATTTTGCTCAAAGCTTACCAATTGGTACCCCTCTATATTAAAGTACTTGCCCTTGAACAGATTGGTAAGCAGGGTAGTTCAAGCCAGGAAAAAATACTGATAGAAAACCTGCAAAATGTACATCCGCTACTGGCGTTAACAGCCGGGGAATTGTTGTCTCGAAAAAATCCGGAATTATATACTACCTGTTTTAACAGGTTAGCATTGGTACAACAAAAGATGATAACGACAGCAGATGAAAAATTGAACGCGAAAATTGTGGCTTTTACCAAAGTTCCTTCTCAAAAAAATATGGCTACCGCACTTATCTTGCCGATGGCCGAAGCATGGCTGGAGGATTCTTCCCGTCTTACCGAACCCACTTCAACTGTATTGATTCCTTTAGACAGCGAAATACAGCTGTCTGACGGAGATATTATCTTCCATGACGGCAAAGACAATGTATTGGTACTGAAAAATGGAACCTTACCCAATAACTGCCTGGTGTTTAAAGAGAAAGCAGCTAGCCTGGTTGGATTATAAAGGGTTGGTGTGCTATATTACCTTGTATTTGCAGAGAAGCTGCAAGCCTGGTTTATTAACCCGGCTTACAGCTTCTCTGCGTTTTGTTATCCTTAGTTATTTTCAGCGTATCGTTTGAAATTATCCAGTATGGCCTGCCAGCCACCTTTTTGCATCTCAACCGAATTCATGGTTTCTGCATCGAATGTTACAATCACTTCTGTATGGTTACCCAGGTGTTGAAAAACCATACTGGCCTGCCTGCCGTCGGGCATGGTGTAACTGAATCTTTCTCCATCAACTACTTCATCGTAAACGGCTTCAAAATCAAAACCCCAGCTGCCGTCTTTGGCTTCCATTCTTGCGCTGTACTTACCGCCAACACGCATATCATTCGCTGCCCGCGGACATTGCCAATCGTCTGAAGCGAAATTCCATTTTGTAATATGCTCAGGACTTGTATAATAATCCCAGACTTTTTTCGCGTCTGCGGAAATTGTTGCCTGAACCGTGATTTTTGTGGCACTCATAGGATCGTTTTATTTTTTTAGTAATGAAGGTAATAACTCATCCAGTTTTTCTAATGTGGATGTCAGGCCTTCCTGCATCCCCATTTGCATTACCGTTTCCAGATCGGAAAGGGAATGGTAGGTTACAATGGTTTCAACCAATGCATTGGCTCCCTTATCGCTGAAGCTAACTTCCCAGCCGGCTCTTGGGAGTTGCGGGTTAAATTCACCGTTGCTGTCGCAAAATGCGTCCAGGGCGCTATAATAATCAATGGGTTTTATTTTTAAATAGTCCAGGCGGGCCCAGTATTCCGTACCGTTTGGTTCTACCATGGCGTACAGCCAATGCCCACCTTCCCTGAAATCCATCGACTTGGTTTTGGTAGTGAAAGGTTTGGGTGCGAACCATTGATCCAGCAGTTCACTTTTGGTGTAAGCATCCCAAACCAGTTCCCGGTTGGCAAGGAATTCCCTGTTAACGGTAATGGTGTTCTTCTCCCTGTCTACCAGGAAATCGAATTGAAGATTGTTGTTCATTTCTTTTTGTTTTTCATTGTGGTCAATAGGTGATCAAGCTGGCTGAAACGGGTTTCCCAGAGCTTGCGGAACTGCTCCAGCCATTTATCTATTTCTTTCATTTTACCAAGTTCAAGTTGGTAATAAATTTCCCGACCCTGGTATTCCGGTTTCACCAGTTCGCACTCAGTCAGTATTTTCAAATGTTTCGACACAGCCTGTCGGGTGGTGTCGAAGTGTTCCGCAATAGCATTCGGTGTCATTGCCTGTAAAGCAATCAACACAATAATGGCTCGCCTGGTCGGATCGGCAATGGCTTGGAAAACATCTCTTCTCATGGTCCTCTGTAATTTGTGAAACTAATCGGTTGCAAATATATACGCAACCAATTAGTTTCACAAACTTTTCAGGACTTTTTTTTTGGACAATAGATCCCTAACAATAAAAAATAGCATTCTCCACGGAGAAGAATGCTATTTTTTAGGAAAAGAATGCTATCGGAGAGCGCTGTATGATGTTGTTGTCAATATCCTTACGAACCGCAACTGACACAACCATCTTCCATGCTACAAGCAGCGCCTGTTTCGATGTTCTCCTTTTTATCAACCGTAAACTGTACCGCCTGGGCAGCAGCCTGTGTTCTGAGGTAATACATACCTGTTTTCAATCCTTTTTTCCAGGCATAAAAATGCATAGAAGTAAGTTTAGAGGTGGAAGCATTATCAATGAATAAGTTCAACGATTGCGATTGACAGATGTATGCACCGCGGTCTGCGGCCATATCAATCAGGTTGCGCTGTTTGATCTCCCATACGGTCTTATACAATTCTTTGATATCAGCAGGAATTTCATCAATCTGCTGAATGGAACCATTGGCAGCAATGATCCGGTTCTTCATGCTGTTGTTCCATAAGCCCAGGTTAACAAGGTCTTTCAGCAGGTGTTTGTTAACGATGATAAACTCGCCACTCAAAACCCTTCTTGTATAAATATTGGATGTATATGGCTCAAAGCATTCATTGTTTCCAAAGATCTGCGAGGTGGATGCTGTTGGCATCGGCGCCACCAGCAATGAATTTCTTACACCTGTTTCAACAACTTCCTTTCGCAAGGCTTCCCAGTTCCATCGGTCGGAAGGAGTTACTCCCCACATATCGAATTGGAACATGCCTTTTGAAAGGGGAGAGCCCGCAAAGGTTTCATAAGCACCCTGTTCTTTGGCCAGATCCTTGCTAGCTGTCATGGCAGCAAAATAGATCGTTTCGAAAATGTTTTTATTCAACAGTTTTGCCAACTCACTTTCAAAAGGTAAACGAAGCATGATGAAAACATCAGCCAATCCCTGTATACCCAAACCAATGGGGCGATGTTTCATATTAGAATAACGGGCTTCCTCAACCGGGTAATAATTATGATCGATAACTGCGTTGAGGTTCCTGGTTACCTGGTAAGTAACTTCAAATAATTTATCGTGGTCAAATTTTCCATCCGTCACAAAGCGGGGCAGGGCAAGTGATGCAAGGTTACATACCGCTACTTCATCAGGCGAAGTATATTCAAGAATCTCAGTACAGAGATTGCTGCTTTTGATGGTGCCTAAATTCTGCTGGTTGCTTTTGCGATTGGCGGCATCTTTGTACAGCAGGTAAGGGGTGCCGGTTTCAATTTGTGATTCCAGTATTTTAAACCAGAGTTCCTGTGCGTTGATGGTTTTGCGTGCCTTACCGGCAGATTCATATTGCAGATACAATTTGTCAAAATCCTTTCCCCAGCAATCACCCAGTCCGGGGGCTTCATTCGGACAAAACAGGCTCCATTGCTCATTGGCTTCTACGCGTTTCATGAACAGATCCGGGATCCACAATGCATAAAAAAGATCCCTTGCCCTCATTTCTTCCTTACCATGATTTTTGCGGAGATCAAGGAATTCAAAAACATCCGCATGCCATGGCTCCAGGTAAATGGCGAATGCGCCTTTTCTTTTGCCTCCACCCTGGTCAACATACCTGGCCGTATCGTTAAATACTTTCAACATGGGTATGATGCCATTGCTGGTTCCATTGGTGCCACCGATATAACTTCCGGTTGCACGGATATTGTGTATGGATAAACCAATACCACCCGCGCTTTGCGAGATCTTGGCTGTTTGTTTGAGTGTATCGTAAATACCGTCAATACTGTCGTCTTTCATCTGCAAAAGAAAACAACTGCTCATTTGCGGTTTGGGTGTTCCGGCATTGAAAAGGGTAGGTGTGGCATGGGTGAACCAGCGTTCACTCATCAGGTGATAGGTTTTGATGGCTGATGCGATATCCTGTTTATGAATGCCAACAGCAACACGCATATACATGTGCTGCGGCCGTTCCGCTACTTTACCATTGATGCGCAACAGGTAAGATTTTTCCAGGGTTTTAAAACCAAAATAATCGAATGCATAATCGCGGTCGTAGATCAGGGTACTGTCCAGCAGGTCAGCATTGTCATCAATCAACTGCATTACATCATCGGCGATCAATGGCAGTCTTTTCCCGCTCGCTTCATCCGTGTACTGGTGCAGTTTGCGCATGGTGGCGGAAAAAGATTTTACTGTGTTCTTGTGAAGATTGCTCACCGCAATGCGCGAGGCAAGAATGGCATAATCCGGGTGTGTGGTGGTTAAAGAAGCGGCTGTTTCCGCTGCAAGGTTATCCAGTTCAGTAGTTAGTACGCCTGCATATATTCCTTCAATGGTTTTCTTGGCCACATCGATCACATTTACCATCGGACTTAAACTGTAGGACAATTTTTCTATCCTTGCGGTTACTTTGTCAAACTTTACCGCTTCGGTTTTGCCGTTTCTTTTAATTACATGCATGTGTGGAAATTTATAGATGGGTTAATGGATTAAAATTCTTCATCTGTGGAAAAGATATGCGCATCCTTGCCTGCCATGATACCGGCTTTCTGGTAATCGCCCACTCTTTTTTCAAAGAAGTTGGTCTTTCCCTGCAGAGAGATCATTTCCATAAAATCAAATGGGTTGGAAGTATTGTACACTTTGGCATATCCCAATTCGCTGATCCATCTGTCGGCCACAAACTCAATGTATTGCTGCATCAGTTTCGCATTCATCCCGATCAGGTCTACGGGCAACGCATCGGTAATAAATTTCTTTTCAATGCTTACCGCATCCATGATAATCGCATGAACTTCTTTTTCTGTCAGTTTATGCTCAAGCATACTATACAACAGGCAGGCAAATTCGCAATGCAGCCCTTCATCGCGGCTGATGAGTTCATTACTGAATGTTAGGCCCGGCATCAATCCTCTTTTCTTTAACCAGAAGATGGAGCAAAAACTGCCGCTGAAGAAAATGCCCTCTACTGCGGCAAATGCAACCAGCCTTTCCGCAAAGTTTCCATTCTCGATCCAGCGCAATGCCCATTGCGCTTTTTCTGTTACGGCGGGAACGGTATCTATTGCATGAAATAATTTGTTCTTTTCGTTGGGATCTTTGATATAGGTATCGATCAGCAATGCATAGGTTTCGCTGTGAATGTTTTCCATCATGATCTGGAAACCATAAAAGCATCTTGCCTCAGGCAACTGTACCTCGCTCATAAAGTTTACTGCAAGGTTTTCGTTCACGATCCCGTCGCTGGCCGCAAAAAAAGCAAGTATATGCGAGATGAAATGGCGCTCGCCGCTGTTCAGGTTTTCCCAGTCTTTCAGATCGCTGCTCAGGTCAATTTCTTCAGCTGTCCAGAAACTGGCCTGGTGTCTCTTGTACTGTTCCCAGATCTTCGGGTAATTGATGGGAAGGATCACAAACCTGTCCCTGTTCTCTTTCAGGATCAATTCTTCGTTGTGCGACATATTTATTTTCGTTAATGCTTGCAGGGGAAGGGCTATGTGCTGAAAGAATACACCGCAATGGCGGTAAAACTGCCAGTACACATGCTTTTCCTCCGAAAGCGTGATACAATGGATTGTGTTCTGGCAGGTCTTCTGACTTACTCCCCTGGTTCTGTCTTCCCATCCGGTAAAGGGACAGTGACTTGCAGATGAAACAGGTTGATCGGAGCTTACAGCTACGGGGATAGTCCGGGATTTACACCCGGTTCCCTTTTAATGATAAAGCAGGTTTGCCTGCTTTATCAACCAAAATCTGTTGTAAAGAAACAGTAGGGAAGGATACCCGGGCAAACAGATTATGCACGATATGTTGAAAAGGGGATGAAAACCAGCAGGGAAGGGAGATCCAACAAGTGCGGATGCAAACAACCCCCAGGAAGCGATGCTTTTTTCTTCGCAGGGTCTCTCGATAGAGGACCCTGCGCATTGGAGCGCAAAATATACTCGCTGAAGATGATTTCAGTTTTCGATCTTGTAAAGTAATACTAAGCCGCAGGGTCCTCTGCGAGGGCCCCTTCGGAGAACTTTCAAAGTGAAATGAACACCCTGCGGAGAATAAAACGAGAGAGATCGGCAGGAAGGGCCGTAAACAGGATAAGACAGGGTCTCTTTTAAGGTGCTTTGTTCGTATTTCGTTCGTACTTTGTTCGCCCTTTCTTCGAGTGTTCTTCGGGTTTTACGTCTATTTCCCGGCCGAAACCCGAAGAACACTCGAAGAAAGGGCGAACAAAACACGGTTTATGTAAGAGAAAAGGCAACAAAATAATGAAAGACCTGCCTGAAACATGCCACTGCAAGAAGCAATGAGCATCCGGGGCAGATATAGTCGCAAATGGTAGGGTTTATTAGCTATTAACTAATAAAAAAGCCATCTTTTCTAAAAAGATGGCTTTTTCAGGGGGCTAGAGAGAGATTTAGAACCTTTCCAGCTTGGAGAAGAAGAAGTCTCCTTCGATCGCTGCGTTCTCGTCGCTGTCGCTTCCGTGTACGGCATTCTCGCCTACAGATGCGGCATATAATTTACGGATGGTACCTTCTTCTGCCTGGGCAGGATTGGTAGCGCCGATCAGTTTCCTGAAATCAGCAACGGCATTGTCTTTTTCAAGGATCGCTGCTACGATCGGGCCACTGCTCATAAAGTCTACCAGCTCACCAAAAAAAGGTCTTTCACGGTGTACATCATAGAATAAACCAGCCTGCTCAACGGTTAATTTGGTCCATTTCATCGCTTTTACGGTAAAACCGGCTTTGATGATCTGGTCTAAAATAGCGCCGGTATGCCCTTTTTGGGTAGCATCCGGTTTGATCATGGTAAATGTTCTGTTACTCATAAAGTTTGTAAAATTTCGGCCGCAAAAGTAAGCATTCAACAGCCGTTAACCCGATTATTTACTTTGATTTTTGTTAAACCCGTTTAAATTGATTTGATAGAATAGCATGGAAACCGCAATTTTGCCGCCACTATATGCAGTCGATCGATCTATTCTACCCCCAACTCAATACACCCGCCAAAGCGGTGATTACCATGCATCAGAAGCCCGACGGCGATGCCATGGGGTCTGCGCTTGGCCTGTATCATTTCATGATCGCACTCGGCCACGAAGCTGTTGTGATCTCGCCCACCAATTGGGCCGATTTTCTTGACTGGATGCCGGGAGTTGATCAGGTGATCGATTTTGAACTACAGAAAGAAAAGGCCCTGGGATTGATCAATGCAGCTGATATGCTCTTTTGCCTTGATTTTAATGTGTTGCACCGCACCAAAAATATGCAGCAGCCCTTGCTGGATGCGCAATGCACCAAGATCCTGATCGATCACCACGAACAACCACAGGAAGAAGCATTCACGTATGGTGTAAGCAATACGGCCAAAAGCTCCACCTGCGAAATGGTATTTGATTTTATTGTGGGATCGGGGCATAAAGACAAGCTGAACCTTTCGATCGCAGAATGTTTGTATACGGGGGTGATGACGGATACCGGTTCTTTCCGTTTCCCCGCCACTTCAGCCTCGGTGCATCGCATGGTTGCCGATCTGAAAGATCTTGGCCTGAAGCATACAAGGGTACACGACAATATGTACGATAATTTTTTGGAGAACAGGCTCCGTTTTATCGGGTATGCACTGGTAAACAGACTGGAAGTACTGTATGAATACAATACGGCTTTGATGTATATTACACGCGCCGATCTGCAACGCTACAATATCAAAACAGGCGATACGGAAGGATTGGTGAATTATTTGTTGACTATCCAGGGTATAAAATTCGGAGCTTTGGTAATAGACAGGGATGTTGAGCGCAAATGGAGTTTCCGCAGCAAGGGGGCTTTTGATGTGAATGTGTTTGCCCGCAAACATTTCAATGGCGGCGGGCATGTAAATGCGGCCGGCGGCGGAAGTTATGATAGCCTGGAAGCTAATGTGGCACAATTCAAAGAAGTAATCAAAGAATATCAAAATCAACTACAATAAAACCAAATGATGAGAACAACCTCCACGCTGTTACTAGCGATCGTATTGTTTGCAAGCTGTAATCAATACCAGAAAACCCCAACCGGTCTTTCTTATAAGATTACGAGCAGTGGCAGCAGTACCGCCAAATTAAAGAACGGACAATTCGTAAAATTCAATATCGAATACAAAGTGCCGCCAAAAGATTCTGTTCTCACATCATCTTATGGTCATGTACCCGCTTACCTGGTTATCGATACGGCACGTCCGGCCAAACACAGTTTCCTCGAGATCATTACCAAATGCGCCGTTGGCGATAAGGTTGAATTCAGCATGAGTGTGGATACCCTGAAAAAACTGGGTATGATCGAATACAACAATGTTTTCCATGCAAGGGATATGATCAAAGGAAGGGTTGAGATCCTGAAAACCTTCGAAAAACAGGAAGATGCCATGGCCGACCTGGCCAAAGAGCAAGACCTGGAAAAACAGCGTGAGATCAAAGAACTGCAGGATTTCACCGCCAAGAAAGGAATCAAAACCATTTCTACCCCATCAGGTGTATTGGTTGAGATAACCACTCCCGGAAATCCACAGGTAAAAGCCGATTCTGGTATGCAGGTTTCCGCTATGTACAAAGGCACATTTTTGAATGGTGTGGAATTTGACTCAAACATGGGTAAAAACAATCCGAATAACCAACCCTTAACCGTAGTTATCGGAGGTCATGGTGTGATTCCCGGAATGGAAGATGCATTCCGTTTGTTCCCTAAAGGTTCTAAGGGCAGAATGTTTATTCCTGCCATGCTGGCCTACGGTCAGAACGGACGTGCACCGCAAATACCCGGTTATTCAAACCTGGTATTTGAAGTGGAAGTATTGGATATAACAACACCTCCGCCTCCGGCACCACAACCTCAAATGCCGCCGATGCCAAATATGCCTCAGCAGCAGCCTAAACACTAATAAACGTATCAATCATACGATCAACAAAAAGGTTCCGTTCCGCAATTGCGGAACGGAACCTTTTTGTTGATCGTATTCTCTGTGTAACTCCCAATCTCTGTATCTCTGTGTTGAAAAAAAATCATGCTATAAATATGATTTTATTTTTTCAACACAGAGATACAGGGAACACTGAGGTACACAGAGGAACCGTAACAGCAAAACAGATTGATCGTATTTTATACCAGGTGCGAAACAAGTTTAATGGCTTCCACGGCTTCTTTCACATCATGCACACGTAAGATAGACGCGCCTTTTAACAGGCCGGCCGTATTCAGAACGGTCGTTCCGTTCAGGGCTTCTTCTGTTGTAATGCCCAGTGTTTTATAAATAGTGGATTTCCTGGAAACGCCCAGCAGCAATGGTTTTCGAAGGATGGAGAAGACTTCCAGTTTTTTCAGCAGTTCAAAATTATGCGCAATGGTTTTACTGAAACCGAAACCCGGATCAATGATCAGATCAGTAATCCCCGCTTTTTCACAGCTGGCTTTTCGTTCAATAAAATAATCCAATACCTCTCTTGTTATATCCGCATAATGCGGATCGGTATGCATGGTTCCGTGTGTTCCTTTTACATGCATGCATACATAAGGCACTTTCAGCGATGCCACTGTATGCAGCATGGCTTCATCAAATTGTCCGCCACCAATATCATTTACAATGGAAGCGCCATGCAATACGGATTCACTGGCCACTTGCGCATGATAGGTATCTATTGAAAGCAATACTCCGGGAAATGTTTTCTGAATGGCTTCTATCACGGGCAATACCCTTTGCAATTCTTCCGCTGCGGTAAGGGCCCTGCTTCCGGGGCGGGTGCTTTGTCCGCCAATATCCAGTATCGTTGCACCTTCCGTCAGCATTTTCTCAGCTGTTTGCAGCGCATCGCTAACGGATAACTGCCGGCTATCGCTGTAAAAAGAGTCGGGCGTGGCATTGATGATACCCATCACAATGGGTGCATCTATCGTTACCAATCTTCCCTTACAATTTAGTGTGAACATACTCGGTATTCAATTATCTTGCATTCACGTCAAAGATATTACCAAAGTGACTAAAGCATCCAGTTAAAATGGCGCAAACAAATACACAGTATGACCAGGCGGTTGAGCAGGGCCGGGATATTTTTATCAAGAAAACAAAGGATTACGGTACCGCATGGCGGGTATTGCGGACCATTTCGGTGGTGGACCAGATCTTTATCAAAGCCCTTCGCATCCGTACCATACAGGATCTGAATACGCAGAAAATAGGAGACGATATCCCTTCTGAGTTCAAGGGCATCCTTAACTATGCCGTAATCGGTCTGATGCAGCTGGAACTGGGAAATCCGCAGGTAGAAGAACTGCCGGTAGAACAGGTAGATGGCTTATATCACAAAGCCGTTGAATTCGCTAAGAATACCATGCTCGATAAGAACCATGATTATGGCGAAGCCTGGCGCGAAATGAGCCAGGAAAGTTTTGCGGACCTGATCCTGATGAAACTGATGCGCATCAAGCAGATCCTGAACAATGATGGCAGGACCCTGATCAGCGAAGGGATCGATGCCAATTATGTTGATATTATTAACTACGCTGTTTTCGCATTGATCCTGATCGAAGAAGGCAAACACTAAGAGGCTGCTTGAGTTAATTGTTTTTAATTCATTAAGTCTTATGTTTCTCTGCGAAAACTCCGGCAACGCTGCGGCTCTGCGGTGAATGTAAACCGCAATTCACCGCAGAGCCGCAGAGAACAGGGAGCTTTCGCAGAGGTGTAAACAATTCGTATTAATTAACTCAAACAGCTTTTAATGCAATGAAAAATTTCCTCCTTATCATTCGCTGGATCGTAGGACTCCTGTTTATTTTTTCCGGGTTGGTAAAAGCCAATGACCCGCTCGGACTAAGTTATAAGATGCAGGAGTTTTTTGAAGTATGGGGCTGGCATTTTCTGAATGATTATACCCTCCTGTTTGCCATGCTGATGAATCTGTTCGAGATTGTGGCAGGCGTGGCAGTTATTATCGGCTGGCGTATGAAGCTGTTCAGCTGGTTATTGTTACTGCTGATCATTTTCTTTAGCTTCTTAACCGGCTATGCGCTTTTTTCAGGCAAGATCAAAACCTGCGGTTGCTTTGGTGATTGTTTGCCTTTAACACCGGCACAATCTTTTGGGAAAGACCTTTTTTTACTGGTATTGATCCTGGTGTTATTCGTTACCGCCAAACGCATCAAGCCGGTAGTAAAACCCTTCGCGGCTGTTGTTGTATTGCTGATTGCAATGGTAACCACCGCAGCCGGGCAATTCTATGTACTCAAAAACCTTCCTTTTGTGGATTGCCTGCCTTACAAAAAAGGCAATAACCTGCTTGAACAGATGAAAACACCGGAAGGAGCCATTCCGGATAGTTTTTCGATCGTATTCACCTATAAAAAGAATGGAAAACTACTGGCGTTTGACCAGCTGCATTTTCCGGCTGATTTTGATTCTACTTACGAGTATGTGGACCGAAAAGACAAACTCGTAAAAAAAGGAAATGGTCTACAACCTAAAATTCTCGACTTCTCTTTACAAACATTGAGCGGAACCGATACCACGCAGGCGGTGTTTGAGCAAACCGGAAAATACCTGATGATCCTGGCCAAAGACATGGATCATTACAGCGAATGGGCGGAAAGCTATGCGCACATAACGGATGTGGCGAAAAAGAAAAACCTGCCTGTATTGCTGGTAACTGCCGATGCGGATAAGTCTGTAGCCCTTTTCCCAAACACCCCTATTGCAAAATGCGACGCGACCGTGTTAAAAACAGCGGCCCGTGTTACGCCTACTTATTTTATTATGCAAGGCGCGACCGTTCTGGCTAAATACAGTTACACAAAAGAAGCAATCATTGTAAAAGAACTTAACCAACTACCTTAATCATTCAGCCAACGATGCTCAGCTTCCTTGCAAAAAAAATGGGTTACGGACTGCTGGTACTGGCAGGTGTGGTGGTAGTTGTATTCTTCCTGTTCCAGGGATTTGGCGACCCCGCAAGATTGGTTTTGGGACAGGCGGGCGATAGCACCACGATTAAAAATATCCGCAAGGAACTGGCATTGGATCAACCCAAATGGAAACAATTTGTCCTGTACCTGAATGATGTGTCGCCCATCGCCGTTCATTCCAAAGAAGAGATTGCCAAAAAACAACTCAAAGGTTTTTTTATCGGGGGAGAAAATAAATTCGGCATCAAAGTTCCGTACCTGCGGCGTTCCTATCAAACCAAAAAAGATGTGGGCGATGTATTACTCGAAGCCTTGCCCGGTACACTGATACTGGCATTGGCCGCCATGTGCATTGCAACAGTTATAGGCATTTTATTAGGGATACTCGCCGCCGTAAAACAAAATACCTGGATGGATACTTCTTCTGTATTTGCCAGTGTACTCGGTATTTCCGCGCCTTCTTTTTTTATGGGCATTGTACTCGCTTACCTGTTTGGATTTGTATTGAGTAAGTATACCGGTCTGCATATGACGGGTAGTTTGTTCGATATTGATCCGTTTAACGGAAAAGAGTTGCAGTTGAAAAATTTAATCCTTCCGGCTATTACATTGGGTATCCGTCCGCTCGCGATCATTACGCAGTTAACACGAAGTTCCATGTTGGATGTGCTTGACCAGGATTATATCCGTACCGCTTATGCAAAAGGCTTAAGCAGGAGAGTAGTAGTATTCCGCCATGCTTTGCGCAATGCACTGAATCCTGTGATCACTGCCATCACCGGGTGGTTCGCAGAATTACTGGCCGGCGCTTTTTTCGTGGAATATATTTTTGGATGGAAGGGCATCGGTAAAGTAACGGTAGATGCGTTAGAGAAATTAGATTTCCCCGTAGTGATGGGAAGTGTTCTTGTTACGGCTGCCTTTTTTATTATCGTGAATATACTCGCCGATATTTTGTATGGTGTGGTAGATCCGCGTGTGAAGCTGAAGTAACCGTCATTGAATAATCACTTCACTGATCACTTTCTCCCCAAACGCTTCATTCACCCTGTCGATGATCTGTTGTTTCTGGTACATCAGTTCATTCTTCAAAGGCCCTACCGCGGTATGGATGAATAATTTCTGGTTAATGATCTGGATCTTATCGGTGTACTTGGCAATGGTTTTACCCATGAGCTGTTCCCAGATCTCTTCTATCTGCACGGCACGGATCCCATTCTTCAGGTGGCTCTTGTGCAGGAACCCTTTGATCGCAGCACCAATATGAAACTCTGACATGCGGTGAAAGTAGAAATTAAAAATTAAGAATTAAAAATTAAAAATTAGCAATTAGTAATTAAGCTGTTGTGTTATTAAAAGATAACCCATGGGCGGAATTATTTATCTAACCCCAGCTTAAAAGCTGGGATTAATAAGCAGTGGCGCTGGTCATATATGATTTCAAACGCATGTCAATAGAGAATAAAAATCCTTACATGGTATTGCCCGCCGCGATGGGTCGCATTTCGCGTTGAGATAAGTTTAGAATAACTCCGCCAACAAGTTAAAGGAGATTAAAATGATAGACATCCTCTGTGAAACTCCCAATCTCCGTGTCTCTGTGGTAAAGCCTTCGCTTCAATCTTTTTTCACCACAGAGACACGAAGATTAGGAGTTTCACAGAGAAGATTAATAACGCAAGAGGTTAATTACTAATTGCTAATTTTTAATTATTAATTAACTCAATGAGTTGATACGTAACCTCAATTGCACTCAAATTCACCCGGAGCCGCTCCGCATGGGTATCTGTTATCAACACCTGCCCATCGCTTTCCGTACAAACCCAGTGCAGCAGTTGAAACATTCTTTGTTCGTCCAGTTTCTCAAACACATCGTCCAGTAATAAAATAGGGGTGAAGCCTTTTTGTTCTTTCAATACCTGCCATTCAGCCAATTTTAAAGCAAATAATAAACTCTTTCGTTGTCCCTGCGAGGCTTCGATTTTGAAAGGCGCCTGCTCCATAAAAAAAAGAAGGTCATCGCGGTGAATACCGGTGCTGGTTCTTTGCAGGGCCAGGTCTTTCGGCCTTGAAAGGGTTAGTAATTCGGCAAACCCGTTTTGCAAAAGCTGGCTTTCATACCGAAGTACTAAGCCATCGTCTTTGCCGGCAATACGTGTATAAATAGCGGTTACCAGGGGAAGAAAGCTGTGGAGGAATTTCTTCCTCTCTTCAAATAAATAATTTCCTTTTTTACAAAGTTGTTCATCCAGAATTTGCAGCAAAGCCTCATCCATATTACCGGATTCAGCAGATTGTTTTAATAAGCTGTTACGCTGTTGTAACAAACGGGTGTAATCGATCAGTTGTAAAAGATATTCTTTGTTGATCTGCGACAGCAGGGTATCTACAAATATTCTTCTTTCCTCACTGCCACCGGTTACCAATACCACATCGTCAGGGGCGATCATTACACAGGGTAGCTTACCGATATGATCAGAGAATTTCTTATAAGCTTCTTCATTCAGCACCAGTTCCTTCCGGTTGTTCTCACGCAGTATGCAAACAAGGTGTTGAGCTTCGTTGTTGAGTTCGTAATTGCCTTCGATGCGCATACCCGACAGTCCATGATGCACATTCTGGCTATCTGGTCTTGAAAAATAGCTTTTCGAAAAACTCAGGTAATACACGGCATCCAGCAAGTTGGTTTTTCCGCTGCCATTGCTACCGCAGATGCCCACGATCCTTTCGGTGAATGCAAAGCGTTGCTGCACATAATTGCGGAACTGTGTAAGCGATATGGAACTGAGCCTTAGCATTTGGCGGGCAAATTAAACCGAACCGGCTGAATTATTCATGCCGGGTATGACAGAAAGCGTTTATTTTTATCAAAAATTCGGTTTTGAAGACGATACTATCCGAGCAACAACTGGCATTGACCGTAAAAAGACTGGCACACCAGATCCTGGAGAACAACCTGCAACTCGCCAATACCGTGATCATTGGTTTACAGCCACGAGGTGTGTTCCTGAGCGACCGTATCGTTTCCGAACTCAAAACCATTGTACAGCCTGAGCTGATCCGATACGGCAAACTGGACATTACGTTTTACCGTGATGATGTTCGTAAAAGCCTGCACATAGCCAACCATACAGATATTCCTTTTAGTATTACCGAGAAGAATGTGGTATTGATAGATGATGTACTCTACACGGGCCGCACCATCCGCGCGGCGCTGGATGCTTTACTTGATTTTGGCCGTCCCGCCAAGGTATCGCTCTGTGTACTGATCGACCGTAGGTTCAGCCGCGAATTGCCTATTCAGCCTGATTATGCGGGGAAAGTGATCGACACGATCATCTCACAGAAAGTAAAAGTAAACTGGAAGGAGAAGGATGCGGTGGATGAAGTGGTTTTGATTTGAAAAGGTTGTTGGTTGACAGTTACCAGTTACCAGTTATATTAATCGAGTAAATAAGTTAATAAATAAAACCTGTAACCAGAAACCTGCAACCAGAACCACAACCAAATTTGCAACATATCCACCCAATACATTATCTTTGATTTTTAATGAAACTATCTACCAAACATCTTCTTGGTATCAAGGATCTCAACAGAGAAGATATTCAGTTAATTCTCTCCACTGCACAGCAATTCAAAGAAGTTTTACAGAGGCCGGTTAAGAAAGTTCCTTCCCTGCGGGATGTAACGATTGTGAATCTCTTTTATGAGAATTCAACCCGTACGCGTATGTCGTTTGAACTGGCGGAACGCAGGCTTTCGGCGGATGTATTGAATTTTGCGGCCAGCAGTTCCTCTTCCGCCAAAGGCGAAACCCTGCTGGATACGGTGAACAATATCCTGAGCATGAAAGTGGATATGGTGGTAATGCGCCACAGCGCTTCCGGCGCACCGCATTTTCTAGCCAAACATATTCCCGCCGCCATTGTAAACGCGGGTGATGGAATTAATGAACATCCAACGCAAGCTTTACTGGATGCCTATTCCATGCAGGAAAAACTGGGTAAGCTTGAAGGATTGAAAGTGGCCATCATCGGCGATATCATGCACAGCCGGGTGGCATTGAGCAATATGTACCTGCTGAAAAAAATGGGTGCGGAAGTAATGGTGGCCGGGCCCCCAACACTTATTCCCAAATACATCAGTGAAGCATTGGGCGTAAAAGTGGAATACAACCTCAAAAAAGCCCTGCAATGGTGCGATGTGGCCAATGTGCTTCGCATACAATTGGAGCGCCAGAACCAGCCCCTGTTCTCATCGCTGCGCGAATACAACCTTGCCTATGGTATTAACCGCCGGTTATTGGAAAGCCTGGGCAAAGAAATTGTGATCATGCACCCGGGACCTATTAACCGTGGTGTGGAGCTGGACAGCGATGTGGCCGACGGGCCTTATTCCATTATCCTGAACCAGGTGGAGAATGGGGTTGCGGTAAGAATGGCCGTTTTGTATTTACTGGTTGACAGGGAAGATAAATAAGTATGCGCGTTGGTAATGTGACCTTTTTTTGAAATTTTTTAACCGCGAGGGCGCAAGGTCGCAATGGAGCGCAAGGTTTTTTTGAACAACTTACTTAGCGAATCTTGGTGTTCTTGTTTCTTCACGGTAAATTAAACTCGTCAATACCGGGGTTTGTTGAATTATTGTTCCTTAGCTTGTACTTCGTATTTTGCCACTTCGAAACTGTGTTTATGCAATCAAGAATCTGCCTTTTCCCCGGAACTTTTGACCCGGTAACCCTGGGACATATCGATATCATTAACCGTGCCCTGCCGCTGTTTGACAAGGTATATGTAGGTATCGGGATCAACTCATCCAAAAGTCCCATGTTCAGCGCGGAGCAGCGGATGCAGTGGTTCAAGGAAATTTATAAAGACGAACCAAAAGTAGAAAGCGTGGTGTATGATGGTCTTACAGTTAATTACTGCCGTCTCATCAATGCCAATTTTATCCTTCGTGGGATCCGTTATGTAAGCGATTTTGAATACGAGAAAACCATTGCCGATGCCAACCGCACACTGGATCCGCATATCGAAACCATTTTCTTAACGGGCGAACCCAAGTATACTTCAGTGGCATCAACCATTGTAAGGGATATCATCCGGAATGGCGGAGACGCGTCGCCTTTTTTACCGGAAGCGGTGAATCACTCTTTGCGTTCTTCATTATCATAATCAGCCCATGTCTATCTGGTTTAAGAAAGACCTTACCCTAAACGATTTTGCCCATTTGGGTAAAGACACCATGGGCGACCATCTCGGTATCCGTTTCTCTGAGCTTGGCGAAAATTATCTGCGGGCCACTATGCCGGTAGATCATCGTACCAAACAACCTTATGGATTACTGCATGGCGGTGCTTCCGTAACACTGGCCGAAACATTGGGCAGTGTTGGATCCGCATTGGTAATCGATACTGAAAATTTTATTTGTGTAGGGCAGGAAATCAATGCCAACCATATCCGCAGTGCCCGGAATGGGTTTGTAACCGGTACAGCAACACCCATACACCTTGGTACCAGTTCACATGTATGGGAAATCAAAATTCATGACGAACAGGAAAAACTGGTTTGTGTAAGCAGGTTAACGGTAGCGATATTGAGGAATAGTCGATAGACGACGGACAACAGACCATAGCCTATGGACCGTCGTCCGTTGACTATTTCAATTCCTCTATCATCAGGTTCCGCCATTTCACTTTTATCCCGCCGCCATCGTGGATCTGTAGCGCGATAAAGCCTTCGCCTTTCCCGATCTTTTCATCTTTCAGTTCAACCATGGGATGTCCGTTGAGAAAGGTTTTTACTTCGTCTCTATTCACCATTAATTTCATCGTATTCCATTCGCCCATTTTGAGCCATTGCTCATCTTCCGGTTTGGGTTTGATGAGCCAGCCACGGCCATACGATTCATAAATGCCGGCCGTAAATCTGCCCTGTGGCGCTACTTCGCACTGCCAGCCACTGATCTTTACGCCTTCAATAGAAGAACGGAAGAACACACCGCTGTTGCCATTGGCCTCCTGCTTGAATTCGAGTGTGAGAATAAAATTCTTGTATGATTTTTTGGTGGATAGATAACCGTATTGTTTGTCAGGACCACTCTCACAGACCAATTCCCCATCAGCCACATACCATTTTTCGGTACCATTGATGGTCCAGTTGCTGAGGTCTTTGCCGTTGAAGATAGGAGTGGATTGAGCGGAGGCGAATAATTGGGTGAAGACGAATGCGGTAAGTAATAGCGTGTATTTCATGGTTGTTTTTTTCGCCACAGATTCACAGATTAACACAGAAAAATCCGTGAATCTGTGGCGTGATTAATTTTATTGATTAAGGTATTAGTTCCGCCTTTTTAATCACGTCCACCACATTATCATAACTATTTTGCAAACACAAGATAAGTGCTTCATCCTTTACCCACTTGATTTCGGTAATATCTTCTTCGGTTTGTGGTGTTACCATTTGTGTTCCGCGAACCCGCATGGCAAACCAATGGGTTTCTTTGATCACTTCTTCTTTCAGCCAGGTGTCAAAATATTCATGGTAACCAATGCTGATCAGTTCTCCGCGCTCCACATCGTGTAAACCGGTTTCTTCCATCACTTCCCGAACGGCGCATTCCTCAATGGTTTCGCCCTCGTCTAGCTTTCCCTTGGGTAGATCCCATTTACCGCGCCGGAAGATCATCAGTAATTCCCCCAGATCATTCAATACCAATCCGCCGCCGGCGATAATTTTTGTCTTCGTCATTATGGATCAAATGTGAATACAATTTTCCAATTTCCCAAACCTGGGTGATGGGGGAGCAATTCAATTTTTTGTGGAATGAGAAATGCCAATGTTTTTACCGCGAAGGCGCTAGGGCGCAAAGGTTCGCGAAGTAATTTGTTGAAAAGAATCCTTGCGAGCCTTTGCGCCCTAGCGGTAAAATCTTCAAAATGAGTCAGCTCCCCCATGATAGCCAGGTTTCAAAATTCCCTAATTATCTTACATTCGCTGCATGACAAACGAGAAAGCCGTTGCCGAGAAACTGTTGCAGGTTGCAGCGGTAAAATTGAGTCCCGATCAACCCTTTACCTGGGCCAGTGGCTGGAAAAGCCCGATCTATTGTGATAACCGCAGGGTCTTGTCATTTCCTTTTGTACGCGACTTTATTAAAAGCGAATTGTGCAATGTAGTGTTTGAGCATTTTCCCGCAGCGGAAGTGTTGGCGGGTGTGGCTACGGCTGGTATTCCCTGGGGGGCCATGGCTGCGGATCAGTTAAAGCTGCCGTATATCTATGTACGACCCAAACCCAAGGAACACGGATTGGGTAACCAGATCGAGGGTTATTATACACCCGGACAACGGGTATTGGTAATAGAGGACCTGATCTCTACCGGCAAAAGCAGTTTGCAGGTGGTGGATGTATTACGCAATGCCGGTGTGGAAGTGGTAGGGATGGTTTCGATCTTCACTTATGGGTTTGCACATGCGGATAAAGCGTTTGCGGACGCCAAAGTACCTTACCGTTCCCTGACCAATTATACCAACCTGATCAGCCTGGCGGTTGAAAAAGGACAAGTGTCGGCCGATACGGAACAACTGTTACTGCAATGGCGCAATGATCCGGCCAACTGGCAGGGTATTTGACCTTCGAAAGAAAATCCTTCAATATGAAAAGAATACTTGTATCGCTTGTACTGCTCATGGCAGGTGGTTATGCCGCCCAGGCACAGCAGCCCAAGCCCGAATGGGTAACCATTAAATCGGCCAACCTGAAATGCTGGGAGTGCAAGGAAAAGCTGGATAAATACCTGCTGATGGAGAACAAGGCCAATATGGAGAGCGGCATGATGGTCTGGAAGATCAACCTGCTGCAGGGGGAGATCAAGGTGCAGTTCCTGCCCGACCGTACCAACGCCGCTGCCATTAAAGCGGCCCTGAACAATGCCGGTTTTGACGCAGACAGCGATAAAGCCGAACCCGAAGCCTACCAGAAATTACCCCCCATCTGCAAACGCGCAGAAGACGGCGGCGGCCCGCAGAAAGGGAAGCCGTGTCATGTGCAACCCATTAATTAATATCGAATATTGAACAAGGAACGCTGAATGATGAAGTGAATAGTTACTTCATCATTCAGCGTTCCTTGTTCAATATTCATCATTCAAAAGAGATCCAGCTTATGCCTGGCTTCATAACTAAACGGCACGGTGGTGAAGAAACCTGCCTTGCCCACCCGGGTGGTTCCTTTTACATTGATCAGCACTTCTTTGTTGAATAACATGGTAAGGCTGTTTTTGAGCAGCGTTTTCATGTCAACCAGGATGCGGGATGGGAGATTGAATTCCGCCCTGCGGGGGATATGCATCAGCGTATCCAGTTGAAATTTGCCGAGGTAGTTATTGTCTACATACACATCACAATCCACTTTTTTGAGGTCCACCCCAAACCCGTTTGGGTTGTAATAAACCAGGTCCATGGACAGGGCTGTTTTGTCGTACCCCACACTTTCAATTTTTACATTTTTTATATCCCGGTAATCGAAGCCCTGTGGTTTTGTACAGGAGGCCATAATCAGCAAAATAAGGGCAAACAGGAGGGCTTGTTTCAAGATGGGTGATTTGTTTGCAAAATAGGAGAGACTGGCGGATTTCCAAGATTTGATCGGAAGAATTAACTTATATTCGTTACTAAATAAATTAGGTTTTCAGGGGATATATTAGAACAAAATAAATACTAATTTTAGTAGCTAGTAAAAAATTATATAATTATATAATTATCAAGTTGTTATGAAATTTAATAAAACTAAATAAAGCACTTTAAAGTGCTTATTTACCTTCAATAATACAAGTAATGAGTTCGCATAAAAAAGAGGAAAATATAGGTCAATTAATAGTTGATATTCAATATTTTGGAACAATTAATTATATAAAAATTTTGTTTCAGTTTTCGGATATAGAAATTGAACAATATGAAAGCTACCAGAAAATGAGTTTTCGTAACCGTTGTGTGATTGCGGGTAGCAATGGAGTGGTGAATTTGTCGGTTCCGCTGGAAAAAGGCAGGGGGCAAAAAGAGCTGATGAAAGAGGTGCGGATCAGCCATTCGGCCAACTGGCGGGTACAACATTGGCGTACCATCGAGTCCTGTTACAGCCGCTCGCCATTCTTTGAATTTTACCGGGATGGGGTTTGGCAATTGCTGCAAAAAAAAGAGACCTTTTTACTTGACCAGAACCTGGCCATTCTTAGCTGGCTGAAACAGGTATTGAAATTTTCAGGCACTATTTCTTTGACCGATACTTACCTGAAAGCATACCCGGATGAGGTAACCGACCGGCGGAATTTCTTCCTTCCCAAAAACCAGGGAAAGCAATCCATAGGCTTTCGCTATACCCAGGTGTTTGAGGATCGGATCGGATTTCAGCCAGACCTTTCCATCCTGGATCTTTTGTTCAATTGCGGGCCCGAAACAATAAGTCTGCTCAAGGACAACATTTTACCGATTTAAGCACTCTTTAAAGCAGCTATTGTTCCCAGAAGCCTTAATTTTAGTGCTTGCGTATTAATCAATGCGTTACGCAGGAAATAACCCCGATTGACCCCCAATGAAGAAGACCCGGTTTTTGCTTTCGTTCTTATGGTTATTTGGATCTGTGCTTGCTGAAGGGCAGGACTTTTCTAATAAGGGTACAGATTTTTGGGTACCTTATGCTGGCCATATAGATGGTACCATTTCCAGAATGGCACTCTATATTTCTTCTGATGTGAACACAACTGGGCAGGTTGAGTTGGCTGGAATGATTATTCCTTTTACCGTAACTGCTAACCAGGCCACAACGATACAGATTTCTCCCACTACCTATAACGTGCTTAATTCGCAATCAGATGGTATCAATGTTGGGAAAGCCATACATGTTATTTCAGTTAAGCCCATTGTTGTATATGCACACATTTTAAATGCGGCACGCTCCGGGTCAACGCTTGTGTTGCCAACGAATGTTTTGGGTAAAGAATACATTGCTTTGTCATATAAGCAGTCAGTTAATGCCCAAAATACTGCCAAAAGTCAAATTACAGTAGTTGGGGTAGAAGACAATACCCTGGTTGAAATAAAACCCATAGCTGCCAGCGTAAATAATACAAAGCCAGCCAACGTGGCTTTTACGGTTACGTTAAATAAGGGCGATGTTTATCAATACCAATCCTTTACTGACTTAACGGGCTCTACTATTAAAAGTATTTCTGCCTCCGGTAGTGGATGTAAGCCGGTTTCTGTTTATTCAGGAAGTACCTGGACGTCTTTTGATTGTACCGGAGCCAGCGGGGGGGATAATCTTTACCAGCAGTTATTTCCCATTACATCCTGGGGCAAGAACTTTTTGACTGCTCCTTTTGCTAACCGGTTATACGATATTTTCAGGATCATCGTTAAAGACCCGGCTACTAAGGTTACGTTGAATGGCAGTTTGTTAAGTAGCGCTACTTTGATAAACAACCAGTATTATGAATTCAAAAATTCGATTGCCAATCAGATTGTTGCCGATTTGCCAATTCAGGTAATAGAATATATGACATCGCAAACCTGCGATACCAGGAACCCGGCTAATTGCAGCAATTGTCCATACCCGGGAGATCCTGAAATTGTTACATTAAATCCCCTCGAACAAACGATTAGCAATGTAACGGTTGTTTCTGCAAGGAATAACCTGACACCACCTAATACAAACATCATTGTACATTACCTGAATATCATTATGAGAACTGCCAGTCAAGGCAGTTTAAAAATAGATAACGCGGCACCTTTAGGTACATGGGTTCCAATCGGAACTTCCGGATATTCTTATTTACAGGAAAATGTAACAGCTTCCACACTTACGAATCCAAGCCATAATATCAAAGCCGATGAAGGATTTATTGCCGTTGCTTACGGTATGGGAAATGTAGAGAGTTATGGCTACAATGCCGGTACCAATATCCGGGATTTCACGCCAGTAGCCACTTTCCAAAATGCATACAACAGAATTGATTCGGCTGTAACCTGCTCCAACGAGCCTATACAATTTTCGGTGCCATTAAGTTTTCAACCCACCACACTTAAATGGGATTTCTCCGGGGCTCCTAATATGTCGCCTAATAGTTCTATCGGCCCGGTTACAAGCCCTTCACCCGATAGTTTGGTAACTAAAAACGGGCAGACCCTTAATTATTTCAGTACACAAACTTCTTATACGTTTACCCGAAGTAATACAGCCGCATTACGGGATACCATTAAACTATATACTACTTCTGCTACACCCGATGGTTGCGGCAGTACCGATCAGGTTTATGCCTTCCCGGTTACCGTGTATGATCCTCCGAAAGCAGATTTCTTGATAACGCAATTGGGCTGTGTTACTGATTCTGCAGTGCTGACAGACCAAAGCTCTGGCAGTAACAGTACATTGGTAAGATGGATCTGGAATTTTGGCGATGGAACAACATCCGATATCAATACTTCATCTATTGCGCCTAAACTATATAGTTCTGCTGGCACGGGCAGTTATGATATTAAACTCAAAGTGATATCTGAAATTGGTTGTGTATCAAATGAAGTAGTGAAGACCGTTAAGTTATCAACCAAACCCATTGCCGCTTTCACTGTTCCCGCAATTACCTGCGTAAATAGTAATATCAGTTTCACAGACGCATCCACTATTCAAACAGGAACCATTGCCAAATGGACCTGGGATCTGGATAACGGATCAGGTGCAGTTACCAATACAACCAATGCAGCGCAGGTACAATCCTATAGCAGTTTCGGGGTAAAGGATGTAAAAATGGTAGTAGAGTCGTCAACCGGTTGTAAGAGTGATACATTCCGCATCAGTCCCCAGTTTAAAGTGAATGCCCTGCCCGAACCCGGATTTGTGATCCCGGAAGTTTGTCTGAATGATGCCAGTGCCCAGTTTACCGATACCACACGGATTGCCGATGGATCTACCAATTTTGTATATCTCTGGAACTTTAATGCGGCAACACCGCCTTTTACACCTGCACCTACCGTTCCCGGCGCTGCCACTAACAGTAAAAATCCGGCGGTAAAATACAACGACAAAGGAAATTATAAAGTATCCCTCACAGTCAGCTCTAATGGTTGTGCGGCTTCTTTAACAAAAGATTTTACGGTAAACGGCGCCAACCCGGATCCATTGTTCGAGGTGCAGCAACCGGCCAAACTCTGCGCCAATGATTCTGTACGCATCAAGAATCTGTCTACCGTAGATTTTGGTAATGTTACCCGCCTGGAAATATTCTGGGATGCCAATGACCTTACCCAGAAAACAACAGATGAAAACCCATTCATTGGTAAGCTATACTCTTTTCGTTATCCTGATTTTCCGTCTCCTGCCACAAAATTATATTCAATAACATTGCGGGCGTATTCGGGTAATGCGGCTTCCTGCAGCAAACCAATTACACAAACGATTACTGTTAACGCAAGCCCGAAAGTAAATTTCTCAACCATTCCAGGTATTTGTAATGAAGCACTTGCCCGGCAGATCACACAGGCAACTTATGATAATCGTGTGGCAGGAAGTTTTGCGTACACCGGTACGGGTGTAAGTGCAACGGGTTTGTATACACCACAATCAGTTGTTTCCGGAACCTATCCTGTTAAGTTTACCTATACCTCAACTATCGGTTGTGTTGATTCTCTTACGAAAAATATTACGGTATGGCCATCTCCTGTGGCTAAATGGGGGGTGAGCAGCCCGCTTTGTGAAAAGAACGATCTGCTTTTCTCAGATAGTTCTGTGGCTAACTTTAGCAATATTTCGCAACGCATCTGGAATTATGACGATGGAACAGCAACCGTTACCAGAACAAACGGCGCAGATTATAAAAGACAGTTCAGTGTGGCTAAAACCTATAATGTGAGTCTGCAGGTAATGACGGATAGTGGCTGTAAGAGTACGGTAAATGTTCAACCGCTTAAGGTTAATTTTCTTCCCAAGCCGGCATTCAGCCTTCCGTCGATCTGTTTACCGGATGGAAAAGGAGCTTTCACCAGCCAGTCTTCGATAGATGACGGATCTGAATCCTTATTCAGTTATCTATGGAATTTCAATGATCCCAATGATCCTTCCGCCTCCACATTCAAAGATCCCGTACACCGTTTTATGGCGCTGGGACCTTATGCCATCAAATTAAAGATCACTTCGAAGGAAGGCTGCATTGATTCACTGACACAATCGCTCACCACCATCTATCCACAACCCAAAGCTGATTTTACCGCAACACCTGTGGCTGTTTGTATCGGTGATAGCATCCGGTTCAAAGACATGGGTGATGGTAAGACCAGTAACCCCGTTTCCTGGGTATGGAACCTGGCCAATGGTAGTAACTCAACTTTGCAAAACCCGGTTAAGAAATTCACTGATTCAGGAACCTTTGCAATCAGCTATTATTTCTTTAACGGGCAAGGTTGCGTGAGTGATACGGCATCCAGGCAGGTGGTCGTTTATCCTTACCCGATACTGGTATTGGGGCCTACCATTAAAGTGCTGGAAGGGGGGCAAACCACGGTCAAGCCAAAGTTTGTGTATGGGGGCGGACTTTCCTACCAATGGTTGCCCGCAACCTATTTAAGCAGCGATACGGCAGCAAAACCTGTCTGCATTCCTGTTGACGACATCACCTATAAACTAATTCTTACAGGCGATGGCGGCTGTTCCGTATCAGATACTATCTTTATACAGGTGCTGCGTTCTCCAGAAGTGCCCAATGCCTTTTCTCCAAATGGAGATGGCATTAACGATACATGGCGGATCAAATACCTGGAAAGTTATCCCGGTGCGGTGATTGAAGTGTTTAACAGGTATGGACAATTGGTGTTCCATTCTGTTGGGTATGATAAAGATTGGGATGGTAATTATAAAGGACAGCCATTACCTATCGGAACGTATTATTATGTAATTAATCCAAAAAATAACCGGGCCATTATTACCGGTTCGGTAACGATTATAAAGTAGCGTATGAGTGTAAGGAAGTTCGTATTGGGGGTTAGTTTTTTGTTTTGTTCATTTCTGCATGCACAACAGCGCCCGTATTATACCCAGTATATCATGAACAATTACATCATCAATCCAGCAGTGGCGGGCATTGAGAACTACTGGGATGTAAAAGCCAGTCACCGCCTGCAATGGGTGGGATTGCAGGATGCGCCGGTTACAACTTACTTAACATTTCATGGCCCTTTGAAAAAAAGCGATTATGACCGTGAATCGGCCACAAGCTTTCATGCCGATGGTTCCAATCCGAGGGGAGAAGCGTATTGGCGCGATTATAGTTCGCCCGATCCGCACCAGGGTATCGGCTTTACTATTCTGAATGATAAAACAGGACCATTGAATCGCTTTGCGATGTATGGAACCTATTCGTATCACCAACCTCTTTCGCCCACTACTACTTTATCCGCCGGTATCTCTGCCGGTATTACCAATATGAGCCTGGATGCGAGCAAACTGAATTTTGGAACCACTACGGTTGATCCGGCAGTAGCGGGTAGTGGCTCCATTAACCGGATCAAACCCGATATCAGCGCCGGACTCTGGTTGTATTCAAGGGATTATTTTTTAGGGATCGCCGCACAGCAGATCATTCCGCAGCAGATCGCTTTTTCAGATAATACGGTTTACCTGCAGAACGGGAAATTACTACCGCATATTTTCGTTAGTGCTGGCTACCGCATGCAGTTATCGGATGATGTGAGCTTTCTTCCTTCCATGTTGTTGCGTTACATCAGCCCGCTGCCGCTGGGCTTTGATGTAAATGGAAAGTTTCAGTACCAGGACCTGATCTGGGCAGGCGCTTCTTACCGTTACCAGGATGGTTTTGCCGCAATGGTGGGATTGAATATAAACCGTAACATCAATATTGGTTACTCCTATGATGTACAAACCTCCAGCCTTAATACCGTAAGCCGCGGTACGCACGAAATACTGATCGGATTTTTGCTCGGTAATAAATATGGTGATTGGTGTCCGCGCAATTTATGGTAGGGAGGTTAGTTAAAAGACTGGAGACTGGAGACTGGAGACTGGAGACTGGAGTTGGATGGTTGAAATTTTCGGTTACCTGTAGATGCTATAACCCTACTCCAGTCTCCAGACTTCTAACTCCAGACTTCTAACTCCAGACTTCTAACTCCAGACTTCCAAACAGAATGATAAACAGGGAGGGTTACTGAAAAAAAATAACCAGTTTTTCTTCTGCCTTATCCGGGGTATCTTTTTTGGCAGGTGGTTGTATCCTGATGCCGAGTTCGCTGGCGCGTTTCCATAAAAGTACTTTGAGTTTCATCAAAGTAGCCGCATCTATTTTGATGCGTTTTTTGTCGTCCAAAGAAACCAGTCTGGGTGTAAATGCAAAGGGAACAGTAATAACATCTTCGGACGGAGTGTCTTTTATTTCTTCATCATCCATCTTTTGCTTTGGTAATATAGCCGGTTCACTGATCTGCATTTTTTCCATTGCTTCTTCTGTCTTCAGAACCGGAGGAGCTTTTACACGCTTGCGTGGTTGCAATACCTCGTTCATGGCTTTCTCGGATGTGCGCAGCGAGTTGATGATGAGTTTATCGAATCCCATTTTCTTTAGTTCGTCAATGGCACCGATCGCCTGCTCAATCTCCTGTCTTGTTTTTTCCTGGTTGATCAAGACATTATCTTTCTTCGAGCGATCCATATCCTGTTTCGCTTTAGTGATCTCTCCATCGATATTTTTCAAAGCGGTGCTGATATCTTCCTTAAACTTGTTCTTCATACTGAAATTGGCCATCGCAGTATCTGCGGATCGAAGTGTATTGCTAAGGGTTGTTTTTGCCAGTTCCATCGCGGCGATATTCTTATCCCAATCGGGCAGTTGTTTGCCTATTTCCCGTGATGCCAGTTCCAATGCATCTGTGATAACAGGCGTAAAGGAGGTTACAAAACCAGGATGTTCTGCATCAGTACCAACAAAGGTTTCTTCTATTTCTTTCTGTGCCGACGCAATGTTTTTACGCATTTCTTCTTTCAATGGTTTCGACAAAAAGAATACGGGATTAAACAGCGGATTATCTACAGAAACCGCCATGGGCTGAGCAGCTTCGGTAACGGCTTGTTTTTTCTTCTGTAACAACTGCTGTGCAGGAGTGGAGCCGCTTTGTGTAACTGCTGTATTTTCAGTATGCGGCTTCATGGGTGTTAGCCAGGCAATAGAACTGAGAATGCCCGTCATAATAAGTAATGCCAGTAACTGCCTGCGGTAACTGAAACGGTTTTCCTTTTGATCAATCATGCGTTTTACACGCACCAGCAGTTCGTTCTTTTTACCACCGGTAGCGGCCATGGCCAATGCGGGAAGGGTTTGCAAACAGGCTATCCGTAACAATGCTTCTGCATATACGGAAGCATCGTATTTGAATTGCAGCACCCAATCATCGCAGCTGTTCTCTCTTTCCTTGTGGATGGCTTTGCTGAGTAATTGTGTGAACGGATTGAAGAAGAGACTGATCTCTACAACGGATAAAATGATATTCACCAGGTAATCGAAGCGTTTGATATGCGCCAGTTCATGCAGCAATACGGCTTCCAGTTGGTCCGTTGAAAGATGGTTGATACTTGCCACCGGGATCAGGATCACCGGCTTCCAGAAACCAACCGTAAGGGGAGAAGAGATGGTATTCGATAAATAAATACGCACTTCTTTTTTAATGCTTAGCCGGGCTGCGATCTTTTTTACAAACAAGCGCCATTCGGCGGGCATTTTCTGCAGGCCATTGCTGCGAATGAGTTGTGTTTGGCGATAACCCATTATCCAGCGTATACAGAGTACGAGCATCAATAACAAATATGCCATGGAGATATAAGGCAGTAATTGTTCGCCCTTTACCATCCAGTGAATCAGTCTTGAATAGAGATCCGTATTTGTTGAAACAAGCTGCTGCACCTGCTGCGAAACCTGTGTGGTTCCGGCAGTTTGCCAGGCATTATTGTATTGCTGGTAATAAAATTGAAAAGTAAAAATAAACCAGAGAAACCCTGTTACCTGGGCAGCAACGGCCAGCCGGTATTTGGCAGCGGAACGGAGCGGTAAAAGTCCCGAAGCACTCATATAGATCAGCCATACCAATGCGGTCTGCCATAAGCTGTTGGCAATGGCGTAACCCAATGCCTGCAGAAAGCTGGATTGAAACAGGTGCTGCATAACGCTACTGTTTTTTCAGGTTGTCCAATAGTTTTTGAATTTCTTCCAGTTCTTCTTTATTGGGTGCATGGTTACCCAGTGCCTGCATCACCAATTGGGTAGAAGACCCACCGAAAAGCGAATTGATCATCTTACCAACGATCTGCTGCTGGGTATTTTCGCGTGTAATATTGGCGCGGTAAATATGTGTTTTATTACTGTCGTCGCGCTTAACAATGCCTTTCTCAAACATGATCTGCATCAGTTTGAGGGTGGTGGTATAACCGGCATCCTTGTGCTCGCTTAGAATTTCGTGTACATCGCGTACGGTGGCGGTGCCTTTGTCCCACAACACCCGTAAGATCTCCAGTTCACTCTCGGTAGGTTTGATATGCTTTGCTGCTGCCATTGCTACGATTTTATTCGTAAGCAATTTACGATCCGGTTCGTATGATTCAAAATAAAATTTTGTTAAGCGGGAAAATAGAGGGATGGGGATAATTACTAATTAAAAATTAGCAATTAGGAATTAGTAATTAAGAATGGGGTTGTGAGTAACAACTCTTTCTCTACTTTGTTGTTGATCGAAAAGTTGCTGGTCATAAAACCTGCAATGGCTAACTCTTCGATTCTGCGGCTAATGAATAGTTAGTAATTCTCCGCGAAACCTCTGCTTCTCCGCGACTCTGCGGTGAAAAAAAGAATATTGACAAGAAGACTACTTAACCCTGGTTCTGTAAGCCCCTACATAATAACCCTGGATCGTTTTCACATGTAGTTGCTCGTCCTTAAAACTGACTTTTTTATATTCCTTGAATTGATTTTTACTATCAAGGAAGCCAATGATACATGAGAGGGGTTCCTTGCCTTTATGGATCTCAATTTTAGGGTGTATCCCAAAGTTGGGGATCTTGAGCGAATCGCTTACCCTGGCCTCTTTGCATTGAATCCGCATTGAGAAATGAAATGTTTGCTTGGTCTCATAAATAGCGACCGCAAATTTCCAATCGTTCAGCTCGTCATTGATCCGTTCACTGTATTCAGCAACAGGCCCCTTTTGAACGGTCGCCCTGGTTTCCGGAACGGTATCGTTTGAGATCACAATAGAAGTATCCGGGGCCGCTGCACCAGAACTGGCCCCATTGTTACAAGCAGCAAATGCAAGAAGGACGAAGAGGAGGTAGCCATTTTTCATATGTTAAAAATAGCGACTGTATTTTACCGGCAAAGTTTTGGCAACAAAAAATCCCGGCCTTTCTGACCGGGATTCATGTGATTTTCTCTTTGCTGTTATTTCTTTTCTTCTTTCGTAGTAAGATTAATGCTGATGTTTTTCTGGCCATTCATATAGCTTTCGTATTTCTTCAGCGTTTCGGCAGATTGTTCTTTTCCGTTGATCGTGAACTTTCCATCTTTCAATTCAATGGAAAGATTACCATCTGTGGCAAGACCATCTTTTTTCAACACATCGATCAGGCTTTTGAAACCATCCTGTTTGGTATCCACTGTCATGGTTACATGGGCAGAATCGTTGTTGATCACTTTTACTTCCATTTTCTGCTCGATCACATGTTTGCCCTTAGCATCTGCTTTATGCAGTTGTGCCAGGGTTGGAGCAATTACCAATGATACGATCGACATCAGTTTGATCAGGATATTCATGGAAGGACCGGAAGTATCTTTAAACGGATCACCCACGGTATCACCTGTTACGGATGCTTTGTGTGGTTCTGATTTCTTATAGAAGATCTCACCGTTGATCTCAACACCTTTCTCGAATGATTTTTTGGCATTGTCCCAGGCGCCACCTGCATTGTTCTGGAACATTCCCATCAGTACACCACTTACGGTAGCACCTGCTAAAAATCCACCCAATACTTCAGGTCCGAAAATAAAACCGATGATGAGGGGAGATAAGATAGCGATAGCACCAGGCAACATCATTTTCTTCAGGGAAGCTTCGGTGGAGATGGCTACGCATTTATCGTATTCAGGTTTACCGGTACCTTCCATAATACCCGGAATGGTACGGAACTGGCGGCGAACTTCTTCCACCATGGCCATGGCGGCTTCTCCTACAGCGCGGATGGCCAGTGATGAGAATATGAAAGGGATCATTCCACCCACAAATAAACCTGCCAGTACATCGGCATGGTAAATATCGATTCCATCGATACCTGCAATACCTACGAAAGCTGCAAACAAAGCCAGTGCAGTTAATGCTGCGGAAGCAATGGCAAAACCTTTACCTGTAGCTGCGGTAGTGTTACCTACGGCATCCAGGATATCTGTTTTTTCGCGAACCTCTTTGGGTAATTCACTCATTTCGGCAATACCGCCCGCGTTATCGGCTATCGGACCGAAAGCGTCAATAGCGAGCTGCATGGCAGTAGTGGCCATCATACCGGCAGCGGCAATGGCTACACCATATAAACCGGCGCAATAATAAGAACCATAAATACCCGCGGCCAATACCAGGATTGGCAACAAAGTACTTTCCATACCTACGGCCAATCCGCCAATGATATTGGTTGCATGACCGGTTGATGATTGACGGATGATACTCATCACCGGGCGTTTACCCATTGCGGTATAATACTCGGTGATCATGCTCATCAGTGTACCAACGGCAAGACCCACCATGATGGCACCGAATATTCTCATCGGGGTAAAATCAAAACCCCTTAATAACATATGTTCCGGCATTAACCAGGTAACCAGGAAATAAGAAGCGATTGCCGTTAATACAATCGAACCCCAGTTACCCATGTTCAATGCGTTCTGTACTTTTTGTGTGCTTAAACCTGCCGAATCAGATACCTTAACGAACCAGGTTCCAATGATAGAGAACAGGATACCCATGGCCGCAATCAGCATAGGCAAGAGGATAGGAGACAATCCCGCATATCCATCGTTCAAAGCAATACCACCAACACCTGTTACTTCACGACCTAATACCATGGTTGCCAGTACGGTAGCAACGTAACTTCCAAATAAATCTGCACCCATGCCTGCCACATCACCTACGTTGTCGCCCACATTATCGGCAATGGTAGCCGGGTTACGCGGATCATCTTCCGGGATACCTGCTTCTACTTTACCAACCAGGTCGGCACCCACATCGGCAGCTTTGGTATAGATACCTCCACCTACACGGGCAAACAAGGCAATACTTTCTGCACCCAATGAGAAGCCGGTTAATACTTCGATGGCTCTTTTCATTTCTTCACTGTCAACCGCAGCGGTTGGCGCGAAAACCATTTTCAATATGATGAAGAGGCTGCCCAGTCCCAATACAGCCAGACCGGCAACGCCCATACCCATTACAGAACCTCCTGTGAATGAAACCTGTAAAGCTTTGCTTAAACTTGTTCTGGCTGCCTGTGCGGTACGAACATTGGCTTTGGTAGCCACTTTCATACCGATAAAACCGGCCAATGCGCTAAAGAAAGCACCCAGTACGAATGCAAGCGCGATGCTCCAGTGACTGTTTGCATCGGAGTAACCCATGATACCTAATAGAATAGCTACAATCACTACGAAATAGCCTAATATTTTGTATTCTGCTTTCAGAAAAGCCATGGCACCTTCAGCAATATAGGTGCTGATCTCTTTCATGCGGTCATTGCCCGCATCCTGCTTCGATACCCAGTTAAACTTGACCAATGTGTAAAGGAGACCTAGTACTCCCATCGCCGGAACGGCGTAAAACAAGATTTTGTCCATAAAGCGAATTAATCTGCTGGTTTA
>JAZJYJ010000016.1:0-18594 GCA_040390405.1 Bacteroidota bacterium
ACACATCAAACTGCAGGTAAGCCCTGAGTGCAATTGCTTCGCCCCTGAGGATTGAATCCTGCGCCGGGGAAACGATTCCGGGAGAAGCAGCAAGGCTTTGCAGGAATATATTGGCATTGGCCACAGCAGCATAAGCATTTTCCCAGATGGTACTGAATTTTGCAGCAACCGTAGCATCGGCATAATTATAACTGGCAAAAGCGGTATAGCTATGCGATACGGGAATATTATAATTCTGTGCCAGTATTTCCGGTACTGACATAGTAAGGTTATCGCCGTACAGGTTGTTTTTTGAAATGGATAAATAAATTCCATTCATTGCCTGGAATAACAAGGGCTTTGAAGCAAAAATCTGCACCTCTGTAAATTTATCCTGCGGCTGAACATCCAGCCATTTTGTGCAGGAGCCCAATGCCAGGGTAGCCGGCAGCAGGAATAATAAATATTGAACTGTTTTTCTCATATTAACGGTTTAAAATGTTGTACTGATACTGCCGGAAAATGTATTTGCGAAAGGATATGCTGTTCCACGTTCGCGTTGAATGGTGGAGATGTGAAACAACTCGTTTGCATATATTCTTACACGAAAACCCTGCATCTTTAAACTCCTTACCCATTTTTTACCGGATGCATCATATCCAATACTGAACGACTCGCCGGAAATATAGTTTTCCCGCTGAATGAATCTCGAAGACATTGGGGTAGCACCGGTTCCGACAGCAGATACAAGGTAGATACCCTTGAACTGTGCAATGTCTCCGGGGTTTTGCCATCTGTCGTAAAGAGCTCTTCTGTCCTGGTTATTACCGATAGAAGTATAAGAGATGTTTTCTACTTTGTTGTAGAGGGCAGTATTGAAAACATCTTCACCCAAACTATAACGCAATGCGGCTGACACACTGAACCCTTTCCAGCTTACGTAAGTGCTTACCACGCCCTGCACAGCGGGTTGTGAATTGCCTACTTTTACGGCATCATTCGGATCATAAACGAAACTGCTTTGACCATTCTTTTTCAGGAAAACCTCCTGTCCCGTGCCTGGATCAATGCCAAGTGAGGGAACCGCCCACAAATCATTGGGACTATACCCATCGGCATACCTGGTTAAAACCTGGTTCTTTTGATTTGTTTTGTTTAAAGCATCGAGTGTATTATTGAAATGCTGGTAGATGCTTTTATACATGCCCATGTTGGCGCTTACGTTCCATAGGATCTGATCTTTTGAACGGTTGATGATAACGTACCTGGCGGTAAGGTCCACCCCCTGCGTTTCTATGCTGCCACCATTCATGGCAACATTGGCGATACCGGTAGAAGAGGGCAGAGGCGCCACAAACACCATGGGGTCCGTAATCTTCTTAAACACGTTGCCGGATAGCGTAATCTTGTTTCTGAATAAAGTAATATCCGCACCCAGGTTTGTTTGGGTTGTTTTCTGCCATTGAAGATCAGGATTGCCCGGTGTGGTTAGCTCAAGCCCCTGGCCAAACAGATTCACATAGCTATCGTAAGAATAAACGGACACAGAAGTTAGCGCTCCGAAACTCTGGTTACTGCTTGTGCCCGTATTCAAACGTACACGCAGGGTATTGATCCAGTTAACTTTCTTGAGAAAAGCTTCATTCTGCAGGTTCCATCCCACACCCGCGGAATAAAAACCCGAAAACTTCTTATTTGATCCGAAAGCGGTTGAGCCGTCTATCCGGTAAGTGCCATCTACAAAAAACCGGTAATCATAAGTATAATTGACACTTCCGATCATGTTATTTCTTCTGTACAGGCTGGTAGCCGCTACCGGTTTGGAATTATTCTGGTAACTATGTGAAAAAGCGGGGTTGCCATTGGTTCCGCCCGGAAAACCGATGGCTGCGAATTGTAAGGAATTGTTGCTGTTTTCCTCAAGCTCGGCGCGAAGGTTAACCGTTAACATATGTACGCGGTTGAATAGTCTGCCATAGGCCAATGAAGCGTTGGCCTGGTAATTGAACGCGTTCAATATTGTATTTGAGTAATAACCCTTACCGAAGCTGCTGCTGTCCTTAAACATCGTATTCTCCGGCGCAATAAACAAAGTACTTGTTGTTGAACTTTTAGAAATGGATAAAGCGCCCTGTAATTGGAGATAAGGATTAAAACTATAAGTCACCTGCAGGTTATTTTTGAAACCCAGGTTTTTTGAAGAATTGATGCCGTATTGCATGGCATTGTATAATGGGTTATTTACGTAGAACGTATTGCCATTATAATCTTTGCTTATTTCCAGGAATGTTGGGGTATTGCCCGCTGAATCCCGCTTGGTGAAATAAGCGGGGGCATTAACAAAGTTCTGAAAATTACCATAGGGTGAATTATCAGAAGTATAGCCATTGATATAGGTAGAATTGATCAGGTTGAAATTCTTCTTGCGGTAACCGAAGTCCACATTGCCACTCATATTCTGCCTGTCAGATCCTTTCATTACACCATCAATGCGCTTCAGGCTAAGTCCAATACCTAACCGTAACGATGAATCGCCGGTTTCGGCATAGATCGAATTTCCTTTGGTACTGCCTGTTTGCAAGGGTTCACTTAACCAATACGTGTTTACTCCCTTCTGAACATTTATGAGATGACTGTTATAGAGATCATCCAGGTAATTTTGATTGTACCAATTGAATAGATAAGGTTTATAGCGTCCGGCCAGTTTTTCAAATTGAAGCTCTTCGGAGGAATTCATCATATTATAGCCCCTGAGATCCGGTGCCTGGAGACTGAAATCACCCGTATAAGTGATCCTCATTTTGCCTGCAACCGGGCGCTTGGTTTCAACAACAACAACCCCGTTAGCGGCACGGGCACCATACATGGCGGCAGAAGAAGCATCTTTCAATATGGTAACACCGGCAATTCTATTGATGTCAAGATCGTTTATGGTCTGTAGTGAAACAGCAAAGCCGTCCAGTATGAACAAGGGCAGGTTGGGATCACTGTTAAACTGGTCTTTAAGTGTATTTGTCGTTAAACTGCTTTGCCCCCTTACCTGGATAGATGGTGCGGCATTGGGATCGGAACCCACTTCATTATTTTCCATAACGATAAAAGAAGGGTCCAGCGTTTTTAAGCTTTGAATGATGTTTTGGTTGCCTGATATTTTCAACTGTTCTGCAGTATAGGTTACGGCGGCACCTGTAAAGCTTTCCCTTTTCCTGGTGAACATACCTGTTGATACGGTTACCGAAGACAATTCGGAACGTAACTTCATTGAGATGGCCAACTGCGATTCACCGGGCCTGATCTGTACCGTTATTGCCTGGTAGTTCACATGACTAACGCCAATGATTTTTGTACCTGCCGGTACGGCAAGGCTGAAATAACCCTGTGCATCTGAAGTGGTAACATGACTGGTACCGAAGAACACGTTAGCGAAACCAATGGCCTCACCTTTTTCTTCGGATACGATCCTGCCCTTTATGGTTACGAAAAGCTTGGCAGTATCTTTCGATGCCAAACTGGTGTAATTGGTTGCCGTAGTACCCGATCCGGAAGCGTTGGATACTGGTATGATTGTATTCTTTTTCTCCGCGGTAACACTATTGGTTGAAGCGATATTTTCGGGATAAGTACTCTCAGAACTTACCAGCTTTTCGCCTTGCGACAGCCTGCTTTTTATTATGTAATTTCTTTCATTTACTTTAACCCAGGTAAGCTTGAGTGGCGTCAGTAACTCTTTTAATACCTGGTCAACAGTTTTGTTGGGTTTTAAACTGTAAGAAGTAACCACGCCTTCCAGCTTTGTTTCAAACAGGAGGTTGATCTTATAAGCGTCTTGAATTTGATTTAAAATATCCTTTAAAGGCTTCGCGTTAGCGGCCCCTTCGTATCTGGCATTAAAGATGGGAACGCCTCTTTCTTGTCCATCGCAATACAGTACATTAAACCCTGTGAGCAGAAACAATACGGCGATCGTTTTTTTCATGAAGCTTTATTTAGTCTTGGAATAATTTGACCTCCTGGCTGTTCAGGAATGGGCCATGTTCTATGACTAAATAGAAGGGAAGCGTGTAAAGTGCCCCAAAATATTTTTATTTTTTTTGAGGGCCTGTAAAATGGCTACTTAAACCGGAGATGGGCGGATGAGCGCTGATCTGCCGGTAACAGGCTACGAAGTGTTTCGAGGGCACGGGAAGTAAGCTTATAAGTGGCACGTACCTGCATATCCATGATATCGGCAATTTCATCAAACTCGAGATTTTGATAGAACCGGTAATAAATGATCTCACGCTGGCGGGAAGTCAGTTTGTCCAGCGCCTGCTGTACCTGGGATTTTATATACTGCAGATCTTCCTTCTGTGTGAGCTTTTCGTCAATGGCTAATTCAAAATGAAAGTCGATCTTCTGATCATCACCTACCAGGAAAACGGGGTTGGTCAATGTCCGGAGAATACTATTTCGTAAAGACTTGAAAAGATAATTTTTTACGGAGGATGGCTGGCTTAGTCGCTCCCGGCTTGTCCAGAGGGTACAAAATAGATCATGCATAGAATCTTCTACGATCGTTACATCCCTGGTAAACTTCATTCCGTAACTATACAAAGGAGTAGCGAAGCTATTATATAACTCTGTGAAAGCATCCATACTCCCACGTTGAAATTGAGCCCATAACTGCAATTCGCGTATCATAATTCGATTTTCATCATCCCCTTTTAGGTAAAAAAGACATAGACCAAAATTAATTGAGGTATACTTTACTTAGCATAGAGTAAAATATGTTAATGATGGATTATTCATTTGTTATAGTAAAATAAAATATTTGAAAACCACAATGAACCGCTGGGCTCACAAAGAGACTGAATAGAAATAGCTGGTGTTATGTTAGTGGTGAGTGGTGAATCACCACTAACATAACACTAGGTTCTAATAGCACAAAACGTTTAGAGTTGGTAGTCTGGAGACTGGAGTTGGGCTACTGAAATTTTTGGATACTTGTACATTGGAATAACGCTACTTCAGTCTCCTAACTCCAGGCTTCTATCTAATAGATCCATGTAAAGCAGGGTAAAACCACCTTACGTTATTTTTAGAACGAGCTGCCGGCTATCTACCTTGCAGCAGTTACCTGGTAACTGCCTACTTCCACACCATCATCGCGCAGCATTTTTAAGTTCAGCGTTTGCGCTGTGGCTTTGATATTGATTACAGTACGAAGACCGTCCTGCGGCCCTCCGCCAATGATCAATGGGTACTTATGCTTACCTGGCACGGGAGGATACACGCCATAGGCATGGGTATGTCCCGCAATTACGAGGTCTACTTTATGTTTATCAAACAAAGGGGAAAAAAGCGCCCTGCAATGCATCACACCATGTGCATCACCCGAGTAGAATGGCGGAATATGCATCATTACTACCCGGAACCTGGCATTCCTGTATGCTTTCGATTGCATCTGCTCTTCAAGCCAGGCCGCCTGTTGCAGGCGGTAATGATCAAAATCCACGATGCCGGCATACACAGCATGCGTGTCTTCCTTGTCTTCACCTGTATCTAAAGCAATAGCGAACACAGGGCCCAGGTGGAAGGAAAAATATTGACCATTGGGGTAGGAGAAATACGCTTTTAGCTGACGCGCATATTTACCTCTTGTTTCGTGGTTGCCCCGCAGGAATAACATGGGTTTTTGTGTGGCAAAAGCATTGGTGCATGGGGTGATCAGGTGGTCGATGATCTGTTGCTGATCGGTCTGGTAATCGAACATATCGCCGTTCAGGTATACGTAATCGTAAGGCTCATTGCCATTCACTTTGATTAGTTGTTCGAACGACTGTGGTCTGTCATGGATATCGTTGAGAATAAGCCATTGAATTTCTTCCGCGGCCTGCCTGAATGTAGTGAAAGAATACGTATCACTGTAAATGGTTTCGCCGTATGTGAGCTTATAAGGTTGAAAATCTTTGATCTCTTTCGAAGCAACCCGGTATTGGTAAACAGTTCCTGGTTTTAATGATGCCAGCGTTACTTCATGGATACAATTGTTGGCATCGACCAGGCCATCTGTTACTGCATGGGCTTTAAGGTTCAGCTCAGCCCCTTCGCCATATTCCACCCAGCTATAACTGTTCTTACCGGTGATCCAGCGTATATACATCGTTCCAGGATCAGAACTATGTATATAGGGCCTGGTAAGAAAACAATGTGTTGTAGCATCAACCTTGTTTTTTTCCGCCGCATGGGCCAATGCGGGCAAACCTGTTACTCCAATACCCCCGAGTACCGTTGCTTTAGAGATCGTTCCCAGGAAATTGCGGCGGCTTACCGGGTTTGTTTTCTTTTTCATACAGACGAATATTAGAAGTTAACGTATGGTACTCCTATTAAGAACCACCAGCTTTCTTGTTCTTCTTTGTGAATCCTGGTGCTTTGGTGCCTATTTTTTGCCACCAAAGCACCAGGTAACACAGAGAAATACTTGCGTGCTTTTAAACCAGGAGATATACCACCTGTTTACTACTAGCACAACAAGTAAGGGATCTGATGGCTTCAATTATCAGTGCATTAAAAGTAGCATGAACGGGGTGGTTTATAAAGAACAACCGTTTGCGCAACTAATTGACCTTGCTTGTCAATAAAAAGAAAACGGATTTCATTATGTTTGAGTTTATTGAATAAATCTTAAACCCCGAAATCAGTGAAAGTCTTTTTAACAGCTTGCTGCGTTTTCCTTCATTTTCAGTTTGCAGCAGCACAACAGCAGTATAGTTCCTGGGACTCATTGGCATTAACCCCTCCCATGGGTTGGAACAGCTGGAATTTCTTTGAAGGGAAGGTGAGTGAAAAAGTGATTATAGATATGACCGATGCCATGGTGGCAAATGGTATGAAAGCAGCAGGTTACCAGTACCTGGTAATTGATGATTACTGGGTAGGAGGCCGCGACAGGGGGAATAAATTGTTCCCGGATGCACAACGGTTTCCGCATGGCATGAAATACCTGGCCGACTATGTACACAGCAAAGGGCTTAAGCTGGGCATTTATTCAGATGCGGCATTGCTTACCTGTGGTGGCGTAACCGGCAGTTATGGTTTTGAAGAACTGGATGCGAAAACTTTTGCAGCATGGGGCATTGATTACCTGAAATATGATTATTGCAATGCACCTGAAGATGTGATCACTGCCTTCGCCCGGTACAGTAAGATGGGCGATGCGTTGAAAAAATGCGGCAGGCCAATTGTATATGCCATTTGCGAATGGGGACGGCGCAAACCCTGGCTCTGGGCCAAAGCTGCAGGCGGACATTTATGGCGTACCACCTGGGATAGCCGGGATGTGTGGGAATCGAAGAACAATAGCCTTACCGGTATCATGGAAATATTTAACCAGCAGGAAAACCTGGCGTCTTATGCAGGGCCTGGCGGATGGAATGACCCCGATCTGCTGATGGCGGGGCTTTATGGTAAGGGCGCTTCTTCTTCTGTAAACGGAAGGTTCAAAGGTTGTTCTTTCACCGAATACCGAACGCATTTTGCTTTATGGTGTATGTTGGCCGCCCCGTTAATGATAAACCTGGATCTTACCAAAACCACCCCTACAGACCTGCAGCTGCTGATCAATAAACACCTGATCAGGATCAACCAGGACGAACTGGGGAAACAGGCAACAACGATCCTGCGAAGGAATGATCTGCAGGTCTTGCTGAAGCCGCTTAAAAACAATGCCTATGCCGTCTGCGTGTTCAACCGGTCTGATAAGGCGGCAACTTTTACATTAGACCTTGCGAAAGACCTGAACCTATGGCAACCGGTTAAAGCATTTGATGTGTGGAAAGAGAAAGAGCTTTCAGCAGCGGGTTCCTTATCGGGAAAGATGGAAGGGCATGATTGCGTGGTGTATATTTTGACTCTGGTACGGTAATGACCGGGATTGTCACAGGCAATTGAGAAGGGTATTCAAAAGAATGAATAACTGCTGGCTTTATGTGAATTAACTAGTGCGGCCTTATTATTATGAGCTTAGTAACAGCTACCTTTGATAGCATCATATGATACTATCATGAAACCACCTTATACCATATCACCTACCGTTCTTGGGCTTCTAACCAACGTGTCAGAAAAGATCGGTCAAATAACGGCATCTCACCTTGAACAACCAAGGGCTGAATTGCGGAAACAAAACCGGATACGAACAATTCAGGCGTCACTGGAGATTGAAGGAAATACGCTGAATCTTGAACAGGTAACCGCCATACTTGAAAACAAAAGGGTAATAGCACCTCCAAAAGATATACGCGAGGTACAAAATGCTATTCAGGTTTATGACCGTTTGGAACAACTTAAGCCTGGTAGCCTGACTTCCTTTTTAAAGGCTCATGCACTATTAATGAAAGGGTTGATCGTATCGGCAGGAAAATTTCGCAGCGGTACAGTTGGGATAGCTAAAGGATCGAAAATTGCGCATCTTGCTCCCCCAGCCGACAGAATCAAAGGCCTGCTGAACAATTTATTCGCGTATGTAAAGAAAGATAAAGATCCTCTTCTTATACGCAGCTGCGTTTTCCATTACGAACTGGAATTTATTCATCCATTCGAAGATGGGAATGGAAGAATGGGAAGGCTATGGCAAACAGTATTGCTTTCAAATAAATATTCGCTATTCGCCTTTTTGCCTATAGAATCCATCATAAAAAAACACCAAAAAGATTATTACCGGGCATTGGCATTATCAGACAAATCTGGAAATGCTACTCTATTTATTGAATTTATGTTAGGAGTGATTGATGAGGCGCTGGGAGAATTACTGCTGGTTCAACGGAAGGCACTTACAGCCGAAGAGAGAATTGAACTATTTAAAAAAGAGCAAGAGGGCAATACTTTTACAAGAGCAAACTATCTTGCGAAATTTAAAGAAATTTCTTCTCCTACTGCCAGCCGGGATTTAAAGCAGGCGGTCGAAAATAAATTGCTCATCAAAAAGGGAGATAAAAGAACTACAAAGTACCGTTTCAAATAGTAGACTGGAAGGGTTTTAGAGCAAGCCGTAGCTACCCCAAATAATTACAGACGTATGTATAGGGTGTGGCTACCAAAATACTCCGCGGTTGTTGGGCGCCTGACAAGAGGTGTTCGGAAGATTATGCGAATTTTATTCTTCTTGTTATTTTCGCCACAGATTCACTGAGTATCACAGATATTTCTCTTCCCGCCGTTGTTGGTCGCCTGACCACAAGTGTTCGAAAGACTGTAAAATATAGACTAGTAGCTATTTATATCAACAGCGTTCGCAAAATGGAAGTTCATTATAAGCCGCAGATTCGCAGATTATCAATGAAAAAATCTGTGGTAATCAGTGAATCCGTGGCGGATACATTTCTTCCGGATACCTGTAATCATCTTCAGAATATTAGTCAGTGCTTGTGCGAGAACCAGCGAGTTCTCCATAGAGAGGTATCAACCGCCAGCACACTAGTGTGTTAAACACTCTGTAGAAAATGAATGTTATGCCTATCATCATTCTGTTGGAACCAGCTGCGATATTCTGAGACCGATATTGTACAACTTATCCAATACCTTTTCTCCTGTGCGGTTCGATAAGAAAATAAAAGAAAGTTGTTTTTCAGGATACATTACAATGTAAGACCGAAAACCGGCGGTACCTCCATCTGTCCATATCCGTAACTGGTTTTTCCCTGGGTGATATTGCAGCCAGTTTAATGAAAGTGCATATACGCGGTCATTAACCAAATCCATGGAAACAGGTTCGCGAACTTTGTTGGTTGAAGCATCTACGGTAACCGTAGGTGTTAATACCATTCTCGTTTCCTGTGTTTCCTGTTTTTGTAAATAGGAAAGATACTTTACCATGTCTGTACTGTTTGAACGCATACTCCCTGTTCCTTTCATGAGTGTGGCTGTAAGATAAGGTACAGCTTTGCCGGCTGCATTATAACCAGTCATCATTTGCATGGGGGTAGCGGCACTTCCAAAAGAAGTATTCGTCATCTGAAGCGGGTCAAGAACATATCGTTGAATAAGCATATCGATAGGTTCCTTATAAATATTTTCCAGGATAAGCGAAAGAAGCATCGCTGCTGTATTTGAATGATGGGTCTTTGTACCGGGAATCGTATCCGGTTTTATACCAGCCAATGCTGTAAAGAAATTATCCCTGGTAAAACCCATATCTGGCCCTGTCAGCAAATTATCCGGAAGACAGGAACTGGTATTAGCAAGATTCACCAGGCGAATGGGTTCTCCGTTATACATTAGGTTTGGAAAATTTCCCTTCATGTATTTGCGGATATCATCATCCAGTGCAACTTTGCTCTCACTCACGGCATGTGCCAGTACCAGTCCTGCAAATGTTTTGGTGATCGATCCAATCTCGTAGATGGAAGATTGTGTGGGATTCCCTTTGCCAAAATTATAAAACCATGTATCACCCTTATAATGAATACCGATAGACAAACCAGCAGTTAACGTATCCTCGGAGAATTCTCTTCCCAATCTTTGAAGAACGGTATCGTACCTGGCTGGCGCTACCTGTGCATAGTTGGAAAAACAGGTAACTGAAAGTAAAAGAGTAAGGGCAAGTGTTTTCATAAAATCGGAAACTTCCGGAAACGGGGAAGGTTACAATGAAAAAGATGAAATACTTCACACAAGATGTAAAAGCAAGATGCAGATTTTCTTTCTCCGGCCGCTGTTGGTTGCCAGACCACAGGTGTTCGAAAGAAATCAATGCGCCACAGATTCACTGATTGCCACAGATTTTTTCATTGATAATCTGCGAATCTGCTGCTTATAATGACCTTCCGTTTTTCTTTCTCAGCAGGGTATCCGACGAAATAAAAAAATGAAGTTGCCCGAAGGTGTCTCTGGATAGAGGATTCAGACACCTTATAAACGCTTACCCAAATCGACAATTGATTAATGTAACAAGACTAATTCAGCGATCGGTACTCAATAGGCGAAACGCCCACTTTCTGTTTAAATAACCGGGTAAAATGCTGCGGGTATTTAAAGCCCATCTCGAATGCAACCTGGTTAACAGATTTATTGATATCGAATATTTTTTCTTTAGCGATGCTGATAATCTTGGAATGGATATACTCCTGGGCTGTGATACCGGTTTCCTTTTTAATCAGGTCGCCGAAATAATTAGAGGAAAGATTTAATTCAGAAGCGCAATAGGCAACGCCCGGCAAACCCGTAATGGTTGGTTTTTCTGAATTAAAATATCCATTTAGCAATATTTCAAACCTTTCCAAAACCCCTTTGTGCACGTTATCGCGTGTAATGAATTGCCGGTCATAAAACCTTGCGCAATAATCCAGGAACAAGATAATATTGGCGATGATCAGTTTCTTGCTGTGCTTGTCGATGGCGTGATCCAATTCATAATCGATTTTGGAAAAACTTTCCAGAACAATATTTCTTTCTTTTTCCGACAAATGAAGCGCTTCTCTTGTCTCGTAACCAAAAAAAGAATAGTCATATATATGTTTACCCAATGATGTACCAATGATCAGATCGGGATGAAAGACCAGACCCCAGCCTTTCGGCTGATAGGCTTCTTCACTGTATGAAGTAGCCAATACCTGGCCCGGTGCTAAAAATACAAGTGTACCCTCCTGGTAGTCATAGGTATTCTTTCCATACAGAAGGTCTCCGCATTTCACATCTTTTAAAAAGACAGTATAAAAGCCAAACAGGGCCTTAAAGCCACCGTGCCTTGGATCGGCCTTCGCAAAATCAACGATACTGACCAGCGGGTGCCTTGTTTTATTGTTGTTGAATTCGTTGTATTTACTGACCGTGTCAAAATTGATTACTTGTTCCATTTTCGGCATTTTGTAACCCAAACTTATCATTATATCTGTTCATCCGATGCCCCAAACCCAGGAATCCGTAATTATGGTAGAACAAACCGTAATCTGTCTAGGTGCAGCCCCGGTTAATCGCCGGATATTTGCCATGGGATAAAGAAAACGCAACAACTAAACCCCCTCAAACAAAAAGATATGCAAAAAAGAATTTTAGGTAACAGCAGGTTGGAAGTTTCGCCAATCGGACTCGGTTGTATGGGAATGAGTTTTGCTTACGGACAGCCCATGGAAAAAAAACAAGCGATCGATCTGTTGCAAAAAGCATTTGAGCGCGGTGTAACCTTCTTCGATACAGCTGAAGCGTACGGACCGTTCACGAATGAAGAACTGCTCGGTGAAGCACTCGCTCCTTTTCGCAAAGAAGTGATAATCGCTACCAAATTTGGGTTTAAAGATGGCGTTGCAACCGCTGGATTGGACAGCCGTCCTGAAAACATCCGGGCCGTTGCGGAAGCATCGCTTAAAAGATTGAGAACAGATGTGATCGACTTGTTCTACCAGCATCGTGTTGATCCCAATGTTCCCATTGAAGATGTTGCAGGAACGGTTAAAGACCTGATCAAGGAAGGTAAGGTGAAACATTTTGGACTTTCAGAAGCAGGCGTTCAAACGATACGCGCGGCCCACGCTGTTCAACCGGTAGCTGCACTGCAAAGTGAATACTCACTCTGGTGGCGGGAACCTGAAAAAGAAATACTTCCTGTACTGGAAGAACTGGGCATTGGCTTTGTGCCTTTCAGTCCACTCGGCCGCGGTTTCTTAACCGGTAAAATTGATGAAGCCACCCATTTCGAGGCGGGAGATTTCAGGAACACACTTCCAAGGTTTTCAGAAGATAACCGTAAAGCAAATCAAAATCTGGTGGAGCTTCTTCAAAGAATTGCAAATAAGCAAAATGCAACCTCGGCACAAATAGCACTCGCCTGGCTGCTCGCGCAAAAGCCGTGGATCGTACCCATACCCGGAACAACAAAACTGCACCGGCTGGAAGAAAACATTGCTTCTGCATCCATCGTATTACAGGCTGGTGAGCTGCAGGAGATTCGTGATGCACTTTCCAGTATTGAAGTACAGGGCGCGCGATATCCTGAGCATTTACAAAAAGTAACTAACCGGTAGATTATCCTAAAACCAACTACTGCCTTCCGCCGTTGTTGGTCGCCTGACCACAACTGTTTGGAAGACTATGTGAACTTCCTTCTTTCCTTCTCAGCAGAGTGTTCAACGAAACAAAAAAAGAGTTGCCCGCAGGTGTCTCCCAGCGGGGAACTTTCTTTTTATTTTAGATGGACACCCTACGGAGAATTAAAATTAATACTGTAAAAATCTCTGTGATCCTCTGTTGCTCTGTACCTCCGTGTTAAAAAACAAAGCCGATGTTATTGAGTGATTGGGATGCAGCGGTGTTTTTCAACACAGAGGTACAGAGCTAAGGAGTTTCACAGAGAAAAACCGATTTTCCGGACAATAGTGATTTCGAACCACTTATTTGGCAGATTTGAAGCTACTGGCAGGCATGAGTCAATATGATTTGAATTAGTATCACTATTGTTACCAAATCTTTATTGGTCTTTTCACTTTTTGACATTATTAGGAAAACTTACGCCAGGCCCAAAGAAACATTCATTCTCTATTATTTTCCCGTCTTTAAATGTGAAGCGTTCAGTATTTCGAAACAATTTACCGTCGGTGGTCCAGCCATTATAGGTTGCAAAGGCATCATCGCCATCAACAATAAGTTTAACTATATCAAACCTTTTGGTCTTAAGCGCATTTGGCCAGCATCTTTCTTTGTATACCTTCAAATTAATATGATCATCACCAGCCGGGCTGGTGAAAGTAAACTGATCGGACAGTATCTGTTCCATGATATGCCAGTCTTTTTTTTCATAAGCGGCATAATACGCTTTAATGGTTTTTTCGTGGTCCAAAATACCCGCTGATTTCTGTGCAAAAACCGCGGAGGAAAACAGGGTTATCCATACCATGAAGAGACTGGTAATGATCTTGATCGGTTTCATGTTTAGTGTTTTGGTGTGAAAATGGGGCCGTTTAGGAATACTTACAGTTTTGTTGAGATTTGAATGGGTCCTCGATACTGGATTACTAAATAAGAAAAGTTTAATCACAAATTAATGCATAATAGCAAAAATAAAAGGGTACTCTTGTAAGTACTTCTTTAGATATTGTAAAAATTCATTTATTTTTTGTGGGTACAACCCGGTATTAGGTAGATAAAGTCTGTATCGGTATGTCGTTCTGGTGAAACCTCTAATGAATCATTTTTGTGGATTTGAAATTATTGGCTACGATACACATATTGTGAACATTATGTACTTGAGAGATAATGGATAAGTTATGAGTCTGGTAACTCAATTCTTTCCAGTTACTGTTTAGTCTGCAGGATATTATTAATAAATTATTTTCGACACAACTTGTAATTATATTTAGGCTGTCAAAACAAATTTATTAAGTGTTAATGAAATCAATCCTATTCCTCTTTTCATTCCTCACTTTGTTTGCAGTAAGCATTGCACAGCCCGCTTTTATACTGTCTGGAAAAGATGCTGAAAAAGTTGACGTTTTTTCTGTGTTACCCAACAAAGGCTACACATTTGAACAGGTTGCTAATGACAGCACGCTTCCATTTGTTGTTAATGATTCCTTACGTCCATACCAGGACAATATCTATTGGATAAAAATAAAACTGGCCAATACTTCCCAATATGCAGAGCAGTACCAACTCTGGATGCATCCCCAGGTAAACAATACGCTATATTATTTTAATGCCAATGCGCAAAAATGGGTGGAAGAAAGTGCAGGGTTACTGGTGCCTGGGAATAAAAGAATTACCGGTTACATGACCTGTGTGCTACAGGGCAATACAGTAAACACTTTGTACATAAAAGCCCGGGTGCAGCCATTGCAAAAATTTGGGTTGGCAATATTGCCTGGTATTTCCATCAAAAAGCAGGCAGCCATTAATCATTATGAAGAGCTTGTCAGCATGGTTTGGATAGCCACCCTATTGCTTATAATGGCTTTCCTGCTTTACCACACGTATCTCTACTTCAATTTCAGAGACAGGGTATACTTATATTATATTCTCATCCAGTTGGGGAGCATTATATATATTACCGGGTTCAGGAATTTCTTTAATCAATTGTTCAGCTTTAGATTCGTAAAGCTGCTGCTGCTGCCTAATGGCACCTTGTATTTTTATGATGTTAACTCGATAACGCTGCGTATTTCCATCGTGGTTGTGCTTTATGGTTTTGTACAATTAGCCAGGACCTACTTAAACACCAGGTTACAGTTTCCCAAACTTGATAAGGTACTGGTTATTAGCCTGGCAGTATACATTGGCCAGGCAATAGTAAGTAATGCCATAACTGTGAGCGGTTTGTTTTACATGGATTATTATACCATCCGCTTTGATAACATCCTCATTCTTTGCATCATTGGTATCATACTGTTCACAACCATTTGGGCTATGTACAGGGGCGTACCTGCTGCCAGGTATTTTTTGCTGGCCAATATCGTTCCGTTGGGGTTAATGATAGCGCTGGCGCTTTATTTTGCCCTGTTCAGCCTGCATAGTTCCAGTACCGATCTACTGCCTAATCTTGCCGTGTTTTCCCAGGCCATAGCATTTGCAATAGCCATTGTTTGGAGGGTAAACCTGATAAAAACCGAACTAAGCAGTACACAGGCCGAAATAGGCGCTTTGCAAACAGAACATGAACAATTGTTACAACGCAACAGGCATATACAATTGGAAAACGGGTCTATTGCAAGTGAAATAGCACTGCAAATAAACCAAAAAGCAGAACTACAGGAGACATTAGAAGCCAACCAGCGTGAGCTGGCCAGCAATACCCTGTATATTTTCCAGAAAAATGAGCTCCTGACCAGCCTGCAGAAGCAGGTAAATCAGTTGGCACAGTTGCAGGGCACCCAATCACAGAAACAGGCTTTCAGGGAAATAAAAAGCACCCTGCACAATAGTGTGCAACTTGATAATGATTGGGACAAATTCAGACTGCATTTTGACCAGGTACACCCCAACTTTTTTGCTGAGCTGGAAAGGAAACACCCTAAACTTACCGGCTATGAGGTTCGTCTTTGCGCCTATCTGTACCTGAAAATGACCGCCAAAGAAATAGCGGCCCTGCTAAATATTGATGCCAACAGCGTACATCGTGCCAAAACCAGGCTAAAAAAGAAGATGAGCCAGGAATTGGATAGCGAAATGATATAACCCGCAAAAAAACCTTTTGGTACTACTTCTATTCCACTACAGTAAGTATTGATTTTTTATTATTGATAATCAGTGACTTATAATGCTGTCTATACCTTGTCTATAGCTGTTTTTTGTATGGCTGCTGCATAATGTCTTATTTACTGTAAAATAAACATTGCATGATGACAATTTCTACTCAACCATGTCCTGCTCTTTTTGTACGAATGTTTAAAGCGTATCAAAAAAAAGTATTTACCCTGTTAGTATTGTTTTGTTGTGTACTGATGCTAAATGCGCAACAAACGGTGCAAATAGCCGCTTTACAGACTAGCACCAGTTTTACAGTTCCTGCGGGAGTAACCAATATTAATACCCCTGGCCTAACACCTATATTGTATTCACCAAATATTCCTTTAGATGGTTTAGTTACTCTCACACTTATACCTTCTTCTGATGCAACCATTACTGCAGATGGCCCGCTTACATTTAATTGCCCCGGTAAGGTAACCCTTTCAGTTCCCGCACCAGCTTATCCGGTAACGTATCAATGGAATGTAAATGGTTCACCTATCATTGGCGCTAATAGCAATACCTATATAGCAACTCAGTCTGGTTCCTATTCCGTAACCCTTACGGATCAAACAGGGCTGCAGACTGTTTCACCGGCAACAATTGTAACCGTTAATTCTTTACAAGTGGCTTCCATTACTGCTGCCGGGGCAACAGATCTTTGTTATGGCAGTTCTGTGCTGTTAAATGCAACAACGGAGGCGGGCGATACTTATCAGTGGAAATTGGATAACAACGATATCACAGGAGCAACAGGTGCTTCTTATACAGCAACATCAGCAGGTAGCTATTCTGTAACAGTAAGTTCGGCACAGGGTTGTTCTGCAACAAGTGTAGGAACGCTGGTTACAGTAGCTGCCCAACCGCATATAACAAGCAGCACCATCAGCGACGGCGGTAATACTACTCCTGTTGCTAATTCTGCTGTTTTCTGTCCCTTATATGGTACTATATCCCTGCAGGCTGATCTTGCATCAGGGGTAACTTACCAATGGCAGCGGGACGGAGTGAGCCTGCAAGGAGCAACCCACGCAGGTTATTTAAATAGATCAATAACCGGAAGCTATACATTGTTAGAAACCAATACCAATGGATGTATAGCCACCTCAAATGCAATTGTTGCATCAACCTATCCGAAGTTTACCCCTGAAATTAGTACAACAGGTGGAGCTGTTTCATTCTGTACCGGGCAATCGCTGGTGTTAACTTCCAGTTCTAATGCCGCTAACAGGTACTACTGGGATACATGGAATTCAGCTCTGGGGCATCCAAGCGGATCGATATTTGCACAATCGCAATCCATAACGCAATCCACGGGAGGATCGTTTGCAGTATACGGTATAGATGCCAATGGTTGCCAGGGAATTTCTGCACCAATAACCATTACAGCAAACCCATCACCAGTGGCTGCCATTACTGCATCCGGTTCAACTGATCTTTGTTATGGCAGTTCTGTGCTGTTAAATGCAACAACGGGAGCAGGTGATACTTATCAGTGGAAATTAAATAACAATAATATCGACGGTGCAACAGGGGCATCGTATAATGCAACAGCAGCAGGTACTTATTCTGTAACGGTAACCGGGGCGTATGGTTGTTCTGTAACAAGTGTCGGAACGCCGGTTACAGTAGCTGCCCAACCGCATATAACAAGCAGCACCATCAGTGACGGCGGCAATACTACTCCTGTTGCTAATTCTGCTGTTTTCTGTCCCTTATATGGTACTATATCCCTGCAGGCTGATCTTGCATCAGGGGTAACTTACCAATGGCAGCGGGACGGAGTGAGCCTGCAAGGAGCAACCCACGCAGGTTATTTAAATAGATCAATAACCGGAAGCTATACATTGTTAGAAACCAATACCAATGGATGTATAGCCACCTCAAATGCAATTGTTGCATCAACCTATCCGAAGTTTACCCCTGAAATTAGTACAACAGGTGGAGCTGTTTCATTCTGTACCGGGCAATCGCTGGTGTTAACTTCCAGTTCTAATGCCGCTAACAGGTACTACTGGGATACATGGAATTCAGCTCTGGGGCATCCAAGCGGATCGATATTTGCACAATCGCAATCCATAACGCAATCCACGGGAGGATCGTTTGCAGTATACGGTATAGATGCCAATGGTTGCCAGGGAATTTCTGCACCAATAACCATTACAGCAAACCCATCACCAGTGGCTGCCATTACTGCATCCGGTTCAACTGATCTTTGTTATGGCAGTTCTGTACTGTTAAATGCAACAACGGGAACAGGCTATACTTATCAGTGGAATAATGCGGGTGGTGCTATCAATGGCGCAACTGCTTCAACTTATATGGCATCAACAAGCGGAACTTACACAGTTACTGTAAGCAACAATGGTTGCTCAACTACTTCTGCTGCAACAACCGTTGCCGTGAACACGTTAGAAACCGTTGTAT
>JAZJYJ010000017.1:0-87672 GCA_040390405.1 Bacteroidota bacterium
CTTCCTCTGCTTCCCATCCAAAAGGGTGGTTACGGCTGGCCGCATTACCAAAATGCTCGGTAAAATAAGGTATCATCGCTTCCAGCACACGCGGATCCATCGGAGTGGTGGCATTGTTATCTAAGTAAATCGGTAATTTCAACATAATGCACTAAAAGTTTATAATCTGTTCTGATACAAAAGTACTGCAATAGGTTCTATAAATTTGGGTCTTCGTGACCGGCGGATGGGTTTTTCCTATTTTCGTAAAGGCCTTATATTAAATTAAACTATATGTTAAAAGTTGAGCATATTGGTATTGCTGTCAAGGGTTTTGAAACGGCCATTCCTCTCTATGAAAAGCTATTGAATACCTCTTGCTACAAAACCGAGCTGGTAGCGTCGGAGCAGGTGAATACCGCTTTTTTCCACCAGGGAGAAACCAAGATCGAGCTATTGGAAAGCATTGAGCCGAACGGGGTAATTGCCCGTTTTATTGAGAAAAAAGGGGAAGGTATCCACCATATCGCTTTTGAAGTGGCCGATATTGTTGCCGAAATGGCCCGCCTGCAAGCCGAAGGCTTTACCCTACTCAGCGAAAAACCTAAAAAAGGGGCGGATAATAAATGGGTTTGTTTTCTTCATCCAAAAGACACGAATGGGGTGCTGGTAGAGTTATGCCAGCAGATGAGTTAGTACGGGTTGTCTGTTTGTTGTTACAGGTTTCTGGTTACAAGTAATTCAAAACTAACCTGCAACCTGTAACGGTAACAAGCAAGCAGCAACACAAGTCTATTACTTTCGCGAAAAATAAAGAATAGCCAATATCCCCACCAACAGCAGGCTACCAAACAGTATTCCTTTTTTCTTTAACTGGAAATTAAACTGGTCATTACTGCTCATTGCAGTCCCAGTTTTTCAACGGCTACCTGCGCGGCTACCTGGCTGGCATCTTTTTTATTGTATCCCTTACCCATGGCCAGTAATTGCCCGTCAAGCATGGCATTGATGGTGAACAGGCGCCTGCTGCCTTCCATTCTTTCGTCGGCCAGTTCAAATGTGAGGGTTTTGCCGTTCTTGTTTGCCCAACCGATGAGTTTGTTCTTGAGGTTGATATCGATCAGCTCCAGGTCGTCCACAAACATATGTGGTATCACGATCTGCTTCAGCACCCAGTTATGGGTTTTGTTGTATCCCTTGTCGAGATATACGGCACCTACCAATGCCTCAAGTGTATTACCGAAGATCTGGCTTCCTTTGAGGGCGTTGTCGAATTTGTTGTAGAAAGTAAGTTTACGGAGGCCCATTTTCAGGGCAATATCATTCAGCTGCTGGCGGTTTACCATTTTACTGCGCATCTCGGTTAAAAAACCTTCGCCTTTGTAGGGATAGCGTTTAAACAGATAATCGGCAACAATGGCGCTTAACACCGCATCGCCAAGGTATTCGAGGCGTTCATTGTTTTCATCAGGTGTTTCCTTAACGGAACGATGACTCATGGCAACGCGGTAAATAGCTGCATTGCCTGTTTTAATGCCAAGGACGTTTTTCAGTTGTTTTTCAAATGACGAATCGTTGGACTTCTTAAAAAGATTTCTGAGGAATTGCACAGAATTAAGCTACGTATTTTTTTACAATCACACAAGCATTGTGACCACCAAAACCAAAAGTATTACTCAATGCGGCCCGTACTGTTCTTTTCTGGGCTTTGTTGAAAGTAAAATTCAGTTTCGGATCCAGTGTTGGATCATCGGTGAAGTGATTGATAGTAGGCGGAATAATATCATGTATCACACTCTGGATACAGGCAATGGCCTCGATTACGCCCGCCGCGCCCAAACAGTGACCTGTCATGGATTTGGTAGCGCTGATGTTGAGGTTATAAGCATGCTCGCCAAACACTTCTGTAATGGCTTTTGCTTCTGCGCCATCGCCCAGCGGGGTGGATGTTCCATGCGTGTTGATGTAATCAATTTCATCGGGGCGCATGCCGGCATCTTTCAATGCGGCCAGCATTACATTGCGGGCACCCAATCCTTCCGGATGTGGCGCGGTTAAATGATAGGCATCGGCTGTTGCGCCGCCGCCTGCCAGTTCACAATAAATTTTTGCACCTCTTTTAATGGCATGTTCATACTCTTCGAGTACCACCACACCTGCGGCTTCTCCCATCACAAAACCATCGCGGTCCTTGTCGTAAGGACGGCTGGCCGTTTTGGGGTCATCGTTGCGTTCACTCATGGCTTTCATGGCGTTAAAACCGCCAACACCTGCCATGCTGATCACCGCTTCCGATCCGCCGCTTAAAATGATATCCGCTTTCCCCAAACGGATGGTATCTGCCGCTGCGATCATACCATTGGTACTGGAAGCGCAGGCACTTACCACGGCATAATTGGGGCCGCGGAAACCATGACGCATGGAGATCTGCCCTGCGGCGATATCCAGGATCATTTTGGGGATGAAGAAAGGATTGAAACGGGGAGTACCATCGCCCTGTGCAAAATTGATCACTTCATCCTGGAATGTGGTTAACCCACCAATTCCACTAGCAAAGATCACACCTGTACGGTCGATGTCAACATTGTCTTTACTGATACCTGCATCCTGAACAGCCATATCACTGGCCACAATGGCCAGCTGTGCGAAGCGGTCTAATTTACGGGCTTCTTTCTTATCCATGAACTCGGTAGGATCGAAACCTTTTATCTCACAGGCAAACCGGGTTTTGAATTTGGTTGCATCAAATTGAGTGATCATATCAGCACCGGAAATACCATTCAGCAGTCCATTCCAATAATCGGTAAGATTATTTCCGAGCGGCGTGATGGTCCCGATTCCTGTAACAACGACTCTTTTCAATTCCATGTTCATTACCTGTTTGAAGTGATAATCCGCCTTTTGTGGCTTTTGGCGCCACAAAAAGGCGGATTAAATTATTCCATTTCGGAGGAGTAAATTCTTACTTGGCGTGCTCTTCAAGGTAAGCTACAGCCTGGCCAACAGTAGTGATGGTCTCAGCCTGCTCATCAGGGATGGAGATATTGAATTCTTTTTCGAATTCCATAATCAATTCAACGGTATCCAAAGAATCGGCACCGAGGTCGTTGGTGAAAGAAGCTTCGTTGGTTACTTCAGCTTCGTCAACACCTAACTTGTCAACTATGATTTTCTTAACTCTTGTAGCGATGTCTGACATTGTAAAAGTTTTTGTTACAGCCGCAAAAATATACTTTTTGTCAAATAAGCAATCTTTTCAGCCATTTTTGTTTTCACATGCCCTGACCGGCTCCTTCACCCGAATATCATTTTAGCCTGTTTTTTACTAAAATGATATTATCTTGTACATCCTATTATCCGACCCATGGCATTAAAAATTATAGATCACGGCTCTAAAGAATACCGCCAAATGGTGGATCTGCGCTATCAAATACTCAGGAAACCGCTTGGTTTAACCTTTACGGACGCCGATCTGGCCGCTGAAAAAGACGATATTCTCCTTGGTTGCTTTGAAGACGATGCCCTCGAAGCCTGTTGCATGCTTACCAAAACGGAGCCAAAAACCGTTCGTTTAAGACAAATGGCCGTTAGTTCCGGACTACAGGGTAAGGGGATTGGAAGGGTTTTGATGAGTTTTGCCGAAAACATAGCCCGCGATCATGGTTATCGCCGCCTCACCATGCATGCCCGCAAATCGGCCGTTGGTTTTTATGAAAAGAATGGATACAGGATTCGCGGGGACGAATTTGAAGAAGTGACCATTCCGCATTACCTGATGGAAAAAGAACTTTGATTATTTTGAATGTTTAATTTTAAATGATAATGGAAATACTGCATTCATCATTTAAAATTCAACATTCAAAATAGTCCTTACTTATTCTCAATCTTTCTGTTCAGCATTCCCCGCAATTCATGCCTGAATTCATCGCTCATCGTTTCCTTGGGTACGAGGAAGAAGGATCTGGTATCGAAATACAAATGAAAAAAATGCGGGCTTTCGAAGAAACGGTAGAATTTGTTCCATGGCCACTCAACGGCGCCCCTTTCATTTTCCAATCGAATTTCATTCTCTCCGAAATCAATGATAAAAGAATCCTGGAACGTGGCTGATTTTTTATAAATATTATTCGGCAGGAAATACCAGAAAGTTGCCATCAGCATCAGCCAGATGAAAGAACCCAGTAAAAAAGGTTCGGGCCTGATTTTTTTGGTATAGAACAGTACAGCGGATACGATCGCAAATACATTGACCAATACAATCAAGATACGGACCTCATTTCGCTGTACAAAATGGTAACGCAATGCCTGTATCACTTTCTTTTTTTCGTAGGAGAAACTGTGCTGCATAAGTGTTTTGTATGCGGCAAAAGTAGCCAAATAATAAGAAGCTGTTTGCGTTAATTAGGGGTAAATCTTTTTCCCTATGCAAATCTCTGCGTTCATTGCGCTTCTGCGGCAAATCGGGCGTTTTCGCCGCAGAGGCGCGGCGGACAGAGAGTTTTCGAAGAGAGAATTATTGAAAAAGAGGTGTAACAAAATTAAAATCGTCGACCCAAACAGTTCTTAAGCACCGTAAATAGGTAAATGATTTAGTGCTCCGAAAAATCAATCACCATCGGTTCCAATCCAGCATTGGATAGCCTTGTTTTTCCAGACGCGATCACGATCCGGTAACGAAATGTGGCGGATTGTCCCTTGGCTAATTTATAATCCAGTACTTTCTTTCCCTCTGAAAAAACTTTCTGACCGAGTGGATTGGCAGCGAACAACCCATAATTTCGTGCATGCCAGTAAGTAGGATACCCGGGATTGGTTGGATGATCAATGATGGCAATGCTGATCGTATCTCCCCCTTTTTTCCCATACAACATACACCAGTTGCCCCGTGTGCCCCAGGCAGCATCTCCTTCCTTGCCTTCAGAAGTAAGGTAGTTACCGGTTACGGTTGCATCTTTGGTTGCCGTTACTTTGGTAACAATGCCTTTATCGTCTTTATATTCCTTGGTTTGTTTTACCGGCAACTCCAGTTCATGCGCCACGCGAAGGCCCAACATTCCATCTTTTACATCAGGCATGGTTACATCCTGCGCGGCAGTAAGTGTCGTGGTACGGTCGATGACACGATTACCATTAATTACACTAAAAACATAAGTAGTTTTTTCCTGCAGCAATACATTTTTTTGCTGGTCAGTCCAGTTGGATTGGTATACCAGTTTTCCTGCTTGCCCACTGCTGGTTTCCAGTATTTTTTCGGTCCTGATCCAGCCGTATTGTTTTTTCTTTTCGGCAGGGATGGCAAAAGAATTATTCCAGAAATCCAGTCCGTTGACGTTCTCATAATTAAACCATAAACCAATATGGTGCGGATGGTCCACCGGATCGTTGGGTTCTGGTTTCCAGGGAAAGCCGCGGGTGATGGTTTGTCCGTTGGGTGCATAAATCGGATAGAGAAAAGGTTTCTCCATCGTATCGGTGTACACGAATTCGGTGAATATTTTTTTCCCGATATACACGGTTATTTTCTGTTGATCGGGATCTTTCTTAACCAGGATCTTATCCTGTGCCGAAAGGGAATTTATGGATATGACCACAATAAAAACGATGGAAGTAATATTTTTTATCAGCGGATTCATATGCAGTTTTGATTTATCAATTATAAACGCACTTGTTTTTCTTTTGGCACCAGCATTTTCATAACACCCCAGGCAATCAGGTAAGCAACGGCACAATAACTAAACATGATGGTGTAGGAAGTTGACATAGAAGATAAAACCAGTTGTTTCTGTAAGCTCAGAAACTGTGTGTATTGTTCCGGGTTTACCTGCTGCAGTTGTGCCTGTACCTCTTTGGAGAGATTAAATACTTCTTTCTTTGTGATATCAATTACATCGCCATGTTTATCTGCAAGATGTAAAAGTTTGATCTTATCGAGATAGCCCGCTAATCCATTCGCGGTTGCCTGTTCCCATGACTGGCGTATGCCTGCCAGTTTATAACTGTCGAACATCCATCCTCCGATCTTGGAAATGATCACACCACCAAGACCACCTGCCATCCCACCAATTCCTATCACCGAAGCGATCGCTTTTTTAGGAAACATGTCTGATACCGTTGTGAAGATATTAGCCGACCATGCCTGGTGTGCTGAAGTTCCAATGCCGATCAGTAAAACAGGCACCCAGAAACTGATCCCACCAAAAGGTTGTGAAGCCAGTACCACCAATGGAATAAAGGCAATCACAAGCATGGCACGCATCCTTCCTTCGAAAGGTTTGTACCCACGATTAAAATAATAAGTAGGAAACCATCCGCCACCTACACTTCCCACCATGGTCATACTATATAAGACGGCAAGTGGCAACATAACAGCAGTGCCTTCAATGGCGTATTGGTCTTTCAGGTATCCTGGCAACCAGAACAGATAGAACCACCAAACACCATCCGTTAAAAATTTACCTGCTACAAAAGCCCATGTCTGTTTAAATCCAAGTAAAACCGACCAGGGTGTTCTTTCCGCTGATTTTTCATTGGCTGTTTCATCTTCTACCTTATCGCTGTTGATGTAAGCCAGCTCGGGTGCTGACAGGCGTTTTTGTTTTGTGGGTACTTCATAGTAGATATACCAGAACAATAACCAGATAAATCCGACAATGCCGATTACAATAAATGCGGATTCCCATCCCCAGTTTTTGGCGATCCAGGGTACGGAGAGAGGAGCAAGAACGGCACCGATATTGGCACCGGAATTAAAAATACCTGTTGCAAAAGATCTTTCTTTCTTAGGAAAATATTCAGCCGTGGCTTTAATGGCGGCCGGAAAATTTCCTGCTTCACCCAAGCCCAGAACAGCACGGGCAAAAATAAAACCCACTACAGATACGGGTAAACCCACCACTCCAATTAATCCAAGTGCGGCTGCAATTCCTGTACCGATCGGCACAGCGAATGCATGAATAATAGCGCCCACCGACCAAATAATGATCGCCCATGAATAACCTGATTTTGTGCCTAATTTATCAACAATGCGCCCGGCAAATAACATAGATATCGCATACACAAATTGAAATACCGATGTGATATTGGCATAGTCAGAATTACTCCAGTTAAACTCTGTTTCCAGCGAAGGCTTGAGCAGGCTGAGTACTTGCCTGTCAAGATAGTTAACTGTTGTGGCAAAAAACAAAAGGCCACAAATTGTCCAGCGGTATTTACCAATTTTTTCTGCAGCGGTCATGGTTATGATTTTATTGACTGGATGATGGCCAATGCATCTTTGGTGGCCGATGAAATTTTTGCATAATCCTTTGCTTCCAGTAATTGTTTGGTGATGAGTTTGCTTCCCATGCCTACCGCACAAACACCGGCTTTGAACCAGCCTGAGATATTGTCTTTATCCAGTTCCACACCACCTGTCGGCATAAATAACAATCCCGGAAAAATTTCTTTGATCGCGGATAGAAACCCTGGTCCCAATATGTTACCGGGAAATAGTTTGATCATTTTAGCGCCCATGGTTTCGGCTTTGATGATCTCTGAAGGGGTCATACAACCCGGCACCCAGAGTATGTTGTTCTTATCGGCCACTGCCGCAACAGAGTCAACCAGTCCGGGACAAATGATATAATCCGTTCCTGCATCAATAAAAGTCTGTGCCATTTCGCCGTTCTTAATGGTACCGATACCCAGGTACATCCCTTTCAGTTCCGCATCGCATACTTTGCGCATTTCTTTAAAATTCTGGAGAGCGGCTTCACCGCGGTTGGTATATTCAACGGCACGGATACCTGCTTCATACAGGGCTTTCAGTACTTCAATACTAACAGTGGTATCCTTATAAAAATACAGAGGGAGGATCCCTTGCTTGGGGATCAATTCAAGAATGTCTTGTTTCTTTTCCATATGGCTTTTTTTCGTGTAGCAATGTTATCTGAAATGACCAAAATCCTGTCATTTTATTACGCAAACGTTTGCGTACTTTGTTGCAGAAAACATGCTTTATTTCTTTTCCCTCCCCTGAATATTAGTCAACTTCGCAACAAGGGCTTTCAAGATAATTAATATATTTCCGTAACCACCCCCTTATTTAAAAAATACGATTGATATGCCAAAAAAAGTAGTTACCCTCGGAGAAATCATGATGCGTCTCTCCACTCCCGGATTCGAAAGATTTGTGCAAAGCGACAGTTTTGATGTTACCTATGGTGGCGGTGAAGCCAATGTGGCAGTTGCCTTATCCAATTACGGGCTTAACGGAACTTTTGTAACCAAAGTGCCGGATAACGCATTGGGTCAGGCAGCCATCAATCATATACGCCGTTATGGTGTAGACACACAGTTTATTGCGCGTGGCGGCAAGAGACTTGGTATTTATTTTCTCGAAACCGGCGCTTCCATGCGTGCTTCACAGGTTATTTATGACCGTGCCGGTGCTTCCGTTGCAGAGATGGAGATCAGCGAATTTGATTTTGATAAAATATTTGAAGGCGCCAGCTGGTTCCATACCACCGGCATTACCCCTGCATTGAGCGATAAAGCCGCTGCTTTAACCGAGGCTGCCTTGAAAGCCGCCAAAGCAAAGGGCATTACCACCAGCATTGACCTGAACTATCGTAAAAAATTATGGAGTAAGGAAAAAGCAAGGGAAGTAATGACAAGGCTTTGCCAATATGTAGATGTATGTATCGGTAATGAAGAAGATGCGGATACCACTTTAGGATTTAAAGCGGAAGGTACCGATGTAACCAAGGGTGAATTAAACCTGGATGGTTATAAAAGCGTATTTAAACAGATGAAAGATAAATTCGGATTTAAATACATCGCATCTACCCTGCGTGAAAGTCATAGTGCTTCCGATAACGGATGGAGCGCCCTGGTGTACGATGGAAATGAATTTTATCATACCCGCCAGTACGAAGTACGTATTGTTGACCGCGTAGGAAGTGGCGATTCGTTTGCCAGCGGATTTATTTACGGACTTGTAAGCGAAATGCCTATGGCAGAAGCCGCTGAATTTGGTGTTGCCGCATCAGCTATCAAACACACCATTCCCGGCGATCTGAACCATGCTACTTTAAATGAAGTGAAGGAATTGATGAAGGGTGATGGCAGTGGAAGGGTGCAGCGATAGAATTTGAAAATGTGGTAATAGGGAAATTTGAAAATTAAAAATCATGATTTTAGATAGTTTGCAGAATGCAGTTAAGTATGCGGCATTAAACCCTCTTTTTGCGAAGGCTTTTGCTTATATCGCATCCGTTGATTTGGCCGCCTTGCAGGTAGGTAAATTTGATATTGATGGTGATAACCTGCGTGGCATTGTTTCTGATAAGAATGGTACTACGGCAGAAGCTTCTACTGCCAAGTTCGAATGCCATAATGCGCATATTGACATCCAGGTTTGTATTAGTGGAAAAGAAACCATTGGCTGGAAGCCGCGTGGTACCTGTGTTTCACCCAGAGGAGAATACAACCCGGAGAAAGATGTATTGTTTTACGATGATGCGCCGGATATGTTCTTTGGAATGACGGATAACCAGTTTGCGATCTTCTATCCTGAAGATGTACATGCACCGATGATTGGGGAAGGGATGATCAAGAAGCTGGTGATTAAGGTTAAGATTTTGTAAATAGTTAAAGGAGTTAAAAGGGTTAAAATAGTTAAACTAGGTACACAACCCTTTTAACTATTTTAACCCCTTTAACTATTTTAACTCCTTCTAACTATTTCATTTCCGCAATTGCCACTGGATCCATATCCGTGAATGTGTAGTTCTCGCCGGCCATGGCCCAGATAAAACCATAGTTCGTAGTACCCGGCCCGCAATGCACCGACCATGGTGGAGAGATCACGGCTTCGTGATTGGCCATTACAACATGACGTGTTTCTGTTGGCTCTCCCATCAGGTGAAAAATGCGATGTTGTTCAGCCACATCAAAATAAAAATATACTTCCATACGGCGTGTATGGGTATGTGGCGGTACAGAGTTCCATACACTGCCTTCGCTTAATACAGTCAGCCCCATTACCAGCTGGCAACTCTGTATGCCATCCGCATGAATGTATTTATAGATGGTTCTTTTATTAGCGGTAGCAGTTTCGCCCATGTTTACAGGAGAAGCTTCTTCCTTGGTCATTTTACGATTAGGGTAGGTATGGTGCGCCGTGGTAGACATCAGGAAAAAATGCGCGGGTTCCGCTGCAGATTTGCTGGCAAAAGAAACTTCTTTGGTTCCTTTTCCGAGATATAATGCATCCAGTTTATTTAACTCATAGGTAATCCCATCAGCCACTACAATACCACTACCCGCTACATTGATAATACCTAGTTCTCTTCTTTCCAGGAAATAATCCGCGCGTAACTCTGCTTCGTTATGCAGTGTTACTTTTTGTTGCAAAGGTTTTACACCACCTACAATCACGCGATCATAGTGTGAGTAAACAAGGGTAAGTGCATCCGGCTTCATTAGCTCCTGTATTAAAAAATTGGCGCGAAGCTCTTCGGTACTCATCCCTTTTACTTCCTTTGGACTACTCTGGAATCTGATTTCCATATATGGTTTGTTTTATGAATCGTATTCAGTAATTATCGTTTCTCTGGCGTTACCGAGTGGCGTCCTCATTCATCATTCAAAATTCATCATTCAAAATTCAATATCCACTACCTCCCCATCCATCCCCCATCTACCACTAAAATAGTTCCATTTACATAAGCTGCCGCATCGGATGCGAGGAAAATGGCAGGTCCTTTAAAATCTTCAGGCTGGCCCCAGCGGCCGGCAGGAATTCTTGACAAGATAGATGTGCTTCTTTCAGGATCATTGCGTAACGCTTCTGTATTATCAGTAGCAATATAACCCGGGGCAATGCCATTTACATTAACACCTTTCGATGCCCATTCATTGGCCAATGCTTTTACCAGACTGCTCAATGCGCCTTTACTGGCTGCATAGCCCGGCACGTTAATGCCACCCTGGAAGCTCAACAGCGAACAGGTGAAGATGATCTTACCCGATCCGCGTTCGATCATTTTCTTTCCAATCTCACGCGCAAGAATAAATGGCGCATCAAGGTTCAATGATAAAACGGTATCCCAGTAATCATCTGGATGTTCCGCTGCGGGTTTGCGCATGATGGTTCCGGCATTGTTGACAAGAATATCAATTACAGGATTTTCGTCCTGTAATTTTTTGATGAAAGCATACAATGAATCTCTGTCAGAAAGATTGGCTGCATACGCTTTAAAGCTTCTGCCCAATGCCTGCACTTTCTTTTCAATATCACTTCCTGATAATTCCAATGACCCCGATACACCAATGATATTTGCACCGGCTTCTGCCAAACCAATGGCCATGGCCTTACCGATACCTTTGTTACAACCAGTAACCAATGCTGTTTTGCCGCTGAGGTCAAATGATACGGTACTCATCAGAAAATAAATTTAGTGCTTAGGAAGTTAGAATCGTGTGCGCTCACAATATCATTAATTAACTGCTTATTCGCTTCCGTTAATTTAGCCGCTACCAGTGAACGGATAGAGAAAGAACGCAGGGCATCTACCACAGATAAAGTTCCTTCCGCACTATCTTTTCTTCCGGTGAAAGGAAACACATCCGGTCCGCGCTGGCACTGGCAATTGATGTTTACCCGACTCACCTGGTTCACCAGTGGATCAATCAGTGAAGCCAGTTCTTCCTGGTCGTTACTGAAAATACTTACCTGTTGTCCATGTGTAGAATCGATCAGGTATTGTATCGGCTCTTCAATACTATCAAATGGAATCACAGGTATCAATGGGCCGAACTGCTCTTCGCGATACAATTTCATTTCGCTGTTTACCGGATACAATACCGCCGGATATACAAATGATTCTGAAGAAGCTCCGCCATGTTCGTTCATCACTTTGGCTCCATGCGCAATGGCATTATCTATACATTCTTTCAAATACGCAGGCTTGTGTGGCTCAGGTAAAGGAGTTAAAGCAACACCGGCCTCCCATGGCATACCAAATTTCAGTTTGTTTACTTCTTCTGATAATTGTTTTACAAATGCATGCGCGATGCTCCTGTGTACAAATACGATCTTCAACGCGGTACAACGCTGCCCATTGAATGATAAACTACCCAATACGGTTTCCTGAACGGAAAGTTTAACATCCGCATGTTTGGTAACAATCGCTGCATTTTTTGCATCAAGACCCAGGATAGCACGAAGGCGGTTTACTTTGGGATGTAGCTTCTTCAGTTCATTCGCCACTTTACTTGACCCGATGAGCGTAAGCACATTGATCTTGCCAGACTGCATCAGTCCCGGCACGATTACATTCCCCCTTCCATAAATCGTATTTACCACACCTTTGGGGAAGCACTCTTTAAATGCTTTCAACAAGGGATAATGCAATAAGGTACCGTGTTTCGGAGGTTTGAACAACAGTGTATTACCCATAATGATCGCTGGGATCAAAGTAGTAAAGGTTTCGTTTAGCGGATAGTTGAATGGGGCCATACACAATACCACACCCAATGGTGAACGGCGGATCTGTGCAACAATTCCTTGCTCAATGGTGAAACGGGAAGAATCACGGTCAACATCTTTCAAAGCATCAATGGTCGCATAAATATATTCAACGGTCCGGTCGAATTCTTTTACTGAATCGGCATACGATTTTCCGATCTCCCACATGATCAGTTTCACCACAATCTCTTTCTGCTCGCGCATTTTGGTGATAAACTTTTCTACGCAGGCAATACGGTCAGCTACGCCCATGGTAGGCCATTGTCCGCGACCATTATCATAAGCAGCTACCGCGGCATCCAGCGCTTCGAACGCTTCCTTTTCGGTACATACCGGGTAGGTTCCAATCAACTTCCGCTGTAACCCACTCTCTGTTCTGATACAAATGGGCGAATACACTTCGTGTACCTTACCATCCCATGCTTTCATCTCACCATTGCATAGATATTCGCGCTGGTGCAGTTCTGTTTGTAATGCGTACTGTTCGGGCACCTGGTCCTCCCGCACAAACATTTGTTCCAATTCTTCTCTAAATAACATGATCAATTTTATAAAATGAATACAGCAAGGCTTACGCCTTGTATTGCAAAGCTTATTCTTTCTTTACTAAATACACTACTTTAATTACGAAAACGATTGCATGAAAAAATCATTTCGCTTCGGGGAGTAATGATTGCCATCCAAAATAACTGCGGGCATTGTTGTAACAGATGTCCTGTATAACTTTACCTACCCATTCAATATCGTTTGGCAACTCTCCTTTTTCGATCTCCTCTCCGAAAAGATTACACAGTATTCTTCTGAAATATTCATGGCGCGGATACGATAAAAAACTTCTCGAATCTGTAAGCATTCCTACAAAGCGGCTCAATAAACCCATATTGGATAAGGCGTTGATCTGCTTTACCATCCCATCTTTCTGATCCAGAAACCACCACGCGGATCCGAACTGTACCTTACCGGCAACAGATCCATCGTTGTAATTTCCGATCATGGTGGCCATTACTTCATTGTCTGCCGGGTTAAGATTATAGATAATGGTCTTCGCCAGTTTGTTATCCGCATCGAGTTTGGTAAGAAATAGCGATAATGCTTTTGCCTGCGAAAAATCGCCAATAGAATCCCATCCTGTATCAGGACCCAGTTGTTGCAGCATACGGGCATTGTTATTACGCAAAGCGCCCAGGTGAAATTGTTGCACCCATCCTTTTTCCCAGTCCCACTCTGCAAAATGGATCAGCATGGCTGATTTGAATTTGCGTTGCTCACTATCATTTAATTCTTTGCCGGAATGGATCTTATTAAAGATGGTGTCTATTTCAGAACCCGTAAAATCTTCCGCATAAATTTCTTCTAGCCCGTGATCAGATACACGACAACCCACCGATGCAAAAAAATCATGCCTGTTCTGCAAAGCGTACAAGAAATCATCGAACGTAGAAACAGAAATACCGCTCACCGCTTCCAGTTTTTTTACATAGTTGTTGAAGTTGGGTGCGCTGCTTACATTCATGGCCTGGTCCGGGCGGAAAGCCGGCAGTATCGGAATTTCAAAGCCATCGTTTTTAAGCTGAATATGGTATTCCAACGAATCAACCGGGTCGTCTGTTGTACAAACCAATGCTACATTCATTTTACGCAGCAGGTTCTTGACTGAATATTGTGGTGTTTCTAACAGACCTGTGCAGGTTTCATAAATTTTTGTAGCGCTGTCTGCATTCAGGATATCGTGTACATTAAAATAACGCTGCAGTTCCAGGTGGGTCCAGTGATACAATGGATTTCTGAGCGTATAGGGAACCGTTGCCGCCCACTGGTCAAATTTCTGTTTATCGGTCTTATCACCGGTGCAATAACTTTCATCAACACCATTGGTACGCATTGCCCTCCACTTATAATGATCGCCATATAACCAAACCTGTGAGAGATTTTGAAACTGGTGATCATTCGCGATCTGCTGTGGCGACAAATGGCAATGGTAATCGATAACAGGCATTTGTTTGGCATAGCTATGGTACAGATGCTGTGCCGTAGCATTCTCCAACAGAAAGTTTTCGTCTAAAAAATTTTTCATTCTTACTCTTTGATACTATAATTAAACCCACCCCCTACCTCTCCTTAAGGGTCAGGAGATTTTAGTGTAGTTTGCTCTATTTCATTGACCATTGACCATTGACCATTGACCATTGACCATTCACCACTCACCACTCACAAACTCACTCCCCGTTTCCACGGAATAAAATCATCCTGGTTCAGCAATACCGCTTTGGGTATCACTTCACCGCTGGCTGCATGGATGCAATACTCCAATATTTCTTCACCCATCTGTTCAATGGTTTTTTCTCCTTCGATAATGGGGCCCGTATTGATGTCGATGATATCGCCCATTCTTTTTGCCAATGCGGAATTGGTAGCCACTTTAATGGTTGGACAAATCGGGTTACCCGTTGGTGTACCTAACCCAGTGGTAAACAGGATCAGCGTAGCACCGCTTGCCGCTTTACCTGTTGTTGCTTCCACATCATTACCAGGTGTACAAACCAGGCTGAGACCAGGTTTGGTGGCCGGTTCGGTATAATCCAATACGTCTACTACAGGAGATCCGCCGCCTTTTTTTGCTGCACCATTACTTTTGATCGCATCCGTGATCAATCCGTCTTTGATATTGCCCGGTGATGGATTCATATCAAACCCGGAACCAGCTTTTACGGCAGACGCGTTATAGGTCTGCATGAGGTTGATGAATTTTTTAGCAGCCGCTTCATCAATGGTGCGATCGATCAGTTGTTGTTCGGCACCGCAGAGTTCCGGAAATTCCGCCAATAATATTTTTCCACCCAATGCGACTACCAGGTCTGATGTGTACCCAACAGCCGGGTTGGCCGAGATGCCGCTAAACCCATCGCTACCACCACATTTTACGCCAATGCATAATTTATCGAGGGTAGCAGGTTTTCTTTCCAGCTTATTGATCTCGATCAGTCCAGCGAATGTTTTGTGGATGGCATCAGTGATCAGTTGTTCTTCGCTTTGGGATTGCTGTTGTTCAAAAACGTATAATAATTTATCGAAATTGGGATTGTGTTTTTTGATATCATCCAGCAGGTTCTGTGTTTGCAAGTTCTGACAACCCAAACTTAAAATGGTTACACCCGCTACATTTGGATGATCGGCATAGGCTGCCAATAATTTACTAAGGGTTGCCGCATCCTGCCTGGTTCCACCGCATCCACCCTGGTGATTCAGAAATTTAATTCCATCCACATTCTTGAATACACGCTGTGTCTGCACCATTGATTCCTGGATGCTAAGGTCGGCATTGCCAATGTCTGCACCGCTTTTGTACAATTCCAGCAATAATTGTGTTTTCTGCTTGTATTTATCCGTAACTGTATATCCCAGTTGTGTATGCAAAGCTTCTTTGATCACATCCAGGTTCCTGTTCTCACAAAAAACCGTTGGTAGAAATAACCAATAGTTAGCTGTTCCCACTCTTCCGTCGGACCTATGATAACCATTGAATGTCCGGCCCGCATATTTTGAAACATCCGGCGCCTCCCATTTGTATTGATAAGGCCTGTAGGCATACGGCTCCGCTGCATGTTTGGTATTCTCAGTACTCATGCGGCTTCCGGCCTTCAATGCAGTTTGCGCCTTACCTACCAGTACTCCATACATTATGATCCCGTCTCCGGGTTGCATATCCTGCATAAAAAATTTATGCTTGGCTCCTATGTTTTCCTGTAAGGTATATGATTGATCATTGAAACTGATTGCTTCTCCTTTGGCAAGATCCATCAGGGCAACCAGTACATTATCTTTGGGATGTACCTGTACTATTTTCTGTTTGTTACTCATGCGAGTATTTTTTTGCGAAGATAGAGCGAACTGTTTTCTCTACCCCTTCTTCAGTTAACATTAACAGGTATTGGCTTACGATTTTCGTAAAACCGGGAAGATTTGAAAGCTCTTTCCCGAATATCGTAGCATCTTTCAGGCAAGCTGCTGCTATGGTGTCTATCCCATTGTTCCGCCAATGGTTTGCCATTGCGGCTGCTTTTTCGTCCTGTATTCTGTAGCGCTCGCCATTGGATTCACCCAAAAATTCATTTTTCTCATCCCGGCTGCCACGCATAAACAGCAGGAATGCGGCAAACCCCAATGCCATAAGTTCCGGAGCTTCTGTATGGTTCACATAATATTTCTCAACCAGGGAAACCGTACGCATTTTCATTTTAGAGCTGTATTGTACGGTTATGCTCAGCCAGAGATGTTCAATGCTTGGGTTTTGAAACCTGTCGATCACCTGTTCTGCAAAATGCTTTGCTTCCGCTTCCGAGATGGTATCACTGGCTACCAATGGAGCGATCTCCCGGTACATCAACTGTGATACATAGTTTACGAAAAAATCTTTTTGCAGTGCCTCTCTCACCGTAGTAAAACCGGCAAGATGCGCCAATCCGCAGGAAAGAGTATGTGTCGCATTCAGTAATCTCAATTTCAGCTCTCTGAACTTATTGATATCAGGGGAGAGGAATACACCTTCATCACAATCACTGAATGACAAGATCTTCCGTGTGCTTTCTTTTTGGGTTTCGATAGCCCATAAACGATAAGGTTCTGACATGATCATCAACGCATCTTCATAACCCAATTTCTTTTCTGTAGCAGCTTGTTCCGCAGCCGGCAATTTACCGGGTACAATGCGGTCTACCAGTGAATTGCAGAACTCATTGGCTGTATTAAGCCATTGCATGAATGCATCAGACAATCCTTTCAATCTCGCTAGTGTATAAATGATCTCTTTCAGCTTATTGCCATTATCAACAATTAATTCCGTTGGAACAATCACCATACCTGCACTTATCTCTCCATTAAATACCCGGTAGCGTTCTTCCAGAAAAACCAATACCCTTCCCGGGAAAGAAACCGGTTTTACTGCATAAGCATCCGGCTCATACAGCATGATCCCGACTTCGGTAGTGTTTGATAAGATGAGCTGCATAGCAGGATTGGCGGCACATTCCATGATCGCATCCCATTCCTCATGGGCAGATAATACACGACTGATAGATGCGTTCACGGAAATTCTTTCCACAGTCTCTCCATTCTCAACCCCTTTTTCAATCAGTGTATATAAATTGTTCTGTCGTTGAAAATCGTTCGTGTCGCCAGTAGAAGTTGATTTAACCACCACTACACGACCGTTGAAAATTCCCTGCTTATTTGCTTTGTCAATAAAATAATCCGGCAGGCCGCGCAGCAATACACCAGTTCCAAACTGCAATACTTTTTCAGGCAAAGCCAGCAGGCTGCTTTGCGGCAGTTCTATTTTGCGGCCATCCAGTTTACTTATTGTTTTTTCCGTCAATTGCATTTTTTAACTACAGTTTAATTCAGGTTCTCTTTTGCCCATTTAGGGAATTCTGTTTGTATTAATTTTTCCGGCCAGGTTCCATACCAGGCGTAACCTGTTCTTCTTTCCACTTCTATTTCTTTTACATCGTATTTCTTTTTGCTATCTCTTCCGCTGAAGAAAGGTCGGTTGGTTCCGATCTCATAAAACCTCGCCCAAAGTGTGTTATTGGGTTCCGGCAGAATTACCCTGTCCCTGCCCTTGGGCTCATTCGGCGCTTCAATATCAGTGTACCTATAACCTACAATCTTTACTTTCTCAAACCAGGTAACCGCTGAAACAATAGCCAGTTTTATTTCCGCTGATGGATTTTTTACGCGCATTAAAAAACGTGTAATGCCAACAGATTCATTACCACTTAATGAAACCAGTTCAAACTTGCGCGCCATTTCTGGTTGAAATGTAGTATGGTTGTATTGTGCGCACCAGGCAGTGAGTTTGCCATCTACCAGTATTTGTGTTCTCAGTATGCATTGTATGCCACGTTGAACCGCATCTTTTATTTTGGGAAGCAGTGACGCATCTATTACTTCCAGGTTATTCTTCCCTTCAATAATATCCTGTAATACATTCAGCACATTTGCCATCGCATCATCGTTATAAGTGATCTGGCTCCGGTAAAGCGCGGAATCAGGATAAAACTGAGGCCAGCCCCCATTGGCATATTGCGCCCTCAGGTAATAGCGGATCCCTTTTTCAGCTGCGGCCAAGTAAGCTTTGTTCTGAGTTTCCTTATAGGCTTTTACGAGGTAACGGATCTCGCGTGTGGTGGCATTGTTGTCAATCGTAGCATCAATATGTTCCGAATCGTTTCGGATAGATCTTTTTTCCGCATCGGTCAACACTTTATTATAATCCACTTTGATCTCATTCACCGCTTTGGGCCAGCCGCCAATGGCACGCTGGTACACCAGCATATTTTCCGCGATCGGATCTATCCCTTGTGTGGTTGCAGCAGTTGCTGAGATACCCTTCTTCTGATCAACATCTTTCAGGTTAATTTTTGTTGACGCTGTATTAGGTTTCCATTTACCGGCAAATACCCAGTCTGTTGTGATCTGCTCCGCACTGGGTGATCCTTCCGCGGTTTGCAGGTTATCGGCATGCCAGGCATAATCGCCACCGGTTCTGTGTGAATTATAGAAATATACCCGATGCCCCCATTGAATCACATTCTGCGGGTTAGACGGATTCAGGTAGATCGGCGCATCGGCCATATTCTTTGCGAAAGAACAATTGATCAGGTAAAACTGTGCATCACGATGGTAACGACCAAGTTTAAATCCATCATCGCCGCGAAACACACAATTCTTTAAAACAGTTTTTGAATCCTTGTACTTCGATCCATCATGCCAGATGGCCGCTGTATTTCCATGTGCCACAAATTCGCAGTTCTCGGCATAGGCCCATCCGCGCGGACAATAAAAATCCACACCACCTTCCATCAAACAATCTTTGAAATAGAACATGCCATTATCGGTATTCCAGGGACTAACGGTATCACCTCCAAAAGCACGCAGGATACAATTGCGAACGATTAGTCTTGTGGTTTCAAATGTGCGTAAAGCCATCTGGTGGCCATCGCGTTTTACGGTTTTAAAATGATTCAGGCTATCGGCCGGACAATCAATATGAACACCTTCTTTGTTATCAATATTATCAAACCCAAAATTATTACTGATCGTAAGGTTTTCAAGTGCAATATCGCTGCCTTTGAGGTTGAGCGTGGCAACACCCCAGTCATCTTTGCTTTCGCAACGCCAGATATCCCTGGCGAGTGAGATCTGGATCTGCGTTTTGTTTTTATCTTCTCCAACCAGCGACACAAAATTCTTTTCAATAAAGATCTTCTCGCGATACACCCCATTGCGGATAAAAATGATCCTGGGTGAATTTGCTTTCTCAGGCAAGCTATTGATTGCTTCCTGTATGCTGGTAAAATCGCCCTTACCTGAAGCATCAACCACGATCATTCCGGGATCTGTTTTTGCGGCAAGAGGATGGCTTTGCAACAAAATACCTAGCAGGCAAACCATCACCATTCCCAATCGCCGGTTGATATGTATCAGTGTATTGTTCACTTCTTCTGTTGTTTTTTATCTGCAGGAATTTGTTTGATCAGCCAGTTGGCCAGGTCATTGGCAGCCTTGAAATTTTCATATTCCATCGGAAGTTTCCTTCCATCTGTATATTCATTGTATAACCAGGGATCGCCGGTAGCGAACACCGTTCCTTTCCCGATTTTGGCAACTGCGAAAATCACTACATCTTCCTTCTTCAAAGCCGCAATAGCCGGGGTTTTCAAGGCAATGGTACAGATCTCTTTCTGGTAAATCTTCTTAATATTGGGCAGTATGGCATTACCCGCAGGTACCTCAATACTTCCACCGGCATAATCGTTGCCATTTACTTTATTGTAACTGTCTTCGTTAAAATGAATACCGAATTTTTCAGCAAGCAGGTTAAAATGTTCAAACTCCGCATTGCCTTTATCGTTATGCATTAATACCAGTACACCGCCGGCTTTTACCCAGTTGTACACTTCGTCAACATCTTTTTGTTGTACATAATTTGGCGTAGGATTGTCGGCAATATTATCCGCGTCTACAATCAAATAGATATCCGCGTTCTTCAGGTTCTTTGCAGTAGGTGCTTCACTAAGTGTAGCAGTAGCTATACCATAGCTGTTAAACACATGTCCGAGTAAAGAAAACCCATTATTGTATTGTTCGTACCATTTATAGTGGTAGGGTTTCAATACACCGGTGATGTCTTTCTTTTTTTCCGAATTAAAATAATCATCCAGCACCAGCGTTTTTCCTTTGGCAGTATGCAATGTTTTCACCAGCTCCATTTCATTGGATGCCTGTAAAAACGCACCTACCCCTTTCGGGTCGTTTACGATCACTTTCTCGCTCATGTAATAGGCGTAACTGCCATCCCTGTAAGGATTTCCACCCAGTCCGCTTACACTTACTGTTCCTTTTAAATTGGTCTGACCTGACGCATCGGTTTCTATAAATTTCTTCAGGATACCCTCGTACCCTTTTTTGGAAACAGAGAGATAAGTAGTAGGAAGCAAATTCAGTCTCACTGCTTTTGCAATAGCGCATACAAACATGGAACTGGCAGATGCTTCCAGGTAATTGTCTTTGGCGATTGGCATGTTAATAATATCGTACCATAAACCGGTAGTGGGGTCCTGAACTTTTTTAACCGCGTCGGTAAAGCGTTTCAGAATAGCGACCAGTGTATCTCTTTTCGGATGTGCGACTGGAAAGTTTTCCAGCACATCTACCAAAGCCATTCCGTACCAGGCCATGGCACGCGCCCAGAAATGTGGCGATAATCCTGTTTGCGGATTGGCCCATTTTTGCTGCTTACTTTCATCCCAGCCATGATAAAGTAATCCTGTTTTTGTGTCGCGCGCATGTTTCTCCATCCAGATAAACTGGTTGGCGATATCATCAAACGAAGTAGCTGGCTCGTTAAAGGAAGAAGCATATTCCGCATAAAAAGGTTCGGCCATATACAAGCCATCGAGCCACATCTGGTAAGGGTAAATTTTCTTATGCCAGAAACCGCCTTCATGGGTTCTGGGTTGTGTTTTCAATTGTTCACGCAGTGTTTGCGCGGCTTTGTAATATTTTTCTTTGCCGCTTACATTGTACAGTGTAAGCAGTATCCTTCCGCATAAAACATTGTCAATATTATAATCCGCCTGCTTATACGTTCTGATCTCGCCTTTATCGTTTACAAAAAAATCCATGCATTTCTGCATGTAATTGTAATATTTCGCATCTCCTGTTTTAAACCACAAACCTTCAATTCCTTTCAAGATAACGCCCTGGTCGTAGGTCCATTTAGCGGGCTTGGCCGGGTCGGAATACAAAGAATCCTTCCAGAGCGTCATAACAGTGCTGGCCATCTTCTCTGACCATGTTTGCGCCTTTGCGTTTGAAGAACAAACGATCAACAGCAACAGGATGGAAAACAGAATGCAATTGTTTTTTTTCATGGATTTTTATTTGAATTCCAAAGATGAGGCATTGGCTCCAAACTTGAAATCGGCTTTATTCTTTGTTTTTGAGAAATCTGTTTTACTAACCCTTATTAGTTTGCTACGTTCGCCATTTACACTGAATAGTACCGGAGCCGCATGATCGTACACCAGGTTGGCAAAATCAATTTCGCTGCTATTCTGCAGGTATACCAACGGATCAGAATCAGCGGTGATCAACCGCACATTGTTGAAACGGATACCTTTGGCCTCTGTACATTCTATGCCCTTGCGGGTTTGCAGTACCAGATTGGTAAACTCGATACCGCTGATATTCATTTCGGGAATACCCCGTACAAACACAGCTTTCTCCGCACCTTCACAGTTAATATTATTGATATAGAAATTGCGGAAGATCGGCGTGCCTTCGTTTACGGGCAAGGTTTCGATCTTCGGCATTTCTCTTTTCTCACCTGCCAATGGCACCGGATCTTTGGCCATATAATACATATCAAAAAGAATGGCTTCGCCGGGAATATCTTTCATTACAATATTGGAAGCATAAATATTTTCAACGATCCCGCCCCTGCCGCGTGTGGTTTTAAAACGAAGCCCAATATCGGTACCAATAAACGTGCAATTAGAAACAAACAGGTTCCTGGCGCCACCACTCATTTCGCTACCAATTACAAAACCACCGTGTGCATGGTAAACAGTGCAATTCTGCGCGATCATATTCTCTGTTGGAATACCCCGCTTCCTGCCCTCCTCATCCCTGCCTGATTTAATGCAGATCCCGTCATCGCCTGTATCAAAGGAGCATCCATCCAGTAAAATATTGGCGCAGGATTCAAGATCGATGGCATCGGTATTGGTTCCATAAGCCGGGTTTTTAACCGTTACATTTTTAACCGTGATCTGACGGCTTACGGAAAGATGCATGGTCCATGCTGGTGAATTTTCGAAAGTGATCCCTTCCAGTAAAATATTTTCGCAATTGGTGATGCGCAGCATATTGGGGCGAAGAAAATCGCGCACATCTTCAAAATCTTTCGGTTGTTTGCCGCTACTGAGTTTGCCTACATCGCCGGATAAAGATCCTTTCAATGCGGATGCCGAAGAATACCAGGTTGATTTATCTTCTGTTAATACACCACCTGAAGCCAGCTGTTTTTTCCATTCCGAATCGGTTACTTTTCCTTTCTTTAATGGCCGCCATACATCACCTGAACCATTGAAGATACCGGCACCGGTGATCGCGATATTTTCTGCATTGGTTGCAGAGATCGGCGATTGGCAACGTGCGGCTTCCACACCTTCGTATGATGATGCGATCAGCGGATATTTGCTTTTGTCATCAGTAAAAGAAACCAAAGCGCCCCGTACGGCATGCAGTTCAACTTTGCTTTGCAAAACAATTGGCCCGGTACTCCACAGACCCCTTGGGATCAAAACTGTTCCACCACCATTCTTTACACATGCTGTAATGGCTTTGTTGATGGCATCGGTATTTAAAGTGATACCATCATTTACCGCACCATAGTTTACAATATTGAAAGTATCTTTCTTAAAATGCGGCTGGTAAATTTTAGGAAGTTCGTACGCCAGTTTTTCAGGATGTGCGGAAGGTTTCAGAAATTTGGCCAGTGGTAGGTTTTTCTGTTTCATCTCTCCACAAACCAGGGATGCCATTTGTGCCGCACCGTATTCAGAAAAATGAGTATCGTCTTTTTTACCGTCCCATGCCGCTTTAAAATGTTTGGGATCGATCCATAGAAATAATTTTTTAGACCCCTCCACACCCTGTTGTTCTATCAATGCCTGGCTGGATCTATGCAGATCAATCAATGGTACATTCATTTCTTTGGCGAGGCTTCTTACCACATCCGGATATTCGCCATGCTGGTCCACAAATTTTCCGTTGGCATCAAATTTCCGGCGCATCACCGGTGTTACCAGTATTGGGTTAGCACCTTTTGATCTTGCTTCTTTTACAAAACGGACCAGGTTCTGGCGGTACAGTGTTTGCGGCGCTGCATAGCGGTTGGTATCTTCAATCTTCTGATCATTATGGCCGAACTGGATGAATACATAATCGTCTTTCTGTAAATACTTCATCACCGAATCCCACCTGCCTTCTTTGATAAAGCTCTTGGTACTTCTGCCGTTTACCGCATAATTTTTTACCTGCACCTCTTCTGTCAGGTACCGGGGAAACAATTGTCCCCAGCCTCTTTCAGGGTTATCCGCCAAAGGTTTATCTGCCATCGTAGAATCACCGATCATAAATACGGTGATCTTTCTTTCTGGCACCCAAAATGCCATTAACAGAACAACCGAAAACAAGCCAACTACATATTTTTTCTTCATAACAGGTTATGTAAAATTTTAACATGTTGTGCTATTTCAATTTGTATTTGAAACAGAACGCATACTACAGCTAAAGTAATTCTTCGTGTATTCTTGGTTCTAACTATTTGAACCACGAAGGCGCTAAGGCACGAAGATTCACAAAGAAAAAAAAGGAACAAGTCTGTTTTAACAGCAAACCACATTAAAATCTTATTCAATCAGTTTGTACCATAAAAAAGCCATACAGTTTTACCTGTATAGCTTTAGCTTGAGTGTGTGCTTACTATACCCACAAAAAAAATACAACTAATACAAACATGCCCTGTTCCCTTCTGGGAAAAAACATCAGTCAGCTCTTTTGCAAGAGAACCTGTTTTTTTTTTCGAAAACATGGCATGCAATTTTAACGGTAGTTTCTCACAGAATCCCTATTCCTTATCAGTTACAATGCTACTCAGATATCCAGCAGTTTAGCGTATTCTGAATTGATTTATTTACGCAATCGTTCCCGGTAACGATCACGCCTAAATCCCTTCCTGTAGAGGCTTTTCATACTTTAAAATGGTTCTTTGAAAGTTTTTTCAAAATCAGGAGAAAGGGGGATGAAATTGCATCGGTTTATCTCATTTTTAGGTTGGGGGGAGGGTGCGGTTTTTTTTACCGCAAAGGCGCGAGGACACAGGGGTACGCGAGGGGGGTATTTTTAATCAACCACTTAGCGAAACTTCGTTCCCTTGCGCCTTAGCGGTTAATGTATCGCTAACATTTCATTCGAAAATTAACATCGAATCCCTGCCCGTTTAAAGCCCCATAACAGCGACTAGGATAAATAATGTATTTTTAAGCTTCCAAAAGGTTCCCGGCTCACAAAAGCCTTAAATGGTATAGAATGAAGTTCGAAGCTGTTACAATCAAGGATATTGCCAAAGCACTGGGTCTGTCTACCTCCACGGTATCGAGGGCGCTCCGGGATAGCTATGAGATCAGTCCCGAAACCAAAAAGCGTGTACTGGAGTATTCTGAGAAAATCAATTACCGCCCCAACCCCATTGCACTGAGCTTAAAAGAGAAACGAAGCCGTTCCATCGGCATTATTGTTTGCGAGATCGCGAACAGTTTTTTTTCGCAGATCATCAATGGGATTGAATCTATCGCTTATGATAAGGGGTATAATGTAATTATCGCCCAGAGCCATGAATCTTATGCCCGGGAAGTAATCAACGTACAATACCTGGCTTCGCGTTCAATAGATGGCCTGCTGATTTCGGTTTCTTCTGAAACGCAGGACCTGGAACATCTCAAAAACCTGCACGAAAGAGGTTTCCCCATCGTGTTCTTCGACAGGATCGTTGATGAAATGCAAACCCATAAAGTGATCGTAGATAATTTCAAAGGCGCTTATGATGCAACAGCGCACCTGATCAAAAGCGGTTATCAAAATATTGGGGCCCTGGCCGGTTCCGAATACCTCTCCATCACTAAGGAAAGGCTGGGAGGTTACCGCAAAGCTCTCGAGGATCATGGCCGCAGCTATAATGAAGCCTACATACAACATTGCTTACATGGCGGTATGTTATATGATGAAGTGGAAAATGCCCTGAACCAGTTGTTGAAACTGAAGACAAAACCCGATGTTATCCTGGCTTCCGCCGATAAACTAACCACCAACTGTTTGCGCTATTTCAAGAAACGGAAAATAAAAGTACCGGATGATATCGCTTTGATCGGCTTTTCCAATCTTGACCTGACCGATCTGCTTTCTCCTTCTTTGTCTGTGGTACGCCAGCCCGCTTTTGAAATGGGACAAATCTCTACTGAATTATTGATTCAGCAGATTGAAGCCAAACGCCCGGTAAAGGATTTTGAGCGACGCATCCTGCCGCCGCAATTGTTTGTCAGGGAATCAACCGATAAAATCTCAGGTTAATTTTACTGCCTGTCGTGCCAGCAGTTTCCATTGGCCCTTTTCTTTTACCCATACCAACAGTATTTTCAATTTTACCGTTCCGGGTTTGCCGCCATCGTTAGTGGTTGCATTCAGTATGTGGCGAACAATGGCATTGTTGTTTACAACAGAAATGGTTTGTTCTGAAAGATCAATGGTTACAAAATCTGATTTGCCACTGGCTATGTTTTCTACAAACTCCGCTTTTGTTTCTACTTTACCACTTGAGTGACCATAGCTGAGACTATCCGCAGCTATTACTTCTAATGCGACCCTGTTACCATCTACCATGGCTTTGCGCATTTTTTCTACCGCATCTCCTACTGCTTTTTGTTCTTTTGACTGGGCCATAGCCGAAAATGAGACTAGTGCAACAAGTGTAAACAGATAAAGATATTTCATGGCAGTAATTTTTTATGATTAATGGATTCTACTCTGTGTAACTCCCAATCTCTGTATCTCTGTGGTGAAGCCTTCGCTTCGATCTTTTTCACCACAGAGGCACAGAGAACACTAAGTTACACAGAGAGAGTCTAATAACGTAACCGGTTTATGATTGCTAATTTACCTGATTGATGCTATATCGGGAACAATAACTACGCAAACGTTATCGATGTATGAGCGTGTATTATCAAAATATTTGTATCTGTTATTTAATAAAACAAGGCTGCCCTATTATGAGCAGCCTTGTAAAACATGAATGATTATTTATTTAGTAGTTTGGGTTTTGTGTAAGGTTAATATTCGCATCCCTTGCCGGTTGCGGTATTGGCAACAATTCAGATTTACCAGCCGTGTAACCGGTAGCATACCTTGCCAGTGCTACCGTATTAACGGCAGTACTTAACCAGACAATTTTTGTGTACCCGGTCGGTGTAACCGTAGTAGCCGTTTTATAAAACGAGTTGTACCACAATCCGCCGCTGATGGTGTTATCATCAGATGTACCGGTGGTTTTATAGTACATTGAAATGGGGAATGTATTGTAAGGAGCTGATAAGGTAGACATAGCCAACAGCGCCGCTTTGGTTGCATTGATCTTTGTACCAAGTAGGTTCCAGCGGATCAGGTCGAACTTACGAACACCTTCACCACCCAATTCCAATGATCTTTCTTTTACGATTGCATCAAAGAAAGTGGCTTTGGTTAAACCCGCCGGCAGATCAACAGTTGCATCTACGGTGGCGATGGACTTGCCATAGCCTCTTCTCCTGATCTGGTTAACCGCGTTGTATGCAACAGCTGTTGGGCCATTGATCTCGTTCTCCGCTTCTGCAAACATCAGCATTACATCGGAGTAACGCAGGATCTGCCATTTCAATCCAAAATACTGGATGGCATTGGTAGGCGCAAAGGAAGGATTGCTGATCCAGTCTCTTCTGTATTTGCCATCGCAGATAGCGGTAATGGCCTGGCCAACTTTTGTAACACCATCTGCGGCCACATTATACACAGCGCAGGTTACATCCCTTCTCAGATCCGTTGAATCAAACGCGTAAAAATAAGTAGGTAATACATTGATGCTTTTGTTGCCCAACGCGTTTACAGTAGGGCCATTGTAATAAGCCAGTTTGGTATCTTCCGCACCAACACCGCCAATACCCGTTGCCTGAAACATCAGTTCTCCCTGCGGATCGGCTACCGCATGTGCATTTACCTGGTCTTTCCAGAGCGATTTAAAACTTGGGTTTAAAGAATGTTGTCCGGAAGCCATGATATCATTACACTCATCTCTTGCGATCTGGTAGTAGGTAAGATAATCCGTTGCGCGTTTCATCGACCCATCGCTTCTCAAAGAATATCCACCCCTGAACAGTGCAATTCTTGCACGCAGTCCTTTTACGGTTCCCTTTGTAATTCTTTCATCTATCCCGTCGCCAATGGTGGTGATCTCATTTCTCCATGGCACAAGGTCTGATGCGGTTTTCAGGTCAGCCAGTAAACGGTTGTAAATGCTATCCCTGTCTGTTCTTGCAGGAAATGGGTTACTTAATACAACGGATGAGGCAGGACTAAAATTCGCGGGCAGATCGCCCCAGTTGATAATGGCTTCTAAATAAAACTGGGCGCGCAATGTGAGCGCTTCGCCATACATGCGTTGCAGTTGTTTTTTCTGCTGATCCGTTCCACCTGTATACATGGCCATTTTAGGGATATTGGCGATGCAGATATTCGCATATTCGATACCCGCAAATAGCTGGTTAAAGGGGGCCGTGATCTGCGCGTTACCCGGTGTAGCGCTGAAACGGGCGATGTCGCGCCTGTCGTTATCGGCATTACCGGTTGGTCCCTGCATTTCATCATTATCTACCGTATAGTATAAACTTAAGCGGATACCGAAACCGGCATCTCCCGTGAGCCTGCTGTATACACCGGCCAAAGCTTTGTACGTACTGGGCACATCGCTGAAAACAACATCTGCGCTTACATCGGTGATCGGTTGCTGGTCGAGGAATTTCTTACAACTGGCAAACAGCAACAGGAACCCTGTTGCGGTAAGTAAACTCAGTTTATAAAAATGTTTCGTATTCATATCGAAGAATTTTGTGGGATGATATTAAAATGTTGCATTTACGCCGAAAATAAAGCTGCGGCTTTTCGGATACGCTGAATAATCGAGGCCCGGTGTTAATGGACTGTTACGCACACTCACTTCCGGATCGTACCCGGTATAGCTGGTAAATACAGCCAGGTTATTGGCGGTAAAATAGAACCTCAGTCTGCTGATCTTCATTTTGCTTAAGGTCTTCACTGGTACAGAGTATCCAATGGTTACGTTGTTGATGCGCAGGAACGACCCATCTTCAATGGCCCATGAACTTGGGTAGAACGCACCCGCACTTTTGATCGGCTGCCAGATAGTGGCATTGGCATTCAGCGCAGCCAGTTGATCCGGGGGAATACCTACTGCCTGGTTTGACCCGTTGATCCATTGTGCCGTTTGCCCGGTGGCGGTTACTACTTTCCAACGGTTGGCCATAATGTCAAGCATGTTTGAATTGCTTGTGTATCCGTTGGTGAACTCGATCTTATTGGCATTGTAAATATCATTGCCATAAGAGAAGTTCAGGAACACGCTCATATCCCAGTTCTTATAGGTAAACTGGTTGTTCCATCCGCCGGTAAATTTCGGTGTCGGGTTACCGATTACCTGTCTGTCTTTGTCAAGATCAATCACACCATCTCCGTTCAGGTCTTTGAATTTAACAGAGCCCGGCTGTACGGTTCCGATGATACCTGAGTTGTTTACAACACCCGCTTTCAGCGTATATACAGAAGTTGCCGCGTTGTAATCGAAATCAGCTACTTTGTAAAAACCATCATTCACCAATCCCCACATGGCACCTACAGGATCTCCTATGCGGATGATGTAATCAGTTGGCTGACCAGATACGCCCCAGCTTGCTGCAGGGTAAAACAAGGACTGGTTCTGTCCGAGCGCTTCCACTTTGTTTTTGTTGAACGACATATTGAAATTAGATGACCAGCTGAAATCCGCTTTCTTGATCACAAGTGCGTTCAACTGTATCTCTAATCCTTTGTTGGATGTTTTACCAATGTTCTGCAACTGGCTGGAATAGCCATAGGTAGAAGCGATCGGCACATTCAGCAGCAGGTTTTTGGCGCTGTTGTTGTACAGGTCAATACTCAGGTTGATCCTGTCGTGCAGGAATCCGATATCCATACCATAGTTACGGCTGATATTAGATTCCCACTGTAAGGCTGGATTCACCAGTCCGGAAGAATAATAAGCAGTGATGGCCTGGTTGTTGACGCCATAGTAATTAGCGCCATCGTTCCTGAACGTTGTAAGGAACAGGTAATCGTTGATACGGTTATTACCTACCGAACCTATGCTGGCCCTGAATTTCAGGTCGCTGATGAATTTCACTTTATCCATGAACTTCTCGTTCTTCACTCTCCAGGCAAGTGATCCCGCAGGGAAATAACCCCACTGTTTGCCCGGTGCAAATTTGGAAGCGCCATCGGCACGCACATTGAATGAGAAATAATATTTGCCCAGGTAATCATAATTGATCCTGCTGAAAAAAGAAAGGTTGGTATACCTTGTTTTACTGAATTTAGGATAACCTGTAAAAGGAATAGCCAGGCCTAATTTGTCGAAAGCATCACTGGGCGAAGTAAATGTTGGATAGTTCTTGAGTAACTGCGTATGCGATTCTGTTCGCAGATCATAGGTTTCTTCCCCAATTAAAAAATCAAAATCGTGTTTGCCCTTGTATTTATTAACAGAATAGGTAAGCACATTTGAATTGGTGATCGTATTCCTGGTAACTGTATCCAGCTGTACGATCGGTTTTCTTGACCCGGAAATAACGGAATAAGGTGTTAGTGAATCACTGAACTGGCGATCGATCAGGTTATTATAATCATACCCGAAAGTTGATTTCAGTGTCAGGTTTTTTACAATGGTATAAGTAGCCGCCGCAGTAAAATTATATACATCGGTCGATTTCTTCCTGTATTCCTGTCTGGCAAGCAGGATCGGGTTTACCAATATCAAACCATTTCCCGCACTTGGATCTGCGAGCAGGTCAAGATCTTCCAGGGTCTGGTTGGGAGAAAGAAAAGGCCGGTACCTTACCGCATTGCGTAAACGGTTATAAGCGGTTCCCTGGTCGGAAGAAGTACCTGCACCCAGTACATCGGTACGGGTGTACCGGCTGGTAACCGCCAGTTTCAGGTTATCGGTAATCCTGTAATCTACTTTTGCATTCAGCAAATGTCTTTTGTAATTGGAATTAAGCACGATGGCCTTATCATCATTATAGGTGTACCCGAAATTATACGTAAGCCTTTGGTTACCGCCCATAGCAGACAGGTTATGCGTTTGCGTTATCCCTGTTTGGCCAAGTACTTCCTCCTGCCAGTCTACCGGGGCCGCATTCTTATAATTAGCCAATGTATCCCAGGTAGTACCGAAGTTCTTTGTAAAATTGGTACTGTCTGTACTGCTGCCCCTGGATCTTTCAGACTGGTAGACTACAAAATCATAGGGCGACAATACACCTAATTTCTTGGCAAGATTTTTTACACCAACAAACCCGTTATAGCTTACGGTAAGCCTGCCCGGTTTGCCACTCTTGGTGGTAATTACAATAACACCATTGGCACCACGCGCACCATAAATGGCGGTGGCTGCGGCATCTTTCAATACATCGATGGTTTGGATGTTCTGGGGAGACAGGGCAGAAAGACCATTCTCTACCTGCACACCATCTACAATGTATAAGGGCGAGTTATCGCCTGTGATAGACATCCCACCACGGATCCGCACACGCACATCAGCATCTGGCGAACCTTCCGCTGTAGTAGCGGTAACACCAGCCAGGCGTCCATTCAATGCTTCAGCAGCTGAGTTAACGGGGATATCTTTCAGTTCTTTCGCGCTAACACTGGAAACAGAGGCCAGCAAATTTTTACGCTTGATGGTCTGGTACCCGATTACCACCACTTCTTCAGATTCTTTTGTTTCTGTGGCCAGTGAAATGTTTACCGTATTTCTGCCATTCAATGCTTCCGTACGGGTTGCATAACCTACTGACGAAAAAGAGAGCGTGGCTTTGTTATTGTCTACCAGTATACGGTATTGCCCGTTCTTATCCGAAACCGTGGCGGATTGGGTACTGCCTTTTACGGTAATACTTACGCCTTCCAGCGGCTGGTTATCTGCCGAGGTAACTTTACCTTTTACCTCAAATTTTTTATCCTGCGCAGTTACCTGCACCACCATCATACAAAGTATGGCAAGCAGGTAAACACCCAGGTTTACTTTTTTCATAAGCATAGGTAATCGTTTTAAGCGATCAGCAATAAATGGGTTCGTAAATAATGGGCGTAAAAGAGAAAACGGATTCTTACCCAAATGGGTAGTAAACACAAAGGTATTGTGTTCTTTCTTGAGAAGCATGGCAAGCAGTTTTATTAAAAAATCGTTGAAACAGGGCTTCGTTATCATCGCCTTCTGCAGCCGGGTAAAAGGCTTTCGGGGGGCTTTGATAGCTACCCAATTCTACACCTATATAGACAATACAGAAAGGGAAAACGTTTTTTTTTCTACGCAATCGTTCCCGGTAACGATCTCAGCAGAGCTATTTCGCGTCAAATGCTGAACAGTAGCCGGTTTTACTGTTAGGATCCCCTATTTTTAACAGAAGAATGGATGAACAAGGAACAAGAGAACAGATGAACAAGGAACAGATGAATATTGAACAAGGAATATTGAATATTGAAGTAAAACACTTCGGCGTTCAACATTCCTTGCTCAATATTCGATATTCAGTAAAGCAGCATGAGAATAGCCGATCATCAATCAATACGGTAGTATAACATAAAAACTGTAAGGCAACTAAATGAAAATCCTCTGCATCGGCGAAGCCCTGATCGATATGATCTGTACGGATAAAAGCAAATCTTTATCGGAAGGCGATCATTTTCTGAAGAAACCCGGCGGCGCGCCTACCAATGTGGCGGCAGCCATTGCTGCATTGGGCGGAACGGTTGAACTGGCTGCTAAAGTTGGTAACGATCCTTTTGGCAAACAACTCATACAGGTAATGCAGGAATTTGGCGTATCCACCCGCTGGCTATTGCAGGATGAATCCCATTTTACCACGCTTGCCTTTGTTTCTTTGATGGAAGATGGGGAACGCGATTTTGTATTTAACCGCGGAGCGGATGGACAACTCACCCGCGAAGAAGTAGACGCGATTGATCTCGAAGAAGTTTCCATCATTCACTTTGGCTCCGCCACCGGTTTTCTGCCCGGGCCTTTACAGGCGGCTTACCAGGGATTATTGCAGAAAGCCTTACAGAAAAATATTTTCATCAGCTTTGATCCTAACTACCGGCATTTGCTTTTCCAGAATACTACGCAAACATTCATTGACCAGTCATGGAATTTTTTACATGCCTGTCATTTCTGCAAACTCAGCGGCGAAGAAGCCATGATGCTTACCGGTGCGGTTACGGTAACAGATGCCGCTACTATTTTGCTGGAAAAAACAACCGCGCTGTTCACCATCACATTGGGCAAAGACGGTACTTTGTTTGGTTACCAGGGAAGCACCACTATCATACCGAGCATTCCAATAAAGCCCGTTGATACCACCGGCGCCGGTGATGCATTTGTGGGTGCCGTTTTATACCAGCTTTGCGAAAAATCATTATTAGAAATACAGTCACTCTCGCTGGCAGAATGGAGCCGTATCATCAGCAATGCCAACAAAGCGGGTGCCCGTACCTGCGAATATTTAGGCGCGATGGAGGCTTTTAAGCATTTGAATAACCAGATTTTTTTGTCATAATCTTTTCTTTGTGCTGCCTGGCCTTAGGGTGATTCTTTTGCCACGAAGGCACGAAGACGCGAAGTTTCACAAAGAAGCAACAAGGCAGTGCTACCGTTGTTAGTGTTATAGCATTGGTATTGGGACGAAAAATGCCTCTGGTCTAATTTGTGTATGGGGCAGGAGGATCGGGAAGCATTGGATGTACATAGAACAATGATGCGCTAAAGATCGGGTATAGGTGGGATAGCAATGCGGTTTGACACGGGATATCTACGGGACATTTACGGGACATATATGGGTCATTTACGGGACACTTACGGGATATTTATGAGCTGCAAGACACGCAGGCTACTATATAACTTGTTTTTACCATTGAAAATCAATTGATTAAGAATCAAAGCTGTATCAATCGAAACATAGCATCATGCGTTATATGGGAACTCTTGTTGAAACAAATGCGCAGAAGACCTTAAAACATAGACTAGTAGCTAATCCGTTGTGCTATTAGAACCTAGCTATTTCTATTCGGTCTCTTTGTGTGCCTTGCGGTTCATTGCGGGCTTTGCGTTACTGCTTTTTCCGCACCACCAATAAGGAGACCTGTAAAATAGTAACGCAAAGCCCGCAATGAACCGCAAAGTTCGCGAAGTGAGTGTTACAGTTGGGTTGTTTAATAGCACAACACGTTAATAGCTTATCTGCGAAATCCGATCTCACTGATCAATTGATTCCGATTTAAGCTGATCCTGAAAGCAAATCACGATCAGCGGTCTTTATAAGAAACATAACTATTGAACAGGTGCTGAAAAGAGGTTCCAATAGAATCTATAAACCAGCGTTGCCCCTGTTTGGACAAAAAGTAGCTCTCTTTGGCAAAGGAAGTAAACCCGATCTCAAGAGTAGCTTTTGTTCCCTCAATTCGTTTATTGATCAGCTTTGCGTTAGGGAGACTATCCCAAATATCCTGGTAATCCTGGCTTTTCATTACAAGGTCAAATTCAAAGCCTGGTGCCGGGCCATCCTTTTGAGGATATTTTTGCATGAGCTTATTGCATAATGAAAAATACACCATCATATCCTGCAAGTATATCTCCGATAAACAACGGCTGCTTCTTAACGAAGCGATATAGTTAGCCGCTTTTGCAAAATCAATATGATAAAACGTAGTACTATCTTCCAGCCCACCATCAATGAAGTACTGAGCATTTATCCATTGTTCATTGTTTTTGTACCATTGTAAAAAATGAAACACGGTACCTTCTGGTGTCAATCCGGGATCATTAGAATGATAGCCATTGCGCTGAAAAGAAGTATCATTGCCGATGACTGGCAGTTCTGATTTATTTCTGCAGGAAATCATTACCAACGCAAAAATGACAATATAAGAAAAAGAGATTTTCATTAGTTTTTGTATGCAGAAACAGATTAGATCGACCCACCCTGTACAATCAATGATTCCACAAATACTTCCTCTACCATATCATTTCCATTTAGCCGCGATAACATTTGTTCAAAAGCACTTTTGCCCAGTTTATAGCCGCTGGTTTCTACATGGGTAATTTTAGGGTTATACATGGTTGGCAGTAATCCATTGCTGATGCTGATCACAGCAATATCTTCCGGCACGCGCAGGTTCTTTTCGTGAATGGCATACATCACGCCGATCAATATCAGATCGCCCATGCAAAAGATCACATCGGGTTTATTCTCTTTTTCCAATGCGGCCAGCACTTCTTCCTTGGCAGGCTGCGATTGTTCAGGAAAAGCGTATGTGATGCCCGTGCCTGGCGAATGTTGTTCGAAAGTTTCTTTAAATGATTCCAGTCTTTTCTGTGTAATACTCAGGTGTGGATGGCCAAATAAGGCCAGCACATTTTTTTTCTTCTTATCAATAATAATCTCCGCTGCAATACGCGCGGTAGCCGCATCTGCAAAGCAGACTTTGTTACAGGTTTCATGCACTGGCACACGGTCGAAAAAAATTACGGGCGCCTGCAATTCATTCAGTTTGAAGAAAGGCGCAATATCATCCGTAGCAATGGAAATAGATGCGAACAAGCCCGCTACCATATTTTTACGGAACAGGTTCAGGTTATTCTTTTCAATGGCCAGGTCGTCGCGCGATTGCATGATCAGTACGGAATACCCATGTATCCTTGCCTCCTCTTCTACTGCCGCGATAAAGGAATCGTAAAAAAAATTATTGATCGTAGGAATTAAGATCCCCAATACATTGTTGTGTTTGGTGCGTAACTGAACTGCAAAACTGTTGGGTTCATATTCCATGGCTATGGCCAGTTCCTTTACACGTTGTTTGGTTTTCTCCGAAATATCCGGATGATCTTTCAATGCACGCGATACCGTTGAGATACTCAGTCCCAGTGTTTCCGATAATTTTTTAAGCGTGCTTTGCTGTATCATAGATCGTTAGTCCGGTTATTCGTTCACTTAATACCGTAATATACTGTTTTACCAAAATGTGTTCGCAGATTTTATAATAAAATATAAGTTGGGTGCTATTAAAGATATTAGAATGATGGCGTACACAGTGTAACTGCGTTTACGCTATGCTTTGTGGCGATTTTTTTCACGCAAAGTTGCAAAGGCAAAGCCGCAAAGTTTTGCAGCATTGACCTCTTTCTTTGCGTGAAACGGCTTGCCAGTTCAGAAAACGCTGAGTTGTAACGGAAGTTTCATAGCATAATAGTTACACTACTAAAAAGCCCCCTCAAATCTGAGGAGGCTTTTCATATATAGTTGAACGCGGGGGGGGGAGTCGTGAATCGTGAGTGTAAAGGGTGTATAGCCGATGGGAATATACCTTCAACTCACTACTGACCACTCACGATTCACGCCTCACCACTCACGACTAAAATTTCAATGAGAACCCGATATTCATTGCATAATCTGCGAATGCGGCATCACCTTTTGTATATTTTCCGGTATTGGCCGTTGTTATTTTATCCGCCATACTCTGCGTACGGTTACGTACAATAGCGATCGGTACAAATGCATATACATTGAATTTTTTGAAGTTATAGGTTACGCCCGGTTCGCCTGAAATAATATAGCCCGGTCTTCTGAAACCCAGGCTTCCGCCAATCAGGTCGTGCACCGGTAAACACTCGTTGCGTAATCCCGCAGAAAAAGTAAACCTGTTTACCATAAAATTGGCACCACCACGCAGCATCATCTGGTCTGGCACACTCATTACATCGCTTCCATTGGCAATTGACGAAGCAGATGGCGTTCCGCCACGAGCAGTAGAGGTTCCGTTCTGTTCCCTTGGGTTTATCAGGTAATAAAAATTAGTGTATAAACTGATATTGCGTGTGATGTTATAATAGGCATTCAGTTCCGTTGTAAAACCGGTACCACCATCGCCCAACTGGATTGATTGATCAACAGGGCCAATCACCGTAGTGCCCGGTGTACTGGTATAAAAACGATCGGTGTATTTGTAATCGCCGGTAGGTAATTTAATACCCAGCCCGATCTGCACATTTCCCCGCTGGTGCTTGGCGGGGTCCAGCACCCAGTAATTGGCGGCGAAACGGATATCGCCCAGGCCAAATGAAGCAGTGGTATGTCTTTCTTTCCCACCATGCTCATACAAAGAAGAGCGAGTATTGGAAACGATAGGCAAATCGGCCAGTATGGACCAGCGACTGTTCAGGATATGCGTAACTGCTATATCCATGGTATACGCGTGATTGATTACCTGTGTTCCGGCCTCTACGCGTTGCTTCTGTTCTTCTTCTCCTACAAAATGTTTGTAAGAATTGTAATACCGGTTGTTGACATTCAACAGCCATTTTTTGTTGGATGTATCTACGCCGTTGTGATCCATGGAGCACAGTCCGCCAACACTTTTAATGGCTACACAGCCTTGTGCATTGGCATACGACGACAATACAAATATTGAGATGAATATGGCAAATAAAGATTTCATAACAGTTGTTTAAGCGATTAGCAATGGTGTTTGAAGATCAGCGGTTGTTCTATCAATTTGATTTATTCTCTGTGCAACTCGGTGTACTCTGTAACTCTGTGTTGAAAAAATATTTGCTCGTTAATACTATTTTTTCAACACAGAGGCACTGAGTAACAGAGATTCACAGAGACTTGTTGTATAGCACAATGCGTTAATGGTTACTTCTTTTTCATTTTTAAACGGTCGGCCACTAACTGGCCAACTTTCCTGCCGATGTCAGTACTGACAATACAGGAATTGTGAAAATGGATCCCGCCATAAAAACGGGCCCAGTTATTTTCTTCCGCTGCCGCACGAAAGGACTTGAAGGAACGGCTCCTGATACCAAATTCCAATTCTGTTGAATCGGTGAAAGCAAAATTATCGCCGAACACATTCGTGAGTGCCTCTGCCGCGGAGGAAGAAATGGTGGAATGCCCACAGGTATATTCCGGAAATGCCGGTGTTTGCAGGTAAGGGCGCCAGTTGGGATCAAAGTATTTATTGATCACCGTTTCGGGCCTTACCGTATTGTATTTGTATTTCACATACCAGCACTGTATAAATGCATCAAACAAAGCAATACTTGTTTGGGTGAATGCGTATACCGTAGCGGCATAATCGAATTTGGCCTGTTTGGCCGCTATTCCGATTACACTCATCCAGTGTCCCGAAGGGGAGAATTTTTTACTGCCATACATTACATGGCCGGTTACATTCATTTTAAAAGGATTGTCGTCCCAGAATTCAGCAATATGTTTCTGTTCGTCCGTTAAACTGTCTCCGGCTTTTTTGATGGCCATTACTTCTTTATAGTATTTACTGTTCTTATCAGTAATATTATAATCGGGCGGTGGTGGCGGTGCAAAAATACCGGCGCTGTCTATCACCATTGGTCTTATTTCCATCCAGTGTGGTTCGGCTGCAGATGCATACAAGGGTGGTGTTGGCACCCATCTTCCGGGTATATCCTTCACCGTAAATTTTTCGGCACCGCGCGTTTCAAGGTAATTGTCTTTTTTACTCCAGCGGATGATGGAAACAGAAATACTGTCTGCCAACAGTTTCGATGCTTTCTCTACATCGTCGGGCAACCCTTTATCGCGTGCTACCTGTAATATACTGTCCTTATAGGTCTGCATACTTCCTTCCGGAAATGTTACGGCCTCTCCCACTTTCATGTAGGCCAGTAATGCCGCCAGTTCATAATCAACATTTTTATCTGCTGCGGGATAGGATATCTTTTTCAATCCGTTCAGCTGGCCCACCAATGATTGATACTCGTTTGACTTCCCGGACACCATCACTTCATATGCTGCAACAGCGGCATATACATAATTACGTGCGGCTACCATGGGCGGGAAATTATTTCCCATTACCACTGTATTTAACTCATGTACCGTTTGACTGAATAATTCCGGATTGTGCAGGTATGTTTTGTACTCGTTGCTTTTACGGCAGGCGAATAAACATACAACAACACAAAGACCCAAAAAGAGTCTTTTCATATTGCTTAATTAAAGGGGAAGAAAATAGAGATAGAATAAATTGCTTAATGAACCAATATCAGGCTTGTGGCGGCCTGTCCAACCGGCCAAGGTATGCAGACTTCATGCTTGCAAAAACCATCGGGTTCCAGGTTCCTGAGAGATCAGAATCCCTAAACTGCCAAGAAAAGAAATCGTGATCATTCGTGAAATCCTGAACCGAGAATTTCGCTGCATGATTGTGGTGCGATGGGGCCTTCTTGGAAGAAGTATTATTGGTTACAAAATCGTTGGCTAATTTGGCAAATTCATCACGCGCGTTTTTGATACCCGCTTTGGCCGTATTGGGTATACAAAGCAGTTCCAGTGAATCCTGGTAAAAACGGCGTTTTACATACGTGTAGGTAATCCCGTTGATCTCAACATTTCCGTCTACTCTTTCAAATTTTTCTGAACTGCTTCCGTAAGGGAGACTGGCAGCTACTTTGAAGCTCACCAGATCGGCTTCGTTGTAATGATTGAGGTCTAATTCGGCACGCAATTGCGTATCTGCGGTTGACTCAAAATAATTGGTCAATAAACGGTAGCCTCCCCAGTTAAAGAGAAGTATCCCCAATAGCAGTATCGAAGCAATCCGTTTCACGTTGTGTGAAAATAACACATTCTTATTTAACAGAAAAGATTTTCTTTTCCACCCCAACCCCTGTGATAGTAAGGCTTTTCCACTGTTTCGGCAGGGCCGATTTTACCTGGGTAATGCCCTTAGATGTAATCTCTAGTCCACCAAAACCCATTAATACACTTTGAATAATACCCCCTGCCCCGGTTGCGAAATAGGGATTGGTTCCACCCTTGGTTTCTGCGATCACCCGTAAAGGCGGGTTCAGGTTGGGCACATAAGCATCTTTGAAGAAATGAAATGCTTTTTCGCCATCGCCCAAACGGGCATACAATAGTGTAAAGATGGCTTGGGTCATGGCTGGTGTTCCTTCATTGGGTACACGGCTTTCGTAGTATTCCAGGTCCTTGCGGATCTGTTTGGGATCGCTCACTTCTTTTAATGGATAAGAAAGCAGGTTTACATCGGCCTGCTTTATGCCCTCTCCGTTATACGTGGCATGTTCGCGGGTAACGCCATTTTCCATTTTCAGGATGGGGATATTATTGGCCACATTTATCCAATCGGGATCAGCTGTTATGCCTAATAATTTAGCGGCTTCCGTTGCATTTTGCAGAACGGCTTTGGCGGCGGCATTGGTCCATGCATTGTTGTCTACATTCTCGGCCCATTCATCCGCGGCCACTACATTTTTGATATCATATTTTCCGGGGCCATTTCTTTCCACCCGGCTTGCCCAGAAATCGGCGGTCTCTTTCATTACCGGCCAGCCCTTTTCTTTCAGCCATTCTTTGTCTTGTGTTACACAATAATAGTTCCATGCTGCAATACCTACACATGCCGTGATATGATGCTCAAATGGGCCGCTCAATGCCCATACCGGCGTTTCTTCTACTCCACTGGCTGCACTCTCCCAGGGAAACATGGCGCCTTTGTACCCATGGTTGAAGGCATTGCGTTTGGCTGCCGCCAAGCGATTGTAACGATATTCCACCAGGCTCTTCGCCATTTCAGGATGCAGCACGAGTATGGAAGGATACATCCACAATTCGGTATCCCAGAATACATGGCCGTTATAACCCAGCCCGCTCAGTCCCATCGGCGAAGGACTCATATCCGTTCCTTCCCTTACAAACGAATAGAGATGGTACAGCATACTGTGGATATCCTGCTGTGATTGGTCATCGCCTTCGATCCTGATATCGCTCTCCCATAATTTATCCCATGCTTTGTTGTGAAAATTGATCAACCTGTCTCTTCCTTCCAGTTTTGCAAAAATCGTCATGCGTTCCGCTTCGTTCAAAGGATCATCGTGTTGCGCGGATGTGATGGAGGAACCCGCAATTGAATAACGATAGGTTTCTCCCGCTTTGATCTTACGGCTGAATTTCATAAGGTGCATGTTATTGTCCCACATTTCATGAATTACACGCGGCTCCTGTCCATGCGTTTCGCTGAATAAAAAAGTATTGGAAGCGCACATCAGTAATTTTCCGGTTGGGCTTTTGGCTGACGAGGTTAGCAAACTGATCACTACATGCGGCCTGTCAATTTCATTGTAGTAATTCTGCACCTCTTTCAAAGCATCCGGTGCTTCCATTACGCTGGCGGAGCCAAGGGTTATGTCTTTTTTAGCGGTAACCGTAACATCCATCAATACAGTGAATGGTAATTGGCGGAGTGAATAATAGGTATAAGATACCGTTGCTTTATCCCCATAGTCGAATGAAGTAGTGAAGCTGGCATGTTTCATATCCAGTTCCTGTTTCATGTTTTGGGTTTCGGCGCCGCTGATCCTTCTGCCATCAATTTCCATCTGCATGTTCAGCAGGTTAAAGCTGCGCAGGAAATTGCTCACTCTTCCGCGGCCATACAGATCATAGGCACCTGCCAACACCACATCTTTCACTTTAAACGGTTCGGGCGAGGAAACGATCCCGATCATTCCATTGGCTACCGTAATACCATAATAGTTTGACGGATCAATTTTATCGGCTTTGATCTTCCAGGTATCTATATTGGTTTGGGCACTCATGCTGCCTGTGATGAAAACAGACAGTATAAAGATGATTGGTTTTTTCATATGGTTATTTTTGCAGACGAATAGTTTATATAGTATCTGATGTATTGTGTTATCAAAAGATTTTTAAACAATAGATGTTCTCCGTGAAACTCCTAATCTCCGTGTCTCTGTGGTAAAGCCTTCGCTTCGATCTTTTCTCACCACAGAGACACGGAGATTAGGAGTTTCACAGAGGGGATTTAATAGCCAGCACGTTTATCATTGATTAATGCTATTTCTATAATACAGCAACCCTAAGGTTTCTTCCTTTTTTTGAACAGGTAGGGTTTACCATTATTCATTCCCACCATAATTACATGATCTCCATTCGCCGTTTTTACCTGAACAATATTGCGCGCTTCTCCATTTACAAACAGTCCGGTTTCTTTGGGCTTGAGATAAATAAAACCAGCTTTGCCTTTGTTCAATAATGAGGTTCCATAACTGGCATCAAGGCGTCCGGTCTGTGGTTTTAATCCATAAAAATTTCCGGCTAGGAAGAGGTCGTTACTGCCATCTCCATTCATATCAGTAACGGCAATGCCAAAAACAGGTGAAAGCTGTGCCATAATTGGCAAGGGTTGCATGCTGAAATTGCCTTTCCCATCGTTTAAGAAAACGGCTGTTTGTGTTTGCTCAACGGTTAATACAGTTGCATGATTGTATTGTTCTTTGGTAAGAATTTCTTCAATCGGCTTGCCCGCATACGATTCGTATTTCAGGAATCTCTTTTTAAGACCCGGCAATTGTGATTCCATTTCATCTTTGAGGTAATAGGGATACGCTTTCCCATCGGGCTTATAATATACGGGGATGCATTCCGTTTGCCCGTTCTTATCAAAATCATCCACAAACAACCTGGCAGGATGTTCGGCATCTGCTTTGATATTCGAGTTAAGTCCAAAATTTCCAATGATCAGATCCAATGTTCCATTTCCATCTATATCGGCAATGGCAAGGCAATTCCACCAGCCGGATGAATGTGGAATTACTGTTTGTTTCTTTAGTTGTTTGCCATCGTATTTGAAAATAGTAACCGGCATCCAGTCGCCCACTACAATCAACTCTTTTTTCCCGTCCTTATCAATATCAGCCCATTGTGCATCCGTAACCATGCCCGCTTTCCGGAGTTCAGGAGCAATGGATTCCGTAACATCGATAAAATTCCCATTGCCTTCATTGTGTAATAACACACTCGATGGCGCTACCCCATAACTACCCGGGATATCCCTTGCGCCAATAAACACATCCTGTTTCCCGTCTCCATCAAAATCGCCTACGGCAATAGCAGATGCATTGATTGAAACAGCGGGCCATCCTTTTGCTGAGGAGGAGAACACTCCTTTTCCATTGTTGATGTACAATCTTGTGAGCAAATAAGGCGATCCCGGTTTGGCCTCATTCCCCCCCGATGCTACAATTAGATCGAGATCACCATCACCATCAGCATCAAAAAAAACAGCGGCCGTACTTTCATAATAACTGTCGGCGATAAATATTTTCTGGGGCTGGTTTTCAAAACGGCCATCTTTTCGCTGGATCAGTAATTTAGCCGTATCTCCTGCCGCCTCGCAGATGAAAATATCTTCAAGTCCATCGCCATTTACATCGCCTACCGCTATTTTCGGACCTTCGGTAGAAAGTAATTTGGGAATGAGCCGCTCAACATCAAAATCAACAAAATTATTTTCTTTGTGTTTTGCGTTTCCGATAATGGCTGATGCGGTAATATCCTCGTAAAATGTATTTGCCATTTTTTTCTCCGTACTGTTTACCCGCCTGGCATTTGCCTGCTCCAGCACCAACAGTGTATCAACAGGAGGGTTGTGAATTACCTGTACTTTTTGATCGGGCCAGCGAACCACGAGACTATCGATGGTTCTTGCTTCGTTCAATCCGAACAGTAAAACCGGGTCCACACTGCTTTGAAAACCGCGGGTAGGCATTTCTTCAAGTACCTGTTCCTGTTGATTAGCAAAAACCGATACCCGTGCACCATAGCCCATTGTATTGGGTGCCAGACCATTCAACTTTACCCGGAGAAAATGATGTTTTAATTTTTCTGATGACTGATTCTGATAAACGGATGCCTCCGCATTTTCATTGTTGATCACAAGATCCAGGTCGCCGTCGCCATCAAGATCCGCGTAGGCTGCTCCGTTGCTGAAACTTGGTTTGCCAAATCCAAGTTGCCGGGACTGGTCTTTAAACAAAAGGTTCCGCTGGTTAACAAACGCGAAATTGGGAATGGGTACCGATGGCATTTTATTCAGCAGGTCCAGGAAATCGAACCCTCCCTGCTTAATACGACTCAGGTTTTCTTCGCTGTTGAAATATGCCAGGAAATCCTGGTTGGTAAGGTCTCTTCGTATTCCGTTGCAGACAAAAATATCTTTCCATCCATCATTGTCAAAATCAAAGCTCAGTGTTCCCCAACTCCAGCCCGTGGCATCCACTCCGGCCAATTGTGCAATTTCGCTAAAGGTTCCATCCTGGTTATTCAGTTGTAACGTATTGCTCGTAAACTGGTGATGCAGGTCCAGTTTATTGCGCGCATTCTGCACATCGTATCCGTCGAATTTGATCGTGGTCTTTAAACGAAAATCATTTTCCGGTAACATTTCCGCGGTGAATATATCGAGGTAACCATCGTTGTTGATATCCGCCATATCCGTTCCCATCGCGCCATTGCTCATATGGCCAATGGCCATAGTACTTACTTCTTTAAACGTTCCGTTATGCTGGTTGAGGTAGAGATAATCGTGTTCAAAAAAATCATTCGCTATATAGAGATCTTCCCAGCCGTCGTTGTTCAGGTCGCCCACTGTAACACCCAGACCAAAGGCAATTTCCGATCCGTAAATACCGGCCGCTTCGCTTACATCTGTAAACTTTCCGCCATCGTTCCTGTACAGGCGGTCTCCGTTTATGGCATCGCGTATGTAACGCGCATCCGCTTTGTATCCAAAATTATCGATCGATTTAGGGCTGTTGTTCAGCACAAAACAATCCAGGTCGCCATCATGATCATAATCAAAAAAGATCGCCTGTGTGGATGCTCCTTTATCATCCAGTCCGTAAGCTTTGGCTTCCTCCTTAAATGTCCCGTCTTTCTGGTTGATGTATAATTCATTGGCCCTGTCATCACCAGTAATGATACCCGCATTGCATACGTAAATATCCAGCCAGCCATCTCCATTGATATCTACCATAGTAACACCGGTATGCCATTTGTGCTGGCTGGTAATATGGGCCTGTACGGTGATGTCTTCAAATGCAAGGTTTCCTTTGTTCAGGTATAATTTACTATCCCCCTGGTTGGAAGTAAAAAAAATATCCGGTTTCCCATCGTTATTAATATCACCGATGGCCACACCTCCCCCGTTATAGAAGTTATGGTAATTGAGAATGTTCATTTCTTTGGTGTCAGTAACGGTATTGGCAAAATGAATTCCGGTTTGCGCGGCGGGTAGTAATGTAAACAGGCTATCGCTCCCGTTGTCATTTCCCGGAGGTGAGCAGGCGGCAATGAAAAAAATGCAGGCTAGCAGGCAAACAGGTAACCCGGAGGAACGTTTGGACATAGGCAGATTCTTCAGTTACAATGAGCTGAAATAGTACAGCAAATTACCCCTTTTATCCACGTATTCAAAAACAGAATCGATGAAAAAACAGGGAGGTTGATTTTAGGAAAATGTTATGTGCCATTCCGTGTTTTTAATTCCCGAAACTCTTCCGGAATCCCTTATTTTGCAGTGCTTTTAACCGATACACCATCATGAAAAAACTGTTCTTTTCTTTTGTAGTTATCGCGGCTATTTTCATAGCCGCCGTCTATCTTCTGATCCCTTCTAAAATTACCATTGCAAGTGCCGCAATTGTGAAAACAACCGATATTGGTGCCGAAAGATTTGTGATAGATGAAACCCAATGGGGTCTCTGGTGGAATTATGGAAGTTCAGATTCGGAAACCACACAAAAAACAGGTAGTACCGTATTCACTACCAACAGGTATCGTTTTCAGCAAACCAGCAAGTTTTACAAATCCGTTGATATTTCCATCAGCAAGGCAGACCAAACCATTGCTTCCAAACTGGTTATTATTGGGTTGGCAACAGATTCTACAGGTATTGAATGGAAATGCCAGCTAGAGCCGGGTAATAATCCCTTTGCCCGCATTGTACAATACATGAATGCAAGGCGCATCAAGCAAACTATGGATAGTGTACTGGCAAACCTGAAACGATTCCTTGTAAATCCGGAGAATGTATATGGCATTAAAATTGAAAAGAATTTTCTGAAAGACACTTTGTATGTCAGTACAAAACAACAATTACCCGCTGTTCCCTCCAATAAAGAGATCTACGGGTTGATTGAAACTGTGAAGAACTATATTGTTCAGCACGGAACGCAGCCAACCGGCAGTCCCATTTATAACGTTACGCAAATGGATAAAGACCGGTACCAATTAATGGTGGCCGTTCCTACGGATAAAGCATTACCCGAGAATGGAACCTTTGCCATGAAATTTATGGTAAAAGGAAGTTTTATGATTTCTGAAGTAGTGGGTGGGGATGCTACCGTACTGGCTTCTTCCCAAAAGCTGCAACAGTATTTCCAGGATTTCCATAAAACTTCTATGGCCATGAATTTTACCATGCTGGTAACCGACAGGATGTTACAGCCCGACAGCAGCAAATGGGTTACGAAATTATATATGCCGGTGTACTGATGGTGATTGGGCAATGGGCAATTCACCATTGCCCATTGCCCAATCTATTTCTTCTTCTGGTCAGCGAATTCGATTACCATTGCGGCATCATTGTTCCTCGCGAGTACAAAAGCTTCTTTCCCATTAATGCGGATTTTTTTGATATGTCGCACTTCTCCTTTTACCTGGAGCGAATTTATGTTCTCGACTGAAAAATTGCCTTTTCCTTTGTTCAGTAATATGGTGCCGAAATCGGCATCGTACCTGCCCATCTGGATATTGTTCTTATAAAAATTGCCCATCAATAAAATATCCGGAAGGCTATCGTGGTTGGCGTCCACTACCACCGCGTCCCTGTAGGCGCTTAGTTGTGCCTGCCAGGGCAGGGCCTGTACCGAAAAATTAAGCTTGCCATCGTTGATTAGTACGGCATTGGAAAAATAGTCCGCCTTCCATACCTGCGAGGTACTCAGTTTTTCGTTTGTGAATATTTTAGCGAGATCGGCTTTCGCAAATTCTTCGGCATATAGGAATTTCTTCTTCAGCATTGGGATCTGTTTCTGCAGTTCATCTTTGTTTGCAAAAGGTATTTCGCGGCCGTTCAGGAAATAGGTTACCACCTGTTCTTTCCTTCCATTGTCATCAAAATCGTTATAATACATTTTCACCGGTTCATTCTCACTTGCTTTCAGTCGGCTGTTCAAGCCAAGATTGCCTGCGATCAGATCTATGTCGCCATCATTATCGATATCAACAGGCAATACAAAATTCCACCAGCCTTTTTTATCGGTCAATGTTTTCTTTGTGAAGGAGCCATGGTCATTGATGAATGCATAAATACCGTTCCACTCAGTTGAAACGATCAGGTCTTTGTCGCCATCTTTGTCAATATCGAACCAGATCGCCTGTGTAACCATTCCTATTTCCGATAAGCTGATGGCTTTGGTCAGTGTTACATCTGTGAAATGTCCTTTCCCATCGTTCTGTAATAAATACGATCTTGGTATTTTTCCGTATTCGGATGGAACCGATCTTCCGCCAATAAAAAGATCTTCCGCGCCGTCTCCATTAAAATCGTACGGCACCACGCAGGATGCATTCACAAAAATATTATCGAACGCGTGCTCCTGCTTTACAAAACCCGCTTTGCCATTATTAATATAAACCCTTGGCTGCAGGTGCGGGTCGGGTCCAAAAAATTCATTGCCACCACTGGCCACTACCAGGTCTGGCCGGCCATCTTTATTTACATCTATCCAGGTTGCATCCACATCTTCCATAGAACTGTCTGCTTCGAGAAAAGGTTGACTTGTTCTGATAAATTTTCCATTTACTGATTGCAGAAAGATGGCGCTTTTTTTATCACGCGCCCCACCAATGAAAACATCTTCCAGTCCATCCTGGTTTATATCCGCAACCGCCAACGCGGGGCCTTCGGTAGAAAGCATATGCGGCATTAATGGTTCCCGATCAAATTCGCCGAATACATTTTCTTCATGTGTAAACTTCAAAGCTGTTTGGGCGGTGATGTCTTCCATAACCCGGGTTGGCTCGGGCCAATAGCTGGTGATCTTCTTGTAATCAAAAACCGGTAACCCTTTCTGATAGGTAAATATAAGGCGGGTTGATTGCGCATGTAGCTGGATCCGTTGATAGGTATTATCGGGCCAGATCAAAAAAGCGGAATCTGTTTTTGTATCAACCAACCCGATATGTATGGGTCCTTCCATGCTTGATTGAAATCCTCTTACCGGGTTTTTCTCGTAGGTTCTGATACCACCATTCGCATACATGATCACCTTTGCGCCTATCGCATTCCTGTTTTTTTCAGAACCCTTCAGTTCGATCTCAACAAATGGCTTGTCTTTTTTATCGTTACTGGTATTGCGGTATACCATGGCAGCTTCGTCAATATTATTGACAACAATGTCCAGATCGCCATCATTGTCAAGATCGGCATATATGGCGCCGTTCGAATAGGTGGGCTTATCGTTCTGTACCCGTTGGTTAACATCGCTGAAAGCGAGGTTGCCATTATTCTTATAAAATTTATTAGGGATCTTGATCTCGGGAAATTTATTCACCAGCGCCATATCTTTCTCTTCCATTTTGTTGGATGAGATCTTGTTCTGGATTTCCTGGTTCGAAACAAAATTCACATAATCCATGTCATTCATCCGCTTGGGTATGCCATTGGAGATGAAGAGGTCTTTTAGTCCATCATTATCAAAATCCATCCACAATGCGGCCCAGCTCCAGTCGGTTGCAAAAATGCCGGAATACAAACCTACTTCGCTGAACATACCGTTCCTGCGATTCAGCTGCAGGTTATTCCTGGTATACTGGTGATTATAACCCGCTGCAATTTTATACTGGAAGATATCATATTCATCTTCGCCCAATGATCGTTTTAAAATATAAGGATCCGATGGAAGCATATCCATTGAAATGATCTCCGGATACCCATCGTTGTTTACATCCGCCACATCAACGCCCATCGAAAACTGGCTGGTATGCATGATGTGATCATTGATCTCTTCTTTGAAAGTTCCGTTCTTCTGGTTGATGTAGAGATAATCGTTCTCATGAAAATCATTTCCTACATACAGATCCGGGTATCCATCGAGGTTGATATCGGATACCGCTACACCCAACCCATAACTGATAGAGGAACTGTTGATCTTTGATTCCCTGGTTACGTCCGTGAATTTGTTTCCATCATTGCGGTACAGCCTGTCGCCCGATAACGGGTGATAGGTTCCCAGAAAATCTTTTCTCGGTGCGAATGCGCCATTGCGGTGTACGGAATGATTGAGCAGAAAACAATCCAGATCGCCATCCATATCATAATCCACAAAAACAGCCTGTGTACTAAAACCTGAAAAATCAAGCCCATATTCTTTGGCTTCATCCTTATAGGTAGGTACTCCATTCTTATCAATACCCTGGCAAATCAATAACTGGTTGCGGCCATGCAGTGTTTCAAATTCGCCTACCCGGCAAACATAGATATCCAGCAATCCATCATTGTTAATATCAACCACCGATACACCGGTTGACCATCCGCCGTCCTGCACAATACCCGCTTCCTTGGTTACATCTGTAAATTTGAGATCACCTTTGTTAAGGTATAATTTATTTTCACCCTGGTTGGCGGTCATGAACAGGTCTATCAAACCATCATTGTTAAAATCACCTGCTCCAACACCTCCACCATTGTAAAAATACATGTACTTAAACATGTTAAACTCCTGTGTAGGTTTCAGTTTATTGGAAAAAAGCAAACCCGTTTTACTGCTGTCCAGCAATTCGAACATGGGCGGTTGCTGCTGCACATTGGAAGAGCGGCAGGCAGATAAAACCACAAGGCTCAACAGCAGGTATTGCTTTACACGATCCATCATACAGTTTTATTTCTTCTTTACTTGTGTAGCCACCACTTGCGATGCCGGTTTATTAATTTTGAAAAGAACCGGACGCATATCATTCCGAAGGAAAAGCAGTTTCTTTTCCACGCCATTCCTGATCTCTGCAATATCGCGTACCTGTCCGTTTAATTCAACTCCGGATTCCATGCTATTCAGTAATGCAAATACGCCATTCCCTTTATTCATCATAACAGCGCCGCGACTTGCATCCAATCGTTCAAATTGCGGGAGGAACCCATACTCATTTCCGCCTGTGATAATATCGGGTTTACCATTGCCATCCAGGTCAGTAATATGTATGGCATTTACAGATGACAATTGCAGCATAGCGGGTAATTTTTCTATCCTGAAATTACCATTGCCTTCATTGTAGGCAATGACTGACGCGCAATAGTTGAACTGTTTGATCTTACAGCTTTTGATCAGATCCGCTGAAAACAGTTCCTGTATCGGCTTACTTGCATAATCCCTGTGTTTCAGATTTTTCTTTTTGAGCGATGGCACCTGGTCTTCCATTTCATGTTTCATAAACACCGGCATGTCTTTTCCATTAATGGTACTGGTAAGCACCCGGTCGCCCGATTGGTTCTGGTCAAAATCATTGAGCCATAATTTAACCGGGTATGTTGCATCGGGATGGAGATAAAAATTTTCTCCAATATTTCCCAATACAAGGTCATTCTTTCCATCGCCATTCAGATCTGCAACCGCTACGGTTTGCCACCAGCCCAGCATGTTCTGCAGGTTGGATTTCTGTTCTTCAAAATGATCTTTATTGAAGCTGAAGATGCGGGGTGCCATCCATTCGCCCGTTATGATCAATTCTTTTTTCGAATCTCCTGTTACATCGGCCCAGACGGCTCCGGTTACCATGCCGATATTGGCGATATCCGGATTTTTTGTTTTGGCGATATCTGTAAAATGCCCCTTTCCATCGTTCACAAAAAGATAACTGGAAGGATCTATCCCATAATTACGCGGATCACTTCTGCCTCCGATAAATAAATCAGGATATCCATCACCATTAAAATCTTCCGCAATGGCAACTCCAATATTCATTCCCGTATTCGGGAAAGCGGTCACATCGATCTCAAAATTTCCTTTCCCATCATTTTTATACAAACGCAACTGCATCTGGCGGCTGTTGGGTTTGTTGTTATTGCCACCCGGACAAACCAACAGATCCAGGTCACCATCTTTGTCTGCATCAAACATCAGTACCGCTACATCTTCAAAATCCTTGAACTGTTCAAATGATTTTTGCGGCTTCTTTACAAAACTTCCGTTTTTTTCCTGGAGATATAACTGACCAGGATGCATAGCTGTTCCTCCGATATAAATATCTTCCAGCCCATCGCCATTTACATCCCCCGTTGCAGCTTTTGGGCCTTCGCGCGAGAGCATTTTGGGGAGATTCCTTTCATAATAGAAATCAATATTGTCGTCTTCTGTATGTTTGTCAAAAACAGTAATTACCGAATCAAGCAGTGGTGTAACCAGTTCTTTTTTAAAAATCTTTTTTACTTTATTATTTGCCGGCTCTTTAAGCAGATGAAGTGTATCTACCGCAGGATGATCGTATTTTGAAACAGAAAGATCGGGCCATGTTATGATCATTGAATCAATGACGGTAGAATTTCCCAAACCAATTACCTGCTTGTAATCCATCGATGACTGAAACCCCCTGCTCGGGATCAGCTCCCGGGTAATAATTTCCTTACCTCGGTACAGATCTATTTTTGAACCGATGGCAAACGTGTTCTTTTCCGTTCCCTGTAATTTGATCGCGATGTAATGGTTTTTGTTGATCTGCCGGCTATTGTTCCGATACACAAAAGCGGGTTGGTTTTCGTTGTTTACAATGAGGTCAAGATCGCCATCATTGTCCAGGTCGCCGTATGCCGCGCCGTTTGAAAAACTGGGTTGTTTAAATCCCCATGCCACCGCCATGTCTTTAAACCGAAGATCATGCTGGTTATGATACGCTTTGTTAATGAGCGGATTCTGCGGGATATGTTTCAGTACCTCATCCACATCCTGCTTCTGTCCGGTTAACACCATTTTCTGGATCACATCATTGGCAAAGAATTCAATGAAATCAAGATCGGTAACATCCCTGTTTACGCCATTGCAAACATAGATATCGTTAAACCCATCATTATCCATATCAAATAACAATGCGCCCCAGCTCCAGTCAGAACCGGATACGCCGCTATAGTTACCTGTTTCAATAAATTTTCCTTTTTTATTATTGATCTGTAAACAGTTTTTTACATACTGGTAATAAAAGCCCGTGTTGAGTTTGGTATGAAAGAGATCGATATTATCAAAAGCGCCGGTTGTTTTTAAACGATAATCATCATCGGGTAACATATCGGTATTGAAGATATCCGGCAATCCATCATTATTGATATCGGCCAGGTCCGAGCCCATGGATGAAAAACTCGTATGATCGATCCGGTCCTCAAATTCATCTTTGAAGGTTCCGTCCTTCTGGTTTACGTATAAATAATCGCGTTCGTAAGAGTCGTTGGATACGTAGATATCAGGATAGCCATCATGATTGATATCGCCTACCGATACACCCAATCCAAAGCTGATCAGGCTGCTATGTATACCCGCTTCTTTGGTTACTTCTTTGAAATGCCCGTTATCGTTCCTGAATAAATGATTGCCGCCACCTTTCAAAAACTCTCCCACATTCCATTCGTTTTCGGGGAGATCGCGTTTATTATTATACCCAAGCTGGTTTACAGGAATCGGGCTGTTATCGATCATAAAACAATCCAGGTCGCCATCAAGATCATAATCAAAAAAAGAAACCTGTGTGGAATAGCCTTTGTGATCGAGACCATATTGTGCCGCAGATTCTGTAAAAGTAAGGTCGTGGTTGTTGATGTATAGTTTATTCATCCGGTTCCCGCTCGACATATGCCCCGAATTACAAACATAAATATCCAGCCAGCCATCATTATTGATATCAACGAAGACCACACCGGTACTCCACATGCTGTCTTGCTGAAATCCTGCTTTCGCGGTGATATCATCGAACTGAAAATTCCCTTTATTCAGGTACATTTTATTTTCGCCCATATTGGATGTAAGAAATACATCGGGCAATCCATCGTTGTTGATATCACCAATGGCTACACCACCACCATTGTAAAAATTGCGGAAAAGAAAACTGTTCTCACGTTTACCATCGGATACATCGTTCCTGAAATTGATGCCGGTGTTCTCCACCAGTTCAAACAATGTCGGTTCTTTTTTTTGCGCGCAGGAAAACAGAAATACAGAGAGTGTGAGAAATGTAAAAAAGCGAAAGGGTTTCATCATGAAACGATTGTGGGAGAACGTTTTCAATTAATCATCAAAGTAAAGAAAAAGCAATGGAAGATAACCGATAATCTCTTAACACGGCGTTATAAAAAGCCCGGATGCATTCACAGATCCGGGCAATTATTTTGGGATATTCCTTAAAAAAGTAAAAGGCCATAATGGCCTTTTACTTTTATCAATAAGATCATCTGAAATGACTAGTAACCAGGATTCTGTTTCAGGTTTGGATTCGCGGCCAAAGCAGAATTCGGAACAGGAAAAATAAGGTTTTTAGGATCATCAGAAGGTTTGTACTGCCATGGTTTCAGGTAAACACCGAAACGCTGCAGATCAGTTCTTCTTACACTTTCCCAATACAGTTCACGACCTCTTTCTGCCAGTAATGTTCCGGGATCTTCCACATTAGCTGTATTAACCAATGTGATGGCAGTTAAAGCAGGCGCATTTCTTGCTATTCTCAATCCATTCACAAGGGTCAGCGCCGGACCGGCAGAGCCGGTTCTCATTTGTGCTTCCGCAACCATCAGCACAACATCGGGATAACGGAAGATCATCAGGTCATTGCCTGCCGGGCCGCCATAATAAGCATAGTCCGGAACATATTTCACAACACGGATACCAGTAACTTCCAGGTTGGTACCTGTTTCGATCATATTGGCAGCAATTGTTTTATCATATGCGAGTGGCGCGCCTTTCCTGTCTTTCAAAGCAGTACCATTTTCATTGTATTGCTGGTTAACCAGGAATCCCGGATTGATTCCGGAAATGGTTTTTGAGTTATTGTAGTTACGACCACCTAATCTTCCGTCAAAAATGGTATCGGCAGGACCGTAAACAGTTGGAACTGCAGAAGTATTAAATGATGCGTAAAAATCGCCAATGGTAGAGAAACCGTTCCAACCCGCATTCGGATTGTTGGGTGTGTATGAATTGTAGTGCAATGTCATATTCCAACGCGCCTGCAGGCCGGAGTTATTGGCACCAACACCAGCGGTATTGTCATAACGGAAGATCGCTTCTTTCGCATTATCATTGGTTGGGTTAAAGTTATCAAAGTAGTTGGCTGCATAACTGTATTTACCACTTGTGATAATGGTATTACCCAAACTAATTACCTGGGCCATATCGGCTGCGTCGAAAGTTGGTGTGGCCCTGTTGGCCCATGCTCCTTTTTGCAGGTAGCATTTCATCAATAAAGTTCTTGCCGCATCTGGATTTGCCAGGCTGCTTCCATTGCTGGCAGACAGGTTAGGCAGGATAGCGGTCAATTCAGCAATAATGAATGCACCGCCATCGGCACCAGATTTTACAGTAGGTGCCAGCAGCAGGTTATCACCCGGGTTTCTGATAGGGAACTGACCATACAGATCCAGCAGGTAGTATAAAGCAAGGGCCCTGATAAATCTGGCTTCTGCTGCCTGAGCAGGGCTAGGATTAAAGCCAAGCACATTGGTAGCATCAAAGTTGATTTTGTTCAGGTTGTTGAACACACTGGTGATCTGACCATGGTCTGCGTTCCATGTGTGGTTATGCAAAACCCTCCAAACGCCATTGTCATCCCAGTCTCCACCACGGGTAGGAACCAGCGACTCGTCTGTTGTGTTTTCCATTAAAGAGAATACCTGGTCCTGGCCGGTTAAAGGGCCACCCAGGTCTGCGTAGGCGGCAGACAACAATAAGCCTGTACCCGCGCTTCCCAAAGCGCTCGATACCTGGCTATTGGTAAGCGTACTGCCTAGGTTTTCGTTCAGCTTCGTACATCCCGACAGTGCAAATATTGCAGCGAGGGGAAGAGCCAATTTTTTAATCATATTATATGGTTTCATACTTCTGTTTTTTGTGTTGTGTTGGTAGATTATAATGAGAAATTAAATCCAAAAGAAATGTTCCTGGCTGTTGGATAAGGCACATACTCGATAGACCTTGAAGGGTATGAGTTATTGCTCTTATCGATGTTAACTTCCGGATCAAATCCTGTAAACTTAGTGATCACGAACAGGTTACTTCCTGTAACGAATGCACTCAGGTTTTTGATGTATTTACCCTTATTGCCAAAGTTGTAACGGGCAGTAAGGTTTCTCAGTTTCAGATAATCACCTTTTTCAAGGAAACGGGTAGAAGCACCTACACCACTGGCAATACCTTCAGGTGAATTGTAAGCGGCTTTGTCGATATTTCTTCCCTGGGCAATACCTGCGATATTGGTAACCGCGGTAGCTGTATTGTTGTAGATCAGGAATCCGGTTGCACCACCGAAGTTAACCGTGAAAGTTAATTTCTTATAGCGAACAGTACTTCCTAAACCGAACAGGTTATGCGGGTTTGGATCACCGGCAACAGCTGGTGTACCACCGATCTGCTGGTTACCACTTGCATCGTAACCATTGAAAGGTTTCAGGTAATACACGTTGATGGGCTGGTTATTGGTAATCACCTGGGCCAGTGTACCAGATACACCCTGACCGCTGATGAAACCGGTTTGCACCTGCAGATCTAAACCTGTATTTGGATCTTTAAAGTTCTTAACGTTGTTCTTATTGTAAGCGTAGTTAAAATTCAGATCCCATGTTACATTCGGCTTATCAATTACCGTAGCACCTACCGCTAATTCAAAACCGGAGTTGATGATGTTCGCATCTTTCAGGTTTACGAAAGAGATAGAAGAAGGTGCGGGCTGGATAGCCGTTGTCTGGAACAACACATCTGAAGTCTTCTTGTTGTAATAATCCAATGAACCGTAGATCTTACCACCTGCCAGTGTGAAATCGGCACCAATATTCACTGCCTTGGTTTTTTCCCATTTCAGATCAGGGTTACCGTTTACAACCTGTGGTGCATTGTTAAATGCATTCAAAGCAAATTGTTCCTGTGATGATCCGGCAGGATATTCCTGGTTACCGGTAACACCATAAGAAACACGTAAAGCGAGGTTGGCAAATAGCTTATTATCCTTCAGGAATTTTTCATTGGTAGCTACCCATTTCAGACCAGCTGAAGGGAAATAACCATACCGGTTATTCGCACCGAATTTGCTGGAACCATCAGATCTCATGGTTACCGTTAACAACAGTCTTTCCTGGTAATTCAAAGTTGCTCTTCCAAAATAAGACTGCAGTTCAGCCTGTGGATTGGCAAATGAGAAATAAGGATTCTGTGTTTTGGCGTTAGCCATGATCTTGGTATAAGGAATATTGATCCTTGTAGACTGGGTCAGGTTGGTATTGAATCCGCTGGCCGATACTCCGCTACCGGAGAAATTGGTTTTGAAATATTCGTAACCGGCCAGGGCATCAAGAGACAGGTCTTTGCTGATGGCGGTACGATAGTTCAAGGTATGGGTAATGGTTTGAGTATTCAGTTTGGCACCGGCAATAGCGGCAGCACCCAAACTGGATACACCTGGTATACCCTGTAACCATCCTTCGATGTTTACTTCCCTGCTACCGGTACTGCTGTTAATACCGAACAATAATTTGTAATCAAAATGATCATTGATCTTATAAGTAGCGGAGATATTACCTAAAATAGAATATACATTGCTCAAATCAGAATAGGCTTCCTGGAAGGCCCTGGGGTTACCGGAACCGTTGTTGGGGAAATTAGCCATACCAGTAGAAGCGAAGAAAGGCTGTGTGGGGTTCCAGCTAAGCGCAGATGAGATAATATTACCTGTTGAACCCGCGTTGTTTGATACACTGGTCAATACCTCTGAGTAATTACCTGTGATCAGACCAAAATCAAGTGTCAGGCGTTTGTCGAGGAACTTGTAGTTACCGCCCATGGTAGCGAGGTATTTATCAAGCGCTGATTTCTTTAAAAAACCTTTTGTGTTAGAAGCCAGGAGCGACGCACGGAATCTTCCCACATCATTACCACCACTCATAGCCAGCGAATAGTTTTGAGAAAGACCATTCTGTGTAATGGCTTTCAACGCGTCTGTATTGGCACCGCCATCATAACTTGATGGCTGGTTGTATTTTTTCAATGCAGCCCTGTATCCGGCCGCATCCAGGATTTCAAATTTTTTCATGTAGCCGATATTGGTGCCATAATTCACACCAACTTCTACTTTCATGGGTCCGGCAACTGCTTTTTTGGTTGTAATAACAATTACACCATTCGCACCGCGTGAACCGTAGATAGCCGCGGAAGAGGCATCTTTCAATACATCGATCTGCGCAATGCTGTTTGGATCGATGAACAGCAGCGGGTTGGAATTAGGTGTGCTACCGAAAGCTGTACCGATATTCGGTCTTGCCGTACCACCATCCAAAGGAACTCCGTCAACAACATACAACGGGTTGTTGTTGGATCGGATAGAGGAAGTACCACGGATCTGGATCGTTGATGCAGCACCCGGCTGACCATTGATATTGGTAACTTCCAGACCGGCTACTTTGTTCTGCAATAACTGGTCAGGGGCATTGATCACACCCTGGTTAAAGTTTTTTGCCTGAACGGATACTACGGAACCGGTAAGGTCTTTTTTCCGGGCGGTTCCATAACCAATTACAACCACTTCGTTCAGTTGGTCGTTACTGGCCGTTAAGGAAACATCAACTGAGGCCCTACCCTGGATACTCACTTCCTGTGAACCAAAGCCCACAGAAGAGATTACCAATGTAGTTGCAGAAGAAGGAACGGACAATTTAAAGGTACCATCCGCGCCGGTCTGGGTTCCAGTTTTGGACCCCTTCACAACAACAGAAGCACCCACCATTGCCGAGCCATCTTTGGCATCGGTTACTTTACCCGAAATGGTTTTGTTTTGGGCTTGCGAGGAGATGACGGACAAGCAAGCAAATAAACCCATTAGAATGGGCTTGACAAGCTTCGAAAAGTTCATAAATGGCAGTTTATTGGTTATTAAGCGTGTACAAAGTACACATTTTTATTTCTAAAAAAACATTTTGTTAAATTTTTTTGAAACTTTTGAAACACCCGGTTTCACAAACCAAAAACACAGCAATCGAAATAATGAGACCTTAAATGCAACACAAACGATGCATCAACGGTTCATTTACAATAAAACCCAAAACGTTGATTCTCAGACTAAATATATGTGGAAGAAGGAATTCATATTGTAGTTTTTCCCTTATCGATCACCGCAAACGTTTGCGGTATCCTTTGTTGTGGAAAATTTTCTATCATGGGTCCAGGCGGTCATACTTCCGCGGATCGCTTTCCGTAATAAGATGGCCACCCAAAGGAAATTGTTCTCTGCAGGAATGGATCCAGGCTTTCCGGCGGAAGCCGGTTCAGTCCGAAGCCTGGCTACTTTACCCTATACAAGCCATGGCGGATCGCGTAAATAACAATGCCGGCCGTATTACGGGCATGCATCTTTTCCATTATTTTACTCCGGTATCCTTCCACTGTTCGCGTACTTTGGAAAAGTTTATCCCCTATTTCTTTGGTTGAAAATTCATCACAGATCATGCGGATGATATCTACCTCCTTGGGCGTAAACTGCTCTGCTGCCGCTTCTTTTTTATATGGATTGAATTTACTTTCACTAATGGTAATGGCCAGTCTTGCCGTAGTGGATTTACAATAGTAAGGATGCTGGTGGTATACAGAATCGATGGCGTCGATGATTTCAGTTTTATCAGAACTCTTCAGTAAGTATCCCATCGCGCCCGCTTCGAGCATATCAATTACCAGGCTTTCTTCATTGAACATCGACAAAGCAATGATCCCGATGGATGTATCCCGCTGAAAAATTTTTCGGGTTGCTTCAATACCGTCGGTCTTAGGCATCTTGATATCCGTAAGAATAATATCCGGCGAGGTTTCTTCGGCAAGACCGATGAGTTCCCTCCCGTTCTCCGCTTCGCCGATAATCGCAAACCTATTCTCGCGCGAGAGCATAAGCTTTAAACCATCGCGGTATACTTCATGATCATCCGCGATCAGGATTCTGATAGGGGCAGTACTCATATTTTTTTCGAATTGGGTATGGTAATCGAATAACGCGTGCCTTTACCCGCTGCCGTATCAATAAAAATTTCGCCGTTCAGCATTTCCACGCGACTGATAATATTTTTCAGACCAAGGCCAATCGAATCTTTCCGTTTAGTATCGTAATTATACCCGATTCCATTATCGGCAATGGTAAAATCGATCTGCCCGGGTATATCTGAAAAAGCAATATCGAGGCGGCCAGCGCGCGAATGTTTGATGGCGTTGTGGATCGCTTCCTGGATGATGCGGTAAATATGGATCTCATCTTTTTTATCTATTCCGATCCCCTTGTCTGGCGCCGTTACGGAAATACGGATTCCGCCGGTTGCATTGATATCATCGGCGAATTGTTTTAATGCGATCACCACACCTTTTCTTTCCAGTGCATTTGGCATCAGGTTATTGGCGATCTGGTGGATCTGCGAAAGCATATCGTTGATGAGCAGGAGTGATTTCTGTTGCAACAGGGTATCTTCATCTGAACCGGGCCGGATTGAAGCAACATGCAGTTTTACCGAAGAAAGAACCGGGCCGAAATCGTCGTGCAGGTCTTTTACAAACCGGCTTCTTTCATTTTCAAGTGTACTGATCTCCGCATACACCTTTTGCTTGTACAGGCTAACGTTTTTTTTATGCTGCTTCATCAGGGATACCACGTAAAAAACAAATATGGTAACCAGGATACTTGCGGCGATCAATAAGGTAATGTAAATTTTTGTTTCGTAGGTATCCATAATGCAGCGATAGCATAGCCCAAATTAGCGAAAAGATTCACAAAAACAAGAATGAGAAAAAGGTTGTTATAAAACGTATCGCTCATCTGCCTCGGTACAAAATAAAATACTTCATACGTTGCTTTGAACGTGTAGTAAAAAGTGAACAGGCAGCAGATAATAAATTTTGCATTTCGAAACAGATTCTTGCGTTCGTGCAACATTGTAATATTGATCTGGTCAATACTTAAGATCACAATGGCCAGTGAATAGAACAGCCTGAAAAAAGAATTGAAATGGGTGATGGAACTGAAGACAAGATTTTCAGCGCACCATACCGCACCGATCATCGTTAACAGGAACCCCAGCATCTTATTGCCGAACGAACCCCATTGGTAAAACAGCAAAAAAAGAATCGTTGCTTCTGCCAATACATAGATATTTCCGTTAACAGCATTGTTATGGATCAGTTCTACCAGTACAGAACTGATGATCTCGTTAACAAATGCCATCGTAACAAATACCACGAAGAGCCGGTACGATGCAAGGATCTTCTTATATCGTACCAGCCCAATTACAGAAGCAATGGCAATGGTGTAGCTGAATGCAACAAGGTAATAGTAATTCAACATGTGGTTACAGGTTGGTATTTAAATGTGATTGTGGCGGACAATAGGATGGGCAACGAACCCCATCTTCAAAAATTTCCCCATCATCTCCATCGCCGGGAGGATGTGGATGGCCTGGATGACCCGGGCCCGATGATTTTTGCGGAAGGATATCATGCCCGTCTTTATCAACACCTACTATGATGGCATGGATCTGCAGGTCTTCACTCATTCCATAATAAATGCGGAAAGCGGCAACAGTATCTTTCTGCAGGTACTGCAGAAAAAGTTCCTTGTTAAAAGTTTCCGAGATGGCGAGGATGCCCTGGTCAACCAATTCCGGTTTCAGGATATCGTCCATATTGGCACGGTAACGGGTTGTCATGGCAACGGCCATATCCAACGGTATCAAATGTGAACCGGCTGGGGGGATCGTGTAACTCATAGGGGGGTAAACGTTTTATATTTCGAAAGCGCTAATATCTGTAAACATATCACGCTAACCATACGTGGAATTACTGAAATATTACGTAGAACTACGTTTTGGATCAGAAATATTGTTGCCGTTTATTTTCAGGCATCGATCATGCTTTATTTTATTGCACGCGACATCATATACTGGTAGATCATTTCAGAAACCCTTGCCATCGCGGGTGTTGCAGTAGGTTCATCTTCCAGGTTTTTCGACAGAATAACCAGCACATACTTTCTCCCATCAGGCAAAAAAACAATTCCCGAATCATGGTGAACACCGGTAATGCTTCCGGTCTTATGCGCCACTTTCACTTCTTTGGGAAGAAAAGCGGGTATCAGCGTATTGTGTTTTTGATCCAACAGGGTCTTTATCATCTCATCGCAAACCTTGCGGTTTACAATTTTTCCTTCCGCCATCTTTTTATAGATCAGCATCAGGTCATAGGCGGTTACGGTATTGTTCAATCCCTGCGCAAATGCTTTTCCATCTTCCACGCCACGCCGTATCTGTATGTTCTTCGCCCCCAGGTCGCGCATGGTCTGTGTCACTTTTTTCCCATCCACCATTTCAATGATCAGGTTGGTTGCCAGGTTACTGCTCATAATGATCATTTCGTACACCAGTTTAGACAGTGGCAGGCTCGTTCCTACCTGCGTATATAAGGTCTGCTGGCTATCATCCGCCGGGTTAAGGGTATAGCTGCTGCTGTCTGCAATACTCTTGAATTCATTTTTAACAGGCACCAATGCATCCAGTGATAACTTTCCCGCTGCTACCTGTTTGTACACTTCTATCATCACCGGCATTTTCATGGTGCTGGCCGCGTGAAAAGATTCGTTGCTGTTCCAGAGAATTTCCTCACCGGTTTGCAGGTCAGTAAAAGCGAGTGCGAAAAAGCCTTTCTGCTCAGCCAGTTTTTTCTGAATACCGGCTAACAATTCCATGCCTGCCGAGGTGGTTGTATTGTTTTGTGCCATTGATGCGAATTGAATTGCCAGTAACACAACAATAAAGAGAATTCTTTTTCGTGTGTGGTAAATTTGTTTATCGGTAAGTTTCATATTTTGCAAGTGATCGTTCAGGATCGAATAACAAATTACTGAAAGCTTTTATAACCCTGATTGATTTTATATGGAGTACCCACAATTATACATGCTGTTACTGGGCTGCAAACCCGAGGGCCGTTTTACCGAACAACATGATGTTTATTTTGGAACGGGGGGGTCATTAAAAGAACTCTTACCGGGTATTAGCGCATTCTGGCCTGGCCCGCATAAGATCCATATCGATGCGTGGCGAACGGTTACAGAAGTAGATGGTTTCCGGATTTCACTGGTTACAAAAGCGGAAGCAACCGAAACAGGGAACAATGGATACCGTTTGTTTTTTCTGAACCTGGGCGGTTATAAGGAAAATGAGTTTGAAGAATACCATTACAAATTGCTGGTAGTGGCCCGCGACAAAGGAGCCGCCATACAGCAGGCCAAACAAACCGCGTTTTACCGGCACACGCATTTTGAAGGAGCCGATTCGCATATAGATGATAAGTATGGTGTGGATGTGGATGACCTGTATGAGATAGAAGAAATTCTTTCCAGGGAAATCAAAGAAAAATATACGATCTCTATTACACCCAATACCGAAGTCATAAAAGATGAATGGCACCTGGGTTATACCAAACTCAGCTCCTTGCTATAAAATCAGCCTTTCTCTGCGCGCGCCTGTTCCCTGTGACTCTGTATGTTGTCGATAATTATTTCACGCAAAGGGGCAAAGTTAGCAAAGAGGCAAAGAAAGATTGCATTTGATGCAAAGCTTTGCGGCTTTGCGTGAAATGCTTTTTCGTTCCAGAGATCCAGAGACCACTGAGTTACACATGGGAAATCTAATAGCACAACGCGTTAGCTCAAACATTTTCTCCCTATTGCAGGTTTTTAAACGCGGCCGGCAAATAGTTAACCAGGTCTTCCGCGGTCATACCTGTTTGCCCGATGCTTTCCGCTGCAAGATCACCGGCATAGCCGTGAACATATACACCAATCAAACAGGCATACAAGGGCTCATAGCCCTGTGCAAGGAGGCCCGTTAGGATTCCGGTTAACACATCGCCACTACCTGCTTTTGCCATTCCAGGATTCCCGGTATTGTTGAAATAGGTTTCTCCTTCCGGCGTAGTAATACAGGTATGCGCGCCTTTCAGAACGATGTGTACTTTGTATTTTTTTGAAAAAGAACGTTGCAGATTCCATCTATCAAAATCATTAGCTGCCTTGCCCGCTATCCGCTCAAATTCTTTGGGATGAGGTGTAAGAATAGAACCGACAGGCAATAAAGCAAGCCAGTCCGGGTTCAGCCCCAGTATATTGATCGCATCCGCATCCAGCACCATTGGTTTTTGCGCATGTTGCAATAGGTAATGAAGTGTTGCCTGTGTTGGCCTGCCTGTTCCAATACCCGGACCTATCCCCGCAGCAGAAAAGGATCCCATATCCAGTTCATCGCCGATCAATGTTTCGTTCGTATCTACACTAGCCATGGCCACAGGGCTGGTGGTTTGTATGATCTCATAACCGCATCGTGGAACATGTGCCGTTACCAGTCCAACCCCGATTCGCAGGCAGGCGTTTACGGCTAAAACAGCTGCACCCATTTTTCCATAGCTGCCCGCGATCAATAAGGCATGACCGAAATTTCCTTTGTGCGAAAATTTTGTGCGTGGTTTACGCAAAGAAGAGATCCACTCACCCGTAAGCAGGTAATTGCTCACAGGCAATTGCGCGATAGCAGTTTTATTCAGCTGGATATCCAATAATTTCCATTCGCCAACATGGTTTTGATTTTCGGGAAACAGGAATCCCAGTTTGGGAAACTGAAAGCTAAGCGTGTATGCAGCGCTGATAATGGATGAGGAAGGATCTGAATGCCCGTCCGCAAACAAACCAGATGGAATATCAATTGCGAGAATGGTCACTTCGCTTTGGTTGATATGCCCGATCAGTTCAGTAACCCATCCTGTTATGGGCCTTGTTAAGCCTGTACCGAAAATGGCATCTACCACAATATCATTTTCTGAAATAACCGGCAGATCTGTTGTATCCGCCAGCCGGTTGATCTTTGTTAGATGCAGGTCAGCCAATCTTTGTTCATTCGCGGCACAATCCGGTGATTGCTTACCGGTAATAACAACTTTATATACCTGAACCGTATATTGTAATTGCAAGAGCATTCTTGCAATGGCCCATCCATCTCCGCCATTATTTCCTTCACCACAAAAAATAAAATATGTTTTTTCCTGGGGCAGATGTTGCAGTATCCAGTCAGCACAACAGGAAGCGGCACGTTCCATCAGGTTAAGCGACGAAACAGGTTCTCTTTCTATGGTTAGCTGGTCCAACTGTTTTAGCTGACTGGCAGAAAATATTTTATTGGCGGAATTCATTGCTGAAAATTAATCAATATTCAGCAAGCAGTTTTTTTGAACCTTTTATGGCATACTACTTGCATGGTTGCTGGCAAATTTGGGGTTCGTATCTTTTTAACCTTAACCGCAAAGTCGCGAGGGCGCAAGGGTACGCGAGGGTTCTTCCTACATTCTCTTAGCGAACCATCGCGTCCTTGCGCCCTCGCGGTTAAAAAATAAGTGATTATCTAAAAAAATACCTGCCATCCATGAAACCCAGTTTTAGCCCCTAGTTACTTTGTATTGCTGAAATAACACACTATCCGGTTTATGGAATAAGTATGACCAAATTTTGTATTATTGTTACAGCTATTATTATCAATTAACCCAACTATCCATTATGAAAAAAATCATCATCGGTTTATTTGCCATCAGCAGTATGCTGCTGAGTGGCTGCAGTACTTTACAATCGTTGGGAAATTATCTTTCAGAAGTTGATGCTGCCAATGCCATACGCGAGGCATTGATCATCGGCTCAAATATGGGTTCCGATAACCTCGGACAAAAAGGATCGTTCGGGAAAGATGTTTTATTAGCGGCTATTTTACCTGAAGGAGCACAGAAAGTAGTTCAGACATTGGAGAAGCTCGGACTGGCAACTGAACTGAACCGGTTTACCAATACAGTAGATAACGCGGCAATTGATGCGGCCCGGAAATCGGGGCCCATTTTTGTAGATGGTATCAAGCGGATGTCAATCAGGGATGCCATAGGCATTGTTAAGAATGGCGGAACATCGGCTACCGATTATTTACGCCGTACGGTTGGAGACAGTTTGCGAACCGCCATTTCACCTGTGATGCGCACCGCTTTGAATGAATATAATGTTGCGCAGGAATGGGACAAACTCGTAGCCCCCGCCAAACTCATAGTAGGAAACAAACTGGGACTGAATCTCAATATTGAAAACATTCTTGCAGGTATTCTCACCAATCAAATGTTCAAAAAAATTGAGGAGCAGGAAATAGCCATCCGTACCAACGCGCAGGCGAGAACCTCGTCAACCCTGCAAAGAGTATTTGGCAGAAACTGGAACACAGTTCCCGCCAAATAATGTTTTAACCCGTTGTACCTCTATTAAATTCACTCTGTGCAACTCCGTGTTCTCTGTATCTCTGTGTTGAAAAAACTCCTAATAAGATGTTTTCATTTTTTTCAACACAGAGATACAGAGATTAGGAGTTGCACAGAGAACTCCTATCATTTCAAAATCCTTAATAGCACAGCACGTTAATTACTAATTTTATTGACCCCATATGCGGTAAACGAGATATATCAATACCAGCCCTGCACCCAGTAAGATCATTCCGTTAACGCGTTTGCGTTTGATAAAGAGGAGCAGGATCAATCCGCTAAGGGAAATAATTACCATCAGCCCTGCGGCTATATCAATAACCCATCCCCAAACCTTGCCCGTATCACGGCCTTTGTGCAGGTCGTTCATAAAACCAACAAAGCCGGTTTGTGATTGAGAAAAATTATATTCGCCTGTTTTCCTGTCAATGAATATCACGGCTTCGTATCCTGGCCCCTTGAATGCCACGCTCACCTGCGATTCTTCGATCCTGAAATCGTTTACAGCTCCTTTTACAGCATGGGTATTCCTGAAAAATTCCACCACATTCAATTTTGCAATGCGGTTGGTATCTGTATTGTTTACCCAATCTGCCGGCAATTTCCCTTTGGTTTGCGTGGTTTGGGTTTGTCCCTGAAAATAATCCACATGGTTCAGTGTAATCCCTGTAACAGAGAAGAACAGTACAATGACAAAACTGATCATCGAGAGATAAATGTGTAACCACCTCGAAAATTTAGCCAGCCTTCTTTTATAAACCGTTTGCAGGTGTTTGTTTGCTTCTTTCTTGTTTTCCATTTACCTGCCTGGTTAGTTGTTTTTTTTATGGAAGTCTAATGAAGCGGATGCCAGTTCACTTCCTGCTTTTAATGTAACAGCGGCTGGTTTACCCATGCAGTTAATGTCTTCGCTCAGCAGATCGTAACCGCCATGTTCACGTACGGCTTCAATGTTAATGGTATATTTTCCGGGTTTTACATAATTGCCTTTATCATCTTTGCCATCCCATTTCAAAGAATATTTTCCGGCTGGGCGTGTAGCGCTGGAAATGGTACTCATAGTAGCGGCAGCGGCACCACTGAATTTGGAAAAATTGCTGGTATACCACGCACGTGCTTCGTGTAACCATTTGTCTTTGTTAAACCATACGGCAATGGTGCGAACCGTGTTTTTATCTTTATCCGTTACCCATACCGCTACAAAGGGCCTGCGTGCAAAACCGGCAAATTGTGCCAGTTCCAGGTTTACCACCAGTTCATAATCGGTCCATTGGTCTGCGACAACCGTTGGAATTTTTTTTGTTTTGCTTGTTACCGGTGCTTCCATCGCCTTCCATCCTTTGCTTTCAATGCGATCACCGTTGCGGGTGATGAGCAGATACTCCGTACCGGGAACAGCAGCCGCTAATTTCGCAGCTTCTTCCGGCGTTACGATATTGAATGCAGTGGCCAATGCGCCGGCATCGGTTGCATTGGGAGATATTACGGTTGCGCTGATCACTTCGTCAGCAGGCATTCCTGTACGGGGGTCGATGATATGCGAATACCATTTCCCGTTCACCATTTCACCGCGGCGATAATTACCACTGGTGGCAACGGCTTTGTTCCCGATCAGTAGCTGGTCGATGGGCGCATCGTTTTCCGCATCCGCTTTCGGATCGCTGATCTGGATGGTCTCTTTCAGGTTTCCGGCAATTACGATATCACCGCCAATATTCACCATTACACCATTCACCTCATCCGTTGCCATAGCCGCATCTGCCGCTTTTTTAATGATATAGGTTTTAGCGAAAGAGTTGAGCATCAAAGGCGCTTTACTGGTATGCGTAGCGGTTTGGTTAGCCACATCAAGAACCCAATGGGTATTTTTCACTTCGGCTATAGCAAGATCAATTTCCGCTTGTGTGGGAATGGTTTGCTTTGCTGAAGCGTCTTTCCAGAGCTTACTGATCACCTGGGCGGATGCATCGAGTGCGCCACCGGTTTTGTTTTTCCATTGATCAAACAGGCTTAATACCTCGAACAGTTCGGGAGATATTTTTTGGGGTTCATTGTATGTTTTCAGCCACTGGCCAAATTCGCTGTTTGGGTCATAGCCGCTGAGGATATGATTCAGTCTTTCTATTTCATTTAATGCGGCGGCTTCGGCAAGGGACGCCTGTTTTCCGGAAAAGGATTTCACCCTGATCTGCAGCGAGGTACCCAGTACATTTTCGAAATGAGACTCGTAGAGCTTCGCTGCTTTTTTCGGGTTGGGCAAAACACCCGCCCATGTGGTAACAGCGCTTACCATGAACAGGGATAACAATAAACGGGGCATACATTTCATGAAATCATATTTTTGAGAACAATGATACTAGGGGTATTTACGGGTTGCAATTTACCGGCAACCCAAGATGCGATACTTACCAATTTAAGAATTATTTTATAGGTGATTCCGCTGTATTTACCGGTCATTCTTACGAAATCGGTAATAATAACTAAGTGTCCTATTAAATAGGTTCTTCTAAACCGTGCTTCTGTGCCCCGTGTGCTAATTTTTCTCACACAGAGGCACAGAGGCACGGTTTGATCTTTTTATGTCAAACTCATTGCAATCTGAGGTAACGGATCTTACCATCAGTCACCCGTTTCACGAAAAATCAGGATCTGTTAAAACCATTTCTCCGATTTAACAAAAAATTGCTCTTTGCTTTTCCAACTACTGGCACAGTTATAAGCTGTTTTTTCACTGTTTCAGTAAGCGGCATTCACGGTTCAGTTGCCCGGTCATTTTATCTGTTATCAAATCGTTATGATGCATTTGCCACAGATGTATATTGGCTAGGTATCTGTCGCCATTCATAATAGGTTTACGGTATAAATAACTCACCTAAAAATACCATTATGAAAAAAGTAATCTTCCTGCTTTGTCTTCTGGCAGTATCCCTTGGCACATTTGCCAACAGTGTAAATGAAGAAGTTTTAAAAATGTTCTCTAAAACCTACCCCGATGCCAAAAGCATTACCTGGTCCGAACAAAAAGAAGGGTACATGGTGTATTTCAGCAAAAAAGATGTCAGCTACCGCATCGTGTACGATGCGAGTGGCAATGTGGTCTATTCGATCAAGTATTATGAAGAAGACAATCTCTCTCCCTTACTCCTGAACAAAGTAAAAAAGGCATACGCCGATTACCGGATCCGTTGCGTGGTAGAAAGAACCAGTGAAGAGGGTACCGATTTCTATATCACGATTGAAACAGACAAAAAACTCATTACCCTGAAATCAGATATGGCAGGAAATTTTGAAGTGGAATCAAAATTGGATAAGGCAGAGTAGCGAAAACAGGTTGACTATACTAAAAGGGCGGTTGATATTAGATATCAGCCGCCTTTTTATTAATTGGTGCTTTTTTCTTTTCACGCAAAGGGGCAAAGTTGGCAAAGCCGCAAAGTTTTGTGGCGGAAGTAACAGAAAGAATGGAATTCACATGATCTTCCGAACACTTGAAGTCTCCATACCATTACCCCTTGCAGGAAGGTTTTCCAGTGTGCCATTTTTAAAACTGGTTAAAAGCTGGGGTTATAAATAGTGCTACTTCAGTCTCCAGACTACTAACTCTTAACTTAATAACATTGGCCTCACCCCCTTTAACCCCTCTTTAACCTCTCCAACCCCTTTAACTTCTTTACCCCCCCTTTAACCTCTCCAACCCCTTTAACTTCTTTAACCCCCTTTAACCTCTCTAACCCCTAGTATTCCATTTACGGAAAAATTGTTTTATATTGATCTAACTAAAATTCAACCTATGCTCGAAAATCTTACTTCACTGGTAAAACAGTTTGCAGGCGATTCCATTATTAACAATCCTGCCATCCCTAACGAAAAGAATGATGAAGCTGTGGCAACCGCATCTTCATCCATTATCGACACACTTAAAAACGCTATTTCAGGCGGCAACCTTTCGGGTATTACACAAATGTTCAGTGGTGGCAACCCGGGTAATTCAGACCTGGCGCAACAGGCGCAAAGCGGTGTTGCCCAACAATTAATGGCAAAGTTTGGTCTTGACCAGTCGCAGGCAGATAATGCTGCGGGTGGATTGGTACCCAACGTTATGTCACACCTGGTAAGTAAAACAAATGATCCTAACGACAACAGTTTTCATCTCTCCGACATACTTACCCATCTAACGGGGGGAGCTGGTGGAGGCCTGAACGTGCAGGATCTTCTTTCCAAATTTACCGGGGGAGGAGAGGGAAACGCATCCGGTGGGGGGATTCTCGGAACGATCAAAGGGCTGTTCGGAAAATAGCCCTGTATCCGTTGATCAATGGTCTAGGCAATTGCTTTGCACCATTGATTACCCAATGCATTCCTGCCCTTTCTCAAAGGCCCTGACTTCCGGCAGGAAGTGCAGCGCAAGATCTATAGAAAGGAGATTTGCAAACTGGCACAGTTTTTATTAGATTCATATTAAACAAACCATTATGAAAAAGATTTCCAACCTGGTCCTTCTCTTTGTTATGTTATGTATGGTAACTGGCGTTTCTGCAAAACAAGACAAAGAACCCGCCAAATCAAAAGCTAAGAAAGAAAAAGCAGCCAAGCCGGCGCCCGCTACCGCTGCGGCTCCCGCACAGAAATTAAAGAAAGATGGAACGCCCGATATGCGTTACAAAGCCAGCCAGGCCCCTGCAGCAAAACCAGCCGCACCTGCTGTAACTAAACCTGCTGTTGCGGCCCCTGCAGTTGCCGTTAAAAAACCTGCAGCAAGCAAACCAGCTCCTGCCGTGGTTCCTGCCGCTAAGCCTGCTGCACCTGCCGTTGCGGTTAAAAAACCCGCTGCTGTAGCACCTGCCGCTGCCGCCAGCACCGGTGACAAAACAATAGGCACCGATGACAAAGGCAGAACCATTTACGAAGGTCCGCGCGGAGGAAGGTATTATATCAACAAGAACGGAAACAAAACCTATCTTAAAAAAGACAAACAATAGTCGTGGCCTTTTCTTTGATTCTTTGAACTTATCCGTAGCCGAAGATCATTGAATTGTATGCGTTACCGTTCCGGCACTATCCTAAAATAGCCCTTCTTATGAAGGGCTATTTCGTTTTACAGCCTGTTTTAAAAATTTAACCGTGAGGGCGCCAGGTCACGAGGGTACGCGAGGATTCTGTTCACAGGATCGTTGTCGGGTATAACCCTGTTTCAATAAGAGCAAAAGAGAAAAGGAGCCATAATGGTCTTTCTCTTTTGCTCTTTCTCTCCGGATTTTCTCTTATTGAAACAATTGTTTATTGTACAGTATTGCAATTTTCACTGTTGCGTGCTTTATCACCAGCAATAACAACCAGCGTAAGCAAGAGCAGAGAGGTGTTGGTGAATAGAACCAGAAGTGTTCGTAAGAAAAAAATAGCCGCAGATTCGCGGATTGTTATCAATATAATCTGCGAATCTGCGGCTGCTAATGAATGCCATTTTAAGCGCGTTGTTGAAATAAATAAGAGCTGCACTATTTTTACGGTCTTCCAAATACTGGTGATAACACCAATATCGGCATAGTGTGTAAGCATAAGTCTACAAAACATGGGGGATGATAACTCATCTTTTAAACCCTATCCTCTCCCTTGCTTCCCATTTTCTTTGTGCTGCATTTTCATCCAACAGGTTTTCCATTGCATCATAAATGCTGTTTAATTGAGCATCGTGTTCACCCAGCCGTTCCTTTATTTCTTTCAGTTGTTCTTTCAGATCGCTTTGTTTTAAAAGAATCTTTCGTATTTCAACGAAAGCACGCATAATGGCAATATTCATGTTTATGGCTTTGTCGCTGTTTAAGATACCGCTTAACATGGCAATGCCCTGTTCTGTAAAAGCATAAGGTAAATACCTTGTACCGCCCCTGCCTTTTGAGGTTTCAATTTGAAACCTCAAAGGATTAGCTGTTTTTTCTAAGGTTTCAATCTGAAACCTCAAACCCTCAAATTCGTCTTTGGTAAGCTGGAACATAAAATCTGCCGGAAATCGTTTAAGGTTACGCTTTACAGCAAGATTAAGGGCTTTGGTCTCTGTTTCATACAATGCTGCCAAATCCCTGTCCAGCATTACCCGTTCGCCCCTTATTTCGTAAATCCTGTTTTGGATACTTCGTATTATTTGCATACTGCTTTTTTATAAGTCCAAGGTGTTGCACTATTAGATCCTCTCTGTGCAACTCAGTGCTCTCTGTATCTCTGTGTTGAAAAACCTCAATGAACCTGCGCGCATTTTTCAACACAGAGATACAGAGATGAGGAGTTGCACAGAGAACGCCTGTCATGGCAATGCCGTTTACCAGCGCAGCAGATTACGGCTACTTGTATTTTATTAACCCGCTTCTCCATTATCAAAAAATATACTTCACCTCATTCAATAATAACCAGCTTACCCATTAAGGATTTGTAGTATAGCCTGCCAACGGGTATGGGTATGAGTTCATCACCAACCAGTAAATGGTCTCTTTGTATACTATCAATGTAATAAACAGAGGCGGCAACTGCACGGTGTATTTTAATGAAAACATCTGGGGGAAGTTTCTTCAGCGTATTCGCCAAAGTGGACCGCACCATGTAAGAAGATTTATCATTCAGAAAGATCCGGGTATAATTTCTTTCCGCAACAAGGTATACCACATTGTCAGGGTTGATCTTCTTCAACATTTTATCCTGCCAGACAAAAAAAGGTTTCCCCATAATTGAATTAGGTTTGGTTAAAAGGTATTCCCAATATAAAAAATTATCATGGAAAATCCGGCACCTCACGTAATAAATTCCAACACGGTTTTTAACCTGTTGTGTATTAGACAATTCTCTGCTAAACTTGTCCACTGAGTGTTCGGAAGAATTTCACACAAAGGCCGCAAAGAAAGAAAACAAGGTGCAAAGCGCAACTTTGCTCTCTTATTTTTCTTTGTGTGAAATTGATCCCAACTAAACAAATCCGATCCCCTGTAGTTATAAGATCAACAACGCAGAAAATTATCTCTCCCTCATAATAAATTCCAACGAAACTTTTACCGTGTTGTGTATTAGACAATTATCTGCTATCCCCTGGCAACTCTGCGCCTCTGCAGTGAAAAAAATAGCCGGTTTTCAGTCGCGGCCTCTTTTCAACCTCATTGCTACCTCAATGCCTCCTCTGCTCGTTCTCGGATTCTCCTCATTGCCTCCTCGGATTCCGAGGACGAACAGAGAACAAACCGAGGAGGCATTGAGGAGGCAATGAGGAGAATCCGAGGAGAAAATGACGTTCGTACCACCATTTGTCGAAGGCCGTACCACCAGTTATCGAAGACCGTCACATTTTTGAAAGAAAAACCTGGCGCCGACTGTAGATTTGTTTTATCAGTCCCCGCCAAAGGAGTTTCGCACAGGATTTCCGGGAGTGCGAACCCGGAAGACCTCTCCCTTGGCAGTGACTGGTAAATCAACTTAATTTTTTAATCATTAAACATTTTAGTATGGCACATGCCAATAACAGTATCATTACAGGAAAATTCAAAGGATCCCTGGGTAAACAGCTCGTGTTTCGCGACTGGCAGGGCAAAACAATCGTTGCCAAATCGCCCAAGAGCAGAACGGGTGATCCCACAGCCGCGCAGGCAGAAATTCAGGACAAATTCCTGGTCGCCTCCCGCTATGCAAAGTCTGTTTCGAATAGCACGGACCAGACCCTGGCCGAAGCTTATGCAAGCGCGTTAAGACCCAGGCAAAACGTGTATAGCCGGGCACTGGAAGATTTTATGTCTCCTCCGGTTGTATCGCTCATCAATACGCGTAATTATACCGGTGCTGCGGGCGAAAAAATCGTAGCCCGGGCAATTGATGATTTCCGCGTAACAGGTGTTCGGGTGGAAATATATGCCGCCGGCGGAACACTGCTGGAAGCGGGCGATGCGGAGCAGAATATGAACGGCATTGATTGGACCTATACGGCTACACAGGCTAACAACCTTATTGCCGGCAGTAAGATCAAAGCGATTGCTACCGATGTTCCAGAGAACGAAGGAACCATGGAAGTAACACTTTAATGCCTGAATAGAAAGCTGTACCCTTTTGCGGGTACAGCTTTCTTCTTTTATCACTAAAATCTGTTAGCTATTCAATGCAGCCATATTTTAGAAAATCCATTTCATCACATAAACCCGCCTGGTAACAGGCCGCCAAACGACCTAAGAAAGATTGCACCCGATACAGCACTTTGCGGCTTTGCCAACTTTGCTCCTTTGCGTGAAAAAGAGGGCCCGACACTAACGATGTTTTCATTTTTCAGCACAGCCCTGCTCGCAGGGTCACACAGATCAGGCATTTCAAAGGGCACTTCTGTCATTTAACTATTTTAGTACTACAACTCCTTATATTTTAAAGGCGGCTAAATCTCTCCATACATAAACAGCCACTCCCGGGTCGGTGCCTTGCTTTCTCACTCCTCCCATATTTTCATAAAATGCACAGGTTGGATTATTGGGTTCAGCTACTACCCACATAATTTTAACGCCCATGCTTAGAAACCTACGAACTGTTTGCTGCATTAACAACTTGCCCAATCCTTGTCCGTGGTATTTTTTGAGCAAATAAATTTTATTTAAGTCGCCCCCATTTTTTTCTTTAATGCCTTTTGAAAAGCCTATCAGGTCTGTCTTCTCATTTTCTATTACAAAGCAAAACCAGTTGTTATCGTTCTTGTTAAACTGCTCTTTCCATTGCCATTCCCTAATCTCAAAAGTTGGCGGCTTCTTTACCTCAGGATACGTATCCGCCCAGGTAATTACATGCAAACTTGCCAGTTTGGGTATGTCTATCGGAGTTGCTTCGCGAATAACAAATGAGTTAAGCATATTATTTTCAGGCATAGTTGTCAAATATTTTATTATCGGGACCGTGCGGCTTCGATCCTGACTAAAGTTCAATATCATTCAGAAAATAGTTAGTTAGAAGTTAGGGGTCTGGAGACTGAAGTAGGGTTATTATAATGTACGGATGGTCGAAAATTATAGAACTTCAACCCCAGTCTCGAGATTACTAACTTAATGGATTTGGTTCGTCTCAGTTACTTATGTAATGTGTTTTTCTTATCCGGATAGCTTGACTAACCATTCTCTGAATGTATCAACAGGCTATACTGAAAACGGTTACTCATCCATAAAACACAGCGGATCTTGGTTTTGTAATCGGTGATCAGTTTTCAAATAACGTGAATATAAAAATACTCCCTTTACCAAATTCAGATTGAATGTAAATTCTACCCCGGTGCATTTCTATGATCTTTTGGCAATGAGCCAACCCGATACCCGACCCTTCATATTCGGTACGGCTATGTAAACGCTGAAATAAACTGAATACCCGTTCCTGGTTCATTTTTTCTATGCCGATGCCATTATCAGTAACGGAAAACTTCCAGTACCCATCCAGGTTATCGGCCCCGATATGGATCCTGGGAGGCTCCCCGTGTTTCCTGAATTTGATGGCATTGGTTATCAAGTTTTGCAACAACAATTTGAACTCTGTTGGGTATACCTGTAAAACAGGCAGTGTTTCCGTATGGATCTCGGCATTTGTTTCATGAATTATTTTTTGAAGATCTGCCAACACTTCATCCAAAATCCGGTTACAATTGGTCAGCTGTAATTCTTTTTCCTGTCCAAGCCTTGAATAATCAAGCAGATCCTTGATCAGCATTTTCATTCGCTCGGATGATTGTACAATGTAGTCGAGGTATTTGTCTGAGGTGGCATCTATTTTTCCATAGTATTGCTTCCGAAAAAGGTGTACAAAACCCGTGGTGGTTCGCAGGGGTTCCTGCAGGTCGTGTGAAGCCACATAGGCAAACTGCTCCAGTTCCCTGTTCTTGCCTTGCAGCTCCTGCGTTCGCTGCTGTACCTGTCGTTCCAATCCGATCGTTGCCTGTTCCAATGCCGCTGCCATGGTATTGAAATTATTGGCCAGTACCCCGATTTCATCCTTTGAAAAGATCTTCGCTTTTTTGGTAAAGTCGCCGATCGTTACCGCCTGGGATGATGCCAGTATCTCTTTCAATCCACGCTGGATATTACGACTAACAAAGATGGCCAGGAGCAACCCGGTTAATTCAACGGTCAATGCAATCACAAACAACAACCGCAAAACAAGTTTCTCCAGCCATCTTGACCCTTCTCCTAAAGTGTACGAGAATTCATCTTCAAGAATGGTTAACCTGGTATTGATCGGGTCGAGGCGCTGTACTATTTCATCTATCTTTTTCTGTGATACAGCCGGTGACCCGATCTCTTCATGTAAAGCTGCTCCTATAGGTGAAAGGGTGGTTACCAGGCTATCGGCTTTTGCCCAGGCTACCATCGCTTTGTTTATGTAATAGACTTTTTTAAATCGTATAAAAAGCTGGATCATGCCGTCAAGATCATCCGGGTGGTTCCTGCCTTGTAAGAAGCCCTGCCTTGCAATATCCAGGTCCGGTTTTTCTTTTTGCAGTTCAACCAATACCCTATGGTCGCCTAATGACACCTGCATGAATTCCTGGAATTTCCGGTAATCCTCTTCGTTATGGTTACGGCCATATTTCAACAATTGATACATGCCGTCTTTCTGCGCTTTTGACCAGAGCCCTTCTCCGCCAACATATGCCCTTACCGAAGAAAGAATATTGACTGAAAAAGTTAAAGCCCCCAATTCCACCACAATCAGGGCTGCCATGATACCAACTGTAAAATATAGTTTCTTGGAAATGGGGATATTTCTGAACCAGGCGGCTAAGGATAATTTTGGCATAGGAACTGGATTTCCTATACAAAGTACAGTTTTTGGAACTTAATTGTATCTGATTTTACACAACATGCCCAAACTTCAAATTTTAGTGCGTCTGTAATTAATTTTGAGTAAACAACTCAAACAGCTCGTTATTTCCTGATACAGAAAATACCCCTGATTTATTACGAATACTATGATTATTGCAAAATCCAACGAAACTGACCCACCTTATCCGGAGCAAACTGACCCACCATTTTGCTGGCGTAAAATTGCATAAAGCTTCAACCTCTCTTGATTTAATAGCTGCATAAGATCTCTGATGTTATCTGTACATCCTCTCTCCTAAATATACCGCACACATTTATTCCTGGCAACACTGATCACCATCAACGCAAAAGCATTGCTGTACAACGATTGTATGATGCTGTGCATTTAGTATTCCAGCAATGAAGGAACAATGCTGCATTGAAAGGGCGAGCCCTTTCAATTTCAAAAGCGAAAACAAGTTATTCTTAGAACTAAAAACGGCGGGTCAATTTAAGCCGGATAAACTGGGTCAGTTTCAACCGGACAAAGTGGGTCAAGGCAAAACGGAATTACTGGATCAATGCAATCGGATTTTGCATATTGTTCCAATAATTGTTCTCGCTGACTATCAATTCACATGATCACAATTACTTATAAAATCGCGTGGCGATACAGAAAATGACTTAGGCTGATTTTAGTGGGTTACAGCGAAATTAGTGACAGAATAGTAACAGGTTTCGACTAAAAAGATCGTTTTAAATGCACTACTTGTTTATCAACTTCATATAGACTGTACCTTTCTTCTCACCTGCTTTGCTAATCATTTGTTGTTGTACCAATAGCTGCAGATCCTTTTTTATAGTATGAATGGAAAGATCAGGAAACCCTTTTACAATATCATTCAGCTTAACGGGCTGTTTCGTTTCAATGTATTGTATGATCTGTTGCTGTCTTTCGTTTGTATAGTTACCACGTTCTTTATATGAAGCATATTTATTTTCCAACTTCTCTATCAATATTTCAAGACTGCTTAAAAAGAACAGCATCCATTCGCTGATAATTTCCTTATCAGTTCCTCTGTGCTGTTGATCGTGCATCAATACTTGATAGTATTCTTTTTTTCTTTCCTCGATGATATGTTCAAATGATATGTATTGCGCAAATTCATATCCACTCTTCAATAATAATAGTGTAGTCAGTAAACGAGACAATCTGCCGTTACCATCCTGAAAAGGGTGAATAGATAAGAACTCATAAACGAATAACCCGATAACCAATAATGGGTGAACAGATGATTGCTGTATAGATGTGTTTACCCAATCGATCATTTCCTGCATTTCCTTTTGTGTAAGGTGGGGTGCAGTTGTATTGAATATCGTTCTTTGATTACCATCCGGATAGTTGGCAACAACTGAGTTGGGAAGGTTTTTGTATGCACCCTTATGTCGTTGGTCTTTGCTGCTATACTTTAATAGAAGGGAATGCAATTGCAGAATGTACGATTCTGATAATTCAATGTTGGATGCATTATCTAAAATAATGTCCAGTGCCTCATAGTAGCCAAACACTTCCTCTTCATCCCTGCTTTTAAATTCCGTGACCTTGATATTATTTATCAATTGCTGTACTTCTTCATCTGTTAACACAGCTCCTTCGATTCGTGTTGAAGATCCGATACTTTCAATAGTAGCAATCTTTCTCAATTCTCTCAAATAGCGATCACTTTTGTTTTCAATGCTTCCCCATCTTCCTTTAAAAGCATCAATCTTTCCGATTGACTGGATAACCCTTTGCATTGCCTTGCTATCAAAATCAAGTTTTGGGGTAAGCATATATTCTTATTTTATCTTTATTTTATCCATAAAGATACTAATTTTATAAATAGCTTTATTTTATCCTTATTTTATCTATATGGGGAGCCAAGCCCTATTTAAGTTTATTCTGCTTTTCTTAAATAATGGATGTCCTAATTTAAGGCTACTATCAATTTACTTTTGAAGCACCAACCAGTGGGTTACAGAGAAATTAGTGATAGAATAGTGACTAGATATTGAATTGTGTTTAGCTAGATCATTCCTTCTTCAGGTGATACTCTTTATTGAGTAATTCAATCAGATCAATTGCCATTTTTTTTTGGTTAAACAGGATAGTTGTTTGTCCAAAAAAAGTAGCTTTCCTTTGGTGCATGAAATAGATCAGTTGATTGATCTGATCTGGATTTCTGCTTCTCAATTGAGGGTTTCCTTCCGGGCGCTTGATATAAAATCGGGAGCCAGTTGCATAGTCATTTTCACTCATTTGATTCCGGATCATATTTGAACGAACGAACATTTTATCAAATACAGATGCATCAAATAACAAACCGATCAGTGGGTAACACATTTCATTTTCTTTTGCTTCCACCAATCCCAACTGTTCGTACTTATAAACATTTTTTTCATAGTCTAACATATCATTTAACACTTTCCGATTCTTTATTAATCGAGTGTTTGCACAATCCAGTTAAACTGACCTACCTAAACCGAAGCAAACTGACCTACCTTTTAGCTGGCGAAGATTTGAATTTTCGGTGGTCAAATAATTAGTGATCATTCATGTTATTGAAAGATGTTCTTTTACTCTGAAGCTGTACAAATTTACAAATAGCAATTCCATTTTCCTTCCGTTAATTGCTTTTCCATTTATTCCTTTTACTATCAATACATTGAAAGCAATACAGATGCTCTAAATCAATTGTAATGCGTTAATGGACGATCTGTACACGCGAATATTATTGCTGTTACCTGGTAATACTGAGAGGGAAAATTTATCGATTAAAAGGGGGGTCAGTTTCGATCGGTTTACTATGGTCAGTTTAAACCGGTAAGGGCTGTAACATCAATTCCGGTACGAGGGGGTCAATGAAATCGGATTTTGCAATATGTACTAAAATTGATCGTCTTCTTCAAATTCCAATATGTTATAAAAAATTCTAGGGTTAATAGGATCTGTGAACCCCTCAGGAATATTCTGTATTAACCTGTATTCTGTAATAAGAAAATCACTCTTCGAAATTGGCTTATTATTTCTGTACATTTCGTTATTATTCATATCTCTTGCTAATTCATACGTTAAAGCATTCCGAAAGCGCAATTCCCATTTGCTCCCTAATGGCGATAATGAATTATAAAAAAACACTGCCTGTTCATGAGTACTCATCTGACCTCGTAATAGCTTAATATAGTCATACTTCTCATTTTGTGTTAAAAACTCTTGTGAATGAACAAATAAGACCGTTTGATATAAATGTCTAAAATAGTGTCCTAGTCGTATTTGATGACCACCAAACTTTTTGACTTTTCTATTGTAAATAGTTCGCTGATTAGAAAGGGTCTTAATGTAATTTTCAACTTGGGGGTATCTGTTTATATAAAGATGTTTTCGAAGCGAAAGCATTAACATTTCATCACCTTCATTTGCAACGCCAAAAAAAATAATTAAATAAGTAATCGAAGTTAAATCTCTTTCAATAATATCAGGGAATCTAATGTGCAAATCTTTAGCTAGTGTCAAAAACTCTCGATTAATTTTAACGAACACCTTTCTTCCATACGTCGGTGACATTTCGTCTAATGAGTCCGGTGCCACATAATCCATTTCAGAAACGTTTTCTCTATATATCTTCATCATTTCAAAAAATTGATTTTCAAAACGCTCTCTGCGAAAGGAATCACTTTGTTTTTTAAAAGTAAGGATAAGGAAAATTATGCCTACAAGTGAAAATAATGATGCTGCTATTGCAATAAAATAACTTTGAAATTGTCCCATGGCTAGGGCGTTACTTTCGTTACCCTTGAGAATCACATATGAAGAAAGAATGCTAAATCTATTATATAAAATAATGAAGCCAATTACGGTTAGTGCAAGTCCAGCAAAAACAATAGCTGAATAAGGAAATTTTTTGCCAATGTCTTCTTCATCATTTTTATCATTCATAAATAATATTATTAATTGCAATGCTTTTCAAAATTCAAATTACTTTTCAAAAAGGTAACTACCGCATCATTGCGTATTATATTTTATCATTATTACGAATAATCTGTCCTCTATCATATTTACTTACGATGAAAAACATTATTCCGTCCATCATCAATTGTTAAAGACTCATGTTAGCTACAATTTTTATTTAGTTAAACCGATTACGTAGTTTATAAATGCCGAGCAGGCAACTAACATGAATTTGGCATCATGAAATGTGGGCAAATTGGGCGATTCTATTAACGCATGACGAATGCCCGAATCCTTGTTATTGGTATAGGCATACAATTTGTCAAAAGCATTTTTTAATTGCGGGTTTAAAATTATTCCCTTTTGTTCTAATGTTTTTAATGCTTCTCCTAATGTAGCTTTTTCTGTAAGTTGCCTACATAATGTTTCAACAGCGCTTATTGATTCTTTAATTGAGTTTCTAAAGTCAGGATTTTTTTTATCTGATAACTTACTTAACGCAGCATTAAGATGAAAATTGACGGCTTTATTTGGTGAGTTAAAAACAGGCTTTGAATTTATCGCTTCTTTGATTTCGTTAACTTCTATTTCGTTAGAAATTGGGACTATATTATTTTCAATTAGTCGATATCCGGAAAATTCTCTTTCAAGTGTTCTGTTTATATCTTCCACGAAAAAGTAAAATGGATACTCAATCCTTATTAAAAAGGATTGAGTTAGATGAAACTCAATAAAATCATAAACTTCAAACCATTCAAATTCAAAAAAACGTTTTTTAATAAACCCGGCATTTTGCTCAGCAGTAGGATATCTTTCATCAACTCTTAATTTGAAAAATTCAGCCCATAAAATTGTTATATAATGATCGATTATTGATGTATTGCCAAAACGACTTGGCATTGATACATGACCTATAAAATTTGTCAAATACGAATTCCAAATTCCATTTCGTAAATCGTCGTTTATACTTTCTAGCTGAAGTTGGTTAAAAGATGTCTTTTTACCTGTTCGTAATGAAAAATTCATACAATGCTTTTTTGAAATTGTAACTACCACTTAAATATACAAAATCCTAATATCTATACTTGCGTCAATCTACCTATTTTGCTCTCCTTTACGCAACTATACTATCCATAACATTTGGTCAAGCACCAATCGCTGCAATGCGGTGTTGTGCGTTCGCCTTACTGCGCCTTTTTTAGCTACCCATATATTTGCCGCTTCCGCTACAAGCTGCGCATCGTATTAGATCAATATTTCGACGACTGTTTTCTTTTTTAGTACAAAATTTGCAAATATCTTGACCTATTTCATTCTTTTCTATAGCAAATTTTCCTCGACCACAACTCATGCAGCCAATTAAGACTCCACGACCTTCGCATACTTGACACAGTTTTTTAAAATAAGTTTTCCGCGGAAGTTGCATGATTTCTTTTTGGATGCTTTTAATAGTTTCAAAACCAATAGTGAAGTCTCTATTATTTAATAGCGGCAACGGAAACGTTTTAGTTAATACATTGTCGTATAGTCTTTCAGTGCTTAGTATATCAGTATCAGAAGATAGCTTTCGATCTACAATGTTTTCTACTGTCAAAACTTGATAATCATTTTGATCTGGTAAGTCGTATTTATTTGCTCTTATTTTTTTGTTTTCGAAAGCGAACCATATCATTTCCTTCTTCAATTCATTTTTTAACTCAGTAATCTTCCTTCGTTTATTTTCGATTTTATTGAGATAATATTTTAAATCTTCTCTTTTTTTGCGTTCTCTCTCTGCATCTGAAATTTTTTTAATGATTCCGAGAATTACAAATAGGGAAAATATAATAAAAACTGTTTCCATATCTTGATTTAGCAATGAAGCGACAAGGTGACGCACAGCTCTTAAATATACGAAATCATAATATCTATAATTGCGTCTATCCACTTATTTTACTGTTTCCTTACGCAATCATATCATTCGTAACATTCATAATAATCGTATCAAACCTATCACGTTGGGCATCATTATGTATCATACCTTATCATTGTTACCTATAATCTGTCCCCTACTTCCCAGATCTGTTACACATAATGAGTAGTAACCGGAATAGGCACAAGTAAGAGGCTACTAAAGGCAGGAAAAGGCAAAGAAAGGCAAGTATAATAGGCTGATTTAGAGGGTAAGCTGTGCAGAATGTGTATGATTAGTGAGCAGGCTACTTTCCAATGCAAAACTTCGAAAAAATAAAATCCAACTGATCCTCATTGGTGATCTGACCGGTAATGGTTCCGAGGTAATGAAGGCATTGCCTGATATCCAGTGCCAGCAGATCGCCGGGTACTTTTTCATCGAGCCCATGTTGTACATCTGCCAGGGCGTATGCCAGTTTCTGCAGGGCTTCAAAATGGCGGGCATTGGTTACAATGGTTGATTCGGCATTGATATCGCCATTGATGGCTTTGGTTACCAGGGCTTCTTTTAGCTGGTCTATATTGGTATTGTCTTTAGCGGATATAAAAACGATATCGGAATACCCCGCGAATTTCTTTTGCACGGAATCTGTCTTGCCATCCGTTTTATTACCGATCAGGATGTATTGGAGTTGTTCTTTTTTAAAATCATTCACCACGACTTGCAATTCATCCGCATCGATCTCATTTACATCGAACAGGTAGATCACCACATTGGCGGAGCGCATTTTCTCAAGGCTTTTTGCTACCCCGATACTCTCAATTACATCATGCGTGTGTTCGCGTATGCCGGCCGTATCGATCAGGCGGAACAGGATTCCTTTGATGTTCAGTATTTCTTCAATGGTATCACGCGTGGTGCCGGCAATATCGCTTACAATAGCGCGGTTCTCGTTCAGCAGAGTATTCAGCAAAGTAGATTTGCCCGCATTGGGTTTGCCAATGATAGCCACCTGTACCCCATTACGGATCACATTACCGAGCTGGAAAGAACTGATCAATTGATGCGTTGACAAACTTAACTGCGCTATCAGGTTATTCAGCTGTGTACGGTCGGCAAACTCAACATCTTCCTGCGAAAAATCCAGTTCCAGTTCTATCATGGCGGAGAAGCGGATCAATTGCTCCCGCAACTGGTGCAGGTCTGATGAAAAACCACCGCGCATACTATGCAATGCCGTTTTTCGACTGGCTTCCGTATTACTGGCAATCAGGTCGGCTACGGCTTCGGCCTGTGTTAAATCGAGCTTGCCGTTTAAAAACGCGCGCTGGGTAAATTCGCCCGGCTTGGCCATTCTAACACCTTTACCCGTAATGGCCCGGATAATGTTTTCCTGTATAAACGGCGAACCATGGCAACTAATCTCTATCACATCCTCCCCGGTATACGACCTGGGGCCTTTAAAAAGCGAGAGTACCACTTCATCCAGCACCTGCCCATCACTCTGAAGCAAACCCACCTGCAGGGTATGCGATGCCATTGCAAAAAGATCCTTCGACGGAAACATGCTGTTGATCACCGCGAAAGTTTCCTTCCCGCTAACACGTATCACACCAATGGCGCCAATGCCCGGCGGTGTAGCCAATGCTACAATGGTATCATCCCATCCACTCAATTGTCCCAGCATATGATTCTGTTTCGCTGCAAAAGTAGAACAAAGGGGGGAGACGTGAGGGCAATAGGCAATGGTGAATGGGCAATAAGGATATCAAAGCAACCATTGCCCACTCACCACTCACGATTCACGATTCACGTCTCACCCCCCTACTGCTCTGCAATACGGAAAGTGATGTTTTGCTTCTGGCGGTAAACCACATGTTGGCCGTTCTGGATGGCTGGGGTCCAGTTGGGGCTTTTTTTAATTACACGGATGGCTTCTGCTTTGGTTCCATAACCGGGGTCGTTTTCGGCTTTTACATCGCTGATTACACCGTTTCTGTCTACAATGAACGATACGGTTACCGTATAATCCGCCGCAGGCGCCCCATTTTCGGCCGGAAGATCCCGGTTAAGGTTTTGCTCCAGGTATTTTTTCCAACCCGCTATATCGCCCGGAAACCGGGCTTCTACCTGAACAATGGTGTAAACTTCATCAATATCCTTTTTAACCTCGGGGCCTTTTACTACACCGGTTATGTTCTCAACCGGGGGCGCTACAACACCATCATCTTTTGTGCCGTCCTGGTTAAGGTTGCCGATTTTGGTTTCTTCAAGCCGTTCAACATCCTTGATTTCATCTTCGGGTGTTACGTCTTCATCTTTTACAATTTTTGGCGGATTGAATTTCGACATCTCCACTTTTTGCGGTTCTGGTTTTGGCAAAGGTTTGGGAGGCTCTATTTTGGGTTCATCTTTTTTAAAATTCTCCAGTTCAATGCTTGTGAGAATTTCTGTCGGGCCATTTCTCTTTTTTCCATTGGCAAGTATGGAACTCACCAGGAACAAAAGGCAAAGCAACGCGGTTCCTGAAAACGCGTAAACCATACGCCGGTCATATGTTTTACGCAGTTCATAAGCGCCATAACTCTTGTTACGGCCTTCAAATACAATGTCGAGCAGGTCGGCAGTAAGAATTTGTAACTTTTCCATAGTAGTAGGTTTCTACTATGATACCCAGCGCGGGTGAAATCCATAAGGGAAAACAGCGATGATATTTTGGGGAAATTCCATAAGCGTGAGGGGGTGGTGAATCGTGAGTGGTGAGTGGAAGGGAGTGTTTAAAAGATGGTCCGTTTACCTCTATTGAATATCATTAGCGGAACCGAAGTAAGCATACGATACTCACCATTGACGATTCACGATTCACGCCTCACGAAAAAGCCCCGCTAAAAAATAGCAGGGCTTTACTTATGTAACAAATGTAAGCAAAGAAGAATTACTCTTCTGACACTACGAATGTGATGCTTTGTTTGTGACGGTAGATTACGTTACGTCCGTTCTGTACCGCCGCTTTCCATTTTGGCCCTTTTGAGATTACACGGATCGCTTCGGCCTTGGTTCCGTAACCGGGATCGTTCTCCGCTGTTACTTCACTGATGGCTCCGTCTTTCGCAACGATAAAAGAAACCGTTACCGTGTATTTTCCCGGAGGCGCTCCGTTTTCAACGGGCAGGTCCCTGTTCAAGTTACGCTCCAGGTACTTGGTCCATGCAGCTACACCGCCATTGAACTCTGCGGGAATCTGTACTACGGTAAATACTTTATCGTAGTCTTCTTCCACTTTGGGTGCTTCTACCACACCGGTTCCTTTTTCAACAGGGGGGGCAACAACACCTTCGTCTTTCGCACCTTCCTGGTTAATGGTACCGATCTTGGTATCTTCCAGTTTTTCCACTTCCTTGATTTCCTCATCAGGTTTTACCTCTTCATCCTTCACAATTTTGGGAGGGGTGAATTTGGTGATCTCCACTTTGGGTGGTTCCTGTTTTGGCGGAGGTGGCGGAGGTGGTGGCTCCTGTTTTTTCTCTTCCTTGTTCAGGTTTTCGAGATTGGCTTCCGCGATTACTATCTCCGTGCTTTTTTTCTTGCCGGAATTCGCGATCAGCGAACCCACCAGGAAACTGGCACAGATCAGTACCATTCCTGCGATGGCAAATTTAATACGCCTGTTATACGTTTTGCGGAGGTCATAAGCACCATATTCCTTATTTCTCCCGTCAAAAAGGATATCAAGAATATCAGCGGATAAAATTTTATTTATCTCCATGATACTATTCTTTTGTAATTAGATTCGGTTGATGAAAGATTCCACAATTAATTATTAGGGTTTGCGGCGGCCATTTCCTCTGATTTCTTCACCAACTGTGTTTCAATGTCGGTAATATCAACCAGGGCATAGCGCGTACAAACATTAATAGTCATTTCATCTAAAATATCCACTACATTCCTGTAAGTACATTCATCAGAAGGTTTCAGGATCACAACAAAATCCTTCAGCTCCTTAACACTGTTCTTCTTTTTGATCAGCACATCGCGGATATCATGGAAATTAGACGATTTAAAATTGGATGCTGTATTATCCAGTTCCCCCTCGTAGTAGAAGACATTATTATCTTTTCCCAAAAGGATGGTAATTACACCCGACTGCTTCGCCTTGTTTTGATCTTCCGGTTTATCCGCATCCTTGGGCAGGTTCAGCTTCATGGCTGTTGCCTGGCTCATGGTTGTGGTGAAGATAAAAAAGGTGATGAGTAGGAAGCCCAGGTCCACCATGGGCGTCAGGTCAACTCGGGTCGATAACTTCTTCCCTTTCTTGACCCCGGGGCCTTTCTTATGGCCACCGCCACTCGAGGTATCCATTTCTGCCATGTCGGTAGAATTTAGTTTTCGTTAGTAATTTGTTTACTCTTCTCTTTTCTCCCCGGTCTGTGATTTCTTCCACAGATCCGTACCTACAGGAACACCTTCCGGACTGGTTACCATCTGAAACTTCAGGATATCATTCTTTTTAAAAGCGGTGATTACGCTTTTGAATGCAGGGTATTTGGCCAGGTTATCTCCTTTTAAGAGGAAGGTTGGCTTCTTTCCCTGATAGGCACTCATTACCTGTGCCATCCAGTAAGTCAATTCATTATTCGAAGTATCCTTTACAGGGATTCCCGGTAACAGGTTTCCTTTGCGCTGGTCTTCCGGAAGGGCCATGAATGATTTGAGGCCGGCAAAAGAAGCACCAAAGAATGGCGTTTTTCTGAAGGCTTTTACATCCAGTCCCAGGTTCTTAGTATTATTCAGTGCGGTGGCGATGTTTTCTTTTACGTCTTCATCGTCCATCTCCAGGAATACTTTACCGTCCTTGTCAATAATTACCTGAACAAAATCCTTGGTCGGGGCCACTTTGGCGGCTACCGATTTGGGGATCGTAACAGCGATCGCCTCAGAAGGCTTGAATTTCGTTGTTAAGATAAAGAATGACAACAACAGAAAGGCCACATCGCACATCGCGGTCATATCGATGCTGGTACTCTTACGAGGTAATTTGGCTCTACCCATTGTTATTTATTTAATGTTTCACAGTTATGATTCAAATCTTTGTCCTTTCCACAAAAAATCCGGAGATTATTTGTAGTTGGCAGCAAAGCTCTGGGTTAAAGTGAAACCTGATTCGTCGATACCATAGGTAATTCCATCAATACGGGTAGTGAACACATTGTACATGATGATCGCTACCGCAGATGTACCGATACCCAGGGCTGTGTTAAACAGGGCCTCAGAGATACCTTTTGACAGTTCACGCGCCGCATCACCACCACCTTCGTCACCGAGGGCAGAGAACGATTTGATCATACCCATTACCGTACCCAACAGACCCAACAGGGTTGCTACTGAGGCGATGGTTGACAGGAACACCAGGTTTTTCTCCAGCATTGGCAGCTCCAAAGAAGTTGCTTCTTCTACCTCTTTCTGGATATTCAACACTTTCTGCTCTGTTACCAGCTCAGTATTGGTGATCATCTCTTTGTATTTTTTCAGACCTGCTTTCATTACATTACCTACAGATCCTTTTTGTTTGTCGCA
>JAZJYJ010000018.1:0-18066 GCA_040390405.1 Bacteroidota bacterium
CAGTTCACCCACACCGGTGTGGGTGAACTGTGGGTCAACTGTGGGTGAACTGTGGGTGAACCCTGAAAAAAGCCCGAATCTAGTGGCTTTCAGCCCATGCTTCTGACCGTGTACAAAGGCAAAAACATGGGCCCTAAAACAAATGAACAAAGCGGTTTCCGGAACATTATACACTAAGTTGTTGGATAACAATCGCTTATTAATTATTGTACACAATCCTTTCGATCTGCCTTAAACCCCGCCAGCAGGTTAGCTATAATTAAAAACGCCTTGTAAATTATTAATTCACAAGGCATTAGGGAGCCGAGGGGAATACGATCGAATCTATGACACCTCTTCTACTGTTCCCAGGGGGATTAAAATCGCTTGACTTTTTTAACCCTGCCGGCAGACTTCATGCTGGCTTTTCCTTTTACTCCGGCTGGTTCCTAATTTATCTATCGAAATGCATGAATATACATTTCGGTATATCCTTTCCGGGTTATTAAATAACGCCGGATCGCTTGTTTTAGAGCCGGGTAAAGAGTTACTTTATGGGATATGAAAAAATATTCCATGTGGCTTAAAGTAGCAGCGCTCATGCAACTTATTGCTGCCGTTCTTCACGCTGTGACACTATTTATTAATCTTCCTCCTGCCAACGACACCGAAAAACAACTCTTTACGCTGATGGATACTTACCGTTTTGATTTCGGGGCAGGCTTTCACCGTACCATGGGTCAACTGCTACTGGCATTGAGTTCCTGCTTCTGCTTAGTTTGCCTGCTGGGTAGCTTATTGAATTGGCACCTGATCCGTAAAAAAGTGGATGCGAAGATCATGCGTGGTGTGATCAACATTAATTTAATTGTGTTCGGGATATTGCTCTTGCTGACCATCGCATTTGCTTTCCTAGTACCGATCACATTAGCAGGATTGATTGTGATCTTCCTGGCTGTTGCCCGGGTAAAATTGAACAAAGCGGATCAATGATCCTGCTCAATTCAATGACCGATTTTATTACAGGGAGATACCGACACGCTAACTCGTCATAGCTATACAGTTAACACTTAGAAGATGATAGCTGGTTACCTCTCACCGGTCTGTCTTTGTAGATGCTGCACCTTTTATTTCTGATCAATTACTCTTTTGTTCCGTCTACTTGTCAATGCATCCTATTACCGGCCAATACCTGAACTGATCAGCATCACAATAGGTAAGAACAACGAATACTGCACCTACCCAGGATCTTGCCTCAAGGCCTGGAATAATTATCCGGGTTTTATTTTTTACTCTTTTTTTTCTTCGACCAGCAAGTCATAGAAATAAATCATCACTTCAACGGGCAAAGGCGCATGCCCCTTACCCCGCACTATGATCTCCGATACTCTTCGGTAACCGTGTTCCGTGGCAGCTTTTGCAGCGGCTTTCCATTGGTTGAAGTTTGCGGCCTGGGGGCCATAAAATGAATCCAGCTCTGGCGAGAAACCGGTAACGGGCAATAACACCCTCGAAAGATCATTCGAAAACAAAGCGCTATCCTGCATGCAACTATTGCGGTTGTAATTTCCCGCTACGACTGCTACGGCTTTCAATCTTTCGGGATGCTGAAAAGTCATTTGCCAAACCGTATGGGCCCCCGCTTCAAAACCGGTGAGATAGTATTTTTCGTCTCCATTGTATTTCGCCTGTACCTCTTTCATAATCTGTGTAAGACCATCCATATTAAAACGGCAATCGCCTACCTGCTCTATATAGTCCCATGTAGCAGCGGTGTACGGGAAGATAGCTGGATCCCGTCTTCCTGAGCGGCTGTTATTTACATTATAAGGCGCTACAATGATAAAGGGCATTTTTTTGCGCGCCCTCACAAAACGCAAAGCATTTTCACGGTATTCTTTATCCGCAGATTCAATTACTACCATTACAGGCCATGATTTTTCTTTGTTCCAGCCATCGGGTAAGGATATATAATATTGCATCGGATGGCCGGCTCCCGTTTGTAATAGCAGGGAATCTCTGGAAGCTATTTGTGCAAAAATAGTATCGACACTTATCATCGATAAAAGAAGGATCATTATAACATATTTCATAGCCGTATGATTTGAACACAAACTATTCTGCTCTTTCACAACCTTTATTGAAGCATGATTGAAAAACAGATTTGGTTTATTTTTTTTTATAAAAATCACACATATTTATGATACAAAGAAGGGCGGAACAAAATTGTTCCGCCCTTCTATTATAGTACTGCTTCCTTATTCTTCGTTTCTGAATACCACCAGTCCATCGAATACATCAACCAATACCGGTTTCGATTTATCGATATCTCCTGCCAGTATCCGTTTACTTAACGCGTTGATGATCTGTTTCTGGATCAGCCTTTTCAAAGGCCTTGCACCAAACTGTGGATCATATCCCTGCTCTGCCAGGAATTCAAGCAGGTATTGGCTGTAATTGAGGGTGATCCCATTTTCCGCTACCAGTTTTCGCAATCCTTCCAGTTGTATCCTTACAATGCCCATGATCTGTTTCTTCAGTAGTGGGCTGAACATGATAATCTCATCCACCCTGTTTAAGAACTCGGGGCGTATGGTATGACGTAACAGGTTCATCACTTCTACCTTTGCTTTTTCGGTTGCTTCTTCGAGATTGTTCTCTGTTACATTTTCAAAAGCATCCTGGATTAAATGACTACCTATATTACTCGTCATAATAATGATGGTATTCTTGAAATTCACCACCCTTCCTTTGTTATCGGTTAATCGGCCATCATCCAGTACCTGCAATAATATATTCCATACATCCGGGTGTGCTTTCTCAATCTCATCCAGCAATACTACGCTATAGGGCTTGCGGCGAACGGCTTCCGTTAATTGTCCACCTTCATCGTATCCCACATAACCCGGAGGTGCCCCTACCAATCGCGACACGGTATGTTTCTCCTGGTATTCGCTCATATCGATCCGCGTCATCATGCTTTCATCATCAAACAGGTATTCTGCCAATGCTTTGGCCAGTTCTGTTTTACCCACACCGGTTGTTCCCAGAAAGATAAATGACCCAATCGGTTTTTTCGGATCCTGCAAACCAGCGCGGCTTCTGCGAATGGCATCCGCTACGGCGGTTATGGCTTCTTCCTGCCCTACCACCCGGTTATGCAATTCATCTTCCAGGTGTAATAATTTTTCTCTCTCGCTCTGCAGCATTTTGGCAACGGGTATACCGGTTGCTTTGGCTACATTCTCAGCAATATCTTCTGCGTCTACTTCTTCTTTCAGCAAACGCTTATCGGTTGAACTGTTGATCTGTTCCGTAATTTGTTCAATCAATGTTTCCTGTTCCTTCACTTTACCATAACGGATTTCAGCCACTTTCCCATACTCACCGTTTCTTTCCGCCTGCTCCGCCTGTTGTTTCAGTTCTTCTATTTTCGCTTTGGCATTCTGCACTTTTTCAACCAGTTCTTTTTCCTGTTTCCATTTTGCTTTCAGCGTATCGCGTTCAACGGTAAGGGTACTAATCTCTATGTTCAGTTCCTTCAGCTTGGCTTCATCATTTTCTCTTTTGATCGCTTCGCGTTCTATTTCCAGCTGCCGGATCTGTCTTTCCAGTTTATCCAGTTCTTCGGGCATCGAATTCATTTCAAGGCGAAGTTTGGCTGCGCTTTCATCGATCAGGTCAATGGCTTTATCGGGCAGGAACCTGTCCGTCATATACCTGCTGGATAATTCCACAGCTGCAATAATCGCTTCATCTTTGATTCGTACATGGTGGTGCGTTTCATACCTGTCTTTCAATCCACGCAGAATAGAGATCGCATCTTCCATCGAAGGTTCATCTATGATTACTTTTTGAAAACGACGTTCAAGCGCTTTGTCTTTCTCAAAATATTTCTGGTATTCATTCAAAGTGGTGGCGCCTATGGCCCTCAGTTCGCCACGAGCCAGTGCGGGTTTCAGAATATTGGCCGCATCCATCGCTCCTTCTCCACCTCCTGCACCAATAAGGGTATGTATCTCATCTATAAATAAAATAATTTCTCCGTCACTGGTAGCTACTTCTTTCACCACGCCTTTTAAACGCTCTTCAAATTCGCCCTTGTATTTGGCGCCGGCGATCAGTTGTCCCATGTCCAGTGCAAAAATGGTTTTGGAACGGAGATTATCCGGTACATCGCCATTGATGATCCGCATGGCCAATCCTTCCACGATCGCCGTTTTACCCACACCGGGCTCTCCTACCAATATCGGGTTGTTCTTGGTTCTGCGTGTTAAAATATGCAGGGTTCTTCGGATCTCTTCATCACGACCAATTACAGGATCCAGTTTCCCCTGTCTTGCCAGTTCATTCAGGTTCTTGGCAAATTTGTTCAGCATATTCAGCTGCGTTTCCTGGGTTTGCGATTGAATGGTATCACCTTTGCGCAGGTCTTTAATGGCTGTAATCAATCCTTTTTCAGTTAAGCCAGCCGCCTTTACTATTTTTGCCGTATCATCATTCACCTGCAATAAAGCAAGCAATAAATGTTCGGTGCTGATGAATTCATCTTTGAATTCTTTCAAGACATTATTCGCTTTCAAGAAAACAGTATTCAGGTCCCTGCTGATATTCTGTGCAGGCTCGCCTGATGATGTCTTTGGCAGTTTCGCAATGCTTTCATCTACCTTGGTTTCGGTAAATGCAATATTCACATTGTTCCGCTTCAGCAGAAATTCAACAGGACTATCCTTATCCGAGAGCAATACTTTTAACAGGTGATTGGTTTCAATATTAGGATTCCCATTATTGAAAGCCACCTGTTGCGCCGCCTGGATGGTTTCCTGTGCTTTGATGGTATAGTTATTTAAATTCATATCGGGTTGTTGATTCGTTTAGTTTAGTTGATTTGTTTACTGGTTTATATTCGAGTATTTCTTTGTATCATCCGCTGTATCTTTTTCACCGTTCCTTGCGTCGCACACTTGTGCTTTGTATCGCTGATCGGCAATGAAAGGTTAAAGTAACCACAGACAGCGACCTGTCTGCATAATTCGGCTGATGGCAACAAATTTTCAAATAACTTTAAATTTTACTGCAAACCTCAATCCATTATATAAATTCGGAAAATATGTCCGTAAAATCTGTTTTTCCATGCGTAAAAGTCAGTGCTGTATTGATTTTCATGCTATTCTTTCAGTTCGTAAACGCCCAAACCGATTTTTCTGAGATCGACCGAAAACTCGACGCTTCCAAAAAAGAGCTGGGAGGCAATGTGGTGGCCCTGATCTACCAGGATGGAAAGATCGTTTACCAGAAAGCCATCGGCACCGATTTCAATGCCAAAACACAGGCCCCTATCGGCAATGCCAGCCAGTGGTTAACAGCAGCGTTGGTAATGAGTTTTGTAGACCAGGGTAAAATTTCGCTGGACGATCAAGTGAGTAAATATCTTCCCATTTTCAGCAAATATTCCAAGGGGTATATCACCATTAAAGATTGCCTGGCGCATGTAACGGGTATTGAATCAGACCCTAAATCAATCAACCCATCCAACCGCAAAAAATTCGCTTCGCTGGAAGAAGAAGTAAATGATCTTGCTTCCAAAAAAGAGATCCTCTCAAATCCCGGACTTGAATTCCGTTACGGTAGTGTTGGATTAAGTATTGCAGGCCGTGTACTGGAAATTGTGGCCAAAAGAAGTTTTGAGCAACTGATGCAGGAGCGCATAACCCGTCCTTTACAAATGCGTAATACCAGTTTTTCCAGTTTTAATGCGGTGAATCCATCTAACGGCGCGGTTTCTACGCCAACCGATTACATCAGTTTTCTGGGTATGCTTCTCAACAAAGGCATGTATAACGGAAAAAGAATACTGAGTGAGAAAGCCATTGAGGAAATGCAAACCGTACGCACAACGCCATCCATGATGAAATTCGTTCCTAAAGTTGCCGAAGGCTACAGTTATGGATTAGGCGCATGGTCACTGCAGGCTGATGAAAATGGAAAAGCTACCATCATGGCAAGTCCTGGTTTATTTGGTACATGGACCATGATAGATTTTTGCAGGGGTTATGCCTGCGTCATTCTTACCAAGGGTGATCTGCCGGAAGAAAAGAAAGAGATCTGGATGGAGGTCAAAAGGATCATTGAGAGCAGGCTTGTACCGAATTGCAAATAGCAACTCATTTATTACCCTCAAAAAATATTGATTGGCCGATCCTGTAAAATATTCTTCACTTGTAAAGCAAGCTGCCCGACAACTCGGTTTCTCCTATTGCGGTATTGCCAAAGCAGAAGCACTGGATGAAGATGCCCGCAGGCTGGAAGCATGGCTGAAGCAAGGTATGCATGGAAGCATGCAATACATGGAAAATCATTTTGATCTCCGGGTTGATCCACGTAAACTGGTGCCAGGGGCAAAATCGGTAATCACGCTTTTACAAAATTATTTCCCGGAAGCAAAGCAGAAAGAAAATGTACCGCGCATTGCCAAATATGCTTTTGGTAAAGATTATCACGAAGTGATACGAGCCAAATTAAAAACTTTTTTACAAATACTTAATCAGCAGATCGGCGAAATACAGGGCCGTGGATTTGTAGATTCGGCACCGGTACTCGAAAGAAGCTGGGCCGTGAAAAGTGGCAGTGGCTGGATTGGTAAGAACGGAAACCTGATCACCAAACAATCCGGCTCCTTTTATTTTATTGCTACACTGATTGTAGATATTGAACTGGCATACGATGACCCGTTTGCCAAAGATTATTGTGGCAGCTGCCGTAAATGCATCGATGCCTGCCCTACCGATGCCATCCTTGATAACAAAGTAATTGATGGCAGTAAATGTATCAGCTATTTTACCATTGAATTAAAAGAGGCGCTGATACCAGGCGAAATGAAAGGCAGGTTCGACAACTGGCTTTTTGGTTGCGATACCTGCCAGGATGTTTGTCCATGGAACCGGTTCAGCACACCTAATCAAGAGATCAATTTTGTGCCTATTCCAGAGGTACTGAACCTTTCTACCAAAGAGTGGGAATCCTTATCAGAAGAAGCTTTCAAACATGCTTTTGCGGCCTCTCCATTGAAACGTGCCAAATACAAAGGCATCCGTCGTAATCTTTCTTTTATCCGTTCCGAAAAACCATAGGCTATCCTTACAGTTTAACACCTATTCGCAATGCAAGCCTGTTAAACGTATACAGCAGTTTACGTTCATGGTAGTCTACTCCAAAAGGCGGGAAATCCCTGAAGATAGCTTCGTTGTATGTTTCTGAAATGGTTTTGGAAGAATACCCCAGGCTGATCAATACGCTTTTCTGGTTCCTGGATTTCAGCGTATACCCAATACCAATATCTGTATATAAGCCATTGCTAAAACTTCCGTTTGCAGAATAAAATCCCAGCCTGTCGTACGTGTATTGCGATCCGAGTGCCCATGCAATATTGGGCCCGATATTTACATAGGAAAACACGGATCTCTTTTTCCCGAAAGAAAACCGTAGATCCGCAAACAGCGGAACGGTTCTTACTTTATAATAATCAATTGCTGCGCCGATACCATAACTCCAATTGTTCCGCTCTATTCCGCCCAGTAACTGCACCTGACCGCTGACTGAATGATCGCCATTCAATAACGCCGCCTGCGGAATAACGTAATGGCCTTTTGTTGATTGCGCCTTCATTCCCACTGCAATCAGGCAGAAAACGATCACTCCTATTTGCTTTTTCATCTTTCTATTTTGAATTGATCAATAATTTTCCAACCACCGATGCATTGGCAATGTTGGAATAATCAATAAAGTAAATCCCGTCTTTGGCAGTCACGATCGCTACCCCGCCAAGTGCAATTACATCCGTTCCTTCAAAACCGCTAACCTGCTTGATAACGGATACCGTATTTGCATTGGTAGCGTCGAGTATTTTCAAACCGGTTTTACCATCGCAGATCAACAGTAGGTTACCGTCTTTTGAAAGGCCGCGTGGCGATGTGAGCGCATATGATTTCACCAGCATTGGGTTACTGATGTTTTTGATATCGATCACATCAAGCTGGTTACTAAATCCTCCACAGGCAGATCCGCCTGATAATGTAACGTAAGCGTAGTTATCGTCTGCAATAACTGGGTCACAGGAGCGTGCATGGGTAAACTGGCTAAGTTTCTGCGGCCTATCCGGATCGGATACATTGTATACGAACATGCCTGTTTGTGAACCAATAAATACATTGTTTTTGAAAGGAAAAATGGTTTCAATATTTCCCTGCTGAAGTGGTATGGTTGAAACAAATGTGGGAGCCGTTGGTATCGTGAGGTTAAACACTTTCAATGCGTCCTGGCTAACCGCATACATTCGTTTGTTCAGCAAACCAAACCTGGCCATCGACCCTGCAATAGCTACACCTGCAGAAGAGAATGCGCCAACGGAATATTGCGGTCCGGCAAGCGCAGCCGATGAATACATCAATATAAAACTGTCTTTGTTCAGTAAATGAGTTAGCGTACCTGTAAACCTCTTATCGATCGTTGTATCTACTTTCATCCATTCTCTGATCACTTTGGAAGTATCTGCACGAAATCCCTGGTAATACCTGTTAGGGAAAACGCCTGTCAGAAACTGTTTTACCATTACCTGTTTCGGGTCCGTAATATCCAGCGTCACCAGGTCTGTATAGCAATCGGCATATAGATATGGCCCGTTAATGGCCAGGTCTACGCAGCCCGGGATCTCGATGAATGCGGTATTGACAGGATTTGCCGGGTCTGAAATATTAATTACATGAATGCCCTTATCGATCTCGTTCAGAAAAACATATCCGTCTTTTACAATGATCTTGCCGGGTTGCTGGATCGCAACGGGAACGCTGCTCCTGATATTGGCTTTTACCTCATCGCGCGTTTTATAAACCGGCCTGTAAAATGTGTACTGTTCTTTTACAGCATCTTTCATACATCCTGTAAAAGCGATCAATGCAATACCTGCAGCGAGTAAGAGATGTTTCATAAGTAGGTAGGTTTACTCCCTGACACATCACAAAGAATTACCGTTGCACCTTGTTTTTCTTTTCTGGTAATATATAAGAGAGTTTCAGTGCCGACAACACAAGATGCCGTTTATCCGTGCCTGCACCGGCAAGATTAGCCGTAGTGTATTGCCAGTAAGGCCCTACATAAAATAAGGATTGTTTGCCGATCCCAAAATCAAATCCGAAAGAAAGCCTTGGCTGTATTTTGGGGATCAGGGAATTGTTCCTGAAAAAACGGTTGGTAGCTGCATCATATTGTAGTCCGTTGGAAGCGATCAGGAACTGCAGTCCGGCTCCTACCTGCCAGCGCATCTGTAGTTGTTTGAACAGCCGGGCAGGAAAAACAGCAGCCAACCCAGCTGTGAGAAAATGATACTGCTCGCGGTAATTCACCGAGCTGCCGTTATTGTAATAATAACCATTTCTGTTGTACAGGTTAACCGAACTGAAATAAGATGTGCTATCTATCCGATTACCCACAGTCGCATTGGTTTGATAAAAAGAATAATCTATCACCATGCCCAAACGGTTTCTTTTTCCGATCAGTTTACTCATCTCAACGCCGGCATTAAATGAGAAAGCAGCCGTTCTGCCTCCACCACCTGATGCTGTTTGTAAACCACCACCACCTGGCGTGCCAATACTGCCAGGTCCGCCAACACCAGTGGATGGACTACTCGCATACACATCATTACCTGATTTACCAGCAGGTAACAAGGCAGTTATCGTATTACCATACCCTGCCGCAAGATGAATGTTCCAATTCCATTTTTTAGGCGCTTGAACAATTGCTTTTATTAAAGTGGGTGTTAGGTTTTCTAAAACCTGCTGTGGTGTATCTACTATTGTTTGTGCAATTTGTTTTTCTTCGTGAGTGATGAGTTGCAGGCTGTCTTTGAATACCTGTTTATCCTGGCTGGTACCATTCATTGAAACCTCTTCGATTTTCTTTTCTTCCGAAACATGATTGCCCACCATTGCCAGTTCTTTTTGTTTCGCCGGTTCCTGATCAATACCGGTATGTACGGTTACTGTTTGATTTGAGGGTTCAACGCTTTTAGCATTCCGCTTATCAACAGTTGCTTGCCAGGAAAATGTATTCTTTTCTCTATGAGTTCCGTTCAATACAATGGCATTTTCAGGCTTTATTGCTACCCCCTTCACAGGATTTACTTTTTCTTTTTCATTAGGGATAGAAGATTGCGAAGTGGTAACCGGCTTAACGATCGCCGCCATTTTCCCATTCTCCGCAAGAGGCGCCGGTTGTCTGAATTGAAAATAAGTCCATATGGATGCTGTTCCGCAACCCGCCAGTAAAAGCATCAGCCAGATAAACCAGCGGCGCTTTTTTTCTTTGCGCAGTTCGGATGCTACTCCTATCCATACAGAAGCATCCGGCTTTATCCGAAGATCAGCCAGTTCCTCTTTCACCTTCTGCTCAAATGATCTATCGGCCATACATGTCTTTTTTTTCGTTACCGGAATATTTTTCAAGCCATTGTATCAACAGTGCCCTTGCCCTGGCATATTGCGAGCGGCTGGTGCCTTCACTGATGCCCATTATTTTACTGATCTCTACGTGGGTATATCCCTCTACCGCGTGCAGGTTGAAGATGGTTTGATAACCTGGTGGTAACTGACGCACCAGGTTCAGTAAGTCTTTCCTGTTCAGGTTCATTTCCGGTTCGTAAGCAGTAACCGGGTGCAGATGGGTATCTTCAAAACTGAGGTCTAGCTGGTATCGTGGTTTTCTTTTCAGGTAATTGATGGCCGTATTCACCATGATCCGTCTGACCCATGCCCCTAAATCACCCTGCATAGCATATTGGTGCAGGTATCTGAAAACTTTGATAAACCCCTGCTGTAGTACTTCTTCCGCATCCTGTATGCTTTTGGTATACCTGTAGCAAACGCCCAGCATTGGCTCAGAAAACAACTCATACAGTTGTTTCTGGGCCAGCGGATCGTTCTTCAAACAGTCTTTTACCAGTTTTTGATGATCATCCATGCACAGGGGTTCGGTACTTTGACACACATAGATACGCTATCGTTGCACCTATCATGCATTTTTTAGCAGGAAACAACCCGTTTTTTTATCCTTGACGCAAGGCAGTTACCTTTGTGTTATGAGTTTATCGGAGAGAGACAAACAAGTAGTATGGCATCCCTTTACGGCACAGAAAAATATGGTATCCCCTATTCCCATTGTGAAAGCGCAAGGAACCATTCTGTATGCGGAAGATGGGAGCAGTTATATTGATGCCATCAGCAGTTGGTGGGTTACCCTGCATGGACATGGGCATCCTTACATCGCTGAAAAGATCTACCAACAGGCCCTGCAGCTGGAACAGGTTATTTTTGCCGGATTTACCCATGAACCTGCGGTGAAACTGGCCGAACGGCTGCTACCCTTATTACCCGGCGATTTCAGCAGGATATTTTATAGCGACAATGGATCTACCTCAACCGAAGTTGCCCTAAAAATGGCCATTCAATTTTGGTGGAACAAGGGAGAACGGAAACGAAAGAAGCTGCTCGCTTTCAACAATGCCTATCATGGTGATACATTTGGCGCAATGAGTGTGAGCGACCGGAGCGTATTCACACTCGCTTTTCATGACCACCTGTTTGAAGTGATTTTTATTGATGCCCCAACAGTTGACAATATCGAAGAAACAAAAGCGATCATTCAGCGGCATAACGATGAAATAGCCGCTTTTATTTACGAACCTTTAGTACAAGGAGCCGGCGGTATGAAAATGTACGATGCTTACCTGATGAACGAATTACTGAATACAGTTAAGCAGGCCGGTATTATCTGTATCGCCGATGAAGTAATGACTGGCTTTGGCAGAACCGGTAAATTATTCGCCAGTGAGTATATGAATAACAAACCGGATATCATTTGTCTAAGCAAAGGATTAACAGGCGGAACCATGGCATTGGGCGTTACAGCCTGCACAAACAGAATCTATGAAGCCTACGTAAACGATGATAAATTAAAAACATTCTTCCATGGGCATTCCTTTACTGCCAATCCATTGGCATGCAGTGCCGCTCTTGCCAGCCTTGATCTTTTGGAAAAAGAAACATGTCTTGCCCAAATTGAATGGATCACTCAAAGCAACCTCATCTTTGCGGCAAAAATTCAACCCATAGCTTCCATTAAAGAGATCCGGACGCTTGGCACTTTACTGGCATTTGAAATAAAGCAGGGAGAAGATGCTTACCTGAATACAATCAGCAGCACCATTACGCAAATAGCCATGAGCAAAGGCATTTACCTGAGACCGCTGGGGAACACATTGTATATCATGCCTCCTTATTGTGTTACAGAGAATGAAATGAAAAGGATCTACGAAGTGATTGAAGAAATCCTGGAGGAATCTTTGACCAGAAAATAAAAAACGTTTTATTTTTTTTCAACCAGCGATTTGAGGTTGTTGAGGTTTTTCTCCATCATGGTTCCCAGTATCTTATCATTCATCATGGATCCAAGGCGCTCCCATGGATACCATTTCAGTTGTTGCTCAAACTGCCATTGTACAATGGTTTGTTTGTGAATCGTATCATTGATCATCCGAACGGTACTGGTTTGCACACCGCCATTCCTGGATACCCAGGATGAAATGACTGTTGAATCGGATATGTTGGTAATGGTTACTTCCGTACCCGCCAGGTTGGCCTGTTTGGCAGACTGAATCTGAACAGATGCCTGCTGCATGCCATCCATCCAGCTTTTCCATTGTTCGATATCCTTCAGATAACCCACAACCGAATCTTTCGGTGCGCTGATATCAACCGCCCTTGACACCAGAACATGGGCAGGAAGCAGGATCCCTATCAGTGAAGCGATCACAAAAAGAGACAATACACTAAATACAGCCAGTCTGATCAGTTTCATACTTATTCCCACTTAAATGTTTTAAATGCAATGCTATATACGATTACGATCCAGATGCCCAGGATTCCCAACTCTTTCCAGCAACTGGCCAGGCTTGCACCTTCAAAAGCGATGTTCCGCATGGCATTGTTGAAATGTGTTAATGGCAATATTTTACAGACAGGTTGTAACCAGGATGGAAATGCTTCAATGGAAAAAAAAGTACCGGCCAGCAGAAACTGCGGCAGGGTGATGAGGTTGGCGAATGGCGGAATGGTACTTTCGCTCTTTGCCACACTGCTTACAATAAAACCAAAACCCATAAACAGTAATAAGGCTACAAAACTCAGCAGCATGATGGTCATGAATGTTTGTATGCCGTGTACGAGGGTGAAATTAAAAACAAAATGTCCTACACCAATCACAATAATGGAAGTTAACATTTGAAAGATCACGCGACTCAATGCTTCTCCCAAAACAATGTAGGAGCGCTTCACAGGTGTTGCATAAAATCTTTTCAATACCAGTTGTTGGCGAAGATTAAAGAATAAAAAGGCCACTCCAAACACACCGGAGCTTAATAAAGAAAAGCCCAGTTGACCCGGCAAAATAAAATCAATGGTGCGGTAAATACGACCCGGTATTTTCTGGATGGTATTACTGACCAGTGCAATCGTTGGTGCACCCGCAAAAGTTTTTTGGTTGATGCCGGCAATCACCGCATTTAAGATCGACTGCAATACCTGTATGTTTTGCGGACTAACCGCTTCTGAACTCACCAGGCTGATCTTGTAGGGTGGATTGGCCAGCCCTGATTTTTCAATGTTGATCACGGCTGTAATCCGTCCCTTCTCCAGGTCTTCTTTCACCTCTGCATCTGCTTTGTTCACTACATTGATACCTGCAATTCCTTTGATAGCAGCGTAGATGGGATTGGCTGTATCGGTATGTTTATCAAAAGCTACATTTAAAGATACCCTTCCCCCATTTCCGATAAAACCAAAGACGAGAATGAATATCAGGGGGAACGCAATACTGAATACCACCGCAGAGGGGCTACGGAATGTAGCCCGTAAACTACCTTTGGTAATGGCCAGCATGGCTTTGTACTGGTTATAACTCCCTTTCATAACTGCTTAATTATGAGAGCAAATCTATCTTATTATTTACCGAAAGCAAAAAAACAGGAAAAAGTTGGGTGGGGATGATTAATTCTGGACAAAAGTCGTAACTTAGTGCGACAAAAGACGGCAAATGGCGAAAATGCAGAAATACACACAGGGGTCTTTAAAACCTTCCAAGGTTGAAGAAGCGGCCGCTCCTTACCTGCCCACTAAAAAACGGGTAATGGTAGCAGATTATACCTACCGTAAGTTAAAAAAAATAGCAGATACCGTTCCTTTTACACAGAGTGAATGGGCCAATATGCTGCATCTTTCCGAAAGAACCCTGCAACGTTATGCCAAAAACAATTCTTCATTCGATGGCATCCATACCGATCGTATTCTTCTTTTGCAGGAAATGATCAACCTGGGCCTGGAAACTTTTTCGGATGCCAATGCCTTTTACAGCTGGTTAAAAAAAGACAAACCTGCAATGGGCCAGGTACTTAATTTCTCCTCGCTCTATTCCGACAGGGGCATCCAGGAAGTAATTGATCAGTTAACACGTATCCAATACGGGGTGTACGCATGATCCTCTATCGTTTTTCGCATAGAAAATTTGCACATGAACTTTCCGGAACAGGTGCAAAGCTTGTGGGGGGCAGGTGGAACCCAGCGGGTTTGCCGGTCTTATATACCAGTGAACACATCTCGCTCGCATTACTCGAAATACTCGCCAATTCACACACTCTGGAGGAACTTCAGGTGGTGCAACTGATGGAAATTGAGCTCCCTTCAAATACACAATGTCATGAAATAAAACTGCAGAGTCTTAAAAAGGACTGGCATTTTGATTTTGATTATACCCAATGGATGGGAAAAGAAATTCTACAGGCCAGGAAAACACTTTTATGTAAATGCCCCTCAGCCATTGTTCACCAGGAACACAATTACCTGGTAAACCCCCTGCATCCCGACTTTAAAAAAGTAAACCTGCGGGATACTTCGGATTTTCATTTCGATGATCGCTTATTTAGAACCCAGCCGGTTAATTGATCGTTACCACAAATGGCAATCTTGCCTGTGGTATCCCTATCATCTGTTTTACATTCTTTACTTCTTTAAGGGCCCTGAACTGCTCCTCACCTATCTCTTCTTTGATCAGATTTGTTTTAATGGATTTTTTATAGGTGTTCATGAGCTGTTCGAAAATATTTTTTTTCTCAGGGTATTCCTTCACTTTGTATTCTTTTGTTTTGGCCATTCTCGCAGCACAATCCATCGCATCCTGCAGGGTTCCGATACGGTCTACCAAGCCTACCTGTATCCCTCTGAAACCCGTCCATACACGCCCCTGCGCAATACTGTCTATATAAACCATGTCTTTTTTTCGCCCGTCTGCCACCCTGCTTTTAAATGTATGGTAAATAGAATCCGTTCCCGCCTGGAAGAAGCGTTTCTCAGTTTCATTCAAAGGTCGTTCTCCACTGCCCATATCAGCATACGGAGCGGTTTTTACGCCATCGAATGTGATGCCCAGTTTATTTTTGAAAAAAGATTGGAAATTGGGTACAATACTGAATACACCGATAGAACCCGTAATGGTGTTGGCATTGGCAAACACAGAATCGGCATTGCAGGAAATATAATATCCTCCGGACGCAGCTACATCACCCATGCTTACCACTACTGGTTTTTCCTTGCGGGCCAATGTAATTTCGCGCCAGATCACATCACTGGCCAGAGAACTTCCGCCGGGTGAATTTACACGGAACACAATTGCCTTCACATTATCATCCATTCTTACTTTGCGTATCAGGGAACGGAAAACATCGCTGCCAATCTGCTCATTATTTCCACTACCCGAAACAATATCTCCGTCGGCGTAGATCAGGGCTATTTTATTTTCGCTGTAATCGCCATTGTAATCAACCGCTTTGGAATAATCATTGAACGTAACAAAATTGATCTTGTCTTTCGTGTCCAGTTTCAGTTTATGCAGTAGTTCTTTTTTAATCTCATCATCATATTTCAGCCCGTCTACCAATCCGTTTGTCAGCGCATCATTTGCTGTTTGTATGGATCCCTGTACGGCAAGAGCGCGAAGCTTTGCCGTATCGAGTTTTCGCGTATCTGCGGCTGCCTGCAGAAAATGATTGTACAGATCTCCTAGCCACACGGAAGTTTGTAAACGATTGGCATCCGTCATTTGTGTTTCGCGAAGCGGTTCCGTTGCGCTTTTAAATTTACCCGCATAAAAAATCTGCGGTTGGATTTCCAGTTTATCCAGCATTCCTTTCAGGAAGAGCAGGTTGGATGAAAACCCCGACCATTCAACGCCTCCCTGCGGATGGCAATACAGTTTATCGGCCGTATTGGCTACATAATACCCTTTCTGGGAAATGGTTTCGCCATAGGCAAGAACAAATTTTCCACTGCGTTTAAAGTCCAGTAATGATTTCCTGAGTTCTTCGCTCGCAGCAAAACCATTTACATTATTGCCGCATAGGATATAGATTCCTTTAACAGATGAATCGGACCTGGCATGGTAGATCATGCGAACCATATGATACAAAGAGGGTGTTTCATGGGCTGCTTCCTTGATAAAAGAATTGAAAGGATTATCCTGCGATTGTTCTTTGAACTGGCTCGACAGATCAAGTACCAGCACTGCATTACTACCCACGCTTGGCTTATCTGCAGTTGCCGCGCTGGTTACGAATCCGATCATTAGAAAAATACCAATAACGGTAAAGATGATCAGCGCCAATAAAGCAGCAAAAAATGTTTTAAAGAACCCCTTCATAATTTTTTATTAAATGGTAATGAATTTAAAGATATTTGAACCAGATTATACTTCCAATTTATGAGTACAGCTTATTTGCTGATAGGCGGCAACCTTGGTAACCGATCTGCTTATCTGCGGCAAGCGATTGAACTGATCCAACAATCCTGCGGCAATATCGTTCATTATTCGGCTATTTATGAAACCTCCGCATGGGGACTAACCGATCAGCCTTCCTTTTACAACCAGGCACTGGCTTTACAAACCTCTATGCAACCAGGAGCATTGATGCAGCAATTACTTGCCATTGAAGAGATCATGGGAAGGAAAAGAACCCTTAAACTCGGGCCCCGGATCATAGATCTTGATATTTTATTGATGGATGAACTGGTTATTTCTTCCGGGTTATTAACATTACCCCACCCCGCTTTACCACAAAGAAGGTTCGCCCTTTTACCCTTAGCAGAAATAGCGCCTTCGCTAATTCACCCGGTTTTGCAGAAGACCATCGCTGCTTTACTGGAAGAATGTACCGATGAACTGGATGTGCAAAAAAAATCTCCTTCCGCTAACTGATGGCGGTTAATTTTGGCCATCATTTGAGTAAAGGATCCATGAAGCACCATTTTATTACAGTTGAAGGGAATATAGGCGTAGGCAAAACAACTCTCACCCATTTATTGGCCAAACATTTTAATGCCAGGTTGATACTGGAAGAGTTTGCAGACAATCCTTTTCTGCAAAAATTTTACGAGAACCCCGCACAGTATGCATTTCCGCTGGAACTGTTCTTTATGGCAGAGCGATACAAACAATTGAAAGAAATGGTACATACCAAGGACCTCTTTCAAAGCATTACCGTTTCGGATTACCTGTTTACCAAATGCCTGCTGTTTGCCAAGGTAAATCTGCCCGAAGAAGAGTTCAGGCTGTACCAGAAATTATTTGAGATCATTCACCAGCAACTGGCATTTCCTGATATCCTTATCTACCTGCATGCGCCGGTTCAGAAATTGCAATCAAATATCCGGAAGCGGAACCGTTCTTACGAACAAAGTATCCCGGATGAATACCTGTTTAATATCCAGGAAACTTATACCAGTTATATCAAGCAGCATAATATCAAAACCATTTTCATTGATGCCAGTAATGCGGATTTCCTGGGAAATGAAAAGCATCTGCAGATTGTGATCGATGCATTGGATAAGGATTATGAAGATGGGCAGCATTATTTCAGTTTGCCGTGAGGCGTGAATCGTGAGGCGTGAATCGTGAGTAAATTCATTTATTTTTGCAAACCCAGCATAATCT
>JAZJYJ010000018.1:18166-37377 GCA_040390405.1 Bacteroidota bacterium
GACGACTGACGACTGACGACTGACGACTGACGACTGACGACTGACGACTGACGACTGACGACCATGACTATACCACAGGAAAAAAACGACCCCTTTGCATCCATGCGGATTCCGGAGTACCGGAATTTAATGATGGGGCGCTTCCTGTTTATCATGGGATTGCGGATGATGGGCACGCTGGTTGGATGGTGGATTTACGAATTAACCAATGAACCCTTTGCCATCGGACTGATCGGCTTATCAGAAGTAATTCCCGCTGTTTCACTTTCCCTGTATGCCGGTCATGTTATTGATATCAGCGAGAAAAGAAGCTTGCTCCTGAAAGGCGTTGCGTTATACTTTGGCTGCGCGCTGTTATTACTTGGCCTTTCCACAAAATTCACTTCCACACAAATCAGCAATCACTGGATCGCATTTAGTATTTATGTGATCATTTTCTTTACGGGCATTTTCCGTTCCTTTACCGGACCCAGTTTTGGCACCATGGTGGCTTCCATCGTTCCCAAAAACATTTTGCAGAATGCCACTACCTGGAACCAGGGTATCTGGCTTAGTGCCTCTGTTTCCGGTCATGCTACCGTTGGTTTTTTAATTGCCGGTTTAGGGCACACGGGCTCTTTGCTGATCATCTGTATTCTTGTGCTGATCGGTTTTTGTTTTATGTACCAGCTCAAACCCAAGCCTCCATTGAATGAGCCGGGCGAGAAAAAAACACTGGATAGTGTAAAAGAGGGCCTGCGTTTTGTTTTTAAAACCAAAGAAGTATTGGGCGCTTTGTCGTTGGACCTGTTTGCTGTTTTGTTTGGCGGAGCGGTTGCCATGATACCTGTTTTTGCAAAAGACATTCTCAAAGTAGGGCCCATTGGTTTTGGATGGCTCAATGCCGCGTCTGATATCGGTTCTATTTTCGTGGTGATAATGCTGACCATCTTCCCCATGCGCCGCGGCCAGGGAAGAAAATTATTGTTCGCGGTTGGTGGATTTGGCCTCTGCATTGTCACATTCGCCTTATCCAAAATATTCTGGCTCTCATTCGCCGTACTGTTACTGAGTGGTATTTTAGATGGCATCAGCGTGGTGGTTAGGGGTACCATACTACAGCTGAAAACACCTGACAATATGCGAGGCAGGGTAATGAGCGTAAATTCCATGTTTATCAACAGCAGCAATGAACTGGGCCAGTTCGAAAGTGGTATGGCCGCTAAGATCATGGGGGTGATCCCTTCTGTGGTATTTGGGGGATGTATGACATTATTAGTAGTTGCAGGCACATGGATCAAAGCCCCCAGCCTGCGTAAAATGGAATACTAAATTTCCTATCTTAGTAGCCCGTCTTACACTAAACCTAAACTATGCAACGTCGTTCTTTTCTCCGCAATGCCGGTCTTACTGCCGGGTTGATGGCAGTATCTTCCAAAGATATTTTTGCTTCCTTCTTACAGCAACCCGCTTACAAAATAAAAATGTTACGTGGTGATATCGGCATTTTTACCGAACGTGGCGGCACCATTGGTTTTTATCAATCCAGTGAAGGATATGCCGTAATTGATTCACAGTTTCCCGATCCGGCCAAACATGCGATTGAGGAATTGAAAAAGATGAAGGACATGCCGTTTAAATTCCTCATCAATACCCATCACCATGGCGATCATACGGGTGGCAATATTTCTTTTAAAGATATTGCGGAGCATGTAGTGGGGCATGAGAATTGCCTGGCCAATTACAAACGTGTTTCCGAAGCCGCTAAGAATAGTGATAAACAATTGTTCCAGGACATCACATTTACTGATGGATGGAAACAGAAGATCGGTAAAGAGAGAATACGTGCTTACTACTTTGGTGCCGGCCATACCAATGGTGATGCCATTATTCATTTCGAACACGCGAATATTGCGCATATGGGCGACCTGTTATTCAATCAGCTATCCCCATTCATTGACAGAAGTGCGGGCGCCAATATCAAAAGCTGGATACAGGTAATGCAAAAAGCGCAGAAAACATTTGACAAAGACACACTGTTCATTTTTGGTCATGCAGGCGATCCTGAAAAAGTAACCGGCTCCAAAGAAGACCTGCTTGCCTTTGAAGATTACCTGAACAAATTACTTGATTTTGTTGCCGGTGAAATCAAAGCGGGTAAAACAAAAGAAGAGATCATTAAGGCAAAAGAAGTTCCTGGCGTAAGCTGGAAGAATAGCGGTGCAGAAAGAAGTTTAACTGCCGCATACGAAGAACTTACTTCGAGTTAACCATCAGTTTTTCGAGTACATAATATACTGCCGGACAAAAAGTAGAATTCTTTAACGTAATCACGGGCCGTTTGAGGATCACATCTTCATCTGTATAAGGGAAGCGGTGGCAATCAGACGGCCTTGCTTCATAGATATCGCAGTAATTATCGGGGCCGAGAAAAGGGCAGGGCTTGGTTTTGGTAACATAATCGCCTTCGCTGTCGAGAAAAAGATAGGTTTCGATAAAATCGCCTTCTTTCATGCCCAGGAATTTGCTGATGCGTTTGATATCGGGTGTTTTGAAACGGGGCGAATAATTTTTGCAACAGTTGGCACATTGAAGGCAGTCGATCTTACTGAATGCTTCATCGTGAAGGTCGGGCAATTGTTTTAGCACCTTATTCTTATCGGCCCGATTGAGAAACTGTTTGTATTGTTTCTGGTGTTCACCGCTTCTTTTCTCCCAGTTATCTAAATTTACTTCACTCATAAAAGAATCTCACTTTACAAAACAAACCCGTTAATAACACAAGATTAAAAGGATTTTATGGCATTTCCGCATATTCCTTTTTACTTTTCAGGAAGATTTACGCTATGGAAGACATTCGCGAACAATGGCTGATCCTTTTATCTACTCCTTTCTACCTGGTCATTATCGGCCTTGAGATTGTATTAACCCATCTCTGGCGGCGCAAAACCTATACGCTGAAAGATACCGCTGCAAATATTTACCTGATGCTGCTGAATGGAGGACTGGACCTGGCATTCCGGCTCATTTACCTTGCCATCCTGGATTATTTTTTTGTGCGGGCATGGCTACATATCGAAAACATTCTTGGGTATTGGCTGGTCTTATTGTTTCTTGAAGACATGCTCTATTACTGGCTGCACCGTTTTGATCATGAGATCCGTGTATTCTGGGCGGTTCATGTAACCCACCATAGTAGCCAGAAGATGAATTTTACCGTAGGCTTCCGGTCATCCGTATTCCAGCCATTTTATCGCTTTGCCTATTTTATTCCATTGGCGTTGTTGGGTTTTCAGCCGGTTGATATTTTGCTGATCTATTCCGCCACACAGATATGGGGCATTTTTGTGCATACCGAACTGATCCATAAAATGGGATGGCTGGAATATTTTATGGTGACCCCCTCGCATCACCGCGTACACCATGGATCCAATCCCAAATACCTGGATAAGAATATGGGCATGTTCCTGATTATCTGGGATAAGCTGTTTGGGACTTTTCAACCCGAACTTTCGGCCGAAGAATACCAGCCCATTGCTTATGGACTAACCAAAAACATAGAAAAACCCAATCCTGTTTCCCTTATTTTTCATGAATGGAAGCAGATCTGGCAGGATACTACCCAAAAAGGCATTTCTTTCAGAAGCCGCATCAGGTACCTTTTCGGCCCGCCCGGCTGGAGCCATGACGGGAGCAGGATGACGAGCAGGGAACTACGGGCACAGGAGAATCGTGAGGCGTGAATCGTCAATCGTGAGTAGCGGAACCCTGTTTTTCTCACGATTCACGATTCACGCCTCACGAAAACAATCCACCCCCTATCCCCAAGTTCAATAAAAGCTTTTCAGTGCTGCAATATCATCTTACCTTTGCGGCGATTTATTGATTTTGCTGCTTTTCAGGCATCCCTCCAGAGCAACAACTAACCTCAAACTACAGACTCGTATATGAATCTATTTGAACAGCAATCAACTGAATTCCAGGGCAGACACATCGGACCAGGCTCCGCAGACACAAAAACCATGTTGGAAACCATTGGAATCGGCTCTTTGGACGAGCTCATCGGCAAAACCATCCCCGGTTCTATCCGCATCATGGGCGATCTGAACATTCCGGCTGCCATCAGCGAATTTGAATACCTGAGCGAACTGAAGAAAGTAGCGGCAAAAAACAAGGTCTATAAAAATTATATCGGGCAGGGCTATTACGGCACTATTACCCCGAGTGTCATTCTCCGTACCATTTTCGAAAATCCGGGCTGGTATACACAGTATACTCCTTACCAGGCCGAGATATCCCAGGGTCGTTTGGAAAGTTTGCTGAATTTCCAGACCATGGTAACCGATCTTACCGGTATGGCTATTGCCAATGCCTCTTTGCTGGATGAAGCCACATCAGCAGCTGAAGCCATGGCCATGATCTTTCACCATGTGAATAAAACAGATATCATCAGCAAACCAAAATTATTTGTTGACGAAGCCATCTTCCCGCAAACCAAAGATGTACTGGTTACCAGGGCGGAGCCATTGGCGATTGAACTAGTGTATGGCGATTATAAAACCGCGCAGTTAGACGATACTTATTTCGGCGCCATTGTACAATATCCAAACGACAATGGTTCGGTGGAAGACTATCGTTCATTCATTAACAAAGTACATGCAGGAGAGGGATTGGTAATTATGGCCACTGATCTATTGTCATTGACCCTGTTAACACCTCCCGGCGAATTGGGTGCCGATGTTGCCGTAGGTTCTGCACAACGTTTTGGTGTGCCGATGGGTTATGGCGGACCACATGCTGCCTTTTTTGCTACCAAGGATGATTTTAAACGTGGTATGCCCGGCCGCTTGATCGGTGTGAGTATTGATGCACAAGGCAACCGTGCCCTGCGCATGGCCCTGCAAACAAGGGAACAACACATTAAACGCGAGAAAGCAACTTCCAATATCTGTACTGCTCAGGCATTGCTGGCCAACATGGCTGCGATGTATGCGGTATATCATGGACCGGCAGGTTTGAAAAACATTGCTACACGTGTTCATATCATTGCACAGGCGGTAAGCAACGGCTTGACCAAACTGGGTATCGCACAAACCAATACCGCTTATTTTGATACGCTGAAAGTTAGCGGTATGAAAGCAGAGGCCGTGAAAACCATGGCTGAAAAATTCCATACCAATTTCCGCTACTTCGCAGATGGCAGCATTGGGATTACGATCGATGAAACAAGCTCCATCGAAGATGCCAATACCATCGTGAAAATATTTGAAGCGGTTACTGAAAAAAGCACGGGACATCAAATCAGTTCTTCTGCCCTGTCAACTGTCAACTACCAGTTACCCGCTGAACTCCAGCGTAGTTCCGAATACTTAACACACCCGGTATTCAACACACATCACAGCGAAAGCCAGATGATGCGTTACATCAAACAACTGGAAAACAAAGACCTTTCGCTCAATACAAGCATGATCAGTCTTGGTAGCTGTACCATGAAACTCAATGCCGCTTCCGAAATGATCCCGGTTAGCTGGCCGGAGTTTGGCGGATTGCATCCCTTTGTCCCGGTTAATCAAACAGAAGGTTACCAGCAGATCATTGATGAACTGAATAGTTTTCTCTGCGAGATCACTGGTTTTACCGCCTGCAGCCTGCAGCCCAATAGCGGCGCACAAGGTGAGTATGCCGGATTGTTAACCATCCGCGCATACCATGCCGCCAGAAACGAATCACATAGAAATGTGGTATTGATCCCGATCAGCGCGCACGGCACCAACCCTGCCAGTGCCGTAATGGCCGCTTTCAAAGTAGTTGTAGTAAAATGCGACGACGCAGGCAATATTGATGTAGCCGACATGAAAGCCAAAGCCGTTCAATACAAAGACAACCTGGGTGCTTTAATGGTTACCTACCCTTCTACCCATGGTGTGTTTGAAGAAACGATCAAAGACATCTGTGAAACCATTCACGACAATGGTGGATTGGTGTATATGGATGGCGCCAATATGAATGCACAGGTTGGCTTAACAAGTCCTGGTATGATCGGCGCCGATGTTTGCCACCTCAACCTCCACAAAACATTCGCCATCCCGCATGGTGGCGGCGGTCCAGGCATGGGACCCATTTGTGTAAACGATAAACTGGCACCTTACTTACCTGGGCATCCGGCATTGTCAACCCATGGCGCGGTAAGCGCGGCACCTTATGGTTCTGCAAGCATCCTGCTAATTAGCTATGGTTATATCAAGATGTTGGGAGCGGTTGGCATTCGTCAGTCAACCGAATACGCGATCCTGAATGCCAATTATATGAAGGCACGACTGGAAAAATATTACAAGATCCTCTATACCGGAACCAATGGGACCTGTGCACATGAATTTATTGTGGATCTGCGCCCGTTCAAACAAAGCGTGGGTATAGAAGCGGAAGATGTGGCCAAACGTTTGATCGATTATGGTTTCCATGCACCTACCATGAGTTTCCCGGTTGTTGGAACCATTATGATCGAGCCAACAGAAAGTGAGGACAAAGGCGAACTGGATCGTTTCTGCGATGCACTGATCTCCATTTATGAAGAGATCAAAGCCATCGAAGATGGCAAATCAGATAAAACGGATAACGCTTTAAAAAATGCACCGCATACACAGGCAGTAGTTTGCGGAGAGGATTGGAAACATTCCTACAGCCGTAAAGAAGCTGCCTTCCCATTGTATTATGTGACCCTGAATAAATTCTGGCCTAGTGTGGCAAGGGTGAACAATACACACGGTGATAGAAACCTGATCTGTACCTGCGAGCCTGTTTCGGCTTATATGGAAGAATAGAATATTGAACAGATGAACAAGGAATATTGAATAAAGAAGTGAGTAGCACTTCCACATTCAATATTCCTTGCTTCCAGTAATGACGGGATGCAATATTCCTTGTTTGTTATCCGGCATTTTTTGTTACCACCCGCCTTCTTACATTCTCTTTATGTTTTTTTTCCTGTAGATAGATGATCTTTTCTTTGTCTGCAAGCATGGCACCCAATTTTTCTATCTGCTTGTTCAGCAAACAGATCAGATCATCTTTAGATGAAAAAAATATTTTTTGTTCTTCGGTTAATTCACAAACAGCATCCACAGCTGAATGCATTGTCTGGTGAGTTGTCAACAACATGTTTCCCTTTCCTGTAACCAGCCATACAAGGCTCAGCTCGGTATACCGCTCTTTAATGCGAAGCAGGATATCGGAACCTACAGATCCCTTTCCTTTCAATTGTTTGCCAAGGTACCCGTTTGCCAGTTGGCAATCGTGCTCAAAAGCATACGCGGAGATCCGGTTAAATACAAGGTATTCCTGCAGCCGTTCAATTAGTCGCATAGAAAATGGTTTCTGCGAAATAAGTCGATTGAACCGATTCCCGCAATACGGCAAATACCTAATCTTAGGGTTATTTTCACGGTATTCCTCTCCTCCGTTCTGGCATCTTTGCAGGATCTTTTTCTTTCAAAGATGCTAAGACGCAGTTTTTATTGCGGCGATTTCTGGTTATATTTAATACCCTAAACCAGCAAATATGGACCAGCGCATCATTAGCCTTTACGACGAATACACCCACAAACCTTTGACCCGTGAGGTATTCCTGAAAAGATTAGCTGCCATTACCGGCAGTATGGCATTGGCATTGTCTGTTACTCCGTTGCTGGAGTCCAACTACGCCAAAGCAGCCACCATTCGAGAAGATGATGAGGACCTGGAAACAGAAACCATTTCTTATGAAGTAAATGGCATTACCATGTTTGCGTACACTGCCAAGCCCAAAAAGAAAATGAACATGGGTGCCGTAATGGTGATCCATGAAAACCGTGGATTAACGGAACATATCAAAGATGTTACCCGCCGTGCCGCCAAAGCCGGTTATTTTGCCATGGCGCCAGATGCATTATCGGAGTCTGGTGGTACGCCCGCTGTTGAAGATGAGGCAAGAAAATTATTTACCCAGCTCGACGCGAAAAAGAACCTCGCTAATTTTATCAAATCAGTTGATTTTTTACGGGCAAGAAAAGAAACCAACCGGAAAGTAGGTTGCGTAGGCTTTTGCTGGGGAGGTGGACTGGCCAACCAGTTGGCAGTAAATGTGCCTACCCTTAATGCGGCCGTTGCTTTTTATGGTGCACAACCCAAAGCGGAGGACGTGCCTAAAATCAAATGTGCCGTACAATTGCATTACGCGGGTTTGGATGAAAGGATTGATGCAGGTATCCCCGCATATGAAGAGGCGCTTAAAAAGGCCGGCGTTATTTACGAACTGTATATGTACCCGGGTGTAAATCATGCTTTCCACAACGATACTTCCGAAGCACGTTATAATGCCGATGCCGCACTGCATGCCTGGAAACGGACATTGGATTTTTTTGAAGTGAATTTGAAATGATTTTTATTCGCCACAGGTACACAGATTAACATAGAAAACTTTTGTGTAAATCTGCGAATCTGTGGCGAAATTATTTTCAATCGAAACAACATGCCTACTATCCATAAGTACCTTCTGGTATTATTCATCGCCTGTTCTCCTACCACCATCTTCGCCCAGGAAAAAACAGATACCTGGCTGCAACAGCTTATCCAAAGCAAAGCTTCTCCCCTGTTACAACATGTATTGAATTATCCGGACAGTTTTCAGTACCAGATCATTTACACCGAAATCAACCGCGATCAGCATAATGTACCGCATTTCAAAAACCATTACCTGCATACAGACCGTAACCGGTATTTCAACCCGGCATCAACAGTAAAACTACCAACAGCCTTAATGGCTTTAGAGAAACTGAATACCCTTAGAAAACCGGGACTGGATATGTATACAAGCATGCTGACAGATAGTTCTTTCAGCAGCCAGTCGGTTCTTACAAAAGATACATCCACTACTAACGGACTGCCCTCCATTGCCAATTACCTGAAGAAGATTTTCCTGGTAAGTGATAACGATGCCTATAACCGTTTGTATGAATTTGACGGGCAGGACTATTTAAACGAATCTCTCTGGAAGAAAGGGTACAAAGATGTTCGCATCGTGCGCCGCTTTGTAACTATGACCGAGGAAGAGAACCGCCACACGAATGCCATCCGGTTTGTAAACAATAGGGATACGGTTCTCAAATTAGCCCCACGCTACAGCCAAACCCAATTTGATTACAGCAAACAAGTGTTGGTTGGCAAAGCGCATTACAACCGCTACGATTCATTGATACAGGCTCCTTTTGATTTTACCCGCCACAACAATCTTCCGCTGGAAGATCTGCAACATATGCTGCAGTCTGTTTTGTTTCCGGAATCTGTTCCCGCAGTCCAACGTTTTAACATCAGCCAAAATGATCATCGTTTTTTATTACAGTATCTGTCTGAATACCCTTCAGAAAGCGATCATCCGAAATATGATACTACTGAATTCTTTAACAGCTATTGTAAATTCTTTCTTTATAAATCCGACAAGAAAACACCGCCACAAAATATCCGTGTCTTTAATAAACCGGGATGGAGTTATGGGTATTTAACGGATGCGGCATATATCGTAGATTTTGCGGCAAACACAGAATTCATGTTGAGTGCTGTAATTTATGTAAACAGGGATGGTATTTTGAATGATGACAAATACGAGTACAAAGAAATAGGATATCCCTTCTTTAAAGAGATCGGGGAGATTATGTACCAGTATGATAAAACGCGGAAACGTAACCACCCACCCAACCTTAGTCATTTTAAGATCGATTATACGAATCATAAATAATGCTTGCCGCAGATTCGCCCGCCTAAATCTGCGAATCTGCGGCAAAATGATCTCTGTACATTTGTTTTTCAAAATGCCTTCAACGTATTTTACAATCTTTCCATCAAAACATTCCCAAAATCATAAACCGTCTTTCCACGAAATGGTGCGACATTTGTTATCCAACTCTAAAATCAATTTACCATGATAGCAACCAAAGCGTATGCCGCACAGGCACCCACTACCCCACTCACCCCGTTTAATTTTGAAAGAAGGGACCCTGGCGCGCATGATGTTCAAATCGAAATATTATACTGTGGCGTTTGCCATTCTGATATCCACCAGGTTCGCGATGAATGGGGTGGTTCCATTTATCCAATGGTTCCGGGCCATGAAATTGTGGGCCGCGTTACCAGTGTTGGATCTCAGGTAAAAAGCTTTAAAGTTGGCGATCTCGCCGGCGTGGGTTGTTTTGTAGACTCCTGCCGTACTTGTGCCAGTTGTAAAGAAGGACTGGAACAATATTGCGAAGAAGGCATGGTTGGTACTTACAACGGAAGAGAAAGGGTAACCAATGCGCCTACCTATGGCGGATATGCGACCCAGATCGTTGTGGATGAGCAATACACATTGAAAATATCTCCCAAGCTTCCACTGGAGGGGGTCGCCCCGCTGCTTTGTGCTGGCATCACTACTTACTCCCCGCTGCGCCATGTAGGCGTTAAGAAAGGCGATAAGGTTGGTGTTCTCGGGCTTGGTGGCCTTGGTCATATGGCCGTTAAATTCGCCGCGTCGTTTGGGGCGGAAGTAACCATGCTGAGTACTTCCCGGTCAAAAGAAGCCGATGCCAAAAAATTGGGGGCGCATCATTTTGCCTTAACCTCCGACCCGGCTACAATGAAAAGCCTGCAGAACAGCTTTGACTATATTTTGAATACCGTTTCCGCGCCGCATGAATACGGTACATACCTGGAACTCTTACGCACCAACGGTACCATGATCGTGGTGGGTGTACCACCCACACCTTCACAGGTTCCAGCGTTTCAGCTGATCATGAAAAGAAGAAGTATTATCGGTTCCCTGATCGGTGGCATCAAAGAAACCCAGGAAATGCTGGATTACTGTGCTGAGCACAATATCGTATCTGATGTGGAAGTGATTCCCGTTCAACAGATCAACGAGGCCTATGAACGTATGCTGAAAGGAGATGTACGTTACCGTTTCGTCATTGATATCGCATCGCTTAAATAAACCAAAGTCGATAGACCATGGTCCATGGTCTATCGACTTTACACCCCAAACTGTTTCAGGTGGTGATCAAAATGTTTCCATAAACTGGTTCCCCATTCTTCGTTGGTGAGTTTTCCAAAAAAAGGGTGTGGCAATTTGGTTAATCCTTCTTCTCCACCGGCTACCAGTTGGTTCAGCAAAGAAACCAGTTTTACTTTCTCTGTTTCAAAATCATGTTCTCCTTTACGGATAAAAGAGGCATCCGTTGGAAGGCTTTGTGGGAAAGGCCTCTCGCTGAATAGTTGCTTCTTCGCAATCCCGCCGAATAAAAAACCAATCAATGTTCGTTTCAATTGTTTGGTTCCTAGTCCCACTTCTACCGGGGCCTGCATATGCGAAAGCATTTGTGCCACATTCATTTTACCCCAGAGCGCATTGGTTCCGGAATTCAGTTTTTCTATCCTTGCAAGAATAGAATCAGCGGTCGGTTTGTTAAGTATATTTTCCATCAGCAGGTTTTACCGATGAAAATAAACAGAAGAAATGAAGAAGGCAAGTAAAAGAATTTTATTCCTCTTCTACCGTTTCTTTTTCGAGCGTGAGGTACTCGAGGAATGACTGCTTGGTCCATGATTTTTTTTCATCTATCCAGATACAGGTATGGTCATTCACCCGGCTCAATATCTGCCAGGCCTGAACAGAAAGCTGGGCTTCTTTAGGGAGTTTTTTAAGCGAGGAAGAAACATCTTCCCCTAATTTTCCAATGATCTTCCCGTTCTTTTTCCGGAAAGTGTCATTGAAAAATTTACCGGCAGGGCCGGTCTGCTTTCCAAATACGCAATTGCCAAGAATCAACCCGATCACTTCCTCACGGGTAATATCCAGGATCATATTCTGGTACAAATAAGCAATCGTTTCTCCGGCTTTGTTAACAATACTGGTCATACAATGGCCAAAGTAGCGTATTCTTATGAAGGAATGGCGGGGAATGTAAAAATTAATACATTCTTCATATTGCCTGTCGTGAGTCGTGAATCGTCAGTCGTGAGTATAAGCAAATTATTCCCTCACGACTGACGATTCACGTCTCACGCCTAAAACCTGAAATAGAATTTCACCATTGCCATCCTTGGCCGGATACGGTAACTGCTTTCTACAATGCTGTTGGCAGACAGGGATGCCGTTGTATAAGTGTCTACACCAGCCAGGTTGGTAAGCGATAGCTCAAGGTCTGTTTTCAGCTTATCCAGTTTCCAGGTAAGAGAAGCATCCACAAAAGTGTATTGGTTATCCTGCGAACCGGGTATATGATAACGGTAATTCTCTCCTCCTATTTTAGCATATACATTGCTGGTAAATGCTACGCTCGCATTTACTTCGTGCTGCCATTTTACCACATTGGGTGTGGCAGGGCGGCTGGTATGGTTGTTACCGGTTTGCTTACTTCCGGAACTGCTAAACGATCCATTATACGCTATGGTCAACCATGAACTGAATTTGGTGTTCACATTGGCATTAACGGTATAGCCACTGTTCTGAATCTGTAGTTGCTCTCCATTGAGTAACTGAACACTGTTGGATTGGTTCCAGGAAACCTTGCTGCCAATGGTTGTCAGCAAAGGAAAAATGTATTTGCTGATGGTACCAAATAACTGAGAGCTGTTGGAAATATTCTGGTAAGGGATCAGTTTTGCCTGCTGGATCAATGAGCTGATCCTGGTATCACTGATCGTATTCCCTTCATTGCTGGTATAAGCACCCCCTACAGAGAAGAAAAATATTTTTAATGTATTTCTGAATTGATATGCACCCGAAACAGCATGTCTTTGTGTTTGACTTAGCAGGTTACCGTTGGTAAAAAAATCGCGGTAACTACGCATCAGGTAAGCATCGTATACCTGGTCTATATTGGCCCAGCTGTTATTATAATTGTAGTTAATGTTGATATAATCTTCCTTACCCGTCATATACTTCAGGTATACCCTCGGCGTAACAGGTAAATCAGTATGCTGTTCCTGGTACAAACGTCCTGAATAGCGTATATCCTGGTAAGTAACCGGGATGCTGACACGCAACATGGTTCTTCCGCTCGTATACGTAAAATCAGGCTGTACATACACTTTCAAACGCTGCCAGTGTAAACGGTTCACAAAACTGTCGGCGACCGAAACTTTGTTGCCGGAAGCCTGTTGTAATTCAAGCAACGAATTCAATTGCTGATCCTGGTAATTGACCCCGATCTTATATTGTTGCTGAAATTTTGCGGTACTTCTTCCGATACTCACATAATTATCTGTATAGAAAGTAGGAATACCCGCATGCTGTATCAAAGCCGCGTATGGATTTCCATTATTGAACTGAGTAGTATACAAACCAGGCTCTACCTGCAATGTAGAAGGGTTTCGGATCGTATTGATAAAGGAAGAAGCTTCAAAAGTTGTGCCTCCTGTGGTGCGTTTGATAATATTGAATTTATTCGACAGGTTGGTAACCGTACCACTTAACCGTTGGCTGATATTACTATTCGTGGTAGCATTTAAAGCGGCCGTTATATCCGAAGGCGTATTATCTACAATGGTTACATTGTTCAGGAAATAATCTTTTTTATTGGCGGTAAGTGTAAACTGCGTTGAGAATGTATTGAGTGTTTTGCGCCCCTCCTGCTTTTCCGAATAACGGATCGTGTCATTGGGAAGAAAATATGCCGAAGAAAATTGCGAATTCTGAAACTGTTTGTCAAACAGGTAAGAAGCATTAATGCGAAGCTGGTATTGGTTCTTCAGGTTCACCAGGTCATTCACATTAAATAACCCGGCATTGTTAAAAAAATACCTTTTTTTCTGCAGGGGCGGATCTCCACCTGTGCCAGCACTCAATAATGAAGGTGGTGGCTGGTTCTCAAAACCGAAATGATTGATGATATCGTCCGACAGGTCAACTCCATTATTGTTGAATTTTGTATAGTTAATGAATTTTACCTGCTTTTTAAACAGCATCGCGTTTACCGATACATTGTATACATCCGGTGTTCCCGCTGCCGCATCGCCGGCGCCCATCAGTTTTAAACGAGCTTTGTCTTTCAGTACAATGTTCATAGCGGCAGACTCACTCTTTACAAGATCTTTTAACACATTTACAGGCTGGTGATTTTCCAGTACCTGTATTTTCGCTACCATATCATTGGGAATGGTTTTGGTAGCGATATTGTATTTACCATCCAGCAGGTTATCTCCATCAATGTAAAAACGGTTGATGGGTTTGCCCCCAACAGAGATCTGCCCGTTATCGGCCACTTCCACACCGGGTAATTTTCTGATTACATCCCCGATCGTTCTATCTAACTTGCTGCTGAAAGACGCTACATCATAATTCAGGGTATCGCCTTCTTTTTTTAATATCGTTTTACTGTTCTGCACCGTTACATTCGGAAGCTTTGCGCTGGTGGCATTCAGTTTAAAATCAATTACCTGGTTCGCGGCTATAACTGGATTCATTTGTTTTTTATAGCCGATGGCATTCGCCTCTACCAACAATGTATCCTTTACCGATGCATTGGCATATTGTACTTTATAGGCACCTGTAGCATTGGTAATGGCAAAAGCCAATACAATTCCATTTCGTTTTTTTAAAGTAATACTTACAGAACCCAAAGGTTTTCCCAGGCTGTCTTTTACAGCACCATTAATGGCAACCTGTGCATGTAATGCGCAACTGATGAGCAGTAAAACAAGTACGCTAAAAAGTCTGGGGCGATGTTTTCGCATAAATTAGTTATCTGATTTTTCTATTGGATTATTCATTTGTTTCCTTTTAATAGTATCACTGTTCATGTTCAGCTCTTTCGTGATCTTGAGTGAACTAACATTAGCTGCGGCTAGGCCCGAGCCTCCCATACTGCTATTAAGAAATCCCTGTGGATCTTTTCTCGCGGCTTCACGCAGTTGGGCGTATTCTTTTGCAGTTGCGTTGATACTATTCGCAGGTAATGCAATCTGAACTTGTTTGGCACTATTTAATTCTTCGTAACCGCCAAAACGGAATACCACTTCTTTTTTATCGTCTGAAGCTTCTACGATCAAGCCGGGCAAGCCTCCCAATTTCCATGGACCATTGTTATAGGGTAATTGACTGCAAAACCACACAGTATAATTTCTTCCCCGGAAAAAACTGGTTGCTTTCTGGCAGGAAAGTCCTTCGATGGTTTTCGTTTCCGATAAAATATTCCAATTGATCTCAGGTATCTTTTCTTCAATCACATAATTCTTGATAAAATTTTCTACCTGTTGCAGTTTTCCTTCCGCTAATCCTTTGTAATAAGAAGTTGTGGAACCAGGCCGCATCCCGGCAGGTACGCCAATTCTTACAGGTCCACCAGACTCCATGGCCATTTTAGCCATCATAACCTGTGATTGCAGAGCCGAATCCCGCAAAATCCTGTCATAACTTTTAAAAACACTGCTGCGCTTGCCGATATACAATACCATATCATCGGTGGTGATATCGGAAGGATCTGTTGTATCGGCTACATACAGAAAAGTGTAATGAACCGCTGCTACCGCTACATCCGCTTGCTGTGCCTTAACCGCAATACTTACCCAAACAAATAGTAATACAAAAAGAATATGTTTTTTCATACAAACGATTTTTGATGATGAACTGATCATTCGAATGTAAAACTATTTTTTTAGTTACAAAACTACTTACTTAGTTTAATTTTCCTTTTCGATGGGATTATTCATTTGTTTGGGTTTAATGGGTTTCCCGTCTGGTCCGGCAAGCGTCCCGGAAACAACAATACGAACGTCTCCCATTGCGCTGTTGGCACTGCCCTTATTCGCTTCCCTGTCGCGCTGCAAAGCTTCCTGGTATTGTTTGAATTCTTTGGGTGTTGTTTTCAAAACCTCTTTCGGAAGATCGATGGCTACATGTTTTTCCATCGTGCCTTCAAACGCAGTAAAAGTGAACATCACTTCTTTCTTTGTGTCATAAGCTTCCATGATCAGTCCGGGTAATCCACCCAGTTTCCACGGTCCATTGCTATAAGGCAGCTGGCTGCAGAACCAGGCTTCATAATCGCGTCCGCGAAACATAGCCGTAGCTTTCTGACATGACATTCCACCGATATCTTTTGTATCCTGCGTGATAGTCCAGTTAATAGTGGGTATCGCCTCATCTATTGAAAACACTTTGCCTCCCGCGAAACTGATCAGGGATAATTTTCCCTCTTCTACCCGCTTATAATAATTGCCTATCTGGCCCATCGCTCCTGATAATGAACTAATGACAATATTATTAGAAGGTGAAGCCCCTCCAGAAATGGTTCCGCTAGAGAGTGTACCTGAAAAGGTTCCGCCAGACATGGTTCCCATACTGGTTATGCGGGGAGCCGCCTGCGGGTTGGCTGCACGCAGTACCCTGTCGTAATTGGTATAATTACTTACATGATTACCCAGGTATAATATCATATTGGAAGTAAGTGGTCTATCACGCTGTGTCGTATCATCTATATGAACAAATTTGTAGCGAACGGCTGCAACGGCGCTATCCTGTGCTGTAAGCCAAGTAGGAATGGCTGCAGCAACGAAGAGGATGAATACAATTTTCTTTATCATTAGTCAGTTTTGGGTTAATGCTTTAAAAATATCTTATGTATATCTTAAACAAGTTGAATCAATGTTAATAATGGTTAATTAAGGTTAAAATTATATATGTTATTTTTTCAATCAACTGAGAAGTAAGGATTTAGCGATTCACCGCAGGATGTTATATTTGCATAAAATCACACCCATGGGAGTAGCAGATCAATTAGCACAACTAAAAGCAGAAAAAGCCGCGGCCAATTTACTGGCAGGACAGGATTTTTTAGCTACCAATAAAAACCGTTCAGAAGTAACAGAATTACCAAGCGGGTTGCAGTACGAAATACTGGTAACCGGCGCTGGAGAAAAGCCTTTGGCACATAATGAAGTAACCTGTCATTACCACGGAACATTGATCGATGGAACCATTTTCGACAGTTCTGTACAAAGGGGAAGGCCTGCTTCTTTTCCACTGAATATGGTGATCAAAGGCTGGACCGAAGGTTTGCAGTTAATGCCCACCGGAAGCAAATGGCGTTTCTTTATTCCGCCGCATCTGGGTTATGGAGACAGACAGGTTAGCGCGCAGATCGGGCCTAACAGTACATTGGTATTTGATGTGGAGCTGATCAGTTTTGTTTAATTATTTTGAATGTTGAATTTTAAATGCTGAATTATATCACATTCAACATTTAAAATTCAACATTCAAAATAACTCAAGCCATCTCACTCAATTCCAGCCAGCGCAATTCTTTTTCTTCGAGGAGTTGATCTATAGCAATAATTCTTTCGCTTAATCTTTGCAACTGTTCAAAAGGCACATTGCCCATACCCATTTCTTCGGTAATGGTTCTTTTTTCTTCTTCGAGTTCGGGCATTTCTTTTTCCAGTGTTTCAAATTCACGCTTCTCCTTAAAACTCATTTTCTTTTTCACAACGGGTTCCTGGCTCGCGATTGACGCCTCACGATTCACGACAACGGAAGCGGTTGTTTCACCTTTACTTTTTCTATTCTCCAGTACATCCCATTTGTTCTCTTTCTTTTCATTGTCTTTCAGCCAAAGTCTGTACTGTGTATAGTTCCCGGGGAAATCACGCACTTCACCTTCTCCTTCAAAAACAAATAAGTGATCAACCAGCCTGTCCATAAAATACCTGTCGTGGCTCACGATCAATACGCAACCCTGGTAATCGCTCAGGAATTTTTCGAGAACGGCCAGTGTAGGCAGATCGAGATCATTCGTAGGTTCATCCAGTATCAGGAAATTGGGATTGGTAAATAAAACGATCAATAACTGCAACCGTTTTTTCTCTCCCCCACTTAAAGAATTCAGGTAAGTATATTGTTTATCGGGTGTAAACAGAAACAATTCCAGGAACTGCGCGGCACTTAAACTGCCGCCATTGGCCAATGGAAAATTCTCTGCGAATGTTTTTACATATTCAATCACCCGCATGTTTTCCTTGATCACCAAACCCTGCTGCGAAAAATTTCCGAATATCACCGTATCGCCAATATTGATCTTACCGCTATCAGCTGTTTCAAGCTGTTGCAGCATATTCAAAAAAGTAGATTTGCCCACACCATTCTTTCCGATAATACCAATGCGTTCCCCTTTGCTGAAAGTATAATCAAATCCTTTTAAAATCGGAAGATCCCCATAGCTCTTGTACACTTTTTTCATCTCAACCACCTTGCCTCCCAGCCTGCTCATTTTAACCTGTAACTGCACCTGCGCATCTTCGATCTTTTGTTTGGCGCGTGATTCTACCTCATAAAAATTATCCTGGCGGCTTTTGCTCTTGGTGGTTCTGGCTTTGGGTTGTTTGCGCATCCATTCCAGCTCCTTGCGGTATTCGTTTTTGGCTTTATCAATGCTGGCCAGCTCACTTTCTATTCGAGCGGCTTTCTTTTCCATGTAATTCTCATAATCGCCACGGTATACATACATGTTCTCACGTTCCAGCTCCCAGATCTCTTCGCTTACCGCATCCAGGAAATAACGATCGTGCGTAACCAGTAACAGGGTTACGTTTTCCTGGTTCAGGTAATTCTCCAGCCACTCGATCATTTCAACATCAAGGTGGTTGGTAGGTTCATCCATCATCAGCAGCGTATGCTTATGGTCAAACCCGATATCGATCAGGGTTTTGGCCAATGCTACACGCTTGCGTTGACCACCACTCAAATCGCTTACCGGCTGCTCCAGGTGATGAATATTCAGTTTGGTAAGGATCTGCTTCACTTTTACCTCAAAGTCCCAGGCGTTCAGGTCGTCCATTTTCCCAAACAATTCGCTCAGGGCCATGCCATCTTCGCTTTCGCTGGCCATTTCATACTCGCGGATCACATTCATTACAGGGTGATCGGTGTGGAAGATGTTTTCCAGTACGGTTTTAGCCTCGTCAAACTTGGGATCCTGCTCAAAAAGAGCCACTGTAACATCTTTATGAACGAACAACTTGCCTTCATCTGCTGTTTCATCCCCACCGAGAATACGCAGTAAAGTAGATTTTCCAACCCCATTGCGGGCAATCAAAGCGATCTTATCGCCTTCGTTAATATGGAATGAGATATTCTTGAAAAGCGGGTTAATACCGTAACTCTTGGTCAATCCTTCAGCAGAAACATAATGCATGCGGCGAAATTAAGGGAAGATGGGCAGTGGGCAATG
>JAZJYJ010000018.1:37477-132414 GCA_040390405.1 Bacteroidota bacterium
GGCAGTGGGCAGTGGGCAGTGGGCAGTGGGCAGTGGGCAGTGGGCAGTGGGCAGTGGGCAGTAAGAAGGAACGATTTAGCGAAAATCCATATTGTATACTTTAAAAATAATTTGCATTTGTTTTCCACTTCAACATTCGCCTGTTCCTTGTTCATCTGTTCCTTGTTCATCCGTTCCTTGTTCATCCGTTCAATATTCCCCCCCTGTTCTTCGTGTTTTCATTTGCTGTATTTTCGTGTTATCTATGAAGAAGATCGAACTGGAAATCGTGGCCCTCTCGCACAGCATTACCCAAACACACTCCTATGCCGTGGTTTTGGGTGAAATGAATGGTTTGCGCCGTTTACCCATTGTGATCGGCGGATTTGAGGCCCAGGCCATTGCCGTTGCATTGGAGCACATGCAACCCAGCCGGCCGCTTACCCACGACCTGATGAAGAACTTCATGAACGCATTTGGCGTGGAATTGCAGGAAATCATCATCAGCGACCTGCAGGAAGGGATATTCTATTCCAAACTGGTTTGCTTTACCGAAAATGATACCGTTGAAATTGACAGCCGCACCAGCGATGCACTGGCCCTGGCCGTTCGTTTTGGCTGTCCGGTGTATACCTATGAGCATATCCTGGAAAATGCCGGTATTTTAATGGAAGATGGTACGCCCAAAAAGAACAAAGGCGAGGCAGTGGGCATTGAGGAGACCGGAACCAGCCGCGACGACCTTAGCGCACTAAACCTGGAGGAACTGCAAACCCTGCTGACCGAAGTACTTGAGCAGGAAGATTATATCCGCGCCATTTCTATCAGGGATGAGATTAATAAAAGGAAGTAATTGTTGATAATTCAAAAATCAAAATTAAAAAGTCAAAAACTCCCGCTGTTAACTTTTTAATTTTTAATTTTTAATTTTTAATTCTCTACATGGTTCTCTTCCCCAACTGTAAAATCAATCTCGGCCTCAACATCATCCGCAAGAGAGAAGATGGATACCATGATTTAGAAACTGTTTTCTATCCGGTTGGCCTGAAAGATGCACTGGAAGCAATCCGGTTACCGGTTACCGGTTCACCATCTTCCGTTAGTTTCAATAGCACAGGTTTATCCATTACAGGAGATGCGAAAAATAATCTCTGTATCAAAGCATACCATTTATTACAAAAAGATTTTCCGGAGATCTGCTCCCTGCAAATGCATCTGCACAAAGCCATTCCCATGGGAGCAGGCTTAGGCGGAGGAAGTGCCGATGGTGCTTTTGCACTTCTTTTGATCAATCAAATGTGCGAATTGAACCTAACAGAAGAGCAACTGGCTCAATATGCTTTGCAGCTCGGAAGTGATTGCCCGTTTTTTATCCTGAACAAACCCTGTTTTGCCACAGGTCGCGGAGAAAAAATGCAGCCAATCTTGCTAGACCTTTCTGCTTATCATTTTGTACTCGTTAATCCGGGGATTCATGTATCAACCGCCTTAGCTTTCTCACAGATCATCCCGGGCAAACCAACTCAATCCCTGGCAGACATCATTCAGCTTCCGGTTACTGAATGGAAAAAAGGATTGGTAAATGATTTTGAAGAACCCATCAGCCAGCATTATCCCGCCATTGCCACCATCAAACAGGAACTCTACCGAAAAGGTGCGGTATACGCTTCCATGACCGGAAGCGGAAGCACTGTTTACGGACTCTTTCCTAAAGAAATCAATCCCCATCTCTCACTTGATCCCAACTGGCGGATTTTTGAGATAGGATAACAATCGTTAGCATAACGAATAGATAATATTCAACAAATTGTTCAATTTTTTGAATATTATTAACCTATCTGGATAATTAATTTACACAATCTTTCAGAAAGACCGATTTTTTGCATAAATTCACGGTACGATTGCCTGCCATTTTATTTCCTGATTATTAATTCGATTGTACATGCTTGTTTCAAGACACAGCGGGGGATTGTATGACCCATCGTTTGAACATGACGCCTGCGGCATTGGTTTCGTGGCAAATATCAAAGGCAACAAATCTCACCAGCACATAGCCGACGCATTAACCGTATTGGAAAATATGGAACATCGCGGTGCATGCGGCTGCGAAGTAAATACCGGTGATGGCGCAGGTATCATGTTGCAGGTTCCGCACGAATTCTTTTTTGACGAATGCCTGAAACTCGGCGTTCACTTACCCGCTTATGGTAAATATGGTGTGGGCATGGTTTTCTTTCCCAAAGAGATCCGTTTACGCGAAGAGTGCAGGGATATTTTTAACCGCTCTGCAGAAAAATTAGGGCTAGAAGTAATCGCCTACCGTAAGGTTCCGGTTAACAAGGAAGACATTGGCTTAACCGCCTTATCTGTTGAACCTTGCATGGAACAGGTTTTTGTTGCCTGCCCTGATGCCATCCACAACCCGGAAGAATTTGAACGCAAGCTTTTTGTATTACGCAATTATGCGAGCCATACCATCAGTAATACTGTAAAAAAGGATGAGATCGGTTTTTACCTCGCGTCTCTTTCCTATAAAACCATTATTTACAAAGGGCAGCTCACCAGCATGCAGGTTAGAAGTTATTTTCCTGATCTGAGTGATAAAAGAGTGGTATCCGCTTTCGGACTTGTTCACTCACGCTTTGCCACCAATACCTTCCCTTCCTGGAAACTGGCGCAGCCCTTCCGTTACATTGCACACAATGGTGAGATCAATACCTTACAGGGAAACCTGAACTGGTTACGCACCAGTGAAAAAGGGTTTACCTCTCCTTATTTTTCGAAGGAAGAAATGGAAATGCTGTTGCCGATTGTTACAGCCGGGCAATCCGATTCTGCCTGTCTCGATAACATGATCGAACTCTTAACCCTTACCGGAAGATCCTTACCACATGTGATGATGATGCTGATACCCGAAGCATGGGATGGCAACGAACAAATGGATCCGGTAAAAAAAGCATTTTACGAATACCATGCCTGTATGATGGAGCCCTGGGATGGACCCGCTTCCATTTCTTTTACTGATGGAAAAATGATTGGCGCTACGCTCGACAGAAACGGGCTTCGTCCTTCACGTTATGCAGTAACACATGATGACCGTGTAATCATGGCATCCGAAACCGGCGTACTCCCCATCGATCCATCACTCATTAAAGAGAAAGGAAGATTACAGCCCGGTAAAATGTTTGTAGTAGATATGGAACAGGGCCGCATTATCAGTGATGAGGAACTGAAACAATCCATCTGCTCGCAAAAACCATATACGGAATGGCTGAATAAGTACAAGATCCGCCTCGAAGAATTGCCAGAGCCCCGCGTTATGTTTACACACCTGGAACATGAGCAGGTATTTAAATACCAGAAAGTTTTTGGTTATTCAACCGAAGACCTGGATACCATCATTGCACCCATGGCCCTCGACGGCAAAGAACCCATTGGTTCTATGGGTACCGATGTGCCGCTTGCCATACTGAGCGAACAGCCGCAGCACCTGAGCAGTTATTTCAAACAATTGTTCGCGCAGGTTACCAATCCACCGATCGATCCGATCCGTGAGCGCATGGTAATGTCGCTGGCAACTTTTGCCGGAAGCAATGGTAATTTACTGGTAGAAGATCCATTGGCCTGTCATAGTGTGGCATTGAAACACCCGGTACTCAACAATCATGAACTGGAAAAGATCAGGAGTATTGATACGGGTATCTTCCAGGCAAAGACCTTACAAACGTATTTCAGGGCCGATGGAAAAACAGGTTCACTCAAAGCAGGTCTTGACCGCTTATGCCGTTACGCTGTTGATGCTGTAGAAGATGGATTCGAAGTAATCATCTTAACGGACCGCGCGATCGATTCTGATCACGCACCCATTCCTTCCTTACTCGCCACAGCAGCCGTGCATCACCACCTGATCCGCAAAGGATATCGCGGACAGGTAGGTATTATTGTAGAAGCCGGAGATGTTTGGGAAGTGCATCATTTTGCCTGCTTACTGGGCTTTGGCGCAACCGCCATCAATCCATATCTCGCCTTATCTTCTATTCGTGATATGAAGCTGGATGGTAAACTGCAAACCGAACTCGACGCAGATTACCTGAAAAAGAACTATGTAAAAGCGGTGAATGAAGGATTGCTGAAAGTATTTTCCAAAATGGGGATCTCTACTTTGCAATCTTACCAGGGCGCGCAAATCTTTGAGATCATTGGCTTGAATAGTTCAGTAGTTGATCAATACTTTACCGGGGCAACTTCGCGCATACAGGGTATGGGACTTGATGAAATTGCGAAAGAGGTATTGTCCAAACATTATTTCGCTTTCAGCAAGAAAGATATTCCGATCGACCGTTTGCCGGTGGGCGGCATTTACCAATGGAAACGCAAGGGTGAGTTCCACTTATTCAACCCGCAAACCATTCACCTGTTGCAGCATTCTACCAAAATGAATGATTATGCGACTTTCAAAAAGTATTCAAAACTTGTTAATGATCAAAGCGAGAAAGCCTGCACATTGCGCAGCCAGTTCCGTTTTAAACCTACACGTCCCTCGATTTCCATTGATGAAGTAGAAGCGGCAGAGAATATTTACAAACGTTTTGCAACCGGCGCTATGTCGTTCGGCTCCATCTCATGGGAAGCGCATACCACACTTGCTATCGCGATGAACAGGTTGGGTGGCAAAAGCAATACCGGCGAAGGCGGAGAAGATGAAATACGTTATACCAAACTCGCCAATGGCGATTCTATGCGCTCCGCGATTAAACAAGTTGCGTCCGCACGTTTTGGTGTAACCAGTTTTTATTTAACAGAAGCCGATGAACTACAAATTAAAATGGCGCAAGGCGCAAAACCGGGTGAAGGCGGGCAATTACCCGGCCATAAAGTAGATGACTGGATCGGTAAAACAAGACATTCCACACCAGGTGTGGGGTTGATCTCACCACCACCCCATCACGATATTTATTCCATCGAAGATCTGGCACAATTGATTTTTGATCTGAAGAATGCTAACCGTGCCGCACGTATTAATGTAAAACTGGTATCAAAAGCCGGTGTAGGTACCATTGCGGCAGGTGTAGCCAAAGCAAAAGCCGATGTGGTATTGATCTCCGGTTTTGATGGAGGCACCGGTGCCTCCCCCATCAGCTCTATCAAACATGCGGGCTTGCCATGGGAACTGGGATTGGCAGAAACACATCAAACCCTTGTTAAAAATAAATTACGCAGCCGCGTAACAGTGCAGGCCGATGGACAAATGAAAACTGGTCGTGATATTGCCATTGCGGCTTTACTGGGTGCCGAAGAATGGGGTGTTGCAACAGCTGCATTGATCGTGGAAGGCTGTATCATGATGCGTAAATGCCATATGAATACCTGCCCGGTTGGCGTAGCCACACAAGATCCCGAATTACGTAAACGCTTTACCGGCGATCCGGATCATGTGGTTAATTTCTTCCGTTTCATCACAGAAGAATTAAGAGAGATCATGGCTGAACTGGGCTTCAGAACCATTAATGAAATGGTGGGCCAGGTTGATGCGTTGGAAATGCGCGATGATATCAAACACTGGAAATACGCAACGCTTGACCTCTCGCCTGTATTGTATAAAGAACCCGCATCAGCCGATACCGGTTTATACAAACAGGAAGAACAGGATCATGGCATTGCAGATGTACTGGATTGGCAATTGCTGAAAGCATCGCAACCCGCTTTGAAAAACAAGGAACGCATTGCCGCTTCTTTTGCCATTAAGAATACAGACAGAACCGCGGGTACTATCTTATCCAACGAGATCACCAAGATCTATAAGGCGGATGGGTTACCGGAAGATACCATTCATTTCAATTTTACCGGTACAGCCGGACAAAGTTTTGGCGCTTTCAATACCAAGGGTGTTACACTGGAACTGGAAGGCGATGCCAATGATTATTTTGGAAAAGGACTGAGTGGCGCCAAGTTAATTGTGTATCCTTCTAAACAGGCATCGTTTGTACCGGAGGAAAATATCATCATAGGCAATGTGGCATTTTATGGGGCCACTTCAGGCGAGGCATATATACGCGGAAAAGCAGGTGAACGCTTTGCCGTACGTAACTCAGGCGCCAATGTTGTAACTGAAGGCGTAGGCGATCATGGTTGCGAGTACATGACCGGCGGAACCGCCGTAATACTCGGAAGCACCGGCAGAAATTTTGCAGCCGGTATGAGTGGCGGTATCGCGTATGTGTATGATGTGAACGGAGCGTTTGACCAGCTCTGCAACAAAGAAATGGTAGACCTCGATCCACTTTCACAGGAAGATGCACAGGTATTGCATGATATGGTCACACGCCATTTTGCTTATACAGCCAGTTCAGTTGCCAAATTTGTTTTGGGAGATTTTGAAAACCAGCTGAAGAATTTCATCAAAGTATTCCCGAGAGATTATAAGAAGGCTTTGATAGAGAAGGGTATCAAATTAAAAGTGTAGGCAGCTATTTATTTTACAAGTTGAATGCGGAATTTTAAATGTAAAAATGCATTCAACATGTAAGATGCAACATTCAAAATAACAAAGAGATGGGTAAACCAACCGGATTCATAGAATTTACAAGGGAACTTCCAGGCAAACGTTCTGTGAAAGAGCGTGTGAATGACTACAAAGAGTTTGTAGAAAAATTTCCCGAAGAAAAACTCAACCAGCAATCGGCACGTTGCATGAATTGCGGTGTACCATTTTGCCACAATGGTTGCCCTTTGGGAAACATCATTCCCGAATTCAACGATGCCGTATACCGAAAGAGCTGGGCGGAAGCTTATGAGATATTAAGCGCTACCAATAATTTTCCTGAGTTTACCGGGCGCATTTGTCCCGCACCCTGTGAGAGCGCCTGCGTGCTTGGCATCAATCAACCGCCGGTAGCCATTGAAGAAATAGAAAAACATATTATTGAAATCGCTTTTGACAAAGGATTTGTACAGCCACGCAAACCCAATCTCAGAACCGGTAAAAAAGTGGCCGTGGTAGGATCGGGTCCTGCAGGACTCGCCGTTGCCGCGCAGTTAAATTATGCCGGTCATTCTGTTACCGTATATGAAAGGGATGATGCGGCAGGTGGATTACTACGTTATGGCATTCCTGATTTTAAACTGGAGAAATGGGTGGTGGAACGCAGAATCCGTTTAATGGAAGAAGAAGGCGTTGTATTTAAATGCAATGCCAATGTAGGCGTGAATACAAGTATCAATGATCTCCTGCGCGAGTCGCAGGCCGTAGTTCTGGCCGGAGGCTCAACCATTCCTCGCAACCTGGATATTCCGGGAAGGGAATTGAAAGGCGTTCATTTCGCAATGGATTTTTTAAAGCAACAGAACAAAAGAGTAAGTGAAATACCGGTTGAAGAAGAAGACATATTTGCTACCGCTAAAAATGTTATTGTGATCGGCGGTGGAGATACGGGAAGCGATTGCGTAGGAACATCCAACCGACATGGTGCTTTATCGGTAACCCAGTTTGAGCTGATGCCAAAACCGCCGGAAGGCAGAACGCCTGTGATGCCCTGGCCTACTTACCCGATGACTTTAAAAACCACATCTTCACACGAAGAAGGTGCCAGCAGGCATTGGGCCATTGCAACCAAGGCGTTCATCGGGGATAAGAATGGCCACTTGAAAGCATTGAAAGTCGTAGATCTGGCCTGGAAAACACCAGAGGGCGGTGGCCAGGCAAAATTTGAAGAAGTTTCCGGGAGTGAGCGTGAGATCGCCTGCGAACTGGCATTACTGGCCATGGGTTTTGTGCATCCCCAACACGATGGCCTGATCAGGCAGCTCGATGTAGACCTTGATGAAAGAGGCAATGTAAAAGCAACGGAACAAAATTTTCAGACCAATATTCCCAAGATCTTTACCGCAGGCGATATGCGCCGTGGGCAATCGCTGGTAGTATGGGCCATCAGTGAGGGCCGGGAATGTGCCCGCAAGGTAGATGAATACCTGATGGGCAATTCGGTCCTGGAATCAAAGGATAAGAGTTATTTAATAAGTATTTAATTTATTATAATATATGTAACAAGGGCTCCCAGTTGGGGGCCTTTTTGCTTTTATTCATTGCGATACTGCATTATTGAATAACCTGTTGCTGGGAGCAACGCAGGCTGAAAGGGATGTAGGCAATAATTACTAAGCTATTGTTATCCAATAACTTAGTATAAAATACTCCGGAAAGCCTGTTTTCATTCATTCTTATGGCCCATGGGTCTGCCGGCGTACAGAGACAAAAAAGCGGGCTGAAAGCTACTAGATTCGGGCTTTCTGTGGGGGAACTGTGGGCTTAATATGGTTCATGCAGGAACCGTACCCGGTTAATCTAGGGCTGTTGTATACGGAAGATGGGGCTGGTTTTTTATTTTTTACAAATAAGTTCACCAACAGGTTGTTATATAGTAAGTCGGCATGTTGCTTTTAAACATTATTAATTATAAAATGTTTATATTTTATATAATTTTATCTTAAAATTCTCATATCTTAGTTTTATAAATAATTATTATTATTTAATTTAATATCAAAACTAGAGAGTATGTCAAAATCCACTGTGAAACAATATGCGCCATTCCTGGTGCTGGTAGCAGTCGCTATCGCTGCTTTATTTATTCCGTCGCTTCCCAGTTTTAATGATAATGGCAAATACAATTCCGCTGATATTGCCTGGATCATAGTAGCAACAGCCCTGGTATTTTTAATGACTCCCGGTCTGGCCTTTTTTTATGGAGGTATGGTTCATCGAAAGAATGTAATCTCAACAATGATTAAAAGTGTGGTAGCTGCCGGCGTAGTAAGCATTTTATGGGTATTTGTCGGCTATAGTCTTTGTTTTGGTAATTCTATAGGTGGTTTTATTGGAAACCCTTTTACTCATATGTTTTTTAAAGATGTTGCTTCCGGGGCTCCATGGAGCCTTGCCCCTACCATTCCATTGGCTTTATTTGCTTTGTTTCAATTGATGTTTGCCATCATCACACCCGGATTGGTGGTAGGCGCGGTTGCAGAAAGAATCCGTTTTACAGCCTATATCCTGTTTATTGCCTTATTCAGCTTATTGGTATATGCGCCAATTGCTCACTGGACCTGGCACCCCGAAGGGTTCCTGTTTAAAATGGGTGCACTGGATTTTGCGGGCGGTACCGTGGTGCATATTTCTGCCGGTTGCGCGGCACTTGCCGGTGCATTGGTTTTAAAGCGCCGGAAGTCGCATATCGAACACAAAGAAATACCACCCGCTAATATCCCCTATGTATTGATCGGAACCGGTTTACTCTGGTTTGGCTGGTTCGGATTTAATGCAGGTTCTGCCCTCGGTGCAAATGCCCTTTCTGTTTCTGCATTTGGCACCACAAATACTGCCGCCGCCGCTGCTGGTCTCTCCTGGATGTTCTTTGATGTGATCCGCGGGAAAAAACCATCTGTTCTCGGGTTTTGCATAGGAGCTGTAGTGGGCCTGGTAGCCATTACACCTGCTGCTGGCTTTGTTGCCATTCCGCAAAGTATTTTCATTGGTGTGATTGCTGCCATCATCTCCAACCTGGCTGTGTATTATAAAAGCAAATCAACACTGGATGATACACTGGATGTATTCCCCTGCCACGGTTTAGGCGGTATGGTAGGTATGTTGATGACAGGTATTTTTGCTACTAAGTCCGTAAACAGTGCTGGTGCCGATGGTTTGTTTTACGGCAATGGGGCTTTTCTTCTGACACAGCTAAAAGCATTGGTGATTGTGGTGGTGTATAGCTTCGTGGTTTCTTATGGTATTTTCAAGTTCATCAATTTTGTCCTTCCATTAAGGGTGAGCGAAGAAGAAGAAGAAATGGGACTGGATGCTTCACAGCATGATGAGAAATACGGAAGAACACCACAATACGCATAATTTAATTTCCCGAATAGATTTCATCTAAGGTACTACTGATTCTCCTAACGAAGAAACCTCTGACCAGGTTACAGTGTTGCCTTCATACCCTATGTAAAAAATAAGGTACAGCCATGTGATAAACTTCTGACCAAGTTTAAAGGCTGTACCTATTTGTTAATCATAAAACCCATTGCAATGTTAAAGAAAATTTCAGCAGTATGTATTGGAATTTTGGCCCTTCAGGCAGTAAATGCCCAGTCAGATTCGTCAAAAAAGTCCACTACTACCTTTACCGGCTCAGTTGACGCCTATTATCGATTCAACTTTAATGATCCGCCGGGCGGCAACAACAATCTTACCAGTTTTACCAATTCAAAGAACTCTTTCGAGCTGGGCATGGCTTCTGTTAAAGTTGACCATACCATCGGCAAAGTAAGCGCAACCGCAGATGTTGGCTTTGGCAGAAGGGCCCAGGAGTTTTCGTACAATGATGTGCAAACCAGTTTAACAATCGTAAAGCAGGCTTATATCAGCTATGCCCCTTCTGACAAATTGAAATTTACTTTTGGTAAATGGGCAACCCATGTAGGCTGGGAACTATTGGATGCGTATGCCAACAGGAACTATAGCATGTCATATGGTTTCTCTTTCGGGCCATTCTTTCACACCGGTTTAAAAGCCGACATCTCATTAGGGGGAAAAAGCGCCCTGATGGTAGGTGTTGCCAATCCCACCGATTATGTAAGTGCTCCAACACCGGTAAAAATGTTCTTAGCACAGTTTAGCACCGCTTCTAAAAATGATAAACTAAAGGCCTACCTGAATTTTGTAGGCGGCACAGGTGTTAGCCAGATTAACCTGGTAGTGAATGGCGTACTCAGCGATCAATTCAATATTGCTTACGACGGCAGTCTGAATACCAGTAAAATCGGCACTACCAACTCAAGCTGGAAAAGTCATGCGGTTTACCTGAACTACGATCCTACCAAACTATTTGGCTTAACGCTGCGCGGGGACTATTTTGATGACAGAAAACTTGCTCCCTTGCTACCAGGTGGTAAACATGTACTTGCCACCACCCTAACAGGGAATATCAAAGTAGACAACCTCACTATTTTCCCTGAATTGAGGCTGGATAATGCCAGTGGTTCCATCTTCTCCAAAGGATCAGGTTCATCAACCAAAAGTACGGCAAGCTTTATCCTCGCAGTTGCTTATAAATTTTAACCCCCCTCTGTTAACCAAAACCCAACAACATGAAAGAACTTCTGACCAAAAAAACTGCGCACAAGTTATTTATGCCGGTTTTACTGATGATGATGATGTTCGTCCTGGCCATTCCTATGGATAGTTTTTCACAGGATCCCACTGGCGCTAAAACAGGCACATTCAATGATATCGACACAACTGCGGCAAAAGTGGTTGATTCAGTTTCAAAAGCCACCGACAGCACCATTGCAGGCGTTAGTGCCAAGGTAGGCAAACTCGCTACAGCTGTTTCTACCATTGGTAATGCAGACGGGCATAACAAAATTGCCATTAACATTATGTGGACGCTGCTTGCAGGCTTTCTGGTAATGTTTATGCAGGCTGGTTTTGCGCTGGTTGAAACCGGTTTTACCCAAAAGAAAAATGTAGCCCATACCATGGGAATGAATTTCATGGTATATGCGCTCGGCATGATCGGTTTTTGGATATGCGGATTCGCTTTTATGTTTGGTGGCGGCTTAAATGCCACAACCCTTGGTGGTGCCCCCGGCGTGATTCCGGATTATGTAACCATTCATTTGTTTGGTCACGACTGGAACATCATTGGTAAAGCAGGGTTCTTCCTGAACAGTAAAGTCTATGATGTGGGTGTGTATGCACTCTTTCTTTTTCAGATGGTGTTCATGGATACAACGGCAACTATTCCAACCGGTTCAATGGCAGAAAGATGGTCGTTTAAATCATTCCTTTTATTTGGCCTTTTTATCTCCATGTTTGTATACCCAATTTTTGGTAACTGGGTATGGGGCGGCGGATGGCTGGCACAGCTGGGTGTGAATTTTGGATTGGGTCATGGCCATGTTGATTTTGCAGGTTCTTCCGTAGTACATATGGTAGGTGGTGTGGCCGCATTGGCCGGCGCCATTGTGATCGGGCCACGCATTGGCAAGTATGGAAAAGATGGAACCGTAAATACCATTCCTGGTCATAATATTCCAATGGCTTTATTGGGAACCTTTATTCTTGCTTTTGGATGGTTTGGATTTAACCCGGGCTCTACCCTTGCGGGCGGTGATTTCAGAATTTCTATTGTAGCAGTAAATACAATGCTAGCCGGTACAGGTGGAACTTTATCTGCACTCTTATTTATGTACGCCAAAGGAAGCAAACCCGATCCGGGTATGCTGGCGAATGGAATGCTGGCTGGATTGGTTGCCATTACAGCTCCATGCGCATTCGTTACTTCTATCTCTGCTGTGATCATCGGCGCCATTGCCGGTATTCTCGTAATTCTGGTTTATAATTTTGTAGATAGAAAATTAAAAATCGATGACCCCGTTGGCGCTTTTGCAGTGCATGGAGCCAATGGAGCATGGGGCGTACTATCACTGGGTTTATTTGCCGATGGTTCTTATGGCGATGGATGGAATGGCGTGAAAGGAACCGTAAAAGGTCTGTTTTACGGCGATGCCAGCCAATTCTATGCACAATTGATTGGCACACTTACCTGTCTGATTTTTGTTTTCGTAGTAATGTATGTCTTCTTTAAAATATCCGACAAATTCGTGAAGGTTCGCGTGAAAGCAGAAGATGAAATCGCTGGTCTTGATATTCCTGAAATGGGGGTTCATGGTTATGTAGACTGATACGGAATATGAAAAATAGTAAAAATCAAATAGTCCCGGGACCTCCGGGCTATTTGATTTTTACCAAGTGTATTTTGTAACATTTTCCAGCTAAAAGGTTACTTCATTAACTGATCTTTTATGATATCGATTTTATTTATTGTATTCATTCTTTTATTGTTTGCTGCCAGTTACCTGCTGGCAAGAAAAGATGATCAGCTACTTGACCTGCAACAACGTGTTGAATTTCTAGAACAGAAAGTAAACAAAAAACTTGTCAGCCGTTTATTGTTTGTGGAACTGAAATCGGTAAATAGTGTACTCGACACACTTAACAATTGTTTTTACCAGATCGACAAAGATGGGGATTACGATGTAGATACTGAATACCGGCTAGATGATGTAACGGATGAATGGTGGGAATCTTTATCACTTGGTGATCTGGAAGTAGTAAATAAGATCGTTGTGAAAAACAAATCAAAGAAAGAAAACTGATTACCTCCCAATACAGTAAGTAATGTCTGAAATAAAAATCAACCGCCTGTTCACTCCTATCAGGGATTTTATCAATGATAGCCGCGCTACGGGTATTATTCTGATCGGTTGCACCGTTATTTCTATCCTGCTTTCTAATTTGCCTTTCAGTCAGCAATGGTATATCGGGTTCTGGCAAAAAAGCATTCATCTTACGGGAAACAGTTCCATTCATTTACCGGAGACCTGCCTGCTTTCAATCAACGATATTTTGATGACGTTTTTTTTCTTCCTGGTAGGCATGGAGATCAAAAGAGAATTAACCATCGGAGAACTGGCTTCGTTCAGAAAATCTTTATTGCCAGTACTGGCTGCATTGGGAGGCATGATCTGTCCTGCAATCATTTTCTCATTCTATAATTTTTATACGCCCGGAAAAAGTGGTTGGGGTATCCCGATGGCTACCGATATTGCTTTTTCGCTGGGTGTACTTTCCCTACTTGGTAAAAAAATTCCGGTTCAATTAAAAATATTTCTTGCGGCTCTTGCAATCATTGATGATCTGGGTGCTGTAATCACCATCGCTGTTTTTTATACGGCAAAACTTAATCTTATCTATCTTGCATTTGCTGCTATTGCCGTTTTAGTGCTGATCGTATTAAATAGAACGAAAACAGAAAACATTCTTTTCTATCTAATTTCTGCCATTGCTTTATGGTATTGTATTTTTAATTCCGGGATACACGCTACCATCGCCGGGGTAATCACTTCTTTCGCCATGCCATTGAAAAACCTGGCCAAACTGGAGCATCGGTTATATAAACCGGTTAACTTCTTCATTATGCCATTGTTTGCGCTGGCCAATACTGCTATCATTTTCCCGGATTCCATTAGCGATGTATTTAGTTCCACCATCAGTTCTGGTGTAATGCTGGGTCTGATACTTGGCAAACCATTGGGTATTTTTTTCTTTTCGTTCATTGCTATTAAAACAGGTATTGCCTCCCTCCCGTCAAATACCAATTATAAACAGTTATGGGGTATTGGTTTACTGGGTGGCATCGGTTTTACCATGTCTATCTTCACGTCTACGCTCGCTTATCCCGGCGATGCTATGCAGGTAATTTCAAAAGTATCTGTTATGGCCGGGTCGCTGGTTGCCGGTATCATTGGATATACTTACCTCCGGAATTATAGTAATGCAGCTGATATCAGACTGGAATACCCTCCTAAAAAAACCAGGTCTTTCAGTTTTGTACCGGGCATCAGAGCAGGAGAAAACTGAGTTTTCCCATATCGGAGCTTTTTATCCTTTACCTTAGTTTTTCTACTTAAGTTAGATGAATGAAACTACTGGTAAGAACATTACAATATCTCTACTGCGTGTATGCTTTAACATTGTTTGTACTAATCATGTTTATCGTGCTTCCTTTTGTCCTGATCGCACTCTTGTTTGGAAAACTCAGAGGCGGCAATATCATCTACCAGATCTGCCGTTGCTGGGCTATTGCCTGGTATTTTCTCACCGGTATTCGGCACAAAGAAATTTATGAGCACCCGCACGACCGGAGCCGGCAATATATTTTTGTGGCCAACCATATCTCTTACATGGATATTCCTCCGATTGTATTGATCGCACACCAGCCGGTACGGATACTGGGCAAATATGAAATGGTAAAAATACCCGTATTCGGATGGATCTATCGTGCCGCTGTGATTTTGGTTGACAGGCGCAATTCTGAAACCCGCTCACGCAGCGTACGGGCATTGAAATCCGCGCTCAGGCACCATATTTCTATTTTTATTTTCCCGGAAGGCACTTTTAATGAAACAGAAGAACCTTTGAAAGAGTTCTTTGATGGCGCATTCCGCATAGCCATTGAAACTGAAACCCCAATTAAGCCTGTATTATTGGTTGATACGATGGACCGCCTGCATTACAGAGGGTTGTTTGAACTCACGCCCGGTATCAACCGTGTGGTTTACCTGGAAGAGGTACCGGTGGCAGGGCTTACCATGAAGGATATCCAGTTTTTAAAACAAAGGGTCTACACTATCATGGACAGTGGCCTGCGCAGATACCGCAACTATCCATCTGCTTAACGTATTTTTGAACAAAATCAGCCGTCTTGTTTGTTGAAGTGATCATACCTCTTGCCCTACCCAAAAATTATACCTGGGCCGTACCGGAAACCATGCAGGCTGCCATACAGCCGGGCATTCGCGTGGAAGTAATCCTTGGCAAAAACAAACGTTACGCGGGGATCGTAAAAAAAATACTTGAACAGAAACCCGAAGCATTTCAGCCGAAAGATATCCTGAATGTATTGGATACAGAGCCGTTGGTATACACCCATCAATTGCAGTTATGGGAATGGCTGGCCAATTATTATATGTGCAGTGAAGGAGAAGTGATGCAGGCGGCCATACCCGCTAACCTCAAACTATCCAGTGAAAGCATTTTGATCTGGAACGAAGAAAGAAGTTACGATTTCAGTGACCTGTCCGATGCCGAATATGTAGTAGCGGAAGCATTGGAAATGAAAAAAGAACTTCGTTTGAACGAAGTGCAGCAATTACTGGAATCATCCAATGTATATCCCGTTATTAAAAAGCTGATCGAAAAAGGGGTATGCCATGTTTGGGAAGAACTAAAGGAAAAATACAAGGCAAAAACAGAAACTTATATCTCACTTCATCCTGCTTATCATAACGAAGATAAACTGGCCGACCTGCTGAACAACTGGAGCAAAGCACCCAAACAAATGGAGTTGCTACTCGCCTATCTGCACCTGGTTAAAACGGAAGGAGAAGTTACCCAATCACAACTGCTGAAAAAATCGAATGCTTCTGCGGCGCAGTTAAAGGGACTGGGTGATAAAGGAATCCTGTTAATGGAAAAACGTGCCACGGATCGTATCCGCCAGTTACCAAGGAATATACAGATTGATTTTACTTTATCGGCTGCGCAGGATAAATGCCTCACAGCCATCAGAAAAAGTTTTGAAGAGAAGCCGGTTTGTTTGTTGCATGGGGTTACCGCCAGTGGTAAAACAGAGATCTACACCAAGCTCATTGAAGAATACATTGCGAAAGGGAAACAGGTTTTATACATGCTTCCCGAAATTGCGCTTACTTCTCAGATCATACGCAGATTGCAGAAACATTTTGGTGGATACATTGCGATCTACCATTCCAAATTCAACCCTAATGAACGTGTAGAGATCTGGAACAGGATAAAGAACGGGGAAACCAAAGTGGTATTGGGTGCGCGCTCTTCTCTTTTTCTTCCTTTTCAGGACCTGGGATTAATCATCGCAGATGAAGAACATGATGCATCCTATAAACAACAGGATCCCGCGCCAAGGTACCATGCAAGGGATGCCGCTATTTATTATGCCGCCTTGAACAATGCCAATGTATTGCTGGGCAGCGCTACGCCTTCCATTGAAAGTTATTACAACTGTGAACAAAATAAATATGGATTGGTAAGGTTGGATGAAAGGTACGGCCAGGTTGAATTACCACAGATCAGCATCATTGATCTCAAAAAAATACACACCAAGGAAAAAGGAAAGATCGCGTTGACACCGCAACTGATCGAAGCAATTGAGACATCCCTGCAACAAAAAAAACAGGTGATTCTTTTCCAGAACCGAAGAGGCTATTCGCCTTATCTCATTTGCAATACCTGTGGCTGGATACCGCAATGCCAGCACTGCGATGTAACACTTACTTATCACAAGGCAAAGAATAGTCTGTCTTGCCATTACTGCGGTACTTCTTATCCCGTGATCAATACCTGTGCAGCTTGTGGAAGTCATCATTTCACGCAAAAGAATTTTGGAACGGAAAAGATTGAGGAACTGGTATCGGAAGCTTTCCCGCATGCAAAGATCTCGCGGATGGATTACGACAGTGTGAAAGGAAAGAACGATCACGATGCACTGATCAAATTATTTGAACAACAAAGGATCGATATACTGGTAGGAACGCAGATGGTTGTAAAAGGACTGGATTTTGAACATGTAAATCTGGTTGGCATCATTGATGCCGATGGCATATTGAACTTTACCGATTTCAGGGTAAATGAAAGAGCTTTTCAGTTGATGGAACAGGTAAGTGGTCGTGCCGGAAGAAAGGACGGGAAAGGAAATGTATTGGTTCAGGTAAGTAACCCTGTGCATCCGGTGCTTCAGTTTGTAAAAGAACATGATTTTTCCAAACTGTTTCACTACGAGATCGGCATCCGGAGGCAATTTGATTACCCGCCTTTTACGAGATTGATACAGGTTGTCTTCAAGCACAAAGAAAAACACCTTGCCGAGGAAGCAGCCCATATCATGATGCAGGGATTGAAAGCTGATTTTGGCGCGGAATGCAATGGACCGGCACAACCTGTAGTAGACAGAGTACGTAACCAATACTTATGGGAGATCCTGATCAAATTGCCCAAAGATGCCAAACGCATCAATCTTTGTAAGAGAGAAATACAGCAGCAAACAATCATCATACAAACCAATAAACGATATCGCGGCGTAACCATTTTGCCGGATGTGGATCCCATATAAGCTAAGCCAGATGCCCATTTCAGAAAACATATCGCTCAAGCCTTATAATAGCTTTGGGATCGATGTTGCGACAAAGTATTTTGCCGCTTTTACATCTGTCGAAGAATTACAGTCATTGCTTACAGATTCATTTCTTAAACCCGGTGTTACAAAAATGATCCTCGGTGGCGGGAGTAATGTATTGTTTACGAAAAACTTTGATGGACTTATTCTCAGGAACCAGCTCACAGGCATTGAGCTGGTGAAAGAAGATGCAGATCATTTCTATGTAAAAGCTTCTGCCGGGGAAAACTGGCACAGGTTTGTTTTGTACTGCATTGAAAATAATTATGCCGGCGTGGAAAACCTGAGTTTGATTCCCGGCAATGTAGGTGCTTCTCCTATGCAGAACATAGGAGCCTATGGTGTTGAGATCAAAGATGTATTTTATGAACTGGAAGCTTATCATCTGCAGAGGCATACCATACAAACATTCAGCCTGAGCGATTGCGCATTTGGTTACCGCGAAAGCGTATTCAAGAAACAATATAAGGGACAATATGTAATATTGAATGTTACTTTCCGGTTACGCAAGCATGCTCAATTTCATACTACGTATGGTGTCATTGAGCAGGAGCTGAAAAAAATGAACATAACAACATTATCCATCCGGGCTATTTCTCAGGCGGTTATTCAGATCCGGAGCAGCAAGCTTCCTGACCCGGCTGTAACGGGTAACGCGGGCAGTTTCTTTAAGAATCCTGTTATTGCTTCCTCTTTCTATGATGCTTTAAAAGAAAAATTTCCAACCATTCCGGGCTATGCGGCAGGGGAAAATGAAACCAAACTGGCCGCCGGCTGGCTGATTGAACAATGCGGCTGGAAAGGATACCGCAATGGTGATGCGGGCTGTTATGATAAACAGGCACTCGTATTGGTAAACTATGGCAAGGCTACAGGAACCGATATATATGCGCTCTCGCAATCTGTTATCGAGAGTGTATTCACACGTTTTGGCGTTCTGCTGGAAAGAGAAGTGAATATTATTTAATTCTCGATTGGTAATTTCAGCAATAAAAAAGGGCTATCATCAAATGATAGCCCTTTTCTTATCTGAAAGCTGGTCTATTAATAATATTTCAGTTTCATTTCTACGCGACGGTTCAGGCCACGTCCCTTTGCTGTTTTATTATCAGCAATTGGTTTAGAGGATCCGTATCCTTCGGAAGCCATTCTTGAAGCATCAACACCACCCTTGGTAGTCAGGTAATCGTAAACTGCTTTTGCACGATTCTGGCTCAAAGGATTATTGATCTTATCGCTACCGGTATTATCTGTATGACCTTCAATATCCAGCTTCAGGGCCGCATCTTCTTTCAGGATAGCAGCTACATCATTCAATGATTTGAAAGATTTAGGCAAGAGTTTAGCACTTCCGGTTGCAAAGAAAATATTTTTTGCACTGGCGGCTACTTTCTTAACCACTTCTTCTTTGATAACAGGACAACCATTGTTTTCTCTCACACCCGGTACATCAGGGCATTTGTCTTCTTCATCATTGATACCATCATGATCGCGGTCTGGAATAGGGCAACCCTGGTAACGGGCCACACCTGGTACATCCGGACATTTGTCTTCTTCATCGTTAATACCATCATGATCGCGGTCTGGAATCGGACAGCCATCATATTTGGCGATACCTTTTACAGTAGGGCATTTATCGTTATCGTCATTGATGCCATCTCCATCCGTATCAGGTACTGGGCAGCCATTGTATTTAGCAACACCAGGAACGGTAGGACATTTATCATCTTTGTCAAGTATACCATCGCCATCAGTATCTTTTTCAACAGCAGGCGGAGGGGGTGGTGGCGGTGGAACCACAACAGGAACTTCTTTCTTTTCTTTTAAAGGAGAACCAATACCAATGGAATAAGCCAGGTGGTTGGTAGCCAGGTTAGAAATTTTGGCATCATATTCGAACAGGGTATGAATAAAGGTTCCTTCACCCACGTTGAATTGTAAACCAAGGCCGGTTGGCATATAAGCACCAAAATAAGTTCCACTATACATAAATGCGCCTACGCCCAATGTAAAATAAGGAACCATAAAGTACTTGTCTGACAGCAGTTTTAAATTCAGACTGGCAGAAGTTTCCATAAAAAACTTACTGTCTCCGGTAGCGGTTACACCTGATTTGTATGAGAAAGGGTATTTGACAAAAGAACCTCTTAATCCACCGGAAAAATCAAGACGATCGGTCAGGCCTTCCATGTACTGTAAACCAAGGCCGGGTGACATGTCTCTAACTTTTGTCCATTTGCCGTTGGCCAAAACGTTTGCCAGGGAAGTGTGGTCAATAAGGTCTGCTGTGTTCATGTCTTTCAAAAAGAAATTCACAGCCAACGTGGGTCTTTTTTTATAGCTGGGTGCAGTTTGGGCGAATGACCCCACCGTTACGGCAACAGCTATCAGGGAAAAAAGAATTTTCTTCATAATGCGAGTTTTAGTATATATGAAACAAAAATACAGTCAGAATCTGACTTTTAAAAATTAAGATAAGTTTATATTATACCCATTTAGTTCAGAGTTCCTTTTTCTACCACTTCCACTTTTACCTTTACCAGGCCGCTTTTAATAAAGTTAAGCTTACTGGCAGCGAGCCTGCTCAGGTCCACTACCCTGCCCTTTGCTTTCATACGGGGGTGCATTCTGTCATTTATTCTTAATATGACGGAATTGTTATTTTTCAAGTTGGTCACCCTTACCCATGTATTCAGCTTGAAATGATTGCTTGCTGCAGACATTTTATTGTTTCGGTAGGTTTCTCCTGTCGATGTTTTGGTACCATCCAGGTTGGAACTGTAAAAACTGGCAATCCCGTAAACAATATTATCGTCTTTTACTGCATTCGCCGCAGTTGAATCCGGGTGTACCAGCAGGCTGTCTTTTACCGTCAGCGAATCTTTTATCGCCAATAAAGTATCCACACCCTGTTGTCGAACCAGGGTATCCTTTACGAATTCGATTTCCTGCACTTTCACTTTGGTAAGCCCTGCATCCTTAAAATCCAGGATAGCGGCTGCATCTCCGCTCATGTCTACCACGCGACCTCTCTTTTTCATCCGCGGGTGCATTCTGTCGTTGATGCGTACAACAACTGACTTATTATTTTTCAGGTTGGTAACCTCTACCCATGTATTCAGCTTAAAATTATTGCTTGCTGCAGTAAGCTTTTTGTTCCGGTAGCGTTCACCCGTAGCTGTTTTAGTACCGTCCAGGTTGGCACTGTAAAAGCTGGCAATACCGGTAATCGGCTTCCCTTTAGGTTTAAATGCATTGAGCGTTATACTTGTATCCTTACGAGGTGCGATTACTTCAACTTTAATTAGGGTATCAGGATTTCTATTTGATAAATAGCTACTTGTATCGACTTCTTGTATTTTAATTTTAGTTGTACCTGTTTTTAAGAAGCCTAATTTTTCAACAGCGGATCGGCTAAGTTCAATAATCGGGGCTGTTTTCTTTTTGGAAGTACGGTCATTAATGCGAACAAGTACTGAGCGGTCATTCTTCCGGTTGGTTACTTTGATCCAGGTTCCCAATGGAAATGCGTTACATGCCCCCGTAAGCTCCTTGTTTGAAAAGATTTCGCCACTGGCGGTTTTGGTGCCCTCTGCCTTGCTGCTGTAGGTACCGGCGGTACCCAGCAATGCTTTTCTCACAGTCCGGAAAGAATCTGCGGGCATTCGATCGATATTCTGGGCGGCGGCTGTATCCACCTGCGCCTGCAGTGAAAAGGAAAGGATAACAAATGATATGACCGAAACGATCTTTTTCAGCATGAATATGTAATTTGAACCGGTATCCTGAAATACCTGCATGGGTAAAATAGGTAAACCATATGGATAAAATCAGGTTTGAGCCCGGTTTTTATAAAATTGAAAACAGCCTGTGTTGCCAAACATTGTGCCAAAAATCTGTATTTATATAAATATTAATTCAATATAAATTAAAATAATAAATTGGAAATCAATACAATATTAAGAATTTCATTTTATTTACGTACTGCCCCATTTAGCCTGGCCAGACATTTACTATTCGCTTTATTTCTATTGTCCCCATGGGGTAATTATGTCTCCGGGCAAGAAAATAAAGAAGTCAAGATCCGACTTACCAACCCATCCAATAAAACCCTTATCGAAATTGACCTGCCCGGCCCTCCCGAATTATTAAGCCCCAAAAAAAAGACCCTATTAATCTTTTTTGCCCTTCCGAATGGCAACAGTATTGAATGGACAAGGGGAAAACAAATACAAAGTATCGATGACTGGCACTATGATATTCAACACATTGCGGCTCAGACAAGGTATTTAAGGAAAGTAATGAGCGACAGGAATGTGATCGTTGCCTATATGGCCAATGAACTGAAAAGCTGGCCTGCCTGGAAAAAGCAACAGCCGAACGGGCCGGCAGAGATCAAGCGGATCGTAGACTCCGTTACAGGCATTTTCGAGCGCTACAAGCCCGATGTAGTACTAAACAGCCATAGTGGCGGCGGTAGCTTTATTTTTGGCTACCTGGATGCTGTGGATCGTATTCCTGCTCAGATAACCAGGATCGCCTTTATAGACAGCGACTATGGGTATGAAGATTCTCTTCATACCAAAAAACTGGCAGATTGGTTGTCCTCCTCCAAAAAACACTTTCTAAATGTGCTGGCTTACAACGACAGCGTGGTAATATTCAATGGCAAACCCCTGGTTAGCCCAACGGGCGGCACCTGGTACCGCACTAAACTGATGCAAAGAAAGCTGGAAGAATCTTTCCGGTTCACCTACCAGGCGGATACCAGCCTGATTCATTACACGGCTTTATCAAAGAGGGTAGATATTTATTTGAAAACCAATAATGAAGGAAAAATATACCACACAGAACAGGTAGCAAGAAACGGCTTTATTCATACCATACTAAGTGGCACGCATTACCAGAAAAAAGCCAATTATGTATACTGGGGGGAGCGGGTGTATACAGACTGGATCTTACCATAGCATCAGATCTCTGATACTTCAACCACGGCATCCAGGTTAAGGGCCCCATGAATATGGGGGAATACTTCATTAATGGAACCGGCTAATTCAAAAATCAGGGGGCGTTCCACTTTGTTTTTTTCGATCTTCAGTTTTATCAGGCCGGTTCTGCCACGGTAATACCTATCCAGCACACCGGCAACCTGCGGCTCTGTACTGCAGTGAATAAACCCTTCTGTAGCCAGGGTATCTGAATCGTAATGCCCTAAGCGCTCAGCTTCGGTCCATTGTTCGCGGGTAGTAATATGGTATATGTAATCTGATTCCATTGTTTCTGGTTATGTAAGCAATCGTAAAATATAAAACGAGCTATGGGGCTTTATTATTGTACCGGCTATTTAGCCAGTATGGGACTGATTCGTTGGTTAAGCAGCATCAGATCAACAAGTACCATGGCCGTTACGGCTTCGAGCACTACAGGTACCCGTAAGGCGATGCAGAGATCATGTCTGCCTTTTACAGAGAAAGGTTCCGTGGTATTGGTTTCCCAATTCAGGGTGATTTGTTCTTTAGGTGTTGACGAAGTAGGTTTTACAACTATTCTGTAAATCAGCTCATTACCATTTGTAATACCTCCCACGATCCCTCCTGCATGATTGGTACTGGTTTTACCGGTATTGTCCAGTATTGGATCGTTATGATCCACTCCAAACATCCTGGCGGCGGCAAAACCAGCTCCGAACTCCACTCCTTTTACTGCAGGGATGGCAAAAACGGCATGCGCCAGTAATGACTCAGCTGAGTCAAAGAAGTGCTCCCCTAACCCTACCGGTAATCCGTTTACCCGGCATTCCACAATTCCGCCAATACTATCCTTGGCTTCGATGGCTTTATCCAATCCTTTTTCCAGATCGGTCTCCCCGCCTATTTCAAGTATAGTAGATTTTACATCGATTCCTTTCAGCAGTTTTTTGGCGATTACACCGGCGGCAACAAGGCAAACGGTTAAACGGCCACTGAAGTGCCCCCCACCCCTGAAATCTTCAAAACCACCGTATTTGGCATGGGCGGTAAAATCGGCATGTCCCGGACGGGGAACAGCGCGTTGCTTTTCATAATCGCCGCTGCGGGTATTGTTATTTTCGAAAAGGATAGTTATGGGCGCACCAGTAGTATGTCCATTAAACAGCCCACTTTTAAAAATAGGAATATCATCTTCTTTCCTGGGCGTGGTTCCTTTTTGAACACCACCTTTCCTACGTTCAGTGTCTTCTATAAAATCTGCTACGGAAAGTGGTAAACCCGCGGGACAGCCGTCAATGACCAATCCAACGGATTCGCCATGCGATTCGCCAAAAATATGGATACGGAATATGCGGCCGAAACTGTTCAATGTATTTTGAATTTTGAATTTTGAATTTTGAATTTTGAATTTTTAGTATCCAAACCCAAAACTGTTATAGTATAGTTGTTCCCAGTTTTTTAAGATGACCATAAAAATCAGGGTAGGATTTATTGATGGCTTCCGCTTCTTCAACCGTTACGCCCCCATTTGCTTTTAATCCGGCAACGGCACATGCCATGGCTATCCGGTGATCGTGACGCGAATGCGTTATCGCTCCTTTAACACCTGTTCCGCCTTTGATTAACATCAAATCATCCTGCAGGTTGATTTCAATGCCCAATTTAGCAAACTCCTGCTGTAATGTAAGTCCGCGGTCACTTTCTTTATGTGCCAGTCTTTTCACTCCTTCAATCACAGTGGTTCCCTCGCAATAAGCAGCAAGGGCCACCAATGGCGGAAAGAGGTCGGGACAATCGTTAGCATTGAAATGAAAGGCTTTCATAGGCAAGGGGCCTATTTCAATTTCATCAGGACGAATTGACAACTGGCATCCGCAATCGGCCAAAGCCTGTAAAACGGCTTTATCGGCCTGGGTAGAGTATACATCCAATCCTTTTACGGTGATGGGGCCGGCAATAGCACCTGCTACCAGCAGGAATGCAGCACCACTCCAGTCTCCTTCAACTGTATAATTTTGAATTTTGAATTTTGAATTTTGAATGGATTTGTTGAAACAGAATTCTTTGTGGTTTTTATTTTCTACTTCCCAACCAAATTCTTTCATTACCTGTAGGGTCAGATCAATATAAGGTTTGCTTTTAAGATCCTTTACCGAAATGGTAACATTATTGGCACCGGCGGCACCAAATGCCATCAGCAAGCCGGTAAGGAACTGAGAACTCAGTGAACCATCTACTTCAATATTGGTTGGTTGTAAAGGGCCCTGTATCTGCAACGGAAGTTTCCCGTTGTTTGATTTGATGGTTACACCAAGTTTTGGAAGGATGTCATCAAAAAAATCCATGGGGCGGGTTAATAAGCTGCCGCTTCCATTTAATGTAATGGGTCCATCGCTTAATGCCGCAATGGGTGTGAACATGCGGATACCCAATCCACTCTCGCCACAATTCACTTCCTTATTTTTGGGATGGATGCCCTGCGACCTGATAACCAGGTTACCATTTTCTGCAAAAACAATTTCTGCACCGAGTTTCTGAATTACATCAATAGCTGCAAGATCGTCGTTGCTGTTGCCGGGATTTACCAAAGTCGTTTCGCCAACCGTAAGCAAAGCTGCCGCACAGGCACGTTGCATACTGCTTTTGCTGGCTGCGGCATGAATGGTTCCTGATAGTTGGGAGGGATATATGGTTACGATCATCTTGAAAAGAAATTGCGGATATCGGATCGGCGGATCCGTTTATTTACCGAATTGTTTAAAAATATCCTGGAGCTGAACAAGCAATAAAGGCTGCACCACCCCCTTCCCGATCTTTTCGAGAAGGATATAATTGATGCTTACATTGTCTTTTTTCTTATCCATCAGCAATACCTTAAATGCTTTTTTCGTATTGAATTTAGCGAAAGTGGGTAAGCCGTATTTCTCCAATACCTGTACGATCAGTTCTGCGCCGGTAAAATGTTTTAGCTGTTGCGACATGATTGCGGCATAGGTCATGCCAATGCTGATAGCCTGTCCATGACTGAGCTCATACATATTCTCAATCGCATGACCCAGTGTATGACCAAAATTGAGCAACTTACGTTCACCCTGTTCAAATTCATCACTCACTACCACTTTGGTTTTGATCAAAACATTCTGTTCGATCAATGAGGTCAGCAGTTTTTCATTTTTCTGAAAATCGCTCAGTTTGTGTTTCTGCAGCAACCGAAACATCACGGCATCTTTGATACATGCATGTTTGATGATCTCTGCAAACCCGTTCTGCCATTCGGCTTTGGGTAATGAACCAAGGAACGAAATATCAAACAGCAAAAATGCCGGCTGCCTGATCAGTCCTACCATATTCTTATACACACCCACATCAATTCCGTTCTTACCACCGATAGATGCATCCACCATGGCAAGTAAGGAAGTTGGCACAAACCCAAAACGAATGCCACGCATATAAATGCCGGCTACATAGCCCGTAATATCTGTTACCACACCGCCGCCTACGCCAATCAGTGTTGTTTTGCGATCGGCACCAAAAGCAAGCAATTGTGCGATCACTCCATCTACTGTTGGCTGAATCTTATATGCCTCGCCGGCTTTTAATACAATCGTATTCCAGCCCTTGAATTTCTTTTTATGCTTGGCAAAAACATTTTCATCCGTAATGATCACGGCGTTTTCTTTCGGGGCCAGTTTTTCTATGTAAGAAAAATCTGCTTCGAAATAATAATTGACAGTAGTGCTGGAGAATGTGAAACTCTTTTTCTTCACGGGAGGATTAATTAACGGATTTGCGGATGATGAATTAACGGACTGGAAATAAATTCCTCAATCCGCTAATCCATCAATTCGCTAATTATGAGTTCATGATCTTGTTCTGGTGATTAATGCTTTCCATGTGCACCGCGTCAAAATACTTGGTCACAAACTCTTTGCTCAGTCCCAGTTTCTCGCCTTTGGCAAATGCCCTTTCAAGGATACTGTTCCAGCGGTTGGTTTGCAGGATGGTAATGTTATTGTCTTTTTTGTACTGGCCAATATTCTCCGCCACTTTCATACGCTGGCTCAGGATCTGCATCAGTTCATCATCCAGGTTATTGATCTGTTGGCGTAATTTTTCCAGTGCAGCATGGTATTCTGCGGAAGCCACGTCTTCATTTCTCCAGCGGATACTGCTGATCATTTCACCCAGTTTTTCAGGAGTGATCTGCTGTTTGGCATCGCTCCAGGCATTGTCAGGATCAATATGGCTTTCAATGATCAAACCATCAAAATCCAGATCGATCGCGGTTTGCGCTACATCCAATAATATATCCCTTCTTCCACAAATATGAGAAGGATCGTTGATCAGTAAGAGTTCGGGGTAACGGCGTTTCATTTCGATTGCAAGATGCCACATAGGTGCGTTACGGTATTCTGTATTACCATAAGAACTAAAACCACGATGTATCAGTCCTACATTTTTAATACCGGCTTTCTGTACACGCTCCATTGCTCCGATCCATAGTTCCAAATCGGGATTGATTGGGTTTTTAATCAATACGGGTACATCCACACCACGCAATGCATCAGCTACATCCTGTACACTGAATGGGTTAACGGTTGTACGTGCACCGATCCAAAGAACATCCACATCAAAATGCAATGCATCCTCTACTTGTTTTCCGGTGGCTACTTCCACTGCTACAGGTAAACCAGACGCTTTACGCGCGGCTTGTAACCAGGGTAAGCCCTTGGTTCCAATACCTTCAAAACTTCCCGGGCGGGTACGCGGTTTCCAGATACCTGCACGCAGGATATCTACTTTACCGGTTGCTGCCAAACGGACTGCCGTTTGCATAACCTGCTCTTCTGTTTCTGCACTGCAGGGACCGGAAATAATGAGTGGACGTTTTTTCAACAATGCTTCCACTGCTGTTGTTTGTTCGATTGCTTGCTCCATAGTTAATTAATAATTAGTAATTAATAATTAGTAATTGGATCTGTAATTATTAATTATTTTATTGTTGTTTGTTATTTCAGTTAATAGCTGCAGGCTTCAGATAATTATTAATTATTAACTACTAATTATTAATTAAAATTATCCTTCTCCTCTTCTTGGCTTTTTCGAAAATCCAGCCGGGCCTCCACTATCCGCATCATTCATACGGATCCTTCTGCCTTTATAGCTTTTGCCGTCCAGTGAACGGATCATTTGCTGCGCAGCGCCTTTATCAATCTCAATCCAGCTGTTCATATCTCTCATATCTATCTTACCCAAGACTTCTTTCTTCAGATCGCTCATATCCAAAATGAATTGGAGAAAGCTGGCTTTAAAGAATCCGTCTTTGGTTCCCAGGTTCACAAACAAACGGCTATTGCCTCCACCCCCACGGGTATATTCTTTGCGACTATCACCACGTCCTTCGCTTCTGTCATCTCTTCTTCTTGGCTCAGTCCTGTCGTTGGCATCTCTTTTGCTTCTTTCGCGAAGGTTAAGATCTTCCGAATTCTCATAGTATTTCAAGAACCGGTCAAACTCCATCGCTGCTACTCGTTTCAGTACATCTTCCTTGCTTACATCGGCAAATTTTTCTGCCAGCATGGGAACATAGGTTTCATAATCTCCATGACTGATATCGGCCGATAATAATTTATCCATGAAAGCAAAGAATTGTTTTCTGCAAACATCTTTACCGCTTGGTATATCCAGTTTATGAAACTGCGAGTTGTTGATGCGTTCGATCTGTTTGAATTTGTACATCTCTTTCGCATGAACGATCGAGATACAGATCCCTTGGTTACCGGCACGACCGGTTCGGCCGCTTCGGTGCGTATAGATCTCCACATCATCAGGTAACTCATAGTTTATTACGTGTGTGATGCCTTGTACATCAATACCACGTGCCGCCACATCGGTAGCGATCAGCAGTTGCAGACTCTTATCGCGGAATTGTCCCATTACGCGGTCACGCTGCTGCTGTGTCAAATCGCCATGCAATGCATCGATATCATATCCTTCCCTTGTTAAACGCTCAGAAATTTCCTGTGCATCTATTTTAGTACGGGTAAAAATGATCCCATAAATACCCGGGTTAAAGTCGATGATCCTTTTCAATGTTTCATAGCGGTGTTGCGCCGTTGTAACGTAGTACTGGTGATCGATGCTTTTGTTGGAAGTGTTTACTTTACCAACCGTAACTTCTTTCGGATCCTTCATGTACTTCTTGCTCACCTTGCGTATTTCGGGTGGCATGGTAGCACTGAAGAGCCAGGTACTTTCGCGTGCCGGTGTGTTCTTCAGGATAAATTCGATATCGTCCTGGAAACCCATGTTCAGCATTTCATCCGCTTCATCCAGCACCACATATTTGATCTGTTCCAGGTTGATGGCCTTTCTTTCGATCAGGTCAATCAAACGACCCGGTGTGGCCACTACGATCTGTACGCCCCTTTTCAGGTCACGGATCTGTAAACCGATAGATGCACCGCCATACACGGCCACCACAGAAACACCGGTCATGTATTTTTTAAAGAGCTCTATTTCTTTCACGATCTGCAGGCAGAGTTCCCTTGTAGGACAAACCACCAGCGCCTGCGGATATCTTGCCGCGGCATCAATAATATGCAGCAAAGGCAGGCCAAAAGCCGCTGTTTTGCCGGTTCCCGTTTGCGCCAGGCCAATAAAGTCCTTGGTGCCACTCAGCAATACGGGGATTGCCTGTTCTTGTATTGCGGTTGGGTTCACATACCCCAACTCGTCCGTTGCCTGAATCAATCTAGCATCAATTCCCAACGCTTCAAATGTCGTCATGTAATAAAAAATTTGGCGCAAAGGTACTTTTTATATGCCTCTTTGCCTGTTTTTTGTTTGAAACCCAGCAATGGCGCGGATTTCAGCTTTTGTTGCGTCGCACACTTGTACTTTCGCAGCTCCTGGCAGCTTTTACGTGAGTGGTGAGGCGTGAATCGTGAGTTATTGCTCTTTTCCTCACGCCTGACGAGATTCACCGTCACTGCAAGGAACGAAGCAGCCTGTGTCTTAAAGCTCAGATTGCTTCGTTCCTCGCAATGACGTTATTTTAAAATTCGCCTGATCCCATTCGCTTTCTCTATCAATTCGCCCAAATATTCATAATTCTCCTTCTCCAGGCAGGCTTTAAACTTGCGTAACTGGGCAATATGCTCGTTCAGCACATCCAGCACATTGTCTTTGTTCTGCATAAAAATTGGCACCCACATGGCCGGATTACTCTTGGCCAGTCGCACCGTACTTTCAAAACCACCACTGGCCAGTTCAAAAATGGCATCTTCTTCTCTTTCTTTTTCCAATACCGTATTGGCCAGCGCAAAAGAAGTAATATGTGAAATATGACTCACATATGCCACATGCACATCGTGATCCGCTGCATTCATGTACACAAGGTGCATACCCAGTAATCCATATACTTTTTCAACCAGTGCTACGGCATCTGTGTCGCTGTCTTCCTTGCTGCAGATTACCGTGGCTTTGTTTTCAAAGGCTCCCTTTACTGCAGCTTCGGGACCACTGTACTCGGTACCCCACATGGGGTGCGTGGCTACGAACCGACCACGGTTTTTGAATTGGGAGGCAGATTCGCAAATAACTTTCTTTGTTGAGCCTACATCCATCACAACTTGTTTATCTACTGCCTGCATGATCAATGGCAATAAAGCTTCGGCGGCATTAATGGGCGTAGCCAGTATTACCAGGTCCGATTCGCGAATGGAAGCTTCCAGCGTTTTGATCTCGTCAACCAATCCCAGCTCCAATGCTTTTTTACAGTGCGCGTCACTGGCATCCACCCCAATTACTTTACTGGCAAAACCTTTTTCCTTCAATGTCAATGCCATTGAACCACCGATGAGGCCGATACCTATTATTGTAATGGTCATTTTTAATTAGTAATTAATAGTTAGTAATTAGTAATTGAGAAGTATTCAATAAAGAGTGGCTTATAATTATGCGTTCATAATTATTAACGCCTAATTATTAATTACTAATTCTTCTGATCGCTTCTTCAAACCTTTCCACACTTCCACACAAACTCACCCTGATGTACCCGCCTCCCGCAGATCCGAAGATTCCACCGGGGGTAATGAATACGTTTGAGTTGTATAATACTTCATCACTCAGTTCATAACCGGTTTTATATTTTGCGGGAATCTTTGCCCAAACGAACATGCCAACCTGCGTTTTCGAGTAATCGCAATCGAGCAGGGTCAGCAGTTCAAATACTTTTTCCCTGCGCTGTTTGTAGATGGCATTGATATCATCGTACCATTCCTGTCCTAGGCTCAAAGCCTTGGCGGCCGCAAGTTGTACGGGAAGAAACATGCCGCTGTCCATATTGCTTTTAAACCGCAGTATCTCATCAATTCTTTCTTTGTCACCACAAAGCATGCCCACTCTCCATCCGGCCATGTTCTGGCTTTTACTCAATGAGTTCAATTCAATCACTACTTCTTTGGCACCTTCTACGCTTAATAAGCTCATCGGCGTATCGTTCAGGATAAAACTATACGGATTATCGTGACAGATCAGTATATCATGTTTCTTTCCGAACGCTACGATTTTCTCAAACAAAACCCTGGTTGGCAATTGCCCGGTTGGCATATGCGGATAATTTACCCAAAGCAGTTTCACTTTACTCAGGTCTTTTTTTCCCAGCGTTTCAAAATCGGGTGCCCAGTTGTTTTCTTCTTTCATTTCATACGCTACGGCTTTGCCTCCGGCTAATTTCACGGCACTACTGTACGTAGGATAACCGGGATTGGGGATCAGGGCTTCATCACCTTCGTTCAGATAAGTCATACAGATATGCATGATCCCTTCCTTACTACCGATCAATGGCAGGATTTCTGTATCCGGATTCAATTCAACCGAATACCATTTGGCATACCAGTCGGCGATCGCTTTGCGAAAGATGGGCGAGCCTTTGTAATTCTGATACGCATGTGTATTCGGTTTGGCGGCTTCTTCCTGCAATACTTTTACCACATCGTGATGGGGTGGCAGATCGGGACTGCCAATACCGAGGTTAATGATATTTTTCCCCTGCCTGTTAAGTTCATCTATCTCGCGCAGTTTCTGCGAAAAATAGTATTCCCCAATACCATCTAATCTTTTGGAAGTAGCAACTGTCATGATTATCCTTTTACAAGTTTTCCATTTTTGTATACACCGAATATTTTAACGCTGTTGGTAAGCGATTCTATCGAACTCATTACTGATTCAAATTGTTTGCGCGATTCAAAATCCATGTCCGCATAAAATCCATATTTAAAATTACTCCCGGGTATGGGCATACTCTGTAATTTGCTCAGATTGATACCACCTTCGGCGATCTTTGCCAGCACTTTTGCAAGGATGCCTTTGGAGTGATTGGTTTGAAAATAAATAGAGGCTTTATCCGCATTCGCAACTTCGATTGCTTCTGCTTCTCTCTTCAATACTAAAAAACGGGTTATATTATTTTTCTGTGTTTGAATATTGGGAGCGATCACATCCATCTCAAACAATTCAGCGGCCAGTTTGCTGGCGATGGCGGCTGCATGTTTGCTGTGTTTCTGGTGAATATGTTTGGCACTTAAAGCGGTATCTTCTGTTTCAACCAGTTTCCAGCCATATTTTTCCAGGTAATCCAGGCATTGCAGAATGGCCATCGGGTGACTATGTACTTCTTTGATATCTTCCAGTTGTACCCCCGGGTTAACCATCAGGTTCTGGCTGATGGAGAGATATACCTCACCAATCACTTTTAGCTTGCTTTTCTGTAACAGGTTATAATTGGGAAGGATACTGCCGGCAATAGAATTTTCAATGGCCATGATACCGCCTGCAGATTGTTTTTTATCCAGGGAAATGCGAACCAGATCGCGGAAAGTAGCGCAGGGAATCACTTCTACCTGTTTTCCAAAAAAAGAACGTGCCGCTACCTGGTGAAAACTTCCTTCGTAACCCTGGATGCAGATCCCTGTTATTTCACCCCCCTGCCCCCTGAAAGGGGAGTTAGTAAGTTTATCTTGTTTAGTAGAGGTATTCATTTTTGTCTCTCTTTTTTTATTCCCCCTCGGGGTATGTAGTGCCAAAAAAAATCCCGGCCAATTGGGCCGGGATCGTATCTTAATTTGTTTTTAGCTTTTTTATGCTTTGGCAAATACTACCCGGCTCCTTTTTTCAAAGAAGTAATAAAAGAAAAAATAAAAAGTATTTGCGATGGTTTGTTTCATTCTGAGTCAAATATAAGCATTGATTGTATTCACTAACACCAAATCAAAAAAAATATTATGCTAACAAACCTTAGTTAAACCGGTCAGCCCGCTTTAGCGGTCCGACCGGGCAAAAAAAGAGCCACTCCGTGGAAACGGAGCGGCTTCTAACGATTGCTTGCCATATGAAAAAAAGTTTGATAAGCTGTTCCTGACCGGCAAGCTAAGTCGCACAATTTCTAACGCACGAGCTTCGGATAATTACTTCTTAGTAGTATCAACAGCAGCTTTGGTAGTATCAGCAGCTTTAGCAGTAGTATCTACTGTAGCTTTAACTGAATCTACTTTGGTGCTATCTCCTGCTGGAGCTTTGGTTTCACCAGAATTACAGGCAGCGAAAGCGCCCAGGGCTAAAACGAATAACAGCTTTTTCATTTTTGATTTGTTTTGTTGTGAGTGAATTTATAGTTAATACCCACAGGTGATAAAAGGTAACCCGGGGACGGCCGGTTTTTAAAAAAATAATTTTAGGCCTATTTTGGGTTACTTTTGCCCTCTCTCCAGTATTAAAAGCACAGACAGTGAAAGCCGACACGAACGAACAAGCACTACTGAAAGGACTGGCGCTGAATGATTCTAAGGCCATCGAGACCATTTACAAGGACAATTTTTCGATGGTTCAGGCTTTTATTCTGCACAATAATGGTTCTTACGACGACGCCCGGGATATTTTCCAGGAAGCAATGATCGCCCTGTATGAAAAAGCGCAAAGCGAATCATTTGTCTTAACCTGTCAAATTAAAACCTATGTGTATTCCATATGCAGGCGTTTATGGCTTAAACGGTTACAACAGCTTGGCAGGTATTCGAACCAGGTGGATAGCCTGGATGAGACTGTTCCGGTGGAAGAGGACCTTGAGATACACGAAAAACGGAATGCCGAGTTTGCCATCATGGACCGGGCGATGAACAGCCTGGGAGAACCCTGTAAAAGCTTATTGGAAGGATATTATCTGAAAAAAATGGGAATGCAGGAGTTGGCCGCCGAATTTGGCTATACCAACGCAGATAATGCGAAGAACCAGAAATACAAATGTTTGATGCGGTTGAAGAAATTATTCTTCTCGCAATATAATATCGGAGATTAATACCATGGACGACATTTTACTATTGGAAGCGATCGAAAGGTACCTTAACGGTGATATGGATGCCGCTGAACGTGCTTATTTTGAAACGCTCCGAAAAAATACCCCTGAAATAGACCAGATGGTGGTAGAACATAGTATGTTCCTTCACCAGATGGATATTTATGCGGTTCACCGCAACCTGCGCAACAGCTTACAGGTTTCGCACGCCAAATTGCTGGAACGTGGCGATATCAACGAAGGCGGCGAACTTACCACCAAAGGAAAAGTGATCCAGATCTGGAACAAATACAAACGTGTTACCGCTATTGCCGCTTCAGTGGGTGGCGTGATCGCTTTGGTGATCAGCGGACTGGCGATTTATTTTTCACCGGTTATCAATGGTAACCAGATTGAGCAACTGAGCAAGGCCGTAGATGTAATTAAAAAGAACCAGCAATACCAGGGCACTTTGATTAATGAAGTAAAAAGCAAGGTACCGGTAGATGTGAGAGTGATCAGTGGTGGTTCTGGTTTTTTGATCGATCCCAAAGGATATATCATTACCAATGCACACGTATTGAAAGGCTCCGGCGCCGTAGTGGTTAACAGCAAGGGCCAGGAATTCAATGCCATCATCGCACATATCGATACAGAAAAAGACCTCGCCATCCTGAAGATCAGTGATCGTGATTATGCACCACTGAAATCATTGCCCTATACGATCCGCAAGGTCAATTCTGATTTGGGCGAACAGATCTTCACTTTGGGTTACCCAAGGAATGATATTGTATATGGCGAAGGGTACCTGAGTGCAAGAACCGGCTACAACAGCGATTCACTTACTTACCAGGTACAGATCAGCGCCAACCCGGGTAATTCTGGTGGTCCGGTATTTAACAACAACGGTGAAGTGATCGGTATATTAAGCACTCGCCAGGCACAGGCCGAGGGTGTTGCTTTTGCCGTGAAATCGAAAAATATTTATACGCTGGTGGACGAGTTGAAGAAAAACGATACCGCTTTTGAAAAATTAAAACTCCCCTCCCGCTCTTCTTTAAAAGGAATGGATAGAAAACAACAGATCACCAAACTGGAAGAGTCTGTGTTTTATGTGAAGGCGTTTAAGAAATAATTGAGTACAGTTGATTTTTGGTTTTATAGTCCCGCGTTTATGTGGGACTATTTTTTTAGACGATACCTCCTGTTTACGATCCACATAGCAGGAAAAATCAACACATAAATAAAGCGGGCAATCTGCGAAGTAATGTTTAGTCCGGGCAAACAAAGTAAGAGTCCGAGTAAAAAAATGATTGCAATGCTAAAATTACGCACCGCCGCCATTTTACGCAAACGGGGATCATTCGCAAGCAGCGATAATTTGCGTTTGGGATTCCCGATATAGCGCCAGATAAAGAAGAGTGACAATGCTATCATGAACATATTAAAACTGTACCACTCCCAAACACTATCCAATGGTCCATACCGTGCGTTTAGCGCACTGCTGAATGGCACCAGTACAATCCAGAACAGCATGTGCAGGTTCAGCCAAAGAAGCCCGCTATCATAGTCTGTAACATATCCAAACAAACGATGGTGACCTACCCAAAACTGGCCAATTACAGCAAAACTGAGAAGGAACCCGAAAAATTCAGCACTCTTTTCATTTAATGCTTCGGCCAATGCATGGCTAACATCTACTCCGGTACCAAAATGTATTTCCGGCACTTTGATTTCAATCACAAGCAGTGTTATCGCAATCGCAAATACCGCATCACTGAAAAGGATCAGTCTTTCCAGTTGAAACTGTCTCCTGTTTTCAAATAGATCATGATGCGGGTGCGACATAAGCGGTCTGATTATTCTATCTCAAAATAGCATAAATAAAGGAAAAGCGGCTGGCTTCTCCTTTATGAAATAATGTTTGGGTTTGTATTGATCAGGCCCAAAGATCAGCAGGATATTCACCTGCATTCACCAATGCATTGATACTTGCCTGAACACCAGGCGCATCTTCCTTATAGGTTACACCAAACCATTTAGCGGAAGTAGGAATTACTTTTACAACGCCTTTGCCCGACTGGATATAATATTTGGTAGCTGTAGGAATAAAGAATTCTGCTTTGGGTTCGTGCATATGCTTATCCAGGAAAACGCCGAATTGTTCTTCACACAGGGCAATGAACCCGGGCGCAAAACAGAGATAGTTCATGCTGACCAGGCAATCTTCAGGCACTTCGTGCAGTCCATTGTCTTCATAGGTAATTTTACCATTCTCTCCACGAAAAATGCTGGTGCGTTCATTGATATCCGTAAGGTTATTGTTTGCATCTACATCACATACACCCCGGCTTACGCTGCCGTTATCGCTCAATGTGTTTTTTAACTCGTACCCTACAATACAATATGTTTGCTCATTGCACTGGGTGGTTAAAAAATTCTGCGCTTTTACAAATGCATCACGGCCATAGTAATCATCAGCATTGATCACGGCAAAAGGTTCGTTTACTTTTCCTTTGCAGCAAAGTACCGCGTGTGCCGTACCCCAGGGTTTGGTTCTTTCAGAAGGGATGGTTCTGTTACCGGTAAAAGAAGCCAAATGCTGGAAAACATAGTCCGTAGCGATCTTACCTTTCAGTTTGGGTTCGAATATGGCTTTGAAATTTTCAGCGAATTCTTCGCGGATGATGAAAACAATTTTTCCGAATCCAGCGCGTATGGCATCATAAATTGAATAATCCATGATAGTTTCGCCTGAGGGGCCGAATGACTGTATCTGTTTCATGCTTCCGTAACGGCTGGCCATGCCGGCTGCTAAAATCACAAGCGTTGGTTTCATATGATCGTATTAAATTAAGAGTATCCGGGGTCCGGAAATAGGTTTTAAATGATTGCGAATTTACATAATATACAGGTTCAATCACTCTTGCATTTTTCCAATAAAAATACAACGGTAGACCTGTTACGGCTGGACCTGTTGCATCCTGTTGTTTCCGGGAACAAATGGTTCAAACTAAAATATTACCTCGAAGATGCAAAGCTGCAGGGCAAAACAACGCTTGCCAGTTTTGGTGGAGCCTATTCCAATCATATTGTGGCCATTGCTTTTGCGGCGAAAGAGGCAGGTTTGAAAAGCATCGGATACATACGGGGAGAAAGAAACGCTGCGCTTTCTCCTACCCTTCGCGATGCGGAATTATATGGCATGCAACTGGAATTTGTGGCGCGTAGTAGGTATGCAGATAAAGAGGCTATCATGCAAACAAATGATTCCCCGGGTATTTACTGGATAAGAGAAGGAGGGTATGGACTACCCGGTGCTATGGGAGCAGCCGGTATACTCAATGTTACAAATACCAGCCAATACACACACCTGCTCTGTGCTGTTGGAACAGGTACTATGCTGGCGGGATTAACCAGGGCTGCTTTGCCAAAGCAACAACTGGTTGGTATCAGCGTTTTGAAAAACCATTTCAGCATTGAGCAGGAAGTAAGGGCATTGTTAGCGGAAGAAGACAACCGGAAGTCATTGTCCATCATACCGGGTTACCATTTTGGCGGGTATGCCAAACACCCGGAAAATCTGCTGTCTTTTATGCGTGAGCTATGGGAAGCAGAAAAAGTACCCACCGATATTGTGTATACTGCTAAGCTCCTGTTTGCAACAAAGCAATTATTAGCCAAAAACTATTTTATGCCTGGAAGCCGGTTATTAATTATCCACAGCGGCGGTTTACAGGGCAATGCTTCCCTTCCGCCCAATACTTTACCATTTTAATCCATTAGCAGGTTTAGTATAAGTTATTATTATCCAATAATTTACCAGAAGATATTCCAGGAATGACTTCGTTTGTTTGTTCTTAAACGGTACTTTTTATGGGTGAACGGTGCTTTTGTCATTTTTCGTTTACGCTTCATACTTAGTCCGTACCAAATTCGCTATTACTTCAGTCCCGATTCACTGTTTGTTCGCTATTTCTATACCCCTGCTTCGCTGTTTGTTCGATATTTGTTCGCTCTGCAGACGCAAAACCAATGGCCGGAGCGAACAAATAGCGAACAAAACACGAATTTGGTATGGATTAAGTACGAAGAACAACCTTTTTCACTTCTAACCCGTGATTACGCAACTGGCTTTTTGCAAATAACTCCGCCAGCAGGTCATTTTAATAAGCTGCTTCATTTTATATTTGCAACAGATGAAGCCCCTCCTCCGATTATTTACATTGATGATTGTATTGGCAATAGCAGCTGTTGTAAATGCACAGAATATGCTTCCCGATTTTTCCGTGAAAGAACTTACCAAAGGAAAAATCCAGATCAGTTGGAATAACCCGTACCGGAATTGTATTCAGCTGGCCATTCAGCGTTCTGCAGACAGCAGTAAGAATTTCCGGACCATCTTTTCTTCCCTTTCGCCCGAACTGGCCACCAGTGGTTTTGTTGATAACAAGCCAATGCCAGCCATCAAATCATACTATCGTATATTTTATGTATTGGAAGGTGGTGCCTATTTTTTTACAAAATCGATTGCGATAGAAAGCATCCCGGTTAGTACAGATGCCGTAAAAGAGGTACCGGTTGCACCTCCTGTAATTAGTAATCCCGCCGATAAAGAAGTAACCGCTATCTATATCAAGAAAGCCATTGCATTTAGTTTGAATGCATCAGAATACAAACGCTTTAAAGATTCCATCAACAGTAAAACAAAAGATAAACTGCACAGGATCAATGCCCGCTCCGTTGAATGGCTGCCAGTGCCAATTGCTTCCAGAAAAGATATGGTTGGCATCTATCAAAAAGACATTTTATTGGCAAGTCTTACCAAACAAGCCTACCTAAAATTCAAAGATTCGATCAAAACCCAAACCAAAGACACCCTGTTCGCATTCGGAGAATCAAGGATACAGTTGCATGTTTATGTTGTACCACCCAGGCCTTATGTTTTTATTTACCGTAACGATAGCCTGTTACTGACATTGGAGCCGGCCCAATATAAAAAGTTCAGGGACTCTGTTGCTACCCGAACAAAAGACACTTTGTTTGCCAAAGACAACCAGCATATTGCGATACATCCATTTGTTACCAGGTATGTATGGAGGCCCTCAGAATACGTATTTACCAATACCAGGGGATATGTTACCATTTTGCTGCCACAGGTAAAACAACATCGCTACCATATTGTTTTTTATGAAGAGGATGGTGCGGAAATATTCAGTATCAAAACCATTAAAGAACCGGAACTGATCCTCGATAAAACAGATTTTGTGCACGCCGGATGGTTCTTTTTTGAGTTGTACGAAGATGATAAGCTAAAGGAGAAAAACAAGTTCCTGCTTACACGCGATTAACCAATATCGCATCGAATACTTTTTCGAAATTCCGTTTTACTTTTTCTTTGATCTCATGCATGGGTATTTTCCTGCCCAATTCTTTCTCCATCGAGGTAACCTGTTTATTTTCGATGCCGCAGGGAACAATAAAATTAAAATAATTGAGGTCGGTATTCACATTAAAAGCAAAGCCATGCATGGTTATCCAGCGGCTGCATTTAATACCCATAGCGCAAATTTTTCTTTCTTTACCTTTACTATCCGGATCCAGCCATACACCGGTTTCACCAGGACTTCTGTCGCCTTTTAATCCATATTCTGCCATAGTAAGAATAATCACTTCTTCCAGTGCGCGTAAATACCAGCCAAGGTCTGTTTTGAATTTCTCAAGATCCAGGATGGGATAACCCACCAATTGTTCAGGCCCGTGAAAAGTAATATCGCCACCCCTGTTGATATGAAAATATTCAATCTGCTTTTCAGCCCGCTCCGCTTCACTGATCAGCACATGGCTTTCTTTTCCATTTTTACCAAGGGTATATACCGGTTTGTGTTCAACAAATAACAGGTGATGAATCGTTGGTATCTCTTCCGTTGCAAGCGTCCCTGCTTCTGCCAGCCGGAAAGCGGCTTTCTGTTCTGCATTCTGTTTCAACAGGCTTTCCTGGTAGTCCCATATTTCTTTGTAACTGCTTTGACGGCCCAGATCCTGAAACTGTACTTCCTGTTGCATTCTGCAAAAATAGGAATAAATCAGTGGCCGGTTGGCACCTGGCAGCAGGTTGGAGGAATAGCTATTCTGTATACTGATAACCCCTAACTGGCAACGGATACCCACAAACCGCTATTTTTGCCGGATGCTGGACGAGATCGATAACCTGCCGGAAGAAAATTCGGAAACGCTTTACGAACGAAAAACCTTTACTATTGATAAGGGGCAGGAACCGCTGCGGATAGACAAATGGTTACAAATGCATGTGGAAGGCGCCACCCGCAACAAAGTACAACGGGGTATTGAAGCCGGGTTTGTAACCGTTAACGGAAAAACGGTCAAGAGCAATTATAAGATCAAGCCGGGTGATGAATTGTTGTTGATGAGCCTCATCAACCCCGAACATACCATTCTCAAAAAAGAGAATATCCCGCTCAATATCGTGTATGAAGATGACGCTCTCATGGTATTGAACAAACCAGCCAATATGGTGGTGCATCCCGGTGTAGGTAATTTCAGTGGCACTTTACTGAACGGGGTTGCCTATTACCTGGAACAGCAGAACCCGGGACTGGATGAAGACACGCTTCCACGCTTTGGATTGGTACACAGGATAGATAAAAATACAACCGGTCTGATCGTTCTTGCCAAAACACCCGAATCAGCCGCACACCTCGCCAAGCAGTTTTTCAATCATACCGTGAAAAGAAAATATGTGGCATTGGTTTGGGGAGATGTAACGGAAGAGGAAGGAACCATTACCGGGCATATCGCCCGCCACCAGCAGCACCGTAAAATGTTTGATGTATACCCCGAAGGGGAAATCGGTAAACATGCCATTACACATTACAAAGTGTTGGAGCGTTTCAATTATGTAACGCTGGTGGAATGTGTTTTGGAAACCGGACGCACCCACCAGATCCGCGTACACATGAAGCATATTGGACATACCCTTTTTAACGATTGGGAATATGGCGGTGATAAAATTCTCAAAGGCACTATCTACACCAAATACAAACAGTTTGTAGACAATTGTTTTCAGGTTTGTGCGCGTTGCGCCCTACATGCAAGAACATTGGGTTTTATTCACCCGGTAACCCAAAAGGAAATGCTGTTTGAATCGGCCCTGCCAGATGATATGCAGCAGGTAATTGACAAATGGAGGAGCTATATCAACACAAGAAAAGAATAACAATAGCTACTTATATTTGCTTATTAAATAGTCACTATGTCAACTGAAATAAGAAATAACTGGAGCCTCGGAGAGATCAAAGAAATATATGATGCACCATTACTTGAACTGGTATACCGCGCGGCCACACTTCACCGCAAATACAATGATACAGCCGAGGTACAGGTATGTACTTTGTTAAGCATCAAGACCGGCGGTTGCAGTGAGGATTGCGCTTATTGTCCGCAGGCCGCCCGTTACAGTACAGGTGTGGATGTGCAGGCGCTGATGCAGAAAGAAGAAGTACTTTCTTACGCGCAAAAAGCGAAGGAAGCCGGCAGTACCCGGTTCTGTATGGGTGCCGCCTGGAGAGAAGTAAGAGATAACCGCGATTTTGACCGTGTGCTGGATATGGTAAAAGGCGTTAATGAAATGGGTATGGAAGTATGCTGCACATTGGGTATGCTTACCGAATACCAGGCACAGAAACTGGCCGATGCCGGATTGTATGCCTATAACCACAACCTCGACACCAGCAAGGAACATTACGGCGAGATCATTACCACGCGTACATACGATGATCGTTTGCAAACACTCGAAAACGTTCGGAAAGCAGGCGTAACCGTTTGTTGCGGTGGCATTATCGGTCTTGGTGAAACGCATGAAGACAGGATACAAATGCTGCAAACACTGGCCACCATGCCTGAACATCCGGAAAGCGTTCCAATCAATGCACTGGTTCCAATTGCAGGTACGCCTTTAGAGAAAAATACAAAAGTAGATATCTGGGATATGGTACGCATGATCGCAACCGCGAGAATACTGATGCCTAAAACCATGGTGCGGTTAAGCGCTGGAAGGAATGATATGAGTGTGGCCGAACAGGCATTCTGTTTTATGGCAGGCGCCAATTCGATTTTTGCGGGTGATAAGCTGCTTACAACTCCCAATCCCGCATTTGACGATGACAATGCCATGTTCCGCTTACTCGGATTAGTGCCGCGAAAAGCATTCAAAGAAGAAAAAAATCAGTACCTACGCGAAATGGTAGAAGCTTAACAATCATTAATCTATACGCAATCTCAAATTTTTATAAAAACTCCCTTATGAAAAAAATTACAGCTATCTGTTCCCTTTCCCTGATGGTATTGTTCGCAAATGCACAAAGTACCGATAACCTTAAAATGGTTGACTCCACCAATACATTCAAGCTATTAACACAGCCCATTGAACGCGGCACTTTGATCAAAACAAGCAACTTTCATTACTATGAGATCAATGACAAAGTAATTCAAAAAGCCGGCTACCCCGCACAACCCGAGATCATTGTATACCAGGATGGCAAGAAATATAAAATGAAGATCCAGGGAATGGACAAATTGCTTTTGGTAAATAAGGTACAGGAAGTGATTGAAACAAAGTTTGAAGGAGATTTTAAGGGATGGGACGGCACCTCCAGTTTTAAAATGGCCAACGGCCAAACCTGGAAACAGGACAGTCCAACCAGCAGTATCTTTTCCAATCTCTTCAGACCTGCCGTTATGATCTATCTCACTTCAGAAGGTTATAAAATGAAGATCGAAGGATTGAATGAAGATCCGATTATTGTAAAACGCACAAACTAATCGTTATACGCAAAAACAAAAGGGCTTATCATTCGATAAGCCCTTTTTGTTTTACTGCGTATCTGATATCGGTGACTCGCTAGGGATAGGTAAACGCATCCATCTCCTATAATTAAGGATAAATCCGGTGTGGTCTAAACATTAATTTAATCTTGTATTGATATTATTGTTTTTTCTTGTCCTTCTCCGCTTTTTCCGCCCTGGCTTTTAGTTCTGCCAGCGGCATGTCAATGATCCGGCCTACTTGTTTTTTACCTTGATAGGTTACCACTTTTAACATAACGGCTTCCGGCGGCGCGATCAATGCACCTGTATATTTTGGATAGAACCGGTCTGGGAAACTATTGTCAAAACTATAATAGATATCAAGTGCATCCACTTCTTTATCCAGTTCGATCTTCAGCTTTCCGTCGGCCGTAAAACTCGACATGAATGCGGGATCATATACACTCGGCGCATATTTTTTTTCTGCAATATCAAATCTTTCAAAATGCTGCTCCACTTTACTGAAGAAATGATTCCAATTCTTTTTTTCCTTTGGCGACCAAACTGTTTCTGCTACAGATAATGCACGTGGCCATGTCATGTATTGCACATGGCGCATATTGTACAATTGTTCGCTCCATAAATTTGCCTGTGCGCCTTTGATGTATCGGGCCTCTACCCCATCCGGAACAGGTTCAAATTCATACGTTTTCTTCAACCGGAGTGATGCATAGATCCTCGGTTCCACAATAGGATCGCCCTGCATATAATCAATATAGGTATATGTGGTAGGGCTCATCACTACATCATGTTTCATTTTGGCCGCCTGTATCCCTCCTTTCATACCCTGCCAGCTCATAACAGCCGCGCTGGGTGCCAGTCCACCTTGCAGTATTTCATCCCAACCCATAAATTTCTTGCCCTTCGATTCTACAATTTTTTCAAGGCGTTTTTCGAAATAACTCTGTACTTCTTCCATATTCTTCAATCCTTCGCGCTGCATCAGTTCTTTAACCGATTCCATTTTCTCCCAATAGTTTTTAGGGCATTCATCTCCGCCAACATGGATGTATTCAAAAGGAAACAATTCTGCAACCTGTCCCATTACTTTATCAAGGAACTCGTATACTTTTTCGTTGGCGGGACAAAGCGTATTATCCACCAGCGCAATCGGTGGTTGCCCATGCGACCAGTCCATAATTGCTTCTCCTGATCTCACCTGGTAATTTTTCGCTTCCGGCGTGCAGGATAATTCAGGATAAGAAACCACTGCTGCCAAACTATGACCTGGCACATCAATTTCTGGCAAGATATTTACAAAACGATCCTTTGCATATTTTACAATTTCCCTGATATCATCCTGCGTATAGAATCCGCCATAGTTTCTTGGTTCATCCGCGGCTGGCTTTGCAAAGGTTCCGAAATAACCTACTTTCTTAACGTTCCATGCACCCACTTCCGTTAACCTGGGAAGTCCTTTGATTTCAATGCGCCATCCTTCATCATCCGTAAGATGCAGGTGCAGCAGGTTGTATTTATAGCGAACCATGTCATCAATAAACTGCTTTACTTCCGCTTTGGTGAAAAAATGGCGGGCCACATCAAACATCAATCCGCGCCAGCCGAACCTGGGTATATCGGTGATCTCTACAACCGGTACTTCCCATTTTATATTTGCCATCTTGGTGGCACTTTCAATTTCTTTGGGTAACAATTGTAGAAGTGTTTGCACGCCATAATACAGACCTGCGGGTTTATTAGCTGTGATCTGGATATTTTTTGTGGTAACGGATAAATGATAGCCCTCGGCTCCGATGGCTGTTTCATTTGTTTTATTCAATACAAACCGGATATGGGCAGCCGGCAGGTTATTGCTTACAGCAACAATTAAGCCTGCTGCCGCGGTCAATCTTTCTTTCAATGCTTCCGTTACCTGTTTCAGTTCAGGCTGTGCAGGCGCTTCAATGGTTACCGTGCCCTGTAATGTAAAGCTACCCTCGCCCTGCTTCATCGAAACCGGTTCCGGAATAATGGCAATTTCTTTTTTGACTGTTTGTGCCGTTGCCGCCAAGCTAAGCAGCGTACTGAAAATAACAAGTGATTTTTTCATGAAGCGATCGTTTGTGTAAGAAGGTCCCTAAAATAGACAAAGCCCGGCAATCTTTCCCCGGATTATTTTATCTTTTCTGTATTTCTGATAAAAAAGCTCCCCTGTTTTGTGATTTTATAACAAAATCAACGAATCATATTATTGATGACCAGTAGGAATACACATACACCAGCAGAACAGGAGCAATTTCTGAAACTGATAAATGAGAACAAAGGCATCATTTACAAGATCTGTCATTCCTATTGCCTAAAAGATGCTGACCGGGAAGACCTGGTACAGGAAATCATTTACCAACTCTGGAAATCGGGGCATTCCTTCGATGGGGAGCGTAGATTCAGCACCTGGATGTATCGTGTGGCATTGAATGTGGCCATTTCATTTTATCGAAAAAACCAGCGTGAACCCGGAACGGTTGCCCTTTCAGAGATGGAAGAGAACCTGGAAGAAGAAAAACCTTCTGGTGAACCTGAAGAAAAGATCCGTGCGTTGCAGCGATCCATTGCTGAACTCAAAGAACTTGACCGTGCACTAATGATCCTTTACCTGGATGGCAGCCCCTACAAAGAGATCGCAGAGATCCTGGGTATCACAGAAACCAATGTAGCGAGTAAGATCAGCCGTATCAAAGACAAACTCAAAGAAAAAATACTTTCAACCTATCAAGATCATGGAAGACATTGAATTAAAAAACATCTGGCAGTCGTATGACCGGAAGATAGCGGAGGCCCAGGTTTTGAACCGGCAATCCTGGGTGCTGAACCTGCATTGTTTTGAGAACCTTCAGCAGCAGAAAGCGGAAAGAAAACTGCGTTCACTGGTACGGTTTAAAGCATGGGCAGTTGTACTCGGCATTGTCTTCATACTGTTTCTGGGGGTGCTTGTATTCAGCAGTTTTTCCAAAAATCCGTTCTTTTCAGTTTCCATGGGTGCCATCGCTTTGTTCTCTCTGTACGCTGTGGTTGTGTATGTGCAGCACATCATCCTGATTGGTCAGATCAGGTACGACGGCAGTATTACAGAAACACAGCAAAAACTGGCCAGGTTGCAATCTTCAACTTTACGCAGTACCCGCATCATGTGGCTTCAGATGCCATTTTATTCCACCTGGTTCTGGAGCAGCGCATGGATAGGATCTGATGCAAAATTCTGGCTGATCGCATTTCCCATAAGCCTGCTGTTTACCCTGTTGTCGATTTACCTGTACCGGAATATCAATCTCCGGAATATCCACAAAAAATGGGTAAAAGCCTTATTGATGGCGGGCCCGGAATACAAGAACATCGTAATGGCCATGGAATTCATGAAGGAGATAGAAGATTTCAAAAAAGACCTGCTATAGTTTGGTTGGGGATTGAAAACTTGGTCCGGCCAGTTATAAGCTCTTTTTCGGAATTATTTAAGCGGTTTTACGAGGTTTGGTATTGTATTTGCCCTACGGCTACGAATACGTATTTTTACCACTCAAACCAAATACCACCTGAAGCGCTTCTTCCAAATATTACGACGTACCCTTCTCATTTTTTTGGCTCTTCTGTTGCTGGTATTTATTGCTATTCAAACCTCGCTTGTGCAGAATTGGCTGGCAGGTATGGCCACCGATAAACTATCAAAAGCCCTAGGTACCGAAGTAAGCATACAGCATGTAAGTATTTCGCTGTTTAACAGCTTGAATATGGAAGGGACCATGGTTCGGGATAAGCAGAAAGATACCCTGCTCTATGCAGGTAATCTCAAAGTGAGGATTACCGATTGGTTTTTCTTGAGAGACAAAGCCGTTTTAAAATATGCCGGGCTTGAGAATGCGGTGATCAAACTGCAACGAAAAGATTCTGTATGGAATTTTGCCCATATCGCCGAGTATTTTGCTTCTCCTACTCCTTCTAAAAAAGATAGTGGCGGACTGGAACTGAACCTGAAAAAGGTGGACCTGAGAAACGTACATTTTATTAAGAACGACCTTTGGGCAGGTGAGCGCATGGATATTACCGTAACCAGTTTGTTACTGGATGCAGAAAATATCGACTTCTCTAAAAAAATATTCGACATCACTACACTAAATCTGGAAAAGCCTTTTGTAGAGATCCAGGGATTGGTTCCCTTACGTCCCGAGTCCTTAAAGCATAAAAAAGCAGCCGTTGATACAGGCATGTATTTTAATGAGGGTAACATCAATGTTCGTGTAGGCAAGATCACGATCCGGAACGGCAGCCTGTTCCTGGATGGTAACACCGATAAACCCATTGCCAATTTTGATGGCAGCCATATCCAGATGAGCCAGCTGAATGGAACTTTGCAGCATCTGCGTTTTCTGAAAGATACCTTGCGCGCCAATATTGACCTGTCGGTAAAGGATCGTTGCGGACTGGAACTGAAAAAGTTAAAGACTCATTTCAGACTTACCCCGCAAATCATGGAACTGGATAAACTGGACCTGCAGACCAATAAAAGCAGGCTCGGTAATTACTATGCCATGCAGTTCAAAGACTTTAACAAAGACTTCGGGCACTATATAAGCAAAGTGGTAATGAATGCGCATTTTACGGATGTCAAAGTGAGCAGCGATGATATTGCCTATTTCGCTCCTGAACTGAAGCACTGGAAAAAAGAAGTGAGGTTGAGTGGTAAGTTTCTTGGAACAGTACAGGATTTTGCTGTTACACATTTATCAGCCGGCATCGGATCTACCACAAAGATCATAGGAGACCTGAAAATGAAAGGGCTACCGAATATCAATACCACAAAGATTGATTTGAGCAATGGCACCATACAAACCAATTCATCAGATCTCGGTGCACTGATCCCGGCAATAAAAGATATCAGCTCGCCCAACCTTACTGCTTTGGGTAATTGTATTTATAGGGGCAATTTCACAGGAACCATTGAGAATTTTGTAACGGCAGGAACTTTCAGTACACAGTTGGGAGGTGTTAAAACCAATATCAGTCTCAAGCTTCCACGCAAAGGAGAACCTTCTTATACAGGCGGACTTGAAACCACCCGGTTCAACATCGGTAAATTCTTAAATGATAGCTCCTTGGGGCTTGTGGATTTTAAAGGAAGAATTGTTGGAACAGGGTTTGCCATCGATAAATTAAAAACAACCGTTCAGGGAACAGCCAGTTCTCTTGATTACAATGGATACACATTTACGAATATTATTACACTGGGTACTTTCCAGAAACAATATTTTACGGGTGAAGTAAAGATCGATGATCCGAATCTTGATTTTACCAGTAATGTGGAAATTGACCTGTCGAAAGATTTGCCAAGGTTTAATATTGTGGGCGACCTTGTAAAATCCAACCTGAAAGAACTGAACCTTACCAAAGAAGCCGTAAAGCTTACCGGTTTATTGGATGTGAATTTCAGCGGCACTAATATTGATAACTTTTTAGGCACGGCCAAATTTCTGAATGCCAATATCAAGACCAGCAGCACCAATCTTAGTTTTGACTCGTTGAATCTTACATCAACTGTTATTGATTCTACCAAGTCTCTTCACCTGGGCAGCAATGATTTTAATGCAAGTATTCTGGGTAAATTCAGCATTAAAGACCTGCCGGCAAGCTTCCAGGCATTTCTTACAAGATACTATCCTACCTATGTTACACAACCCAAATCGGTTCCGCAAAACCAGGTATTCTCGTTTACCATCAATACCGGGAACATTGAACCTTACCTGCAACTGCTTGATAAAAAAATATCCGGATTCAATGACGCGGGCATCAGTGGATCCGTAGATAGCCGTAAAAACCAGTTACTGGTGAAAGCCGCTGTTCCAACCGGAAAATACGATCACTATAGTTTTACCGGCCTTGAACTGGATGGTGAGGGTAGTATCGACAGTTTATCCCTGCGGGGAAATATCGCGGGTATACAGGTTAGTGACAGTCTCCGATTTCCCAATACAAGGTTGCATATTGTTTCGCAACAGGATCATTCCATCGTATCCATAAAAACAAGTGCCGACAATACATTGAACGATGCGGATCTCTATGCAGACGTATATACTTTGTCAGACGGTGCACGCATACAGTTCAGGCCTTCTTCTTTTGTACTGAATGATAAAAAATGGAGTATCGAAAAATCCGGAGAGCTAACCATCCGGAATAGTTTTGTACTGGCAGAAAATGTTCGGTTCACACAGGGCTTCCAGGAAATTTCTGTTGTAACGGTGCATGCCGACGATGGCAGCAGCAGCAATAACCTCGCTGTAAAATTGAAAAATGTGGTGTTGGGAGATCTGACTTCTATTTTCTTCAAGGATCCGAGACTGGAAGGCATTACATCCGGAACCGTTCAATTGAACGATCTCACCGGTAATTTCCATGCAGTGGCAGACCTGAAAGCAGAACAGTTCAGGATGGATGATGATTCTGTTGGGTTGGTAAACATACATGCCGGTTATGATAGCAAAAACGGGCTGATCCCCTTTACAGTAGAATCACCCAATGATGGGTATCATTTCAGCGCCAACGGAAGTTACAATACGAAAGACACAACCGGTAATTCTTTCACCACCGATATTCAGCTGAAAGATTCTAAGATTGACATCATTCATAAATTCATTGGCGATATATTTTCTGATATTACCGGTCATGCTACGGGCAACCTTACGATCAAAGGAAAAATGAGTGCGCCCGATCTGCTGGGCAGTATCAAACTCAGAAATGCGGGAATGAAAGTGAATTATTCGCAGGTGCATTACACGATTGATTCCGCCGACATCAATTTTACCAATGAAGGAATTGATTTCGGAAGGTTCAACATACAGGACAAATATAAAAATACCGGTACGGTACGTGGACGCTTACTTGAACAGGGATTTAAAGACCTGGAATTTGATTTCAGGCTCGAAACGCCTAAGTTATTATTGATAGATACCAAGCCTCAGGATAACCAGCAGTTTTATGGCAAAGCCATTGGCAGTGCCACCCTTACACTCAAAGGCCCCGAATGGAATGCGCAGATGAGTATCCTGGCCGAATCAAACGACAGCTCTCATATTTACATTCCAAATTCTGTAAACAAACAGAGCGGTATAACCGATTTTATTGTTTTCAAACAGTATGGCACAGAAATGGCCAAACAGGGGAAGAAGGGTAATTTCAATTTAACCGTTGACCTGGAACTCAGGGCCAATAACCATGTAACCATTGATGTAATATTGGATGAAGCCGCCGGGGATGTTATTCAAGCGAAAGGTAGCGGCATATTAAAAATAAAAGCAGGCACTTCCGATCCGCTAACGATGCGTGGGAGGTACAATATCGAAAAAGGAAGTTATGTATTTAACCTCCAGAATGTGCTGCACAAACCTTTTGAGTTAACACCTGAAGCCGGTAACTATATCGATTGGAAAGGCGATCCATTTAAAGCAGATATACATATTGATGCCCAATATACAGCCGAGCGGGTTAGTCTTGCCGAACTGGTAAGCAGTTTAAATCTAGGTCCGGCAGTAAAAGGATATCGCGGAGATGTATATATCATCGCGCAATTGCGCGATAAGCTGAATAAACCAGAGATTAAGTTTAAGATAGATTTTCCACAGGGTAGCGCTGTTAAATCAGACAATGAGTTCATGCAATACATGAACCGTCTTGAAAAGGATCAGAATGAAATACTGAATCAGGTTGCCTATCTTTTTATTTTCAATTCCTTCCAGCCACCAAGCAGTGCCGGAAATGCAACAGGTCTTTCCCCTTATGCCATTACTTCTCTCGCTGCCAATTCAATTTCGCAGGTATTAACCAAAAGCATCAATAAGGTTTTTTCAAACCTGCTGTTTAAGTTGACAGGTGATAAGAGTCTACGGTTTGATGTAGGTACCAGTTTATACAGCAGTTCCAACCTGCTTGATCAAAACAATACCGGAGGAACATCGATTAATGCAAGCAATAACAAGATCGACCGGACAAGGGTGGATTTGAAATTTGGTTATGCATTTGCCAAAGACAAGATCTTTGTCACACTTGGCAGTGATATCGATTTCAATTTTGGAGGTGTATCTGCCGTAACCGGTAATACGCAATGGCTGCCGAATGTGAATATTGAATTCATTCTTTCGCAGGATAAAAAACTGCGTTTGATCGTTTTCAATAAAACGAGCCTTGACCTTAATGGCGCCATTTTCGGAAGGCGTAACAGGCAGGGCGTCAGTATCTCGTACAGGAAGGATTTTGAAACACTGTTCGGCACAAAACCAAAAGACATAGAATTTAAAGCACCCGTAGACAGTATACAGAAAAACTAAGGTAGTACGGGTTTAGGTACTACTTTACATCCTTTCAAACGGTACACATAAAAATACCTGACTACTCCCCCGTTTCTTGTTTGGTTGATCACAACAGGTTGTTCAATACTGGTAAAATACTGCCCGTATGCTTCCATTACATTCAATGGAAGGTTGGAAGGAACAATGGCATAGGCATCGTCTCCCAATTGTAGTTTTTTTCTTTCTTTGTTTAACCAGGCAAATTTGTGAAGATCATCCAGTTTTCCAATACCAATAACAGGTAAGCCGCTTGCTTTTGTTGTGTAGAACTCAAGGTGGCCGCCAGGAAACCATTTGTTCACCACAATTGGTGTCTGCGGTTTCATCAGTCCTTTCGTTTCATCCTGTTTTGCAAGCAAAGCGAATTCCTTACTGAATGTATTCCATCCGGAGAGATCAAGTGTTGGACAGTATTCACCATAATTCTCTTTAGCATGGCTGCCAAAATTTACGGGGGATAAGCGGATCAAAGTAATGCCGGCCATCAATACAATCATCACCAACACACCCGCAACTTTAATAAATCCGGGAAAAATTTTGAAAGAACGTTGTTCAAGGTATAAGCCTCCAACAAAAAACAGGGGAATATAAGCCGGCCCACTCCAATGCGGCAATGTTGGATTACGCAATGAAACACCCCAAAACAATAAGATCATTGGTAAACTCATACACAATAACCAGGCAGATGCCTTCTTGCGGTTAAAGCGGATCCTTTTACGCAGCATGGCTACCAGTGCGGTCAACAACAAAACAAATATCACGGGATTCTGGTATGCGAATTCGCCGGCTATTTCTCTTCCCAGCATATCCCATTGTATGGTGGTATGCGTTACCCTTTCCGAATGATACCGGTACGTAATAAAATCATTCATCACATTCCAGTAAACGATCGGTAATATACAAATAAGGGTTACGGCCACGCCCGCATAGAGGCGCCAGTTCAATAGCCATTTGGGTCTTGTAATGATGAGGAATAATCCAAATCCCGCCCACAAATACAGACCATGCACTTTACACAAAGTGGCCAGCCCGATCAGTAATCCGAGCAATAGCCAGATACTGAGTTTATGGTCATCGTTTTTGATGAAGAGATGCCCCATAACATATAATGATGCTGTCCAGAAAGGCATTTGTGGAGAATCGGGAAGTATGAATAAACCCGAGATGATTCCTGTATACACCGAGCAGTTATAGATCAATGCCGCATACCATCCCGCTTTTTCATTGGCAATGAGTTTACCCGTTTTAAAAATAAACCAGGTAGATAAGGCTGCGCATACAATACTACCTAAGCGTAACGACAATTCACTTACCCACTGCAAATTGAACGTAGTAGCACGTATCATCCATCCCACCATGGGTGGATGATCAAAATGATTCCAGTCGGGCTGCAGCGCATAGGTCCAGTAATACACTTCATCGTTGCCCAGTTCAATTAACGAAGCGCTGATCACCTTCACAATGGAAACGATCAGGATGAGCCACCAAACTTTGCTGGAATATGATTGATTCATGATTGTAACGGAGTAAGCAAATACCGTACCGGTTGAAACTATTTCCTGTCAATGATCCAGCGGATAGCTAGCTCATAGCCTTTCAAACCGAGTCCGAAAATACTGCCGGCCGATTTACCCGACACATGCGACAAATGCCTGAAATGCTCCCTTGAATGCACGTTGCTGATATGAACTTCCACCACTGGTGTTTTAATGGCCGCAATGGCATCGCCAATGGCAACGGAAGTATGTGTGTACCCGGCAGGGTTCAACACGATGCCATCGTAATCGTACCCCACCCTTTGTAATTCGTTGATGAGTTCTCCTTCTACATTACTCTGGTAATAATGAAAATCAACCGTCGGGAACAGGGCCTTCAGATCATCCAAATATTTTTCAAATGGCATATTGCCATAAATATCCGTTTCTCTTTTTCCGAGAAGATTGAGGTTGGGGCCGTTGATGATGGCGATTTTCATAGGGCTAAGATAGACAAAAAAATAAGCCGCAGATTCGCAGATTGTAAACGTTCATCTGCGAATCTGCGGCCATAAATGATACCAACTATTAGTTGAGTTGATTCTGTATCATTTCAATAAAGCGATCGAACAGGTAACGGCTGTCGTGCGGACCCGGTGTGCTTTCCGGGTGGTATTGTACGCTGAAAGCGGGTCTGTCTTTTAAACGGATCCCTTCAATGGAATCATCATTCAGGTTCAGGTGCGTTACTTCCACATTTGGATGTTTGCGAACCGCTTCCGGATCCACACCAAAACCATGGTTCTGCGTTGTGATCTCACACTGGCCGGTAATGATATTTTTCACCGGGTGGTTCAATCCTCTGTGTCCATGGTGCATTTTGAATGTAGGAATATCATTCGCCAATGCCAGTAACTGGTGCCCCAGGCAGATACCGAAAACCGGTTTGTTCTCTTTAAGAATATCTTTCAATGTTTCCACTGCATACGGCATGGCAGCCGGATCGCCAGGGCCATTGGAGATAAAATATCCATCGGGATTGAATTCCTTTAAACGGCTCAGTGGTGTTTTTGCCGGGTGTACACGAATATGCGCGCCTCTTGATACCAGGCATTGAAGAATATGTTGTTTCACCCCAAAATCCAGTACAGCTACTTTCAGTTTCGCATTTGCATCGCCAAGTTCATACTCGGTAGTTGTGCTTACGGTGCTTGCCAGTTCCAGTCCGTCCATATCAGGCACTTTGGCCAGTTCTACTTTCAATTGTTCTACATCCAGTATATCTGTTGAGATGATACAGTTCATCGCTCCTTTGGTGCGGATATGCGCCACCAGCGCACGTGTATCAATATCTTCAATCGCTACAATATTATTCGCCTTCAGGTATTCGTTCAGATCGCCATTGGCCATCAGGCGGCTGAATTGTTCTTCAAGGTTACGCGCAATCAGGCCGCGGATCTTTACACTGCCGCTTTCTACATCTGCATCTTTCACACCATAATTACCTACATGCACGTTGTTCATGATCAGGATCTGGCCAGTGTAACTTGGATCAGTAAATACTTCCTGGTAACCCGTCATACCGGTGTTAAAACAGATCTCACCTGTAGCAATTCCAGTCTTCCCGAATGAATGGCCGTGAAATACATGTCCGTCTGCTAATAATAAAATGGCTGGTTGCTTGGTTGGGGTCATGGTCTTATTTCTGTTTACGATTGCAAAAAAACTTCATCCTCTTTAAAATCCCATATATAGTTTTTCACACTGTCTGGCACACAAGAAAAAAGGCATCCTGCCGAAAGCGGGATGCCTTTTATATCAAATAGCTTTCATCAATTATTCAGCTGCTTTTTCTTCTGTTGCGGGTGCTTCTTCAGGCGCTACTGCGGCTTCTGCTACAGGAGCGGCTTCCGCTTTTTTAGGAGCACGGCCACGACGGGTTTTCTTAGCTGGTTCAGCTGCTTTGTCAACACCTTTACCGTAGATCTCGTTAAAGTCTACCAGTTCGATCATTGCTTTTTCAGCGTTATCGCCAGGACGGATACCCAGTTTCAGGATACGTGTATAACCACCGGGACGGCTGGCGATTTTCGGACCTACAACTGTGAACAGTTCTTTCACAGCGGCTTTGTCCTGCAGTTCAGCAAACACCAGACGGTGGTTGTGACTGATCTGTGCAGCAGACTCGTTCTTTTTGGTTTTGGTGATCAGTGGCTCAACGTAAGTTCTCAGGGCTTTGGCTTTGGCCAAAGTAGTAACGATACGTTTGTGTGTGATCAGCTGGCTCGCAAGGTTCTGCAATAAAGCAACTCTGTGTGCTTTTTTGCGGCCTAAATTGTTGATTTTGTCTCCGTGACGCATGACTTATTGTTTTTTAACCTCACACCGTGTCAGGATTTGTGAGGGTTACCTCCTAACTCCCTAAAGAGGAAAATTAGAAAGTGGTTATTAAAAAACCCTTACTCCCCTTTAGGGGGATGGGGGTATTAGTTATCTAAATTATCTAATCCTAATTTATTCAGATCCATTCCAAAGCTCAAGCCTCTTTCAGTTAACACCTGCTCAATTTCAGAGAGTGATTTCTGACCGAAGTTTCTGAATTTCATCAGGTCTTCCTGCTCGTACTGAACCAGTTCGCTCAGGCTGTTGATCTTCGCAGCTTTCAGGCAATTGAATGCACGTACAGAAAGGTCTAAATCTTCCAGTGGTGTTTTCAATACTTTGCGCAGTTGCAGAACGTGTTCATCAACCACATCTTCTTTCTTGTCTTCCTTGTTATCGAAAGTGATGTTTTCGTCGGTGATGATCATCAGGTGCTGGATCAGGATACGTGAAGCCTGTTTAACCGCATCTTCCGGATGGATGGTACCATCGGTAGCTACTTCCAGGATCAGTTTCTCGTAATCGGTTCTTTGCTCAACACGATAGTTCTCAATAGCGTATTTCACGTTCTTGATCGGTGTGTGAATAGAATCGATGGCGATATATCCGAAAACAGAATCCTTGATCTTGTTTTCCTCTGCAGGAATGTAACCACGGCCTTTGGCGATGGTAAGTTCAATATCCATTTTAGCGGTGGTATCCATGGTACAGATCACCAGTTCAGGGTTCATTACCTGGAAGTTCTGTGATAACTCACCGATCATTCCTGCAGTAAACTCTGTACGGCCTTTGATGGATAAAGTGATTTTTTCGTTGGCAACATCATGCTCAACGTGTTTTTTGAAACGCACCTGCTTCAGGTTCAGGATGATCTCAGTAACGTCTTCTGTTACACCTTTGATGGTGGCAAACTCATGGTCTACTCCTTCAATCTTGATCCCTATCAGTGCAAAACCTTCCAAAGAACTCAATAATACTCTGCGTAAAGCATTACCGATGGTCAGACCGAAGCCTGGCTCTAACGGACGGAATTCGAATTGTCCTTCGAAATCATTTGCTTTTTGTAAAACGATCTTGTCGGGCTTCTGAAAGCTTAATATGGCCATATTAAAACTTGTTTTTACTTGTTTGTCTTTCCGCTCACATGAAGCGGGAAGGAAAATATTTGAATCGTCCGTCGTGAAACGTCAGTCGTGAGTTATTCACGATTGACGACTCACGATTCACGCTTATTTAGAGTACAACTCGACGATCAGCTGTTCCTTGATGTTCTCAGGAACATTTTCACGCTCAGGAAAAGTGATGAACGTACCTTTTTTCTCAGCTTCGTTCCAATCCAACCAGCTGAACTTAGGGTTTTTACCACGGCTCTTGCTGGTTACAGAAGAGTTATCAGCGCTTTTTGGTTTGTAGGCGATCACATCACCTGGCTTACACTGGTAAGAAGGGATGTTCATGGTTTCACCATTCACAGTGATATGCTTGTGGTTAACCAGCTGACGGGCTTCCGGACGGCTTGCAGTTAAACCCAAACGGAAAATAGTATTGTCCAGACGGGCTTCCAGCAATTTGATCAGGTTTTCACCGGTAACACCTTTTAAGCGTTGTGCTTCTTCGAATGTTTTACGGAACTGGCGCTCCAATACACCATACGTGTATTTGGCTTTTTGTTTTTCACGCAGCTGTAATGCATATTCACCTAAGGTCTTACGCTTACGCGCCGCACCATGCTGTCCGGGAGGGTTGCTGTTCTTACCCAACCACTTGCCATTACCCAAAATGGGTTCGCCGAAGATTCTTGAAATTTTGGTCTTAGGACCAGTGTAACGTGCCATTTGTTTTGTTTTGTGATTTTTTAATGACGGCGTCTTATCTTAAAAATCTAAAATTGATAAAACACCCTATTTGATTTTGGAATTTTGGAATTGGGAAATTTTGCAATTCTAATTCCAAAATTTCCTAATTGAACAATTTCCCAATGATTAAACTCTACGTTGTTTAGGAGGACGGCAACCATTGTGTGGTAAAGGAGTAACATCTTTAATAGAAGTAACTTCAATACCTGATTGAGCGATTGAACGGATAGCACCTTCACGACCTGATCCTGGTCCTTTTACAAATACATCCACTCTTTTCAAGCCTGCTTCCAGGGCTACTTTAGCGGCATCGCCTGCTGCCATCTGGGCCGCATATGGGGTATTCTTTTTAGAACCTTTGAAACCCATTTTACCAGCACTGCTCCAGCTAATAACTTGGCCAGATTTGTTGGTAAAGCTGATGATGATGTTGTTGAATGTTGCAGAAATGCGAACCTCACCGGTAGCATCTACTTTTACGATTCTTTTCTTCGCTACAGCTTTTGCACTGTTTTGCGCTTTTTGTGGTTTAGCCATGTTTCTTTTTTGAGGTAGTCTTTAACAATAAAAAATCCCGTTAGCCGGGAACCGGGGGAACTCTCCTGTTTGATTTTCATCAAATGATCCAAGTTTCCGGATTTTATTTAGTTAGTAATTAGTAGTTAATAATTAGTAATTGAATTATTAACTACTAATTACTAATTATTTTTTCGCTACTTTCTTCTTACCCGCAACCGTTTTACGTTTACCTTTTCTGGTACGGCTGTTAGTTTTGGTACGCTGTCCGCGAACAGGCAATCCTTTACGGTGACGGAGGCCACGGTAACAAGCGATATCCAATAAACGTTTGATGTTCATAGAAACCTCACTACGCAAAGCACCTTCAGTTTTGAATTCGCTGTTGATGATGTTACGGATAGCAGCCTGCTCTTCATCATTCCACTGGTTAACTTTTTTATTGAAGTCGATACCAGATTTGGTAAGAATATACTGAGCAGTTGAACGGCCAATACCAAAAATATAGGTCAGACCAATTTCTCCTCTTTTATTTTTTGGTAAGTCAATACCGGCAATACGAGCCATAGTGTTATTTTAAATTTATACTGTACTTTTTGATTTTGAAATTTTGGAATCGGAAAATTGGGGAATTGCAATTTCAAAATTTCCCAATTGAACAATTTCAAAATTGTCCTACCCCTGGCGCTGCTTAAAGCGAGGGTTCTTCTTGTTGATTACGAACAATTTTCCTTTACGCTTCACGATCTTACAATCAACGCTGCGTTTTTTAATGGAAGCTCTAACTTTCATTGTTTATTTTTTTATCTCGTTTCCTGCTTCAGCGTTTAGTCCCAAATTCCCGGGATGTTCAGCATTCAGCGTTTAAATTATTTGTACCTAAAAATGATCCTTCCCCTGCTCAAATCGTATGGACTCATCTCAACCCCCACTTTATCACCGGGTAATATCCGGATATAGTGCATCCTCATTTTACCTGAGATGGTGGCCAGTATCTCATGACCGTTTTCCAACTTCACCCGGAACATAGCATTGCTCAGGGCTTCCAGAATTACGCCATCTTGTTTGATCAGTGGTTGTTTCGACATACAATTTTTGGGGCTGCAAAGATATCACAATGCAACCGGAATAAGAAAAATTAGTGGAAAAAAATCTAAAAAATGTGGAAAAACCACCCAAAATCCGCGCTTATCTTGGTAAAGTTAACGAAAACCAGCCTAATTGAACAGGTTTACAGGCAAAATCAGTTCCCAAACATTGGGCTGGGTAGCTCCCCGGAACTCATTGTCGAGCAGGCGGCTATACCTGATCCCGAAAGTTACCGGTTGCTGGTTCCACCATCGTGTATCGAAAAACAGCTCGGTTCCTACGGTTTTGAAGGGATAACGGATACCTGTTCTCAGGCTTTTCCCCTCCGTATAATCAAAGAACAGGTTGGAACGGATGCGCTGGAAATAAACCAGGTTACCAAAACCCCAATCCGGGTAAGCCAGGGGGAAATGGTAATTGACCCCTATTTTCCACATTCTCGGAAAATCAACCGCTGAATAGCCGCGGGCAAATGGGAAATTATTGGAGAAAAGATATTGTGAAAGGGTATCACGACTATGGTACGCACCGGTTAGAACCAGGCTATGATTATTGCCCAGACCCGGTAAATACAGGGAGCCAGAGGCAAGGAATTGGTGTGCCGTATACCTGTTTACGATGTTCTTATACTGTACAAAGAAGCTTTCCGCAAAATGAGGGTAGATCTGCTGGATGGCTTTTTGCACCTGTCCAGTATAACTGATCCTGGTTTGCAGGTATTGAAAATGCCTGTTTTGAAAAAATTTTTCTGCAATGCCAGTCCAGTTAACCTGCTCTAGATTATAGGTAGAGGATAAGGTAAGATACCTGTATTGTTTTCCTCCCGAAAGGTTTAGTGGTAATTGTAAACCCGCATACCCGATCAATTCATTCCAGTTGGCAATGGTGTCTTTGTTTAAGGCACCACTGCGTTGCCAGGTTTGGCTTACGCCGAATAGAGGTTGCAGATAACTGCCTCCGAATACTCCATTGTACCCCAGTTTACTACTTCCTTCATTCTGGTTATACGTATAGGCCAGTTCTGATTGAAAAGTATTCAATACGTTTTGGCCATACAGGGTAAACGAATATTCCGGCTGTTCATAGTAAGGGCGGAAGCTATGAAAATTGAGCAGGTGAAAAGATTTCGGGTACTTACTTACTTCAAATGTACGCGGTTGCAGATCCTTTACTAATTGATGATCCTCTTTTTGGTAAGGCGATTTAATATAAAGGTCTGTCAATTCATCCCTTAGTTCTGTTCGTTCCCACAGAGGGGTGAATACGCCCAGGCGATAGCCATCCGCCGTAAAAGCGGAACCAACCAGTTTACCACTGGGTTGTAATACGCCCTGGTATAACCCTGTTGCATACGACGCTAGACGAAAAGGACCTTTTCTGTCCCGGCCATCTATCAATCCCCATATTTCATCTCTTCCCTGGTAGGTGGTGGTGTATAACAATGTATCCCCCTGAACCTGCAGGAAACCAATGATACGGTTATAGGCAGGAACCAATAACTCTCCTTTAGGGTCGTTTGTCAGTCCATATTTCCAGATCGACATTTCGCCTGACGCATTTCTTTCCGCAACAAAATAATGTTGATCATCCGCGGCGAATTTTGGGTGAGAGAATACAACCTCTTTCTTCGGGAGAGAATAGGTTACCTGTCCCTCGCTGTTGATCCCGATAACCGAAGTGTTTCCTTCCGGCTGTAATTCTACAGACAACACAGATTTTCCATCATGCGAAATATCGGGTGACAGGTATTTTGATCGTTGGGCCACAATCTTTTCATCGCTGGTTGCAATATCCAATACCCTGATCGCAGTAAACTCACGGTTACCCCAGCGGGCATCCGGCTGCGAAGACGCATACACGATCTTCCCATTATTGTAAGAAAAATACGAATCATCCGAAATGGATTTCACGGCGATCTTTTCTTCCTTACCCGTTGGGCTGATCTTATAAAAAGCCGGTACACTCCTGTTACCGCTTTTTACCACTACGATATTCCCATCACCCATAGCATAAGGGTATTGGTAATTCACAACATCATGTTCATGTATTGAAGTAAGCCATTCTGTTTTATCACTTGTTGCTGCCGGCCATTGCTTACTGTAGTATTCCATTGCTTCATTTACAAAAGCATCGAACCTGGTACCGGTATTTTTCCTGACAGCGCCCTGGAACGGATAGAACAGGGGTTTGAACCTGACCGCATCATCCGTTACTTTTTGCCAGATATCATCCCCGTATTTTTCCCTTCCGTACGCTACCAGAAGGTAACCCAGCTGGTAATGATCGGGCACATAATCGCGGTAAGAACCATTCCGCATTTTCATATAACTGTATCGGCGGTTGGTCAATAACAGGGATTGATAGCCACTAAAAAAAGAAGGAAGGCTTCCCCTGCCCTGTTGTGATAGTTTTGTTTCATTGAAAACCGCATCTCCTTCAAAGAACCAATCAGGAATGGCCATAGCGTTTGCCACCAGTTGCCCCTGCTCGCCCAATATAACCGATGCGATCTTTGAAAGTCCCTTATTAAAATTACTGTATTGCTGCACATGCCTGAACTCATGCAGGGCAAGATTATCCGTCCAGCTTACCGCACCCAGTTCAAACGGGTTTTGCGGTGGCGCGGTATAGAACTCACTTCGGTAGGGAGCCAATCCAACATAGCCATTTGAGACCAATGTTTGATTCTGTAATACAATGCTCACTTTTCGGATTGCGCCACCAATATTAGCGGCATATTTTTTTTGGAGCGTATGAACGATACCCGCAATACGCTGCGCCTTTTCATCAAACCCTTTTGGAAAAATGATGCGAACCGTATCGGTATTGATCTGCTGCCATTTAACCGAAGCCGGGTTTCCGCCAAAAACCTGTGCCGTTGTTATATGACAGGTTGCCAATAACAGGATACAAAAAGAGATCCGCTTCAACATGCAGCAATATTTTATGGGGAAGTTACAGAATACCTGCCTCTTTTGTTACCGTAAATACCCAATAATAAAGCCGCAGATTCGCAGATTTTAAAAATCTGCGAATCTGCGGCTTTATTTCACAACCAATGATTCTTACGCTCAAGGTTTGAGGATCTCAGCCAGTTTTTGCTGTAACTGCTCGCCGCTCAGGTTTTTGGCGATGATCTTTCCCTGCGGATCCAGTAAGAAGTTTTGTGGGATGGCCTGTATACCATACTGGCGCGCTGCTTCATTCTGCCAGTATTTAAGATCGGATACATGCGTCCATGTAAGGTTATCATCATGAATGGCTTTCATCCATTTTTCCTTGGCGCCCGGTTGGTCAAGGCTTACGCCGAGAATATGAAATCCTTTGTCTTTGTATGCCTGGTAAGCTTTTACCACATTCGGATTTTCCCTTCTGCAGGGGCCGCACCAGCTGGCCCAGAAATCGACCAGCAAATATTTCCCCCTGAACGAAGACAATTTTACGGGAATACCCAATGTATCATTCTGTGTAAAATCCATTGCTTCCCTGCCGATCCCTGTTTTTTTAGCGATGGCTATTTGGTCTCCCAGGGTTTTGGCAGTTACCGTTGCTTTCGCTTCGGCGGATAATTTATTGAACAGGGGTTCTACTTCTTCTACATTAATATCCCATCCGGCAAATTGGGCAATGGCATAGGCTGCAATGGGAGAACTGGTGTTCTTCTTTACATAATCGCCGTACACTGCGCGGCTTTCTTTATCGATCGCATCCATTTTATCTTCTGCCGCTTTACGTGCGGGTTCGTCTTTGGCAGCGGCCGCCTTACTGTATTCGGCATTGGCTTCTCTCATCTTTGCAGTAACGGGTTTCAATGAAGCGGTAAGTTTTACAAACTCGTCATTGGCCTTAGAGCCTGTTACTATAACATTGCTGAAAGAGTCGACTGAAGAGATCGTCATTTTGCCGACGCTTAAAAAAATGGTAGCAAAATCCCGCCCACTTACCATCTTCACAGGCTTACCATCAGCTCCGGGTTCAAAACGCACGCGGATATAGCCTGGTGTAGGATCTTCCAGTTTACCTGTAAAACTGTATTTCCCGTCCTTGGGCACAATGCTGTCGGTAACATTGTTATCACCCAAACGGTATGAAAGAAATACTTTCTGTACCGGCATACTGAAATTCTTAATGGAGCCGCTGATGCTGAAGGTTTTTTCTGTTTGCGCGCAAACCGCTGAGGAAACCATCAGTGCGATAACAAGTAATTTTTGCTTCATGAATCTGTTTTAAGATTATTCTATAAAATAAGTAGCCTTTTGAGTATGCTGCCATTCTCCTTTCAAACATAAAAAAAACCCGCCAAAGCGGGTCAAGTATTTGATAAGTGGAGGTCGGTTACATAGGATTATTGGTGAGGTGTATCTTGGTCATATCCAGGTACATGTTCTGTAGCTGGTGAACATAACGTACATCCGGATTGTGGCGCCTGTCTTCGCGGTACCACATTTCCATCTGCGAAAAATCGCCTGCTACGGGTGTTACAATGCGGAAAGACCCTTTCAGATACTTAACTGAGCTGTCTCCATTGGTTTGCTTCTGAAAGCTCAGTTTCAGTAAAGCCTCCTCACTCAGTTCAAGTGGATGCAGGTGATCGGTTTCGAACCAGAACTCCTGAACATCCGTTTTTACACAAACCTGTTTCTCGTCTCCGTTTAACCGGACAACTTCCCCATCCCACATCTTCCCCTCATATTCCGCTTTCAGATAGTCACCGATCCTGATGTCGTTGAATTTAATCATATGGCAATGTTTTTTAGAGTGATAAGTTAGGAGTTTTTGGCTAAGAGGCAAAGAGAAAAAGAGAAAAAGATTTTAACACACCAATGCCGAAAATGGATAAAGCTTCTCTATCATTTTTCGAATGGCTCTTTTATCTCCTTTTCTCCTTGTCTCTTAGCCCCCTATTCCGCCCAACTCATCGTATACCCCGGATTCTCTATTTCCAGGGCGGCTTCTGTTAGCTGCAAGGGATGAAAAGTATCTACCATTACCGCCAGTTCCTGTGTTTCTTTTTTGCCGATGCTTTTTTCAACGGCGCCAGGGTGTGGTCCGTGCGGAATACCTGCCGGATGCAGGGTGATCATTCCGCGTGTTACGTTTTTACGGCTCATGAAATCGCCATCTACATAATACAGCACTTCGTCACTATCAATATTGCTGTGGTTATAAGGTGCGGGTATGGCATCCGGGTGATAATCGTATAAACGCGGACAGAAACTACAGACCACGAAATTATTCGCTTCAAATGTCTGGTGAACCGGTGGGGGTTGGTGAACACGCCCGGTAATGGGCTCAAAATCGTGAATGCTAAAGGCAAAGGGATAACAACATCCATCCCAGCCTACCACATCAAAAGGATGATGCGCATAATGGAGTCCGTACAATATCCCTTTCTTTTTGGTTTTGATCAGGAAATCTCCTTCCTGGTCTACCGTAACAAGGTTTTGGGGTCTGCGGATATCTCTTTCACAATAAGGCGAATTTTCTAATAATTGTCCATACTTGCTTACATAGCGTTTGGGATAGCGGATAGGGCTAAAACTTTCTACAATGAAGAGGCGATTGTTTTCGTTCGTGAAATGGATCTGGTAAATTGTTCCGCGCGGAATAACCAGGTAATCTCCATATCCAAAAACGAGTTCCCCATATTGGGTAACCAGCGTCCCGTTCCCTTCGTGAATAAAAATCATTTCATCCGCATCCGCATTTTTGTAGAAATAATCTTTCATGCCCTCCTTGGGTGCGGCTAATACGATATGGCAATCATTGTTAACCAATACGGCTTTTCGGCTCTCAAGGAAATCTTTTACCGGTTTGATATAAAACCCTTCAAAACTCCGGTGCTTCAGCATTTTTTCTTCGGCAATTTTAGGCATTGCATTCACCGGTTCATCAGTACGGATGATCTGCGTAGGCGGCCAGGTATGATACAATAAAGAATAATCGTTGCTGAATCCTTCCGTAGAAAACAACTGTTCAGAATACAAACTACCGTCCGGCTTGCGAAACTGGGTATGGCGTTTATGGGGAATGGTTCCCAATGTATGATAATGAGGCATGGGATTTTAATTAAGAATTAAAAATTAGCAATTAGAAATTGGGGGTATGTCTTATCTAACTATGGTCTATCGACTACTTCGATAATTGAAGGGAGAGCATGAGGAAATAATATTTCCAGATGCGTTTGTCTATCCAGTAGGTAAAATTGCGGTGGTAAGGCATGGCAACCGTTCTTGTTATAAAATTACGGAACTTATGGGATGCCAGAATAATTATTAGGTAGGGGATTTCACGCAAAGGCGGAAAGTAAGCAAAGTTCTTTTGCGACTTTGCTTACTTTCCGCCTTTGCGTGAAACAATGCTTCGCTACTTAACGTGCCACAACTATCTTATACCTGGTTCCTTTGATCTTCTCGTTTTCTACAAGCGGTAACAGCGTTTTAACCTTGTGCTTTTTTATAGCCACAAAAGCATTGCGATCCTTTACAATGATGAGGCCGATCTCATCTTTTTCCAGCCTTCCTTTCTGCGTAAAGAACCCAACGATATCCACCTTATTCAGTTTGTCTTTCTTACCGCCATTGATATAAATGGTAACCCATTCGGCCAGTTTGGGCAGCTTTAGCCCGGCGGGTATTTCCAGCTCTTCCGGTTTTTGACGGATATAATACGGCAAAGGTTCTTCTGCATGCATTAAAAGATAAGCGGTGCCCGTCGCATCCATTCTGGCCGTCCGGCCGTTGCGATGCGTAAATTCTGCTTCAGTCGAAGGCAGGTGATAATGGATCACGTGTTTCATTTCGGGAATATCCAGTCCCCGGGCGGCCAGGTCCGTTGCAACCAGGAAGGGAACACTACCATTGCGGAACTGGATCAGTCTTTGCTCACGCTGCATCTGTTCCATTCCGCCATGAAATGCGGCACATTCAATTCCTTTCTCTCTCAGCAACCCGGCCGTGCGCTCTACTGCATCACGGTGGTTACAGAAGATCAATGCGGGTTCCGATTGTATATAACAAAGTAATTCAACCAGGCGACCGATCTTGTCTTTGTCTTCCGACAAAACCAGTTTCATGGTTAATGCCTCTTCCGTATTTTTTGTATAGATATGATCCAAAACGGTCATCTCATCACCCACACCTGCAAATTCAGGAATAGCCACACTGGCGGTGGCTGAGACCAGTATTTTTTTGTCGAGTTTGGGAAGCGAACCGAAGATATAAGACATATCTTCTTCAAAACCCAGTGCAAGTGATTTATCAAATTCATCAAGTACCAAAGTCGTTACTGCCTCACGCGAAAATGTAGCCCGTTTGATATGATCCGCAATACGACCAGGTGTTCCGATCAGCAAGGCAGGTGGCTCTGCCAGGTTCTGGATCTCGGTTGGCATATCATGTCCGCCATAACAGCAACTCACCTTATAACCGGTGGCCATTTTTTTCCAGACCTGCTCGATCTGGATAGCCAGTTCGCGGGAAGGTGTAAGGATCAGGCACTGTACTTTTTTCTCATCCGTTTTCAGTAATTGCCAGATGGGTAATAAAAACCCAAGTGTTTTGCCCGATCCAGTGGGAGAAAGCAACAGGATTTCTTTGTCGGAAAGTATGGCCGCCGATGCAGATTCCTGCATGGCATTGAGGGAAGTGATGCCTAAGCGGTTCAATATTTGCGAAACAGGTTCTTTCAGTTGCATCTGCAAAGGTAATACATTGTTTACTCTGCGGGAACTCCCTGTTCTTTGCGCCGTTCCAGTGAAAAAAGATTACGCTGTAGCGTGTTGTTAAACTACTCTGCGTAAACTCAGCATCTCATGTTCTCTGCGGTTGGAAAAAATGGATGCTACACCTGCATTTGTCGAAATTACAGTCCTCAACCAACCGCAGAGATGGGGAGCAGCTGAGTTTACGCAGAGGAGCATGTGAATTTATTAAACGCTTAATAGCACAACACGTTATTCTATAATAAGATCATACTTATGTAATAAACCTGCCAATCCGGAAGCCGGGAATTTCGCTTTTTTCATCCGGTTTCTTTCCGGGTCGATGGAAAAATTATAGGAAGTAATAAAATTTGTTTTCAGTAAAACGGTATTATCAAAACTGGCCATTGCCAGGTCGCAGTTATCGAATACTGCGTCTGTTAAATCCGCTTCAGTAAAATCCACATCGTACAGGCTTGAATTTATGAACCGAAGTTTTTTCAATTTCAGCTGGTAAAAAGATGAAACATTCAATGAGCAATTATCAAAATCCGCGGTAAACAGGAACGGATTACAATTATGAAAATGCAGTCCCAGCATTTTACAATCTTTGAATTTCGTATCCTGGAAACTCGTTTTCATCAGCTGTACCATACTCAGGTTGCAGCCGGTGAAACTACAATCAGAAAAACTACTGTTCGAGAGATCCGAGCCGGAAAGATTGCAATTTATGAACCGGCAATTATCGTAAGACCCGGTTTGAAATACCTGCTGGGTAAAATTTATTTTATCAAATACTTGATCCTCAAAATAAGCCGTTTCCATGGCTGATCAGTTTAAATGATTGATTAAGTTTTTCACTTCTTCGAATGTATTGAATGAATGCAATACAATCCGCAACCGCTCCTTCCCTTTTGGCACGGTTGGATATAAGATCGCGCGAACATCCATGTTTTGTTTTTGCAAACGGCCGGCCAGCTCTTTTACAGTTTCGTTTCCGGGAACAACCACAACCTGGATAGGTGTATGAGAAGGCAGTTTTTCGAAAGCGATAGCAGCCGATTGAAAGGTCTCGATCAACTGCCTGAGATGCGCCCGCTCCGCACGCATTTCCGGAAAAACTTCATAGCTCGATCTGATGAGTGCCACACTATGTTCCGGAAGTGAGGTAGAATACACAAAGCTTCTTGCAAAGTTTACCAGGTAATTGCGAAGCGAATCAGAACCCAATACCACGGCACCATGACAACCGCAGGCTTTCCCGAATGTATGAACGCGGGCAAACACATGTTGCTGCATCTGTAGTTGCTGTACCAATCCTTCGCCCCGCCCTCCTACCACACCGGTTGCATGCGCTTCATCAATAACCAGGTGTGCATTGTGTTCCTGGGCAATGGCAACCAATTCAGGTAAGGGGCATGTATCGCCGTCCATACTGAATACCGATTCTGTAACGATGAAAACAGTTCCGGTAGCATGAAGCATTTTTTTTTGCAGATCATCCATATCATTATGCGCAAAAGAAAAAGAAGTGGCGAAGGACAACCGGATTCCATCCCGGATAGAAGCGTGAGACAGGTAATCGTACAGGATCGTATCCCCTTTCTGCGGAACAGATGAAAGTAATCCGATATTGGCATCATAACCGGAATTGAACAGTAAAGCGGTTTCTGCCTGGTGAAAAAGGGCGATCTGTTTTTCTACTGCCTCAATCATTTGATAATTACCAGCCAATAAACGTGAGCCCGTGGAGCCTGTACGCAATACGACAGTACCGGTACTAAGTTTTTCATTGGCCACAATACCCAGGTAATCGTTGGAACAAAAATCGATTTTACCCTGCGGTAAACGCAATTTGCGGAAAGATTGGTTCTCCTTTCTTTCGTTTATTTTTTTATTCAGAAAATCATCCGGGTACATGTGTCAAAACTAAAGGATTGTAGCGGATATTTGCATGTGAGTGGGCAATGGGCAATTGTGAATTGGCAAAGAAACCCTATTGACCATTCACCATTCACAATTGCCCATTCACCTATTCACCATGGAACTTTCCCAACATACCAAAAACATTCTCGGCCTTCAATTACCCACCGATCCGCGCTGGGTTGACCTGGCCAACATTTCGCTGGAAGCCATTCTTACCGATCATGCTTATTGTGAGCAGAAAGCGGCAACCACCTGTATCACGCTGATTCAAAGGTATTCCGATAAAGAGAAACTCGTAGCTGAACTGGCACCGATTGTTACGGAAGAATGGGGGCATTTCAGGCTGGTATTGAATGAACTGAAGAAAAGAAAATTAACACTGGGTAAGCAACGGAAAGACGAGTACGTGAATAAGCTGATCGAATTCCAGAAAAAAGGGGGGAATCCTGAGGAGCGTTTACTGGATCATTTGTTGACGATGGCATTAATAGAAGCCCGGAGCTGTGAACGTTTTAAAAGATTAAGCGAAGGCTTACCCGATGCCTATATGCGCAATTTTTACCGCCGTTTTATGGAAAGCGAAGCCGGGCATTATACGTTGTTTATTGAACTGGCTGAAACTTATCTCGATAAAGCCAAAGTACGCAGGCGATGGAAAGAATGGCTTGCATATGAAACAACTATTATGAAGGACCTGGAAATTAGGGGCGACCGGATTCATTAACTTTTTGCAGAACTGAAATAAGCCAGCTCATTCATCAAATCAAGGTAGGGATATTTCTCCTGCAATATTTTTGTTTTGTTCTCATACGATTTCAGAAACTGAAGATGTTGTGAAGTAACCGGATTGAAAGGCTTGTGTTGAAACGCAAGATTGATCTCAGCAATCTCTTTCATTAAATTTCTCGTTTCCTCGCTCATACAGGCACTTGTAAATTTCTCCCAAACATATTGCGTGGCCTGGTAATTGGGATGCACCAGGTCTTCGGCATAAAACCGGTAATCGCGCAGGTCATCTATTACCAGCTCATAGGCAGGAAAATAATACGCATGATCAAAGCTTTCCGTTAACTGGTGAACGGCCTGTATCAGCACAGCTTTACTTCGGTTGTTTTCGATCACACCTTCGCGCAAATGCCTTACGGGACTGATGGTAAAGATCACCTGCAGGTTAGGATTAAAGATCTTCAGTTGCTCAATGATGCCTGTTAGTAGCATGGTTACTTCTTCCGCACCCATCAATCTTTTCCGGAACCAACCTGCCGGTGCCTTATGGTTATTGGCCGCAACACTACCCGGCACTGCATTGGTAGCCTGTTCCGTTAGTGTATACAACCAAGCCGATCCCAATGTTAGCAACAGATGATCCGAAGTTTTGAGATACGCGTGTGCCTGAGCGGTAGACGTATTGATCTTCGCTACACATTCCGCTGCAGTGATTCCTGAAAAACGGCTATGGTGTTTCCAGCTATGCCAGGTTTCGTTGTATTCAAAAATATCTTTTTCGGTTATCTCCCTGTTTTCGATATATGCCTTTATCGCTTCGGTCACACTTACCGGGTTAAATAAAATACCGTTGGGGTTTTCGAGCGTATTGAATTTGTGTTTCCGCAGTTTCTCTCCTATGTTCTCGGTAAAGCAGGAACCTACCAGCATAACAGCACCAGTATGTTGTATACAACGCGGTGCTTTCTTAATATCAAATTCAAAATGAAACTTCATGGGATCAGTATGGTTAAACGATGCTATACAAACAGAGCGGAAGCCATTCGCAAACTTTCGGCCAATGCTTCTTTGTTCAGCTCTTTCAATAAATTCCTCTCTTCAAAATAGGTGATCATTTTTTCAGAATCCATATTTCCCACCAGTTCGTCCTGCGCCATCGGGCAGCCGCCGATGCCTTTCAAGGCACCATCAAATCTTTTGCAGCCAGCCTCAATGGCTGCTGTTAATTTGGGTAGCCAGTTTTGTGCCGTTGAATGGAGATGAACCCCGATGGTGGTTTGTGGATATTTCGGGATCAGTGTTTCCAATGCAAAACGAACCTGTTGCGGTGTAGCCAATCCTACGGTATCAGCTAATGAAAGCATCCTGACACCTAGCAGATTCATTTGATCGGCCCAATACAATAAGGTTTCTTCATTATACGCGTCACCATACGGATTACCGAATCCCATACTCAGGTAAACCACGAGTTCTTTCTGATGCTGGTCGCATAAACGTTTGATCGCTTCCACTCTTTGCACACTTTCTTCCATGCTGCTGTTTGTATTACGCAACTGGAAAGTAGGTGAAATAGAGAAGGGAAAGCCCAGGTAATGAATCGATTCATACAGAACCGCTTCTTCGGCACCGCGAACATTGGCTACAATGGCCAGTAATTTAGTATTGGTATTCTTAAGGATCAGTCCGGCAAGCACTTCTTTCGTATCCGCCATTTGCGGAATGGCTTTGGCAGAAACAAAACTTCCGAAATCCAATGTATCAAAACCTACCCGTAGTAATGTGTTGAGGTATTTGATCTTATCCGCTGTTGCTATAAAATGCGGCCAGCCCTGCATGGCATCACGCGGACACTCTACGAGGGTGAGTGGTGAGTGGTGAGTGGTGAGTGGGGTTTGCATAGTAAACCAAATTACTTGCCCATGCGGTGTTTCATGGCTTCGTATAAAATAATACCTGTGGCAACGGATACATTGAACGAATCAAATGTCGCCGCCATCGGGATCTTGAAAAAATGATCCGCTGCTTTAGCCAAATGGGGTTGTACGCCTTTGCCTTCATCGCCCATGATAACACAACAGGGATCTGTAAACGGAAGTTCAAATACATTCTGCTCGGCCCGCATCTCGCTGGTAAATACTTTGATCCCGTTTAAGTGGAGTGTATCTACCGCTTTCAGCAAACTGTTTACCCGGCAAATATGGATCTGCTCCAATGCGCCGGCGCTGCTTTTCATGGCTTCTTCATTCAAGGCGCCCACCCCTTTATCGGGAATGATGATGGCCTGTGCCCCGCAACAAACCGCGCTTCGCGCAATAGCGCCGATATTGCGTACATCGGTTACACCATCCAGCATCAGGAACAAAGGCAGTTCTCCATTGGATACTACATGATCGATCACCTGCTGAAGGTCCATGTACTGAACCCTTGCCGCAAAAGCCAGTATGCCCTGGTGATTGGCCTTGGTCAATCCATTCAGTTTTTCGATGGGCACCAGTTGGATCGGTACGTTCTGCTCGCGCGCCAGCTTACGGATGGTATTGATCACATCGCCAGACGCATTTTTCTGCAATAATATTTTATCAATGGCCTTGCCGGTTTGCATGGCTTCTACCAGCGGTTGACGACCAATGATGAGGGAACTTTGTTTTACGGGCATTTGCAAATGTATTACTTCAGTTTACCTTCTGCGAACAGTAGTTTGGTTTTTAGTATCGCGGCCACACTCATTGAATCCGTAATGATCCCTTCTTCCACCATCCGGTAGGCTTCCTCAAAAGGAATTTTACGGATGATCAGTTGCTCGGTATCTTCCGGTTGTGGTGTATGTTGGCTTAGCTGTTGTGCAAGATAAACAATGGCCAGCTCATCGCTTACCGAATTGGACAGATGCATTTTAAAAAGGAATTGCCAGTCTGCTGCCTGCAACCCGGTTTCTTCCAGCAATTCGCGCCTGGCACCTTCCAATGGGTCTTCTTCCGCGTCGGCACCCCCTTCCGGAATTTCCCAGCTATAGCTATTCAGTGCAAAACGGAACTGGCCCACAAGGCAGGTATTCCACTCATCATCCAGTACCATGATCCCTACCGCTGTATTCTTAAAATGCACTTTCCCGTAAATGCCTTTGTTACCGGAAGGGTTTATTACATCAAACTCCGTAACGCTTATCCAGGGATTCTCATAAATCTTCTTCTCGGCCTGTATGGTCCATGGATTGTTTTCCATCCTTTATTTTTTACTGAGTGTATTGGGTAGGGATAGGATAAGGTATACAATCACCAGGCCAAGCAATAAGAATTTGATCGCTGCGCAGTAAAACGTAAGGTTTAGCGAAGCATCTGTATAATTTCCCGCAATACTTTGAAGCATCAGCAGGTTCTCAGCGATATCAAAAATGCCCGCTGCAAAAGCAACCCTGGCAAGGAAGAACCCGATCTGTCTTGGCCAGCTTTTCTCTGCCCATTTCATCGCGCAATAAGCGGATGCGATGGCAAAGAACAATGTATAGCTAATGATAAAAAGAAAATCAAGCCAGATATTCATTTTCACAACGCCGATATCCCAGCGGCTGAGCAGGTTGTGCAGCAAAACGGGTGTGTCGGCGAATTCAAGGTTTACAATACCCAGTTTGCTGGTAGTGGTTTTCAGCTCGGCACCCTGCCACTGCATCACAATGATCATCACAAACATGGCCGCGGCAGCTACAGTAAGGTTCTTTTTCATATGCCGGAAATGATTTGTTAGCAAATTCTATCGCCTGGTCCTGCCTGTCAAAGATAATACTCCTGTTCTCCCCGGAAATAAAAAGCCCCTGCGCTCGGCAAGGGCTTTTCTATTATTTGGTTGATGTATTTATTTTACACCGAACGCTTTCTTCACTTTTGCTACGTAATCCAGTTTTTCCCAGGTAAACAGTTCCACTTTCACTTTCTTGGTTTTACCGTTTGGAGAAACGAATTCTTTGGTCACCACTTCATTTTTACGGCCCATATGACCATACGCTGCGGTTTCGCTGTAGATAGGTGTACGCAGTTTCAAACGCTGCTCAATGAAGTAAGGACGCATATCAAATACGCTTTCAACGATCTTGCCAATCTGTCCATCGGTCAGTTTTACTTTGGCAGTGCCATAGGTATTCACGTTGATGGAAGTAGGTTGTGCTACACCAATGGCATAAGAAACCTGTACCAATACCTCATCCGCAATACCAGCGGCTACCAGGTTTTTGGCGATATGACGGGTGGCATATGCGGCAGAACGGTCAACCTTACTAGGATCTTTTCCACTGAATGCACCACCACCATGCGCACCTTTACCACCATAGGTATCCACGATGATCTTACGGCCTGTTAAACCGGTATCTCCGTGCGGACCACCGATAACAAACTTACCGGTTGGGTTGATATGGTATTTGATCTTATCGTTAAACAGCTTCGCGTATTTCTTATATTTTGATTTTACGCGTGGAATCAGGATGTTCACGATGTCTTCTTTGATCTTGGCCAGCATTTTGGCTTCGGTATCAAAATCATCGTGCTGGGTAGAAACCACGATCGCATCAATGCGAACGGGCCTGTTCTTATCATCATACTCCAGTGTAACCTGGCTTTTCGCGTCAGGACGCAGGTATTTGATCTGCTTGTTCTCTCTTCTCAAAGCAGCCAGTTCAATCAGGATTTTGTGTGCCAGGTCAAGGGCCAGTGGCATATAATCATCTGTTTCATTGGTTGCGTAACCAAACATCATACCCTGGTCGCCCGCTCCCTGTTCTTCTTTCTTCTTTTTGTCAACACCCTGGTTGATATCTGCCGATTGCTCGTGAATAGCGGATAAGATACCACAGCTATTGGCTTCAAACATATATTCACTCTTGGTATACCCGATTTTACGGATCACACCACGTGCAATTTCCTGAACGTCTAAATAGGCTTTTGATTTTACTTCTCCGGCCAATACAACCTGTCCGGTAGTAACCAGTGTTTCACATGCCACTTTTGACTGGGCATCAAATGCAAGAAAATTGTCAATTAAAGCGTCCGAAATCTGGTCGGCTACTTTATCCGGATGTCCTTCGGATACGCTTTCAGAAGTAAACAAATAAGGCATATAACGTAAATTTTAATGGGTGCAAATATAGAATAATGACGAATACCCTACTAAATGCGTGAATAAATAATTCTCAACCGCATCCTGAAACGGGAGTGCGTACCACCGCCCAGTCTCACCCTGCCATCACCCGGATCATTCGCCAATGTAGGCGATACATAGTAAGGTTGTGTATAGAGATTGCCAGGATAAGGTGGCGTATACAATAAAGAATCATTGGCCGGGGCCGATAAGCGCAATGTAAATGAAGTATCCTTTCTGGTTACGATACCCTGTACATAACGGCTTACGTCAAAATTATAAGCAGCTACTTTATCGTATCCGAAAATGGCTTTTGAAGTAATAAATCCGCCGAAAGAACTGATATTGGGTCCGTTGGTAGACAAGATCCAATCGTTAGGTACGTTATGCTTATTGTTATTCGCAGAATCGTATTTGGAAAGCAGTAAATACCTGGGAGGAGTCATTATTGGTTCAATGGTAGGCAGGTTGGCATCATCCGGTACCTGCTCTGCTATCAACTCGGCACGGTGAACGATCCGGTTGGCGAGGGCCTGTAAACCCGGGATCCTTACCCTTACATAGGTTCCGGGTGAGGTCTGCACATATACAACGGAATCGGGTTTCGAAGTAGTGGTAAGGTGTTTTGCCGCATCACTTCCCGATCTGTCTCTAAGAACCATATTGGCATCCCCGCTATTGATCGTATTAAAACGAAGGTAAGTAACAGAAGTATCCCTGGTAGTTGCACCAGTAGAGCTGGAGCTGTAATAAAGTGCAAATTTTGTGTTCGTATCTGCCAGGTTAATCTTGATCAATGCATTTACGCCGCCCGCTGCATCAGCGGTAACCGCAAACCCTGCAAAATAGGTCCTGAAAACAGAATCCGAAAGATAGGCATTGGTTGAATCATAGGTTTTGAGAAAACGGGTAGCCACGCTGTTATTAAGCTTGATGCGCAACTGGTTGTTGGCATTCTCAAAACGGTTATTTACCGAATCATTTAATATCCTCAGGTCTACCGTAGTTGGAGGCGCAAGCGAAGCACCCAATGATACTGAAAAAGAAGACGCATAGTTGGAAGGATACACTTTGCTCGGATCAAGCGGGGTACTTTGACTGATCTCATTCACATTGAAACGCATAGGAATGGTAGAATCGCCATATAATCCCCTATAGCTCAGGATCAGTACAGCGGAATCGATAACCAGGCTATCCTTATTACCAGGGATATAAAAAGGATATACGGCAGGCTTCAGTTCAAAATACAAAGAAGCCTTTGTTTTTCCGAAAATAGGATCGTTGGTGATATTTCCCAGCAGGTGGTTATCGCTTCTGTAGATCCGCGCGGAGTCCAGGTCATCAAAACTATCCGTAATAACATCCAGGATCGTGTCTTTGGTAATTACGCCATCAATGGCAGGAATAAGGCCGCCGCCCAGATCGGTAGAAGAAATACGGGTACAGCCTGTTACAAAAGCCATCAAAATAACACCCGAAATAAATATTCTACGCAGCGTAAAAAATGAATGCATGAGTTAGTAATTACTTGCCCGCAAGGTCGTTGTACAATTCTAAATACTCTGTTAAATCAGAATCCCATCCTTTGAAAGGAACTATCTTTTTACCCTTCACTTTTCCGAATTCTTCAACGAGTTTCTTTTCTATTTTATCGGCACCAAAAGTGATCGCATCTGCAAACGTAGCGCCTCCCCTGAACATGGCGGTATTATTGCCATCTTTGAAAGCATCCAGGTCTTTTTCCTTGATATTGCCGTTAATAATGGCTTTCTGCACAAAATCTGCTCCCAGTTTTTCTGCGAAAGTATTCTGCCCGATGGTAAAGATCACCTTACTATTGCCAAAAACCGGCTCTTTCTTGTAAGCGGTTTTAATATAGGCGGGTATCAGACCCGTCATCCAGCCGCTGCAATGGATTACATCCGGTGGCCATCCGAATTTCTTAACGGTTTCCAGGGCGCCTTTGCAAAAGAATACGGTACGGAGGATATTGTCCTCAAACCATGATTCATCATCATCGTGAAAGATCTGTTTCCTTTTAAAGAAATCTTCGTTCTCCAGAAAATATACCTGTAAACGGGCATTTGGCAGGGAAGCTACTTTGATCTGCAGCGGGTAATCATCATTATCTACCGATACATTGATGCCAGAGAGCCTTACCACTTCGTGCAGGCGATGCCTTCTTTCATTGATAACACCAAAGCGCGGCATGATGCACCTAACTTCCAATCCACTGTCATTACTTTTGATCGCCAGTTTATTGATTACCTCGGCAAACTCTGTTAGCTCCAGGTAGGGCGACATTTCAGTAGCAATGAATAAAATCCTTTTCTTCGTTGACATTAGTTAAGCGAATTTTAGCACGATGCTGGAAAATGAGTTGGCAAAGGTACATAAATTGCACCGAAAAGCAACGAATAACAGCTTTACCCCAAATCACCCCCGATGATCTTATTCAAAAAAACATCCGATCTCTCTGATTACCTGGCCCTGCAACGGGCAGCAGAACTGAAAATCGGTTTTGTTCCTACCATGGGTGCCCTGCATAAGGGTCACCTGGCGCTTGTGAATCATAGTAAAAAAAATACTAATATTACTATCGCCAGTATTTTTGTGAATCCAACCCAATTCAATGATCCGCAGGATTTTGCCAAATACCCGGTAACCCTTGAAAGCGATCTCTTACAATTGGAGCAGGCTGGTTGCGACCTGGTTTTTCTGCCTGCAGTAAACGAGATCTATCCGGAAGGTTTGACCATTTCGAAAACGTATGATCTCGGTTACCTTGAGACCATTCTCGAAGGAAAGTACCGTCCTGGACATTTCCAGGGCGTTTGCCAGGTGGTAGACAAATTACTTGATATTGTAGCGCCCACCCTTCTTTTCCTGGGACAGAAAGATTACCAGCAATGTATGGTGATCCGGAAACTGATTGAATTGAAAGGGATTTCCACAACCCTGAGTATCGTTCCAACCATCCGCGAAACTTCCGGCCTTGCATTGAGCAGCCGTAATCTCCGGTTATCAGAAAAAGGCAAAGAAGCTGCCGTGGGCATCTACCAATCATTGATCTATCTGAAACAAAACAGACAGAAATATCCGGCAAAACAATTGATCGAAGAGGTTGAAAAAAAATTACTGCTGGCCGGGTTTACCAAAACAGATTATGTTGCTATTGCCAATGCCAATACACTTGACCCGGTAATGGAATGGGATGGAGATACGCCTTTGGTGGCATTGATCGCCGCTTTTATGGACGGGGTTCGGTTGATAGATAACATGCAGCTTACATAAGAATACGCCCGAACAACTGTTACGATTTTTCTTTTGTCATTTTGTTCCGCAACCGTTTATACTGTAAAAAATATTTTATTTGAATTGCTTACTTAACTTGCCGCAGAATGCAGTTGTATGAATAAGAAGCTGGTATCCATATTACAATACCTTTTTTTCCTGGGCCTTGGGGTATTTCTGGTTTGGTGGAGTTTGCACAAGATACCGGATGAAAAATGGGGTGAGTTCAAAAGATCATTGCTAACTGCCAGGTACTGGCTGATTATCCCAGTCTTCCTGATCCTTTCTTTAAGCCATGTATTGAGAGCGCTCCGCTGGCGCATCCTGATGTTGCCCATGGGGTATACACCTTCTTTCCTGAATACTTTTTTTGCCGTGATGATCGGCTATCTCGCCAACCTGGCCGTTCCCCGTTTGGGCGAAGTATTAAAATGCACCTTATTGGCCCGCTATGAAAAAGTACCCGCAGAAAAACTGGTAGGCACCATTGTAGCAGAACGGGCATTTGATGTGATCTCGCTGGGTCTTGTTTTTTTATTAGCACTCATCAGCCAGTTTGATGTGGTGGGTGAATATGGCACACAGCTTTTCAGACAATTGTTTGAAAACAAGAGAGGACATTTTTCGATGGTCAAACTCGGCATTGTGCTGGGTGTTATTGCAGTCGTGCTCATTGTCATCAGGGTATGGTTCAAACAGTTTTCGCATCTGGCTATTGTTATTCTCGCCAAAAAAATTTTACGGGGTATTTGGGAAGGATTGATCAGCATCCGCAAGCTGAAACAAAAGGGCCTGTTTATTTTTTACAGTGTGTCCATCTGGGCCTTGTACATCGGCGGAACCTGGGTGGGATTGCTGGCTACAACGGGTACATCGCATCTCGGTTTGCCGCAGGCTATATCGGGTTTGGCGTTTGCCAGTATTGGCATGATCGTTACACCGGGCGGTATTGGTGCCTATGCTTATTTTCTCGCCAAAGTGCTTGAAAAAAATGATATCCCCTTCGAGATCGGTTTTGCCAACGGAACCCTGCAATGGTTTGCGCAGTTCGGCATTGTGGTACTGGTAGGTTCGCTGAGTTTGGTGCTTCTCCCCTTTTACAACAAAAAGAAAAAACATGAAAGCAGTTAATGCCATCGGCCATAAAATATTTTCCTTACCGCAATTGCTGGCGCAAGCGGCCAGCTGGCGTGTTACCAATAAAACCATTTCCTTCACCAATGGCTGTTTTGATATCCTGCACGAAGGGCATATCGCTTCCCTGTCGGAAGCCGCATCGGAAGCCGATTACCTGGTCGTTGGCGTAAACAGTGATGCGAGTACCAAAAGACTGAAGGGGTCCGATCGTCCTATAAACCATGAACACAGTCGTGCGCTTTTATTGGCCAGCCTGGCCATTGTTGATGCGGTCGTAATTTTCGAAGAAGATACCCCACTTGAACTCATCACCGCCATCCGGCCCGATGTGCTGGTTAAGGGCGGCGACTATACCATTGAACAAATTGTAGGTTCCAAAGAAGTGATGGCAAATGGAGGCCGCGTGGTCATCAACCCGATCGTACAAGGATTTTCTACAACCGGTATCATACAACAGATCAAAGCCTCGTTCTCTTGATATTTTGGAGTTTTGAAATTTTGAAATTGTTAGGGGCATAAACTTAACATTCCCGGAAAACAGCTTACTTTATATTTGGAAATAGCAAATGATTCAATTCCATCCCTGCTTAGCTATAACCAATTTCAAAATTTCCCAATTCGAAATTTCCCAATTTCCTCCATGGCAAAGAAACACTTCATTCAAAGAGATATCAGCTGGCTTAGCTTTAATGCAAGGGTTTTGCAGGAAGCCAATGATCCTACCGTTCCACTCAAGGAAAGGATCCGCTTCCTGGGTATTTTTTCAAACAATTCCGATGAGTTCTTCCGGGTACGCGTGGCTACTTTAAAAAGAATGGTGGAATTTGTTGAGAAGCGGAAAAAGATGAACATGCACCTGGAAGAAGACCCACAGGAAATCCTCGACCAGATCCAGACCATTGTATTGCAGCAGCAGAACGAATTCAACCGCATCTTCGCAGGCATTTTAAAAGAGCTCAAAAAAGAAAAGATCCAACTGCTTAATGAACAGCACCTCAATAAGGAGCAACAGGCATTTGTAAAAAAATACTTTGAAGAAGAGGTCCGTTCCAATATCATTCCCCTGATGATCGAGAGTTTACCACAACTCCCCTACCTGCGCGATAAAAGTATTTACCTCGGCGTAGTGATGCGTAAAAAAAATTCCGCTTACCAACAGAAATATGCATTAATCGAAGTACCTGCAAAAGCCGTGGGAAGGTTTGTACTGCTTCCTTCAAAGACCAATGAAAAGCAGATTATTCTTTTGGAAGACGTGATCCGTTTCAACCTGCCCAATATCTTTTCATATTTTGATTACAACCATTTTGGATCACATGTTTTTAAAGTAACCAAAGATGCCGAGATCGATCTCGACAATGATGTGAGCACCAGTTTTGTTGAAAAGATCGAGAAGGGATTGAAGAACCGTCGCAAAGGCAAACCGGTTCGTTTCGTGTACGATAAGGAGATGGACGCAGGTCTGCTTGAATACCTGATACGCAGACTAAACCTGAACCGCAAAAGCAATATCATACCCGGCGGCCGCATTCACAACTTCCGGCATTTCATGGATTTCCCCGATGTATTCAATACAAGAAATACAAGGCGCGCACCTTTTACACATCCTGAATTATCAAGCACCATGCGGGTTACGGATGTGATCGTGAAAAAAGATGTGATGCTTCATTTTCCTTATCATTCATTCAACACCGTTATAGACCTGCTGCGAGAAGCCGCGATGGACCCGGATGTAAAATCGATCAAGATCACCGCTTACCGCCTTGCCTCCAATTCCAAAGTGATTAATGCACTGATCAATGCGGCGCGTAACGGGAAAGAAGTGGTGGTAATGCTCGAACTCAAAGCACGTTTTGACGAGGAAGCCAATCTCGAATGGAAAAAAATTCTCGAAGAAGAAGGGGTAACGGTTTTACTGGGTGTTCCCAAAATGAAGATCCACGCAAAGCTTTGCATCATTAAAAAAAGAAAAGGGAATAAGACCATTCAATACGGTTTTGTCAGTACCGGTAACCTGAATGAAAAAACAGCCACCGTTTACGGGGATCATTGCCTGCTTACCAGCAACCGAAATGTAATGGCGGATATCAACCGCATCTTCCATTACCTCGAAAACTGGAAAACCGGTGTTCAGCATTTGCGTATGTGTAAAACCCTGATCGTTTGTCCTACGAATATGCGCCATTCGCTAATCAGTTTAATTGAACGTGAAATAAAACATGCCAAAGCGGGCAAGGAAGCGAAGATCATTCTGAAAGTAAATTCACTAAGCGATGTGGTACTCATTAACAAGCTGAACGAAGCCGCCAAAGCCGGTGTGGAAATACGGATGGTGGTGAGGGGGATCTTTTGCGCAATGATTGACCCTAAAAAAACAAAAGATACGGTATCCGCTGTAAGTATTGTGGACGAATACCTGGAGCATGCCAGGGTAATGATCTTTCATAACCTGGGTAAAGAAAAGATCTATATCTCCAGTGCCGACTGGATGGTTCGCAACCTTGATCACCGCGTGGAAGCCGCCATACCGATTATCGATCCTAAGATCTGTGCCGAGTTGAGGGATATTATCCACATTCAATTAAGAGATAATGTAAAGGCGCGGATACTCGACAATGAGTTACGCAACAACTATGTACCTTCCGCAGGTAAAAAACAGGTTCGTTCGCAGATCGAAACCTATCATTACCTGTACAAGAAAAACACAGCACATAGTGAGGTTAGCCGCCATTGATATCGGAAGTAACGCAGCAAGGTTATTAATAGCCGAAGTAACGCAGGATCATGAGGGAATTACCCGTTTTAATAAACTGAACCTGGTACGTGTTCCCCTGCGCCTGGGTTTTGATGTATTCGAGAAAGGCGAGATCTCCAAAGAAAAACGGGGCATGGTATTACAGACCATGAAAGCGTACGGTCATCTCATTAACGCGTATGGTGTAAAAAATGTGATCACCTGTGCCACCAGCGCCATGCGCGATGCACGCAATAGCGCCGACCTGATCCGTAAAGTAAAACTGGAAACCGGTTTGGAAATCGAGATCATCAGCGGCGACCTGGAAGCTTCCATTATTTATGAGAACCATGTAGCCGAACACATGGATACGGAACACAGTTACCTGTACATAGATGTAGGCGGCGGCAGTACCGAACTTACTTTTTTTGCCGATGGAAAGCTGGTCTTCAAACAATCATTCAATATCGGCACCATCCGGTTATTGAAAGACATGGTGGATGAAAGCAAATGGAACGAGGTGAAAGATTTCATCAAACTCAAAACCAGGGACCACAAAAAGATCGTTGCCATCGGAACCGGTGGAAACATCAACAAGGTATTTTCACTCAGCAAGAAGAAAGACGGTAAGCCATTGAGCCTTGAACTGTTGAAGGATTATTATAAAGAGATCGCGAGTTTTTCGCTGGAGGACCGGATCAATATTTACAAGCTCCGCGAAGACCGTGCCGATGTAATTGTACCCGCCCTTCAGATCTATATCAATGTAATGCGCTGGGCCGATGCCGATGAGATCTATGTCCCCAAGATCGGTTTGGCGGATGGATTGATACAGCATCTTTATTCGGAATTGACTGCCAAGGGAATCAGTTCCTGAAATCCCATCTATGCGAAAACCTCTGCGTTCGCTGCGTCTCTGCGGTGAACAGACCCTATTCACCGCAGAGACGCAGCGTTGCAGAGGCTTTCGCAGAGGATTGCACAATCCCCAAAATCTTCCTAATTTGCACCCGACATTTGAATATGTTTTATTCTAAAGCAGAGCCATATTCATCCATTATCCCCTAACGCTCAAAATCATTCAGATGTCAAGCCATAAAGAAATCAAAAAAATCACCACCCATACCTTACTACAAATGAAATCAAAAGGCACGCGGATCTCCATGATCACGGCTTATGATTTTTCATTTGCCCGTTTATTCGATGCAGCGGGCATCGATGTAATACTCGTGGGCGACAGTGCCAGTAATGTAATGGCCGGTAACGAAACCACGGTTCCCATCACGCTTGACCAGATGATCTATCATGCGCAATGCGTGGTACGTGGTGTAAACCGATGCCTGGTAGTGGTGGACATGCCTTTTGGTTCTTATCAATCCAATGCAGACACGGCAGTTGCATCAGCCATCCGCATTATGAAAGAAACGGGAGGTCATTCCGTTAAGCTCGAAGGCGGCGAAGAAGTAATAGACAGTATCAAACGCATTGTGGCGGCGGGTATCCCGGTAATGGGGCACCTGGGACTTACACCTCAATCCATCTACAAATTCGGAACCTATACCGTAAGGGCAAAGGAAGAAGCAGAAGCGGAGAAACTAAAAAAAGATGCACTGTTATTACAGGAAGCGGGCTGCTTTGCCATTGTACTCGAAAAAATACCAGCACAGCTGGCCAGCGAAGTAAGCAAAAGCCTCAGTATCCCTACCATTGGCATAGGTGCCGGAAAACATTGCGACGGGCAGGTACTGGTAATGCACGATATGTTAGGAATTAATAACGAATTCAAGCCGCGTTTCCTCCGTCAATACCTTAACTTAGAGAGCCAGGTTACCGGTGCAGTTCAGCAATACATCAGCGATGTGAAATCGCAGGATTTCCCCAGCGAGCTGGAATCTTACTGATTTTTTCACCGATAAGACGGCAGTATTCACCCAAAATCTTTTATGGGCTAGGGTGGGCTGAATAGATTTGATACAGTCAAAACCACTGCAACATGAGAAAGCTGATTCTAACGGCAATTTTGCCATTGGCCTGTTTGTATGCAAACAACCTGATGGCGCACAACACGTCAACAACAGACTCTGTTCGTATTAACCATGTAACCGATGGCAACCTCAATGAATGGCGACCGGATAAATTCGGAACAGACAATGAGCCCTCCGTTCAGTTTGCAGTAGACCACGATGCAACCAATATATACATCGCCATGAAAGTATCGGGCATGCCGATGCAAATGAAAATAGTTAATGGAGGCATGAAATTATACCTCGATAAAAAAGGAAGGAAAAAAGAAGGAACCGGTATTGAGTTCCCGATAAAAAAAGAAGGCGGTGAAGTTACCGGCAGAGGTGGAAGACCTGGGGGCAATGCGGGAGAGGGCGGAAAACCCGATCCAAAACAAATAAAAGAAAAAATGGCGCCATCCATGTTGTTCCTGAAAACATTTGGCTTTGATGACCAGGAAGATAAAACCCAGCTGGTGATACAGGAAGGCGGCATCAATATCGCCTTCGACTGGGATGAAGCGGGCAATATGTTGATCGAATACCAGGTACCCGTGAGTTATCTTGGAACAGCTGCCAGCCTGAATGGGAAACCGGTAGGTATCGGCTGGAAGATTGGTGGAGCAGACGCGATGGCATCATCACCAACAGTTACTTCAACACAATTGGTTGCCGTACCAAGCAGTAGTGGTGGGAGAGCCAGCGGAGGAGGCGGTGGCGGTGTTAGAAGCAGATCGTCCAATAACGATTTTTCTTCTACCGTTGACAGCAGAATGAGAGAACAGAATATCTGGACAAAATATACGCTTACATTTTAAAAGCAAAGTTTACCCGAGTGAGAAATAATAAAAAGATTGTTACACTGATAGCGCACAGTGCCGCCTGGCTTTGTTTTTTTACGCTACCCTATCTCGTCTTCTTTCCGAGGCTTCGCGATTTCAGCATGAGCAATCACCAGCTGGCATCCATTGTCTGCAACAATGTTTTCCTGGTTCTTTTTTATTACCTCAATACGCTTTTGCTGATTCCCCGTTTTCTCGCAAAGGAAAAATGGTTTTTCTATATCCTGTCTATCGTGGTCTGCCTGTTTGTATTCTTATACGCGCCCAAACAGATCGCTTTCTGGATTGCCGAACCGGAGCCTTTTAATCCGCTGAACAGGGAGTTTATACGTAACCCGGCTTTTAAAGGCAAGCCCCGTTTCTCGGGCTATATGCGCGGACAAAGACCCGTAGCCGATCCATACAATACCGTATTGTTCCTCCTGATCTTTACGGTGGGCACCTGTATCTCGGTAATACAGCGCTGGTTGCGCACGGAACAAACCCGCAAAGAAACCGAGAACGAAAAACTGAACACAGAATTATCTTTCCTGAAATCGCAGGTAAACCCGCATTTCTTTTTCAATACATTGAACAATATTTATTCGCTTGCCGTGGTACGAAGCGAAAAAACGGCTCCCGCCGTGATGAAGCTATCCGCCATCATGCGTTATATCCTTACCGAAACGCAACGTGATCTTGTGCCATTGCAGAATGAAGTGGATTTTATTCATAACTTTATTGATCTGCAGCAGGTAAGACTTACCGATAAAGTAATTCTTAACTTCTCTACAGAAGGTACTACAGACAACCTGCTTGTAGCACCGCTCCTGTTTATCCCGTTTGTGGAGAATGCTTTTAAATATGGCGTGAGTACCAAAGAATCATCCAGCATTAACATAGATATAAGAACAGAAGGGAACATCATTCATTTCTCCGCCGTAAATTACATAGTGCCTTCAGAAAACAACCTGATGGAAAATACCGGTATCGGCATCAATAATGTAAAGCGCAGACTGGAACTGATGTATGCCGGAAAACACAGATTAACCACTACACAGAAAAACAATTACTATTCCGTTCATTTAGAGATCGTAACCTGATGATACATTGCATAGCCATAGATGATGAACCCCTCGCCCTGCAGCTGATCAATGAATACTGCAGCAAGATCTCCTTTCTGAAACTGGAGAAAACCTTCACCAATACCGATGAGGCCAAAGCCTATTTGCAAACCAATACGGTGGACCTGTTGTTTCTTGATATCCAGATGCCCGATATCAACGGAATGCAGTTTTACAAGGGCCTTGCGCAAAAGCCCCCCGTGATCTTTACCACCGCTTACAAGGATTTTGCAGCCGAAGGCTTTAATGTAGATGCGGTGGATTACCTGCTGAAACCATTCGAGTACGATCGTTTTTTAAAAGCCTGTTACAAGGCCAATGAATACCTCGAGTTCCTGAGTACACAGGAGATGCAGCTCAACTCCATCTTCGTAAAAGTGAACTACGAGATCATGAAGGTTAACCTGAAAGACATTGAGTTGATAGAGGCACTGGACGATTATATCAAGATCTACATCAAGCCCAACCCGGTACTCACTTTAATGACATTAAAAAGCATACAGGAAAAATTGCCGTCACGCGATTTCGTTCGCGTGCACCGTTCCTTTATTGTACCACTGGCCCGCATCGAAAAGTTCAGCAAAACCAAACTCTGGACCGCTGGTAAAGAGATCCCCATCGGCAGCAGCTACAGCGCCGTGTACGACCAATTGTTAATGATTTCTAAAACAAAGTAGTTCCCCGATTCAATCGGCCCGCTCGCCTAAATAAGTTGAACAATGTTTCAACGGTGAATATTTTTACACTGATCATTTTCATAAATGTTTCATGCAAGGTTTTGACTAAGGCACCAGCGGTTGTTCCCAACAGGTGGTGTCTTTTTTTTGTCCCACCGGTGGGAATATTGAACAAGGAACAGATGAATATTGAATGTTGAACTGATAAATGAAATACTTCATTATTCAAAATTCATCTGTTCCTTGTTCAAAATTCCCCTGTTCCTTGTTCAATATTCATTATCCTCATTCCCGTACTTTTGTTGTATGGAATTTCTCAAACAACTCGGCATTACCGAACAGAACCCCGGCGCATCTACCGGTATAGCATTCATAAACAGTAATGGAACTCCAATCGATTCCTTCTCTCCTGTTGACGGGGAAAAAATCGGGTCTGTTGTTTCTTCAGATAAAAGTGCTTACGAGCAGGTTGTTGCTAAAGCACAGGAAGCATTTGCCGTATGGCGTATGTGGCCGGCACCCAAAAGAGGTGAAATTGTACGGCAGGTAGGCGATGCGTTGCGCACCCATAAAGAAGCGCTGGGCAAACTGGTTAGTTATGAAATGGGCAAAAGCTTACAGGAAGGATATGGTGAGGTACAGGAGATGATCGATATCTGCGATTTTGCCGTAGGACTTTCCCGCCAGTTGTATGGTTTGACCATGCATAGTGAAAGGCCCGCGCACCGCATGTACGAACAATGGCATCCGATGGGCATTGTGGGGATCATTTCAGCATTTAATTTCCCGGTAGCCGTATGGAGCTGGAACAGTGCTTTGGCCTGGGTTTGCGGCAATGTTACCATCTGGAAGCCAAGTGAGAAAACACCCCTGTGTGGCATTGCCGTTCAGAAAATCGTAGCCGAGGTATTTGCGAAAAACAATGTACCGGAAGGTGTGAATGGTTTGGTACAGGGAGGCAGGGAAACAGGAGAATGGATAAGCAATGATACACGCATACCGCTGGTATCCGCAACCGGGTCTACCAGAATGGGCAAGGCCCTGAGTGCGGCCGTTGCGGCACGTTTGGGCAAAAGCATACTGGAACTGGGCGGTAATAATGCCATCATCATTTCCAAAGATGCGGATCTTGACATGGCCCTGATCGGCTCGGTATTTGGCGCCGTAGGTACGGCCGGACAGCGTTGTACAACCACCCGCCGTTTAATCATACACGAATCTGTTTACAATGCTTTCAAAGACAAACTGCTAAAGGCTTACAAGCAATTGCGTATTGGCGATCCGTTGAATACGCATAACCATGTGGGACCATTGATTGATACCGATGCTGTAAAGATGTACCTGAATTCCATCGAACAATGCAAACAGCAGGGCGGACATTTTATTGTGGAAGGTGGCGTACTGGAAGGGAAGGGATATGAAAGCGGCTGTTATGTAAAACCCTGTATTGCTGAAGCGAAAAATGAAATGGCCATTGTTCAGCACGAAACATTTGCACCTATTTTATACCTGATGAAATACAAAACCCTGGAAGAAGCCATTGCCCTGCAGAACGGTGTGCCGCAGGGACTCTCCTCTTCCATCATGACGGTGAATATGCGCGAAGCAGAACTGTTTCTTTCACATGCAGGAAGCGATTGCGGTATTGCGAATGTAAATATTGGAACCAGTGGTGCAGAAATTGGCGGCGCTTTTGGTGGCGAAAAAGAAACCGGTGGTGGCCGCGAAAGCGGAAGCGATGCATGGAAAGCCTATATGCGCAGGCAAACCAATACCATTAACTGGAGCGATAAATTGCCATTGGCACAGGGCATTGTGTTTGACCTGTAACCGTCTCATTCAACAAAGCAAACCGGTATGATGTTATTAGCCATCCTTCTGCCTTCCGTGTCCTTTTTCTTCAGGGGAAAGATCATCTCGGCTATTTTGTGCCTGCTGCTTCAGCTAACATTGATCGGCTGGCTGCCGGCGGCAATATGGGCTGTTATGTCTTTAAGCGATGCCAGGGCAGAGAAAAGGAACAGGAGACTGATCAAGGCAATAAAAACAAGTCGTCAGTAAACAACCCACTTCATTAGGTAGTAACGTGTTGTGCTATTAATTTCCTCTGTGTAGCCCAGTGTTCTCTGTATCTCTGTGTTGAAAAAAATAAAACCAGTTTTACAACGAAGTTTTTTCAACACAGAGGTACAGAGGCTAGGAGTTGCACAGAGAATCTCCGTCATTATAATATCTTTCAATAGCACAACACGTTAGGTAGTATGCTTTACAATCCTCATTGCGAAATTCAGTGTATGTAACATTCTTTTTTTTCACGCAAAGGCGCAAAGCAAGCAAAGAAGCAAAGTTAGTTCTGCTTCTTTGCTTGCTTTGCGCCTTTGCGTGAAACCAGGTGTTTCACCAGGCAGGTTCAAATCCCCACAGAAATACCCAGCCCCCATATATGGCATGGTGCAGGTGGATACTGGGTAGATACTAGGTGGACACTAGTTGGATAGGATTTACATTGGACCATGTGTGGATGAGCATCGGATCTCAATGCAGTTTGACACGGGATATCTACGGGACATTTACGGGATATCTATGGGATATCTACGGAACACTTACGGGAGACTTACAGGATATCGGGTAAAGCATATTCTACCAGCTAGCCTGTTTTCCCATCATTGAAAACCAATCGATTAAGATCCAAGAGCATTATCAATCGAAATGTAAGACATACCTGCTTTCTCTTACTTAAACCATGTTTTGTTCGCCCTTTCTTCGAGTGTTCTTCGCCTTTTGGCCGGGAAACAGACGTAAAACCCGAAGAACACCCGAAGAAAGGGCGAACAAAGTACGAACGAAATACGAACAAAGGGATACCCCAAAAGGGCAAAAAACGCCGTTTAAGAACAAATAAAACAATCCAGCGAAGGGTTTCCCCCAAACGATCGGGTGCAATGTTTTGCCAATTCATTGCTGCACATAACGCATTGGGCTTATAACAACTCCGCAAATAGTCATAGTAGACTACAAACCAATAACTTAACAAGTTCAGAACAAGTGGCCTTAAGGTTTTCATAAAACTCCGTTCCTCCCGTTAAATTATCATTATCATTACGCAAATTTGTAGGTATAGAAAATACATTTACACAATGATGCATCGTGGGATTGTTTTAGCCATCGTGGCATTGCCACTGTTCTTCTATAACGGTAATGCGCAAACCGAAGCCCCAAAAGGCTGGCACTTGCTGGATTATGCGCAGGATTCTTTTTACGGCATCAGTCTCAACAAAGCCTACACTTTCCTCAAACAAAAAAATAAAAACCCCAAACAGGTAATTGTTGCGGTGCTGGATTCAGGAATTGATACCACGCATGAAGACCTGAAAACGGTTCTTTGGCGTAACCCAAAAGAAATTCCCGGCAACGGCATTGACGATGATGGCAATGGTTACGTTGATGATGTATACGGATGGAATTTTTTGGGAGGTAAAGACGGACGCGATGTTTGCAAAACATCCGATGAAAGATCAAGGGTGTACCACCGTTTGAAATCCAAGTTTTCGGAAACCTCCGTTGATACAACAAGCTTACATGGCCCCGACAAAGACCAGTTCAGGATCTGGAAAAAAGCCGCCAATGAACTGAACTTCAGTAACGATGAACAAGTGGAATTACTTTTTGTGGAAGTAACGGCCAAAGCCCTGAAGCGCCATGATAAAGTGTTGCGTAAAGAAATGGGTTCCGAAGAATTTACCGCTGAAAAACTGGAAAAATTTGAACCTACTAACCGCCAGGCGCGGGAGGCAAAATTCGGATACCTTACCTGTGTCAAAATGATTGGTGTAGATCCCGATGAAAAGAATACCAATATTATCTCCGACCTGGATGAATATGTGGAAGGAAAGAAAATGGCGTTCGAATCCAAAGAAAAACCACCAGTTGATAATCGTGCGGAGATCGTAAAGGATAATTATTACGATCTGACCGACAGGTTTTATGGGAACAGCGATGTAATGGGACCTGTGAACAGCGCCAAACACGGAACGCATGTATCCGGGCTGATCGGCGCGCAGCGAAACAATGGTATCGGTATTGATGGTGTAGCGGATGATGTAAGGATCATGATGCTGCGTGTGGTTCCCGACGGGGATGAATATGATAAGGATGTGGCCCTGGCCATCCGTTATGCGGTTGATAACGGCGCGAAAGTGATCAATATGAGTTTCGGCAAATCCTTCTCCCCCGAAAAGAAATGGGTAGACAGTGCCGTAAAATATGCAGAACTGCATGATGTGCTGATCGTTCATGCATCGGGCAATGAAAGCAATAACCTGGATGAAAAAGAAAACTTTCCCAACCCATGGTTGCAGCAATGGAACACCAACGCTACCAACTTTATTACCGTAGGTGCCAGCAGTGACCCGAAAATTTCCGGTAGCCTTACAGCTGATTTCAGCAATTATGGTAAAGAGAATGTGGATGTATTTGCTCCGGGCGTTCGCATGTACTCTACTTTCCCGGGAGGTAACCAGTATGGCAATTTAAAAGGCACCAGCATGGCCGCACCCATTGTGAGCGGACTGGCCGCCATGATCCGTTCCTACTATCCTGATCTGAGCGCAGTACAGGTAAAAAAGATCATAGAAGAGTCCGTTGTAAAACCAGCAGGCAATGTGCCCAATGTTAAACCTGGAACAAAGAACGAAGAAGTGCCTTTTACCATATTAAGCAAATCAGGCGGCATCATCAACGCGTACAAAGCCATCATGGATGCCGATACCACCAGGGCCATCCTGGTTACCAAAGAACCCGTTAAAACACCTGTTGTTCCAACAATTGTAAAAACAACCAGTAAATCAAAATCATAATGGCCAGACCCAAGGCTTCGGACCACCCTCCGTATTTCGGAAGATATATTGCAAAAGTAGATACCGACAGTTTGAAACAAGCGATCAGCAAGTATGCAAACACCTTGAATGATTTCTACACAAAATTACCAGACGAGAAAGCCGACTACCGTTACGCCCCGGGTAAATGGACGTTGAAAGAAGTGTTACAGCATATCATTGACGCCGAACGTATTTTCGCATACCGTATTCTCCGCATTGCCAGGAAAGACAAAACCCCGCTCGCTTCTTTTGATGAAAACAGTTATGCCGAAAATGCAAAAGCAGACGGCCGCAGTTTCGCGTCTATTAAAGAAGAGTTCCTGGCCGTAAGAAAAGCAACAGATCTTTTGTTACAATCGCTTGATGAAGAACAATTATCTCAGCAGGGCATTTCAAGTGAATTGCCTGTAACCGCCAATGCAATAGGCTATATCCTCTTCGGACATATGCTGCACCATAAAGAGGTTTTGGAAGAAAGATATTTATAGCATTAGGGAATTTTGGAATTGGGAGATTTTGAAATTGATAACACCATAATCAAGGAGTGTTCAATTCCAAAATCTCCCAATTCCAAAAAATCATCAGTATCTCACACAATCACACCAAACCTCATCGCATAGCAGTTTCCGCAGAACCGGGTCTTTCATCACTGTTGTATAATCCATTGGTTTATTGTTGACCCAGATGATTCGGTATACCAGCCGTATTCCATGGCTGTAATCTACCCACCAGTTAACATGCCCGCTGTACAAAGGTTGTATGGGTTTACCATCCGGTTTATGCCAACCGTATATCGCTTCTCTATCGGGTTTGGCATCGTGTGTAACTTTGTCGGATAGTACCACATCTTTTTTTATCCCGGCGATCAATCCCTTCCTTCCCTTACGCTGTCCTTCAATAATCAGGTGGTGCTGCCACATGGTAACCGAACTGTCTCTGAACGCATACATTGGAACCGGTGCCAGTTTTACTTTGGCTTCCACATATATATCATTCACCATTTTACGTGTGGGAAGAAAGCAATGAAAGCTGTCTGCAATTACCTGCGCGGCCATCGGTGTTAAAGGAATTCTTGCCCAGTCATCATCGGTTCCGAGTGAAAGATAGTCCGGCGCAACATAATAGTAAGCGCTAATGATCTTACCCGTAGCACTATCTGTAATTGATGTATGCACGCGAACAAATTTTCGCAAGAAAGAAGGAATGTTTCCCGACAGGATTTCCAATTTTGCCAACGAATCCCGCTCACGCCATTTGGATGCCGCTACGGTTTCGTAAAATGCAGATGCTGTCTTCGCTGTTCCCGCATCCTTTCTTACAGGCCAATCCATTTTTTTAACCGTACCGCACGAAACAAGTGCCACAGCCATCAACCCAATACCCCATTTTCTTATCATATACTATTCTTTATAACGTGTTATGTTATTAAACTCTCTCCGTGTAACTCAGTGATCTCTGTGTCTCTGTGGTAAAGCCCTCGCTTCGATCTTTTTTCACCACAGAGACACAGAGATCACTGAGTTACACAGAGAATCCAATCATTTTAATAGGACAGGCGTTCCTTACCCGAATCATTTCTGAATTTGTTACAGCTCTTTTAACCGGATATTCTTAAACCAGGCTTCTCCCCCATGATCCTGGAAAGCAATATGCCCTTTCTTCGCCATACCATATTCTTTATGGTCTTTCCACTTACCGGTTGCTTTCTGTTTTTCCCATGCATCACTCCATAACGTATACTCCACCACTTTCTTCCCATTCAGCCAATGCGTTACATGGCCCTTATTTACGTTGATCACCGTATGGTTCCATTCTCCCGCGGGCTTGGTAGCATCGGTTACCGGTGCATCCATAGCATAATTGGCACCTGTTTTTTGCCAGTCTTCCAGTTTCGCAGGATATCCTTTGTCATCGATCAACTGGTATTCGGGTCCGCTGGTATACGCGGCAGGATATGCTTCACTCACCATGTATAATATACCGCTGTTGGCCTGGGGTGCAATTTTCCAGTCGAGCGATAATTCGAAATTTTCATATTGTGCCATCGTGACCAGGTCGGCATGTTTGGTTTGCGGGTCCTTGTTCCCTTTATTGCAAAGCATGTCATCTTTCACAAACCAGGAATCAGCGGGCTGATTCCGGTAAGTACGCCAGCCATCCAGTGTTTTTCCATTGAAGATCGGTTTTCCACCATCGCTGTAAAACAATGGCGCGGCAGAGGCCTGTATACCGGTAGAAAAGAGAATGGCTATCAACGCAAAAATGACAAAACGCTTTTTCATTGAATGATTTTTGTGTTGGCGAAAGTTAGAGATAATTGACCAATTATTCGTGTTGATTTAGCGGATAACTTAGCGGAAGAATGACAACCATCGGACTGATATCAGACACCCACGATTACCTGGACGAAGCGGTATTCAAACACTTCGCCAATTGCGATGAGATCTGGCATGCGGGCGATTTTGGAACAGCAGGTGTTTCCGATGCCTTGCGTTCATTCAAACCTTTGCGCGGGGTGTATGGAAATATTGATGGGCAGGATATCCGTTCTTCCTTTCCGGAAACACTGGTATGGGATTGTGAAGCGGTGAAAATTGTAATGACCCATATCGGCGGCTATCCGCCCAAATACAATCCGCATTCCAGGCCATTGATCGTACAACACCAGCCTCAATTGTTTATCAGCGGGCATTCTCATATCTTAAAAGTGATGTATGATGATAAACTGAATTGCTTGCACATGAACCCCGGCGCTGCCGGTAAACAGGGCTGGCATAAAGTGCGGACATTAATTCGTTTTGTCATTGATGGGAAGGAAATGAAGCATTGTGAGGTGATTGAGCTGGGAAGCAGGTGAAGGATTTGGGAATTTTGGAATTGGGAAATTGGGAAATATAAACCCGCTTATCCAATTTCAAAATTTCCCAATTCCAAAATTCCAAAATTTCCCTACCTTCTCCTTCTAAAACCCACTCCCATGGCCACCTCACTCAACCGCCGCGAATGGTTAAAGAACAGTTCATTGGCTGCATTAACGCTTGGATTTACATTGCCTTCCATGGCAAACGAAGAAGGTTTACTGCGCAATTTTGGAATGGCGCAGGGACTGATCAACCTCGGATCCAATGAAAACCCATATGGTATCTCTCCCTGGGCAAAAGATGCTTTGTTGGCCATGTTGGGCGAGTCGAACCGGTACCAGTTCAATGTACCGTCTTTAGTGAATTTTGAAAAAGAGCTGGCCAGTTATTTCAAAGTGGGCGCCAACCAGGTATTGGCTACGGCAGGATCGGGTGATGCATTGGGCAAACTGGCCCGGCATTTCAATAAAGGCAACCTGGTAACCGCCACCCCTACTTTTGCTTCCTTACCCAATACAGCGAAGAAGATCGGGACCAAAGTGATCGAAGTTCCGTTAACCGCTGAAAAAATACATGATCTTCCTGCCATGCTGAAGGCAATGGACAGCAATACACAAATGGTGTATATCTGCAATCCTGCCAATCCCAGCAGTACCATTCTTTCCTCGAAAGCATTAAAAGATTTTTGTGTGGAAGCCGCTAAAAAAGCGGTGGTGGTAATTGATGAAGCGTATATTGATTTCCTGGATGCACCCAATAACGAATCCATGATCGGTTTGATTGAGAAAAACCCGAACGTGATCGTTGTACGCACATTTTCCAAGATCCATGCCATGGCTGGTTTACGTGTTGGTTTTGTGGTTGCTCACCCTACCATTATTAAAGCACTGGATGATAATTACTTCGCTAATTCGAAAATCAATATCAGTAATACAGCTATAGCCGCAGCACTGGCAAGTTTAAAAGACGAAGTGCACAGAACATCCTGCAAACAGAAAAATGCGGCGGCTCGTAACTATACATTCAATGCATTGAAGGAAATGAATATTGCCTGTATCCCATCCTATACCAATTTTCTTTTCTTCCCGCTTGGAAAATACCCGGGCGATTTTTCGCAGGACATGCTTAAGAAGAATGTGATCCTTCGTTCCAATACTTATCCCGATGGTAAATGGGCAAGAGTGAGCGTTGGAACGATGGATGAAATGAAACAGTTCATCGGTTTGATGAAGGCCGACTGGAAAAGCTAAAGATCAATGGCCACTATAAAACTGCGTCTTTGCGCCTTTGCGAGAGA
>JAZJYJ010000019.1:0-68962 GCA_040390405.1 Bacteroidota bacterium
ATCAGTACAAGTTGGAAGATAATATTATTGTTCGTGTAGCGAATGGTGGCGACACCCATTACGCACAAACCATAACAGACGAAATGGAGTCTTCAGCGAAGGCCCGCGGAACGGGTATTGCCAAACGCAGCCCGGAATATGTTGCCAAAAAAATGGAAGAAGGCAAAGCCGTAATCGCTGTACTACCCAATGGTACCTGGGTAGGCTTCTGCTATATTGAAGTATGGGGGCATGAACAGTTTGTAGCCAACAGTGGATTGGTTGTTTCGCCTCCTTTCCGGAAAAGTGGTACGGCTAAAAAAATCAAACAGACCATCTTTAATTTATCGAGACAAAAATATCCGCAGGCAAAAATATTCGGGCTTACTACCGGCCTGGCTGTGATGAAGATCAATAGCGATCTGGGTTATGAGCCGGTAACCTATAGCGAACTTACAGATGATGAAGAATTCTGGGCAGGCTGCAAAAGCTGCGTCAATTATGATATCCTGATGAGTAAGGATAGAAAGAATTGCATGTGTACCGCCATGCTTTACGACCCCGCGGATCATTATGAACCAACAGAAACTTCGGCGGAGTTCAAACAGAATTCAAAATTGTACGAACGTTTTATGAAGATCAAACAAAGCAAGCTGCTGAGCTGGTTTCGTAAGAAAGAAGGTGGTGGCGGAACAGGTAATGGCATGAAGGCAAAGTCTTTGTTTCATTATTTCTTTAATCTCTGATTCACTCCTTATCCAGAAAAGAGAAATTAAAAATATTACGGAAAGCATACTTAATACGATGAAAACAGAATTAACAAACGATACGCATATAACCAGGCTTACAAAAGGCGACCAGGTAGTATTGGGCTTTAGCGGTGGATTGGATACTTCCTTTTGTGTAAAATACCTCACAGCAGAAAAAGGATACGAAGTACACAGTGTAATCGTTAATACCGGCGGTTTTAGTGAAGAAGAGCTGGTACAGGTAGAAAAACATGCATACACCCTGGGTGTAAAAACGCATACGACTGTAAATGCGGTAGAGAGCTATTACGATAGCATTATCAAATACCTGATCTATGGAAATGTGTTGAAGAACAACACCTACCCATTAAGTGTAAGCGCAGAAAGACTGAGCCAGGCATTACATATTGCTGAACATGCTAAAAAATTAAAAGCCAAAGCCGTGGTACACGGCAGCACAGGTGCCGGTAACGACCAGGTTCGGTTTGATATGATATTCAACATCATGATACCCGGTGTGGAAATTATTACACCGATACGTGATATGAAACTGAGCCGTGAAGCGGAGATAGATTATCTGAAATCGAAAGGTGTGAACATGAACTTCGAAAAAGCTGCGTATTCTATAAACAAAGGTTTATGGGGAACCAGCGTGGGAGGTAAAGAAACATTGCAGTCGAAAGGAATCTTGCCGGAAGAAGCCTGGCCAACGCAGGTTACCAAAACAACTGCCGAAGAGGTAAAACTCCATTTTGAAAAAGGAGAATTGAAATCGGTAAATGACCAACTATTTGATCATCCCTCACAGGCCATTCAGTATTTACAAACACTGGCTGGTCCTTTTGGACTGGGTCGCGATATACATGTGGGAGATACCATCATCGGTATCAAGGGCCGCGTAGGTTTTGAAGCGGCAGCACCGATGGTAATTTTGAAAGCGCATCATGCATTGGAAAAACACGTACTTACCAAATGGCAGTTGGGCTGGAAAGACCAACTGGCACAGTTCTACGGTAACTGGCTGCATGAGGGGCAGATCCTGGATCCGGTAATGAGAGATATTGAAGCGTATCTGGAAAGTTCACAGGCGCATGTAACGGGCGATGTATTTGTACAGTTATTGCCATATCGTTTTCAGGTAATTGGTATTGAATCAAAATACGATTTGATGAGCAGCAAGTTTGGTAAGTATGGCGAAATGAATAGTGGCTGGAGCGGTGAAGATGTAAGAGGCTTCTCTAAAATATTCGGTAACCAGACAGGGATCTATCATAATATCAAAGAATCCAATCAATGACCGGAAAGGTTTCCATACAAAATCCACTAACCCATTACCAGTGGGGTAATGCCTGCGATGGCTGGAACTTTGTAGAAGAAACCGCGCTTTCTGTAAAGCAGGAAAGAATGCCTGCCGGAACAGCGGAAGCATTGCATTACCATCAACAAGCACAACAATTCTTTTTTATACTGAAAGGCAATGCCACGTTTGAGATCGATGGCGCGTTACTTATATTGAACGAACAGGAAGGTATTCATATTAAGGCAGGACAGCAACACCGCATCATCAATCATACTTCGGCAGACCTGGAATTTATTCTTACATCACAACCTTCGGCTGAAGGGGATAGATACAATGTATAAGCATGAAACAAGTAAAAGCAGGAATTATAGGCGGGGCAGGTTATACAGGGGGTGAAATGATCCGTTTATTGATCAATCATCCTAACGTAACACTTTCCTTTATTCACAGTACCAGCAATGCAGGCAATCCTGTGAGTAAAGTACATGCCGATCTGGTTGGAGAAACGGATCTTGTTTTTACCGGCGCCTTGCAGGATGATATTGATGTATTGTTCCTCTGTGTTGGCCATGGTGATGCAAAAAAGTTTTTAGCAGAGAATACGATTGCGGATCAGGTTAAAGTGATTGATCTGTCGCAGGATTTCAGATTATCAGATAAAGCAGCGATCGGTAACAGGCATTTTGTATATGGATTGCCGGAACTGAACAGAGAGGAAATTAAAACAGCTTCCAATATTGCCAACCCCGGCTGCTTTGCCACTGCTATACAATTAGGACTATTGCCACTTGCGCAAGCAGGTGTATTGGGCGATGTATATACAACGGGTATTACCGGGTCAACCGGTGCGGGACAAGGATTGAGCAGTACCTCACATTTCAGCTGGCGTGCCAATAATATCCAGGCATACAAATCATTGCAGCACCAGCACATTAATGAAATACACCAGAGCCTGAAACAATTGCAGGGTAATGATGGGATGCAGGTAAATTTTGTACCATGGAGAGGCGATTTTACCAGGGGTATTTATATCAGCTCTACACTCGATTGCGGATTGCCGATCGATGCCATTAAAGAATTGTATAGAGAGTATTACCAGTCGCACGTGTTTACACATGTGAGCGAAAATATGATTGACTTGAAGCAGGTGGTAAATACCAATAAATGTTTATTGCATATCGAAAAACAAGGCAGCAAAATTGTGGTACACTCCGCCATTGATAATTTATTGAAAGGCGCGAGTGGGCAGGCAGTACAGAATATGAACTTGTTGTTTGGGCTGGGGGAGAGTGTGGGACTGAAATTAAAAGCAAATTATTTCTAATAGGCTAAACGCTGAACGCATAACGCTCCGCGCAGCGTTCGGCGTTACGCGTTCAGCGTTAAGCATAACAAAATGAAACTATTCGATGTTTACCCATTAAACAATATCGCCATCACCAGCGCCAAGGGCTCGTATGTATGGGATGATAATGGCGTCCAGTATTTAGATATGTATGGCGGCCATGCAGTAATCAGTATCGGGCATACACATCCGCATTGGGTAAAACGAATTGAAGCGCAATTGGAAAAAATTGCTTTTTATTCTAATTCCGTTGTGATACCGATACAGGCCGAACTGGCTGCCGCGCTTGGCCGGGTAAGCGGTAAAGAAGATTACCAGCTGTTCCTGTGTAATAGTGGTGCAGAGGCGAATGAGAATGCATTGAAATTGGCATCGTTCCATAATGGCCGCAAGAAAATAGTTGCGTTTACAAAATCATTTCACGGAAGAACATCGCTGGCCGTTGCTGCAACGGATAACCCTTCAATTGTGGCGCCGGTGAATGAAACGGATAATATTATCTTCCTTCCTTTTAATGACGAAGCTGCCTTAAAGAATTGTTTTGCCAAACACGGCAAGGAAATTTCTTCGGTGATTATTGAAGGGATACAGGGCGTAGGTGGTATCAATCTTGCCAATGCCTCTTTCCTGCAACTGATCAGGTCTTTGTGCGATGAAAACAGTGCCGTATACATTGCAGACAGCGTGCAATGCGGTTATGGGAGAAGTGGTAAATTTTTTGCGCATGATTTTGCGGGCGTGAATGCAGACATTTATACCATGGCCAAAGGAATGGGAAATGGTTTTCCGGTAGCAGGTATATTAATTGCGCCAACTATCCAGGCTAAGTATGGTATGTTGGGTACTACGTTTGGGGGTAATCAACTGGCTTGTGCGGCGGCATTGGCCGTACTGGAAATAATAGAACAGGATAAGCTGATCGCAAACGCAAAAGAAAATGGTGCTTACCTGATGGAGAAACTGAAAGCCATTGCCGTACTGAAAAATGTTCGCGGCCGCGGATTAATGATTGGATTTGATGTGCCTGAAGAATTGAAAGAACTGAAGAAGAAATTATTATTCGATTTCAAAATATTTACAGGGGAAGCAAAACCGAATGTGATTCGTTTGTTGCCTTCACTTGCGTTGACAAGAAAACAAATTGATGATTTTTTGAATTCTCTTGAAGAAGCCATTGAAGAGTTGAGCAGCGTACAGCAAGCTGAAGTGCGTGATACAACGAAGTAATATAGTAATGTGCTATTAACTCCTCTCTGTGTAACTCGGTGTACTTTGGGTCTCTGTGGTGAAAAAAGATCGAAGTGAAGGCTTTACCACAGAGCCACGGAGATTGGGAGTTTCACGGAGAGCTTCTGTCAATTTAATATCTTTTAATAGCAGAATACGTTAACAGAGTAGTAAAAAGTCGATAAAAAAGAATACCCCTTTAACCGTTTAAGATGAAACAATTTATTTCTGTTTTGGATGTAACCGATATTAATGCTTTAGCGAACAAAGCGCTTACTTATAAGGCGAACCCGCTGATAGATCGAAACCTGGGTGCCGATAAACGCATTGGCCTTTTGTTCCTGAATCCAAGTTTACGTACACGTTTAAGCACTCAGATTGCTGCTAAAAACTTAGGCATGGAAGCGGTGGTATTTAATGTTGACAAAGAAGGCTGGGCCCTTGAATTTGAGGAGGGTGCCATCATGAGCGGTAATACAGTGGAACATGTGAAAGATGCGGCACCGATATTGGGACAGTATTTCGATATTCTTTGTATCAGAACATTTCCTTCATTAAAGAACAGGGAAGATGATTACAGCGAAATGTTCATTAACCAGTTTATTAAGTACGCGGGTGTACCGGTGGTAAGCCTGGAAAGCGCCACACTGCATCCGCTGCAATCATTAACGGATATTGTTACCATCAAAGAAAATATTATCAAGTCTCAATTGGGTAAAGGAAATAAGAAACCCAAAATCGTTTTAACATGGGCGCCGCATATTAAACCCCTGCCGCAATGCGTGGCCAATAGTTTTGCGCAATGGATCAATGCCTGGGGCGAAGCGGATTTTGTGATCACACACCCGCAGGATTATGAACTGGCCGAACAATTTACCAAAGGAGCTACCATTACCCACGACCAGGATGCTGCATTGAAAGACGCAGATTTTGTGTACGTAAAAAACTGGAGCACATTTACCGACTATGGTAAAGTGTATGAGAACGATCCTGAGTGGATGTTGACGGAGGAAAAATTAAATGCCACAAACAATGCCAAAGTGATGCATTGTTTACCGGTAAGAAGAAATGTGGAATTAAGTGATGAGGTGCTGGACAGTAATCATAGCCTGGTAACCCAACAGGCCGGTAACCGAGTTTGGGCAGCACAGGCGGTGTTGAGTGAAATCCTTAACCCCTCCCGCCCAGGCGGGACAAGCTCTAAGGGGGGTGTTATATAACTTGAGATATTTGTTAGAACAATATTTTTTAAACAAAAGAATGGTATGACGCCAGGTGTAAACATTGCAGAGCAAAACACTAACTCCACCTTTAGGGAGCAGGAGAGTGAAATTGTGTATGTTATAAAAATCGGCGGTAACATTATTGATGATGAAACAAAGCTTGCTTCATTCCTGCAATCCTTTGCAGCAGTGAAAGGAAAGAAGATTCTCATTCATGGGGGAGGCAAACTGGCTACCAAACTGGCAGCGCAAATGGGGGTGGAACAGCAGGTGATCGATGGAAGAAGAATTACCGATGCGGAGACATTGAAGATCGTAACCATGGTATACGCCGGTTACATCAATAAAAATATAGTGGCACAATTACAGTCACATAATTGCAATGCCATTGGGTTAACAGGTGCCGATGGGAATTTAATACAGGCGCACAAACGCCAGCATGCCACTATTGATTATGGTTATGTAGGCGACGTAGATGTGGTTAATATTGATTTGTTGCAAACATTACTGGAACAGGATATTGCTGTAGTAGCGGCACCTATCACACATGATGCAAAAGGAAATTTATTAAATACGAATGCAGATACCATTGCGCAGGAGATTGCCACTGCGCTTGGAAAAAAATATTCAGTAACCCTTATTTATTCTTTTGAGAAGAGTGGTGTGCTGCTGGATATAAATGATGAAAGTTCAGTCATCTCAAAACTAACCCCTGTGTATTATGCGGAGCTGAAATCAGTGGAACGCATCTTCGCGGGGATGCTACCGAAGCTCGATAACGCCTTTGCTGCGTTAGAAAAAGGCGTAGGCAAAGTTATTATTGGGAAAGCAGAACAATTACATCAACTGATTACCGGCGAAGCCGGAACAACTATTTTATATGAATGATAATACGTCCATACTGTATGGCAATGCAGTAACACTTCTGAAACAATTAATCGCAACGCCTTCTTTCAGTAAGGAAGAAGCGGAAACTGCAACAATACTGGAAGGCTTTTTACAACAACAGAATATCCATGCCCACCGGTTCCTCAATAATGTATGGGTAAAGAATCTTCACTTTGACGAAACCAAGCCTACTTTATTACTGAACTCTCACCACGATACGGTTAAACCAAATAAGGCGTACACGCTTGATCCTTTTTCACCAATTGAAAAAGACGGAAAATTGTTTGGCCTCGGCAGCAACGACGCCGGTGGATGCCTGGTTTCTTTACTGGCTGTATTCTTATATTTTTACGAAGCCCGTGATCTGAAGTATAACCTGGTTTTTGCCGCAACGGCTGAAGAGGAGATCTCGGGAAAAAACGGAATTGAAATTTTGCTAAACGAATTGCCCTCTATCAACTGCGGTATTGTCGGTGAACCTACATTGATGAATATGGCCATTGCCGAACGCGGACTGCTGGTGCTGGATGTTACTGCAACCGGTAAAGCGGGGCATGCGGCAAGGGAAGAAGGAGAAAATGCTTTGTACAAAGCGCTTGCTGATATTGAATGGTTCCGGAATTTTGAATTTGAAAAAGTATCTCCATTATTAGGTAAGGTGAAAATGTCAGTAACGGTGATCGAAACCGAGAACAAGGCGCACAATGTAGTACCTTCTCAGTGCCGTTTTGTAGTAGACGTACGGGTGAATGAATTGTATTCATTCGAAGAAGTGCTGGCGATTATTCACGCCAATGTAAAAAGCGAAGTGACGCCGAGGAGTCTGCGTATGCGTTCTACTTCCATAAGCATGGAACATCCGCTGGTAAAGGCTGGACTAGAACTGGGCCGGTCATATTATGGTTCACCTACTACCAGCGATAAGGCGCTAATGCCTTTTCAAACCTTAAAAATGGGCCCGGGAGATAGTGCAAGAAGTCATACTGCCGATGAATTTATTTACCTTGACGAAATAAAGAAAGGTATAGACCTTTATATTCAACTTCTAAAGCAAGTATTATGAAATTGTGGAGTAAAGACAATACAGATACATCTAAGCTGGTAGAGAAATTTACCGTAGGAAAGGATAAAGAATTCGATTTACTGCTTGCGCCCTTTGATGTACTTGGCTCTATCGCACATACGAAAATGCTTGCCAGTGTTGGATTATTGACAAAGATGGAAGCAGAAGCAATCGTTATTGAGCTAAAAAACATTTACCAACTGGCTCACGACTCACGATTGACGATTGACGATGGCATCGAAGATATCCATTCACAGGTAGAATTACTCCTCACCCAGCAGCTAGGTGACACCGGTAAAAAAATCCACTCAGCCCGCAGCCGTAATGACCAGGTATTGGTTGATGTAAAATTGTTTTTGCGGAATGAGATAGAACAACTGGTGAATGAAATACAACCTTTGTTTCGGTTACTGATCCAGCAAAGCGAAAAGTACAAACAGCATTTATTTCCCGGCTATACACATTTGCAGCTGGCTATGCCATCGTCTTTTGGTTTGTGGTTTGGCGCGTATGCGGAAAGCTTAGTGGATGATACAATTACTTTACAGGCGGCTTACCGGGTGGTGAATAAAAATCCGCTGGGCTCTGCAGCAGGATACGGTTCTTCCTTTCCCATCAATCGTACCATGACCACTGAATTACTTGGTTTCGCAGAACTGAATTACAATGTAGTATATGCGCAGATGGGCAGAGGCAAAGCAGAACGTATAACCGCGATGGCAATGGCCAATCTTGCCGATACTTTATCAAGACTGAGCATGGACGCCTGCTTGTACCTGAACCAGAATTTTGACTTTATCAGTTTCCCGGCATCATTAACTACCGGTTCCAGCATTATGCCGCATAAAAAAAATCCGGATGTGTTTGAACTGGTACGATCACATTGCAACAGGCTGAAAGCGTTGCCCAATGAGATCCTGATGATGACCAGTAACCTGCCTTCCGGCTATCACCGCGATCTGCAGCTACTGAAAGAACATCTTTTCCCTGCATTTCAAACACTCAAAGATTGTATGCAGATGGTAATATTGATGCTGTCTAACATCAGTATTAAAGAAAACATACTGGCAGACGAAAAATACAAATACGTATTCAGTGTAGAAGAAGTAAACAAACTTGTGGTACAGGGTGTTCCTTTCCGTGATGCATACAAACAGGTAGGAATGGCTATCGAAGAAGGTAAATTCAGTTACAGCACCGCTGTAAATCATGTGCACGAAGGAAGCATCGGAAATCTTTGCAACGATAAAATTGAAGCCATGATGCAACAAACCCTTATGCAGTTTGGCTTCGATAAAGTACATACAGCGATCACCAAATTGACTATGTAAGCAAAACTCAATTTCCCCTCCCTGAAAGGGAGGGGTCAGGGGTGGGTAAAACTGTTTCCCCAAAATATCGTTTCTTTGACCCTCACAAATCAAACAAAATGAACAGACCGATTTTAGTTATGGTATTGGGACTGGTAACTGTTAGCGGGTTTGCCCAGGTTAAAAAACCTGTTGCAACCGGTGCAAAAACAGCAGCCAAGCCTGCAACGGCTCCTACTTTTAAAAACAATACAGACAGTATCAGCTATGCCGTGGGCCTGCGTATTGCACAAAGCCTGAAAGCCCAGGGTTTTACAAACCTGAACATGAGCCTGTTTGAAAAAGCCATGACCGATCTGAAGCAGAATAAACCTGCTTTGCTGAATGATGCCGCCATTACACAATGTATCAGCACCTTTCAGCAAAAGGTAAGCGAGGCGAAACAAAAAGAAGCCGATGCTAAATCGGCGGTTACCAAAATGGAAGGCCAGGCTTTTTTAGCGGCTAATGGTAAACGCGCCGGCGTGGTAACATTACCCAGCGGTTTACAATACGAAATCATTAAAACAGGCACTGACAATACAAAACCAACGTTGGCGAATAATGTAAAATGTCACTATACAGGCACATTTTTGAATGGAACCAAATTTGAGAGTTCGGTTGACAGGGGTGAGCCCGTTGTTTTCCCGCTGGGTAATGTGATCCGCGGCTGGCAGGAAGCTTTGCAACTGATGACCGTTGGCAGTAAATGGAAATTATACATTCCATCCGATCTCGCCTACGGCGATAATGCACCACCGAATATTGGTCCGGGAGCTACGCTGATCTTTGAAGTAGAGCTGTTAAGTATAGAACAGTAAGTTGATTTTGGAATTTTGGAATTGGGGAATTTTGGAATTGATTCAATCAATTCCAAAATTTCCCAATTGCGCTTTCCCCAATTCCTTTAACCTTCATTAACCTTTCAACAAAGTTCATTAACCCCATCTACGAAAATCTCCGTTTAGATTTGAGCCATTAAACGAAATATGGCTATGAACCGGATATTTACCCTGCTGCTTATCCTTGTATTACCCTTTTTTTCCCAGGCCCAAAAAGCACCTGCTGCTATTAAAGGTGTTGTGTTTGATACGATTTCTAAAAAAGGCCTTGCGTATGCCACTATTTCGGTGGTGAATGCAAAAGATTCAACCCTCGTAACGTTTACCCGTGCCGATTCTACCGGTAAATTCAAACTCAATGCGCTGGATAAAGGCAAATACCTGCTATCGGCTTCTTATGTAGGCTATGTGCCCGTTTGGAGGCAGCTCGACATCACTAAAGAAAGTGAAGACATTACCATTGGCAATATTAACCTTGTTGATATTCAAAATGCCGGAGATGTAACCGTTACTGCCAGAAGAGCGCCGGTCACCATCAACAACGATACAGTTGAATTCAATACAGAAAATTTTAAAACGCAACCCAATGCGGTAGTAGAAGATCTTTTAAAGAAACTTCCCGGCATGACGGTTGACAACGACGGCACTGTTCGTCTTAATGGCCAGCGCATCAACCGCGTATTGGTAAACGGGAAAGAATTCTTTACCGGCGACCCAAAGATGGCAACCAAGAACCTTGATGCGGATGCCATTGACAAAGTGCAGGTATTTGATAAAAAAAGCGACCGTGCCGCCTTTACCGGTGTGGATGATGGACAAAGTGAGAAAGCCATTAACCTGAAACTCAAGAAAGACAGGAATAACGCACTCTTCGGGAAGGTAACGGCTGGCGCGGGTACCAATGAACGGTATGATGCGCAAACCAATATCAATAAGTTCAATGGCGAACGGCAGTTTTCGGCAATAGGTATGGGGAATAATACCAACCGGCAGGGATTCTCGTTTTCAGATGTATTGAATTTTACCGGAGAATTGTCCCGCGGGATGCGAAACGGCGGTGGGATTACCATACGAACCGGTGGGGGCGACGATAATGGTTTACCTGTTACCGGCCAGGGACAAAACCAGCAAGGGGTTGCCAAAACTTTTGCCGGCGGATTAAACTTTAATGACACCTGGAATAAGAAAACAGATTTCAATTCGAGTTTTATGGGCAGCAATATTGATCTGCGTACCAATCGGAATACCTACCGTCAAAACCTGTTGCCTGGCAATGAGTTTGATTATTTTGCCAACAGCAATACGGCACGCAATACCAAACAGCAGCGGATCAATATGACTATCGATAGTAAGATCGATAGTTTCAATTCCATCAAATTTACCCCGCAGTTCACTACGCAGCAGGCCGATACGCGAACCACAAGCGACTATGTATCACAGAATACCAAAGGCGTAAAACTGAATAGTGGGCTGACAGACAGCAAAACTCATTCTGATGCCTTTAATTTTGGCGGCAATGCATTGTTCAGGAAACGGTTTAAGAAAAAAGGAAGAACCTTATCCAGCACACTCAGCCTTGCGTATAACGATAGTAAACAAAACGGTGACCTGTATACGTTGAATACTTTTTATGCGAGTGGGGTGGCTCTTAAAGATTCCATCACCAACCAAAAGAACCGGCGGGAGGCTGTTACCAGAAGCTTTGGCGGTAACCTGGTGTATACAGAACCCATTGGTAAACGATCATTGCTTGAGATCAGCGGTTATTATAACACCAGTGTGGGAGATAGTAAACGCACCACCTACGATTATGGCACAAGCGGTAAATACGATCAGCTGAATACATTGCAAAGCAATGATTTCAAAAGCGAGTATAATTATACGGGTGGTAGCCTGAGCTTCCGTTCTAATCAGAAGAAAATGAATTTTACGATAGGGAGTTCTTTGCAACAGGCAACCTTGTACAGTACCAATAATACAACGGGAAATGTGATCAGACAGAATTTCACAGATGTGTTGCCGGCTGCCAATATGCAATACCGTTTCAACAGCACCAGAATGATGAGCCTGAATTATAGCACGTCTACTACACAGCCAAGCACCACACAGTTGCAACCGGTAACAGATGTAAGCGATCCATTGAATACCTATACCGGTAATCCGAATCTGAAACGCAGTTATGCGCAGTCGATCAACCTGAATTATTTTTCAAGCAATATCTATACACAGAATAATTTATTCGCTTTCATATCGGCTACCAAAACCGCAAATGCCATTGTGAATTCTGACCAGGTGCTGGCAAATGGTTCACGTATCAGTATGCCGGTAAATGCGAACGGTAATTATATCGTATTTGGCCAGGTTAATGTGGGCTTCCCACTGAAGAAACTGAAATCAAGGATAGATATGGGTATCGGAAGTAATCTCATCCACAACATCAGTTTTGTAAACGGAAGCGAAAACAAGATTGATAACATCAGCGTTGGCCCTAACCTGAACTATAATTTTTCGATCGAGAATAAAATAGATATTCTCGCATCCGGCAGGCTCAATATCAGCAAAGCCAAATACTCACTGCAACCCCAGTTGAACAGCAATTACCTGCAACAGGTGTACGGACTTGACATGACCAATTACCTGCCATGGGGTTTGGTGATGAACAATAATTTCAACTACACCATCAACAGTGGCCGTGCGGATGGATTCAATACCACGGTGGGTTTCTGGAATGCATCCATTGCCAAAAGCTTCCTCAAAAACAAGCGGGCGGAAGTAAAACTGACCGGTTTCGACCTGCTGAACCAGAACCAGGGCATCGGCAGGAACGCCAACCAGAATTACCTGGAAGATACCCGGTACAATGTATTGCAACGTTACTTTCAGTTAAGCTTTACGTTCAGCCTGAACAAAGCGGGTAACAGTGCACAAGGGGCAAGGGTAGTGGTCAGGAGCTTTGGTGGCTAGCAATTTCTTCATGGTTTCTTATACGCGTCGGGCCCTGCTTTGTTAGAAGCGGGGCCTTTTCTTTACAAAAGACGATACTTCATTTTCTTTTGTGTGTTTGGGTTGTCTATATATGCGCTAACGGTTGTTAATGTAGATTCATTTAATACGGCAATCTATTATTATCTATAAGACTTGATTGCGGGTTGAAGGGTTTACCTTGATAACAATAATTTGGAAGAGTAGGAATTCAATTCCTGAGTACATGTAGGTGAGTACTCCGGCAATAAGTAGCATAGTATGTTGTGCTATTAAATTACTCTGTGTGACTCAGTGCTCCTCTGTAACTCTGTGTTGAAAAGAATGCAAACATCTGTAGGATATTTTTTTCAACACAGAGATACAGAGATATGAAGTTGCACAGAGCAATTTTATAAAACCGAAGTATAATAAAATACCTGGTTACAAAAAAGCCCGTCTATCAAAGACGGGCCCTGTATATGGGAAGCAATTGATAAGATCAATTACCGCCAAACCGCATCATTCCGCCACCACCGTTACTCATCATTTCGTTGACCATTTTAGTGAACTCCTGTCTGGTTACGGCCTTTCCTTTTTTTGGTTCCTTTAAGTCTTTCATATCTACCGTCGTTTTAATCTCTGTGGCGGTAAATACATTGGTGCCGTTGTCAACATCCAGTTGTAAAATAACACCGGGTAGCTGCCCGTAATTTTCGGGTCCAACCGGGCTAACAATATCATCGGCATACCAGGCCACTACTTCTACTTCTTTGCCTGGTTGCTGGCGGGTAGTTGTGTCCTGTGTAGCACCACCGCCGCCACCCATTACCATACGCCTAACGGCTCCTGCTGCCTGCATAACTTTGCGGGTTGCCTTATGGCAGGTATGCCCCAGAATCTGTTTGGTTTCGGTACCCAGTTTCCAGGGCTGCTGACGGATTGAATCAATGATCAGAAAATTTTTCCCACCCATTTCTGAAGTTTGAATGGATTTGAATTGAGAGAGGTTCTTATACAGATCGCCACCTGCGCCACCCATGCGAATGAATACACGTCCACCACCGCCACCGCCTGCAAATGGATCCGGCGCCTCATCTTCAGGAACCAGTTTGTACATGGATACGCTATCGCTGAAGAGCAACATGTATTTGCTGGTCCGGAATTCGGGTATCATTGCCCTCATTTGCTCATCCTGGATGGTTTTGTACATATTATCCTTCCGGTCATAATAAATGGTGCCTTCTTTTACCTGCGCCTGCAGGGAGCTGAGGCTTAGCAAACCTGTTAACAGGTAGCATACTTGTTTCATGTAATTCAGATTTTAGGATTCAAAGCTAATCTACAGGCTGGTTAAGCATTCTTACTCAAAGGTTAATTAAGGTTAATAAAAGAACCCGTCCGTACAAAGGCTATTTATATTTGTAATACAATGGGACCAATGAGTAAGCTGAAACTTTCCCGCGTATTATTGGTAGCGGCGATCCTGATGATCGTTGCCTTCCAGTCGTATTGGCTTAACCGGCTGTACAAAGAAGAATGGCAGGCACTGAAAAAGGAGACCAATGGCATTTTCAGGGATGTGGTGTATAAGATGCAGGTAGACCGCTTTAAAGGAGATACCTTAATCTACAAGCAAAATTCAGGCGATAACCTTTTTGTATACAATGCCGTAAATGCACTCCGCAAACAGAACGCCAATCTTACCAAAAGAACGATCACAACCAAAGGCGATTCTACGCTGCCTCCCAAAACACGGGCATACTTTTTTAACGAACACGATAGCTCCCGCTCAGGTATGCCGCGTCGCATAGAAATAAGGGGTGACAATACGATGCCACCAGAACTTGCGCAGCTATTAATGAGCCGGCAGGTGAGTTCGGTAAAGCTGCCACCCAGTATGGATACCGCCTTGCTTCGCCGGATGTCGCAGGCGGGTATGAATGTGACAGTGAGTTTTAACAGCAGCCAGTCAGATAGCCTGCCTGTAAAAAGCAAAACGGTTTCCAGGCCGGTTATGGCGGTTGCGGCAACCAGTATGCTGCTTAATCAATCGCATGGGGGGGCTGTTAGCACAAGGAAACTGGACAACCCCTTTGCCGTTACAAGAAATGTGAAAGGCGAAATGATCGCTCCCGATAAAGCCATTATCCGGCTCATCACTTCCGGTAAGGCGCTGGATGATACATTGCAGGTTCGGAAAATTGATTCGATCTACCAGAAAGAACTGCTGAAGGCTGGTATCCCCATCAGCTTCCAGATCAAAAAAGGGAAAGATGATTCGCTGCATCGGAAAGACACTATCAACGATAACCGGTTTACCACCAGTCCCGCCATTGTTGGTTTTATCCAACCATACTGGTACCAGGCCGGTTTTGAAAATCCAACTGCATTCTTATTAAAACGGATCTCATTACAGATCCTGTTTTCCTTATTCCTGATCGCATTTACTTCTGTCACATTTATTTTTCTGTACCGCAACCTTGTGGCACAAAGGAAATTAACAGAGATGAAGAATGATTTTATCAGCAATATCACACATGAATTAAAAACACCGCTGGCAACCGTAAGTGTTGCAGTGGAAGCTCTTCGGAACTTTGGCGGTATTCAGAATCCGGAACGAACAAAAGAATACCTGGATATATCAGCATCTGAATTGCAACGTTTGAGTTTATTGGTTGATAAAGTATTGAAATTATCCCTCTTCGAAAACCGCGAACTGGAACTCAAAAAAGAAACCTTCGACCTCAAACACCTTACCGAAGAAGTACTGAATACGATGAAGCTGCAGTTCGATACACATCATGCACGCATTGAACTGGAAGTGCAGGGAAATTATTTTACGGTTAACGCAGACCGGTTACATATTACCAGCGTGATCTTTAACCTGCTGGATAATGCGCTGAAATACAGTAATGGGAAACCGGAGATCATCATCCGCCTGCAACACCAGACGGATACCCTTGTGCTACAGATGGCAGACAATGGCATTGGTATTTCATCAGATTTCAGGAATAAGATCTTTGATAAATTCTTCCGTGTACCCAACGGAGATCACCACAATATCAAAGGGTATGGCTTGGGACTGAGTTATGTGGCGCATGTGATCAAGCGGCATAATGGTACCATTACAGTAGACAGCGAACCGGGAAAAGGCAGCACATTCACCATAAAACTACCTGTTACATGAGCATAAAAGTTCTTTACGTTGAAGACGAATTGTTTTTAGGTAAGATTGTAAAAGAAACCCTGGAACTGCGCGGGTTTGAAGTGGTAATGGAAAGCGATGGCGCCGATGTAATGCATGCATTCAGGGAAAGCAGTCCTGATATCTGTGTGCTGGATGTAATGCTACCCAACCGGAGCGGTTTTGAACTAGCCGAGGATATCCGCAAGCTGAATGATGATGTGCCGGTGATTTTTCTGACCGCCAAGACCCAAACCGATGATGTGGTGCATGGATTTAAGATTGGTGGCAATGATTATATCCGCAAACCCTTTAGCATGGAAGAACTGATCGTTCGCATTGAAAATGCCTTACGGTTAAAAAAAGAAGAGGTAATTACCATTGTGGGGGATAACATCGCCATAGGTAAATACCAGTTTCACCTCAATAAACAGGTATTGCTATTCGGGAACGAAGAAAAGAAACTTTCTTACCGCGAAAGCGAACTGCTCAAATACCTGTACCAGAAGCGTGACCAGGTGATAGACCGCCGTGATTTACTGAACCATATCTGGGGTAATGACTCGTTCTTCAACAGCCGCAACCTGGATGTATACATTACTAAAATACGGGGCTACCTAAAAGAAGATGCTTCACTGGAGATCATTACGATCAAAGGCGTAGGGTATCGGTTTGTATTATAAGGGGAGGGGAATATTGAACAGATGAACAAGGAATGTTGAATGTTGAAGTAAAACATACCAACTCATCATCCCTTGTTCAAAATTCAATATTCCTTGCTCAATATTCAATATTCCCTCTACCTTTGCCCTTCGAAAAGGCATCTATATGAATGAAAAATTTGTATCCCGCATTAAGGAAGAACTGAGCGAAATAGAAGCGGCCGGTTTGATGAAAAAAGAACGCATCATTACCAGCGAACAGGGCCCCGAAATAACCGTAAACGGGAAAAAAGTACTGAATTTTTGCGCCAATAATTACCTTGGACTCTCCTCTCACCCAAAAGTGATCGAAGCAGCGCACAAAGCCATCGAAACACATGGCTATGGCATGAGCAGTGTTCGGTTTATCTGCGGTACGCAGGATATTCACAAAGAACTTGAACAGAAGATCGCCAGTTTTCTGGGCACAGAAGATACCATTCTATACGCCGCCGCATTCGATGCCAATGGCGGTGTGTTTGAACCCTTGTTTGGAGAAGAAGATGCTATTATCAGCGATGCCCTGAATCATGCTTCCATTATTGATGGGGTTCGCTTATGCAAGGCCCAGCGTTACCGTTACGAACACAACAACATGTCCGACCTGGAAGCCAAGCTGAAAGAAAGTGCCGGCTGCAGAAGTAGAATCATTGTAACCGATGGCTCTTTCAGCATGGATGGAACCATTGCACAACTCGATAAAATATGCGATCTCGCTGATCGGTACGACGCTATTGTAATGATTGATGAATGTCACTCATCCGGTTTTCTCGGTAAAACAGGCCGTGGTACACATGAATACAGGAATGTGATGGGAAGGATCGATATCATTACCGGAACCCTGGGTAAGGCACTGGGCGGCGCTAGTGGTGGTTTTACATCGGGTAAAAAAGAAGTTATTGAAATGCTTCGTCAGCGAAGCAGGCCGTATCTTTTCTCCAATACAGTAGCGCCAAGTATTGTGGGGGCCTCTATTGCTGTATTGGATATGCTTACGGAAACTACAGAACTGAGAGACAGGCTTGAATACAATACCCAATATTTCAGAGCCAAAATGACCGAAGCGGGCTTCGATATCAAACCCGGCGATCACCCCATTGTTCCCATCATGTTATACGATGCAGTAGTAGCACAAACTTTTGCAGCCAAACTGCTGGAAGAGGGTGTGTATGTGATCGGTTTCTTCTTTCCCGTTGTAGCTAAGGGCCTGGCACGGATCCGCGTACAGTTAAGTGCGGCACACCAACCCGAACACCTGGATAAGGCCATTACTGCTTTTACCAAAGTGGGTAAGGAACTAGGCGTGCTCAAGAATTAAGAATTAACAATCAGAAATTAATAATTAAAAATTACAGGAATGAAAACGGGGATAATGACTTTGAAAAATGAGGCCATATTTTTAATTGTTAATTTTTCATTTTTAATTATTGCCTGTTCCCCGAACAATGTGACCATCGATAACAGCCTGCAGAAATATTTTGAGGAACAGAAAGTAACCGGCACATTCGGTTTATACGATAACGGTACCGGGCAATTTACTATTTACAATCTTTCAAGGTTTAAAGATTCTGCTTATTTACCCGCTTCTACATTCAAAATCGTGAATTCATTGATCGGTATCGAAACAGGTAAGATCGTGAATGAGAAAATGCTGATCAAATGGGATGGCGTGATTCGTTTGTTTCCCGGAGGTGATACGGCCAAAGCATGGAATAAAGATCTTACCATGGAGGAAGCCTTCAAAGTATCCGCTGTTCCTTATTACCAGGAAGTTGCCAGAAGGATCGGGAAAGACACGATGCAGCACTGGCTCGATAGCTTGAAATACGGAACAAAAAAGATCACAACTAAAATAGACAGTTTCTGGCTCGACAATTCTTTAAAAATCACTGCTGACGAAGAAATGGGACTGGTAAAAAAACTATACTTCGGCCAGTTGCCTTTTCAGAAGCGTACACATGAGATTGTAAAGAAAGCCATGCTGCAGGAAGACAATGCCAATTACAAACTCAGCTACAAAACAGGCTGGGGCTTTCGCGAAAACGGTAAAGCACTCGGTTGGGTCGTTGGCTGGATCGAAGAAAACAAACATCCCTACTTCTTTGTGCTGAATGTAGAAGGTGATCATAACATAGACCTCAAACCGGTACGAATCAATATCCTCAAGGCCATTCTGAAAAAGAATGATTTCTTCGAAGGGAAAAGATAGTGCCTGCTTGCATTTAATTGCCTACTCTTCCGGCCTCGCTATCCGCACTTCCAATCTTTCTTTGTTCTTTATTTAACTGTTTACCAAAACTATAACTGAACCCAATGGTGAACGATTGGTTATAAAAACGGTTCCTGTAAGAAGCAAGCACGTTAGGCACATTGGTGATATTTCCGGTAGATGTATTGGTATTAAAAATATCACGGCCGCTTAGTTTTATTGAAGCCTTATTGTTCCAGATCTTTTTCTGGATAGCGGGATTTACCTGGCCAAACGCAATTTTATCAAATTGCCCATTGGAGCGGGGACCGCAATAAAAGCCACTTAGTTCCGCGGTCCAACCATTTCCCAAAACAAACTGGTTATTGGCAGTACCATATATCCATTTTGCCGTACTATTGATATAACCGCTGTATAAATTGCCTCTGTAATTATTATAATCAAGTTCTGCGTAAATATTCATGGTCCACCATTTTGCAGGATGTAATGACGCTTCTATTGAAACGGATGCGAAATAATAATCACCAATATTTCCATTACGGCTGATAAATGTAGTGCCATTCTGCTCTATAGTCTCGATCTGTACATCTGAAATATGATCATAGAAAGCCGCAACGGTAAACTTGTTTTTATGGGTGTAAGATAATTTATACTCATTCGAAAACTGCGGTCGTAAAAAAGGATTACCTGCAAAATAGGTGAACTTGTCTAAGATAAAAACAAAAGGATTCAAATCCTGGTAATTGGGCCTGTCTATCCTTCGTCCAAAAGAAAGGTTCAGCAGGTTGTTGCCTGCGCTGTCGAGCTTATAAGAAAAATATGCAGTGGGAAAAATATTTGTATAATGATTAGAAAAAGCGGAATCCCGTTTGTACGCGTTGCCTAATTGATGCCCGTTGCCATTGGTATTTTCTGCACGTAAACCTGCCTGAAGGGTCAGTTTTTTAAACGCCTTGTTCAGATTCAGGTATCCTGCATTGATGTTTTCTTTATAAATAAAATGATTGGTGTTATCATAATCAACCGTACTGATGCCATTGTTGATGTTAAAGTAATTGGCCTCGTTGTCAGAGGTAACATAACTGCTTTTTAAACCGGCTTCAAATTTCACTTTACCTGGCATAGGCAGTGAAAGATCTGTTTTAGCCGCATAAATGGAAATGTTGGATGGTAGTTGTGCCAGGATATTTTGTGTGCTTTTCATTACGCCGGTAGATGCGTAAGTACTGTTTGCGAAAGTTTGGTTGGCATCTGATCCGTATTTGATGTAATCAACATCAAAACTCAGCGTCTTGCCGAGACTGTCGAATTTATGTGTATAATTGAGATTAATGCCGGCTTTGCTGAAATGAGAGCGCCCGTAATTATTAGCGGAAATAGAAGAGTCCAGGCTACCTGATCCATTATATACAGAACTGGAAGTCGGGCGATATTCATTCCTGTCGGAAACGGACCCGGTAAATACAATTCCCCATGTTGTTTTGGGAGAGCGATAGTAATCGAAACCGAATTTGTAATTGGGCCCTTTTATTTTCGGATAAAAAGTGTTCTGTTGTTTAAAAACAGAAACCGGGTTTCCCGAAGAAGTAAAGTAACTGCGACTAACATCGAGTATACGGATATTGTTATACTCGCTATATCCAATATTTGTAAATAAGTTTATTTTACCGGTGTAATAATTCAGGTTCAGGCTTTCGTTGTTTCGCCCGTAAAATGCCTGCCCGTAACTCAAGGCGACAGAACCGTTGAATCCTTTTGCTTTTGATTTTTTTGTCCTGATATTGATCACGCCTGCATTTCCAGCGGCGTCATATTTTGCCGGTGGGTTATCCATCAGTTCTATTTTATCCAGTGCAGAAGAAGGCAAGGATTTCAGGTAGGCGGCAAGATCAGTTGCCGAAAGGTAAGTAGGTTTGTCATCTATCAAAACCAATACACCTGATTTTCCTTTGAATGTAATAGTGCCGTTTTCATCTACCAATACACCTGGTGTTTTTTCCAGAACTTCGAGCGCATTGGTTCCGGTATTGGAAATAAGCGCATCTACATTTACAACGGTTCTGTCGATCTTCTGCTCCGTGTAAGATTTATTGGCCACAACGGTAACGGCGGCCAATTCCTTTGGGGCCAGTTCCTGAAGAATAATGGGAGGAACAACGATACTTTTCTGCCGGATAGTAATAACGCTGCTGTAATTTTTTTTAAATCCTACAGCATCTGTCAGCAGTAACCAATCGCCATCCCTAAGCTGGTCGATTGTAAAATTTCCGGTTTCATCGGTAACTACGGCCCTCTGTATGGAAGAATCAATCTTTTTCAGCAGCGAAACAGAAACTGAGGCCATTGGTTTTTTATTGGCAGAAAGAATTTGCCCGCTAATTGAAATAGTTTGCGAATACGCAAAGGAGATAAACAATATACATACAGCCAGGGCTGCGGTTCGTAAGCTCAGCGCTCTCATAGATCCGGTTTCAGTTGTAAACGCTCCTTCTTTTAAAAGGTTACCGGGATCGTTAAAATATCGCAGGGGAGCGGGTATTTGGGCCAATTGGTTGGCTTTTCCTGCAACCTTCTCCTCCATAACTATTAATTTTGCAGAACATTTCTGATCTATGCAATTGTACTGTCCTTCACTCACCCAATATAGCCGCCTAGCCACCCGGGAGGTAAAGATCGGGGATCTGTTGCTGGGTAATTTCCATCCCATTCGCCTGCAAACCATGACCACTACCGATACCATGGATATCATGGCCACAGTAGAACAAAGCATCCGTTGCATTGAAGCCGGTGCCGAGCTGGTTCGCATTACAGCGCCAAGTAAAAAAGAAGCGGAGAATTTACAGAACATTAAAAACGAATTGCGTAGGAGAGGATACACCACACCACTGGTAGCCGATATTCATTTTACACCCAATGCCGCTGAAATTGCTGCGCGAATTGTAGAGAAAGTAAGGGTGAACCCGGGTAACTATGTTGACAAGAAAAAATTTGAACAGATCGATTATACCGATGCGGAATATGTAGAGGAAATCGAACGCATCCGTGAACGGTTTACACCATTGGTGAAGATCTGTAAAGAATATGGTACCGCCATGCGCATTGGTACCAATCACGGTTCATTAAGCGACCGAATCATGAGCCGCTACGGCGATACACCCATGGGTATGGTAGAAAGCGCGATGGAGTTCTTGCGGATAGCCCGCGGAGAAATCTACCACAATATTATACTGAGCATGAAAGCCAGCAACCCGCAGGTAATGGTACAGGCCTATCGTTTACTGATACAACAGATGGATGCGGAGTTTGGAGAATGTTACCCCTTACATCTTGGTGTTACAGAAGCGGGCGATGGTGAAGATGGTCGCATAAAAAGTGCGGCCGGTATCGGTACCTTGCTGGAAGATGGTATCGGTGATACTGTGCGTGTTAGTTTAACAGAAGATCCTGAGTTCGAAATACCAGTTTGCAGGGACCTTGTAAAACGATATGCGAATGACGTATCTGTAGATGCTAACATTCCTTCCATTGAAAAAATCCCGTATAGCCCATTCACTTACAAACGAAGGGAAAGTTTTGCAGTCGGTAATGTTGGGGCGAAACATGTTCCGGTAGTGATTGCTGATCTGAGCAAGATCAAAAACATCACCCCCAAACACCTGGAAAGTATCGGTTATAAATATGACGAGGCCTCCGATAAATGGAATATCGGCGATGCGGCCGCAGATTATATTTTTACCGGGAATGAAATACTGAATTTTAATTTGCCCGGCACGCTAAAAGTAATTACCTATCCTGCTACCTGGGCGCAGGCAGCAGAGAAAGAAAAGTATTTCCCCATTTTTGATGCGTCCGGTTTTGTAAGCGCGGAAGCAAAAGATCATGTGCTCAATTTTGTGATGCTTGATTGTTTCAGCGATGCAACAGCTATCAACGATTTTACATACCTGGATGCATTGGCAAATGATCCATCTGTTGTATTGTGCCTTAGCAGTACAAACAAACATGCCATGCCAGCCATTCGCAGAATGTTCATAGAGTTGGAGAACCGTAAAATACAGAACCCGGTTGTATTGATCACGGATAGTAACTGGCAAACATCAGACGAGCACCTGATTCATTATTCAACTGAATGCGGGGCTTTGTTTTTGGATGGCTTTGGCGATGGCATTTGCCTGGGGATGAGCAATGAAAGTTATCAATCACTGGCTGCCGGAAACCAGGATACCAGTGGGAGGAATTACAGCAGTAATTCTTCCGTTGAGCAATTCATTAATGCCACTGCTTTTGGAATTTTACAGGCCACCCGTACGCGCATTTCAAAAACGGAATACATCAGTTGTCCCAGTTGCGGAAGAACATTGTTTGATCTGCAGGAAACCACGGCTAAGATCCGTAGTGTAACGCATCACCTGAAAGGGGTTAAGATCGCTATCATGGGTTGCATCGTAAACGGTCCCGGTGAAATGGCCGATGCAGATTTTGGCTATGTGGGAAGCGGAGTAGGCAAGATCACATTATACAAAGGAAAAGACATCATGAAAAGAAATATCGATAGTGAGATTGCGGTAGCGGAACTCATCAACCTATTAAAAGAGAGTGAGGCTTGGGTGGAACCGGCGATATAAGAACGACTGTATAACACATAAACTCCCTTCCGGGATACAAATATGCAAACAGATTTTTTAGTGATTGGCTCTGGTATCGCAGGATTAACCTATGCTTTAAAAACAGCAAAGGAGTTTCCTGATAAGAAAATAACCGTGATCACCAAAACACAGGCCGATGAAACCAATACCAAATATGCGCAAGGAGGTATTGCTGGGGTATGGGATGAAGCAAAAGACAGCTATGATAAACACATAGAAGATACATTGATAGCGGGGGATGGATTATGCAACGAACATATTGTAGAGATTGTTGTAAAAGAAGGACCGGAGCGCATCAAAGAGATCATTGCTTATGGTGCGGAATTCGACAAAGATGAAAAAGGAAAATACAGTTTAGGAAAAGAAGGCGGACATAGCGAGAATCGTATCCTGCATCACAAGGATGTTACCGGCAAGGAAATGGAAAGAGCCCTGCTGGAAGAGTTGCGATCCATTTCCAATATATCCCTCATTAACCATTGTTTTGTGGTGGATATTATTACACAGCATCACCTGGGTTATCTCGTAACAAAATCCACACTGGATATTACCTGTTATGGCGTGTATGTGCTGAACCTGCACACACAGCAGATTGAAAAGATACTTGCAAAAATTACCTTGTTGGCAACGGGTGGTGCGGGACAAGCTTACAGAACCACCACCAATCCACGCATTGCTACCGGCGACGGGATTGCCATGGTATATCGCGCAAAAGGAAAGATAGAGAACATGGAGTTCATCCAATTTCATCCAACGGCGTTATATGAGCCGGGGGTATCGCCTTCTTTCCTGATCACAGAAGCGGTTCGTGGCGATGGTGGTATTCTGCGGAATAAGAATGGCGAAGCGTTTATGGAGAGATACGACGCGCGCAAAGACCTTGCCCCCCGCGATATTGTGGCCCGCGCCATTGACAATGAAATGAAAAGAACAGGTACCGAGCATGTTTACCTGGATTGCCGGCACATGGATAAAGAGAAATTTATTCATCATTTTCCCAATATCTACGAAAAATGTTTGAGCATCGGTATTGATGCGATGCAGCAAATGATACCGGTTGCACCCGCGGCGCATTACAGTTGCGGCGGTATTAAAACAGATGAATGGGGCAGAACCTCCATCAAGCATTTGTATGCTTGTGGCGAATGTGCCAGCACGGGACTGCATGGCGCCAACCGTTTGGCCAGTAATAGCTTGCTGGAAGCCATGGTATTTGGCCATCGCTGTTTTCTCGATAGCAAGGAAGTAGTGGATCAGTACGCATTCGAAGAAAGAATTCCCGACTGGAACGCCACTGGTACAACGGAGCCAAGTGAAATGATCCTTATTACGCAGAGCCAGAAAGAACTGCAACAGATCATGAGCGATTATGTAGGGATTGTGAGAACCGATACCCGTTTGGAAAGAGCCATGAAAAGACTGGATCTTTTGTTTGCGGAAACGGAAGCCTTGTATCGCTCAACAAAAGTGTCACCACAATTGTGCGAACTGCGGAATTTAATTACCGTTGGATATTTAATTGTGAAAGGAGCAGAATTCCGCAAAGAAAGCCGGGGCCTGCATTACAATACCGATCATCTACAGAAATCTGATTTATTGCAGAATATCATCCTGTAAGAAACACAAGTTTCATATGTATCTTTAATCCGGCTATACAAAGCGTTGTCACATGTATTATCTCATCTATGGTTTTTTCTACCTGCTCTCACTCATTCCCTGGTGGCTGATGTATCTTATCAGTGATGGATTATACGTATTGGTATATTATGTATTTGGCTATCGCAAAGTGGTAGTGATGAAAAATCTTTCCATCGCTTTCCCGGAAAAAACAGAAAAGGAGAGGATCCGCATTGCAAAGGATTTCTATAAAAGCTTTGTAGACTCTTTTGTTGAAATGGTGAAACTGGTTTCTATCAGCCCTTCCGAATTTGACAGACGCTATTCCATAGATGTGGAAATATTGAATCAACTCTACAAAACTGGACAGAATGTGCAGCTACACAGCGGTCATTTTTTTAACTGGGAATTTATGAACCTGGGTGTTTCTAAAAATAGTCCCTACCCGTTAATTGGTATTTTTACCGCATTAAGTAATCCGAATTTTAATCGCCTGATCAAAAAGATCCGTTCTCAATTTGGAACGATCCTGATTTCAACTGCTGATTTCAGAACACATTTTCATCAATATACAACCCAACCCTATTCACTGGGATTGGTTGCTGATCAGAATCCTGTTGATCCTGCAAATGCGTATTGGGTACCGTTTTTTGGAAAGTTAACCCCTTTTGTAAAAGGACCTGAAAAAGGAGCCAAGAGCAAAAATACGGCCGTGGTAATGGTAGATCTTTACAAAGTGAAGAGAGGTTATTACCAAACGGATCTTACATTGCTTACCACTACACCCAAAGAAACACCAACAGGTTATATCACCAAAAAACTGATTGCGCACATTGAAGAAAGCGTAAAAAAAAGGCCCCATAATTATTTATGGAGCCATAGAAGATGGAAGTTTGAATTCGATGCCGAAAAATTCGGCAAGTATGTTATTGAAGATTAATTGAGCACTTCCACTGATTTCTCTATCTCAAATTTATCAGGTAATTCCTTGATCTTGCTCCACCCACCCAAAACATTACGAAGGTTGTGTATGCCTTGACGTTTCAGTAATGAAGAAGCGATCACACTTCTGTAACCACCGGCACAATGCACATAGATATTGTGTTTATCGTCCAGATCAGCCATGCTTCCCGGATCGGCCAGATCGGCCAATGGAATATTGAGCGCTTCTTTGATATGCCCATCCGCGTATTCCGGATTTTTTCTTACATCAATGATTACCACATTGGGATCGAATGGAATATCCATGGCCAGTTCATCGGCCTCAATATCTATCACCATATCAATTTGCTCGCCGGCTTCCTGCCAGGCTTCAAAGCCGCCATCCAGGTAGCCTTCCATTTTAGCAAAACCAACACGGGCCAATCGAACAATGGTTTCTTTTTCCCGTTCTTTTTCTGTTACCAGTATAAAAGATTTGTCGAATGGTAACAAACTGCCAGCCCATTCTGCAAAACGGCCATCTAATCCAACACTGATGGAGCCGGGTACAAATCCTTGTGTAAAAATGCCCGAGTTTCTTGTATCCAGAATGATCACATCATCGGCACCTGCTTTTTCTTTAAAGGCAGAAACACTAAGCGGTTGTAATCCTTTCTGCAAAACAGCATCCAGGCTTTCATAACCTTCTTTGTTGATCATGGCATTGATGGGAAAATATTGTGGGGGTACTGCCAGTCCCTCCGTCACCACTTTAATAAATTCTTCCCTGGTTTGTGGCTGAAGCGCATAATTGGTTTGCTTCTGCTCTCCAATGGTGCTGAAGGTTTCGGGCCCCAGGTTTTTGCCACAACTGCTGCCTGCACCATGTGCCGGGTAAACGATTACATCATCTGCCAAAGGCATGATTCTTCTGTTCAGGCTTTCATACATCATGCCTGCAAGGTCTTCCATGGTAATTTCATCCATTTTCTGTGCCAGGTCCGGACGGCCTACATCGCCTACAAAAAGAGTATCGCCGGTAAAAACCGCATGGTCCTTTCCGTTCTCATCTTTCAGCAAAAAACAACTGCTTTCGAGCGTATGGCCCGGCGTGTGCATCACCTCAATTTTAAGCTTGCCAATCTCAAATACGTCCCCGTCTTTGGCAATATGAACCGGCAATTTGGTTACCGTATCCGGTCCATATACAATGGAAGCTCCGGTAGCGGCAGCCAGGTCAAGGTGGCCGCTAACGAAATCCGCATGAAAATGCGTTTCAAAGATGTATTTGATGGTGGCTTTACGCTCGTTTGCGAGGTCGAGGTATTCCTCGATATCACGCAAAGGATCTATAATGGCTGCTATTCCCTCACTCTCAATATAATAAGCCGCTTCACTGATGCAACCCGTATATAATTGCTTAATGAACATGTGTACTATTTTAGGCAAAGATAATGGCAAGCTTCAGGCCAAACGGGGGAATACCCGGAAATTGGTCAGAAATGGCATAGAAACTGTCAACCTACCAGTGTTTCCACAAATTGCACAACTTCGGCCAATCGGGTGTAATTCACCGAATAATAGATGAATTTACCATCACGGGAGGTACTTACGATACCGGCACGGCGCAAAATGGCCAGGTGTTGGGAGGCAACAGACTGCTCCAGCCTTAATTTGACATAGATCTCCGTAACCGTCATTTTCTGGTGTTCGTCCAGCAGTTTAATGATCTGTTGACGGAGTTTGTGGTTAATGGAACGTAAAATCAGTGAGGCTTTCTTGGTGTGCAGAAAGTCGACCTTTATCTGCGTTTTTCCGTTGATCAGTACAACGGCTTGTAAAGTCTGGCTCATGGCAATGAAAGTTATAATTGGGGGGTTAATAAAACGATTATCGCTTATATAAAGTTAAACAAAATGTTTCGGGATTCATAGTATAAATTTTATCTATACTTTTTTACCCCAATGTTTATGCTTTCTTCAAAGGATTGAAGAATTCCTTTACATACAATGGCTCGCTGTAGGCGAGGTTTGCAAATTCGTTAAGATGGTATGCTTTCAGTGCCCGGATGGCAAGATGAGAGGCGTTGTGCTGTATGTCAGAAAAAAAGGCTGCTTTGTTTGAAAGTAGCGCTTTCAACTTGGGATGCCCCGACCCTGTAAAAAGCACAGGATTTTCAGAAAGAAGGCTTTCAAATGAATGTTCGTCCAGTATCAAAGCGTGTGGCGTTTCTTTTTCATTCAACTGTTGGTCGTACAGGGCGGTAAACACTTCCATTCTTCTGGCATCTATCATTGGACAGATCAACGCAGCAGCGTCCAATGGCTTCTGATATCCTGTTAGTACGGATTGAGCCATTACCTCCAATGTATTCAACAATATCAACGGTTTGTTAAGCGCGTAACAAATGCCTTTGGCCGTGGCAAGCCCTACACGTAAACCGGTATAACTTCCTGGCCCTGAAGTAACGGCAATCGCATCCAGAGCCTGCAATGCATATCCGCCTGACTGCATCAGCTCTGCTATGGCAGGCTGAATGAATGATGCATGGTTCTTCTGCTCGGTGCTTTCTATCAAACCGAGAATGGTTTCGTCTTTAGTAAGACAAACACTGGCGTGATCGGTTGCGGTATCTATGTTGAGCAATAGGGCCATCAGGGTTTGTTTTATTTTGATTGTGCTTCTTTCAGCAGCGCTGGCGCCGGTGCATAACGGCTGCTTTCAGTTTGTAGTTTACACAGGAGTGAAAATATTTTATGAATCCCGATCTTTTCGCACCATTCAAACGGTCCGTATGGATAATTGGTGCCCAGTTTCATAGCAGTATCAATGTCTGTCTTGCTGCTGATCTCATCGCCCAGTCCAAAATACGCTTCATTAATGATCATGGCAATTACCCTGGCAGCAATCATTCCGGGAACATCTGGTGTTAACTGGTAACGCCATTGCATGGTATCCAGAACTGCTATTGCCCTGTCTGCAACCGGGTTCTCTTTTGCTATGGCTATTTCTACAAGCGCCCTTTCCAGGAACCCGTTCCAGGCATTGATCCGTATGAAATTAGCAGGTAGTGTTTCACAAGTCTCTGTCACCGCATTTACAAAAACAGGCTTGTTGGTAATCGCAGCAAATGCGGCACCTTCTTCTTCATAACTGAGGTCAAAATAAGCATCGGCCGTGGGTGACATTCTCCCGCCTTCTACAAAAACAACAGATACCGTTTCAGGTATTCCTTTGGAAAGAAAGGCAGTTTGCGCGGCTTGGGTTGCTTTAACGGCGATTTGCATCAGACTTTATACTTAAAGCGCAAATTTAGGTTGGCTGGTTGATAGAAATGCAGCAAATTGCCGCTGATTAAAACAAATCCCATGTCAAAGCAGATCATTAAAACGGAGAAAGCGCCATCACCTATCGGACCGTATAACCAGGCAGTGAAGGCCAATGGATTATTATTTTTAAGCGGCCAGGTAGCATTTATACCCGCTACCGGTGAGCTGGAACTAAGCAGTATACAAGCGGAAACACACCAGGTAATGAAAAACCTGGAAGCTGTTTTGACGGAAGCCAAAATCAGTTTTGCCCATGTGGTAAAGACCACCATTTTTCTGAGCGATATGAGTCTGTTTGCACAAGTGAACGAAGTATACGGGTCCTATTTTACCGGCGACTACCCCGCTCGTGAAACTGTTGCCGTAAAAGGATTACCACGTGGCGTAAATGTGGAGATCACGATGACTGCGGTGATTGATCTGTAGAGTGGGAATATCGAATATTGAACAAGGAATTTTGAATGTTGAGATAAGTTTTCCACTTCAACATTCAAAATTCCTTGTTCAATATTCATGATTCAAATGCTATAGTACCTCAATTTCATAGCTTGTTCTAAACACTTTCTGCTCATTGGCCGCAAGCAGGATCAATCCTATTCCATTATTGAAATTATCCGGGGCTCCACTCAGGTTTTCAATTGCAATGCTTTGACGATGCGGCGGAATATAGAGTTGGAGTATGGGATAGGTTTTACCGGGCTCTATTGTAAGCTTTAATTGACTATTCTGTAAAACACATTTCGGTTTCGCCATGGTGGTTGATAGTTCAAAAGAATTATCAAGTTCAATTCCCTGCAAAGAACTCCCATTGGTAAAACGCGTATCATTGTTTTTTTTTCCGGTAGGTAAGAGGTCTGTATTGTACTCGAGTTGTGTATCACTGTCGAACTGAAGCGTACACTCGTCTACAGGTGTGCCCAAAGTAAAATACGGATGCCAGCCATCTGCTATGGGAATGGCTTCTTTGTTGTGATGGAATACCGAAGTGGTAACTGTAACCCGGTTGCCGGCTGCCAGCTGCCAGTTGATCATCATGGTAAATGGAAAAGGATAACCCCCATCAGCTCCTTCATAATGGTATTCAAGTGTTACAGCCGCTTTTTCTGAACTGGAAAATGTATCGGTTACGGCAAAAGGAGCATCATACAACAAACCATGAATGGCATGTTCGCCATGAAACCATTTCTGTGTGGTATACGTTTTTGCGTTCAATGTATAGGATCCTTTGTACATGCGGCATACAAAAGGGCTGAGTTTGGCACTTTTGAATCCATTGGTGAGCTGGTCCCGCATATTCTCCGGAGAAGCAAATCCTTCCACTACATTCATTCCCGTACCATTGGCCAGGCGAACCCGAAATGCATTCAATAATGCGCCGGTTGCATATATTTCAGCCTCGCAACCGGTTTGATGATCTGTTAAATGAATGATGGGAAAAAGGGCGGCTTTGTTTACAGTTACTTCAAAACGCATGATATAGAATTAGGGATTGAATGTAAGTGTTTCAGTCGAAAAATGATCTGTCAAGTAAAAGCTAACACTTGTTAACCTTTGCTATTAATCCTGTAAATTTGCAGTGAGTTTTAAAAGCCGATCATGCCGTATACACCCAAACATAAAGTTCGTATTGTTACTGCCGCCAGTTTATTCGATGGGCACGATGCAGCCATCAATATCATGCGCCGCATTTTGCAGGCCAAAGGTGCCGAGATTATTCACCTGGGCCATAACCGCAGCGTAGCCGATATTGTTGAATGTGCCATTGAAGAAGATGCGCAGGGCATTGCCATTACCAGCTACCAGGGTGGCCATGTGGAATTCTTTAAATACATGAAAGACCTGTTGGATCAAAACGGCTGTGGTCATATCAAAATATTCGGTGGTGGTGGCGGAACCATTTTACCTGAAGAGATCCGCGTGCTTCAATTGTATGGCATTACCAAAATTTATAGTCCCGATGACGGCCGTAAAATGGGCCTCGAAGGAATGATCGAAGATGTGATCAAGCAATGTGATTTTGCATTGAACGGAAATGGTGATTATAAGAAAGCCATGACCCTAGGCGAAGTAAAAGATGTTCGTAAAGTGGCGAGATTGATTACGAATGCGGAAAATGGGGGTAAGTCGACAGCCGACAGTCGACAGACGACGGACAGGAAGATACCTGTTTTAGGTATTACAGGTACGGGTGGTGCGGGCAAGAGCTCGGTTACGGATGAAATTGTGCGCAGATATCTCCATTCGTTCGTAGATAAAACCATTGCGGTGATTTCTGTGGATCCTTCCAAGAAAAAAACCGGCGGTGCGTTACTGGGGGACAGGATACGGATGAATGCCATTTCGAACGGCCGCGCCTACATGAGAAGCCTCGCAACACGCGATGACAATACGGCTTTAAGTGCACATGTACAGGATGCGATCGATATTTGTAAAGCAACCGGATTTGATTTTATCATTCTTGAATCTGCAGGCGTTGGCCAGAGCGATGCATCCATTCTTGATTACTGTGATGTGAGTTTGTATGTGATGACACCTGAATACGGAGCGGCTTCTCAGTTAGAGAAAATTAATATGCTGGATTATGCGGATGTGGTCTGCATCAACAAATTTGATAAAGCGGGGGCATTGGATGCCTTGCACGATGTTCGCAAACAGTACAAACGAAACCACAATCTCTGGACGGCAAAAGATGAGGAACTGCCTATCGTAGGAACCATTGCCGCACAATTCAACGATACGGGTGTAAATGAACTCTTCGAAAAATTAGTTGACGCCATAGCAAAAAAATGTGCGGTTACTTTCTCAAATCTTCCTTCTTCGCTTACGAAAGCAAACCGGGGCGAATCAACCACCACCAAATCGCAGATCATTCCACCGAAACGTGTTCGTTACCTATCTGAGATCTCCGAAAATAACCGTAGTTACGATGTCTGGGTAAACGAACAATCGGCCATTGCCTCCAAACTGTACCAGGTCCATGGAGTAGCAGATACCATAAAGCATACTTCTTCTTTGCGCAGTGGGGAACCGGCCATTACAGAGATGAAAGATCATTTTGAAAAACAACTTCATCCCGAATGTAAAAAACTGATCGATCAATGGCCATCGCTCGTAAAAAAATACAAAGCCGATTTCTTTGAATACCAGGTACGCGATAAAGTAATCAAGCAACCATTAACTGTTACATCGCTAAGCGGTACTCGCATTCCCAAAGTGGTGTTACCTAAATTCAAAGATTGGGGCGATATCCTTCGCTGGCAATTGCAGGAAAACGTACCCGGCGAATTTCCTTATACAGCCGGTGTATTTGAATTAAAGCGACAGGGCGAAGATCCGACAAGGATGTTTGCCGGTGAAGGCGGACCGGAAAGAACCAATAAGCGTTTTCACTACGTATCTGTCGGACAGCCTGCGATCCGTTTGTCTACTGCATTTGACAGCGTAACTTTATACGGCGAAGATCCTGATCATCGTCCTGATATTTATGGTAAAGTAGGTAACAGTGGTGTAAGTATCGCTACACTGGATGATGCTAAAAAACTATATAGCGGTTTTGATCTTTGCGATCCTAAAACTTCTGTGAGCATGACCATTAATGGCCCTGCACCCATTCTGCTGGCATTTTTTATGAACGCAGCGATAGATCAGCTTTGTGAAAAATGGGTGGAAACCAATAACCAATGGGCTTCCGTGAATGAATACCTGAATAAAAAATTTGCACATATACCCAAGGCGGTTTACTATAACCCTGCATCACCCGAGCGTTTACCGGAAGGTAACAATGGGTTGGGACTTAAATTACTTGGCATTAGCGGCGATGAAGTATTGCCTGAAGAGGTATACGAAAAATTAAAAGCAGAAGCATTGTCGCAAGTACGTGGAACGGTACAGGCTGATATTTTAAAAGAAGACCAGGCGCAGAATACCTGCATTTTCTCGACCGAATTTGCGTTGAAACTGATGGGAGATGTGCAGGCCTATTTCATTGATCAGAAAGTGCGGAATTTTTACAGTGTAAGTATCAGTGGTTACCATATTGCCGAAGCGGGTGCGAATCCGATTACGCAATTGGCATTTACTTTATCGAATGGATTTACTTATGTAGAATATTACCTGAGCCGTGGAATGCATATCGATGATTTTGCACCCAACCTTTCTTTCTTCTTCAGTAATGGAATGGATCCTGAATATAGCGTAATCGGCCGTGTGGCACGCCGTATTTGGGCAAAAGCCATGAAGAATAAGTACAAAGGCAACGAACGTTCTCAAAAACTGAAATACCATATTCAAACCAGTGGCCGTAGTTTGCATGCGCAGGAAATCGACTTCAATGATATCCGCACCACATTGCAGGCATTGTACGCGATCTATGATAACTGTAATAGCCTTCATACCAACGCCTACGACGAAGCCATCACTACACCTACCGAAGAAAGTGTGCGCAGGGCCATGGCCATTCAACTGATCATTAACCGCGAACTGGGTACGGCTGTTACAGAGAATTTTATGCAGGGAAGTTTTGCAATGGAAGAACTGACCGACCTGGTAGAAGAAGCGGTATTAACCGAGTTCGACCGCATTACCGAACGTGGTGGCGTATTGGGTGCGATGGAAAGAATGTACCAGCGTAATAAGATACAGGAAGAAAGCCTGCATTACGAAACCCTGAAACATACGGGTGAGCTGCCTTTGATTGGTGTGAATACCTTTCTGAATAAAAAAGGAAGTCCTACCATCCTGCCCAGCGAAGTGATCAGGAGTACAACCGAAGAAAAAGAACAGCAGATCCAGAACCTGAAAGCATTTCAGAAACGAAATACTGGTAAATGCACAGAAGCGTTGCAAAAACTGAAACAGGCCGCTATCAATAATGACAACCTGTTTGCTGAGTTAATGGAATCCGTGAAATATTGTTCGTTGGGCCAGATCACCAATGCACTGTATGAAGTAGGCGGACAATACCGCAGAAATATGTAAGACGGAATTTTATGTATCTTGAACGCTTATTATACTTATTGAATATGGATACCCGGAAACTGTTGTTGTTATTGATTTGTTTTGTAAGTGTAGCTATGGCAAAGGCCCAGATTCCTGCAAGAAAGTTTGACACCAGTATGAAAGTGGGTAAAACAGGGTATAAATTATCCTGTAACAATAAAAACCCGGATAGAAATGTAGTAATGATCACACCTATTGGTTTTGATAAAGATGTACGTGATTTTTCTTTTGAGGTGAAAGGAAGAATTACCAAAGCAGAAGTGGATGATATTAACCGCGACGGATTTCCTGATCTGGTTTTTTATGTATTCACTATTGGTCTCGATTCCCTGCCCAAAGGAAATGTGATTGGGATCAGCTCTGAAGGAAATCAATCTGTGGCGTTGATCGGTTTCCCGGATATATATGATGATCCCAAACTCCGGATCGGATACAAAGGAAATGATGAGTTTTTTCTGATGGAAGGATACCTTGTACGGCGATTCCCTGTTGCTCCGGCAGCCGGTGCCCCTGCACCAACTACCCCGGGTGTTTTATACAGGCAGATCCAATATATGGTTGTGCCGGGCGAACGGGGCTCGAAATTCAAACCCATGAGAAGCTACGAGTTTACGAAACAATAAATTATTGTCGCATTTCAGTTTTTGGGCGGGGCTATTTGTATCTTTATTACCATATCAAATACCCCCATATGCAAAAGCTTGCAGTACTTGTTACCGGGTTGGTTTTATCCTTTACCGGTTCCACACAAACCATACAGGAAGTTGAAGCCCAAAAACTGACCCTTCCCAATGGCTGGGGCCTTACGCCAGTCGGACGTAGTATTCCCTTAGGTGACCTGCCCTTAAACATAGCGGTAAGCAAATCCAAAAAACTGATGGCCGTTACCAACAATGGCCAGAGTGTTCAGAGTATTCAACTCATAGATCCCACTACTGAAAAAATACTTGATAATGTGGTAATACCCAAAAGCTGGTATGGTCTTCAGTTCAGTGCCGATGAAAAAAAATTATACGCATCAGGAGGCAACGATAACTGGATCACTGAATATGTGATCAAGAATAAAAAATTGGTACTGAAAGACAGTATCCTACTCGGAAAGAAATGGCCCAATAAAATCTCCCCGACAGGGATTGCCCTGGATGATGCAAAACAGGTATTGTATGTGGTTACCAAAGACGACAATTCTCTTTATCTCATAGATCTTACTACAAAAAAGGTCGAGCAGCAGATCGCATTGGGCGGTGAAGCCTATGCCTGTATCTTATCCCCCGACCGCAAAGAACTCTACATCAGTTGCTGGGGCTGCGATAAAGTATATGTGTTTGATACGGAGAAAAAGAACATTACTGCCGAGATCAGCGTGGGGGATAACCCGAACGAACTCTGCCTGTCTAAGAACGGGAAATACCTGTTTGTAGCTAACTCGAATGACAATTCAGTATCTGTTGTTAATGTTGCAGAAAGAAGGGTTATGGAAACACTGAATGCCGCTCTGTATCCTGATGCACCTAATGGATCGACCACAAATGGACTCGCTTTGAGTTCAGATGAAAAAACCTTGTACATCGCTAATGCCGATAATAACTGTTTAACGGTTTTTGATGTGTCTCATCCCGGTGAGAGCAAGAGCCGCGGCTTTATTCCGGTTGGCTGGTACCCCACCAATATTAAAGTGATCGGCAAGAAAATATTCGTATCCAATGGAAAAGGTTTTTCTTCTATGGCCAATCCGTATGGACCAAATCCTTTTATTGGCAGAGAGTCTGTCGTATACCAGCAGGGCGATCCCAATAAACCCATCAGTATACAATACATTGCCGGATTGTTTAAGGGAACCATGAGTGTAATAGACGCACCGGATGACAAACAACTTGCCGTGTATTCGCAGGTGGTTTACCGGAACACGCCTTATACGAAAATGAAAGAAATGTTGGCACTCGGAGAAGAAGGCAACCCCATTCCAAGAAAGGTGGGAGAACAGGGTCCGATCAAATATGTGTTTTATGTGATCAAAGAGAACAGAACATATGACCAGGTATTGGGCGATGTAAAAGAAGGTAACGGAGATCCCAAACTGGTTTTGTTTGGAGAAAATGTAACACCGAACCAACATGCATTGGCTAAAGAATTTGTATTACTGGATAATTTTTATGTTGATGGAGAAGTAAGTGCAGATGGTCATAACTGGAGTACCGGTGCTTATGCAACAGATTTTCTTGAAAAGAATTGGGTAACAAGTTATGGTGGTCGTGGCGGGGGATATGATGCGGAAGGCAACCGTGAAGTGGCCAATAACAAAGGCGGTTTTATCTGGGATCATTGCAAGCGTGCAGGTGTGAGTTACCGAACATATGGTGAGTTTGCTGATAATAATAAACCGAATATCCCTGTTTTAAAAGATCATCTCTGTCCTTATTTTACCGGGTGGGATCTGAAAGTAAAGGATACAACACGCTTTTATCAATGGAAAAAAGAATTTGATTCTTTGTTGTCGGTTAATGCTGTTCCAAGATTTAATAGTGTGCGTTTTGGAACGGATCATACAGAAGGATTGCGTAAAGGAAGACCAACACCTTATGCGCATGTAGCGGATAATGACCTTGCAGTGGGGTTGTTTGTAGAATACCTCAGCAAAAGCCCGATCTGGAACGAGACCGCTGTGTTTATCCTGGAAGATGATGCACAGAATGGCGCTGATCATGTAGATGCACACAGAAGTCCTGCATATGTTGCCGGAGGATTCGTAAAACGCGGGTATGTAGATCATACCATGTATTCAACATCTTCTATGCTTCGTACAATTGAGTTGATCCTGGGGATACCTCCCATGAGCCAATACGATGCTGCAGCACAACCGATGTGGCGTTGTTTTACTAATATGGCCAATACTTCGCCATTTACTACGCAAGCTGCTAGGGTAAACCTGATGGATAAGAATACGGCAATGAATGAATGGCAAAAACGATCTGAGAAATTTAATTTGACCAAGGAAGATGCTGTTCCTGACCTGGAATTCAATACGGTATTGTGGTATGGGTTAAAAGGAGAGAAAGAACCTTTCCCGGGCCCGAAACGTGCAGCGTTCTTTAAGTCAACAAAGAAGGCGGATAAGGATGATGATTAATCAGCGCCCGGAGGTGATCACGATTTTGGTGACTATTTTTTCTGCACCACTGTCATCGCGTACGAGAACCAGGTAAACACCACTGGCGATTTTTTCGCCTTTGTAATTTTTACCATCCCAAATGGCTTGTCCGCCCAGTGACCTTGTCTGGTAAACAAGTCTGCCATTCAATTCGGCAATCTTAATAAGCGCATTGTCTGTAACGCCACGAATAGCGATGGTTCCGTTAAACCCTGGCGGAACAGGGTTGGGAAACACCAATACATTACTATTTGAAGAATTTGCCTCTGTTGCGGTACTTCTGAAACTACAGATTCCGGAAAGCGTAGAAATAAAAACTTCCCCGGTTACAGGGTCCACAGCAATTCTTTTTACATCGTTGTTGAGTAATGGGCTATTGTCTTCCGTAAAGCGATAAATAATTTTATCACCATCAGGAGAGATCAACCATATACCGTTCCTGGTGCCGATCCATTTCCGGTTGGCGCCATCATTTGCCATGCATTGTACGATTTCATCTTTAAATAAAAGCCCTGCAAAACGATCAAACTGAACAACGGGTAATATGGCGTCGCAACTTTGCGGGCCAAACACATTTGAGGTACATTGAATGATACCGATGCCTTTGTCGGTCCCCACCCAGATAAAACCATTCTTGTCTTTTAAGATAGAAAGTACATTGTTGCTAGGAAGATTTCCATTGCCACTTCCCTGACGATAAAATTTCCATTTGTCGTCAGTTGTATTGTCAATATCCGATCCATAATTGTAGCAGAAAAGGCCATTGTCTTTCGGGCTAACAATCCATAACTGGTTAAAATCATCTGTTACAATCTGGCCTACGGCATTCTCGAGGTGTGTAAAGGGAATAGAGAAGGCTTTCCAGCTACTATCTGCCTTCCGTACATGCAGGTTCTGTACGGCGCCATAATTACTGATCCATAAGTTCTTATTTTGGTCAAAGGCCAACCCGCTTACGCGTATACTTGCGGCATCGCCAATGGCAGCTTGTAACGTGCTGTTGTTTTTTTTATAGATCCGCGTGTAATTATTCTCTTTAAAGTTTACGAGTCCACCGCCATAACTGCCAGCCCATGTGCTTCCATCGGAAGGATCAATAGCAATTGTAATAAAGTCAAGAACAGAATCCAGTACTGGAAGGTTCAGGTTCCCTTTATAGCTCCATTTGTCTTCAAAGAAAGTGTACACGCCGTTTCTGTTGTATTGATAGTTCCATGCATTGTTAACACTCCCGGCTGCAGCCAGTAAGCTATTGGCTTTGCTGAATGCGATCTCTCCATCTGCTGTACCTGGTGGGCCATTGGGTATGAATTGTTCTGTTGTTGTTCCGGATCTGGAAAGCCCACCAAACTGATCAGCAACCCAAACCGTATTGTTATCTGTTATAGCGGACCTTGGCAATGAGATTACATTAGTTTGCGAAATGATTTTTTCGACCTGCCCCGTTGTGGTCAAAACAATTACCCGCGCAGCACCTGCTGCATTTCGCTGGCAGATCAATAATTTATTTTCGGCGCTGTTGGTGTTGAGTATTGGCCAGTTGGTATCATGGTATAAAAAAAACCAGCTGTTGCCGTTCAGGATAAACAGGCTGTCATTTTTTTCAATGACTAACTTGTTGTTTGAAAAAAGGATATTTTTTACGGGGCCGTTGGTAAGGCCGTTACTGCCACTAAGGTTTTGCCAATTGGTATAGTTGGAAGGATCGGACGTATTTTGCGAAATGGTTTTCAAGCCTTCTTCGGTCGCTGCATAAAACGAGGTTGCATCTGTAGTGAAAGCATTGATCTTTATTTGGGTTCCATTGTTTCCGATCAACCAGGTGTCTTTAATCTCATATTTTGAAAGATTGGCTACAATAATACCAAGGCCGCTGCTCAGATAAGCAAGTCCATCTTTACAATAAACAGCATTGATTGATTTGTTACCCGTAATGCGGCTTCGCTTGATATCTCCTATATTGAGAATGGTACTACCTTGTATAATATCGAGGTTACTGTTGTTATATGCTACCACTAATTGTTTTGTTGCAGCATCCCACCCCATGCACTGAACGCCAACATCATTTATGCCTGAAGCTTTGCTGTACCGCTCAACTTCATTGTTTTGATCAATGGAAAAAAGACCAAACGTAGTTGCGCAGTATAGTTTATCTCCTTTTACTACTTGTGTGGCCTGTTGGTAATTTAGGTGATCTCTCCATTGTCCTATGGGAGGAATCGGATTCTGTGCGACACTTTTTTGAGGTAATGCAAAACATGTGAAAAGGGAACAGAAAAATAAACAACCCCAGATTCTTCCATGTGCCTGAGAAACTCGGCAGATATTATATAAGGCTCGAAAGAAACCGGTGGTAAGCATACAATAAATGTACAGTATCCGGTTTCAAAAACAATGCGCTCAGATATTCACGATGCCATTTTTAATGGAAAATATGGCGAGACCAACCCTGGTTTTAACATCCAGTTTTTTGAAAAGGTTATCTCGATAGGTATCAATGGTTCTTGGGCTGAGGCACATTTCGTCTGCAATTTCTTTGTATGTTTTTTCGGTACAGATCCATTTCAGGAAAGTGGTTTCATTTTCACTCAAACTATTTAAAGCAAAAGCATCACCGTCAAAAACCTCTTCATGGTTAATATAATGCATTAGTTTGTTACTAACCAGTTCATTGATATAGTAACCGCTGTCACGAATACTGTCAAGTGCATCTTTGAAAATCTTGGGTTTGCTGTCTTTAAGGATATAGCCTCTGGCGCCATTTTTCAGCATACGTATGATAGCGGTATCGTTTTCAAGCATACTAAGTACAAGCACTTTGGTTTGCGGGAGATTGGCTTTGATCCAGCTGGATGTTTCATAACCATCCATAACTGGCATGGTAATATCGAGCAGAACGATATCCGGGGCTATCTTGGATTTTACTTTCTCGGTGAATTGTTTGCCATTGTTGGCTTCCATTACAACTTTGAACCCTTCAAAAGAATTAATAATAGAAACGAGACCGGTTCTTAGTAATTCATGGTCGTCAACTAATGCAACGGATGTCATAACGAGGAGGATTTTGGTTTAATATACAAAGTTATGGTAGTTCCGTTACCGGGCATACTCTTTACATCAACGGTGGCATTGATCATTTTGGCCCGGTTAACGATATTTTGTAGACCAATGCCAGGCCTGTTATGGTGCAAAACGGTGGTATCAAAGCCAATCCCGTTATCACTGATGCGGATGGTGGTAATACCAGTTTCGCTGGAAATACCGATATCGATTTTGTTGGCAGCGGCATGTTTAATGATATTGTTAACGATTTCCTGGATCATCCGGTAAAGAATGATATCGGTATTGGCGTCAAGGATATGGAAATTATCAGAAGTGGTAAAAGTTGTTGAAAAGCGACCTGTTTTTTCGAGGGACAGAAGGAGCTGGCGGACAGATTCCACAATGCCAATATGGTGTATCCGATTATTTTGCAGGTTATGGCTAAGATCGCGGAGGTCTTTGATGGCTTTGCCAAGTAATTCGTCTGTTTGATTGATTTTTTCTTCTGTTAGGATACTTTCGAAAGTATTTAAATTCAAGCGAACAAGGCTTAATATTTGTCCGATATTATCGTGAATTTCCTGACTAATATAAGCAAAAGTCTGTTCTTGTATTTCCAGCTGTGTTTTGAGGAGAGTCTGTTCAAAACGATTTTTCATTTCCTCCTTTTCTTCCCGGTTTTTTCTCTGGCGACGTAAAAAAACAAAGACAATCAACAAGAGAAAACTCCCAATAAGAATAAAAAAAACGGAGGCGACTACAATTGAGATGAGTATGTCTTCTTGTTGTTTCGGCATAAATAAAATGAAATGCAGAATGATGTATATAAGATTACATTTAAACTATTATTTATGATGCCATATATCCTCATTCCCTCAATTCGAAGATCATTAGTTGTTAAATAATCAAATAAAGCATTGATTATAACTGAACCTAAATAATATATCAATAACCCACTCGAAATCCAGAAAAAAGGCTGCTTAGATAATTGGTCATCTATTTTATCTGGCAAAACAGATTCATAAAAGAAGCAACAACTAAATACTACAAGAAAAAAAGAACCCAGTAAAAAGGTATAAGTATGAAATGTCTTATTAAACCCTTGAACAAACAAAAGATTAAAAAGAACTGCTAGAATAAACAAAGGAATAAAATACAAAACAAGCTTTTTTAAAATGCTTTTCTTTAAATGGATATAAAATAGAGTTGAATAAAATACAAATTCGAATGTCGTAAACACATTATATATGGCGAACCTATATTGAGCAAACCATTTATAGGAGGTCCAGCCTCCACCAATAATCTCAATGCATACTGTAAGAAATAAAAAAGGAATAAAATACAGAAGTAGTTTATTCCTTTTTTTGTAGTATAAATAAGATGCAGTAAGTAAGCTTAAAACCTCAAAGTATAGATAAATTGCTGTCTGCATACTAAGGAACCAAGCCGCCGTGATTCAAAAACTCATCTAAAACATCATCAAGCAATCCATTATTGCCAACTCTTGTTGAAGGAGCTGGAATTCTATTTCCTGTAAAAAATACAGTTAAACGACCATAGTCTTTAGAATTAGCCGGTAATGCACCTTTACCATAAATACCAAAATTCACATAAATGGTATCAGATTTATATTTTGCCTTCAAACCATTGATAAATGAAACCAAATCTTTTGCAGAAAAGGCAACAAGCTGTGTTTGATCATCACCCGAGCCGTATTTCTTTGCATAATTCGCTCCTAAAGATGCAGCATAGCTAGGATTAATGGAACCAGAATAAGGACCACCACCCTGAACACCAACCACCCGATTCTCTAAAGCCGGCGTAGCGGTATCATCAGTTGCAGCAGCCTGTTCCTTTTGGCAGGAGAGCAGCAGAACCGATACTACTGCAGAAAGTAGCAAAGTGCTTGAAAAGGAGTAAAACTTTTTCATAAGTTGATAGTTTGTGGATGCCGGTAAAAAAAGACAGAACCAACATCAAAATATATGAGATGCAAGTTAATACATCCTTTGTTTTATCATTTAGGTAATTTACCAATCGCTAGGCTGATTTATATTATTTTGTTGAATATCAATAGATTAAATGGATTAAACTTTAAAAAAACAGTGTTTTTCACGCTGAAAAAAGGGTTTAAAACACGTTGTTTTAACGGTGTTTTTGTCTAAAATGGCATTCAGGAGACGTTGCGTTGCATATCTTTTTAATAAAAAAAGGCGTGTAAAACCTGTTAAGTATCACGATAACTATGGATCAGCTTACTGTTCTTTTAAGGAAAAACCTGTTTTTTGCCGGATTCCGTTTTCTGAGCGTTTATGCGTTATTATCTTTTTTTGCAGACAGCGATATGTATTTGTTTATGGAAAAAATGGTAACTGTCCAGATCACAAACAGCACGAGGAGCGCCGTAACAAATGTTTGAATGGCCGGATAAGGATGCAAATAAATACTTTGTTTGATTAGCAGCTTACTTCCTGCCAACTGTAATGCAACGATGATCAGAAATGAGAAACCAATGATGCCAATATTAACCGGGAAAAATTGCCGGATAAGAAACCTCCTTAATTGTCTTGGTGACGCACCTAACGTGATAAGCAACAGAATTTCTTCCTTGCATGATGAAATGGTTAACTGAATAAACAATGTAAAAATCAACAAGGCAAACAGCAACATCATCACACCCGTAATCCAGGATATACTTACAACCATTTCTACCACCTGGCGATACCTGCTGAAACGGGTTTTGTCTGCATCCGTAGTCAGACTCTTCTCTTTCAGGTATTGAACCAATTGCGGATTACCCGGATCTTTGGTTCGGATAATAACCCGAGACGGTTTCGCTTCCAGGTTCTTGCCGTATAATGAATTGCCCCAGTTCATGAATTCCTGTGGCACCAATAGCGATGATATTCTATCACTAAAACCAACTACGCGGCCCCGTAGCGTAATCATACCAGCTGGGCCATATACATTTACTTTAAAGCCAATCATTTTCACTACCTGCTGCGTTAACTGCGGAAGATTCTGTGAAAATGAAAACTGGAAATTATAAAAATCAAGAAACATATTGGGTACGATAATCGGAACATACGCCGATGTTTCAGCCCATTTCCAATCCTGGCTGGTTACATCAATAAATTCGCCAGGCACACTTTCAAAAGCAATATCGGTGTAAAAAGGGAAACGGTCACTGGCACTCTGAATGGATGCTTTGAACCTGCTGGGCGTTAACAATCCAACCGATTCCACAAACGGTTGTTTTCTGAGATCTGCTATTTCTCCTCCCGACAGCGCAGTAGCCCCCAGGTTTTGATCGGTAAGGGTTTTGTTTAACACCAAAAAATTGGCGATACTATCCCTGTTGTTTTTATCATTCAGTAAATCATTGTAATCTGCCTGTACCTGCACGGCTGCAAGTATCAATAACATCGCTACCGATAATCCTATCACTGCCATAAAAAAACGTTTACGGCCGGCACCAGAGCGTATCAGTTTTTTCAGAAGTATATTTAATCCGTTCATGTATTGTTCCGGATTTATAAGGTTAGTTCCTTTGTGTAGTTAAAATGGGTATCATGATCCAGATCGGTAATGATCAACCCTGCTTTTCTTTTCCTGCATTCAGCTTCAATCAGCCTTACCGCTTTTTCGATGTTACCGATATCTAAGTGACTGAATGGCTCGTCCATGATCAGCCATTCAAATGGCTGCACCAATGCTCTGATAGTGGCAATGCGTTGCTGCTCTCCATAACTGCAAAGACCTGCTTCCTGGTTCAGAATATGTGTTATCCCTAATTCGGCCGCCATTTCATCGATTACTTCCTTTTCGTACAAGGGAGACTGTAGAATCCTTTTTAACTCTATATTTTCACGCGCGGTTAAATTGGGAAACAGGCGGAGATCCTGGAAAATCACGCTTATTTTTTGTTGCCGCAACAATGCCAGTTCATCATCTTTATATGCTGTAATAGATTTATGATCGAAGCTGATATTTCCCTCGTAATCGTGTCGCAGTTTATACAGAAGATGAATCAATGTGGTTTTACCGGTACCGCTTGGCGCCTTGATCTTTACAAAAGCCCCGGGCTCTAATTGCAAATGTGTATTCCATACATCAGAAGTTCTTTGTAAAAACCTGTCTTTAAGCGGTATGGGTATGATATGGTCTATTTCAATGGTCATATAACCGGATTGCTGTTGCCGAAAATACTATGAAACAAAATAATAAAGTCCCGCATGGCAGGACTTTATTATTAAAATAGGGAACAAGGATCAGTTTGTTCTGATAATAGCAGGAACGCCACCGGGAAACATTTTCTCTTCCATTTCTTTATCACGTTTTGCCTGAACGCGCATATCAACGGCAATATCGGTGATAAGACTGGTTAAGGTTACCAGGCTGTTTTGTTTTTCGTTCTGCATTCTGATTTCGAAAGAAGCTTTTATTGACTTGCCATCAAAATTGTCTGAAGTGGCAATTACATCCTTGAAAGTATTTTTAGCAGAGGTTAGTGAACGATTGTAGTTGCCCGAACCATCTTTGATAAAGTTGGCCAGTGTATTGGCAATATCAAAATAGAACACGGTGGATTTTCCTTTGAAACGATCCAGCGCTTCTTTGCTGATGGTTGCCTTGCTTGTTCCGGCCTTGTATTGGATATATGTTAGAGAATCGCTGGCAATAACCAGGTTCTTTTCATCAGCTTCTACATATATGCCCAGCATCCCAACCATTTCACCTGCTTTATAAATGTTATTCTTTTTTACCAACACACCATGTTCTACGCCTTTATCCATGAGCTTTGTAAAGCTGATCTTGTCGCCAACAGGCGCCACAAAAATCATCTTACCAAATGGCTTTTTGCGCGTCATGCTTTTTTCATCCTGTTTCATTTGAGGCTCTGTTTCGCTCATGCCAAGATCTGATACAACTACGGCAATATCTCCTTTTAATGATTTGTATAGATCCTGGCTGGTTAGGCCTGATTTCTCCAGGAAATTATTAGCTAATCCCTCTACTTCGAGTTGCTTTAGCAGTCCGCCGAAAATCTCGGGGTTGAAAGAGGCCAGCATAATTCCATTGATATTCTGTGACGGATAGTTTTCAATCATAGAAAGATTTACCGTAGGCCCTGCATATTGTTTCAATACACTACTCAATAATTTGTTGGTGTAACTGGTTGATCTGGCAGTGATCTTTCCATCTTCAAAACTCAATGTGGAAGTTGAATAATTGTCTTTCACCAGTTCTTCCAGTTTTGGCAACTGAAATGGCATCATGCTTAAGGCAGCGAGAGAACTATTGGCACTTGTGAATGCATATCCATCCGCTTTTTCTTTGAACATAGCGGTAAATATTTCCACATCGGCCAATGATTCATTTAGTTTCTGGGTAAAATAATGATCAACCTGTGTTTTCATTTCCGCTTCAGTATTTACCGGTGCCGGCTTTTTGAAAGTCATGGCTACGGTATCATACACAGGTTTTTGGATATGCGTGTACATGGTTGCGATGACCTGTTCATCATTCCAGGCAAGCATAGAACCGTCGCTGGTATTAATATAGCGGTAGTCTTTCTCTTTTTTGATCTCTTTGTTCTTGAATTCCTCCTGTTTTTTCAGATAGGCTTCCAGTTTGGCGGCGTCTTTCAGTCCACCGATAACACTGAATGTATTGGAGGTACTGTTATCAATGCTGTTCACTTTCTGCTGCATGAACAGGAATAACTGGTTGCTCCAGTTAATACCCGCGTCGTTTTTCAGTTCATTAAAACGGGCTTTGTCTTTGGTATCTGTTGAATCGCTTTTGAAAATACGGTTCAGCAAGGTATCCATGCTGATGCCGCCTTTCTCCAGTTTATCCTGCAATTGCTGCGGACTTAAAACCAATACAAAACTGGCTTCTTTGGGAATGTATTTGGCTTCCTTGGGAATATTGTTTTTACAGGAGGATACCAATACAGCGATGCATATCAGCTGCAATGCGGCATTCAAGACTTTTTTCATAACAGTAACGGTTGGTTTTATAGGATACTAAGGTATACTTTGCGCCTGATTTATTGCGGCCTTTATCTTTTACTTCACAATAATTGCCTGATAAATAGCTTCCTGTATGTTTGGCCGGATGTTTAACTGGCCAAATTTAGTATTGTTCCGTGTTGGAGTTACCCTGTTGGAAAGGAAGATATACACCAGGTTATATTTAGGATCCACCCAAACGCAGGTGCCGGTAAAACCGGTATGGCCGAACGTTTCGGGAGATGCAGTTTTGGATGGATAGGGGTCTTTACGGGTAGCATTGTCTTTCTCAGGTTTATCAAACCCCAATCCCCGACGGCTTACGTTGCTGTTATACGCCGTGAATTTATCAATGGTCGACTTTTTCAATAAGCGCATACCATTTATTTCACCTCCGTTCAGCAGCATCTGGTATAGTTGCGCCAGGTCGTAAGCGTTGCTGAATAACCCGGCATGACCCGCTACGCCGCCAAACATGGCCGAGCCTTCATCGTGTACATCGCCACGGATTAATTGCTGGCGAAAATGCTTTTCGTCTTCGGTCGGAACGATCATGTCAACTGGCATCAATTCCCTCGGGCGGAAAGTAGTAGTGGTCATATGTAGGGGCTCGTAAAAAGTTTCTCTTACATACTCATTCAATGGCTTGCCACTAACGGCTTCTACGATTTTGCCGAGAAAAATAAAATCATTATCGCTGTATACATATTTATCCGGGGCGGTAAGTTTGCTTGTAAGGATGCGCTTGTATAAGGTGTCTTCCCAATCGTTGCGTAAGTACAGTCCTTCTGCAACACGGTATTGGTGTTGCGGATCTTTTTCGTTTGTGAAATATTGGGGTAATGGTTTGCCGGTGGTTGTATCAATGACTTCCCTGTAAAAAGGAATGAACGGATTGAGCCCTGCCTGGTGCAATAAAATATCGGTTAGTTTCAAAGGAGCTTTATTGGAACCCTTCACCCAGGGCAGGTAATCGCCAAGGGTTTTCGTGAGGTCAACTTTCCCTTCTTCATACAATTTCATAATGGATACCGTGGTAGCGGAGATCTTGGTTACAGAAGCAAGATCGTACACCATATCGGTGGTGATGGGTTCTTTCCTGTCAAAATTGGTATAACCGAAAGCCTTGTTGTAAACGATCTTTCCATCTTTTGCAACCAGCACCACACAACCCGGCGTACCGCCTTTTTCAACCGCATCGGAAGCGATGGCATCAATTTTTTTAAGTGCCTCCGGTTGCATACCTACGGTTGATGGATCCACTGCCGGGAAATAACTATTGTAAACAATGCCCTCTCCAAATTTCATGTTTTCCGTTACGGTAACGGGTAGTTTGCCCTTTGCCTGGATCTTTCCTTGCAACAGCGCCACAGCCGCTTCCTGTGTAATATCATCGTCTTCATAACAAGCTACGAGATTGGGGGCATTGGCAATATTCTTCAATGCGTAGGGATTGCCAAATACCAGTGTAATGGTTTTGCTGCTTTGTAAACCATTGAGTAAATACACAGAAGGGTTTGAAATGCCGAAGTTGTTAGCCGGCCTGCGACTAAAATTATGCAGCCCTACCACGATCACATCATAGTTTTTCTGCTGAATGGCATTGATGAGTTGCAGGGCACCGGCACTATCGCTTTTTTCTACAATGGTTACCGGATTCTTATCATCCTGCAATTCTTTACCTACTGCTTTTTTACTGCCGAAAAGATATACATCCGCATTGTATTCGGCTCTCATTTTTGCAGCGATCACATTTTCCGTGGGGGAGCCCATGCAGATATATGCGACCCTTTTTCCTGCTGTAATTGGAAAACTGTTTTCATTCTGTTTGCGAACCAGTGTTAATGCATTATTACTTAACAAGGTTTTGATATGATTGGCCTGTGTGTTCAAATCCGTTACAAGGCCCGTGGTGTCAATAACAGTTACTTTATTTAATCCCAGGTGGTATTTTGCCAGCAATACTTTTTTCACTTTGGTATTGATATCGTCCCAACTGAGTCTCCCATCTTTAATGGCCTCTTTTACTTTGGCGATGCTTCCGGGTATATCGCCGGGTAAACAAAGCAGATCATTGCCTGCAATTAACGACATCACAGACGCATCTCCCTGCGGGAAAAATTTTGTTACTCCCTGCATCTCCAATGCATCGGTAAATGTGATGCCCCGGAAGCCAAGCTCATTACGCAACAGGCCGGTTACATTTTTATTGGAAAGTGAACTGGGTAAATTGGCAGTTGTGTCAATCGAAGGAATAGATAAATGGGCCGTCATGATACTTCCCACACCTGCTTTGATCATTTCGCGGAAAGGGTATAGTTCCAGGTTATCCAGTTGTTCGCGTGTTTTGTTGATCACAGGCAGGTCCTTGTGCGAATCTACCGACACATCTCCATGACCCGGAAAATGCTTCGCCGAAGCCATAACGCCTACATCCTGCATTCCTTTCATATATTCAACACCATAGAGGGCCACTTTGTATTTGTCTTCTCCAAAACTTCTATCGTTAATAACCGGGTTAAGGGGATTGTTGTTTACATCCACATCCGGAGCAAAATTTACCTGTATACCTATGCGTTTGCATTGTTCGCCAACGGCTTTGCCAAATTCATAGATCAGTTTTGCGTCGGATGTAGCGCCCATCATTAGCTGACGTGGGTAATTGATCACACTGTCAAGCCGCATACCCAATCCCCATTCGCCATCTATCGAAATCAATAAAGGTGTTTTGGCGATGGATTGGTATTGGTTGGTGAGTAAGGCCTGCCTGATTGGTCCGCCCTGGAAAAAGCAAAGTCCGCCAACATTGTATTTTTTGATGAATTCCGTAACCTCTGCCACATGCGCCGGCCCGAGATTGCTGTGCGCACGAATAATCATTAACTGCGCAATGCGTTCATCTTTACTTAATTTCCTGAACTTCTTTTTTACCCAGCGCTCGGCTGCCGGTGTTTTTTCGTAAAACTGTTGTGCCTGTGCAGAAACTGAGAGTACAATCACTGCCAAAAGGGTTGTTGCTAATCGATAATTTCTTTTCATATCACCATTTGAGGAAGCACAAGTTAACAATTATGAGAGATTGGTAAAATCTCTAAGGACGAATGGGTGAGGCATAAAAAAACCGCAACGTTTTTGTTGCGGCCTTCTTTATGCCTGTTTTGATCTTTACGCCTGTTCCTCTTCGCCTTCTTCTTCCACTTCAGTCAGAACGGGTTCAATATTATTGGTTTTGAGAATGCTGTGCCATTTGATCATTTTTTTCATATCGCTGGCATATACGCGTGCAAAATCCATATCGGGGTATACTTTCTGGAAATAGGCTTTTACAGCGGCTGCATCTTTATCGGAAGGTAGTGCCTGTTTGCTTTTGCCCATTGCCTGAAAAACTTCCACCAGGTTCACATTCTCACGAACGGTATATACTTCAATACTTTCCAGGTGCGAAAAATTATGTACGCGGCTGCTTACAAATTTAGTGGTCTGGTCTTCCAGCGATTTAACGATGGCGCCATCGGTTTTGCTTCCAACCAGTTCAAATAAGCCATTTAAGCCGGATATTGATATCAATTTACTGTACTCCATGTTTTCTTAATTTAAGGCTGCAAAGTAAGGGGAAAAAGAAGAAAGTTGTCTGTTAGAACCTGTTTGACTGGAATTTTTAAGATTTCAATATGTAAAGTTTAGGTATTAAGTTTAGAGGAGAAATCCATTTCTCAACCCAAAACAACTGATTATGCACATGGAATCCATTAACTGGCTGGCTGTTATCGTGGCCGGCATCTCCTCTTTTATGGTTGGTGGTATCTGGTATTCGCCAAGTATTTTTGGCAAAACATGGATGCTGGAAAACAAATTATCGGACAGCCAGATCCAGGAAGGAAACAAAGGAAAGATCTTCGGATTTACCTTTCTTTTTTCATTGGTGATGTCGGCCAACCTGGCCCTGTTCCTGCAAGGTTCGCAAACAGACCTCGGCAGGGGAATGGCTATCGGCTTTCATGCCGGTGTTTTTACTTTCTGTGCCATTACCATTCACAGCCTGTTTGAATTGAAAAGCTGGAAACTGATCCTGATCAATGCGGGTTATAGTGTTGTGTCATTAACACTAATGGGCGCTATATTGGGCATCTGGAGATAACAAACGGAGAAATCATTTACAATGGAAAGCGCTTCTGGGGTGAGTGGTGAGTGGTGAATCGTGAGTAAGTCTTAGGCATCCGATGCTTTACTCACGACTCACCATTCACGATTAACATAACAGTAGCCACAGATTCGCAGATTAGGGGGATCGGGATAGAATAGGATGTGCATAGAGCCATACAGGGATAAGGATGGGGTGAGGGTGGGATCGTAATGCGGTATGACACGGGATATCTACGGGATATCTATGGGACATTTACGGGACATCTATGGGATATCTGTAAGCCATACGCCATGCTATATCTTGTTTTTGCTATTGAGTGTCAATTGATTAAATCAATAGCGCAACACGTTAAAACATAATCATATGCAACGGAAAGAGTTTCTTCAGACAGTTTCATTGAGTGCTACCGGTTTATTGGCCCCGGCATTTGTTTTTTCGCAAACCCAAACCCAGACGCCTGAACCGTTGCCCGATACACTGGTAAAAGAATTTGTGATTGCCGGTCATGGTAATTTTGACAAGACCAAACAACTGCTCACAGAAACGCCTAATCTCCTATATGCCACACATGACTGGGGCAAGGGCGATTTTGAAACGGCACTGGAAGGCGCAGGACATGTTGGTAACAAAGAGATCGCTAATTTTTTGATAGAGAAGGGTGCCAGAACCAACCTGTTTGTGTTAACGATGCTGGGTAAAACAAACCTGGTAAAGTCTTTCCTGGAAACCTTTCCTTCTTTCATCAATGCGCGCGGACCGCATGGATTAACCCTGCTGCATCATGCCCAGAAGGGTGGTGAACCGGCAAAGGAACTACTGGATTACCTTACCGGAAAGGGGTTGAAGGAAACAAAAATCGCTTTGTATTAATGCTTCAGTAAAGAGCTTGAGGCAGTTCGATCTGAAAAATTCATGCTCCGGTTGAATATGCGTGATTACACATGTGGATGGATTAATTTCAATACAAATGAATTCGCTTATGAAAAAGGTACTGTCTTTTGTCATTGTGTTTTCTATTGCCTTCACGGGATATGGACAAAAAACCGTTGCCGTGCCCTGTTCTGCCAACCCTGTTTACCGTCAATTTGATTTCTGGATTGGAGAATGGGAGGCATTTGCCCCTAACGGAAAAAAGGGGGGAGATAGTAAGGTTGAGCGCTTACTAGACAGCTGTGTGATTCTGGAAAACTGGACGAGTACACAGGCCGGCTATAGCGGTAAAAGCTATAATACTTATAACAGTAGTACCGGCAAATGGCAACAATACTGGGTAGATAACAAAGGAGGTGTTACTGAATATTTTGATGGTCATTATGAGCAGGATAAAATGATCCTTCAAACCTTTAACCAGAAACAACCCGATGGTACTTACAAGATCCAGCGAATGACTTTTTATAAACTGAATGACGATAACGTGAGGCAGCATGGTGAGAGTTCTACAGACGGGGGTAAAACATGGAAAACAGGTTTTGACCTTGCGTACCGCAGAAAAAAATAATCACTTATTCATAAAAACAAATGTTATGATTCACACAAACGCGATCAGCTGGTTTGAAATACCCACCAGCGACCTTACCCGGGCACAGAAATTTTATGAAACTATTTTTGATTTTACCATGATACCCATGGACATGCCCAATATTAAAATGAGAATGTTTCCGATAGAAGACATGATGGGCGTAGGTGGTGCACTGGTAAATAGCGGTGATTTTCATGTATCCTCTGCTACACACGGACCGCTGATTTACCTGAATGCCAACCCGGATGTGCAACTGGTACTGGATAAAGTAGAAGCTGCAGGCGGAAGCATATTACTTCCTAAAACGGAGATCTCGCCCGAATATGGATACATGGCGGTGTTCCTAGATACAGAAGGCAACCGTATTGCATTGCATGCCGTACCACAAGCATAATCGTAAACCCAAAATAAAACCCGTCTTATGAAAAAATCATTGACATTCTTATTCTTCACCTTACTTACCGTGGTATGCGCAGTACGTGTACAGGCGCAGGGGATAAATGCAGATACAGTTAAAGCCCAGTTGGTAAAAGACTGGGAACGCGCCAAATCGTATACGGCGGAATACCTGAATACGATGCCGGCAGATAAATATGGTGCCCGCGCGGTAGACAGCATACGCAGTTTTGCCGAACAGATGTTACACCTGGCAACAGGCACCATCGGACTGGTTGCAAACGGGACAGGCGCTCCCAGGATATTTACTGGATTCAATATGGAAAAATCGGCCGGTGCGCAAAGCAAAGATTCTGTTACTTATTATGTAAACGCCAGTTATGATTATGCCATCAATTCGATCAAAGCGATGGACGCGAATAAACTGGGCGAACATGTGAAAAGAGGTAGCTTCGACGAAACCAAACTGACCTGGTTATTGAAAGCATTTGAACACCAGACGCATCACCGCGGGCAATGCACGATCTATATCCGTTTACAAGGTATTCGTCCGCCGAATGAAAGATTATTTTAAAGAACAATCCATAAAAGAAAAGGCGACCCATCGGTCGCCTTTTCTTTTACGCAACGTATAGATTTGATCTGGCTAACTACTTGTTCCTATTTCCTTCAAAGCCGCATCCAACCGGGCTGCGAGCGTTTCATAATCGGTATAACCGCGGGCCAGTAAAGTAAATTTGCTTTCTGAATTCTGCAATAACACACAAGGGTAACCGGTAACCTGTAATTGTTTGCACAACTGAAATTCGTAATAGGCTTGCTCCTTGTATTCTTCCGAAGCCAGTTTGCTGTAAAAGATCTCGGGCTGGATACTGTATTTTTCGAGCAGGTGACGATACGATTCGTTGTCTGTTAGATCGCGGCCCTCGTAATGCAAGGCATATTGCAGGTCGCTGGCAAATTCAACCTGTCTTCCAGGGTAAAACTCTTTGAAAATGCAAAGTGCAATCGCCGGTTTTTCTGAATTAGGGTACCAGTCGCTCTGGTCGGGATTATTAATATGCCAGAGGTAATCTGCCCCGAATTTGATGCCTGTATATTCTTCCACCGTTGTATAGGCTTTCTGTATATATCCCGCGGTAGCGGCAATGGGCACCGGTTTTTCGGGCAGGAGCATCCCGCCGGATAAAACGTCTATCTGTAGGTTGGGATATTGTTCAGCCAGTTTTTTCATCACCGGGCTAAACCCGTAACACCAGCCGCAATAGGCATCGTAGCAATAAAATAAGGTAGGTTGCATGGGCAAAGGTAAAAGTTAAAAATCAAAAGTCAAAAGTCAAAAGTCTGAACTTGGATGGGAAACAGGTTCAATAGATTCTTTTATATCTTTGCCGAGACCAAACGATCTGTTTGTAAGTTTTGACTTTTAACTTTTTAATTCAATCATATGCCTGGTTTTGAACTTTTTGGTGCCGAAGAAAGAAAAGAAGTGAACGATGTACTGGAAACAGGCATCCTGATGCGTTATGGATTTGATGGCCCGCGCAAAGGGATCTGGAAAGCGAAAGAACTGGAACAGGCTATTACAGAGGTATTTGGTTGTAAGTATGCGCAACTGACTTCAAATGGCACATCGGCCCTAACTACGGCCATGGCCGCATTGGGTATTGGAGCGGGCGATGAAATCATTATGCCCACTTTTACTTTCGTGGCAAGTTTTGAAGCCGTATTAAGTGTGGGCGCCATACCGGTACTGGTGGATATTGATGAAACCCTTACCCTTAAACCCGCAGCCGTTCGCGCAGCCATTACACCCAGAACAAAATGCGTAATGCCCGTACATATGTGCGGCAGCATGGCCGACCTGGATGCATTGAAACAAATTTGCGATGAACATAAGCTGATCTTACTGGAAGATGCCTGCCAGAGTATTGGCGGTTATTATAAAGGAAAATCTTTGGGTACCATTGGTGATGCCGGCGCCTTCTCTTTTGATTTTGTAAAAACCATTACCTGCGCCGAAGGTGGGGTGGTAATGACGAACAACAAAGATGTTTATATTAAGTCTGATGGCTATACGGACCATGGGCATGATCACCTGGGTGCAGACCGTGGCGCTGATCTCCATCCTTTTATCGGTTACAATTATCGCATCAGTGAATTGCATGCGGCTGTTGGCCTGGCACAGATCCGCAAGCTGGATACTTTCCTGACCCTGCAGAAAAAAAATTACAAAGCACTTCGCGCCTATCTCGAACAAATACCAGAGATCAGTTTCCGTGTGGTGCCGGAAGGCGGAGAAGATAGCTGCAGTTTTATCAGCTGGTTTCTGCCAACAGAAGAAATTACCAAAGCGGTTGTTGCAGAGATGAAAGCACAGGGAATACTGGCTGGTAATTTTTACTGGTTTATCAACAACTGGCATTATATCAGCAAATGGGATCACCTGAAACAGGCGGTAACACTAAACCCTTTAGGCGAAACACAGAAAGCTTCTTTGCTGGCACTGGCCAAAAAAGAATTTCCTGCAAGTGATGCGATCATGAGCCGCTGTATTTCTACTGCGATAAGTCTTGTATGGACAGATGAGCAGATCAAAGAAAAAGGAGAAAAGATGGTGGTGGCTATTCAGAAGGTGTTACATGAGCATATGCAGCAGGCATAAGCTCATGCATACTTAAATAATAACGTGTTGTAATTGAAACTGCTCTGTGAAACTCCGTGTACCCTGTGCCTCTGTGGTGAAAAAATAGTATTTCGCAGTGATAATTTTTTCAACACAGAGGCACAGAGATTGGGAGTTACACAGAAGAAACAGACAAAGTTTACTAATAGACGGAATCTTAGATAATGACTCAGTTTTTCTGTACCTGTTTCGGCATTTGTTTAAGCCCCTTTCCTTCCAAGGCATTTACATAATCCAGGCTCCCCAGCCGGATCCGGAAAGGTACCTTTGTAAGCTTTTCCATCTGCAATTCCTTCCTGCAAAAAAAACCGAGGTTATTGCTGTAATAATCCTGCGGCAGGAGCCGCAGCGGAACATTCTTCAGGCTGTCGATTCGTTTTTGCTTGTCAGACTGAACAGGCATGCCCGTTTGCGCCTTTAGGGAAGGAGCGGTTATTAGCAATAAATTCACAAACAAACAAATTGGTTTCACTGTTGGGTTGCTTTCTTTTGTATGTAAATTTACAGCATTAAACCCAAGTAAGATTTATGCAGTACGAACAAGTGTTTTGTGCTGTGTATTTCAAACTTCTAATTTATATATGTCTCTTAGTCAGTCGTTACAACAGAAGTTATTACAAAAATTATCTCCCCAGCAGATTCAGTTAATGAAACTGTTGCAGGTACCTACGGCCAACCTGGAAGAGCGCATCAAAGAAGAAATGGAAGAAAACCCCGCACTGGAACTGGATGAAGAGGGGCATGAAGATGAATACGGGGATGATATACAGGACGAGTTCGACAACCCAACGGATGATGATGCCGACATGGATGGCAGCGAAGAAGAATATGATAATGTTGACATCAGCGAATATGTGGTGGATGATGATGGTGAGATTGCGGATTACAAAATGAAAGATGATAACTACCCCGAAATGGATGATCAGAAAGTGATACCCATAAAGGTGGAAGCCAGTTTTCATGACCTGTTACTTAACCAGTTGGGAATGCTGGAACTGGATGAGCGTAATTATAAAATTGCAGAACAGATTGTTGGCAGCCTGGATGATGATGGATACCTGCGAAGGGAACTATCTTCCATCGCAGACGATCTTGCTTTTCGGCAGAGCCTGGTGGTGGAAGAAAAAGAGATTGAAGCTTTGTTGCTTCAGATCCAGCAGTTTGACCCGGCCGGGATCTGTGCACGCGACCTTCGCGAATGTTTGCTGTTGCAGCTGAAAAGAAAATTGAATGAAGGAAAAGCCGTGGCGCTGGCCATTCAGATACTGAGTAAATATTTTGAAGAGTTTACCAAGAAGCATTACGAGAAGATACAACGCAGCCTGAATCTTACGGACGATCAGATCAAAGAAGTGATTAACCAGATCATCAAGCTGAACCCCAAACCGGGTGGTAATATCGGGGAGATCAATAAAGCGGAGAGTTATATCATCCCAGATTTTTTTGTGATCAACAGCAATGGCAAACTGGAGCTTACACTGAATTCCAAGAATGCGCCGGACCTGCGCATCAGCGAAGGATACCGGGATATGCTGAAGGATTATGAGAAGGGCAGCAAGAAAGACAAACGCCAGAAAGAAGCGGTATTGTTCATCAAACAGAAAATCGATTCGGCCAAATGGTTCATCGATATGATCAAACAAAGGCAGGATACACTGGTTGGTACGATGAGCGCGATCATGAAACACCAGCAGGAGTTTTTCCTTACCGGCGATGAAACCACGATGCGGCCCATGATCCTGAAAGATATTGCCGAGCTTACCGGGCTGGATATTTCCACGGTAAGCCGTGTGGCCAACAGTAAATTTGTACAAACGGAATTCGGAACCTACCGGCTTAAATTCTTCTTCAGTGAATCATTGAGTACCGATAGCGGCGAGGAAGTAAGTACCCGGGAAGTGAAAAAGATCCTGAGCGATATGATCGAAGCGGAAGACAAACGAAAGCCTTTGAGCGATGAGCTGCTTACCGATATGCTTCAGGAAAAAGGGTATAATATTGCAAGAAGAACCGTGGCAAAATACCGTGAGCAGTTAAATGTACCGGTAGCCAGGCTGCGAAAAGAATTATAAACCATGCCCTGGTGTGGAAGTTTCACGCAAAGACCAAAGAAAATACGATGGAAGAAACCGTTACAACCGTTACAGAAAAACCTTCGCTGCTGCTTACCATTCCGGCGAAACTGGTTTCGTATGTATTTCATCCATTGTTCATCCCTACTTATGTGTTTGTTTTCCTGGTGTACCAGGTGCCTTATGAATTTGCCGGGATCACCAATTACCAGTTAAACCTGCGCATGTTCAGTATTTTCTGGTTAACGGCTTTTTTTCCCGCGTTTGCCGTGTTTTTGCTGTGGAGACTGAAATTCAGCGAGAGTATTTTTTTACGTACACAAAAAGAACGCATCGTTCCTTATATCATCACCATGTTCTTTTACTGGTGGATGTATTACCTGAGCCGCAATTTTACCGACCAGCCGGAAGTACTGAAGTTTTTTTACATGGGTATTTTTGTATCAACCGTGTTCGGGCTGGTATTGAATAATTATTTCAAGATCAGCCTGCATGCAATGGGTGTGGGGGGGGCGCTGGCCGCCATTATCCTGTTTGCCATGCATTATAAAATGCCGTTGGGTGTTTCTATGAGTATAGCGGCACTGATCGCGGGTATTGTTTGCACGGCGCGTTTCCTGGTTAGTGATCATACCAATAAAGAAGTGTATGTGGGCTTGTTTGTTGGTGTTTTTTCCCAATTAGCCGCGTATTATTTTGTAATGTAAACGGTGTTTTCCCCGCAGCATTTCCGTTTTTCCCTCCTACTGGTATGCCGATTTTTCTTATCTTCATGCCTGTTTCGCGCTGATTGATATCCTATAAAAAAACCAATGAAGAAAAAGAGCGTTCATCTTATTTCTTTACTATCCATTCTGCTATCCTTACAGGTATCCGCTGTACTGGCCCAATCATCTGCCTGCACTACTTTTATCCGTCAAAAAGATACGGTTATTTGTCCGGGTGCCACTGTATCACTTGACCTGCTCGATCCTCCCAAAAGAGATTCTATGTTACCCGGTGTATGGAAATTACTGATACCCGGTAATGCCATGGATTCCAACCTGTTTAATATAAAAGCGTTTGGTTACGATAAGGTCAATCAATGCCTTTATTCTATTATTCACAAACGAATTATCAGGTATGACCTGAAAACCAATACCGTGGTTTCTGTTCCGGCCGATAACTGGCCGGATGATTATACCGAATTCACATACGATTATACCAATAAAAGATTGCTGTGCTGGCGCGGTGGCCGCGATATAGTATATGCCATACCGGATAACGGCGGCAGCTGGACGACCATAGGCGCCGGTGCTATTGACAGGGAATGTTTTGGTTCTTCCGTTTACTGGAACCCCATTACAAAACAGGTTGGCCTGTATGGCGGTTATGGTTTTAACGCGGTCAAAAGCTGGATCTATGAAAACGACGGACTGGGATGGCTGGAGCGGAAACCCAATCCTCCGATAGATTCCGTTCCACCAAAAGGGGGCAATATCGTTGGTGTAAACGGAGATGGTACCAAACTGTACCTATTTTCCGGACAGGGAAATTACAGTGGTGATGAGCTTTCAGGCAGTTGCTCACTAGGCAGTCCATGGGCCACTTCAGGTGGTATGTTCTGCTGGCTGCGCGATCTTTGGGAGCTGGACCTGACTACTTACAAGTTCACCAATATCCTGCCCGTAAACAATGCATCCATTCGATACGAAGGCGCACTGTCTTATTACTACGATAAATCACGCTTCTATATTTTTGGCGGCTTTCAGCCAACGGGCGATTATGCAACTAACCAGAACCTGGTCAATACCAATAAAACATTTTATTTCCGCAAGGGTATTGATACTGGCTTTGTGGAGATACAGGGCGAAGGCCAGGTGCCGCCGGCTATGCCTAAAACATTACTGAATAATTATTCCTATTACGATCCTGTTGGCAAACGTATGATCTGGGCAAGGTTTGATGGGATCTGGGCCTATTATCCAGATTCTACTTTGGTGCCGCCTTCTTTCCGTTCAACGGTTTGGTCTACCGGCGATACAAGTTCGGCTATCACCGTAAAACCATTACAAACAACCCTGTATCGTGTAACCCGCGCCATCGGTAGCCAGGTTTGCAAAGACAGTATCACGATCAATGTAACCAATATGCAAACCTCGCTGCAACACAATGTGAATATTTGTGGAAGCACTACGGTATTGGATGCGGGGGCGGGGTTCAGTTCCTATGCATGGAGCAGCGGTGAAACCTCACAAACAATTACGGCCAATCAATCAACAACCTATACCGTTACAGTTGGGAAAGCGACCTGTACGGCAAAAGACAGCAGTAAGGTACTATTCGCGATTCCTGTTCTGGATTTTACGGTTGGTGTGTTGAAAGATTCTGTTTGTGCGGGCGATGCGGATTCGCTTTTTGTGGTTACACCACAAACCGGCATTGCTTATACCTGGACGGTAGCCGGTAATACTTCGGTGATCAACACAGGGAATAATTATGTACCCAAAAATATTTCTGCAACAACCAACTATGCCATTACCGCTTCCAGTAACCCCGCTATCTGTACCAGCAAATCTGGAACGGCAAGAATTGTGGTGCGAAGTAAATTACCGGTACCGGTAGTACATATTGACTCAACAAATATTTCTTCCCTGCTTTTCAGTTGGGATCCTGTTCCGGGTGCAACAGGTTACCTGGTAAGTACCGATAGAGGCAGCACATTTACCATTCCGTCTACCGGTGCGCAGGGATTGAAGCATGGTGTAACCGGGTTACAACCCAATAAAACGATCAGCCTGGCGGTGAAAGCAACAGGACCATATAGTTGCCAAACAAGTGATACGGCACAAACCAGGGCCACCACACTTAACCCATTCGGGGATGGCATATTTGTTCCGAATGTTTTTACACCCAATGGTGATGGAGTGAATGATGTGTTGCTGGTATATGGAACAGCCATTGCATCGATACGGCTGATCATCTTTAACCAGTGGGGCGGACAAATTTTTGTTTCTACCGATGTTTCGAAAGGATGGGACGGAACCAATAAAGGACAAAGATCACCGGCCGGTTTGTACACCTATGCATTGGAAGCCATTATGCAGGATGGGAAAAAAATAACCAAGGGGGGTACATTCAATTTAATCAGGTAAGAAAGAAATAGATACATGCGTAAACTGCTGATCATGCTAAGTACTGTCATCTTTTTTTCAGCCAACCGGCTGGAAGCACAGGTGGACGCGCATTTTACGCAATACTATGCAAATCCTTTGTGGCTTAATCCCGCATTAACAGGTGTAATTGATGGTAATTCGCGTGTAACAGTAAACTACAGACAACAATTACCAGGTTTGTACGCGCCTATGCAAACCAAAGGCGTAACGGCAGATTTTTCGCTGCCCGGAAATTTTGGTTTGGGGATTACTGCATTGAATCAAAGTTCTTCGGATGCGGGTTATCAAAATACCAATGCTTATTTCTCTCTTTCTTATCGCGTACACCTGACGCAGTATGATATTTTGAGCGGTGGTTTTCAGATGGGTGTTATCAATAAAAAAATCGACCCGTATAAATTGCAGTTTGGAAACCAGTTCAATCCTGTTATTGGTTATGATCCCACACTTCCTTCCAATGAAATATTTGATTACCGTTCTGCCACTTCTTTCGATGGCAGTTTGGGGCTGATGTATTTTGATGGCGACCCGCAGAAAGCGTACAATCCTTTTTTTGGTGTTAGTGTATTTCATCCCACACAACCCGTTAACCGTTTTCTTTCCGGTGGCGACGAGAATAAAATACCGATACGGTATGCTGTTCATGGTGGCGTGCGTTTTCAGATGGGTGCCAGGGCAGAACTGATACCACATGCTTTGTACCTGAAGCAAGGCAGCAATAATGAAATAGCAGCAGGAATGGTTTGCAATCTTACCATTGAAGAAGGAAAGGGCCTGATCCTCGGCACCACCTGGCGGAAAGACGATGCGGTGGCGCCCAATCTTGGTTTGCGTTTAGGGGGACTTACCATTGGGTTGAGTTATGATGTTAATATTTCACAACTTAAAACAGCTTCTTCTTCCAATGGTGGATATGAGTTGTCGATCAGTTTTACCAGTCAAAAGAAAATACCAGATACCCGGTTTATATGCCCGAGATTATAAAAAGCAAAAGAACATTCCTTACTGCACTGACATTGATTGTGATGCTGGGTGTAGCCGAAACCGCACCGGCACAAACAACCCGTGCCATGAAACGAAAGGCCGAAGCCAGTTTTCAAAACAAAGACTATTACAGTTCGGCTAAATGGTATGCGGCGATATTGTATGATAGTCCGCTGGTAAATAAAACAACTACCAGCCTCGTATATCCTTTCCAACCACTAAGCCGGAAACATGCCCGTAAGATCAAGCCTGCGGATAAGGCGGAGATGCAATTTAAACTGGCAGAATCCTATCGCTTGTTTACACATTTTAAAGATGCTGTACCGCAGTATGAGCAATACATTGCTTCACAGGATACCCGGTTCCCATTGGCGCGGTTATGGTATGGGATCTCTTTACTGGCCAATGATCAACCCGAAAAAGCCAGCACGGTATTAACTGCTTTTTTACAGAAATACAGACCGGAAGACAGCCTGAAACAGAAAGCCAGGCAGGCCATTGCCGATTGCAGTTTTGCTGTCAGCAATAAGAGCCAGCCTCCGCGTGCCATAATCAGTAAAATACCGGCCACCGCATCTGCCGATGGATCTAATTTTGCGCTGGAAAAAAGAAGCGATGATTCTTATTTCTTTACAACATCCAGAAATGAACTGACTAAAAAACAAGAGAAGATCTTCCCGGTGCGGTTGTATACTACCAATCTGAAAACAGGTAGTGTTGAAAAGATGACAGCTATTCCCGGCGACCTGAATATGGGTACCTCTTCTTTATCTGCTGATGGACAAACCTTGTTTTTTACGGGATGGAAAGAAGACAAATCATCCAAAACAAACCAGTACCGGTTATACAGTTCAACGAAAAATGCAACAGATGGTAAATGGAGCATGCCTGCCGCACTTGCTTCTTCTGTAAATGTGCCGGGGTACAATGCAAAACATCCGTTCATTACAAAAGACAACAAGTACCTGTTATTTGTATCGGACCAGCCGGGCGGGTATGGTAAAGACGATATCTGGATGATCGCATTGGAAAATGGGAATCCCATTGGTACTGCCATCAACCTGGGAAATCAAATCAACACAAAGGAACAGGAAGCTTCTCCTTTTTATGACGCGGTTACTGGTGAACTATATTTCAGTTCCAATGGAAGAACCGGAATGGGTGGAATGGATATTTATAAGATCAGCGGGAACCTCAGTGCCAATAACTGGAAAGAGAGCGCAATGAATATGGGTTACCCGGTAAATTCTGTAAAGGACGATCTGTATTATACCAAAGAGAGCAACACCGATAATGCATACCTAAGTTCAGACAGGGCATCTAATTGCTGCATGGAAATTTTTAAAGCGGTAAACATTGTTTATAAAGACAGCAGCAGTAAAAAAGAAATGGTGGTTACGCCATTTAAACCACCGGTAACTGCGGAAGATTCGCTTGGTAAAATTCAACGCAACCAAAAAAGATGGATGGATTCCATTAATGCCATTACACTTAACCGGATGCATGTGAATTACCGATTTGCCAGCGCCAGGATCAGAAGGGAAGATTATCCGCAACTGGCGGAAGTGATTCAGCAAATGGAAAAGAATCCATCTCTGAACCTGCTCGTGGCTTCCTTTACGGATTGTATCGGCCCTAAAGCAGCGAACGAACGTTTATCACGCAAAAGATCAGAATCTGTAAAAGCATACCTGGTTGCGAAAGGAATTGCCGCTACCAGGGTCAATATCGATTTCTTTGGCAAGCAACATTTTATTGTTGCATGTAAAGAAGACAGTTCGTACAATACCGCCAGGCAGATGGCCAACCGCCGTTCGGACCTGATGATTACCACAGAAAAAAATCCCAAATGGATCCCAACGGGTAATGAGCTTGACCTGAAAGAAAATACGAACAAGGTTCCCACTTATACTGTTGACGGTACGGATAAAAGAAAGCTGGCGAATGAAATAGCCCTTAGCAAACCGGCAAGGTCCAATCCGTCTTCACAAAATATTGTTGAGAATAGAAAGCAATTGAAAGACTCTGTACCAGCTTCGTTAAACAGCAATGAAGCGGCTAAGGAAGAAAAAAGATCCAGGCCAGTAACCGGATTGAAAAATGCGGATGCTGATAAAGCAATGGCTGCTACAAAGGAACCTGCAACAACCGGTTCCAAGTTCTTGCCTAAAACAAAAACAACCGATTCTGCAAACCGCAACAGTAAGAATAGAGTGCTGGCAGGGTCAAATGCAGTAGCTATGAAGTCTGGCAGGAATGTGGTTGCCAACACCAAACAAAAAACAAAACCAGTTAAAACGGATTCGGAGAAAATTACCGCAAGGCCGCTTGTAAAAACCATTCAGCCTGAATCGCGGATAACAACGAATCGCAAAGGCGACAGTTTGCATACCATGAAAATAAATGCACTGCTCGATTTTACGCCGCGTTTAAAAACACCGACATTGATTGACCAGATGACGAGCCGCACACCAAAGAGATCGTTTGAAGTATTGACTACTTCCGATTCGGTGAAAGTAGAACTGTATGATAACGGCATATTTGATAATGACTCGGTATCGGTTATCTATAATAAGCAACTGGTTATTTACCAGCAAATGCTGCAGACAAATAAGCCGATCACGTTCTGGGTAAAACTGAATCCGGATCTGCGGAAAAATGAAATGATCTTTTTTGCGGAGAACCTTGGATTAACACCTCCGAACTCAGCGCTGATGATCATTACAGATGGGGATAGGAAACGTACTGAGATCAATGTATCCAGCGACCTTCAGAACAATGCGGTGATCTACTTTATCAAGGTGAAGAAATGAGCGGAGGGATAGTATAATGAGCTATTTCAATAAGAGCATAAGAGAGAAGGAGCTATAAGAGTCGTTCTCCTTTGCTCTTTTTCTCTGGATTTCTCTTACTGAAACAATAGGACGCATTCTCCGTGTATCTCTGTAACTCTGTGTCTCCGTGGTAAAGCCTTCGCTTCGATCTTCTTTCACCAAGAGACACGGAGATACAGAGGTACACGGAGTGTTGCTACTAAAACTTTGTACACCTCAATTTATCGAGTGTTGAATTGCGGATCTTCAGGAAGTCGCGGTATACAATGGATAATTCCAATCCTCCACGGAAATTGGAAACGGTTTTGAGCTTCGAAATATTTACATCGTAACTGATGCCCACACTAAAATGGCTGAATCCCATTTTCACTACGGGGATCAATGCATCACCCCATCTCATAAAAGCGCCTACATACATAATATCCGGATCGCCGCTATCGTATTCGATCAGATCAACACCATACATAATACCACTCAATAACTGGCGGTTACCATTTTGTACCATCCAATCGGTAAATGCCATTACGTGTCCCTTTTCGCCTGAAGGGGCGTTGATGCCGGCATTCATGATCATTTTTGGCGAAAGAAAACCTGGTACATCACCGGTTATAGATTTAATAGTTGGACTTGTGATATGCGACATGCCAACGGCCAGGTAAAAATTAGTCTTGTTTTTCAGCGAGCTGCTGAAAGAAAGTCCGGCGTTAACATCCCAATAAGAATACCCTGTATTTTTAATAACCTGTGCGGATGGGTTAGATGCGTCATAAGCACCGTTACGGAACTGGTCGCCCAGTTTTAACTGGCTGGCATCAAACTGACTGGATACCGGGCCGCTCTGAAATGCCGCGGTCAGGTAGGTATCATTCTCATCACTCAGTGATTTATGAAAGCTGATCGAAGGTAATATCTGGGTTCTTTTTAAACGGATATCACCGGCCGCGTCCACACTCATTTGAGAAGCGATGGTAATAAGATCATGTGCGTTACCAACAGGGATCTTGTGCTCGATGTTCAGCGAAGTGGTTCTGAAAGGGACGGTAACACTGCCCCACTGGTCGCGGTATGACATAGATACCCGGATATCGCCCGTAAACAAACCTGCCAATGCCGGGTTGCGAAGCAGGGGCTGCTCATAGAATTGCGAAAAAGTAAAATCCTGTGCGCGGCACAGCACTGAAAAAAAGAGCAACAAGGGGAGGATTTGTAGAATTCTTTTCATCTCACATCGGTTTAATTATTTTAGAACGGCAACGTTTCCTTTAAAAATATAAGGGATACCTTTTTCACAGATCACTTCACACATATAAACAAATACATCGGGTGGTGCAGGGTTGCCCCTTATTTTTCCATCCCATCCATTGGCCGGATCGCCGGGAAGGAAATTGGTTCTTTCAAATACCACTTCACCCCAACGGTTAAAAATCCGGAAGCTCTTCACCATTTTAATGCCTCGTCCCTGAACAGTCAGAATATCATTTACACCATCCCCATCGGGAGAGAACGCGTTCGGAATAAATACTTCCGTGCCGGCGCAGAATGTTTTGATGTTGATGGTATCAATACTGGTGCAGCCATAGGCATTTACCGCCAGGCAATAAATACTGGCATCATTGGAGATTTTTATTTCAGGTGATGGACAGGTTTTACAGGAGAAATCTACCGGCCCGTTCCAATACCATTTGCGGATATCTTGTGTAGCAGGAATCGCATTTAACCGGTAAGTAATACCGGCCGTAACAACGGTATCATTACCAATATGGATCGGGGTTGGGTTGCCCACTACCATTCTTACTTCCGCTGTATCCGTGAAACAGCTGAATTCATCTTTACCAATCACATGGTAGGTAGTAGTAGCCATTGGCTTGGCTATTGGTGATGCCGCATTTTTATTGCTCAGCCCTGTTTCGGGATACCAGGTATAACTATTGGCGCCTTTGGCGAAGAACTGCCTGGTTTGTCCGGCGCAAATGGTATCGCCTAAAGATGCGATGAGTTTTAAAGGTTGTATCACACGAACATCAATGTTCGTTACCTCGCTGCATCCATACTGATCATATCCCAATACTTTGTACTGGCTGTTATATACCGGGTTGATCATGGTAGTGGTACAGCCATCGCAGATGATCTTATCATTCTGATCGGTCCATATATAATTCAAAGCACCTTTGGCAGTTAACAAGGCAGAATCGCCTCTGCAGATTACCGGTTTTGAATTGATCGTAACCAATGGTATTGGGTGAATAGTGATCTGCTTGAACACCGAATCAAAACAGCGGTTGATGGTTGCCACTGTAAGCTTCAGGGTATAATTTCCATCGTTCATGTATTGAACCGTAACGGTAGAGTCTTTGGCCCTGGTTCCATTACCAAGGTTCCACAGTATATATGCGATTGAATCGCGGGAATTGATATCCGATGTTACTTTCAGCAACTGGTTCTTACAGGCATTCGCGATCGCATTAATGTTTGCTTTCGGGAATTCATATACGATCACCCTGTACAGCGCTTCTGTTTTGTTGGTACACCCGGTATTACTGGTAACCACCAGGGTCATATCCGCATCTCCTTCCTTGGTAAATACAAGCGTAGCATCTTTCTGGGTCATGGTATCTCCCGCACTATTATACCATAGGTATTTTTGAATACCGAAAGCGGATTGACTTGTATTGTTAAACCGGTACGAGGTTTTTCCGCAGTCGTTAAGGCTGGTAAGTGTGAAAGAAGAAACCACTTTATCAACTTTCACTAATAGGGTATCTGTTGAATTGCTACAGGTACCATTGGAAATGGTCCATACAAAAGCATAGGTTCCGGTTTTTAAACCCGTTACCACCGTTCCGGGCAACAATGGGTTAGCGAAAGAAACCTGTGATGGCCCTGATGCCTGGCTCCAGAAACCGGTACCGGATACCGGAGTATTGGCCTGTAAAGTGGTGATGCTGTTGGCAAAACACAATACCTGGTCGGCACCTGCATTGGCCGGGGTAACCGGTTGCACAACTTTTATCTCAATTGTATTGGCGTACTCCGTAGCACAAGTGCCATGTTGTACCAGTACCCTGTACAAGGTGTTGGTAATAAGATTGTGGTAAGCAAGACTATCCTTTGTATCAGCGATGATGTTCCATGTAGTACCATTGTCTTCGGAAAATTCCCAATGAAGCACATCGCCCGTTCCATTAGAGAGGGATAGTATGCCATCGTTCATATTGCTGCATACCACGGCTGCACCGGAAAGTGTTCCGGCCTTTGTGGCTACATCTACCGTAATGATGGCTGTATCGGAATAAGCAGAAGAACAGTTGCCGTTCTGGATCAATACCCTGAACCAGGTAGTGATTTTTAATGCTGCAAACGCATAGGAAGTGTCCGCAGAATTCACAACTGTCCAGTTCTTGCCCTTGTCTTCAGAATATTCCCATTGCATAATGGTTCCGGTAAAACCACCCAGCTGAATATTGCCGCTATTGGCCGTTTCGCAAACCCTTGTCTGGGTAGCCGTTAATTTTCCACCTGTGGTAAGCTGGTAAACATGAATGTTAACCGGGTTACTGTATACACTATTACAGATTCCACTTTGCACCAAGGCCCTGTATTGTGTGGTAACCTGCAGATTGGTGAACACAAATGAAGCGGTTGTATTAGCAATCGCATGCCAGCTGCTGCCACTGTCGACAGAAAATTCCCAGCCTAGTATATTGCCTGTATAACCCGCAAGTGATAAGGTTCCGCCATTACCTGCAATACAAACAAATGCATCTGCAGTAAGTACCCCTGCATTGGTAGGCGGATAAACAGTGATCTGCACAAGATCCTGTGAAGGCGAACAGAAACCATTAGAGATGGTCCATGCGAGCTGGTAAGTACCGGCGATTAAACCATGAACGGTAGTAGCCGGATCATTGGCATTGGTGAAAGAAATAGCCGAAGGCCCGGAAACAAAAGACCAAAGACCAGTACCAGAAGTTGGTGTATTGCCAGCAAGTGTAGCGGCGGTTACATTACAAAGCGATTGATCGATACCCGCATTGGCAATGGTAACTGCCTGCAGTACATTAACGGTAACCACATTAGCGTACAGTGCGGGACAAACTGCATTCTGTACATAAGCCCTGTAGGAAGTGGTGGTAGTAAGATTGTTATAAGCATAAGAACCAGCAGTAGAAGCGATGTTATTCCATGAAGCCTGGTTATTGGTAGAAGACTCCCAACGCACAACAGAACTTAAGTAACCGGTAAGAGAAAGTGTACCTGCATTAGCGGTAGCACAAACGGTAGCATCGGCAGCGAGAGAGCCAGCGATGGTAGGCGCATATACGGTTAACTGAACAAGATCCTGTGAAGGAGAGCAGAGGCCGTTAGAGATGGTCCACGCGAGTTCATATACACCAGACACTAAACCATTTACAGTAGTAGCAGGATCATGCG
>JAZJYJ010000019.1:69062-71774 GCA_040390405.1 Bacteroidota bacterium
TATTAAGGATCGTATTCCATGTAGCGCCATTATCGATAGAAGACTCCCAACGCACCACAGAACTTAAGTAACCTGTAAGAGAAAGTGTACCTGCATTAGCGGTAGCACAAACGGTAGCATCAGCAGCGAGTGAGCCTGCGATGGTAGGAGCATATACGGTTAACTGCACAATATCCTGCGAAGGAGAACAGAGCCCATTAGAGATGGTCCATGCGAGTTCATATACACCAGACACTAAACCATTTACAGTAGTAGCAGGATCATGCGCATCAGTGAAAGAAACAGCAGCAGGCCCTGAAACCAAAGACCAAAGACCAGTACCAGAAGTTGGTGTGTTACCAGCGAGTGTAGCGGCGGTTACATTACAAAGTGCCTGATCGAGGCCAGCATTAGCGATGGTAACAGCTTGCAGCACATTAACGGTAACGACATTAGAGTAGAGAGCCGGGCAAACAAAGTTTTGTGCGAGTGTTCTGTACGAAGTGGTAGCAGAGAGATTGGTATAGGAAGCGGACGCTGTTGTATTAAGGATCGTATTCCATGTAGCGCCATTATCGATAGAAGACTCCCAACGCACCACAGAACTTAAGTAACCTGTAAGAGAAAGTGTACCTGCATTAGCGGTAGCACAAACGGTAGCGGCCGCTGCCAGTGTACCCGCAATGGTGGGCGGGTAGACAGTTACCTGTACAGAACTTTTTGAGTCTGAGCAGATACCGTTAGAGATGGTCCATGCAAGTTCATAGGTACCAATCGTTAATCCATTGATAATACTGGCCGGATCATCTGCATTGCTGAAAGTAACAGAAGTAGGACCAGAAACAAATGACCATTTACCGGTACCGGATGTGGGTGTATTGGCAGCAAGGGTAGTAGTACTTGTATTACAAAGTGATTGATCAGGGCCAGCGTTCGAAGGAGTAACCAATTGTAAAACGGTAACAGTAGCAGCAATACCTGAATACAACGGAACACCAACACCGTTTTGTACAAGTGCCCTGAAAAGGGTAGTTGTAGTCAGATTGGTATAGTCATAAGTGTTTTGATTCGTTCCTATTGTGCTGGAAATAACACTCCAGGTTACGCCATAATCGGTTGAAAGTTCCCACTGCAGAATGGTGCCGAGGTATCCGGTTAATACAAGTGTTCCATGATTATTACTGGTACATACCACAGCATCCGGTCCTATTGCACCAGGATTGGTAGGAGGCTGTACCGTTATCTGCATGATATCTTCGGAAACAGCACAAACACCATTGGAAACCGTCCAGCGCAAATGATAAATACCATCTGTTGGCGGAGCACCAGGTACAAAAACCAATCCACCAACTGTTGCTTTCGGATCATTCTTATTGGAAAAGCTGACGGTAGTAGGACCGTCTATCTGTGTCCAGGTACCAATGCCCGATACCGGAGCGATAGCTTTTACCAATGTACTGGCAATACCATTGATCACAATAATATCCGCCCCCGCATCCGCTGTGCTAACAGCAGGCACCACATTTACTTTTACAACATTGGAATAGAGTGCTGGACAAATTCCATTCTGAACATTGGCCCTGTATTGCGTGGTAGAAGAGAGATTGGTATAGTTAATTGTATTGGTCGTATTAATGATATTGTTCCAGGTGGCGCCATTATCAGTAGAAGATTCCCAATTAAGAATGCTGCTGCTATACCCGGTAAGAGAAAGTGTGCCCGCATTGGCAGTGGCACAAACCGTAGCATCAGAAGCCAGTATGCCTGGTACCGTTGCTGAGTACACAGTAAGTTGCACAAGATCCTGCGAAGCGGCACATGATCCATTGTCGATGGTCCATGCGAGTTGATAAGTCCCGGTCGTTAATCCGTTAACTGTTGTGGCAGGGTCATTGGCATTGCTGAAACTTATACCTGCAGGACCGGAGATCTTTGACCACGTACCAGTACCGGAAGCAGGTGTGTTACCACTGAGTGTGGCAGAAGTAACATTACACAAAGCCTGATCCACACCGGCATTGGCAGCAGTAACAGGCTGCAATACGGTAATGGTAATAATGTTAGAATTAAGTGCCGCACACACACCACTCTGCACCGAAGCCCTGAACTGCGTGGTAGCGGAGAGATTGGAGAAGCTAAGGGTATTGGTAGTGTTAATGATATTGTTCCATGAGCCACCGTTATCAATAGAAGACTCCCAGTTAAGGATAGTACCTGTAATACCTGTAAGAGAAAGTGTACCTGCATTAGCGGTAGCACAAACCGTAGCGCTTGCAGAGAGTGAACCCGGCACTGTTTGAGGATTCACAGTGATCTGTACAAGATCCTGAGAAGGAGTACACTGACCATTAGCGATTGTCCAAGCGAGCTGATAAGAACCAACGGTCAAACCATTAACCACCGAAGCGGGGTCATTGGCATTGGAGAAAGAAACACCGGAAGGCCCGGATACCCATGTCCATGTACCCGTACCAGAAGTAGGTGTATTACCAGCAAGCGTAGCAGAACCAACATTACAAAGCACCTGATCGATACCCGCATTGGCCGTGGTAACAGCTTGTAGTACGGTAATGGTAACCGCATTAGAAGGGATCACGGCACACACACCACTTTTCACAGAAGCCCTGAATTGTGTGGTAGCGGAGAGATTGGAATAATTAAGTGTGTTGGTAGTATTGATGATATTGTTCCATGAGCCACCGTTATCAATAGAAGACTCCCAGTTAAGGATAG
>JAZJYJ010000019.1:71874-130320 GCA_040390405.1 Bacteroidota bacterium
ATGATATTGTTCCATGAGCCACCGTTATCAATAGAAGACTCCCAGTTAAGGATAGTACCTGTAATACCTGTAAGAGAAAGTGTACCTGCATTAGCGGTAGCACAAACCGTAGCGCTTGCAGAGAGTGAACCCGGCACTGTTTGAGGATTCACAGTGATCTGTACAAGATCCTGAGAAGGAGTACACTGACCATTAGCGATTGTCCAAGCGAGCTGATAAGAACCAACGGTCAAACCATTAACCACCGAAGCGGGGTCATTGGCATTGGAGAAAGAAACACCGGAAGGCCCGGATACCCATGTCCATGTACCCGTACCAGAAGTAGGTGTATTACCAGCAAGCGTAGCAGAACCAACATTACAAAGCACCTGATCGATACCCGCATTGGCCGTAGTAACCGCTTGCAATACGGTAATGGTAACAGCATTGGAATTAAGTGCCGCACACACACCACTCTGCACCGAAGCCCTGAACTGCGTGGTAGCGGAGAGATTGGAGAAGTTAAGCGTATTGGTAGTGTTAATGATATTGTTCCATGAGCCACCATTATCAGTAGAAGACTCCCAGTTCAGGATGGTACCTGTAATACCAGTAAGCGAAAGCGTACCTGCATTAGCGGTGGCACAAACCGTAGCACTGGCAGTAAGTGTACCCGGCACTGTTTGTGGTGTAACGGAAATTGTTACCGCATTTGTATAAACGGCATTACAATTACCGCTTTGCACCAATGCCCTGTACTGTGTAGTAACAATGAGATTGCTGTAATTGTGGTTAGCCGTTGTATTGGCAATATTGCTCCAGGTGGTTCCGTTATTCGTAGAAGATTCCCACCGTAAAATATTGCCGGTAAAACCTGCAATACTTAAAGTGCCACTATTGCTTGCGGCACAAACCGTGGCATCGGAAGACAAGGTGCCAGGAACCGTGGCAGGATTAACTGTGATACTTACCGAGCTGCTGTTCGACGAACTGCATGTGCCGCTTTGCACAACAACCCTGAACAAGGTATTCACACTGATATTGGTATACGTATAGGTGTTAGCTGTATTCGCGATCGTATTCCATGCACCGCCGTTATTGGTAGAGAATTCCCAACGGACAATGGTTCCGGTATAACCCGATGCGGTAAGTGTTCCTGTATTGCTGCCCGCGCAAACCGTAGCATCGGCAGATACGGTTCCGCCAACAGATAATGGCGCGTTCACTATCACAACCGTATCGTTTGAAGCGGCGCAAGTGCCATTGGTAACGGACCATTTCAATTGATAAGTACCCGCTATCATTCCATTCAATGTACTGGATGGAGAAGAAGGCGTTCCGAATGTGGCAGCAGAAGGCCCGGAGATCAGCGACCAGCTGCCTGCTCCCAATCCAGGATTCACTGCGGCCAATAATGTGGTGCTTACATTACATAAGGCCTGGTCCAGCCCTGCATTGGCGGTACTGGATGCGCCATATACCAGTACATCCGTTGAATCTGTATTGCTGCAAACCGACGGAGATATGGCGGTAATACGATAACGTACAATGGCATTGCTGGCCGATGCATTGATCAATACATCGGTAATCGTATTGGTGGCAGATGCTACGGCGTTGGACGAATTGCCGGTAACGCTTCCTGAGATCACGGAAGAACTCCATGAATACGTAGATCCGGGAATGGAGCTGCTGATTTGCAGGTTGGTGGCGCTTCCGGTACAAATGGTTGCCGCCGCATTCGTAATGGTAACAACCGGTTTGGGTCTTACGGTTACGGTATAGGTAAACGGTGTTCCGTTACAACTGATATTAGACGGAGTAAACGCATACGGTGTAATGGTATACACTACTACCCCGTTTGTTGTGCCGGAAAGATTCACCAGTGAATCAATAATCGTTCCTGTACCACTTGCTGAGTTGCCGGTTAAGCTTCCTGAACTAACGGAAGACAACCAGGAAAACGTACTTCCCGGTATTGCCGTTGTGGGCGTAAAATTCAATGACTGATTGGAGCACATCACCGATGTTGCATTGGTTCCTATATTATCAGGATAGATCCGCAGCTTCATCGAGTCGGTAGCTGTGGATGTACCACAACTGCCGTTGGCATTCAGGGTAGTACTGGCCGTTACATAAAGGGTAACTACGCCGGCCGCCTTATCAGCGGCACTGGGTGAGTAATTGGTAGATGCGGCATTGTTGGGCGAAAAAGTTCCGGTACCTTTTGTTCCCCAGGTAAGGGTGGTAACAACAGCGGAAGTTCTCACCGATAAAGGAATGGAAGTACTGCCAAAACAAACCGTGGTATCACGAGATCCGGAAATGGTATCGGCAACCGTGATCTCTTTGTAAATATTCTGACTGGCATAACAGGTAATGCCATTGCTTGTATACGCTACTTTAACATTATAGGTATTGCCTTTCACCAATTGAAGGCTTGGATAAAGACTGGTTGGGTTTGTTGGATTTTTGAACACGCTGTTTGTAACATCTGCTCCATTTCCATCTGTTATCGTCCATAGATAACTGGCGGTTGTGGTATTATCGTACAAAACATAATAGGGGTTGGCGATGCTGTTTGAATAGCTCCGCACACCATTGTTACATTCAATAAAATCAGGGTTCATGGTTACGCTCGCGCCACTGATCGTTTTTGTAACGGAAGCGGAGCATCCATTATTGGTAACGGTGTACGTAATGGTGCTGGTACCTCCCCCGGTAATGGTTACCAGCCCGGCATTGTTTACAGTAGCAACACCTGTATTGCTGCTGCTCCAGGTTCCGCCGATGGTTGTATTGCTTAATTGAATGGTACTACCCTTACAGGCTCCGTTACTTCCGGATATATTGCTGATGGCCGCTACCACAGGTGTTTGGTTAACTGTAATATTGGATGTAACCGTAGCCGTACAGGTTTTAGCATCCGTTACGGTAAACGAATAGACACCCGATGCAGCAGTAGTTGCATTGGCAATAGAAGCATTTTGAGAAGTAGCGGTAAAGCTATTAGGGCCCGACCAGCTATAGGTATAAGGAGTGGTGCCTCCTGAAGGAGTAGAAGTAAGGTTAAGTGAATTACCCGAACAGACCGGGCTGTTACTGCCAATGGTTGCCGATGGGGATGGATTCACGGCAAGGGTAATGCTATTGGATACAGTGGTACAGGTAGTGCTCGATAAACTGGATACATCCGGACCCACCACAACACGATATATCCCGGCATCAGATACCGATGCGCTGGCTATCGGAAAATTACTGGCACTGGTTCCGGGTGTTCCGATATTGCTCCAGGTAACACCGGCATCGGTACTTTTCTGCCATTGATAAGCAGGGTTGCTGTACGGACTATTGATGATGGAACTATTGATCGTAGTACTTGTTCCTGAACAAATCGTAGATGCGGTACTGAGTGTAACAGTAGCGGTAGGCTGACAGGCTGCAAACAGGATATCATCAACGGCAAAATCATTACCACAGTAGGAAGCTTGTCCACCCAACGCATCTCTCATCTCCAGTACCAACGATGTGGTTCCGGCAGGAAGCGTAAATTGGAATCCATACTGTATCCAGTTAGGTGCTGCAGTGGTATTGTTGGCGGTAAGAGGTAAATCGGGTGTGGTATAGGTTTGTAAAATGGTACCCGATGTGTTTTTAATATTGAAAGTTACTTTTGCCGGAATGGTTCCGTTAGATCCAAAAGCGCCACAGATCGGTACGGTCAGGGTAGTGGTATTCACATTAACCAGCCAGGCCGAAAAACTATACACAGAACCGGGGCAAAGATTATCCACTTGTGTAGAGAAGAAAAGATCAACGGGTCCGCTGGAAGCTTTGCCCGCATTTACCAGGTACATATTACCATAAGTACCATTGGCATAAGTAGTGGTAGTGCTGGTATGATCAAAGCCCTTGGCCCAATCGGCTTTCCCCGCATTCTGAACCTGTGGGGTTACAATATATTGTCCGTCTGCAACACCGGTATTGTATTGATATTTTGTAGTGAAACCAGTTGGAACTTTATTGGTAGCTGTTTTTGAAGTAACTGTTCCGAAGTCTTGTGTATATACCGGGGCCTGCGCACTACTCGCACAAACACCCTGTGCAATCATAGAGATGCCGGGATACATGCAGATAAGCAGTGTTAACAGATATGTATACCTGTTCGTTTTCATGGATATTGGATATGTCAAGAAAACATTCGTTGAAAATGCTTTCATTGATATTGGATACTTGAAATTAAGTGTTAATTATGCCTATCGGAACAGACTATGCAAAACTCCGTGTAAACACCATTTTAAAGCGTTTATTCAACCGTATTTTCTTGTGGATTTTTATTGTTTTCTTTGTAGTGTAAAATCTAATTAAATATCAGATATGTGGTATAGGGCAGGCAAGTTCATTCTACAACAACGTTTATTCTTATTGGTTCTTCTTTTAGCGGCCACCGGGTTCATGGGCTGGAAAGCCTCCAAAGTGCAGTTAAGCTATGATTTTACCAGGGCATTGCCCACAGATAATCCCAAATACCGCGATTACCAGGCTTTCCTGAAAAAATTCGGCGGCGATGGAAATACCATGGTTATCGGGATCGGATCCGATAGATTTTATACTACTTCCTTTTTTAATGAAGTAGGCGAATTACACAAGCAACTCAAAAAGATCGCCGGTGTTACCGAAATACTAAGTGTTCCTGAAGTATTGACCCTGAAGAATGATAGCGTAAACCACCGGTTCGTTCCCGAAAAAATATTTCATTACCCCTATACTTCGCAGGCCTCGCTCGACAGCGATAAAGCCGTTTTCGAAAACCTTCCTTTCTATCGCGGTCTTTTGTATAACCGGGCTACGCAGAGTTACCTGCTGGGCGTAAGCGTTAACAAGGATACCATTAATAGCAAGAGTCGTTCAAGACTTATCAATGATATTTTACAACAGGTAGAACTGTTTGAGAAAAAAACAAATACCACGGTACACAGCAGCGGACTTCCTTTTATCAGAACAACGATCGGCAACCGTATCAAGAATGAAATGAATTGGTTTTTGATCGGTTCGCTGGCATTACTGGTGATAACCTTACTCATCTTCTTCCGGTCGGTAAGCGCTACCATCATGAGTTTGCTCGTGGTAAGCATGGGCGTGGTCTGGAGCCTGGGAACCATTGTATTGTTAGGATATAAGATCACATTGTTAACGGCGCTGATACCGCCATTGGTTGTCGTGATCGGAATACCCAATTGTATTTACTTCCTGAATAAATACCATACGGCTTACCGTGAGGTAAATGATAAAGACAAGGCCCTTATCACCATGGTTGGCCGCATGGGCATTGTTACGTTGTTCTGTAATATAGCCGCAGCCATTGGCTTTGCGGTGTTTGCGCTAACACATAGCGACCTGCTGAAAGAGTTTGGCGCAGTAGCCGGTATCAATATCATGGTACTGTTTCTGATCTCGCTGATCTTTATCCCTTCCGTTTTAAGTTACCTGCCACCACCCAAGGCCAAGCATACCCGTTACCTCGACAATGCTTTTCTTGAAAAGATCCTGATACGCATTGAAAGATGGGCCTTCCATCATGCACGCTGGGTATATGGTGTAACAGCCGTTATCACCATACTGGCCGTAATCGGGATCTTCCGGATCAGGAGCGAAGGATTTATTGTAGATGATCTTCCGAAGAACGATAAAATATATACTGATCTTAAATGGTTCGAACAGAATTTCGGCGGTGTGATGCCACTTGAGATCATAGTAGATACCAAAAGAAAAAAAGGCATTTTCAGAAGCAGGCCCATCACAAAAATTGAAGAAATCTCCGCTTATATCGCGGCCAACCCGGCAACGGCCAAACCACTTTCTTTTGTAGAAGGATTGAAATTTGCCAAGCAGGCTTATTTCGACGGTGATAGCATGAGCTATACAATCCCTTATGAAGCGGACCTTGTTTTTATGGCACCCTACCTGCAGGCAAAAGGCGATAGCAGCAAGGGCGCATCCAAAAAAGGGCTGGCACAACTGATCAGTAGTTTTATGGACAGCTCCCAGCAGATGGCACGCATCAGTGTAAATATGAAAGACATCGGCAGTGCGCGTTTACCTGTTCTGCTGAAAGATTTTGAGAACAAGGCAAACGAAATATTTGATACCGCATCATACCATGTTACGTTCACCGGCAGCAGTATCAGTTTCCTGGAAGGGTCCAGCTTTATCATTAAAGGATTAAAAGAAAGTATTTTCTGGGCCTTCCTGCTGATCACGCTTTGCATGTTGTACCTGTTCCGTTCTTTCCGCATATTGGTTTGCTCGCTTATCCCCAACCTCATACCCCTGGTGATAACTGCGGGTGTAATGGGCTGGGCGGGTATTGCGCTAAAACCATCCACGGTATTGGTGTTCAGCGTGGCATTGGGTATTGCCATCGATGTTACCATCCGCTTTCTCATCAATTACAAACAGGAGTTGCCGCAGTATAACGATAAAGTATCTCCCACACTGGTGCAAACCATCCGGCATACCGGTATCAGCATCATCTATACCTCGCTTGTACTGATCGCCGGCTTTGTGATTTTCTGTTTCAGCGATTTTGGCGGAACAAAAGCATTGGGCTGGTTAACCTCACTTACGCTGGTAGTGGGTACTTTAACCAACCTGATCTTGTTACCGGTATTGATTCTAAGCACCTCGAAAAAACAGCATAAGTAATCCGGCAGGCGATACCTCCCTGTTCTCATGTTCTCCGCAGAGGCAGGGGTTGTCTTTAATTAGCTCAAACAGCCTCTTGGTTAGAAGTCTGGAGTTAGCAGACTGAAGTAGGGTTATTGCAATGTATTAGCATCCAAAAGTTTCAACAATCCAACTCCAGTCCCAGACTACTAACTCCTAACTTAATAATATTGAGGGTATTGCCTCGTATCTGGACCCTACCTGGTTCGGGATTGCTCCGGGGTTGATTCGTATTAACTCCACAGTAAGTCCACATTAACTCCACAGTAACTCCACATTAATGTGGAGTTACTGTGGAGTTAATGTGGACTTACTGTGGACGAACCCCGAATCAAACCCGAAGCGGACCCGAATTTACCCGAAGGAGGAATCGAAGAAATGGCGAAGAAAACACGAATTAATAAGGGAAAATGAACAGGGCTGCCTGAACCTGCTACCAGTTGGCCCTTGCCTGGCTATAAGGCGAACAATAGCAAAACAAACAGTAATCCATAACGGATTGTAAAATAGAAACAAGGGAAAGGGCGCTCATATTAAGCGATAAAATGCTTTGATTTTCTGGTTGTTGTAAAAATCCGCCAGCGAAAATGCGTATATGCAGCCATTTTTGCAGAAATATTGTCTAAGTTTAATATTTACAAAACCTAAAAAACTGCTCATGAGAAAATTAGTATCGCTGGTGGCGTGTTTTGTCCTGTTGATCGGGCAACTGAATGCGCAAACCCGGAAAGTATCGGGAAAAGTTACCGATGCCAAAGACGGATCACCTATGGCAGGTGTTTCCATTGTAACGCAAGATGGTAAATCGGGCACCAAAACAGGTGCGGATGGCACGTATTCTATTACAGTTCAGTCCGCTGTTAAAGGACTTGTTTTTTCTTTTGTTGGTTATGGCGCCATTACCAAACCATTGGGTGCGGGCCAGACCATTGACGTACAATTGAAAAGCGACGATGCCAATCTTTCCGAAGTAGTGGTTACTACTTTCGGTATCAAAAGAGATAAAAAAACACTGGGGTATTCTACACCCACTATCAATGCAGAATCCGTTACTGCTACCCGCAACTCAAATATTTCGAATGCTTTGGCGGGTAAAGCCGCAGGTGTAAGGGTTAGCGGTTCAGGTGGTTCCTTTACCGGTTCCAGTATCCTGATCAGGGGCTTTAGCTCCATCACCGGTGGTAGCCAGCCTTTATATGTAATCGATGGAGTACCCATCAGCAGTGGCGGCGGTGGTGTTTCTTTGCAGAACGGTACCTCGCAATCCAACAGGGCGGTTGATATCAACCCTGATGATGTGGAAAGCGTAACCATCCTGAAAGATGCGGCAGCTACTTCACTTTACGGTTCAAGGGCTGCGGCAGGTGTGATCCTCATCACTACCAAAAAAGGCGTACGCAAAGCCAAAAACAATGTTACCGTTAACAGTTCTTACAGTGTGATCTCTGTAAACCGTTTACCTGAATACCAGAATCAATACAGCCAGGGTGCAGGTGGTAAGTATATCAATAACAATGCTTCTTCATGGGGGGCATTGATCGGCGGTCAGTCGGTTACCAACTACTTTGGTAAAACGGAAAACCTGTCTGCCTTCCCTAATAATGTGAGCGATCTTTTCCAGAACGCATACAGTGCACAGAACTCTGTAAGTTTCGGTGGTGGATCAGACAAGACCACCTACCGTGTTTCCTACAACAACACACAGGAAACCTATATATTAAGAAGCAATAAGCTCAGCAAAAACAACCTGTCACTGAACCTGAATTCAGAAGTGGCTCCAGGGTTAACCGTATCTTCTTATTTAAACTATAACAACACTTCTTCTATCCGTACACAGCAGGGTAACCAGTTATCCAACCCGATCTTCAGGGCCTGGTTCATCCCGCGCAGTTATGATCTTACCGGGCTGCCTTATGTAGATCCTACAACGGGCAACCAATTGTTCTATGGTGGTGAAGACAATCCTTACTGGTCGATGGATAACGTTCGTTATTATGACGAGGTTAACCGTTTCTTCGGTAACGTGGGTTTAAAATACAAGGTCCTCAGCTGGTTAACGGCGGATTTGAAAGTAGGTGCTGATGTATTTAATTTCAAGGCCCATGGTTTTGATGAGATCGGTGCACGTGGCGGTGGTAACACCAGTGCCGGTGGTTTGGGAGGTGTTGCTGAAACAAGAAACTACAGCCGTAACTTCAACTCTTATCTTACCTTAACCGCAACCAAACGCTTTGGCGATTTTGGTCTGTCGTTAACAGCGGGTAATGAGATCATAGATAATTTCAGTGATAACAGTTCTGTAACCGGAACCGCGCTCAGCATCAGGGGTTTTGACCAGATGAAGAATGCAACCGTATATACACCGGCTTACTCAACATCACAAACCAGAACGGTTGGTTATTTCGGAGATGCGGTAATTGATTATAAAAATTACCTCACACTGAACGTAAAAGCGCGTAACGACCTGCCTTCTACTTTACCGGAAGCTACACGCTCAATCTTCTATCCTGCAGCCTCTGTAAGTTTTAACTTAACGGAAGCGCTTCCTTCACTGAAATCTGATTTTGTTAACCAGATCAAATTCCGCAGCGGTTTGGGTAAAGTAGGTAACGGACCTGGCGCATACAACACAGATAACTACGCTGTAGTAGGTGGTGCATCTGATGGTTTCGGGCCGGCGATTGCCATTCCTTACAATGGTTTGCTGGCGTATACGATCAGCAACTCGGCAGGTAATACCAAACTGTTACCTGAGTTTACCAAGGAGTGGAGTATCGGAACCGATATCGCCTTGTGGAATAACCGTGTAACGATTGAAGCCAACTATTTCCATCGTAAACTGACCAATGGTTTGTTCTCCGTACCGGTATCACCTGGTTCAGGTGTAACTTCAGTATTCCAGAATGCGGGTGAGATCGATACCAAGGGAACCGAGCTGAGCTTAACACTGGTGCCTGTAAAAGCCAGAAACTTTGCCTGGACCATCAATGCCAACTATACCCAGTTCAAATCCATTGTTACCAAACTGGCTCCGGGTGTGAGTGTAATTACATTGGGTGGTTTTACCACGCCTAACGTTCGCCTGGTAGAAGGAGATGAGTATGGTCAGATCTACGGTAATATGTACCAGCGCGATGCGCAGGGAAGGATCATCCTGCAAACAACTGGTGCAAATGCGGGTCTGCCTTTGCCAACATCGGGTGTATTCAAAATTGGTAACCCCAATCCAAAATATACCATTGGCATCACCAATACTTTCCGTTTCAAAGAATTCACCCTGGATGTATTACTTGATATCCGTCATGGCGGAGATGTGTATTCAAGAGACGTGAAAGACTTGCGCAGCAATGGTGTGGTTGTTGAAACAGCTGCTTTGCCACGCTTCGACAAAGATGGCGTTACACTGTTAAAGAATTATTCTTTCAATGGTGTGGATGCGAGCGGCAACGCGGTTAACATTCCGATCACTGGAGAGCAATACTGGGGTAACTCAGGTAAATATGTTGCGGCGGAAGGATTTATCCTGAATACATCATGGGTTAGGATCAGGGAGATGAATTTAACGTACAGGCTTCCTAAGAGGCTGATCGATAAAACTCCTTTTGGAAATATTGAGTTTGGCGTGTATGGCCGTAACCTGGCTTTATGGGCTAAAGACTACCCGCACTTCGATCCGGAGCAGAACCTGTTCGGAACAAGCAATGTGCAGGGTCTTGAGTTTAATGCAAACGCATCAACACGTAATGTGGGCGTTAACTTAAAACTTACTTTCTAAAATCCCTTTCTTAACAAGAGAAATTAAACAGACATGATTATGAAAAAAATACTGATAGCAGCTATGGGGATCAGCGCAGTTACGGCTTTCTCTTCCTGCAAAAAATACCTCGATATCAACAAAAGCCCGAACAATATTGTTGAAACCGCGGCACCGATGGACCTGTTGCTTACCAATGTAACCATTAACACCGGTTTCATGGGCGGAAGCGATCTGTTCCGTTATGCCGCTTTAACAACCCAACAGTTCTCAGGGCAGACCACAGGTGGTGAAACACAAACACAGATGTATGAGAAATACCTGATACAGTCTTCTGATGTGAACAATGCCTGGGGCACTTATTATGCCACTACCTTGAATGATATTGAAGTGATCATCAAGCTGGCAAAAGCCAACAACGCACCGTATTACGGAGGTGTGGCCAAAATTCTGAAAGCCTATAACTACCAGCTCCTTGTGGATGCATGGGGTTCTGTGCCTTTTACGGAAGCGGAACAAACCAGTGCTAACCTGTATCCGAAATTTGATGATGGCGCGGCCGTTTATACAGCCATGCTGGCTTTGCTGGATGAGGCTTTGAATGATCTGAATGGAACCAGCACCGGTATTGCACCAGGTGCCAACTCTACTATCTACTCAGGTTCCTTCACTACGAAAAAAGCAAACTGGATCAAATTCGCGAACACGCTGAAACTGAGAATGCTGATGCATTACTCAAAATCAGACAAAGCAGGTTTGGTAACCAAAGTAACCGCGTTGGTAAACAGTGGCGCCGCATTTATGGCCAGTGTTGCCGATAATTTCGAGATGCCGTTCATTAACCAGAGCGGAAGGTTTAACCCAATCCACCAGTTTGAAGTAAGCCGTACCAACTACCTGTTCCCTAACAAGTTCATGGTTGATATGATGAATACCAAGCAGGATCCGAGAAGACCTTTCTACTTTACAGATTTTCCCGCAGGTTCCGGTTTATATGTAGGAGCCAAAGCGGCCGATGTTTCTTCACAGAAATATTCGCGCATGCACGTTTACCTGAGAGGTGCGGCAAGTGGCGGTACGCCTAAAGCGGATGGTTCTTACGATCCATTACCACCTACTGGTATCACTTACACTGGTGATGCGCCTATCCGCATGTTAACTTTTGCCGAATACAATTTCATGAGAGCGGAAGCGGCCCTTTATGGAGCTCCCGGTGATCCGCAGGCATTCTTTACTGCAGGTATCACGGCATCTTTGACCAATGCGGGTGTAGCGGCTACGGCTATTACAACCTACCTGGCTTTGAATGGCACGCTGACCGGTACTGCTGATCAGCAACTGAAGCAGATCATTGAAGAGAAATATGTGGCCAATTACGGCGTTGTGATGGAGCCATGGACAGACTGGAGAAGAACCGGTTACCCTGCTATTACCAAGGTTTCCAATGCGGTTACGGCAGACATTCTCCGTTCATTGCCTTTCCCGCAAAGTGAGATTGATGTAAATCCGAATACACCGGCTCAAAAAGCGGATCTTTCTGCGAAATACATTTTCTGGGATAAATAAAATGTATAACCTTTTACAATCGAAACCCGGAGCAAATTGCTCCGGGTTTTTTTATGACACAAAACAAGAGAGCGAAAACCGGATGGCGAATAGGGGAACCTGGAACAGCAAAAATAACCGGATAGCAGAAGCAGCAGATAAATGCAAAAAATTGCTAATAATTGCTTTTTATAGAATGAAAATAGTGAATATAACCAGCTTCAACTGCCTGGCCGGGGGGTGTTTCTGGGCGGAGCTTAAAAAAACATTAAATAAGGTAGTTAATAATTAATTTATGTAATTAACTGATAATCAACCATTATAATTTTTCATCACCTACCATAACAAGGTATTTTTAACAAATTGCAGCATTAAAGTACAGAATTCTGTCATTACGTGTCATGTTATGTTTTCTTTAACTTAAATTGCGCCCCCGCAATCACCAAAAAACTGAAATAATGAGAAAGTTAGTTACGATGTTATTGTGCGTGGTGTTGGCTGTTACTCAAATAGCCGCACAAACGCGTACGATAAAAGGTACGGTTACAGATTCCAAAAGTAACCCAGTTGCCAACGCCTCTGTTGTTGTTAAAGGTTCTACGACCGGAACAACAACCGATGCTCAGGGTAATTTTTCACTTAATGTGCCAGCCACTGCCAAAGTACTGGTGATCTCCTCCCTTAACTTCGCCAGCCAGGAAGCCGCCATTGGTACCAAAGCCAATATTACGGTAGCCCTGGTTTCTACTACCCAGGACCTCCAGGAAGTAGTAGTGGTAGGTTATGGTACCAATAAGAAATCGAACCTGACCGGCTCTGTTGCCACACTGAAAGCAGCTGACGTTGAAAACCTGCCTTTTTCTTCTGTGGATAAAGCCTTACAGGGTAAAGTTGCCGGTTTACAGTCTGTTGCAGCTTCTGGTCAGCCAGGTGCTTCCCAGAACATCATTATCCGTGGTATCAGCTCCATCAACGGTAGCAGTAACCCACTTTGGATCATTGATGGTGTTCCCGTTAACACCGGTGATGCATCACGTTTGCAAACCACAGCTAACCTGCTGAGTACTTTAAACCCGAACGACATTGAGAGCATTTCTGTTCTGAAAGATGCCGCTTCGCAGTCTATCTACGGTAGCCGCGCCGCCAATGGTGTAATTGTAGTTACCACTAAAAAAGGTAAAGGCGGAAAAACTAAATTCAGGTTTGATAGTGAGATTGGTCAGAGCAATACTGCTTATACCAATTCAAGATACAAGCCCCTGAATGCAGCACAATACATTGCGCTTACCCGTGAAGGTCTTGTTAACCTGGGCCAATCTCAGGCAACCATCGATGCAACCATTGCTTCATTAGGTGGAAACAGTGGTATCGATTATAACTGGCTTGATAATATCTCACGTAACGGAACACAACAACAATACAATGTAAGTGCACAAGGTGGAAACGACAAGACACAGTTCTTTATGTCTGGTGGCCGTTTCATCCAGGAAGGTACTACCATCAATTCCAAATTAACCAGAACCAATGGTAACGTAAGCATTACCAACCAGGCTACCGACAGGTTAAAGCTTGGATTTAACATCAATGGTGGTGTGGTTAGCCAGCGCGCTCCTTTAGCGGGTGGTGCATTTGGTAACCCGGTATTGTCTTCTTACTTCCTGTTACCTACCCGTTCCGCTTTCAATCCGGATGGTTCTTACAACTTCACCAACTTAGGTGGTTTGCATAATACCATTGCATTGAGTGATCTGGATAAAAGATTCTTACGCCAGGCAAGCTTCCGTGGAAGTGTAAATGGGGAATACAAGATCCTCGATAACCTGAAGTTCAGAACCAATTATGGTGTAGACTATAACGTTCTGGAAGAAGATCAATACAATAACCCATTGCATGGTGATGGTGCTGCATCAAACGGTAGAGCGTTCTCTTACTATACCCGTTATTTCAACTGGGTATGGACCAACACGCTTGATCTCCAACAGAACATCACACGTGGTGGCGATCTGTCTTTCAATGCGCAGATCGGCTACGAAGCACAAAAATCTTCTGCCTATTTCAATTCATTGCAATCACAGCAGTTTCCTCCTACCACAAGTTTGATCTATCCTGCATCAGGTGCCAGTCCAACCACTGCATCTGCTACTATTTCTGAGTTCTCTTTTGCATCTCAGTTTGCTTCTGCAGCGATCAACTATAAGAACCGTTTCGTGGTATCAGGAAGTTTCCGTCGTGACGGATCTTCTAAATTCTCTCCCAACAACAAATACGGTAATTTCTATTCTGTAGGAGCTACCTGGAATGTTGACAAGGAGCGTTTCATGGAGAATGTTAGATTTATTACCCAGTTGAAACTGCGTTCTTCTTACGGTGTTAACGGTAGCAATACCGCTATCGGTAACTACGATGCACCTGCTTTATATGGTTATGGTAACAACTACAACCAGCTGCCAGGTAGTGCACCTAGCAATGTGGGTGATCCTAATCTTACATGGGAGTTGAACAAACCATTTAACGTAGGTATCGATGTTAGCATTCTGAAAAACAGGGTTAGTTTAACAGCTGATTATTATACAAGAACATCTTCTAACCTGTTACTGTCTGTGCCGTTGTCACGTACATCAGGTTTCTCTTCAGCAACAAGGAATATTGGTTCTCTGAAAAATGAAGGCATTGAGCTGGCCCTGAACGTGGTTCCGGTAATGACCAGAAATTTCAAATGGGAGCTTGATTTCAACTTTGCCAACAACAAAAATACAGTGGTATCTCTGCCAGGCGATGCTGATATCATCAATGGTTCTTTCCTGATCAGGGAAGGGCTAGCGCTGAACAGTTTCTTCACAAGAGAATATGCCGGTGTTGATCCTTCAAACGGAGATCCATTATGGTATGCTGATAATACGCATGGAGCAACTACCAATGCGTATCCTGGTGTAGCTGCAAGGGTTGTTGCCGGTAATGCACAACCTAAATACTTCGGTTCTTTAAGCAATACCATTACTTACAAGAATTTTACCCTGAGCGCTCAGTTTTATTACAACTATGGTAATACCATCAGTGATTCATGGGGTGGTTATTACCTGGGTTCCGGTTTCGGTGCTGTGTACAACAAAGTTGTTCGTCAGCTGGACCGTTGGACAACTCCAGGACAGGTTACCGATATCCCTAAATACATTTACAACGGTAACAAAAACTTCCAGAATGGTTCTACTTTCTACCTGAATAAAGGAGACTTTATCAGGTTACGTGAAATTCAGTTGGGATACAACCTGCCGAAAGATCTGCTTGCAAAAGCAAAGATCAGCAGCCTGAATTTTTATGTAAGAGGTACCAACCTGTGGACCTGGGTTAAAGACAAAAACTTGTCATTCGATCCAGAACAAGGTACCAATAGTACCAGTAACCTGAACGTTTTCATTCCTAAAACTGTAACTGTAGGTCTTAGCTTAGGATTCTAATTTTAATACAGTTTTAAAAATATTTTCAACTATGAGAAGAATATTAAATTATAAAACGTTGTTGGTAATAGTGTTACTGGCAACTACGGCGTCTTGTAAAAAGACATTCATTGAGTTGAATTCGCCTACCTCTCTTACGCCAGATCAGGCGCTGGGAACAGAAGCGGATCTGCAGGTTGCCCTTCGTGGTGCCTATGCCGGTTTGCGTGGGGTTGACTTCTACGGAAGGTCTATGCCTATCTGGGGTGATATCATGGCAGACAATACTTACCAGTCGGCCTTGAATACCAACCGATACACTTTCTTTAATGATTACAGTGATACCAAAGGCGCAACTGCCGGTGATGGTAACGTAGTTGGTTTGTGGACTTCCGCTTATTCAACAATCCTGCGTGCCAATAACATCATCAATACAACGGTTGCTTCTACGGCCAATGTGGATGAGTACAGGGGAGAAGCGTATGCGCTAAGAGCACTTTGTTATTTTGCACTGGTTCGCCATTTCGCAAAACCATATGCCGAAGATCCTACTGCCTTGGGTGTGCCCATCGTTACTACGTACAGTGCGGATCTGAAACCTGCACGTAATAAAGTATCTGAAGTGTATGCTCTGATGGTTGATGACCTGAACAAAGCCTACACCCTGATGACCAAATACACCAACTCTTCACAGTTCAGCAAATACGCTGCCAAGGCATTACAGGCAAAAGTATACCTGACAATGGGAGATAAGACCAATGCAAAAACAGCTGCACTGGATGTGATCAACAACGGTGGATTTACTTCTTTAACTGCAGCCAGCCATGCTTCGTACTGGGCAGGTTTTGCAATAAGAACCGACAAACTGGAAACCTTGTTTGAAGTTTCTTCTGATGCGGTTGCCAACCTTGCTTTTGATGAGCTGGGTTATTTATACAGCCAGGCGGGTAACTACGGTGATATGCTTTGTGCAGACGACCTCTATGCTTTATACAGCGCCGCAGACGTTCGTAAAGGACTGTATGCGACTGGAACAAGAGCCGGTTTGCCAAGTGTTTTCGTAAATAAATACCCTGTTATTTCTGGAGACCCTAGCGATACCAAAGTATTGCGTTTGAGTGAAGTGTACCTGATTGCTGCCGAAGCATCTTTGCCAGGCAATGAACCGGATGCATTAACCTATTCTAATTATGTTACCAGCAGACGCGGTGCAAACCCTATCGTTTCTACAGGTGCCGCACTTTTCGAAGACATCATTACTGAAAGAAGAAAAGAACTGGCTTTTGAAGGAGACAGGTTTCATGATATGCAGCGATTAAAGCGTGATATCACACGTAGTGCCAACTATCCTGCCACTTCGAGAACCGTTCCTTATACTGTATTCAGAAGGCTATTCCCGATTCCTCAGGCTGAGGTGGATGCAAATCCAAACATCAAATCACAACAGAACACTGGCTATTAATCATCAGTGCTGTTTACGAATACTTACCCAAAGGCTGCCAATTGGCAGCCTTTGGATTTTAATGGCATGTCATTTGCGTTGCATAAAAAACAAGATTATATTTGGAAGAGAGGTTCACTAATTAATATTGTCTATGAAAAAAATAGTTTGCGCAGCGCTGCTGATGCTTGGATGCACTGTTACTTTCTCGCAGAACGTATACTCTCTGCAGGACCCGGTGAGTTCAAAAAACTTCAATGCGGAAAAATATTCCGGTATCAGGGGAACACCTTTCCTTGTAGATAAGTGGACCATGGGATCCGTAACAACACCCAAGGGCATTTACCAGCACCTGGAACTGAAATTCAATGTATACGACAACACGCTTTTTTTCAATAAGAATGACGAGAGCTTTGAGTTCCTGGATGAGATTGTTTCGTTCACCCTTATGCCCAAACCGGATGATGCGTCAAGCTATATGACATATAAGAAAGGCATTTCCGGTGCCGACCTGAGAGGCAATGAATTTGTGCAGGTATTACTTGAAGGAACGGTTGGTTTATATAAACTGGATCTAAAACAACTGTCTGAAATGAGCGAGATCAATGCAGGTATTGTAAAAACATTTACCAACAACAGCAAATACTATATCAGCAGGAACAAGCAACTGCAGTTCGTTAAATTGAATAAAGCAGAAATCATAGCCGCTTTAAGTGATAAGCAGGATAAGATCCAGGCATATATCAATGAAAAGAAATATTCTTTCCGTAAGGATGCTGAATTGGTGGATGTATTGAAATATTACAGCAGTTTATAAGAGCCGGATTACTGCATAAAAAAGGAGAACGTTATTGTACGTTCTCCTTTTTTATGCAGTAATGAATGCGTTGTTTTATTTCAATACTTCTGCCAGTTTTCTTTCGAGTTCTTCCCCGCGTAAACCTGTGGCAATGATCTTGCCTTGCGGATCAACGAGTACGTTAAAAGGTATTCCGTCGAACTGGTAAAGCGGAACCATACTGCTTTCCCATTGTTTCAGGTCACTTACATGAGTCCAGGCCAGTTTATCATCAGCAATGGCTTTTTCCCAATCGGCTTTTTCCTTATCAAGTGATACGCCCAGTATGGTAAAATTCTTATCCTTGAATTTATTGAAAGCGGCAACTACATTCGGGTTTTCTTTTCTGCAAGGGCCACACCAGCTGGCCCAGAAATCTACCAATACATACTTTCCTTTTAAGCTGCTTAACTGAAAGGGTTTGCCATTTACATCCGGCAAATTAATATCAGGTGCCTGTTGGTTAAGTAGTGCGTATTTGGGTTCTGCCGGTTTTTGTACAGTAAGCAGGCTTTTGATCTTTGCCAGTCCGCTATGCTCTTTGAACTTATCTGCCGAAGCGTTTGCCAATGCCAGCACTTCCTCCTGAGGCATGGTGCGGGATGCCATTCCGAGCGCATAATACCTTGCAGCGGCACTGCCGGATTGGTTGATGAATGCTGTAACCATCGTATTCATCTGCTTGATCTGCACATCTCTTTTAGCGCGGACAAGGGTTAACATACTGTCCGTAGCATTTTGTTTCTGAAGGCTGTCTATAGCGTTAAAAGTAGTGTAAAGCAAAGAATCCTTACCCCTGTAATCTTCAAATAATTTGTGCAGGCTTTCACTGGCGGCAGAGCCATCCAGTTTGTAAGCACGGTAGTTGTTTACATCCAGTTCCAGTTTGATGCTTTTGGCATCATTTACAACCAATACATCCGGCCCGTTTTCTATTACTACACGGTACAATCCTTCTTCTTTACCCATGCCACGCAATTCGAATACACCATTAGGCTTTAGTGTATTCGAATCGAGTATGACAGGCTGCTGCCCGCCAAACGGCAGCTCCTGTAAAAATATTTTCTGACCGGGCGCATGCGCTATTTTACCGCTAACGGTAAAGGCACCGTATTTTTTTTCCTGGCAGGAAACCAGCGCAATACCTGCTGCAATAATGATGATTAGTTTTTTCATGATAACTTGTTAACCCACCCCTGACCCCTCCCTCCCAGGGAGGGGAAATAGGGAGTACTGTTTAATTGTTTAATTTTTGTTCCAGTAATTGTGTTACTATTTTCGGATCGGCTTTGCCCTTGCTTCGTTTTTTTACTTCGCCTACAAACAGCCCGATCAATCCTTTCTTCCCTTTTTTGTATTCGGTTACTTTATCCGGCATACTTTCCAGTGCGCCTGTGATCCAGCTTTCCAGTTCATTGGTATCACTTACCTGTAAGAGGTTCATGCTTTCGGCTACTGCTAAAGGAGAGCTGTTGCCTGCAATAACCGCCGGTAATATTTTAGAAGACGCAACCGAGAAGTTAACCTTACCATCTTCCACCAGTTTTATCAGATCGGCAAGAATCGAAGGTTGCAGGGTTAGTGTATCAAAACCAAGGGCGGCCTCATTCAGGTATTGTTTAACCGGCCCCAGGAGCCAGTTGGCTACTGCTTTGTAATGTGTGGTATGCTGAACAACGGATTCGAAGTAGCTAGCCGTCTCTTTTTCATCACATAACTGGCCGGCATCGTAGGTGCTGAGTCCGTATTCGCGCTGGTATTTCTTATCCAGTTCGTTGGGTAGCGATGGGAGCGCTGTTCTGATCCCTTCAATAAAATCATTGGTAAGATGAAAGGGCGCGAGATCCGGATCGGGGAAATAACGATAGTCATTTGCCTCTTCTTTATCACGTATGGCGAATGTAGTATCATTGGATGCATCAAAACTGCGGGTTTGCTGCTGCACTTTTCCGCCGGCTTCTACCAGTTGTATCATCCTGTCTATTTCGTACTCGATCGCTTTTTTTACATTGCGGATAGAGTTTAGGTTTTTCACTTCTACCCTGGTGCCCAATGCGGTATCTCCTTTTAAACGGATCGATACATTGGCATCGCAACGGAGGCTGCCTTCTTCCATATTACCGTCGCAGACGCCGATCCAGCGAACGAGCCTGCGTACTTCGGTTACATATTGCCAGGCTTCTTCGGCGGAGAAAAGATCGGGTTCGGTTACGATTTCTACCAGCGGTGTTCCGGCACGGTTCAGGTCAACACAGGTATATCGATCATCCATGTCGTGAATACTTTTGCCCGCATCCTCTTCCATGTGTATGCGGTTCAGCTGCACATTTCTCTCTCCCGTAGCTGTTTTGATGGTTACATATCCGCCTTTACAGATAGGCGTTGTGTGTTGTGAGATCTGGTATCCTTTGGGCAGATCGGGATAGAAGTAATTTTTTCTTGCGAAATAATTGTCTTTCTCAATTGCACAGTTACAGGCCAGCCCCATACGGATGGCATATTCTACCGCTTTCTTATTGGTTTTTGGCAAAGTGCCGGGATGCCCCATGGTAATAGGACTGATATGCGTATTGGGTTCAGCACCAAAAGCGGCGCTGTCGCCACAGAATAATTTACTGTTGGTTGCCAGCTGGGCGTGTACTTCCAGGCCGATAACGGCCTCGTATTTATCGTTCAATAACATGCTGGCCCAAAAATAGCCCTAATCGGTGATTTGTGGGTGATTAGGGGATTAATGATACCCTAAATCATTGCGGGTTTTTCACGCGAAGGCGCTAAGGCGCAGTTGGGCTATCCGGGTTTTAAATGCAATTCTTTTGAGTTAAGAAAATGGAGAGGAGAAGTCTGGAGACTGAAGACTGGAGACTGAAGACTGGAGACTGGAGTAGGGTAGCTGAAAATTAGCAATCCAACTCCAGTCTCCAGACTTCTAACTCCAGACTTCTACCCCCCTCGCAAAAAAAACCACGCTGAGAACAGCGCGGTGTATGTAACATGAGAAAAAATCGAAAACGGTTATAATGGTAACTCTCCTGTGCTGATTTGGTTACAGGTCGGCTGTTTTTAATTTTTTAGGAAGTTTGATATTGGTGGTTTGGGTTTTACCGCTTCGCTGGTAAGTAACGCTGATGCTGTCGCCTTCTTTCAGGTCTTTAAGCTTGCTTTTCAGTTCATCTACCGATGCAATGGCTTTACCGCCTATTTCAGAGATCACATCATCTTTCTGCAAGCCGGCTTTGGCGGCAGGTGTATCGTTGTCAACATCCAGTACTTTTACACCTTTGCCTTCTTCCACATCCTGTATTTCCATACCAATGCGTGGCCTGCGGGTGTACATCACATCCATACCATTCATCCTGGGCAGTTCAGGCATTTCGAAACGGAAATGGTCGCCTAAGTTTTCGAGTTTATCAAAGTTGAAATTTTTTACTTCAACGGATTTGTTTTGTCCGAGAGTGGCGGTAGTGCTTGCCTCTTTGTCATCTCTCAGGTAAGTGATGCCTACTTTTTCTTCAGGTTTGTATTTGCCGATGGCTTCATACAGGTCTTCGCTGCCGGTAATTTTGGTATCGCCTATTCTGGTAATGATATCTTCTTTTGCAAGACCGGCTTTTTCAGCCGCGCTTTCTTTTTCTACAGAACTGATCTTTGCTCCTTTGTCTGATTTCTCAGATACAACACCCAGAAGGGCCCGGTTGGAAGAGAAATTGAAATTGAAATTATCGTCGCCAAACATTTTCATGCTTCCCATTGGGGCGATGCGACTCCTGATCTTTGGCATAAGGGAAGTGATGCCTCTGTTGCGGAGGATCTCAACATCGCTGTCTTTCATTTCTTCAATGGGCTTACCGTTAACGGTAATGTTATCACCATCAACCACGATGGTCAGTTTTTCTTTGCTATCTGCTTTTTTACGGATGGTGATGCTTTCTTTATCTGATTTCTCTTTTTGAACCTTGTCTTTGGTTTGTGCGGTGGCTGCTACGGAAATACCGGTTACCAGCAGCAGGATGGGTAAAAATTGCTTTTTCATATGTTACCGTTTTAGTTGTACGAATTTATTAGTAGATCAAATGTAAAGGATTTTGGAAATACGAAATAATTCGGAAATGTTAAAAAAGGTTAAACTGTGAGGGGCTTTGATTGGGGTAATAGACGGGATAGATTGGGTATGAGTGATACTGATACTGTATGATAAGTGACATATTGTACTATATAAACATATTGAAATGGCGAAAACCCTCTGTGATACTCCTGAGCTTTGTATCCCTGTGTTGAAAAAAGCTTTGCCCTAAAGATGATGATATTTTTTCAACACAGAGATACAGAAAACACTGAGTTACACAGAGGAAGCATAATAGCAGCATACTTTTAATGGATCCCCCCGATTGGGGGTTCGATTGACGAGATAGGTTAGGAGAGAGTGGAATTGTGTAGCTGGTACACTTTTACAGGACAGCTGTCTACTTCTTCAAACTGCCTGAATTGAAAGCCGCATTTTTCGATGACTTTTAATGAGGCGGTGTTTTCGATATGGGCCATGGCGGTGAGTAAGGGAATATGATATTGGGCAAAACCAAACGCTATACAGGCTTTGGCAGCTTCACTGGCATAACCCTGGCCCCAATATTTCCGGATGAAGCGATAACCAAGATCGATCTCATCTCTTTCTGGGCGAAACTTCAATCCGCACCAGCCAATAAATGCATTGTTTTCTTTGAGATGAACGGCCCAGCGGCCAAAACCGTTTTGCGCGTATTGGGGAAGGATATTCTTGGTGAGTGTGCCTAGTGCGGTGGCTTCATCGGTTAATGGTAATTCATGCACATATTTTACTACTTCAGGGTCGCTGTTTAACAACAACAATAATGGTGCGTCATCAGTGGTAAATTCTCTGAAGAATAATCTGGCAGATGCTAATATGATCTTCATAGATATGCATTTTAAAGCCGCAGATTCGCAGATTTGTTTTTCATAATCTGCGAATCTGCGGCTTACCTAATACAATTAACTGATCAGTGCTCTTACTTTTTCAATTACCAGTGGCAAATTACTGGCATCCTGTCCGCCAGCTGTGGCAAGGGTTTTTTGTCCGCCACCACCGCCTTTGATCAAACCTGCAACCTGTTCTTTGATGATCTTGGGTGCTTCGAGGTTTTTACTTGCACTTACCGCATCATCCAATAAGATCGCTACCTGTGCCTTGCCATCTATGGCTGCGGCCAGTACCACCATATAATTGGTGAGATCGTTCTTGAGTTCGAAGCAGAGTTTTTTGAGACTGTCTGCACTGCTTACTTCCACTACGGCTCCAATGAAGGAGATACCATGAATGGTTTCTGTTTTTTGCAACAATTCGTTTTTAACAACGATGAGTTGTTTGGCTTCCAGGCTTTCAATGCGTTTTCTCAGATCGGTATTATCCGATTGCAAAGATTCCACTGCCTTGCTGATCTCTTTCGGATTTTTCAGCGCTTCGCGGATGATACGCACCTGCTCAAACTGTTCGTTGATGAGCTGTTCTGCGGCATGGCCGCTTACGGCTTCTATACGACGAACGCCGGCAGCTACAGCAGCTTCGTGTTTAATTTTGAAGAAGCCCAGTTCTCCGGTTGAGCCCACATGTGTTCCGCCGCAAAGCTCGATGGAGTATTTTGGATCGATGATCACCACACGAACGATATCGCCATATTTCTCGCCAAACAAAGCCATGGCGCCTAGTTTAATCGCTTCATCCTTGTGCATCTCTTTGATATGAACGGGAATATTGGCGCGGATCTTTTTGTTAACAATGGTTTCGATCTGAATAAGTTCTTCTTCGGTTAGTTTGGCAAAATGTGAGAAGTCGAAACGAAGATGTTCTTCATTTACCAGGCTTCCTTTCTGCGCTACATGTGTTCCCAATACTTTGCGTAAAGCGGCATGCAGCAAATGCGTGGCGCTGTGGTGCACTGCGGTTAACTGGCGTTTGTGTAAATCTACTTTGGCCAGTACCTGCGACTGAATATTGGCCGGTAAGCTTTCCGTAAAATGAATAATGAGGTTGTTCTCTTTTTTGGTATCGGTTACCGCGATCTGTTCTCCTTCAAAATCCAATATGCCTGTATCGCCAACCTGTCCGCCGCTTTCTGCATAAAAAGGCGTGGCCTGTAATACCAGCTGGTACGCTTCTTTGCCTTTGGCTTTTACTTTTCTGTATTTAACTACCTTACTCCTGATCTCGAGTGAATCGTAGCCTACAAATTCGTTGATCCCGTCTTCGATCAGTACGATCCAGTCTTCGGTATCAATGGTTCCGGCTGCGCGACTACGGTTTTTCTGTTGCTGCATCTCCGCTTCAAAACCGGGTTCATCAATGGTCAGATTATTTTCGATAGCAATTAATCGCGTAAGATCTACCGGGAAACCAAACGTATCGAATAATTCAAATGCTGCTTTCCCTTCGATCTGTTTGCCGGCATTGGCAATGATATCATCGATCCGTTTCAAGCCCTTATCCAATGTTTTCAGGAAGGCATCTTCTTCTTCCTTTACTACTTTGCTTACAAAATCCAGTTGTTTTTTCAACTCAGGAAAAACATTTTCAAATTGATTGGCCAATAATGGCATCAGTTGAAACAACAGGGGTTGTTTGTAATCGAGATAAGAGTAGTAATACCGAACGGCCCTTCTTAAAATTCTTCTGATCACATAACCGGCGCCGTTGTTGGCAGGTAATTGTCCATCGGCAATGGTAAAGGCTATGGCACGGATATGATCGGCCAGTACACGGAAAGCAACAGCTTCCTTACTATCACTAAAATCATATTTCTTACCGGTGATCTTTTCAGTAGCGGCAATAGTGCCGGTGAACACATCGGTATCGTAATTGCTCTGTTTGCCTTGTATTACGCGAACCAATCTCTCAAAACCCATCCCGGTATCTACGTGTTGCGCGGGTAAGGGTTGCAGGCTACCATCTTTTAACCGGTTGAACTGCATGAATACATTGTTCCAGATCTCAATTACCTGCGGGTGATCGTTGTTTACCAGTGTTTTTCCGGCTACTTTTTTTCTTTCTTCTTCGCTGCGGCAGTCTACATGAATTTCGGTGCAGGGTCCGCAAGGGCCGGTATCACCCATCTCCCAGAAATTGTCTTTTTTGTTGCCAAGCAGGATCCTGTCTTCGGCAACTACTTTTTTCCATTCGTTATACGCTTCTTCATCTTTGGGTAATCCTTCTTTGGTATCGCCTTCAAAAATGGTTACGTATAAACGATCCTTGTCCAGTTTGTAAACCTCTGTCAGTAGTTCCCAGCTCCAGGCAATGGCTTCTTTCTTAAAATAATCGCCAAAGCTCCAGTTGCCCAGCATTTCGAACATGGTATGGTGATAGGTGTCTACACCCACTTCTTCGAGGTCATTGTGTTTGCCGCTTACGCGTAAGCATTTCTGTGTATCTGCGATACGGGTGGCTTCCGGTTTTTTGTTGCCCAGGAAATAATCCTTGAACTGGTTCATCCCCGCATTGGTAAACAGCAGGGTAGGGTCATTTTTTACCACGATAGGGGCAGAAGGAACGATCTGGTGCCCTTTGGAAGCGAAGAAATCGAGAAACTGTTTGCGTATATCGGCGCTGGTCATCATCTATCAGAAAATTTTAAACAAATTGTTAGGGCGTTAGAAACTATATTTGGAGGCTTTTTAGGGGCATCAAAGGTAAGGAATTGGAGGCGGAAACGTGAATCGTGAGGCGTGAATCGTGAGACCGGTACGACCGATTTGTTTTCACTCACGACTGACGATTCACGCCTCACGATTCCCTTGAAGCAGCATAATCAATGAAAAAAGTCAAATACTACTATAATACCCATACCCTCCGCTATGAAAAGCTGGATACGCCCCTTAGGGTGAGGTTATTGCAGTTGATTGGCTTTCTTGCTGCTTCCATTGTTACCGGACTGATCATTTTTGCCATTGCTTTCCGTTATATCGATTCTCCCAAAGAAAAATTCCTGCGCCAGCAGAATGAGGACCTTACCCAGAACTACAGTGTATTCATGGAAAGGATCAAACAGCTGGAACTGAAGATGAATGAGATTGAGGGCCGTGACAACAATGTATACCGCTCTATTTTTGAAGCCACGCCCATACCGGATAGTGCACGCGTAAAAGAAATGGAGAAAAAGAATGAAGTAGAACTGGTGCAGAGCATGGGCGAATCGGAACTGGTGAAGAGTATTGCAGCACAGTTGAATAACCTCTCTCTGCGTGCGGCTTTCCAGGTAAAATCGTTTGATGATATCGGCAATATGGTGAAGAACAAAGAGAAGTTACTGGCCGCCATTCCTTCGATACAGCCCGTGAGTAATAAGAACCTGAACCGGATCGCCTCCGGTTTTGGTTACCGGATCGATCCGGTATACAAAGTGAGACATGCGCATATGGGCATGGATTTTACCGCCCCAATGGGAACACCGATCTATGCTACGGCTGATGGAAGGGTTACCGATGCAGGATTTAATACAGGTGGTTTTGGAAACCGTGTGGTGATCAATCATGGCTATGGCTATGAAACTTTGTATGGACATATGGTTCGGATCAAAGCCAGGGTTGGTGAAACAGTTAAACGTGGAGAAGTGATCGGATATGTAGGTAATTCGGGAAAAAGTACGGGACCGCATTGCCATTATGAGGTACACAAAGGCGGTATTCCGCTGGACCCGATCTATTATTTCTATAATGACCTTACCCCGGCACAGTTTGACCGTATCCTGAAACTGGCGGCCGCGAGCAACCAGAGCTTTGATTAACCTTTGCGGGAAGCAGCGATTTTGCAGAGAGGATCAGAACATTTATCCTGATTGTTTGTAATTAAACATTCACCAATTCATCTATACAGTGGAACCGGGTGTTAGAGAATATTTGATCCGTATTGTTAATACACTCTCACTGGGATTGCTATGGATGGCCATTAATTCTACCGCCGGCATCATGTATGATCTTGCTTTTGTACATGAACACCTGACCGCCGGCAATGTTTTCTTTTATATCTGGTTTGTGATCAGCCTCACCGCTTATCTCTGGTGGGTGATCCGCTTATGGCGCAAGCCAATTGATTTTGAGCAGTAACATTTTCTTAGCTGTATCGTTATTGCTAAAATAGTTTCCATCACCAGATTTGCGGATGGATTTGCTTATTTTCAGCACAGAAACAACCAGCTATGCATTTAAAAAATGTTTCGAGGTGGACAGTCATTACGGGTACGCTCCTGATCTGGACCATTAAATTCATCATTCGTCCTTTTGTGCATATTCCTCATGCGCTAAAACCATTGGTGGGGTTTGCGCCTAACCTGATCGGTTCTTTTTTATTGCCCTTTGGGGCTTGCTGGTTCTTCAGGCGCATTTTTCGCCTACAGAACTCGTTTGATCTGACATTTACCTGCAGCTTTGGTTTATTGCTGGTGATCATCAATGAATACCTGCAACGCATTCCTATTTTTGGAAGGACCTTCGATTACCTGGATATTTTTTCTTCGGTTGTAGGCGTGTGTTGCGGACATTTTGTATTCGGGAAGTTGATGTCATCGCAGGTGGTACAGATGAACTCGCAGGTTAGCAGTGAAGTATAATGTCAAACATGAAATTCTCTGTGCAACTCCTAATCTCTGTAACTCTGTGTTGAAAAAAGCTTCGTGCTAAAGATTTCTGATTTTTTCAACACAGAGTTACAGAGGGCACTGGGTTACACAGAGGAGGTTTAATAAATAACTTGGTGGTATGTAATTATTAGTTCTTCCCTTCTTTGGTATCCAGTATTACCGGTGTTTTACCGCCGCCCATGATGATCACTTTGGCATTGGGAGAAGTGATCAATCCTTTCATCACCTGGATCTGTTCGTATTGCAATTGTTTATCGCCCAGGCCGGAGCTGATGATGCGCTGGTAATCGGCAATACCCTGCGCTTCTACGCGTTTACGCTCGGCTTCCTGTTTTTCTTTCTGTAATACGAATTCCATTTTCTGTGCATCCTGCTCGGCTTTGATCTTTTCTTCGATGGAGCCTTTTACAGTGGAGGGAAGTGTGATATTACGCACGAGTAACTGCTCTAATACCAGCCCGCGTTTCTTAAAATCAACTTCTATGCTTTTGAAGATACGCCCCTGGAAAAGATCGCGTTTGTTGGAGTACATATCTACGGCTGTAAAGTAAACGGCATTGTCGCGTATCTTGGTTCGGGTCAGCGGACGAACGATCTTATCCCTATAGTCCAAACCGGTTTCTTTTACAATAGTGGGTGCTTCGGTACTGATCACGCGATACAAGACGGTAAGGTCAATTACAACTTCCAATCCGTCTGCCGTTAGCACACGAATGGCATCGTCGCCACCTTTATCACCTTCATCATGAACGCCGCTCATGGTATAGTTCTGTGTTTTGATATCAACGGATTTTACATCTACCAATGGGTTTACAAAATTCAGTCCACTGGTAAGGATTTCGTTGTCTACTTTACCAAACAGGGATTTTACCCCGATCTGTCCGGCATCGATTTGTTTTACACAGGAAGTAAGTATGCCAATTACCACGATAGCTAATCCACCGATGCGAAGACCTGTAACTGCTTTGTGAAATTCTTCCCGTTCTTTATTAATACCCATGGCAACTGCCAGAAGTATTACACCTAGTATAATGAGTATCATTTGTATGGTTTTGTATGAATTGAATGATTAGTCGTTAATGAGTTGTGCTATTAAACGTCCTCTGTGTAACTCAGTGTTCTTTGTAGCTCTGTGTTGAAAAAGGGGGGTCGCTCTAAAGATAATTTCTTTTTTTCAACACAGAGCTACAGAGATTAGAAGTTGCACAGAGAATACCTGCTATTGTCATGTCTTCTAATAGCACAACACGTTAGTCGCTATGCTGTCTGAAACATTACATTAACTGCTGTGATCGGCCACAATTACCCAGTGATTGTTGATCTTTCGGAACAAAAGGGTATAATAACCGCTGAGGTCGCCAATGGTTCTTTTTAGCATGAATTTGCCCAATACAAAATAACAATCGGAAGAGAGGGGTTGCACTTTCAGTATATCGAAGCTGAGTTTTCCCATCACGGTTGTGTCGGGATAGTTTTTTTTGTAATTGTCTAATGTGGTTTGGTAACCATACTTGGGGCCGGTTCTTCCTACGAAGAGCAGGCTATCATTTTTCCAGTAACCATTCATAAAAGCATCAAGATTGCCTTTGTTCCATTGAACGGTTTGGTCGGCCAGGATTTTGCGGATGGCTTGTTCGTCTTTGGTTTGGGCAGAGGTGGTTAGAAAGGTTAGAAGGGTTAAAGTGGTTAGAAGGGTTAAACGGGTTAAACGGGTTAGAAGGGTTAAAGGGGTTAAAGGGTGTTTCATAGAGGGTGATTGTGGGTTTAAGCTACGATTAATTCGCTAATGCGCTAATCCACCAATTCAACAATCTTTTCCAGCTCGCACCATTTCGCGTTTGCCCCAGGGGCCGGGTATTTTGGTGATGGCAAAACCTGCCGCTGCCATGGCTTTCCGTATAATGGTTTTACTGCAATAGGTAACCAGTGTTCCGCCTGGCAGGAGCATTGAGAAGAGTTTGCTGAAAACGGGTTCCGTCCATAATTCGGGTTGATGGGTGGGAGAGAAGGCATCGAAATAGATACAATGCACACCCGTAACATCATCCAGGTTCAATAAAGAAACCTTTTTTTTATGGAGGGTGAAATATTCGTTTAACTGTACCTTTTTTTCCCAGTCTGCGGTATGAATGGCCAGGAAGTTTTCTGTATCATTCAATACCTGCCCATAGTTTACCTGTGTATATTCTTCCCTTGTCAGCGGGTATAATTCGATGGCCGTATAATGAAGAGATTGTTTGTGCAGCATGGCTTCCTGCAAGCTGAGCAAGGCATTTAATCCGGTACCTAAACCGATCTCGAGAATATGAATGACCGGAATGGCCGATGTGAGGAAGGGGTTTAATCCGGCTTCTATGTATACATGCCTGCTTTCGCCAATGGCGCCATGATGGCTGTGATAGGTTACCCCCATCTCCGGGATGGAAATGGTATGCGAGCCATCATTGGTAAGTTGTAATTCGCGGTGCATTTGTAAAATAGAGCGTAGTCGGTAAAGTTATTCTTTTGCCAGCAGCTAAATGGTGTTTAGTCTGGAGTCTGGAGACTGGAGTCTGGAATTCCTACTCCAGTCTCCAGACTTCTAACTCCAGACTTCTACTCCAAACTCCCACCCAGCCCCCGGCTCACAGTTTTTTAATAACTTTCCTTCATGGATTACATTGCGCATTTACAAAAGGATAAAAAACTGGCCAGAACCATTGGTGAGGATGTGCATGCGTTAGCACTGCATCCGAATATTCCGGTGCGTATGATGGCGAGTATCATCAGCCAGCAGTTAAGTACCAAAGTGGCCCGTGTTATATTTCAACGTTTCCTGGATCTGTATAAGGGCAAGGAACCCAAACCACAACAGGTGCTGAATACACCGGCAGAAACGCTTCGTTCCATTGGATTGAGCAACGCCAAAGTGGGTTATGTGCAGAATGTAGCCGCTTTTTGTATAGAACATAAGATCACGGATAAAAAATTACTGGCCATGCGTAATGAAGAGATCATTGACCTGCTGGTGCAGATCAAAGGCATTGGCAAATGGTCGGTTGAAATGCTGCTGATGTTTACACTGGGCAGGGAAGATATTTTTGCAGTAGATGACCTGGGTATTCAACAAGCCATGTGCAAACTGTACAAACTGGATTTTGACAATAAAAAAGAGATGAAAGAAAAAATGCTGAAGCTCTCCGCCAAATGGAGCCCGTACAGAACCTATGCCTGTTTGCATTTATGGAAATGGAAGGATAATACGCCGAATGCGTAAGGCTGAAGAAAAACTATTTTGTAGTAATGTATTGTACTATTAAATGCTGCAGGTATTTTATCCGTTCTCTGTGTAACTCCCGATCTCTGTATCTCTGTGTTGAAAAAAAATAATCTTTACGCAGGAATATTAATTTTTCAACACAGAGTTACAGCGTACACTAAGCTACACAGAGGGGTTTAATAGCACATACTGGTTATATTATACTTTGCTGCGTTTTGCTTTCAGTGTTACGCGTTAGGCAGAATTTCTCGCTGCATTTATGATCCCAAACATGCTGCGTGTGATCAGCTTCTCATACACTTCCTTCATCCTGGCATCGGTTTCGGTTTTGTGCAATTGGTGAAGCGAGTATTGCTGAATGGTTAATAAGGGCAGCACAATTTTGTCGCGCATCTGTATAGAGGCACGACCGGTCTTGTCATCCTGCATCAGTTCTGTTGACTCGGATAACTCTAGTACCAGTGTGGCCGTAAGGTCAAATTCTTTTTTGATCAGTTCCCAGATGGCTCCATATTCTTTGTCTTCCCTGATGTACTGGGTTAATGCGAAAGAAGATTTCAGCATGCTCATCATACTATTATCGATCAGTGTGCGGAAGAACAATAGATTCCGGAACATGGCTTTTACATCTTCCCACAATCCTTTTTCTTTCATGTGCTGAAGCGCGGTGCCTACGCCAAAATAACCGGGTACATTTTGTTTTAGCTGGCTCCAGCTTCCTACGAAGGGAACGGCACGCAGATCTTCAAAACGCAATCCGCCGCCACTGCCGCGTTTGGCGGGACGACTGGCGATATTGCTCTTGCTGTAATAGTTCAGCGGACTGAACTGCTGCAGGTATGCAAGGAATAATGGGTGTGTTTTGAAAGACTGGTATGTTTCATAACTCACTTTACCCAGTTCATCTAACAATGATCTGTCGTGTTGTGATAAGAGTGTGCGCGAATCGGAAAATAATTCATTGCTTAAACCCGCACTTAGCAACTGCTCCAGGTTGTATTGTGATGATTGAATGGTGCCGAAGTTGGAAGTGATGGTTTGTCCCTGTACGGTTAATTGGATCTCTTCGTTCTCAATATTATTTCCCAGTGAAGCATAAAACTTATTGGTTTTACCACCTCCGCGTGAAGGTGGTCCGCCGCGGCCATCAAAGAATTTGGCTTTGATATTGTATTTACGCGATATGGCCGTAAGGTTTTCTTTGGCGGTATAAATGCTCCAGTTGGCCTGTAAATAGCCTCCATCTTTGGTGCCATCGCTGAAGCCAAGCATGATGGTTTGCTGCTGGTTTCGTAACTGCAAATGTTGTTTGTAAACAGGATGCGAATACAGGAATTCCATAATGGTCTCGGCTTCCTGCAGGTCATCGATGGTTTCAAAAAGCGGAACAATATCAACGCGCAGGGTTTCTGCCTTCCATCCGCAGAGCCGGAACAAACCATATACTTCCATCAGGTTCACCGCACTCTGGCAGTTACTGATGATGTACCGCTGGCAGCCCGCTTCTCCATTCATCTGCTGAATAGATTGGATGGCATACATGCTTTGTAAAGTATCCCTGGTAATTCCTTCAGGAAATTGCATGGGATCCAACTGCATATTGAAGGAAGAAAGTACTTTGATCTTTTCTTCCTGCGATAAGGCCGCATAGCGTGGTGGTAAAATACCTTTCTCGCCACGGCTTTGTAAAACGGTATTGATGTCTACCAGTACCTGTGTATGAATACGGCTGTCCTGCCGAACATCCAGTGCGGCAAAATGGGTTCCGAATATTTTTACTTTATAGATCAGGCTGTCGATACGCTGGAGGAACAGGGAGTGATGCTCAGACACTACCAGGTTACGCATGGCTGTTAACTGCTTCAGCAATTCTTCTTTGCTAATGCGTTTGCTCTCTTTGGTACGGAAAACATTTTCATACAACTGTTCTTCCAGTGCATGGATCATACTATCTACACCGGTAAAAGTTAGCCGGCGGGTAAGTTTGCGAACATCCCTGTAATAACAAACAATAATGGCGCTGCGCAAAGCTTCGGCTACTTTTAAAGTAGTGGGACCATTTACAAAAGGATTGCCATCCCTGTCGCCACCGGGCCAGAAACCCAGTTCAATAAACGGGTTATCACCATCGTACTGGTTATCGAAGATTTCGCGTTCGATGAAATTGTAAATGTTCCCGATGGAGTGATAGAGGATATTTTCCAGGTACCACATCAGGTTCAGGGCTTCATCGTAGGGTGTAGGTTGCTTTTTATTGAAGAAGGGTGTAATGCCTAATTGCTGTATGTACAGGTTAATGGTATGAAAATCGTTTTTGCTGATGGCCTCATTCATATCGTGAATGATACCGAGTACACTGCCGGGATAAAACTGGGTTGGGTGAGCGGTAAGCACCACCCGTACCTTAAACTTGCGCAGTTTGTTTTTCAGCGATTGTGTTTTACCGGCAAAAGCGGCTTCGTTGCTGAGCGCTTTTAAACTACCGGGGCCATCAATATTATTAACGGTGGTAAATGCCGCATCTTCAATGGCATCGAACAATACCACCTGGCGCTCTATGTATTGGGCGAATTTGAAAAGACGGTCTATCTTATCCGCTTCCAGCTTAACATTGGTATGCTGTTCAAAAAAATGATCGATGATCTGCATCGGGCTCTTGCCTTCGGCATATCCGTCAATACAGGCCTGGAGTAAAATGGGTAATAAAGCGCCTACATTGGCAATACCTGAAAAAGGCAGGGCCGCGAACAGGCTGTTGTAAATGGTATACTTATCAGTAACGTTCCGTTTGAAATTGTTGATGTATAAGGAGGAGGACATAATTTCTTTGCTGGGCCCAAGTTAAACCATTTGCAGAAAAGAGAAACTAACAAAATTGCGTAAATTACAGGCCAGCTGTATATTTTTGACAAATGTTTGTTAGTTAGAGCGCCGCCTGGTTATTAAACTTCCAGGTTTCTGATCTATCCAACCGCAGTTCGTTATATTTATAAAAACACCTGCATGCACGCTGACGATAAGGAATTGTTGTATCAGTTTCAGAACACTGCTACGAAAGAACGGGCATTTACGGCCATCATAAAAAAATACCAGGAGAAACTGTACTGGCATATACGCAGATTGGTGGTTGATCATGATGATGCCAATGATGTATTACAAAATGTGTTTATTAAAGTGTGGAAGGGGCTTGAAAATTTTAGGGAAGACAGTCAATTGTACACATGGCTTTATCGCATAGCCACCAATGAGGGACTTACTTTTCTGGAACAGCAAAAAAAGCGAAGTACGGTAAGTTTGAATGATGTGGAGATGGGATTGAGCAATAAAGTAAAATCCGATACCAATTTCGACGCCAATAAACTGGAGTGGAAATTACAGGTAGCCATTCAACAACTGCCTGAAAAACAGCGATTGGTATTTAACCTGCGGTATTACGACGAAATGCCCTACCAGGAAATGAGCCGGATACTGGAAACCAGCGAAGGCGCATTAAAGGCCAGTTACCACCATGCGGCCCGGAAAATAGAGGAGTTCATAAGAAATTATTAAACTTTAGGCATAAAAAGGCGTCAAAGCCTTTGTGAACATGGAAAAGAGATCAGCTATACTAAACGAATTAAAGGAGATCAGCCCATTATTGGCTGAGACCGCCCCCCAAACACCTATGCAGGTGCCGGAAGGGTATTTTGTTGCACTTGCTGACGCTATACTCGAAAAATGCAGGATCGAAGACCTGCTTTCAGAAGCTTCTTTTGGAGATACATTTCATGCGCCAAACGGGTATTTTGATTCATTACCGGGCGATATCCTGGCCAAGATCCAATCACAAAATGAAATAGCGGGAGAACTGGAAACCGTAGCGCCTTTATTGCTCCAGGTTTCAAAACAGGAAGTATATACCACACCGCAGGGATATTTTGAAGAAACGGATTTTATGACCAAAGCCCGTGATACGAACAAACCCGGCAGGGTTGTTACATTACGTATTGCGCGTAAATGGATGAACCTGGCAGCTGCCGCAGCGGTAACTGGTGTGTTGATAAGCGGTGCTTTTCTGTTCACAGATAAAAGCGATTACGCAATAAAATACAGTCCGCAATCACCTTTGTATACACCTGCTCCCACAAATGGCAGTGTAGCCGGAGACTCTTTACAAAAAGATGCCACTACTGAACAAGACAGGCAACAGGAGATTGCAGACGATAATGTGTTTGAAAAAGAACAAACAGGCGATCCTGAACCGCATAAGGTACATGACCTGAAATCGAAGATTCAATTATTAAGTGATGACGAAATGAAAAAATACCTGGAAGAAAATTCGTTCCCCGAGCCGACAATCAGTGTTATAACTGAAATGGAGGATTCTCTATGAAGAAAATAGTGCTTATTTGTTTGTTTGCTTTTGTTATTACATTATCTGTTTCCGGCCAACAAACCAATGCTCCGGCACCCGCACCTGTTACCAATATACAGGGCCTGCGAATGGAGTTTATTACCAAGGAACTGAAACTGACAACGGATGAAGCCGCATTCTGGCCCCTTTTTTACGATTATTCCGATGAACTCAGGAAAGCCAGGGCCGAACAAACCGATGATATCATAGCCAATGAAGAACGGATACTGGCCATCAGGAAAAAATACCGGACAGAATTTAAAAAAGTACTTCTCACGGATGAAAGGGTGAAGAAGGTTTTTTTTGTTGACCGCGATTTTAACAATATACTGAAAGCTGAGCTGGATAAAAGGGCGCAGCAAAAGAAGAACTGATCAACACCCGTTTCTCTCAGGGATAAACCGGTGATGCAATATCGTGATAGAATAAGAAGGTCCATTTTTTCTCCTGTCCTTCCTGCCACCACTGCTGGCGAAGTTCCATGCATTTTTTTCCGTCGTAATCGTATTTAGCAATGAAACGGGTTTTCATCTGTTGTAACTGTGGTGCCACATCTCCGCCAAAAAAAGCTGTTTGCCCGTTTTCTTCTACCCGGAATACCTGGTGAAATTTACTATGGGCACCAGTTAACTCATAATGAATATAACCGTCAATCACTCCTTTGTCTTCTGTTAACCAAACTACTTTGCTGAATTCATCGAGCAATTCAAAATCTTCGGTGATATAAGATGCGGTTCCTACTTCCCGTGCATAGTCAAACTCCCTGCGCTGCACATACCAGGTGGCATAGGGGAAGCTGATAAAACGGTCGTTGTTCAGTTCATTCTTAATGGTAATGCCTCCCGCATGATCTTTGTGCAAATGACTCATCAACACCTTGGTTACCTGCGAGGGCTGGATGCCTGCCTTCTCGAGGTTCTGGTGCAATTGAAATTTCCCGTTCGCATCATTATAACCCAAGCCGGTATCGAGCAGGATGATGTCTTTTTCAGTGATGATCACAAAGGGCTGGATCTCTACCAATAAACTGCCAACCGGCCGGCTGTTGAGTTCCTCGGATGCTGTATCGAATGGAATAAATACTTTGGTTTTGTCGATGGTGAAAGCGCCTTCTGATAGAGGAATGATTTTCATTTCGGAATTTTGGAATTGGGAAATTTTGAAATCGAAACAAAGTTAAACGGTTACTGCAGAGCAATTCCAAAATTTCCCAATTACGCAATTTCAAAATCAACGCAATACCATCTGCCTGTCTGCATCCAGTCTCAATAAAATAAAAATGAGGATGGTAAAGGTCAGCAGCGATGACCCGCCGTAACTGATCAAAGGCAATGGAATACCCACAATAGGGAAGAGGCCAATGGTCATGCTTACATTCACGGCAATATGAAAGAAGATAATACTGGCCACACTATACGCATATACCCGGCTGAAGGTACTTCGTTGCCGTTCCGCAATTTTCACAATGCGAAATAGCAGGAAAAGATAGATACAGAGAAACACTACACAGCCCACAAAACCAAAAGCCTCGCCCAGTGAGGTGAAGATAAAATCGGTGTGTTGTTCAGGTACATATTTACCACGGGTTTGGGTGCCTTTTAGAAAACCTCTTCCGGTTAATCCGCCGGAGCCAATAGCGATCTTGCTTTGGCGCACATTGTAATCATCCGGTTTGCGGGCTGCTTTTTCGCCTGCTTTTCTTTCCGATTTCTTGTTCTTGCTGCAATCGTATTCCTTACCCACCATGCTGTAGATACGCGTACTCTGGTAACATTCCAGTACGTTGTTGAAAATATAGGGCACGCCAAAGCGTTGTGTACCCACACAAAACAGCCAGATGCCAATAATAAGGGCAAGCAGGCGCCTGCTTTTTTTGAATTGTTTACGCAACAAGAGAATAATGATCGCGGCGATCAGGGTTAATGAAATGGCCAGCACATTTGGGTCGAGAACCAGCGTAGCTACTACCAGGATGGCAAAACTGGAACCAAAGATCAGGATCTGTGCGGGCAAACCTTCACGATACATAGCTACCAGGAATGCAGAGTATACCAATGCCAAACCCAGCTCGTGTTGCAGGATAGAAAGCAATGCGGGGGCTACAGCAATTAGGCCTGCGATCAGCTGTGATTTGAGTTTACTGAAATCTGTTTCCTGTCGCGACAGGAATTTTGCCAGCGCCAAAGCAGTAAATATTTTACATAGCTCGGCCGGTTGCAGGTTAAAGCCGCCACCTATGGGGATCCAGCTTTTGGAGCCATTGATGTTTTTGCCGAGTACAAAAGTGGCCAGCATCAGCAGGATGCCGAATGCATACATGAGGTTGGCAAATGCGGTAAACAGCTTGCTATCTGTAAGCAGGATAAAAGTGGCCACAACGGTGCAAATGCCAACAAAGATCAGCTGCTTGCTGTAATTGGTTTTACCTCCCAGAAATGTTTGGAGCCAGTTGGTATCGGTACGGTACTCGACCATAAAAATGCAGAGAATACCAATGGATACAAGAATGGCGTATAACCAGACGATGGTCCAGTCTAAGCCTTGCGATAGGGTGTTATTGTTGCGGGTACTCATCTTGTTATCCGGGTAGTCTTTTTATTTTTCTTATCGTCAATATTCAGTGCAGCTGGCGGAATGGTTTTCTTTTTCGGAACCGCAGGCGCGGCAGGTGTTGCCGGTGCTGGTTTTGCATCAGGATCTATATTTTGATTGTCTTCTTCCAAAGAATCCTCGGCTTCTTTCTTATTCAGTTTTTGTTCGAGCAATAACTGTGTTTCCTTTATTCTCTTTAAAGAATCATTCTTGGCAATTGCCATCCGCATTGCGGGTGGTAGATATACCCTGTTGGTATATTCTTCAATCATGGCTTTTCTTTCCGTACCCCGAACAGAATCTTTCAGGTATTTTTCTACCAGTAAACTGGCGATAGGTGCGGCAACACGTGCACCCTGGTCGGAGTTCTCACAGATCACAGCAATGGCAATCCGCGGGTTGTCTCTTGGCGCAAAAGCACCAAAGAATGAATGGTCGGGTTGTTTTCTTACGTAGCCATTTACCACTGCATAGTTCTCAACGGTTCCTGTTTTACCACACATGATGATATCGGGTATGCGCGATCTCACAGCGGTACCATATTCTACCACAGCCTGCATACCATCCTGAACGGAATTGAATACCGATTCGGGAATACGACTGTCTGTATGATGTTTGACTTTAAATGCCTCTAGTAATTGATCATCTTCACCCCCTTCAATAGAATCTACCAGGTGTGGTGTATAATACCATCCCTTATTGGCAATAATGGTCATTACATTGGCTAGCTGCACCATTGTGGTATTGATCTTTCCCTGGCCAATGGCATTGGATATTAAGTTGCAGGGAAAAATTTTCCGGCCAAACTCTTTGTAGTAATTGGATGCCACGGGGATCAAACCATTTTTTTCTGAAGGGAGATCTACCCCAAGTTTATGCCCAAGGCCGAATGAATTGGCATACACATTAAATCCGGCTATGGCACTATCTGTAGTAGGATATTTAGACTCTTCCAGTAATCTTTTGTACACGGTAGAGAAATAACTGTTATCGCTATGCGCAACGGCCTCTTTAAAGTCGAATACACCTGGGTCAAGGCATTTGGGTTTACCGGTTCCGCAGCCAGTAAAATAGCCTGGGCAGGATACCGTTGTTTTAAGATCAATTACACCCTCCGTTAATCCAATAATACCTACCACGGTTTTAAAAGTAGAGCCGGGAGAATAATACGTTCCCAGGCCTCGGTTGTTAAAAGGCTTGCGGGGGTCGAGCAGCAAATCGGCAAAATGCCTTTTTTGCTGACTGCCGGTTAAATAATTGGGATCATAGGTTGGGGCACTGACCATGCAGAGAATACCGCCTGTTCTGGGGTCGATAGCAACAATGCTTCCTACTTTGTTGCTCATTAATTTCTCACCCAGTTTTTGTAATTCAACATCTAAACTGGTATGGATGTTTCTTCCCGCCACTGCCGCCGTATCGTATATTCCGTTTTCATAAGCGCCCTGTATACGGCTTTTGTTATCGCGTATATAATTCTTTACACCACGTTGTCCCATCAAAACTTTTTCATAAGAACGTTCCAGTCCGGTCATGCCCGCATAATCGCCCATCTGGTAACCTTCATCTTTGTGCCTTCTCAGAAAAGAAGTATCTACTTCCCTGATATATCCCAATACATGCCCGGCCGCGCTATAAGGATAGGTTCTTACGGAGCGCTCCGTTAACGTAAAGCCCGGGAATTTATAAATGTTCTCATTCAGTCTTGCATAGGTTTCAACCGTAAGCAATGGTTCAAAAATGCCCGGTTTTACATAACCATTCTTAAAAATAAGCTCACGCATTCTTTTCCTGTATTCAGCTGTATCGATATTCAATAAGCGGCAGAGCGAAAACGTATCTACTCCTCTTGTTTCGGAAGGAATTACCTGGAGGTCGTAACTAATGGCATTTTCGAGAATGGCCCTTCTTTTTCTGTCGAAAATAATACCCCGGTCGGGATAAATGATCTTTCGGAGTATGGCATTGTTCTCTGCGGCCAGTTTGTATTTTACCGAGAATAACTGGAGATTGACCAGTTGCCCTACGATAACAAAGAACACAACAGCAAAAATGATCTGTACGATCCGCCCCCTGCTTTGATTAAATACCGGCATACCTGTTTGCTAAGAAAGATGAAATGAGTGATGTGTGGGAACCATTGTCTATCGACCCTGGTTCGTAGCTAATAACGTACCAAAGTTGCTGAAATGCAGCGATGCTTGTATCAGCCGTTGAAAAAAAAGTTGTTCATATATGTGAGGTGAAAGCAGGTTGTAAAAATCTAACGAATTCCAGTATACCAGGTGTGGTCACTGATGCCCGTATACTCGTAATTATTTAGTAGCCCTGTAACGCCCGGTTCTGTTAAATAACAATTCGGCGATCAGGATCATTAATAAACTGATGGCTGTGTTACCGGCTACTTTACCAATGAAATAAAGAAAGGTGCCAAACTGCAGCCATTCTATCAATACCAGGTAAAAATGGTGTACAAAACTGAGGATCCCAACATACAATGCATACGGCGCCCAGCCCATGCTTTTGCGACCGGGTTCGATATAACTCTGCTCGGTGGTATCCTGCGGTATTAACAGGTTGAGTAAGAATGGCCTGATATAAGCGATCAGTACACAGGGTGCGGCATGGAGGCCATAGCTGCCGGTAAAAAAATCCAATGTAAGGCCAAACACAAAACTGATGATCAATAGCCAGAAATGACTGATGTTAAAAGGTAGCCAGAGAATGAATAAAAAATAGATATAGGGTACAATGAACTGGTGCAAAGGCGGTACCTGGTTCAGTATGTACACCTGAAAAAGAATGAACAGGACAAAACGGATAATATTTTTCAGCAGGCTGCTCATGGTGTTTTAAGCGTATTGGTTTCCAGCTGCACCTGTTCTGTGTAACGTACGTTTTCGATCAGGTACACATACTGGATACTGAAAAAATTGGTGGCGGTTTTTATCTTTAGCGAATAAAAATTACTGGATGATTCGGAGGCGATCTCTGCTACCGTTCCGATCATTAGTTGCGAGGGGAAATTGGCCGAATAATTACTGGTTACCACGGAATCTCCTTTGGCCACTTTGGCGCCCTTGGTCACATTCCGTAGCGTGAGGTAACCGGGATCGGATCCGTCCCACTCAAGGCTACCGGTACTTTGGTCCTTCTTAAGCATGGCACTTACCTTGCTGTTGCGGTGTATCAGGCTCATGATCTTACTGAAGTTGGCACTGGTTTCTACCACCACGCCTACAATGCCCTGGGGACAAATCGCTGCCATTCCTTTTTTCACTCCCTGGTCGGAACCTCGTTCTATGGTAATGTAATTGGTTTGCAGACTATAGGTATTGAATACCACTTTGGCGGGTAGCCAGGTGTATTTGCGTAAATGACCCAGGCTGTCTTTGACCAGTGAGTCAACAAAATGTTGTTTGCTGTTATCGGGCGACTGAAAGTTAGCGGGTAATAAATTCCGGAGGCGGGCATTTTCTTCGGCCAGTAAACGATTGGTTTCTTTCAATCCGAAATAATCCCGGAGTCCGCTGTATCGCTTATTGATATTGCCGGTTACTTCATTGGCAGTGGAAGCAAAAAAAGCCTGGTGTGTTTTACTGCTATTGCTCAACATGACGATCGCTATCACCTGCAACAGCAAAAAGCTGAAAAAGCTAAGGTATCGGCGTATGAAGAGAAAAATGTTTTTCACGGTGGATGTTAGCTATTACTTGGCAGATACCAGGTGTATTTCTGCATCTGGCATCTATCATCAGTCATCTCAAATTATCTCATAATAAATGGAAAACGCTGGTAGTTCTTAAGGGCCAGCCCGGTACCACGTACTACGCTCTTTAATGGATCGTCGGCTACATGTACGGGGAGTTTGATCTTGGCGCTCAGTCTTTTGTCAAGTCCACGAAGCAATGCACCACCACCTGTGAGGTACAGACCGCGGCGGTAAATATCTGCGGCCAATTCGGGTGGAGTGGTTTCAAGGGCTTTGAGGATGGCTTCTTCAATTTTGAAGATGCTCTTGTCGAGAGCTTCGGCAATTTCCTGGTAGCTTACCATAATCTGTTTAGGGATACCGGTAACCAGGTCACGGCCATTTACAGGAAGATCATCGGGTGGATTGTCGAGGTCCTTCATGGCTGCGCCTACATTGATCTTGATCTGCTCCGCGGTACGCTCACCAATCAGTAAGCTATGGTAACGGCGCAGGGCTTCCATGATATCGGCCGTAAATTCATCACCGGCGATACGGATACTCTGGTCGCAAACAATACCTGCGAGGGCAATCACGGTAATACCGGTGGTTCCACCCCCGATATCGATGATCATGTTACCAACGGGTTCTTCCACGTCTATTCCGATACCCAGGGCTGCTGCCATGGGTTCGTGGATCATGTATACTTCTTTGGCTCCTGCCTGCTCAGCGCTATCGCGAACGGCACGTTTTTCTACTTCGGTAATGGAGGAGGGGATACAGATCACCATGCGCCAGCTGGGTGGAAACAAGGGTTTTTTAGGGTAGATCATCTTGATCAACTCCCTGATCATCAGCTCGGCAGCGTTAAAATCAGCGATTACGCCATCTTTCAAGGGACGAACCGTTCGGATACTTTCATGGGTCTTTTCGTGCATCATCAACGCTTTCTTGCCCACGGCCAGCACTTCCTTCATGTTATTGCGGTTCAGGGCAATAATGGAAGGCTCGTTTACAACCACTTCATCGTTATGAATGATCAGGGTATTGGCAGTACCCAGATCCATGGCAATCTCTTGTGTGAAAAAGTTAAACAATCCCATTGTATATAAAAAGTTCGAATGTGTTTAGTAATGCTTGCAAAGGTGACTGAAATTAATGGAAATAACAAAGCCAAAATACTGATTTTTCAGGGGTTTTGGAGAAAATGGTGAGTGGGCAATGGTGAGTGGTGAGGGACGCTTCCGTTATTGCTGCAAATAAGGTTGAGGGTATGCCATTCAAACACTCACGATTCACGCCTCACGGTTCACGAAAATTCGTACCCGATATCCTTCCGGTAATACATGCCTTCAAAGGAGATTTTCTCCAGTACTTTTTTGGATTTGTTCACCGCATCGGTGAGTGTATCACCATAGGAAGTAACGGTGAGTACGCGACCTCCATTTGTAACAACTTTACCATCCAGTAATGTTGTTCCTGCGTGAAAAACAATGGAGTCATCAATAGATAAATCCGCTAATCCGTCAATACGCAAATGTTTTTTGTAATCTCCCGGGTAACCTCCACTAACTGCCATCACTGTTGCACAATTTTGTTGATAGAATTCTATGTTAGCATCAATTAATGTGCCATTATCCATCGCGGCGAATAATGCAACAATATCTGTTTGCAGTAAAGGCATTACCACTTCTGTTTCCGGATCGCCCATTCTGCAGTTGTATTCGATTACAAAAGGTTCTCCTTTTACATTCATCAAACCAAAGAAAACAAAACCATGATAGTTTAGCTTTTCTTTAGCAAGTCCGTTAATGGTGGGTTTGATAATTCTTTCTTCTACTTTCCGCATAAATACGGCATCCATAAAAGGTACGGGGCTTACACATCCCATGCCACCGGTGTTCAATCCGGTATCGCCTTCGCCAATGCGTTTGTAATCTTTTGCATGGCCGATAATCTGGTATACTTCTCCGTCGGTCAATGCAAACACACTTACTTCAATGCCCTCTAAAAATTCTTCGATCACCACCCTGCTGCTGGCTTCGCCGAATTGTTTGCGAAGGATCATTTCTTCAAACACGTTCAAGGCTTCTTCGTGCGATGCTGAAATTACCACACCTTTTCCGGCGGCAAGGCCATCGGCTTTTAATACAACAGGCAAACTGTGTTGGGTGATGTATTGCTTTCCTTCTTCAAAATTATCCGCGGTAAATTCTGCATAGCCTGCTGTAGGAATATGGTGGCGCTGCATGAATTTTTTGCTGAATGCCTTGCTTCCTTCGAGCTGTGCCGCTTCTGCGGATGGCGCTACTACAATGATGTGCTGCAGTTGTGTATCGTTCTGAAAAAAATCATAGATACCTTTTACTAGCGGCTCTTCGGGACCAACCACCAGCATCTTTATTTTCTGGTCGATACAGGTTTGTTTGATGGCAGTAAAATCTGTTACGGAGATGTCGAGATTGGTTCCGTATTGCGAAGTGCCGGCATTGCCCGGGGCTATAAATAAATGGTCGCAGTGATGGCTTTTCACCATTTTCCAGGCTAGTGCGTTTTCACGCCCGCCGGAGCCGAGTAGTAGAATGTTCATGATTATCCGATTGCTTCGCGAAAGTAGGCGATTGTGAATGGTGAATGGTGAATGGTCAATGTTTTTTATTCACCATTCACAATTGACCATTCACCATTCATAACTTAATCCTCTTTCACACCTACATAGCTTTTCTCAGGCAATCTTTTTGCGATAAAAAGGTACAATACAAAGAAAACAGAAATGATGCCAATGAATAACCAGTAATATCTTGCGCCGGTAAACTGGGCAAAAAAACCATTGTTGGCAATACTTTTATTGACCAGGCTGGTAAACACATTACCCAAAGAAATACCGAGCAGGTACAAGGCGCTCATGGTACTTTTCATGGATTTTGGGGAATGGGTGTATGCATATTCCAGGCAGGTCATGGAAACCAGGATCTCGGCAACGGCCAGGATCAGGTAAGCCAGTATCTGCCACCAAACACTCGGATGCCCTCCCTTATCTATACTTTCCTGTAATAAAGCAATGATGACAAAAGTGATGGCAGTGAGTAATAAACCCGCGCCAATTTTTCTGAGCGGCGTTACTTTCAGTCCCATTTTCTCCAATAAAGGAAATACGCCATACGTCATTACCGGAATCATACCCACGAGAAAAATAGGGTTAAAGGTTTGGATCTGTTCCGCAAATAAAGTGTAACCGAATACGGTCAGGTCAAGTTTTTTGGCCTGTAATACCCACTCGGCAAGGTTTTGATCCCATAGCGCCCAGAAGATCGGCGTAAAGGCGAAGACCATCAGGATGCGGTAAACGGCCTGTACGCCATCGATGGATTTGGCGGAAAAATTTCTTTCAGCACGCAATCTCTCCCAGAATCCCTGTCCGGTTTTTTTCTTACATAATTGTACGATGGCCCAGAAACTGATCACCATAAAATTCTCACGCTTGATACCGGATGGTGGTACACGTACATATTTTTTTCTTCCCAGCCAGAAAATAACAGTTGCCATACACATCAATACACCCGGTATGCCAAAAGCCAGCTTAGGTCCGTATTTGTTATAAATGATCGGGATAAAAATGGTGGATACGATTGAGCCGGTATTAATGGTAAAATAAAACCAACCATACATTTTGGAAAGCAGGTGCTCGTTCGATTTATCAAACTGGTCGCCCACATTGGCCGATACGCAGGATTTGATCCCTCCTGCCGCCGCCGCAATCACCAGTAGGCCAATGGAAAACAAAGTGAGGTTATTGGTAGACAATGCCAATACCAGGTTTCCGATGGCGTAAATAATAGATACATATAGGATCACTTTGTATTTGCCAAAGAACCAATCGGCCATAATACCACCCACCATTGGGGCCAGGTAAGCGAAGAATACAAACATGTGCACCATTTCGTTCGACTTGGCTTCGGCCACCTGCTGCAACATGGGATTCATGGTAGGATTGAAAAACTGTGCTACCAGGAACGTACTCATTACGGAACGTATACCATAAAAACTAAATCGTTCCGCCGCTTCATTTCCGATAATGTATGGTACGGCTTTGGGCATCCCTGTTTTCTTTACCCCGCTTTGTATTTCACTCATAAGTTGTATTTTGGATTTTTAAAGATATTGGAAAAACCTGTTGTGTTGTTAAATGGGTTAAAGTAGTTAAAAGGGTTGAAGTGGTTAAAAGGGTCAGTTCAGTTTTTCTGTAACTAATCAGTTGTGCTATAAATAGTAGAAATTCTCTGTGCAGCTCCCAACCTCTGTGCCTCAGTGTTGAAAAATGAAACATCTTTAGAATGGATCTTTTTTCAACACAGAGGTACAGAGAACACTGGGTTACACGGAGGGAGTTCAATAAAGCAAACGGTCCATATAACCACGTCAACCCTTTTAACTACTTTAACTCTTTTAACTTCTTTAACCAATTACCCCCATCACCCTAACTAAAATTGCCTATTATGTCTGATGAGAAAAAAACATTCAAGCCTTTTGTTGCGCCCGAAACGAACATGAAGGAACTTACCGTGAAGTCGATCCTGGTAGGTAGCTTATTCGGGGTAATCTTTGGTGCAGCCACGGTATACCTCGCATTGAAAGCGGGGTTAACCGTATCAGCTTCCATTCCCATCGCCGTTATCGCGATTACACTGGGAAGAAAATTTCTAAAGACCACCATTCTCGAAAACAACATTATTCAAACCACCGGTTCCGCTGGCGAAAGCATTGCAGCGGGTGTGGCATTTACTTTGCCGGGCTTCCTGTTTTTATCATCGCCGAGCAGTGCTGAATATTTTAATTACTTAACCATCCTGATCCTTGCGATCATCGGTGGTTTATTGGGAACCTTGTTAATGATCCCGCTTCGCAAAGCACTTATTGTAAACGAACATGATAACCTCCCTTATCCCGAGGGAACTGCCTGCGGCGATGTATTGAAGGCCGGAGAAAAAGGCGGCGATTTTGCCAAGACCGCTTTCTGGGGATTAGGTGTTGCATTTGCCTATGCCATTCTGCAGAAAGTATTGCATGTGATTGCCGAAACTCCTTTTTATGCCACCAAGCAGATCAATAAATTCTTTCCTTCCGCCAAAGTAACTGGAGAGATCACGCCTGAGTATATGGGTGTAGGTTATATTATCGGCCCGAAGATTGCGGGAGTATTGGTTGCGGGTAGTGTATTAAGCTGGATGGTATTCATCCCATTGTTATCAACCCTGGTTCCCTCTGATGTGATTGCCATGCAGTTGGCCAAGCTGGGCTATCTCGCTGATATTTCCAAAGCAGGTGGTAAGGGTGGCTGGGATCCGGTAACACATAGTTTCGCAGATTATTCTGCGGCTATTTATTATGCTTATATCCGCCAGGTAGGTGCCGGTGCCGTTACGGCGGGTGGTATCATTACTTTGTTGAAAACCATTCCTACCATCATCAAGTCCATCAAAGGAAGTGTGGCTTCTTTAAAAGCCAATAACCAACCGGGCGCTACCGCTGTATTGCGTACAGAAAAAGACCTGAACCTGAAAGTGGTCGGCATAGGCAGTTTGGCATTGATTGGTTTAATTGCGGTATTACCACAAGTGCCGGGGGATAGTTTTTTACAAAAATTATTGATCGGTGTGCTGGTGATTTTATTTGGGGCGCTGTTTGTAACCGTATCGTCGCGTATTGTTGGATTGATTGGTTCTTCCAATAACCCCATCAGCGGCATGACCATTGCTACGGTGATGGGAACCAGCCTGATCTTTTTAAGTGTGGGCTGGACAGGTAAAGCATTTGAGCCATTGGTACTGGTGGTAGGTGGTATGATCTGTATCGCGGCAGCCAATGCCGGCGCTACTTCGCAGGATCTGAAGAGCGGATACATTGTGGGGGCTACACCACGTAACCAGCAGATCGCTTTGTTTGTAGGTGCCATCGTTTCTTCGATCGTGATCGGATTAACGGTTAAGTTCCTCGACAGGCCAACAACAGAAATGCTACAACAAGGTGTGCAACATGCCATTGGTTCCGATAAATATCCTGCGCCGCAGGCAACCTTAATGGCTACGCTGATCAAGGGGATCTTGTCTCAAAACCTCGACTGGCAATATGTAGTTGTCGGAATTTTTCTTGCCGTTACCATGGAACTTTGCGGTATCAAATCATTAAGCTTCGCGATTGGTGTGTACCTGCCATTGGCCACTACGCTTCCGATCTTTATTGGTGGCGCCATTCGCGGGATAGTAGAAGCGAAACAGAAAAAAGCCAATATCAAACTCAATGCGGAGGAAGAAGAACTGGGCAAAGGAAATCTTTTTGCCACAGGTCTTGTAGCAGGTGGTGCGGTAGCGGGTGTGATCATTGCTTTCCTGGCGGGATCGGATAGCGGTGAGAAGTTCCTGAAAGCCATTAGCATGGAAGCAGGTATTGTCGGCAGTCTTTCGCAGGGCGGCTATTTTATACTGGGTACCATCTTCTTTGCCATTATGGGATTGATCCTCTATCGCGTAGCCATTAAAAAAACAGAAGCATAATGAGTTAGATATGTTAACAGGGATCCCGGTGGTTGCGTAACCACCGGGATTTTTTTTATCTTATCCGGATCATTAAACCATCTGTCTCAGAATCTGTCAAAACAAAAACGGTTGATATGAATTTCAGACGCATGTATAAAACTTTTACGGTAGGGGCTGTTTTAACAGTGCTCTCGGCTTTTGTACAGGGTAGCCATAGCAACAGCGAGCCCAGGATTAATATGCCGTATAAAAAGATGGGACTCACCCAGGAGCAGGCAGCCGCGCATCTTCTGAGCCGTTTTACATTTGGTACAAAACCCGGACAGGTAAAAGAAGTAACAGAGATGGGCCTCGACAAATGGTTGCAGCAACAACTCGATGGCAGCCTGCCCGACGAAGAAGTGACCAAACGCTTGCCCGTTGATAATTACGAAGCATTGGCGCTGAATAATGAAAGCATCGTGAACACATATCTCAACGCGGGGCAGATCATACGCATAGCGGCTAAGAATAATTTATTTAACAAGGATTCTGTTCGCAACCTTGATAAGCCTGAGTACCGCGCACAACTAAAAAAGATCATGGACGAACAGGGCTACAAAGCCCCGCAGGAATTACAGCGCCAGATCGTTAACCAGAAAATAGTCCGCGCAGCATACGGACAAAACCAGCTGCAAGAAGTGTTGACAGATTTTTGGTTCAATCATTTCAATGTATCGCTTACCAAGGGGCAATGCCAGCAGTATGTACTTACGTATGAGCGTGATGCCATTCGCCCCAATGTACTGGGCAATTTTGAAACCTTATTGGAAGCTACTGCCAAACATCCGGCCATGCTGGAGTATTTAGACAATGCATCCAGTGTTAGTATGGATAATGATATGTCGCGCCAGCAGGAGAAAAATGCATTGGCACGTCAGGCCAAGCAGCGTTTGCAGGATATGGCCAATGATACTTCAAAGCCAGGTGCAAAAATTTTACAGCAAGCCATTGCTGTTAAAAAAACACAAGGACTAAATGAGAATTACGCCCGTGAAATTATGGAACTGCATACACTGGGTGTTGATGGCGGATATACACAACAGGATGTAACCACCGTTGCCCGCGCACTCACAGGCTGGAGCATTATGCCGATGTACAAAGATGGGCCTGGTTTTAAATTACTGGAAGCTGCAGGTCCCGGGTTATTGAAAAGAAAAGGATTTGTGGTGGAAGGCGATTTTTTATTCCGTGCAGATAAACATGATGAGAGCGCCAAAACCATCCTTGGAAAAAGTTTTCCAGCTAATGGAGGTTATGAAGAAGGACGGCGGGTATTGCAAATGCTGGCTAGTCACCCTTCTACTGCAAAATTTATTTCCACCAAGCTGGCTACCCGTTTTGTGAGTGATACACCTTCCGCTGAGCTGGTTAATAAAATGACGGATGCATTTTTGAGAAGCAATGGCGATATCAAAACTGTTTTAATTACGATGGTAAACAGCCGTGAGTTCTGGGATACCAAAGCCATGCGCGAAAAAGTAAAATCACCTTTCGAATTTGCCATCAGTGCGATACGCGCTACCAATGCAGATGTGCAGCAACCCTTCCAGATCTTTAACTGGTGTACCCGAATGGGACAGCGGTTTTATTATTACCAGGCACCAACCGGTTTCCCCGACAGGGCCGGGTACTGGATCAATACAGGATCATTACTGAACAGGATGAATTTTGGATTGGCATTCGCTACTGAAAAAATTCCCGGTGTAAAACTAAACCTAGCCGCATTGAATGATAACCATGAACCCGAAAGCGCGGAAGCGGCACTGGTTATTTACAGTAAAATATTGTTACCAGAGCGCGACCAGGATGAAAATATTCGACGCTTAACCGCTATGGTTCGTGATACCAACCTGGAGCAGAAGATCAATGATGCGGCTGGGAAGACGACGGTTACCCCTGATGCGAACAGTACGATGCAGCAGGACGATATGGTGGCAGCTGCGCCGCCTAACAGAAGAAAAAGAAAAGCTAATGAAAGAGCCGCGCTAAGTAAAAAGAATTTACCGGTTACTACTTTGTATGTAGCGGGTAATACCAATACGGTTTCGCAGGTAGCGGGTATTATTATTGGATCACCCGAGTTTCAGAGAAAGTAAAATCCCTCTGTGCAACTCTGTATCTCTGAGGCGCTGTGGTGAGAAAAGATCGAAGCGTAGGCTTTACCACAGAGACACAAAGTAACAGAGGTTCACGGAGATAAAAAATAGCAGTATGGTTAATAGAAGAGCATTTATGAAGTCTGGCGCGCTGGCGCTGTTTGCCGCAGGCGTTGGTGGTGTGCCCACTTTTATTGCAAGGGCCGCAGATAGCAGGAAGATCCTGTCTCCCTACAAAAAAAATAAAGTACTCGTTTGCATTTTTCAGCGAGGCGCAATGGACGGATTAATGGCAGTGAGCCCTTACACGGATCCGAATCTGAAAGCATTGCGCCCAACACTCTATATGAGTCCGGCGGAAGCAGACGGGAAGATGATCGATCTTGACGGACGTTTTGGATTGCACCCATCCTTAAATGCATTCGCTCCTTTCTTCACCGAAGGAAGAATGGCGATTGTTCACGGTGTAGGCAGTCCGAATACAACACGCAGTCATTTTGATGCGCAGGATTATATGGAAAGCGGAACCCCCTTCAGTAAAAGCAGTACCAGTGGATGGCTTAACCGGGCCGTGGGTTTACTGGGACATGAAGGCTCCCCTTTTCGCGCGGTGAGTTTAACCAGTTCCCTACCAAGAAGTTTGTATGGCGATAATGAATCGCTCGCTATCAATAACCTGCAGGAGTTTGCGATACAGATGCGGGGCAATCCGCTAGCTACCAACCTCGCATCCAAATCTTTTGAATCATTGTACGATCAGACATCGAGCCAGATACTGAATAAAACAGGAAAGGAAAGTTTTGATGCGATGAAGATGCTAAACGTGAATAATATTAAGAACTATCAACCCGCAGCTGGTGTGGTGTATCCGGCATCGGCATTGGGCAATTCGTTAAAACAGATTGCAACCTTAATTAAAATGGAAGTGGGAATGGAAGTAGCATTTGCCGAAAGTGGTGGATGGGATACGCATTTTAACCAGGGTGCCGCCAATGGTGCATTGGCCCGTAACCTGAAAGATTTCAGCGATAGCATTGCGGCTTTCTGGAAAGACATGGAAGCTTACCAGGATGAAGTAACCGTAATGACCATGACCGAATTTGGCCGCACGGCTCACCAGAACGGAACTGGTGGAACAGATCATGGCCGTGCCAGTTGTTTGTTTGTATTGGGTAATGATGTGCAGGGTGGTAAAGTATATAACAATATCAAATCACTCGCGAAAGAAGATCTGGAAGATGGGCGCGATTTGCCAGTGAGTACGGATTTCCGTTCTGTATTCAGCTCGGTGGCGAATGGGCATTTAAAGATCAATGATAATAAGAAACTGTTTCCGCAGTGGGATGGAACGAGCTTGTCTTTGATGAAAGGGTAGTCAACAACGGATAAAGTAGATAAGCCGCAGATTCGCAGATTAAATACAATCTGCGAATCTGCGGCTTATTCTTTGTCTTTCATCGATCTTTCATATTCACAGATCATGAACTGGCTCAGTAATTATTTATTGAATTTCAGCCTAACCCTGAAATCTTCCGAACACTTGCGATTTAATCAACTTTCAGATGACATGCTACCCAAAATCTTAATACTGGCAGAATGAATGCGATTTTAGTTTAACTTAATGGGAAGATCAGCCGCATGAATAAACGCATCCGATATTTGGTCCGCAGAGAAATACGCGCACTGTTTGAACTAAAGAAAACAGAGCGACTATGGCATTTCCCGGTACTGGCATCTCTTTGTGTAGGCATTCCTTTACTGATCGGATTATTTTTTGGGAAACTGAACTATGCGATTCTTTCCTGTACGGGTGGGCTGGTTATTCTATACCTGCCCGCTGCCGCGCCGGGTAAGCGCATGGTTACTATGCTGGGTTGCTCGCTCGGTTTTATGCTTTCTCTGGCCATAGGCCTTCTCTTTAGTTTTAATGCATTTGTCTCTTCACTAATGCTGGGGATACTGGCTTTTGGCGTTCATTGGATTACACGTTATTTTAATCTGAAGTCGCCGGGAAATTTCTTTTTTATCATGCTGGTTTCCATGGGCAGTTGTATGCCGTATCAGCTGTCCATCATTCCGCAGAAAGTAGTATTGATTGGAATGGGAACCCTGCTGGCCTGTGTACTCGCGTTCTGTTATGGCCAGTTACTCAAACAAAAGAAGTTAACTAAAAAAGAAGTGGCTCCGGTACCGCAACGCAGGTATAGCAGTGTAATTGATTCTGCTATTATTGGGTTGGTAGTGGGACTGTCTTTGCTCGTGGCTCATTTATTACAATTAAGCAATCCTTACTGGGTACCTATTTCCTGTATCGCCGTAATGCAGGGCATCAGTACGCGTCATGTATGGCAAAGAAGTTTACAAAGAATATTGGGTACATATATCGGACTGGGCATTACCTGGGTTATCTTATCGTTTCATCTTACACCGCTTAGTGTTTGCATCAGCATTTTAGTATTGCAATTTGTTGTTGAAATGCTGATCGTGCGTCATTACGGACTTGCGGTAATATTCGTTACACCACTTACGCTATTACTTGCTGAAGCGGGCAGGGCCATGTCTGTAAACCCGGCTACACTGGTATCTGCAAGGTTTATAGATATTGTATTGGGAAGCCTGATAGGTGCTTTAGGCGGATGGGTTCTCTATCACCGGCAGTTACATGCGAAAGCGGAGCGGCAGATCAGGAAGGTGCGGATAGCTGTGTTGAGAAGATAACGCAGGTGGCCCTTTTTCGTAGTGAAATAACTCTGCGTAAACTCCCCGCTCTCCGCGCCTCTGCGGTGAAAAACATTCACCGCAGAGGCGCGGAGTGGCAGAGGTTGCCCAGAGAGGGGCTTATAGCTTGCCATTTTTAATTTCATCTACAACGGCTGGATCAAGTAAGGTAGAAGTATCTCCCAGGTTCTGTGTTTCGCCTTCGGCGATCTTGCGTAAGATCCTACGCATAATTTTTCCACTCCTTGTTTTAGGAAGGCCGCTTACGAATTGAATTTTATCTGGTTTGGCAATGGCGCCAATAATTCTTGTTACTGTTTGGAGAATGTCTTTCCGGATCATTTCCGCGGTGCCATGGGTATCCTGTCCATGAGAACCCTGGTAAATCACATAGGCATAAATGCCCTGTCCTTTGATATCATGCGGGTAACCCACAACGGCGCTTTCTACCACACCTGCGTGCATATTGATGGCGTTCTCTACCTCTGCAGTACCAATGCGATGACCGCTTACATTCAATACATCATCTACGCGGCCGGTGATCCGGTAAAAGCCATTCTTATCGCGCATGGCACCATCGCCGGTAAAATACATGTTCTCGTAGGTGGCAAAATAATTGGTGCGGCATCTTTCATGATCCCCATACGTGGTTCGTAAAATGCCGGGCCAGGGGGCTTTGATGCAGAGATTACCCGAAACGGTTTCATCACCTTCGGCGATAACTTCTTTTCCATTTTCATCTACCAATACCATTTGCAAACCCGGCATAGGTAATGTGGCCCAGCTTGGCACAGATGGCGTAATGCCCGCAAGGTTACTGATCAAACAACCGCCGGTTTCTGTTTGCCACCAGGTATCTACAATGGGACATTTTTTCTTTCCTACATGTTCATCGTACCAATGCCAGGCTTCTTCGTTAATGGGTTCACCAACGGTGCCCAATACTTCCAGTGAGGAAAGGTCTTTTCCCTGTAAGGGACCGATGCCAAAACCCATCAGACTTCTGATGGCGGTTGGCGCCGTATAAAAAATATTTACTTTGAACTTATCAATGATGTTCCAGAAACGGCTCGCATCCGGGAAAGTGGGAACACCTTCAAATAACAAAGAAGTGGCGCCTGCACTTAAGGGGCCGTAAACAATATAGGTATGCCCTGTGATCCACCCAATATCCGCCGTACAGAAGTGTACCTGGTGCTGTTTGTACTGAAACACATTTACAAAAGTATAATTGGCCCAGATCATATACCCGCCGCAGGTATGTACCACGCCCTTGGGTTTGCCGGTAGAACCGGAGGTATATAAGATGAATAAGGGATCTTCCGCATCCATCTCTTCCGCTTCAATAAAAGTTAATCCCTGTTCCTCTACATATTTCATTTCCTCTTCCCACCATACATCTCTTCCCTTAAGCATGGATATGGGTGTATGGGTTCGGGTGCAAACAATTACGCGTTTTACGGTCCGGTTACCAACTAAAGCATCATCAATCACGCTTTTCAAGGGAATGTCTTTGGCACCACGAAAGGCACCATCGCAGGTAACAATGTATTCCGCCTGCGCATCGTATAATCTGTCTGCGATGCTTTGCGCAGAAAACCCACCGAATACCACGCTGTGTATGGCACCAATTCTTGCACAGGCCAATACGGCAATAGCCAGTTCGGGTATCATGCCCATGTAAATACAAACACGGTCGCCTTTTTTTACGCCATTGTTTTTGAGTACATAGGCAAACTGGCAAACCTTCTCCAGTAATTTTTTATAACTCAATACGCGGTGGTGTTCATCCGGTGCATTGGGTTCCCAGATCAATGCGGGTTGATTGCCTTTGTCGACGATATGCCTGTCAAGGCAGTTCTCCGTAATATTCAGTTTACCCCCTTTGAACCATTCGATTTTGGGTTCTTTGAAATTCCATTCCAGAACCGTGTCCCATTTTTTACGCCAGGTAAAATGTTCGGCAATGGATGCCCAGAAAGCGGAAGGGTCTTCAATACTTTTCTGATACGCTTCTTTGTACGCTTCAAAAGATTTGATCTGGTAGGGGTACGACATAACGGTCCGTTGTTTAGGAGAGGTTAAAGATACGATGGGATGATGAAAATCGGGAATCGTGAGACGTGAATGGTGAGTGGTGAATGGTGAGTGGTCAGTAAAACAAGACTCACCACTGACCACTCACCACTCATGGCGTTCGTCAGCTACCTAAAATACCCCCAACCTCCCTTGGATAAACCAACCCTTTGGCGTAAGTTGATGCTGATTTAATTGCATATGAAAGAAACCAAAGGTATCTGGAAAGTGATCGGCGCATCATCGCTCGGCACTTTGATTGAATGGTACGACTTCTATATTTTCGGAAGCCTGGCTACCGTACTGGCCAACCAGTTCTTCCCCAAAACCAATCCTACGGCGGCCTTGCTTTCTACACTGGCCACTTTTGCGGCAGGTTTTATTGTACGCCCCTTTGGCGCATTGGTATTTGGCAGATTGGGCGACCTGATCGGCCGTAAATACACGTTCCTGCTTACACTGGTGATCATGGGCGGTTCTACCTTTGCCATTGGATTGATCCCGAATTATGATACCATTGGTTTTGCCGCGCCGATACTGGTATTGCTATTGCGCTTACTGCAAGGACTTGCCCTGGGCGGCGAATACGGAGGTGCGGCCACCTATGTTGCGGAACATGCACCACATCACAAAAGAGGTTTTTATACTTCATGGATACAGACAACGGCTACCCTGGGTTTGTTTGTATCATTAGGCGTGATCCTGCTTACCCGGCATTCGCTGGATGCAGACCAGGCCAAATCCATTGCCAAGTTTAACGACTGGGGCTGGCGCATTCCCTTTCTCGTTTCTATTATCCTCGTAGTGGTTTCTATTTATATACGGATGAAGATGAAGGAGTCGCCCTTGTTTGAGAAATTGAAAACAGCGGGTACTACATCTGTCAACCCACTAAAAGAAAGCTTCGGTCATAAAGCCAACCTGAAAATGGTATTGCTGGCCTTGTTTGGTGCAACCATGGGGCAGGGGGTGGTTTGGTATACGGGACAATTTTACGCGCAATCCTTTATTGAAAATGTTTGTAAGGTGGATTTTGACCAGTCGCGAACCATCCTGATCTGGGCCATCCTGTTTGCCACCCCTTTCTTTGTGGTATTTGGAAGCTGGAGTGATAAGGTAGGCAGAAAATGGATTATGCTTACAGGTATGTTACTGGCGATCGTAACCTATCAACCCTTATTCAAACAACTCGTAAAACTTACAGATCAAACTACCAAACAGGAGCTCGCCGAACGCAAAGAGATCAAAACCAACCGCACACCAATTCCGAATACATCCGATACGCTGCGAAGCATTACCAATAAATATTTTTATGAAGATGGCATGGTATTATCGGAAACAAAGAAGGATACTTTGTATGCAGCGGCTGGCAAGCTTACCTTAAAACCAGATGTAAAAATTTCTAAAACAGTTGGCAACGGTGATTACTGGCAAATGGTATTCCTGGTATTCATCATGATCTTATATGTAACCATGGTATATGGACCGATAGCGGCCTTCCTGGTGGAATTGTTTCCAACCAAGATCCGTTATACTTCTATGTCGTTGCCGTATCATATTGGGAATGGCGTATTTGGTGGATTAACACCTTTCATCGCTACATTGCTCACTACTATTTATACCGATGATAAACTGGTTGGGTTGATGTACCCGATCATTATTGCAGCGGTTTGCCTGGTGATCGGTGCATTGTATATTAATAACCGGGTTGATCCGGAGATAGAGGTCTGAGCATGTTGTAATAGTAAGCTTCCTCTGTGAAACTCAGTGCTCTCTGTATCTCTGTGTTGAAAAAGAGCTTTGTAATAAGATGATTCTATTTTTTTCAACACAGAGATTTGGAGCTGTACAGAGAATCCCTGGCATTGTAAAATCTTTTAATAGTACAACGCGTTATTAAATAAAATAGCATGAACCAACTCAAACGTTTTGCAGGCATTATCTGGCTTTTAATGGGACCAGTTGCGGTAGTATATCTCATTAAAACAGCCGCTGCGGAGATCGCCAGAAAACCGGTAATGGACACGAAGATACAGTGGGGTGTATTTGTCATCATCTTCCTTCCCATAGCGGTTGGGATGGTTATTTTTGGATGGTATGCACTGAAAGGCGAATATGACCATCTTCCCGAACACTCAGAAGAACTGATTGACTGATTATTTTGGATGTTGTATTTCGAATGAAAAATGAAAAGCATTAACCATTTAACATTTATCATTTAAAATTCAACATAATTTAGCGCCATGTCTATTGAAGTAAATCAATTACTGAAACAATACGGTGAACAGAAAGCGGTGAACGGTGTTTCATTTAAGGTAAACAAAGGAGAGATTGTGGGTTTCCTGGGTCCGAATGGTGCGGGTAAGAGTACCACAATGAAGATCATTACAGGCTACCTTCAGGCAGATGGCGGTAGCGCCATGGTTTGTGGAATGGATATGGCCAAAGACCCCATCGCCGTAAAAAAGAAGATCGGGTATTTACCGGAAGCCAATCCTTTGTATCCCGATATGTATGTGCGGGAATACCTCCGTTTTGTAGCGGGTGTTCACCAGATCAAAGACACAAAAACAGCGGTTGAAAAAGTAATTGCGCTAACCGGTTTAACCATAGAATCTAAAAAGAAGATCGGACAATTATCGAAAGGATATAAGCAACGCGTAGGACTAGCCGCCGCATTAATACATGAGCCCGAAGTGCTTATTTTAGATGAACCCACCAGTGGCCTCGATCCCAACCAGATCATAGAGATCAGGAATGTGATCAAGGAACAGGGACGGAATAAAACGGTTTTATTCTCTTCTCATATACTGCAGGAAGTAGAAGCCATCTGCGACCGCGTGATCATCATCAGCAAAGGCAATATGGTGGCTGATGATAGCCTGGTGAACCTGCAAAGAAGTAAGAAAGAAATACATGTTGTAATTGTTCAATTCAAAGAAGCTATTCAAGAAGAATTACTGCAAACAATTAAAGATGTATTGACCATAAGCCAACTGGCAACCGGTAACTGGCAACTGGAAACCAGTAACCCCGATTCGGTTCGCAAGCAGTTACTAAATCTCGCGGTCGAAAACAACCTCAATATCATTTCTCTCCAAACCGAGGGGCATAGCCTGGAAGAAGTGTTCCGTTCGCTTACCAACCAATAAGGTGTTATTGTTAAAATAGATAGTAAATCCCATGTTTCAAAAACCTACGAGATAGTTTTACAGCGAATCTTTGTTTCAATCAGAGAAGGCCAGAGAAAAGAGGTAAAGAGAACGACTCTTATTGCCCCTTTTCTCTGGCCTTCTCTTATTGGGAAAATAGGTGCACGCCAGTTTTTTGAGCGTACAGTATGTTAGGGATGCTTTTTCACCATAGTGAACGTCTGAAATACCTGCAACATAGGAGCGGAACACGTTAACCAATAGAAACGGTTTTAACTGGAAACCGTTTGCTCAATGAAACCAGTTGATGGAATTGCGTAAGCCAGCAGGTGATTGGTACCATCCAGCATAAAACCGGCTATTCAATCATTTCCTGAAAAAAGGCCTCTCGTGGCTCCCCGTCCCTTCAAAGCAAGGCTGTTTTGCGTACCCTGTAAGCAAGAAATCTATGTCTATTTCCCGGAATTTCTTCGGTATTGGCGGCTATTTGACCCACAGTTGGCCCACAGTTCACCCACACTTCACCCACAGTTCAC
>JAZJYJ010000020.1:0-82800 GCA_040390405.1 Bacteroidota bacterium
AATGTTTTGCTAACCCGCGTGCACGCTCTGCTAAGTTACGCTGGGCAATAAAAGAGTAAAGAACACTTTTCAAAGGGCAAAATAGCGGGTATTTTTACTTGAAACTTTCTTAACGCATTAATTTTCATACCTTTACAACTTAATCGCCTCTCTTTTCGTCCATTTCTTTTAATCAGTATATTCTAATTCCACCTTATGCGGCAGCTCAAAATTGCAACGCAGATCACTAATCGTGACTCACAATCCGTTGAAAAATATTTACAGGAAATCTCCAAAATTTCTATGATCAATGTTGCAGAAGAAACAAATCTGGCGCAACGAATCAGAATGGGTGATCAACGGGCACTTGACAAAATGGTTCAGGCTAATCTCCGCTTTGTCGTTTCTGTGGCTAAACAATACCAGCACCAGGGATTATCCTTAAGTGACCTTATCAACGAAGGTAACCTGGGCCTGATTAAAGCAGCTTCACGTTTCGATGAAACCAAAGGATTCAAATTTATCTCTTATGCCGTTTGGTGGATACGCCAATCTATTTTGCAAGCCTTGGCGGAACAGGGCCGGCTTGTCCGTCTGCCGCAAAACAAAATCGGCACTTATAACAAAGCAAATAAAGCTTACATGGCTTTTGAACAGGAACATGAACGTGAACCTTCAACAGAAGAACTATCCGAAATTCTTGACATGAGCCAAACGGAGGTGAATAATATTTTTCAAAGCAATACGCGCCATACCTCACTTGACGCACCCGTTAATTCAGCAGAAGATGTTGCAATGGGCGATCTATTGCAAGGGTCTGATGAAACCGATGAAGAGATCATGCAAGATTCACTGCGAGACGAAATCCGCCGAATTCTTAAATCACTGAGTCCCCGTGAAGCAGAGATCGTAAATGCCTATTTCGGCTTGGAACGAGAGGACGGAGTAAGTATTGAGCAAATTGGCAAGAAATACGATTTAACCAAGGAGCGCATCCGACAGATCAAAGAGCGGGCAATCAAACGTTTACAGAAAGCACGTTACAGTAATGCATTGAAAGCATATTTAGGATAACCTCCTCGCGCCGTTATTGGTCGCTGACCAACAACAACTCCTTTAAGAATGCTAAATAAAAAAGGGAAAGACTCTCATCTTTCCCTTTCGTTGCCCGACATGGATTCGAACCACGACATACTGAACCAAAATCAGTTGTACTACCCTTATACTATCGGGCAATCCGCACATTCTTGTCGAATGGGGTGCAAAAATAGGGGAGCAGGTGAATTGTTCCAAATTTTTTAGCCCCTGAGAGGGGAATTAATAATTAACAGTTAACGTGTTGTGCTTTTAACGCAAATAATTTGCTACGAGTCGGGAATTGTTTGCGACAAGTTCATTTACCCAAATTATCGTCTTCAAACAACTACAGGCCGCCTTTCACAGGCAGGAAATATGCGCTGCAAAGCCAACCGCAGGCAATTTTGTTGTTATCAGCTTGCTTTAATAGTCGAATACAACCTTGTTGGACTATTTTGAATGATGAATTTTAAATTTTGAATGCTTTTCGTTTATCATTTAAAATTCATCATTCAAAATAGCGGGCCACTGGGCCTCTTTCTCTTACTTAAACCGTGTTTTGTTCGCCCCTTCTTCGAGTGTTCTTCGGGTTTCGGCCGGGAAATAGACGTAAAAAGCGAAGAACACTCGAAGAAAGTACGAACCAAATACGAACGAAATACGGACAAAGCCCCCTTCAAAGGACAAAAATGCTGGCATAGAACAAAAAGCAATCCGGGGAAGGTTTTTCCAGCAAGAGATTGGATAGCAATGTCTTATAAATTCATTTATTACTCGCACCCCCTAGCCGCTTATAGCTGCTTCGCCTACAGGCTGATAGTTATTATTTGGCAGCCAGTGTTTCTAATTCCAGCAACTGGTTAGAATACATTAAAAACTAATCGATTGCACCATTTTTTAATCCAGCCCCTAAAGGTTCCCCACCGTAAGACAACTATATGCTGTTTCCTGATGGCCTGAAAGCCACTAAATTCGGGCTTTTTTCGAGGTTCACCCACAGTTCACCCACACTTCACCCACAGTTCACCCACACCGGTGTGGGTGAACTGTGGGTGAAGCGTGGGTGAACTAACAGTCAAACACCCATCTGATCATAGTGGCTAGGGCATGTTCGGCTTCGGGTATCTGTTTTAGTAGGGTGGAATCGGGTCTGGAGCAGCATCCACCAGCTACAGACCTGCTTTTACCGGCTGGGAAGGGGGAGCGTTACATAAAAAGGAAAATCCCTGCATAAAGCGGTGTTGCTATTAAAGGGAGGGTAAACAGGCAGGTATTGGCCCGCTATTTTCAAGCGTGGAATACGAATAGGGGTCTTGCATTAAATAGCCCCAACGGGGCTATTTCTCTTGTTATTCTTCGTAAACCTTTATAGTTTGGTGTTCCTGCCTGCCGGCAGGTTTATGGTTCAAAACATGGCAATTAGGCTGAGGCAGGAACAAACCACCGAAGTGTGCGACGCAACGATGCCGCCCAATGTTTTCTATGCCGGGCCCCTAACAATGAGTAACACCCCAATAATTTTTAATTCCTAATTTCTAATGCTTAATCACTCACTGTCTTCCTTCTCCTTCAGCCCCTTGATAAGGTCCAGCGCCTCGGCAACTACATCGCACATGATAGTGATAAGGGAGCCGGTTTTGGCGTGCTGGTAAGCGTATAGAATGGCTTCTTTTTCGTTATAGATGATGGTGATAGGGATATCGGAAGTCTTGGTTTCATTAATGCCCTCAACCAGCAGGTTCACGATCTCTTCGGCTGTGCGGCCACGGAGGTTTTTGTCCTGGCGGATAATGATCTCATCAAAGGAGCGCCCTGAAATACGGCCCAGCTCGCGAATATCATCGTCGCGCCGGTCGCCCGTGCCGCTGATGATGCCCACTTTGGGTTCGCCATCCATTTTCTTGATAAAATCGCATAGAAGTTCCAGTCCGGCCGGGTTATGGGCAAAATCTACCAGGAATTTGAAATGCTTGAATTCAAACAGGTTCAACCTGCCCGGCGTTTGCGATGGCGATGGCACAAACGTGCTCAAAGCGGTTCGGATATCTTCAATGCTGATGTCTTTAAACAGGTAAGCCGCCAGCATGGCCGGAAGCGTGTTCATGATATTGTGCAGGGCCTTACCGCCATAGGTTATGGGGATCTCGCTCACTTTCATCACCCTTATCTTCCAGGTGCCTTTCAGGATAGATACATAGCCATTTTCGTACACGGCCGCATAACCGCCTTTTTTACAGTGTTGCTGGATACGCGGGTTGTTTTCGTCCATGCTGAAATAAGCCACATTGCAGGTAAGCCCCTTGTGCATGGCATAAACCAGGTCGTCTTCGGCATTTAAAATGGCAAAACCATGGTTAAACGTGGTCTCGGGTATAACGGCTTTGGCGCGGGCCATTTGTTCAAGGCTGTCGATACCGCCCAGTCCCAGGTGATCGGCGGTTACATTGGTTACAATGCTCACATCACAGTTTTGAAAAGCGAGTCCGGCTTTTAAGAGTCCGCCGCGGGCACATTCCAGCACAGCAAAATCAACCGTAGGATCGCGAAGTACGAATTTGGCACTAAGCGGACCGGTGCAATCGCCTTTCATCATCATCTGGTTCTGTATGTACACGCCATCACTGGTAGTATAGCCCACTTTGCGGCCGGCGGTTTTACAGATATGGGCCGTTAAACGGGTGGTGGTGGTTTTACCATTGGTACCGGTTACGGCAATAATGGGTATACGGCCATCTGATCCCTTTGGGAACAGCATATTGATTACCGGTTCGGCCACATTGCGGGCGAGTCCTTCGGCGGGTTCTATATGCATACGGAAACCGGGGGCTGCATTCACTTCCAGTACGGCACCGCCGTTTTCGTAAATGGGTGTACGCAGATCGGGTGCCATAATATCGATGCCGCAGATATCGAGACCGATGATTTTCGCAATTCTTTCCGCGAGAAAAATATTCACCGGGTGTACTTCATCCGTAACATCGGTAGAGGTTCCGCCGGTACTTAGGTTAGCGGTGGTTTTTAATAGTACCAGTTCGTCTTTGGGTGGAATGGTGTCTAACGTATAACCTTTATCATCCAGCATTTTCTGGCTGGAGGCATCAATGGTAATTTGAGTGAGTACTTTTTCATGTCCATACCCTCTGCGCGGATCCTGGTTGGTTTCATCGATCAGCCATTGAATGGTATTTACCCCATCGCCAGTTACCGATGCCGGTGTACGCAATGCGGCGCAGATGAATTTGTAATTGATCACCAGCACACGAAAATCAACACCGGTAATAAACTTCTCTACAATTACACTGCGGCTATATTGTTTGGCGCTTTCAAATGCTTTTAAAGCCTGCTCCCAGGTATTAATATTGGTGGTATTGCCCTTGCCATGGTTACCATCAATGGGTTTTATTACCAATGGGTATTTGTATTTCTCTACTGCATCATGCAAGCCTTCTTCTGTTCTTACCACGGTTCCGCCGGGTACGGGTATTTCCGCGGCACCCAATAAACTCTTGGTTTCTTCTTTATCGCCCGCTATATCTACCGCTATATTGGAGGTAGTACTGGCAATGGTTGCACGTATTCTTTTCTGGTGTACACCATAGCCCAATTGCACCAGGCTCTGTTTGTTTAAACGGATATAAGGTATGCCGCGTTTGGCCGCTTCTTCCACAATACAACCGGTAGATGGGCCCAGGCGGGTATCTTCCCGGATCTCTCTTAATTGCTGGATATCCACACCCAGATCATACTGCACATCCTCTACCAATGCCTGCGCAATACGCACAGCTGCTTTGGCAGCATATACGCCGGCATCTTCTTCCATATAATTAAAAACCACATGGTATTCGCCGGGGTTACCTGTGCCGCGTGTACGGCCAAAACCGCAATTCATACCGGCCAGGGTTTGCAATTCAAGGGCAATATGTTCTATTACATGGCCCATCCAGGTACCTTCCTTCACACGTTCAAAAAAACCACCGGGCTTACCCACACTGCAACGGTGCGAATACATGGAAGGGAACAGGGTTTCCAGTCTTTCCAGAAAACCGTTGATCTCGTTGGTAGGGCGTTGTTCCAGCTCTTCCAGGTCGAGCTTCATTTGTATCAGTTGCGGACGGCGAACACTCCAGTAATTGGGACCGCGTAATATTTTGATTTCTTCAATTTTCATAATGTAGGGCAAATTTAGGTACGGTAGCCGCCGCCCGGGCTATGCGCCCCGAGCTTTTACTCACAGCTCACAGCGAAGAGCTTATAGCTACATACGAAATGTATCATTTTTTTTCGGTATGGCTTACCAATTCAAAACACTTATTTTTGTTTGGAACGAATTAGAAAGCATGAGTATTCCCAAAGGAAAGCTGATAGCCATTGGTGGCGCGGAAGACAAAGGTGCGGATCTTGAAAAAGGAGAAGTATACCGTAGTAACCTGAATTTTTTTGAACTGGGCATTTTACGGCGCATTGTGGAAGAAGCGGGCGGAACCGCTGCCCGGATAGAAGTGATTACCACGGCTTCTACCATACCCTATGAAGTAGGTGAAAATTACCTGAATGCTTTTGGCAAGATTGGCTGCACCGATATCGGGGTGATTCATATCCGCAACCGAGAAGATGCATTGAACGAAGATTACCTGCAACGAATCAGCAGATGTGCCGGTGTGATGTTCAGCGGAGGTAACCAGTTGCGACTCTCCGCCATTTTCGGCGGCACGCGTTTTCTTGATATCATTAAGAAAAGATACCTGCAGGAAGACTTTGTGGTAGCCGGCACTTCGGCAGGTGCCATGGCCATGAGCAATACCATGATCTATGAAGGCAATGCCACCCGTGCGCATTTGAAAGGGGAAGTGAAAATTACCACCGGTCTGGGGTTTATGGACCAGGTTATCTTTGATTCGCATTTTGAAAAACGTGGCCGCTTCGCGAGACTGGCACAGGCTGTATCTGCCAACCCATCCTGTATCGGCATCGGGTTGGGTGAAGATACCGGCATGTTAATTACACAGGGCAACCGCATGGAAGCCATTGGCAGCGGACTGGTGATTATTGTTGACGGCCACGATATCCGCTACAGCAATATGGCCGATATACCCGAAGGCAATCCCTTAAGTATTGAAAACCTGAAAGTACATTTCTGTGCCAAGGGGAACGGTTATCTCGTTGATGAAAGGAAATTTGTGGAGTTGATGGGAACGAGCACTACACCTGTGATGACGGATATTTATTGATTGTTTTGAATGATGAAGGGAACTCATTATTTTGAATGATGAATTTTAAATGTTGAATGTGTTGTGCACTAAAAGCGATCTCTGTAACTCCGGTACACAGAGAATAGCTGAAATAATAGCAGCATTAATAATAACATAATACGGTATCTTATACTATTTCTACATACACCATTCAAAATTCATCATTCAAAATTTAAAATAGCAATCTTCCTCTATGAACAGCAAACTCATCCTCCTCGCAGTATTTGTAGCAAGTATGATCCTTATGGCATTTAATTTTGACAAGAAAAAGAAAGTAGTGTTTTTTGGCGATTCCATTACGCAGGCGGGTATCAAGGCCGGTGGGTACATCAAGTTAATGGATTCGCTGATTATATCAGAACTGGGTGCGGATAAATATGAACTGATCGGTGCCGGGGTTAGTGGTGATAAAATTTATGACCTCTACCTGCGCATGGAAGAAGATGTGTTAAAGCACAAAGCCGATATCGTGGTGATCTATGTGGGTGTGAATGATGTTTGGCACAAAGCTTCCAGTAGTACCGGAACAGATTATAATAAGTTTGGTCGTTTCTACGAAGCCGTCGTAAAAAAAATACAGGCATCTGGAAGCAAAGTAATTGTTTGTACACCTGCGGTGATAGGTGAACGTACAGACAATTCCAACCAGCAGGATGGCGACCTGAATATGTACAGCAACTGGTTGCGGACATTTACCGCCAAAAACAATATTCCTTTGGTAGATCTGCGGACAGGATTTATCAATTACAATCTCAGGAACAATCCGCAAAACAAAGAATCAGGTATCCTTACTACTGATCGGGTGCATTTATCACCCGCGGGTAATTTGTTTGTGGCGGAAGAAATGTGGAAAGTGATTAAAAGTGTAAAATAAAATTGCGCCTTGGTGCCTTGGCGGGGAATCATTTCACGCAAAGACGCAAAGTTAGCAAAGGAGCAAAGAGCCTCGTTTTTGCCGGTACTGTCTCTTCAGAATATAACTTCGCGCCTTTGCATACTTCGCGTCTTTGCGTGAAAAAAAAACGCACTAAGAAGAATTAAACCGCCTTTACCAAATAGTAATTTTTCTTTCCTTTTTGTACGAGTAAATATTTATCACGCAAGAGATCGGTGCTTATGATCTGTGTTTTTTCGGTAGAGATCTTTTCCTTGTTCAATCCCAATCCACCAGCCTGCCACATTTTCCTGGCTTCCCCTTTGCTGGGGAAGATCTGTGTATCGGCCAGGAAGCTTACTATTTCGTAACCTGCATCAAGCGACGTTTTTGTAATCTCGATAGAAGGAACTCCTTCCATTACCTGCAACAATTGTTCTTCTGTTAAACTTTGCAGTATTTCGGTAGTGGCATTCCCGAATAAAATATCGGAAGCCTTCACGGCAAATTCATAATCCGCGCGACTGTGTACAAAACAGGTAACTTCTTCGGCCAGCTTTTTCTGCAAAGCTCTTTCATGCGGTGCAGCTTCCTGTTGCGCCAATAATGTATCGATGGTTTCTTTGGGAAGAAGTGTGAAGATCCTGATCCATTTTTTAGCATCCTCGTCACTAGCGTTCAACCAGAACTGGTAGAACTGGTAGGGAGAGGTCTTTTTCGGATCGAGCCATACATTTCCTTTTTCTGTTTTACCAAATTTACCGCCATCGGCCTTGGTTATTAATGGGCAGGTGAAAGCAAATGCTTCTCCGCCGGCTTTGCGGCGAATCAATTCAGTGCCGGTTACAATATTGCCCCATTGGTCACTGCCGCCCATCTGTAGTTTACAGTTCTTATTTTGGTAAAGCCAGTAAAAATCATATCCCTGAACCAACTGGTAAGTGAATTCGGTAAAGCTCATGCCCACTTCACTATCCAGTCTTTTACGAACGCTGTCTTTCGACATCATATAATTCACGGTAATATGCTTACCCACATCACGTATGAAATTCAAAAAGCTAAAATCTTTGAACCAGTCGTAATTGTTCACCATTTCCGCCGCATTGGGTTTCCCGGGGGTGAAATCCAGGAATTTAGCCAGCTGGTTACGAACACCAGCCTGGTTAAACTGTAAAATCTCTTCACTTAATAAATTGCGCTCCTCACTTTTGCCGCTGGGATCGCCTACCATGCCGGTAGCGCCGCCAACAAGGGCATAGGGTTTATGCCCGGCCCTTTGTAAATGCACCAGTAATAAAATAGGTACCAGGCTGCCGATATGAAGGCTGTCTGAAGTAGGATCAAAACCAATATATCCCGAAACCATTTCTTTCTGCAATAGTTCTGCTGTACCCGGCATGATATCCTGTACCATGCCCCGCCATTGTAATTCCTCTATCAGGGTCATCTGTGTTACTGTTTGCGCAAAAGTAAGGAATCGTGAGACGTGAATCGTGAATCGTCAATCGTGAGGGGTGAGGCGTGAGGGGTGAGGCGTGAATCGTCAATCGTCAATCGTGAGACGTGAATCGTGAGGGGGTGAGGCGTCAATTGTGAATCGTGAGATATGGGAGGGGGTATAAGCTTTTTGCGAAAATAATACATCCCACCCCTTGACGCACTTCTTACAACTCACGATTCACGATTCACGTCTCACGCCTCACGATTCCTTACCTTCGCCTTATGAGAGTTGTAGGCGAAGGCACCCGTGCCCTGAATTTCTTTATCGACACATTGATCATCTTTGCCATTGCCTATTTTAGTTTTGGCGGATGGAACTGGTATGTAATGTATTGGGGGTACCCACAGTATAATTTTGGCTGGTTCTTTTTCGGAATCCTGTTTGTGTATTATTTCCTGTTTGAAGCCATTTTCGGGCGAACGCCGGGTAAATGGTTTACCTATTCCAAAGTGGTTAATCCGCAAGGCAAAAAAGCGGGAATCGCAGCCATTTTTATCAGAACACTGGCCCGCTTAACCCTGATCGATCTTTTCTTTATCCCCTTTCTAGGAAAACCGTTGCATGATTACCTTAGTAAAACAATCGTAATAGAGGTGTAATGCGGAACGCTTAACGCCAAACGCAGAACGCCAAACGCTGTTTTACAATATACTGCATTCCGCGTTAAGCATTCTGCGTTTGGCGTTAAGCGTTAAGCGTTCCGCGTTATTCCTGAAATCGGAAGTTCAAAGAATTTCTAAACAGTAATTTCGCAGTTGGTATTACAATATAGATTCGTACTTCGTAATTCATACTTATCCATGGCTAAAATAGCAATCAATATAGCAACCGGCAGTTTACAACAGGCAGAAATGATCGTAGGGATTGATCTGGGTACCACCAATAGTCTGGTGGCCATTATTCATCCTGAAAGCAAACAGCCCATTGCATTGAAAGAGCATAATGCCAGTAGCCTGGTGCCGAGCATTGTTCACTTCGATTCGTTTGGTAATGCAACAGTAGGAGAGGATGCGAAGCAATACATGGAAACCGACCCGCAGAACACCATCTTCAGTGCCAAACGCCTGATGGGTAAGAGTTTCAATGATGTGAAAGCCAATGCGGGTTTCTTTACCTACAAAGTGATTGATGATGATGCCGATAGCCTGGTTAAAGTGCAGGTGGGCAATCAATTTTATTCGCCCATTGATCTTTCTTCTTTTATCCTGAAAGAACTGAAACAAAGGGCCGAGCATATCTTAAAAACACCGGTTACCAAGGCCGTTATAACCGTACCCGCTTATTTTAACGATGCCCAGCGACAGGCTACACGCGATGCGGGTAAACTGGCCGGACTCGACGTACTCAGAATTGTAAACGAACCCACCGCTGCCAGCCTGGCGTATGGGTTGGGTATGAATAAAGAGGAAGAGAAAACAATCGCCGTATACGATTTAGGCGGGGGCACATTCGATATCTCTATACTGCATATCAACAATGGCATATTTGAAGTGCTGAGTACGAATGGAAATACGTATTTGGGTGGCGATGATATTGACCGCGCCATTGTACAATACTGGATGAAAGAGACGGGTATTTCCATGGACGATCTACAGCTGAACAAAGAACTTTCACAGGGATTGCGTTTGCGTGCAGAAGAAGCCAAAAGGCATTTGAGTAGCAACGATTCTTTTTCGATTGAATGGAATGGCGATACTTTAGCTATCACCAAAGAAACCTTCAATACACTGATCAAGCCATTGATAGATCAAACCATCGGATCATGCAAAAACGCTTTGGCCGATGCGAAACTAACGGCAAATGATATTGATACAATTGTGATGGTAGGCGGCAGTACACGGGTGCCTGCGGTTAAGGAAGCGGTAAGCCAATTCTTTGGTAAACCGGTAAACGATTCTGTAAACCCGGATGAAGTAGTGGCACTTGGTGCAGCTGTGCAGGCAGATATTTTAGCGGGTAATAACAAAGATTTTTTATTGCTTGATATCACCCCGCTGAGTCTCGGTATAGAAACCATGGGTGGATTGATGGATACACTCATTCCACGCAATGCAAAAATTCCAACAAAAGTAGGTCGCCAATATACCACCCAAAAAGACGGGCAGGGCGATATGCGTATTTCCGTTTTTCAGGGCGAGCGCGACCTGGTAAAAGACAACCGCAAACTGGCTGAATTCAGTTTAAAAGGAATTCCTGCCATGCCTGCCGGATTGCCCAAAGTAGAAGTGAGTTTCCTGATCAACGCAGATGGCATTTTAATGGTAAAGGCCAAAGAACTACGCAGTGGTGTGGAACAGGAAATAGAAGTAAAACCCCAATACGGGTTAACGGATGAGGAAGTGGAGAAAATGCTGATGGATAGCATTACACATGCCAAAGAAGATATGCAAACACGCGCATTGGTAGAAGCAAGAACCGAAGGCGAGCAGATACTGGATGTAACAGAAAAGTTTATTGGTAAGAACGCTTCGTTACTGGCTAAAGACGAGCTTATGGCAACGGCAACGGCCATGCAGGCTTTGCAACTGGCATTGACCATGGATGACAAAAACCTTATCCACACCAAAATAGAAGAACTAAACGAAGTAACCCGCCCCTTCGCGGAACGCGCGATGGACGCGGCGATCAGTGGGGCATTGAAAGGGAAGTCGATTACTTCGTGAGACGTGAATCGTCAGTCGTGAGAATTAAACTAAATAACTCAGGATTCACGTCTCACGACTGACGTCTCACGCCTCACGATTCACGTCAAACCTCCGCTGCACATATTTTCCTAAAATATCAAACTCTATATTTACAACAGTTCCAGCTACTACGCGGTGAATATTGGTATGTTCATAGGTATAAGGAATTACAGCGATCTGGAAATGATCTTTGCTCACATTAAAACAGGTAAGGCTGGTACCATTGACCGCTATTGACCCTTTTTCAATTACCAGGTGGGCAAATTCAGCGGGGAACCGGAAACGGTATTCCCAGCTGCCGGCTTTTTCAATTCTTTCGGTGCAAATAGCCGTGGTGTCAACATGTCCCTGCACAATATGCCCATCCAGGCGTCCATTCATTAGCATACATCTTTCTATATTCACTTCCGTGCCTTCGGTCCAGCTGCCCAGATCGGTCTTATTCAGGGTTTCTTCGATGGCGGTAACGGTATGGCTATTGTGATCCAGCGATTCAACGGTCAGGCAAACGCCGTTATGGCTAACACTCTGATCAATCTTTAATTCCCCCGAAACAGGAGATTGGATCCGGAAACGCAGGTTGCTGCCATTTTTAGAAACGGTCAATACTTTGCCGGTACATTCGATAATTCCTGTAAACATGGGTGCAAGGTAAGAATAGTCCAGGGTCCATAGTCCATCGACCATAGTCAATGGACTATGGACAATTAAGATGTTTTTTGTTTGGAAATATAAATCAATCCCTTATCTTTGCACTCCTAAAAAACACCTGAGGAGGTATTACAGCTATGCTTATCATCGATTCAAAAGATTGTGAAAACATCGACAAGGCACTCAAGAAGTACAAGAAAAAGTTTGAAAAAAGTAAAACTTTACTGCAACTGAGAGCGCGCCAGGCCTTTATAAAGCCATCCGTAGTTCGCCGCGGACAGATTTTGAAAGCAATCTACAAGCAGAACATTGCCAGCGGAAAAATAGAAGGATAATTCCCTCGTTTTCGGCCAAACATATTTAAGTAGCCCTGAGTTTACTAACTTTAGGCTACTTTTTTTATGCCCATACCTCAGTATCCACAATTACAGACCTTTTTAGACTATCTCAAATTTGAGAAGCGATACTCGCAGCATACCCTGATCTCTTACCAGAACGACCTGGAGCAGTTCTTTGCCTACCTGGCTAGCCAGTTTGATGCGCCGCCGGTAAACAGGATCACAGCCATGTTCGTACGCAGCTGGCTGGCAGAAATGAAGGAAGAAGGCATCAGTTCCAAAACCATTAACCGGAAGATCTCCTCTCTCAAATCCTTTTTTAAATACCAGATGAAAACGGAGGGGCTGGAACAAACGCCCATGACCACTGTAACAGCGCCTAAAGTTAGTAAGCGACTGCCGGTTTTTGTGGAGCAAAAGGATATGGCTACCCTGTTCGAATACGTTGAATTTTCGGATGACTGGAAGGGGAGAACCGAGCGCCTGGTATTGCGGTTGTTCTACAGCACCGGGATGCGTTTAAGCGAACTCATCAACCTCAAAGAATCACAACTGGATGCGGCGCATTCGCAAGTAAAGGTGTTGGGGAAAGGAAATAAGGAACGCATCATTCCTGTAGCAAAGGAACTGATCAGCGATCTGCAGCAATATAGCCAGGCTAAACCTCAAAAACTGCCTGATACACCCAATCTGTTCGTTACAGAAAAAGGAAAACAGTTGCAGCCGAGATCGGTATACACTTTTGTAAAATATCATTTGGCGCAGGTTACCACCATACAGAAAAAAAGCCCGCACATATTGCGCCACAGCTTTGCCACGCACCTGATGAATAATGGGGCGGACCTCAACGCGGTAAAGGAACTGCTGGGCCATAGCAGTCTTGCAGCTACACAGATCTACACACATAATACCATCGAAAAACTGAAAGAAGTTTTTCAGAAAGCGCACCCAAAAGCATAGTTCGCTAACGGTCTCACAATTCTTTTAAAAAACCGGTATAGAAATTGGTTTTTGTAACGGGTTGTTGTAACTTGTTTGTTCTGGCAAAATGGTAGTTGATCCTGGTCAGAAAGCCATAAAAAAGTTCTTTCAAATATATTTTTTCACCGATTAAACGTGAGTTGCTATGAACGTTAACATTCAAACTGTGCATTTTGACGCAGACGACAAATTGGTTGATTATGTAACCCGCAAGCTGGAAAAGCTGAACACATTCCACGACAGGATCCTGAAAGTGGATTTATTCCTGAAGCTGGACAATGTGGTGCACACGATCAAAGACAAAGTGGTAGAGATCAAGGTTCATGTACCGAAACTTGATCTATTTGCCAAAGCATCCTCAAAATCCTTCGAAGAGTCTTTTGATGTTGCTATGGAATCCATGGTTTCACAGATAAAACGCAAAAAAGAAAAATTAGTAGCTTAAAAACGGAAGGCTTCCTGGGAAAACAGGAAGCCTTTTTTATTAGCCGATTTATATATGATTAAAAACTGCCTGACCTGTTCCTTTTTCCTTTTACTGGCCTGTTCCGGGAGGAACCAGGAAAGCATCGCCCATATTACGCAACGCAGGCTGAAAGCCAGTGGCAGCCTGGTTATCTCGTACCAGTTCAGGCAGGGAGCCAGCCTTTTTAAAGACAGTATGGAGATCCCCAACCGCATTGTTCCGCACGATTCAGTGAAAGTGGTTTTCGCCTCGGGAAACCCTTCAAAAAGTCATTTGGTTTTGCCCTGAAAAGCCATTTTACCGGGCCGGTTGAAAACCATGTTGAAAACTGCCTGAAAATTTTCGTTTCAAAATTTTGCCGAATTAAGTTTTCCATTACCTTTGCCATCCCAAAAAAATGGGACAGTTCTTTATTTTTGCCGAAGTAGCTCAGTTGGTAGAGCAGCTGATTTGTAATCAGCAGGTCGCGGGTTCGAGTCCCATCTTCGGCTCTTTATGTGAAATAGTCTGGAGTTGGAAGTCTGGAGTCTGGAGTTATTCCAGACTCCAGACTTCTAACTCCAGACTCAAAACGGGCAGATGGCCGAGTGGTTAAAGGCGACAGACTGTAAATCTGTTCTCTCACGAGTACGTAGGTTCGAACCCTACTCTGCCCACAGTTCTTTGATTATTTTGAATGTTGGATTTTGAATGTTGAATGAAGTGTTACATTTAAAATTTAAAATTCAGCATTTAAAATAGTAACCAGCGGAAGTAGCTCATTTGGTAGAGCGATAGCCTTCCAAGCTATAGGTGGCGAGTTCGAGCCTCGTCTTCCGCTCTTGAGTTTAGTCAGAAGTTAGGGGTCTGGAGTTTCCAGTACATTCCAGACTCCTAACTTCCAACTCCTGACTAAAAAAAGCCGTTGTAGCTCAGGGGTAGAGCACTTCCTTGGTAGGGAAGAGGTCGTGAGTTCGATTCTCACTAACGGCTCTTTAGAATGGATAGTGATAGATTCCGGTAACATGGAATAAGTAACAAGTATTTTTTAACCGTGGTCAAAGAGACCTATATTTTTAAAACACAACTAAAAACCGATACAAATGGCAAAAGAGACCTTTAAGAGGGAAAAACCTCACGTAAACGTAGGTACCATTGGTCACGTTGACCATGGTAAAACTACTTTGACCGCTGCGATTACTATGATCCTGTCTAAAAAGGGGATGGGTAACGTCGCTAAAAAATATGATGAAATTGATGGTGCTCCTGAAGAAAAAGAGCGTGGTATTACAATCAATACCGCTCACGTTGAGTACCAAACTGCTAACCGTCACTATGCGCACGTTGACTGTCCAGGTCACGCCGACTATGTGAAGAATATGATTACCGGTGCTGCCCAGATGGACGGTGCTATCCTGGTAGTAGCCGCTACTGATGGTCCTATGCCACAAACGAAAGAGCATATCCTGCTGGCCCGCCAGGTAGGGGTACCTCGTATCGTTGTGTTCATGAATAAAGTAGACTTAGTTGACGATCCTGAATTGTTGGAACTGGTAGAAATGGAAGTTCGTGAACTGTTGACTTCATATGGTTTTGATGGTGATAACACCCCAATCATTCAAGGTTCAGCTACAGGCGCTTTGTCTGAAGAGCCAAAATGGGTTGCTAAGATCGATGAACTGATGGAAGCGGTTGATACTTACATTCCATTGCCTCCCCGCCCGGTTGATATGGCGTTCCTGATGTCTGTGGAAGATGTATTCTCTATCACAGGTCGTGGTACCGTTGCAACTGGTCGTATCGAGCGTGGTATCATCAAAGTGGGTGAAGCCGTTGAGATCGTAGGTCTGATGGAAGCTCCATTGGTATCAACTTGTACCGGTGTTGAAATGTTCAAGAAATTATTGGATGAAGGACAGGCTGGTGATAACGCAGGTCTGCTGTTACGTGGTATCGAGAAAAAAGATATCCGTCGCGGTATGGTAATCTGTAAGCCAGGTTCTATCACTCCACATACTGAATTCAAAGGTGAGGTTTACGTATTGAGCAAAGAAGAAGGCGGACGTCACACTCCATTCTTCAACAAATACCGTCCTCAGTTCTATTTCCGTACCACTGACGTAACTGGTGAAGTTACCCTGCCAGCCGGAACAGAAATGGTAATGCCTGGTGATAACATCAACCTGACTGTAAAACTGATCCAGCCAATTGCGATGGAGAAAGGTCTGAAATTCGCTATCCGCGAAGGTGGACGTACAGTAGGTGCCGGTCAGGTTACTGAAATCTTAAAATAAGCTATAGGCCATAAGCTTTTAGCTTCAAGCAAATGTTTTTTATATTACATTTGTAACATACTTCTAAAAGCTGTTCCGCCTTGGCGGGATAGCTTTTGGTTTTCTACGGGCATCGTACAACGGTTAGTATTAAGGTCTCCAAAACCTTCGATCTGGGTTCGAATCCTAGTGCCCGTGCGAGTAATTTGAAAATGTGGCAATTTGAAAATGTGAAAATGAAATTTCAGATTTTTGAATTGAACTCAATTTTCAAATTTTCAAATTTTCAAATTTTCAAATTGGGTTATGAATAAGATCACTACATATTTCAAAGAGAGTTACCGTGAGTTGCTGGAAAAAGTGACCTGGCCTTCCTGGACACAGTTACAGCAAAGCACCGTGATTGTACTGGTGGCTACCGTTATCATTACAGCAATGGTATGGGTGATGGATTTTTCCAGTAACCAGTTGTTGAAGCTGATTTATTCATTATTTAAGTAAAACAGCATGGAACCAGAAGTTGTAGAAACCGCAGGGGTTGAGTCCGCAGTGCCACAGGCCGATACCAAATGGTATGTGCTTCGTGTAGTGAGTGGCAAAGAGCGTAAAGTAAAAGAATACCTCGATAAAGACATTATCCGCAGTGGCTGGCAGGAGATCATCAAACAGATCTTCCTCCCCATGGAAAAGGTATACAAAGTGCAGAACGGTAAGAAAGTAATGCGCGAAAAAAACTATTTCCCCGGTTATGTAATGATGGAAGTACTGGATGGTAAACTGAACGATGATATCGTACAGCATATCAGCAATATCAGCAATGTAATGCACTTCTTAACAGACGGAAAGGGATCGAAAGGAAACATCATATCCCTCCGTAAAAGTGAAGTGAATAAAATGCTGGGTAAAGTGGATGAGATGAACGACCAGGGTGTAACCATGAGCGAGCCATTTATCGTAGGCGAAACCATCAAGATCATCGAAGGGCCTTTCAATGACTTTAACGGTGTTATTGAAGATGTGAACGACGAGAAGAAGAAACTGAAAGTAACCGTGAAGATCTTCGGCCGTTCTACACCGGTAGAACTGAGTTATATGCAGGTTGAAAAACTGAGTTAATAAGTATCCCAACCATACTCGAAGCCATCCCAAACGGGGTGGCTTTTTTTTAATCTTGTCATTTCTCCTCGTTCGTATCTCGCTCTTAGAAATAACGTATCCATGGATGAGAACATTCATCAAATTATTATAAACAGTTATACCTGATTGCTTATTTTTGGAAAAACACCCTGTATGAAAAAAAGTTTCTTATCGCTATTGATTATGGTTTCTTTCCTGTACGGCAATGCCCAGCCACCCAAAGTACCCGCGGATAAAGGTGCAACATTCGGGGCCGTAGGTGTAACAGCCGAGAATGCGATCTCTGTTGAGCAAATGGTGGCGAACATGAAAGGTAAAACAGGCGCAGTACCTGTAAAAATCAAAGGAGAAGTAACGGAAGTTTGCCAGGAAATGGGCTGTTGGATCAAAGTGAAGTCTACAGATGGTTCTATGACCGTTCGCATGAAGGATCATAAATTTTTTGTGCCGGTTATACTTCATGGAAAATCCATCATCATCGACGGAACAGCTGAAGAAAAGATCACCAGCGTAGAATCGCAAAAACACCTGTTGGAAGATGCCGGTAAATCAAAAGAGGAGATCGCTAAAATTACCGAACCTAAAAAAGAGATTGTAATACAGGCGAAGGGGATTTTGGTGCTGTAGGCGGTGGTACTGCATAAAAGTCAAATTTAAAAGGCAAAAGTCAAAAGAGGGTCGTTCTCACTTTTGACTTTTGCCTTTTTAATTGGATCGCTGATTGTGTGTCCTCAAACAATCCAGTGCAGGTATCAGTGAATGTGTTTGTGAGGACACAAACACGGCCTTGCACCGCCTTCCTGTTAAGAAGCTACTGAACCATTACGCTACATCACCATCAATTAATAAAATTGTACCATTTATTGTACAATAAAGGAAGCCATTCGAACGCCATTTGAGGGAGCCGGCAAACCCGAAGCATTAAAGGAGAACTTAAAAGGATTTTGGTCAAGACGTATCAACCTGGAGCATCGTTTGGTTTATAAGGTGGAAGAGGATGCTATTTACGTTATGCAATGCAGGTGTCATTATTAAAAATCTGAGTATCTCTTTTATATATCAAGTGAAGAACTGGCGAGTGGTCACTGAAATACAAAAAAATCAAGGCAGTAATAAAAATAAGGTTAGCTCGTAAGACCGGAAATGCTTCGCTTACTGATAAAAATGCAATCAGTATTAAGTCTTTTTATTCTATCTGTGTGTTCAATATTATTTGTCACCTGTTACGTTATAGGTTACATTTGCGGTAATGATTGTAAGTATCCGGCATAAGGGACTGAAACTGCTATGGACCAAAAACGATACTTCCCGGCTACCCGCCGCGCAGGCAGGAAAGATCAGGAACATCCTGACGCTTCTCCATAGCGCCCACCAGGTTGAGGATCTTAATTTTCCTGGCTCCGGTCTGCACCCGCTGAAAGGGGAGTTGAAAGGATTCTGGTCCGTTTCAGTTTCGGGCAGTTACCGGATCATTTTTAGATTTGAGAATGGTGATGCCCATCTGTTGGATTATCTTGACTATCATTAACAGTATTTAATAAACACCTGTAAAACTTTTTTATGCTTACCCCTTCCATGCCACCCGTTCATCCAGGCGAAATATTAAAGGATATGTACCTCGGCCCGCTGGGACTAAACGTCACCGAACTGGCAAATCGTTTAAATGTTACGCGTAAAACGCTTTCGCAACTTATCAACGGACACTCAGGCATCAGTGCTGAAATGGCGCTGCGTCTTTCCCGCGCCTTTACCACCACCCCTGAACTCTGGCTGAACATGCAGGGTAGTTATGATCTCTGGAAAGCGGCCGGTAAGATCAAAGTAACCCATATCCGACCCTTCAAAACAAAAGCCGCATAAAAGGGCTGTTCATGTTTGTCATTTAATCGGCGAATCGCCGTTGGAAACTGCCGGAGAAGGATTTGTTTTAATTTTGAGGAAGTGTGACGATTTGATTCAAATTAATATTTTTTGCGTAAAAAATGTTAATAAAAGCAGCTTGTTACCCGCTGAGTCAACTATCGCAAGACCTGTCGGAGCACGCCGTTATTTCAGCGACAGCGTAATGGTGAAAATCTTGCGAAATGAATGAAACGATTATCTACTAATACACTTAAAATCAATTAATTAAGGATCATTCATTTCAAAATGAGATAATTGCTAAACTTTTGACTCTAAACTTTTGACTTTTAACTCACTTTTCCCCTACCTTTGCCGCCCCAAAAGTTCTTTACAAAAAGAATGATTGAATTTGGGAGTCTCGGCTAAGCCGGGACGCTATTACCAATTAAATCTAAAAAAATGGCAAAAGAAATCTCTGGCTTCGTGAAGCTGCAGGTGAAAGGCGGTCAAGCCAATCCTGCGCCTCCGGTAGGCCCCGCACTCGGTTCTAAGGGTGTGAACATTATGGAGTTCTGCAAACAATTCAATGCAAGAACCCAGGATAAAATGGGAAAAGTAGTTCCTGTTTTGATCACGGTTTATACTGATAAGTCTTTCGACTTCATCATCAAAACCGCTCCAGCCGCTGTTCAGTTAATGGAAGCCGCAAAAATCCAGAAAGGATCAAAAGAAAGTAATCGCGACAAGGTGGGTAAAGTAACCTGGGAACAGGTTGAGTTTATCGCTAAAGACAAGATGTCTGACCTGAACGCATTTACCTTAAACAGCGCCATGAGCATGGTAGCCGGTACTGCACGCAGTATGGGTTTAACCGTTGATGGTAAAGCGCCCTGGGAAAACTAATTATTCACCTTAACAACATTAGAACATGTCAATTACTAAGAAAAGAAAAGTAGCTGCAGCTAAGGTGGATAAAACCAAAGTTTATTCCCTGAAAGATGCCGCAACACTTGTAAAAGAAATCAATTGTACCAAGTTTGATAGCTCTGTTGATCTTCATATCCGTTTGGGTGTAGATCCTAAGAAAGCTGATCAGCAGGTACGTGGTACCGTATCATTACCACATGGTACCGGTAAAACCAAAAAAGTACTGGTGCTTTGTACGCCTGATAAAGAAGCCGCTGCTAAAGAAGCAGGTGCTGATTATGTGGGTCTGGACGAATTCATCACCAAGATTGAAGGTGGCTGGGTAGATATCGATGTGATCATCGCTACACCTTCTGTGATGCCTAAGATCGGTAAACTGGGTAAAGTATTAGGTCCTCGTAACCTGATGCCAAATCCTAAAACAGGAACCGTTACCAATGATGTAGCTGCTGCTGTAAATGAAGTAAAAGGCGGTAAGATCGCTTTCAAAGTGGATAAAGCAGGTATTGTACACGCTTCTATCGGCCGTATTTCGTTCGCATCAGATAAAATTGCAGAGAACAGTGCTGAACTGATCAACGCAGTCATCAAACTGAAACCATCTACCGCCAAAGGAATTTACCTGAAAGGTGTTAGCATGGCCAGTACCATGAGTCCTGGTATCACATTAGACACCAAATCATTAATGAACTAATACCTGGCGATCAAATTCCGTGGTAAACGGAACAAGAAATGACCTGGGTCTTAAAAAAAATTAGTTATGACAAAAGATCAAAAAAATGAAGTGATTGAAGTTCTGAAAGGAAAGTTCAGTCAGTACAATAATTTTTACATTACCGATACCGAATCTCTGACGGTAGCACAGGTATCAAAACTCCGTCGTACTTGTTTTGATAAACAAGTTGAGATGAAAGTTGCGAAGAACACCCTGATCCGTAAAGCGCTCGAATCACTGGATGCTGAAAAGTATGCAGGTGTTTATGAGTCTTTGAACAATGTTACCGCCCTCATGTTCTCTGAGAACCCTAAAGAACCGGCTTTGATCATCAGTTCTTTCCGTAAGGCAAGCAATGGCGACAAACCCGTTCTGAAAGCGGCTTTCATTAATGGAGACGTGTATACAGGCGATGCAACGCTGAAAGCACTTACCCAGATCAAAACGAAGAACGAATTGATCGGCGAAGTAATCGGATTGCTGCAATCTCCTGCCAAACGCGTATTGGCTGGTTTGTTGCACCACCACGAGAAACAAGCTTCCGCTACAGCGGAGTAATTTGATGATTTGAAAATGTGTCAATTTGAAAATGGGCACACTCCAAATCTTCAGAAATCAAGGATTAACTGGGAACTGAAATGTGTTGTTTGAGAATTTTCAAATTTTCAAATTTTCAAATTTTCAAATTCCCAAATTAATAGGATCAAATTTTTTTAAACCCTCCGTCGGATTCCGCCCAAGGCGGGATATGAAGACGGAAAAAATTTAAACACATGGCAGACGTTAAAGCATTAGCCGAAACATTAGTAGGCTTAACAGTAAAAGAAGTTCAGGAATTAGCTGATGTATTGAAAGCTGATTACGGTATCGAACCAGCTGCTGCTGCAGTTGTAGTAGCAAGTGGCGACGGCGGTGGTGCTGCAGCTGCTGAAGAGAAAACATCTTTCGATGTAATCCTCGTTAGCGGTGGTCCAAGCAAACTGGGCGTTGTTAAAATCGTAAAAGAATTAACCGGATTGGGTCTGAAAGAAGCCAAAGACTTAGTTGATGGCGCTCCTAAAGCGGTTAAAGAAGGCGTTTCTAAAGCAGAAGCTGATGATTTAGTAGCTAAGCTGAAAGAAGCTGGCGCTGAAGTTGAAGTGAAATAATTACTGTTTCGCGAAAAATATAGCCGGTGAGTAAGTGCTCACCGGCTTTTTTGTGCCTGATCGTGTGAGACGTGAATCGTCAGACGTGAATCGTGAGTGGTGAGTAAGGATATTGAGACCCAGTCTCACGACTGACGATTCACGTCCACAACTCACAACCGAAAATGAAGCCCTGCCTGAACAATATACTTTCCATATCCCGCTTCCAGGAAAAGACCTGAATTTTTGGAAAAATTGATATTGGTACCCAGGCTAACCTGATAAGCCAGTTGCGGTAGATTGGAGAGAGGGCCGAGTTTGCCTCCGCTGGCATCAGTATATTGCTGATCCCAAATATTTACGCCGATAGCTGTTCGGAAATAGGGCGCTACCCTGCCACCGTTTACCGGCAGGTAATTCATCAGGTTGAGCAAAATACTCCAGTTATCCAGGGAGCCTGATAAAACTGCCGGGGCTGAAGGGTTGTTGTAATCATAATAGGAAGCATTTGCTTTGCCATGGGTGGCCATAATGCCAATGCTGGAAGTTCTGCTATACTGGTAATCCAGCGAAGCCGTAAAAGGACCCGTTTGAGAAACCGGGCCACGGTAATAGTTGTAAAAGCCGGCAAACTGGCTGGCATCCAGGTTTGGGAAGCCATAACCAACTGAAAAATGAACCACAGGATCGAATTTGGGCAATGCATCCCTCCTGGTGTGTGGGCGGTAACGCGGGTAGGGGCGTCTGTAAACAGGGCCATAACCATAGCCCGGGCCTACATTAATACCAATTCCAACCTGTGAATAGGTGGTGTCCAGGCAAAAAAATGACGCTAATAGAGTGACGAGCAGATATTTACGCATGGGATGGATTTTCTTATCGGACAGATTTCTATTTCCTGCGTTTAGCATCAAACTGTTAAAAAATCGGACAGGCAGGGCTTTTTGTCAGGCTTGCCGGTTTTTACGCGTTTGTTTTCCACATTAGGTTGTTTGGTCCAAAATTTGTTTTTAAAGTTTCTGCTCATTCCTTACCTTTGCCATCCTTATTTTTGGGCTAATTAGCGGGTGGACATCTTTATCATTAACGTTTGAATGGTGGATGAGCCGATTGTACGCTAAGGGAATCTTACAATTCTCCCCAGATTTTTTCGTACAAAAACCGGTTTTCATACATATGTCTACAACTACATTGAACAACAGGGTCAACTTCGGAAAAACAAGACATTTGGCCGATGCGCCTGACCTGCTCGACATTCAGTTAGAATCTTTCAGAGAATTTTTTCAGTTAGAAACCACGCCTGACAAACGTAATGTGGAAGGGCTGTTTCGTGTGTTCAAGGAAAACTTTCCTATTACCGACACGCGTAACATTTTCATGCTGGAGTTCCTGGATTATTTCATCGATCCGCCACGCTACACCATTGAAGAGTGTATGGAGCGTGGATTAACCTATGCCGTTCCCCTGAAAGCCAAACTCCGTTTGAGCTGTAATGATGAGGAGCACGTAGATTTCCAGACCATTGTACAGGATGTATTCTTAGGAAACATTCCTTACATGACACCCCGCGGTACCTTTGTAATTAATGGTGCTGAGCGTGTGGTGGTATCGCAGTTACACCGTTCACCGGGTGTATTCTTCGGTCAGTCTGTTCACCCCAACGGAACCAAGATCTACTCTGCCCGTGTGATTCCTTTCAAAGGAGCGTGGATGGAGTTTGCAACCGATATCAATAACGTGATGTATGCTTACATCGACCGTAAAAAGAAATTCCCTGTAACTACCCTGTTACGTTCTATCGGTTTTGAAACCGATAAGGATATCCTGGAACTCTTTGGCATGGCCGATGAAGTGAAAGCGGATAAAAAATCATTGGCTAACCAGGTAGGTAAGAAGCTTGCTGCTCGTGTTCTGAGAACATGGGTAGAAGATTTCGTGGATGAAGATACTGGTGAGGTAGTGAGCATTGAGCGTAACGAAATTGTAATGGAGCGTGATACTGTTCTTGATGAAGAAGCGATCGCTACTATTATTGAAATGGAAGTGAAGAGCGTATTCATCCAGAAAGAAGATGTGGGTGGAGATTATGCGATCATCTATAACACATTAAACAAAGATACCTCGAACAGCGAACTGGAAGCGGTTCAGCACATCTATCGCCAATTGCGTGGTGCTGATGCTCCGGATAATGAAACTGCCCGTGGTATCATCGATAAATTATTTTTCTCTGACAAACGTTATGATCTTGGAGAAGTAGGCCGTTATAAAATTAACCGCAAACTTGGACTCGATTATCCTTTACAGAAAAAAGTATTGACCAAACAGGATATTATCGAGATCATCAAATACCTGGTTCGCTTAACCAATGCGAAAGCAGAGATCGATGATATTGATCACCTGAGCAACCGTCGTGTACGTACCGTAGGCGAGCAGTTGTATGCTCAGTTCGGTGTAGGTTTAGCGCGTATGGCGCGTACCATCCGTGAGCGTATGAACGTTCGTGACAATGAGGTATTTACACCGGTTGACCTGATCAATGCACGTACCCTTTCTTCTGTGATCAACTCGTTCTTCGGAACATCGCAGTTGTCTCAGTTCTTAGACCAAACCAATCCTTTGAGTGAGATCACGCACAAGCGTCGTATCTCCGCATTAGGACCAGGCGGTTTGAGCAGGGAGAGAGCTGGTTTCGAGGTTCGTGACGTACACTATTCGCACTATGGCCGTTTGTGTACCATTGAAACGCCGGAAGGACCAAACATTGGTCTGATCTCAACACTTTGCGTACACGCTGCTATTAACGATATGGGCTTTATTGAAACCCCTTACCGTAAAGTGGTGGATGGTAAAGTACAGATGAAGGAATTGACTTTCCTGAGTGCAGAAGAAGAAGATTCAGCGAAAATTGCCCAGAGTAATTCTCCATTGAATGATAAAGGACAATTCACTGAGGACAAAGTTGTATCTCGCCAAACAGGTGACTTCCCGATCCTTGATAAAGAAGAAGTAGAATATATGGACGTTGCCCCGAACCAGATTGTTGGTTTGAGTGCTTCGCTGATTCCGTTCCTTGAGCATGATGATGCCAACCGTGCCTTGATGGGATCGAACATGCAACGCCAGGCGGTTCCTTTGTTACGTCCTGAAGCTCCGATCGTGGGTACAGGTCTTGAAGGAAAAGCTGCACGTGATGCACGTATCCAGATGCACGCAGAAGGAAATGGTGTGATTGAATTTGTTGACGCAAATGAAATTCATGTTCGTTACGACCGTAACGACCTGGATCGTTTGGTAAGCTTTAATGAAGATCTGCAGGTATATCGCCTGACAAAATTCATCAAAACAAACCAGGCAACCTGTATCAACTTACGCCCTGCGGTTCGCAAAGGACAGAAAGTGAAGAAAGGTGATTTCTTAACAGAAGGATACGCAACCAAAGATGGTGAATTAGCACTCGGAAGAAACCTGCAGGTGGCATTCATGCCATGGAAGGGTTACAACTTCGAGGATGCGATTGTAATCAGTGAGAAAGTGGTTCGTGAAGATCTGTTTACATCAGTTCACATTGAAGAATATGAACTGGAAGTACGCGACACCAAACTAGGTGAAGAAGAATTAACACCAGATATACCAAACGTTTCTGAAGATGCTACCAAAGATCTGGATGAGCATGGTATCATCCGTATCGGTGCTACGATTAAAGAAGGCGATATCCTGATCGGTAAGATCACACCAAAAGGTGAATCAGATCCTACTCCTGAAGAGAAACTTCTGCGTGCCATCTTTGGCGACAAAGCCGGTGATGCAAAAGATGCTTCTTTAAAAGCACCAAACGGAACAGAAGGTGTGGTGATCGATAAGAAACTTTTCCAGCGTGCTAAGAAAGACAAGAATGGTAAGATCCGTGAGAAAGCATTGTTAGAGAAAGTAGAAAAAGTTCACCAGCAGAATACAGAATCGCTGAAAGAACTGTTGTTGGAAAAGCTGCAGACTTTGTTGAAAGACAAAGCATCTACAGGCGTAAGCAACAACTTCGGCGAAATGCTGATCGGTAAAGGCGCCAAATTCAATCAAAAGAATTTGTCGACCATCGATTACCAGAATGTTAATCCGTTGGGTTGGACTGGTGATGCGAAGACTGATGACCAGATCAACACATTGCTGCACAATTACAGTATTAAGTTCAACGAAGAACTGGGTCGCTATAAGAGAGAGAAATTCAATATTTCCATTGGTGATGAATTACCAGCGGGTGTGTTGAAACTGGCCAAAGTTTACTTAGCTGTTAAGCGTAAACTGAAAGTGGGTGATAAGATGGCGGGCCGTCACGGTAACAAAGGTATCGTGGCTAAGATTGTACGTGCAGAAGACATGCCGTTCATGGAAGATGGAACACCGGTTGATATCGTGTTGAACCCATTAGGGGTACCATCACGTATGAACCTGGGTCAGATCTATGAAACCATTTTAGGATGGACCGGTAAGAAATTAGGATTGAAATTCTCAACCCCGATTTTCGACGGAGCTTCTACTACACAGATCGAAGAATATTGCACAGAAGCGAATATTCCAAGAAACGGACATACTTACCTGTATGATGGTGAAACCGGAGAACGTTTCCACCAGAAAGCAACGGTAGGAGTTATCTATATCATTAAACTGCACCACATGGTTGATGATAAGATGCACGCCCGTTCGATCGGACCATACAGCTTGATCACGCAACAGCCGTTGGGTGGTAAGGCACAGTTTGGTGGACAGCGTTTTGGTGAGATGGAGGTTTGGGCACTGGAAGCATATGGTGCTGCGAACATCTTACAGGAATTGCTGACACTGAAATCAGATGATATCATCGGCCGTGCGAAAACGTACGAAGCGATCGTAAAAGGTGATAATATCCCACGCCCGGGTGTTCCTGAATCATTCAATGTATTGGTTCATGAACTACGTGGATTGGGACTTGATCTGAAATTTGAATAATATATCGTGAGACGTGAGTCGTAAGCCGTGAGTAAAGAAAAACACTTACGTCTCACGATTCACGACTGACGAATAGCGTTATTAAGCATAAGGGTGCGACGCAACAGTTGCTGAAGTAAGATTCAACAGCTGACAACAAAATAAAAACATACAAATCCTCAACAGAGATATGGCCATCAAAAGAGATAACAAACCGAGACCAACGTTCTCTCAGATCACTATCAGCTTAGCATCTCCCGATAGTATCCTTGAAAGAAGTTTTGGTGAAGTTTTAAAGCCTGAAACCATCAACTACCGTACGTACAAGCCGGAGCGTGATGGTTTGTTTTGTGAAAGAATTTTCGGACCGGTAAAAGATTATGAGTGTGCCTGCGGTAAGTACAAGCGTATCCGTTACAAGGGTATTGTTTGCGACCGTTGCGGTGTGGAAGTTACCGAGAAGAAAGTACGTCGTGAGCGTATGGGACACATCAAACTGGTTGTGCCTGTTGTTCATATCTGGTACTTCAAAAGTTTACCGAATAAAATCGGTTACTTATTAGGCATGAGCTCTAAGAAATTAGAGACCATTGTTTACTATGAAAGATACGTGGTGATCCAGGGCGGTATCAAAGATAACCTGGCAATGGGAGATCTGCTGACCGAAGAAGAATACCTGGATATCCTGGATAATTTACCCAAAGACAACCAATACCTGCCGGATGATGATCCACATAAATTTGTTGCCAAAATGGGAGCTGAAGCCGTACAGGCTTTGCTGGAAAGAATTGATCTTGACGGCCTGAGTTTCTCTTTGCGTAATGCTGCTGCTACAGAAACATCACAACAACGTAAGGCCGATGCGCTGAAACGTTTGAGTGTGGTTGAATCATTCCGTGATGCAAGCACAAGAATTACCAACCGCCCTGAGTGGATGGTGATGCAGTATATTCCTGTAATTCCACCGGAACTGCGTCCATTGGTACCATTGGATGGCGGCCGTTTCGCAAGCTCTGATTTAAATGATCTATACCGTCGTGTAATTATCCGTAACAACCGTTTGAAAAGGTTGTTGGAAATTAAAGCACCGGAAGTGATCCTGCGTAACGAAAAACGTATGCTGCAGGAAGCGATCGATTCACTCTTCGATAATAGCCGTAAATCAAACGCGGTGAAAGCAGAAGGTGGCCGTGCGCTGAAATCATTGTCTGATGTACTGAAAGGTAAACAAGGACGTTTCCGTCAGAACTTGCTTGGTAAACGTGTGGATTACTCCGGACGTTCTGTAATCGTTGTAGGACCTGAACTGAAAATACACGAGTGCGGTTTACCAAAAGATATGGCCGCTGAATTGTTCAAGCCATTTGTTATCAGAAAATTAATTGAAAGAGGTATCGTGAAAACAGTGAAGTCTGCTAAGAAATTAGTTGACCGCAAAGAAGCTGTGATCTGGGATATCCTTGAAAATATTTTGAAAGGTCACCCAATCTTGTTGAACAGGGCCCCAACACTTCACCGTCTGTCAATCCAGGCGTTCCAGCCAAAACTGGTAGAAGGAAAGGCGATCCAGTTGCACCCGTTGGTAACCTCTTCTTTCAACGCCGATTTCGATGGTGACCAGATGGCGGTGCACGTGCCTTTGAGCAATGCCGCTGTATTGGAAGCCCAGTTATTGATGCTGTCATCACACAATATCCTTAACCCGCAGAATGGTACACCAATCACCCTTCCTTCTCAGGACATGGTATTGGGTCTGTACTACATTACCAAGGGCAAGAAAACCATGGGTGATGAGATCGTGAAGGGACAAGGCATGTCGTTCTACAGTATGGATGAAGTGATCATCGCGTACAATGAACAGCGTATTGACCTTCATGCAAACATCAAAGTAAAAACGAATGTGCGTGAGAACGGGCAGATCGTTAAGAAACTGATCGAAACAACTGTTGGACGTTGTTTGTTTAACCAACACGTTCCTCCTGAAGTAGGGTTTGTAAATGCTTTGCTTACAAAGAAAAGTTTGCGTGAGATCATTGGTGATATCATCAAGATCACAAACGTTCCTAAAACGGCTAAGTTCCTGGATGATATCAAAACACTCGGATTCCGCATGGCCTTCCGTGGTGGATTGTCGTTCAGTGTAAATGACCTGATCGTTCCTGAAATCAGAAATACTTTATTGGATTCTGCTAAGGATGAAGTGAATGAAGTATGGGAAAGCTATAACATGGGTCTGATCACCAATAACGAGCGTTACAACCAGGTTATTGATATCTGGGGACGTGTGGATATGAAGATCACTGAAAGCCTGATCCGTGAAATGACGATCGATAAACAAGGTTTCAACTCTGTATTCATGATGCTTGATTCTGGTGCCCGTGGTAGCAAAACACAGGTAAAACAGCTGGTAGGTATTCGTGGATTGATGGCCAAACCACGTAAGAGCGGAAGCACAGGTAGTGAGGTAATTGAAAATCCGATCCTGTCTAACTTTAAAGGCGGACTGAACGTATTGGATTACTTTATCTCTACACACGGTGCGCGTAAAGGTCTTGCGGATACGGCCCTGAAAACAGCGGATGCAGGTTACCTGACCCGTCGTTTGGTGGATGTATCACAGGATGTGGTAATTTCTGAAGAAGATTGTGGAACACTGCGTGGAAATGCAACTACCGCATTAAAAGATAACGAAGACATCATTGAACCGCTGGCAGACAGGATTGAAGGACGTACGTCGCTTCACAATGTGTACAATCCGGTTACTGATGAGCTGATCATATTGGCTGGCGAAGAAATTTCTTCTGATGTTGCGAAACAAATTGAAGAAGTCGGAATTGAAACTGTTGAGATCCGTTCTGTATTGACTTGCGAAAGCAAGCGTGGTGTATGTGTGAAATGTTATGGTAAAAACCTGGCAACAGGTTACCTGGCACAACGTGGCGATGCAGTAGGTATTATTGCCGCACAATCCATTGGTGAACCGGGTACACAGTTAACCCTGCGTACCTTCCACGTGGGTGGTGTTGCGGGTTCTGCTTCTGTAGAATCTACTTTACAGGCTAAGTTCGATGGTACATTACAATTTGACGGTCTGCGTACGGTAGATACAGTGAACAATGAAGGCACAAAAGTGAAAATCGTTATCGGTCGTACCGGCGAAGTGAGGATCACGGATGTGAAGAATGATCGTTTACTGATCACCAATAACGTTCCTTATGGTGCTACTTTGAATATCAAAGACGGTACACAGGTTAAGAAAGGAGATGTGATCTGTACATGGGATCCGTTCAACAACGTAATCGTTGCGGAACAAGTAGGTAAGATCAAATTCCAGGATGTACTGGATGGTATTACTTACCGCGATGAGTCTGATGAACAAACAGGACACCGCGAAAAAGTAGTTATTGAGACAAAAGATAAGACCAAGATCCCAACGATCAATGTTGAAGGAAAAGACATCAAACAATATAACTTACCAGTTGGCTCACACATTGTTGTTGAAGAAGGCGATGATGTAAAAGCCGGACAGGTATTGGTGAAGATCCCACGTGTACTCGGAAAACTCCGCGATATCACGGGAGGTCTGCCACGTGTAACAGAATTGTTTGAAGCACGTAACCCGGGTAACCCTGCGATCGTTTGTGAAATTGATGGTGTGGTAGCATTCGGTAATGTGAAACGTGGTAACCGCGAGATCATTGTTGAATCAAGAGATGGTATGGTGAAGAAATACCTGGTGCCGTTGACAAGACAGATCCTGGTTCAGGATGGTGATTTTGTGAAAGCAGGTACGCCAATGTCTGACGGGCAGATCGCACCAGCGGATATCTTAACCATCAAAGGACCATTTGCGGTTCAGGAATATGTGGTGAATGAGATCCAGGAAGTATACCGTTTACAGGGTGTACGTATCAACGACAAACACGTTGAAGTGATCGTTCGCCAGATGATGAAGAAAGTTGAGATCGTTGATGCAGGAGATACTAAATTCCTTGAAGAAGATCTGGAAGACAGGTTCGACTTTATTGAAGAGAACGACAGGATCTATGATAAGAAAGTAGTAACCGAAGCAGGTGAAAGCAGCAAAATGAAAGCCGGTATGATTGTTACTTTGCGTGAGTTGAGAGAAGAAAATTCAATCCTCCGCAGAAGCGATAAAAAACTGGTGGAAGTACGTGATGCAAAACCCGCCACTGCCACTCCGGTATTGCTGGGTATTACCAAAGCGTCGCTGGGTGTTCAAAGCTGGATCTCAGCTGCATCGTTCCAGGAAACAACCAAGGTGTTGAGCCAGGCTGCTATCCAGGGTAAAACCGATTCAATGCTGGGTCTGAAAGAGAACGTGATCACCGGTCACCTCATCCCTGCAGGTTCAGGTCAGAAAGAGTTCGACAACATGATCGTAGGCAGCAAAGAAGAGTACGAAGTACTGGCTACCACACGTGAGGCGATGAGCTTTGATGATGATGAATAATCTCTGATTCCACGGACCTGTCTGCCGACAGGCAGGTTTGAAATATGATTGATATGAGGCAGGAAGTGAAAGCTTCCTGCTTTTTTTAACATAACGCTCATATGGATCTTTGGTAATTTTGCGATGGTCAATAAACTAAAAATCATACAAACCATATTATAATCATATCAATCTGCGATTCATGAAGAATTTTACCCTTGGTTTAAATATTGTATTAGTTGCAGCAGTAGCAACACTGTTTTACCTGCATTTTTCCTCTCCGTCTGCATCAACCGTAGCAGCGGGTGGCTCAAAACCTGTTCCCAGTGGCAATTTCAGGATCGCTTATTTTGAAACGGATTCTATACAGGGACAGTTTGAATATTTCAAAGAGATCGTAGGTGAACTGGAAGCAAAAGGACAGGCCAATGCCAAAGTATTGGGCGATATGAAATCTACTTTTGCCGGCAAATACCAGGAGCTGCAGAAATCGGCCAATTCGCTTTCGCAGGCAGAGCTTGCCAATAAACAGCAGGAACTGATGAATATGGAAAAAGCCTTCCAGGGAAAGGAAAAAATGATCAATGATGAGATGCAGGATGAGCAGTTCCGTAAACTACAAGATGTAAAAAAGAAGATCGAAGACTACCTGAAAGATTATAACAAAGACAAAGGCTATGCGTTTATTTTTTCTAATTCAGCAGACCTGATGTATCTGAAAGACAGCTCTTACAATATCACAAAAGATGTGGTAAAAGGGCTGAATGCGCTGTATAAGAAGAAGAAATAAAACTTCGACCATATTTATTATCTTCATCCCGCTATAAAAAGCGGGATTTTTTATGAACAATACCACCACCTCCTTCAAACCAACACTGGGCCTTTTTGATGCAACCATGATCGTAGCGGGAAGTATGATCGGTTCGGGTATCTTTATCGTTAGCGCAGATATCACGCGCAATGTGGGCAGTGCGGGTTGGCTCATCATGGTATGGCTGATCACGGGCTTTATGACGCTTACTGCGGCATTGAGCTATGGTGAACTGAGTGCCATGTTTCCCAAAGCGGGAGGTCAGTATGTATACCTTAAAGAGTCCTACAATCCACTGGTAGGTTTCTTATACGGCTGGAGTTTTTTCTCCGTGATTCAAACCGGAACCATTGCGGCGGTTGGTGTTGCGTTCTGTAAGTTTGCCGGTTATTTCTTTCCTTCACTGGAACTTACGGATGCGAATGTGATCCTCACGATCGGCTCTTTCAAAATGTATATTGCACAATTGGTATCGATCGTACTGATCGTTTTTCTCACCTATATCAACACAAAGGGTGTGAAAGGCGGCAAACTGATACAAACCACTTTTACCGTTACAAAATTATTGTCGTTGTTTGGTCTGATCATCTTTGGTCTGATCATGGCCAAGGGCGATGTATGGCATGCCAACTGGCAGAATGCCTGGCAAATGCATTCCCTGCAAAATGGAGGTGAAAAAGGTTTGTCTGATATCATCACGCCATTGATCGGCGCAGCCGCTGTAGGGGCCATCGCTGCATCCATGGTAGGTTCTATTTTCAGCAGCGATGCATGGAACAATGTTACGTTTATTGCGGGCGAAATCAAGAACCCGAAAAAGAACATCGGGCTCAGCCTGTTTCTCGGAACATTGATCGTTACCGTCATTTATGTATCTACGAATGTAATGTACCTGAGTGTAATGCCATTGCATGATATCGCGTTCGCAAAATCAGACAGGGTAGCGGTAGCCGCATCCAATGTGATCTTTGGTGATGTGGGTACTTATGTAATCGCAATCATGATCATGATCTCCACCTTCGGGTGTAACAATGGATTGATACTGGCCGGTGCCCGTGTATATTATACCATGGCGCAGGATAAACTCTTCTTCGCAAAAGCAGGTGTATTAAATAAGAATGCTGTTCCGGAATGGGCTTTGTGGGCGCAGTGTATCGTGGCGTCTCTCTTGTGCCTGAGTGGTAAGTATGGTGATTTGCTGGATATGGTTTCGTTCATTGTTGTGATATTCTATGTACTCACCATTGCGGGTATTTTTATTCTTCGTAAAAAAATGCCTGATGCAGAAAGACCCTATAAAGCCTTCGGTTACCCGGTATTACCCGCTTTGTATATGTTAATGGGGATCGCGTTCTGCGTAATGCTGATCATTTACAAACCACAGTTTACCTGGCCGGGACTGATCATTACCCTGATCGGTATACCTTTGTATTATATTGCAGTGAGTAATTCCAAAAAAGCGGAATAATGAATTTCGAAAAACTGTTTGCTGATTTTTCAAATACGAAAGTGGCCATTGTTGGCGACCTGATGCTGGATACCTACTGGTGGGGTAATGTAGACCGGATCTCTCCCGAAGCACCCGTTCCGGTTGTAGCCTTAAAGAAAAAAGAACTGCGGGCTGGCGGTGCCGCAAACGTTGCACTGAATACGGCATCATTAGGTGCGCAAACCATGGTGGTATCTGTGATCGGTGATGATGAAGATGGAAAAGATTTATTGAGCTTATTGAAAAACGCTGGTATCAACACTGAATTTGTACTCACTACCGAAAAAAGAATCACTACCAACAAAACACGTGTGATGAGCCGCAACCAGCAAATGATGCGCCTGGATGCGGAGTTGACAACAGACCTGGATACAAGCTTGGAAGATAAACTGCTGCAAAATGTACAGTCACTGTTTGCTTCCCATAAGCCTGATGTATTAATTTTTGAAGACTATAACAAAGGGGTTTTAACCACCCGCGTCATTACAGCGTTGATCGCACTTTGCAAAGAACACAATGTGATTACCAGTGTAGATCCCAAAAAGAAAAACTTCCTTTCTTTTAAAGAAGTAACCATATTCAAACCCAATTTGAAAGAAGTAAAAGAAGGCTTGAATTTGTTGACTGATACGATCAACCTCAGCTCATTAAAAGAAATGCACAAAGCACTCCAATCGCATTTGCAGCATGAAGTATCTTTTATCACCTTATCGGAGAAAGGTGTTTTTTACCAGCAGGCAGACGATGTGAAATTGATTCCTACACATATTCGCAATATCGCTGATGTAAGTGGTGCGGGAGATACTGTAATTGCGGTTGCTTCGTTGGTCTATGCCGCTACCAGGAACATGCATCTCGCGGCAGAAATGGCCAATATAGCAGGCGGCCTGGTTTGTGAAGAAGTGGGAACCGCACCTATTGATAAAGCCAAGCTCTTGACAGAGTGTGAGGTGTTGCTGGTGGAATAGGCAATTTACAGAGCTTTTCTACTTCACCATTCACAATTCACCATTGCCCACACTAAACATCCTGCAATAAACAAGCAGCCCCCTTAAACCTTCTCTAACGATCTCTCCTAATAATTCGATTTTCTCAGTTGGGTAAAAGGCTAATTTCGGATACTGAAAATAGGGAGTATTCTTATGTCTGATTTTACCATTGTTATCCACGGCGGGGCCGGCACCATTCTGAAAGAAGATATGACCCCGGAACTCGAGCAGGCTTATGTTGATGGACTGCAACAGGCGCTGGATATCAGTTATGCCGTTCTGGAAGAAGGCGGGACAGCTGTGAACGCGGTAAAAGCGGCATTGGTTATCCTGGAAGACAATGTATTGTTCAACGCGGGTCGTGGTTCTGTATTTACCAAAAAAGGAGTGCAGGAAATGGATGCGGCCATTATGAATGGCATTGATTTGTCTGCCGGTGCGGTGGCAGGTGTACGCAACGTGCGCAACCCGATTGAACTGGCCACAGAAGTGATGCGTAACAGCAACCATGTTTTTCTAAGTGGAAAAGGCGCCAATGATTTCGCCATTAAGCAGGGGGTGAAACTGGAACCTGATGAATATTTCTTTTCGCAGTTCCGTTACGATCAATGGAAGGCGATACGCGATTCAGATAATTATTCCCTCGATCATACCAATCACCAGCTGGAAGAGCTGATGCGTGATAAAAAATTCGGAACGGTAGGCGCTGTAGCCTGCGATATGCACGGAAACCTTGCAGGCGCTACTTCTACGGGGGGGATGACAAATAAAAAATATGGAAGGATAGGAGATAGCCCTATGATTGGGGCCGGTACCTATGCCAATAATAAAACATGTGCCATCAGTTGTACGGGTCATGGCGAAATGTTTATTCGCAGTGTAGCGGCATATGATGTGAGTTGTTTGATGGAATACAAAGGGTATAGTTTGCAGGAAGCGATGGATAAAGTAGTGAACGAAAAACTACTTGCCATGAATGGTGAAGGTGGTATGATCGGCGTTGATGCACAAGGCAATGCAGCCATGATTTTTAATAGTGCAGGCATGTATCGCGGAACCAAAAATAGTAGGGGTGGAAGCGAAGTTTCTATCTATAAATAATTATATTTGGTAAGGTATATGAACATGAGAAAATGAAAGGGGCTACTTTTGTAGCTCCTTTTTATTGCGCGGGACGATCAAGCGGCCAGCGCGATAAACTGATCATTTAAATTTATCATGAAAAAATACGCAGTTATTGTAGCAGGAGGCAGTGGCCATAGAATGGGAGCCACCATACCCAAGCAGTTTTTATTGCTGCGTGGTAAAACCTTGTTATGGTATTCGCTGCAAACATTCCTGCGTTCGTTTGATGACATGCAGGTGATACTGGTATTGCCAGAAGAAAATATAACGGAAGGGGAAAAACTGACCACCGGGTTGCAGGCAGTAAACAGGATCCGCATTACAGCCGGTGGTGCCACCCGTTTTGATTCTGTAAAGAATGGGTTGGCATTGATAAAGGAACCTTCTATTGTTTTTGTACATGATGGGGTAAGATGCCTGTTAACGGAACAACTGATCCATCGCTGTTACGAACAGGCACTTGCCAAAGGAAGCGCCATCCCGGCTGTGGCGGCAATAGACAGCATTCGTTTGGTGCAGGGAGAAGCGAATGAAGTAGTGGATAGAAACCTGGTTCGCATCATTCAAACCCCACAGACTTTTCAAAGCGATCTATTACTGAAAGCTTTTCAAACAGATCACAAAGATTCGTTCACGGATGAGGCAACTGTTGTGGAAGCATCAGGCAATAAAGTGTTTTTAATAGAGGGTGAATATGAAAATATTAAAATCACAAGACCCGCTGATCTACTGATCGCCGAACAGGTATTGGCTTTGCGGGAAGGGTAGGATTTCAATAAGAGGCTAAGGGAAAAAGAGTGTAACAAGAGTGAGATATCCTTTGCTCTTTTTCTCTTACCCTCTTATTGAAACCCTATTTCTTTACAAACCGCAGAAACGACGGCAATGCATTATAGTGGTAGTGAAAATAAGGCTGGTTAGTCGCCCCGAAAGAGGAATAGAATTTTCTTACACCACTGAGATCAGAACCTTCCATATCTAAAATAAGTGGACTTCCTGCAAATTCATTGATGAGACTATCTAATAAAAAATGATTGGCTTCTTTATCTCTTCCCGCAGCAAGGGTTGTATTCAGGATATTGTAGATCCGTTTCTGGTCTTTCAGAAACAATGCGATGGCTAGCAGGGATCCGGTATTATCAGTTACAGATCTTACAAAACAATTTCCTGAAGCAAATAACAAAACACATAATTGTTCGAGCCTTCGGAAATCTTCATCAGTTACCCGATGAATTCTTGCACCATACTGCTTTTTAAATTGTGTAATGGCTTCCCGCATTTCGGCATTTTCATAAACAAGATCATGGGTTGCTGCTTTTCTGATATTTTCTGTTAAATCATTTTTATATGCTGAACGGATATTGTCTACGGTTCTGTTAAGATCAATTACCAGGTTGGTTCGGGTGGTTACGATGGCATTATTTTGAACAAACTCATTTAAAAAATTTAAATGAATATCTCCATACCGAACAAATCGTGGAATCAAATCAAGCGCTTCCGGTAAATCATTTTCAGCGATCTCTCCAACCAATCCAAGCTGCTGTATGAAAGCCGGAGTATACAAATACCGGACCCCGTATTTTGTTCGCCAGGGCAAAGCCATTACTGCCGTATAATCGTCTTTCACGAGCCCATGCCAGTTATCGCATAGCGTGCCCAGGTATTGCGTTGTTGAATAGATCAAACCGTTTTGATGTGTGGTCACACATTGATCCCACCGGGCGGTATCTATTTCATGGGATGGTATGATGCGGAACAGGGGTTTCATCATTCGAAAAATACCGTAATAATGGCAAGCGGAAAGATTTATTTGCCTTTGCCCGATAAGATAATGCGTAAAGTATGCATCATGATCTTAAAATCCAGCAGCAGGGAAGCATTCTCAATATAGATCAGATCGTACTCCATCCGTTCGATCATTTCCGGAATACTGGAAGCATAGCCAAACTGCACCATGCCCCAGGAAGTTAGTCCCGGTTTGGCTCTCAATAAGTAGCGGTAATAAGGCGTTTGCTGCATCAGCTGGTCAATGTATTCGCGGCGTTCGGGCCGGGGCCCTATCAGGCTCATATCGCCAAGAATGATATTCCAGAGCTGCGGTAATTCATCGAGCCGCCATTTGCGCATGAACTTACCCCATCTCGTAATGCGTGGATCATTGTCGCTGGATAAGGCCGGCCCGTTCTTTTCCGCATCTGCCACCATACTCCGGAACTTATAAATAGTAAAAGGTTTGCCCTTGTACCCAATACGCTCCTGGCTATAAATGATTCCACCACTGGAAGACAGGGCCGTGCGTATGGCTATGAGCAGGAGTAGCGGACTAAGAACGATGAGACCAGATACTGCGATCAGCAGGTCCACAAATCTTTTTATATTCTGCTGCCTGGGAGATAAGGCGCTGCTCTGGATATCGATCAGCATAGCACCCAATACATTACTGGTTTTTACGGAACCAGTCAATATGTCAAGCGTGTTGGGTACGAGTTTGATGTCTACATCTTTCTGTGCTAACTGGTTTACCAGCTCTTCGGTTAAGGGATGCTGTTTTTTATCGAGGGAGAGGATCACTTTTTCTATCTGGTATTGATCGATCAATTCATTCAGTTTTGCAATACTACCAAGATGTGGGATCCATTTGCCCAGGCCGTTTCTCGTTTCGTCGGTAACGGTTACAAAGCCAATCGTTTTAAAACCCAGGTAACCAAAATTCTTCTTCAACTCTTTGTAGAGCTTAACCGCATGCTCATTGTTGCCCACGATCAGCGTATTAAAATAAATAGCTCCTTTGCGCAAGGATCGTTTTACACGATAGAGCAGAAAGCTTCTTCCGGAAAAGATAAAACAGAACTGGAGAAAAAAATATTCAATAAAAGAGGGTACGGTATTGATGCCCGCATCAACCGGAAGCAGGCTTAGTACCAGGGAGCCTGTAAAAGTGTATACCAGTGTTGCCGTTAATTCATTCAGCCTTGATTTTTCGTAAAGGGAACGGTGGTAGCTTCCTGCAAATGCATACAATACCAACCAGCCTGCAGCAACCAGTGCTGTAAATGCGATACGGTTACCGTTTAAAAGCGTCTGCTGAAAAAAAGTGAAAAATACCAGGAGGGTTACTACGGAAAAAATGTAATCACTGATGATGTACCAGGTAATATTCTTTTTTCTGTTAGCCATCGTAGTTATACCAGGATACTGGTGTTACTGATCTTGTCCAGTATCTGGTGGGCCACTTCCATTGCAAGAAAACCATCCAGTTCGCTTACCACAGTGGGTTTGTTGTTAACGATCGAATCCACGAATGCCTCCAGTTCCAGTTTAATGGCATTCAGTGGCTGTATCTCCGGGTTGGCAATGGCGATGGTCTTCTTGCCATTCTGGGTTTCTATGTCGAAAGAAAATACATTGGTATCTTCCGGTTGTTTCAATTTGATGATCTCTGTTTTCTTTTCAAGGAAATCAATACCGAGGTATGCATCTTTCTGAAACAAACGCATCTTGCGCATTTTTTTCATACTGATGCGGCTACTGGTTAAATTGGCTACGCAACCATTGTTGAACTCAATACGAACATTGGCAATATCCGGGGTATCAGTCATTACAGCCACCCCGCTGGCGGAGATATGTTTTACATCACTTTTTACCAGGCTAAGGATAATGTCAATATCATGGATCATCAGGTCAAGTATTACACTCACTTCCGTACCCCTGGGGTTAAACTGCGCAAGCCTGTGTACTTCAATGAACATGGGGTTTAATGGCATGTCTTTGATGGCGAGGTAAGCAGGATTAAATCTTTCCACATGCCCTACCTGCATCTTGATATTGGCTTCCCGAACCATGCTTACAATATCACGCCCTTCCTGTATGGTATGCGTCAATGGCTTTTCAACAAATACATGCTTACCCTTTCGGATGGCCTGCATACAAATCTGGAAATGATGGTCGGTGGGTGCAATTACGTCAATGATATCACATGCGTCCATTAATTTCTCTTCGTCCATGAAGCGTTTCAGTCCATACTGCTCCGTTACCGCTTTGGCATTCTCATTGCTCGGATCAAAAAAGCCAACCAGTTTCACACCTTCGATTTCTTTCCAGTTATTGAGGTGAAACTTACCCAAATGGCCAACTCCAAAAACACCTACTTTAAGCATACAAATGGCTTTGTTAATAAGCGGTAAATATAAATATTTGCCCCAGCTTATCAGTTATAGAAACGAATATGTGGATATTCTCCTTGCCAGGCAAAAAACAGGGGCCGGATGAGGCTAAGCGCTGTTGGCCGCAGCAGGGTTTTCTCATAGGCAAAACATGTGGTTATGTGTAAACGAAGAAGCATTCGATTATAGGGGTTCCGCTTTGGCAGAAAACCTGTATTGCTGTTCAAATCCAGGGTAGCCGGCCTTGCACTCACTGAATGAGCCTGTTTCAGCCATTACCGGCCATTTACAAGGTAGCTGATCATTTCCGGATACATTCCATACAGTCCGGCAAAATTTAGAATGATTCGCACAAAAGACAGGGTTCTGTTTTACATTTAGCTTTTATACGAATTTGCTGTTCATCAAACAGATTATATACACGTATGCTAAAGAACCTTATCCGCAAATGGCTGCAGCAGGTACTCGGGTTTGAGCGATACCTGTTCTGGTTTGCGCTTGTGCAGATCACCCGGCAGCGGGTATTGAAATTTGATAAAGAATTTCTTCAGTTCAACAATATGATCAGAGCCGATGGCGCTATTCTGGATATCGGCGCCAATATCGGCATTACTGCTGTGCTTCTTGCTCGCAGGCACAGAAATGCTACCATCTATGCATTCGAGCCTGTACCGGAAAATTGCAAAACCTTGCAGCGCGTAATTGCATTCTATCGATTGAATAATGTGGTGATCCTGCCAATGGCTTTGGGTAAAGAATCAGGTTATCTTGATATGGTGATCCCTGAAATCGGCGGTGCGAGGATGCAGGGACTGAGCCATGTAGCCGAAACAGGTACAGAGATACATGGGAAATTGGCCGGCCATACATTTTCTGTTCCTGTAGAGAAGCTTGATAATGTATCTTCATTCGAAGCGCTATCTCATATCTCAGCTATTAAAATTGACGTGGAAAATTATGAGTTGTTTGTACTCCAGGGTGGGAGCGCATTGCTGCAAAAGCACAGACCACTTGTGTTCTGTGAGTTATGGGACAACGAACGCAGGCAAAGCTGTATTGGGTTGATGCATGAAATGAAGTACCGGGTTGCGGTGTATTACCAAAAAGAATTGGTTGCGTTTACGGGACAACAATCATTAAATTATTTCTTTATACCAGAAGATCCGAGTCCGGAAGCTGGAAATAGAATGAATTAATAGGAAATAATTATCTTTTGTTTTTAATCCTGTTTTAACTTTGCAGCTGAAATGCAGGATTCATATTAACAGTTGATAAAAAAGAGTAATTTCATAAGGCTTATTTCCTGGCTTCCTACAAAATAAATCAGCAGGCAAGGATTTTAAACAAACAGAAAAAACGAATGATCAAAAAAGTACTTTGTGTAGATGATGATACGATCTCTCTGACCATATCCCAGCTCTTGTTAAAGCGCACCGGATTTGCTGCGGAGGTAGATACGGTGATAGACGGAAGTGAAGCACTCGATTATTTCGAAAACCTGTTTGCCGGCAATCCCAACCCAACAGAAAATGCCCCGGAACTGATCCTGCTCGATATCAATATGCCTGTTATGAATGGCTGGGAATTCCTACAGGAATATACTCCCAGGTTCTTAAGCAAATTACCGAACACAAATATTGTTATTCTTTCCTCCACGATCGACCCGGAAGATTTTGCGCTGGCAAAACAGTACCCGGTTGTATTTCAGTTTATCAGTAAACCCCTGAGTGTTGAAAATCTCGAGGAACTGAAATCCCATGAGCTTATGAAAAAATATTTTTCATAAGCGACACCTTTCTGATCTGTTTCGGGCATATTATTTTCTCCGGTAATTACGGTGGGTACCGTATTGACGTCAATCCACAAAATCAAGGGCATTAAAAAGCTTGGTAGAGATTTGCACCCTACCAAGCTCGTGTAGTTTGTACTACGGTTCTTCAGGAAATGGATCCGGTTGCCCGGCTTACTAACGATCTTTACAAAGGATAATGGATGTTACTCTCATTATAGCCAGAATCGGGTGTTCTTTGCTTAATGCGATGGTTCAAAGAAAGGTCTATTCAGTCCGCCAAAGAATAGCAGGTATTATTAGATTTTGGTAATAGGTCTGGTTTTGATCTGTAAGGGAACTACTACAGTATGCTGAAATGTTGCTGGTTACAGTTGCTTACCGACCCTGGTTCCTTATTCGTCCCAATTTTTGAGGGCTTTATCAATGTTTTTATAAATTGGGCACATGAAAATCAACCAAAACTATCTGCGTCCCGCTTATATCAGGTATATGGCCGGACTTTTTGCAATTCCACTGCTTTTTGCCACCATACAGGTAAATGCCCAGGAGGTGAACCCATTGGTAGAAAAGATCGTTCAGGAAGCCACCAACAATTCGCAGCTGGAAAAACTGGCGCATGAATTATTTGATAAGATAGGACCGCGCCTGGTGGGTACCCCCCAGATGCAGATGGCCAACGACTGGGCCGTTGAAAAATATACCGGCTGGGGCATTAGTGCCCGCAACGAAAAATGGGGTGAGTGGAAAGGATGGGAAAGAGGTGTTACACATATCGATATGATCACGCCAAGGGCCAAATCACTGGAAGGAACCCAACTTGCCTGGAGCCCGTCTACCAAAGGAAAAAACATTACTGCAGAACTCATCATTCTTGCAGATGTGAAAGATTCCCTGGCATTCCAGGAATGGTTGCCGAATGTGAAGGGCAAATTTGTTATGGTGTCTATGCTACAGCCAACCGGCCGGCCGGATTATAACTGGAAGGAATTCGCTACCAAAGAGTCGATGGACAAAATGACCAAAGACCGTACTGCGCAAACCACTGCATGGACAAATCGTATCAAAAAAACAGGGTATTCCGCCAAGATGCTTTCCATCATACTGGAGAAAGCGGGTGCGGCAGGCATTGTAGGCAATAACTGGTCGCAGGGTTTTGGAGTAGATAAGATCTTTAATGCCTATACCAATAAGATACCAACCGTAGATATTGCGCTGGAAGATTATGGTATGCTATACCGTTTGGTGGAATCGGGTGATAATCCAAAGATCAGCATCCGCACGGATTCCAAAGACAATGGCATCGTTCCTACCTTCAATACCATTGCTGAGATCAAAGGAACAGAGAAGCCGGATGAATATGTAATGCTGTCTGCACACTTCGATTCATGGGACGGTGGCACCGGCGCAACCGATAATGGTACGGGTACCTTAACCATGATGGAAGCTTTGCGTATTTTAAAACTCGTGTATCCGCATCCGAAAAGAACCATCCTGGTAGGACATTGGGGCAGTGAGGAGCAGGGATTGAATGGTTCACGTGCGTTTGTGGAAGACCATCCTGAGATCGTAAATAAACTGCAGGCTTTGTTTAACCAGGACAATGGAACCGGAAGGATTGTAAACATCGGTGGACAAGGGTTTGGACATGCGGGAGAATTTATTACCCGCTGGCTTGCCGCAGCTCCGAAAGCGATGCGTGATTCCATCAAGACCAGTTTCCCGGGAGCACCCGGTGGCGGTGGTTCTGACTTTGCCTCTTTTGTAGCGGCAAATGCACCGGGTTTTTCATTGGGTGCATTGAACTGGTCGTACTTCAATTATACATGGCATACCAACCGCGATACCTATGATAAAGTTGTATTCGATGACCTGCGCAACAATGCGATCCTGACAGCGATCCTGGTATACATGGCGAGCGAAGATCCATCTTTCTTTCCGCGGGATAAGGCACCATTACAGAACGATAGGCAGGGCAGGCCTGTTACCTGGCCTGTTCCGGTAAAAGCCATCCGTAAAGGACCTGTGGTTCCTACGAACTAATGTTCCGTGAATCGTGAGTAAAATTAAAATATAGCGTACTGTAAAGCTTCCTCACCATTCACCACTTACTACTCACGATTAACCTATCACTATTTTTATATAACTAACCTAATCACTGAACGCCTGGTGCCAACGCAAGATTTGCGGTAGGCACCAGGCGTTTGTATTTTGGAAATGCAAAAGTTTTCAAAAAAATAATCTAAAGTTTTGTTCGTACGAAATTTTTCCTACCTTTAGTTCATGAAGCAGGAAAACCCACCCAACATCGAACCCACCAAATCGGAACTGGAAATATTGCAGGTACTATGGGAGCATGGTCCTTCCACGGTACGTTTTGTTAATGATTGCCTGAATGAGCAGAAACGGGCCGTTCAGTATACTTCTACCCTAAAGCTGATGCAGATCATGGTAGATAAAAAACTGCTTACCCGTGATGAGTCGCAGATGAAACATATTTATATACCTGCTGCAGAAGAGCAGGTAACCAAGAATTTTCTGCTCGAACGGTTTGTTGACACCATGTACAAGGGATCGGCGAGTAGTTTGCTGATGCAATTACTCGGCAATAAAAAAACAAGCAGGAAAGAACTGGAAGCAATCAAAGAACTGGTAAAGAAGCTGGATAAAAAATAATCATTCATCCTCAAACACATTCTTATGTACTTCTCCTTTATGCAAAACGAGTTTGTGCTGGCACTCTGCTGGACATTGATCCATTCCTTATGGCAGGGGCTGTTATTGGCCATTGTTACAGGTATTGTACTCATGTCAACCCGAAGATCGGATGCGCGAAAACGGTACCGGCTGTTAACACTGCTCTTTTTTGTATTCGTGACCATTACTGCAACCACTTTTGTGAAAGAGCTGCGGTTAACACAAGTCACTCATACAACATCCATACTGCCGGCAGGTCAGGTCACTAACGAACCAGAGATCACCATCATCCAAACATCGCTTACAAGTGGATTTACAGAGAACCGTTCTCTGCTGGATACCTGCAAAGATTATTTCAATACCCATGCATCGCTGATCGTGATGATCTGGTTTGTGATTTTTATGGCAAGGTTTGTTAAGCTTACTGCTAACCTGCTATACATACAGCGGCTGAAACAATACAGAACCAATGCGGCTCCGAAAGAATGGAAAGAGCGGTTTGCTGAGTTGATGGATATACTGGGCATGCGCAAACAGGTGGAATTACTCGAATCGGGTATCGTAAAAGTGCCGGTGGTAATAGGGGTATTGAAACCGGTTATCTTGTTACCATTGGGATTACTTTCGCAATTACCCTCTGATGAAATCGAAGCGATCCTGTTGCATGAGTTGGCGCATATCCAGCGTAGGGATTATGGTATGAACCTCCTGCAAAGTTTCGCGGAAACTATTTTCTTTTTTAATCCTGCCTTGTTATGGCTCTCTTCCATGATGCGGGAAGAAAGAGAGAACTGCTGCGACGATATGGCAATTGCCGTAACAAATAATAAAACAAAATTCATTAACGCGCTGATCGCGTTCCAGGAATATCATTTCTCCAATAACGCGTATGCAGTGGGTTTTCCGGGTAAGAAAAATCAATTGCTGAACCGGGTAAAACGCATTGTGCATAACCGGAACAAAACACTTAATGCCGCGGAAAAAAGCGTGCTGAGTTTTGGAATGGCTATCCTGGTGTTGTTTTCCTTTGCCGCGGCCAGGAAAATAACACCTATTGATAAAGTAACCCCTTTTGATAAGCTTCTCTCAGCGAAAGAACCCAGGCGCGTGAAAGGTGCGCAACAGGCTGCGACCATATTTTCTGCAGCAACACCGCATGATCCCTTCAAAAAAGAAGCATTGATTAGTACACTTGCGGCTTCCGGGTTTGTTCCTGAAACACACGATCAAATAGATACGGTACTTCCTTTACGGATCCGAAGTTTTTCGGCTGCAGGAGATAGCATTTCCAATCTCTTTACCAGTATCGGCATAAATTATAACAAAAGTGATGAGGGAGATAAACAGCAGGTAACCGCTAAAACAAAAGAGGGTAAGGAATACAGGTACTATAAAATCAATGGTACGATCAAAGAACTCTATGTTGATAATATGCTGATTGCCGAAAAAGATTATCCCGCCTATACTTCTGTGATAAGCGATATTGAAAGAGCGGTACAGCACAGGAAAGAAAGGTCCCAGCAAAATCGTGAATTAAGTGAGGCGCGAAGACAGCAAATGAGGGAGGATAAGCAAAGAAAGATGGGTGAGCGTCAGATGGAAATGACCAAATTGCATCTGCGTCAGCTGGAAGCGCAGCGCGGGGCCTCGGATACCAAACGAAGATTAGCGCTGGTACAACGGACAATAACGGACAGTGCCATGCAGCATATTAAAAAGATTCAGTTTGACAAAAACAGGAGAGCCGATCAGAAATTCAGCTCGGACACACAATATCATTTTGTAAAAGAACTGAAATTGAAACTGCTAAAAGATTCAGCAGGCCATTACCGGCACGACAGCTTAACAAAACGGCATTTGACAATAGCGCTCAAAAAAGAGCTGCGAATGGATTCCGTAAAGCGGATCTCTATTCGAAAATCACGTGATACCCTCATGTTACGTAAACTGGAATCGCTCAGGAAAAGGCAAATGGATGATGATCAGATGTTACAGGCTTCTGCGGCTACCATACGGAGCATTGTGAGCGATCTTGAAAAAGAAGGCGTGAAAGTAGACATGCAGAATAGCTGGTTTGCCCTTGATAAAGACCAGTTCATAGTGGACGGTAAAAAAATGTCTTCCGAAATGCATGAGCGGTTTATCACCCGCTATATTAAATCAAATGCCGGCTGGGGCTATTACTATGGGCCGGTTAAAGTTACCGGAAGAGGTGTATTCCTTGATTACAGGAGTATGACCAAATAATACAATACCAATGGTATATACAAGTGATGGCCGGTTACCAAGCAGCCGGCCATCCTCTTTATCTTTAAATCAATTCCCACTCAAATAAATTTCAACCCGCCATTCCAACCTTACAAAGGTTTGGTACTCTTATGCGCAGTTGAGAGTGAATTCATCACTAACCAATAAACTAATTGATCTAATGAAACCTGTTCTTTCTTTCTTATTAAGCCTGCTGATTGGAACGGCTGTATTTTCTCAAACGGGAAGTATTAACGGCAAACTGAAAGATTCTGTATCCGGTAAGCCGCTTGCTTTTGCTACGATAACCGTTTTCAAGGCAAAAGATACAGCTATCGTAACCTATCGCTTAAGCAACCCCGAGGGCGAATTTAAAGTAGGTGGATTGCCATTGGATATTCCTTTGCGTGCCATTGTAACCTTTTCAGGTTACCAGGCTTTCCGGAAAGAGTTTACATTAACAGCATCAGGCAGTGTTTTGAATTTTGATTCGGTAAAACTGGCGCCTACATCGCATATGCTGGATGAAGTGATCGTGATTGCGGAACGTCCGCCGGTTTCCATTAAAAACGATACCATCGAATTCAACGCCACCGCTTTTAAAACACTACCCAATGCACTTGTAGAAGACCTGTTGAAAAAATTACCTGGTGTACAGGTAGATGCAGATGGAAACATTACTGTAAACGGTAAGGCGGTGAACAGGATATTGGTAGATGGCAAAACATTTTTTGGCAGTGACCCCAAAATGGCAACCAGGAACCTGCCGGCCAATATCATTGACAAAGTACAGGTGGTAGATGATAAAGAAGAATTACTACGTAACGGCGATGATAACCTGAACAATGTTGGGAAAGTAGTGAACATTACCCTCAAGAAAGGCGTAAAGAAAGGATGGTTCGGTAAGGTATATGTGGGCGGAGGAAGTGATGACCGTTTTGAAGGTGGCGGTATTGCCAATATTTTCCGTGATACACTACAGGTTAGTTTTTTAGGTTATGCCAATAACCTCAACAAACCGGGCTTTGGGTTCTCTGACCTGATGCAAACCGCTGGCCTTGACAGATCGAACAGTAACCTGAACAGCAGGAGCACCAGTATCTGGAGCAATGGTGCCGGCAGCGGTATCTCTATCAATGGCATTAGCTTCGGTGGTACACAGAATGGCGGTGGAATTGCTACCAGCCGCGGCATAGGGTTTAACCTGAACCATGCGCCTAATTTGAAACAGTCTTTGTTTGCGCAATATTTTTATGGAAATGTTCTTGTCGACAGAAGAAATGAATCGGATACCAGGCAGTATACCGGCGATACCATTATACACAACAATACGGTTCTAACCGGATCCGTGATTACCCATGCGCACAATATTGGCATTGGGGGCAAATTCAAACCGGATTCCGTTACCACATTGCAGGTAAGTGCCAACTATACCATTGGTTTACAGGACGAATACCGTTTCAGCGATATCAACAGCGCGAATAACCTGTTGGGTGCATTGAGTAAAGGAAATATCGACCAGAACAATAAGGCCAATACCTATTACTACCGCCATGCTTTAACCTATACCCATCTATCCAAAACCAAAAAGGGAAGAAGGTATACCATCTTCCATAACCTGGATGTTAATAACCGGTTCAATGATTATACCACAAACGCATTAACCAATTATATATATCCTACCGCATACGATAGCCTGTTACACCAGCTACGGCAGGAGGGTGTGCCACGTACCGATGCGGTTACCCAGTTTAATTATAGCGAACCCCTCAGCAAACTATTCACATTACGTGTTGGCGGAAGGTATGAATACAGTAAACTGAATAATGTAGTTACCACTTTTAACCCGAATACAATAAACCAGAAATACGATGTGGTCAACAATTTCCTCAGCAGCAATTTCTTCAGGGAAAGTAACCGTGCTTATCTTACCACAGGACTGGAATTCCGTAAGAAAGACCTTACCATTACACCCTCTGTAAGGGTGCTGGCGCAGAGCGTAAATAACGTACTGGCATCACTTCCTGGTCCTATCAAACAAAAAAGCGATGATATCCTTCCGGGATTGGGTATTACGTACAAACAATTCAATTTTAATTACAACAAAGACATCAGCCTGCCCTCTTATTCTTACCTGATACCTGTTGCTGATAACACCAATCCCTATATGATCAGTAAGGGGAACCCGGATCTGCTTGCTGCCACAAGACATAATTTTTCGGTGAACTATTATTTTAACAATACAAAGAAGAACCTCAATATTGGCCTGAATGGAAATGGCGGGTTTTCAAAAAATGATGTGATACAAAGTATTGTCGTTGACCAGAAAGGTATTCAGACCAATACGCCTATTAATGCAGATGGCAGTAGTTATTACGGAATAAACTACAATGTGAACAGGCAATACAAAACCAATCCTAAATTTATTGTCAGCTGGAACTTCGGAGCCTGGTATGGATATAACAGAAGCGTGCTGATGTTTAACACGGAAAGAAGTTTCTCGGAAACGTATAACCTGCAGCAGTGGGGTGGATTAAACTTTAATTTCAATGACAAATTCGAATGGAACAACAATGGTAGTTTCGGATACAATTTTACCCAGTACAGCAGTAAATTATTTAAAGAGCTGACCATAAAGAATCATTCAGTAAGTTCTGAATTTATCGTACGTGTTCCCAAACACGTAATCTGGGAAACCAGCGTGAATTACAGCACCAACGGAACATCAATACCCGGCCTCCCGCAAAGCTTTACCCGCTGGAATGCAGCCATCAATTTTACGATGCTGAAAGATGAGAAAGGCGTATTAAAGATCAGTGTGTTTGATATCCTGAACCAGGGCAACAGTATCAATAGCTACGCAAGCAGGAACATGATAAGCATCAACCAGACCAATGTGCTGTCAAGATATGTAATGGCCACTTTCACGTATAATATCCGCACCATTGGTGGTGCGAAGAAAAAAGTAGGCGGTGAAAGATTGTTCCTGTTTTAGGCAAGTAGTAATTAATAATTAGAAATTAGTAATTAAAAATTATTGAGACGGTCTCCTTTTTTAATTACTAATTTCTAATTATTAATTACTAATTCTTAAACCTTCCCCCACCTCCACGCATCCCGCCACCACCCATACCGGCATCTCGTTTCATCCCTTTAAAAAGTCCCGGCATGCGTTGTTGTTTACCTGCAAACTGGCGGAGATTGTAAGTGAATGTTAGCATAGCATAACGGGTAAGAACGGTGCTTCGCTGATCAACGATCGTATTTCCGGAAATGGTTCGGGTTACACTCTGGTTCTGGTTCAGCAGGTCGAACACGGATAAACGGATCTCACCCGCATTGTTCTTTAAAAATTGTTTTGCGATGGAAGGATTCAGTAATGGAACACTGGTATTGTACCCCGCCGCATGATTACCGCTATAGGTATAATCAAAATCACAGGCTACTATCCAGCCGCTGTTACTGAAATAAGTAATTTCTGTTCCCAATGTTTCGGTATAATAGTTTGCGTTCTGGGTAGACTGTAGGCTGTTCCTGGCAATATAATAACTGGTAGTAGCGCTGAAGTTTACATCAAAATTATTTTTCAGGTTGGTGGTCCATTTGATTGTTTGACTTAAAGCGGTATTCTTTGTGTAATTACTGAATTTGTTTACCAGAGTCTGCGCCTGCGAATAATTGATATTGGTTGTAAAATTCAGGTTCGATTTTGGGTTTTTCAACGGGAAACCATAATTGATATATCCGGATAGATTGTATGTTCCGTCCAGGTTAACTGAAGTGCTGGTTTTACCACCATTCGGATTCTGAATGATGGAACTCTGGATATCATTCACAATGGTACTGGCATTGATGGTAACCAGGAAAACATGTTGCGTGATGGGATTAAAAGATTGGTATAATAAACGGAGACTATGTGTAAACTGTGGCTTCAGGCTGGGATTACCTACCTGGAAATTGATAGAATCGCTGGTAGTGGTAAGCGGCTGTAATTGGGATACCGTTGGTTGTCCCGTTCTTCCCGTATAATTGATGCGCAGGTTCTTTGATTTTGCGAAAATATACTGGAAATTAACAGTGGGTGTAAAATTTACAAAACTGTTTGCAACAGTGATGTGTTTGGTCGTATTCACACTGCTCTGGTTGGTAAACTGAATGCCGGAACCCATGCTGAAATTGTATTTGGGATTCTGTATCCGGTAATTCACCGTTGCCCTGTTCGAAGTATTGGTATAGTTGTATGAATTGCTGAACAAACTGTCGAAGCTGGTGAAACCCTTGGTCGCATTGTTGAACCGGTAGGTTTCATTATCTGATACATTGTTGGAATAGGAGTGATTATAATTCAATTCAATCATCTGGTTCCTGGCAATTGGCTCGGTATAAGAAAGGGTAGGACTGATGCTGAATGCATGTGAATTGCTGATGTAATGCTGGTTAATGGTATCCGTTTTTACGAACGGGGTATAAAAATCATTGATGGCATAATTGAATCCTTCTCCGTTATTGGTATTGGCGGATACGTTTACATCAAGTGAAATGGTACGCCCTTTCTTCTTGAACCGATGACGGAACTGTAAATTGGTCCCATTGATATTGTATCCGCTGTTTACGCCATTGGTATTGTTTTCCGAACGGTTGATAAGCTTGCCATTGGTTCCACCCGTGGTAATGGTATAAGAAGCAGAAACTGGCGTTGTATGCTGAAAACTGATATTGGGGCGAAACACAAAGGAATTGCTGCTGTCGAACCTGTCTTCAATATTCAGGTTAATGCGGTTATTCTCATTGTTCCGGTTAGACGAACTGGTACGGTTATTATAGGTGGATGAATCGCTGTTCAGAATATTTTGTGTAAGACTATTCTGGTTGCCAGCTGTTCGCTGGCTGTTGTAAAAATAGCTGCCCGTGATATCTCCGGTCTTGCCAAGACTGTTTCGGTAGTTCAATCCACCGGCCCAGGTGCTTGTAATACCACTACCCGTTGATGTTCCACCAGCGCCTCTTCCACCACCGCGACCGCCACCCAGAAAATCCTGTACGGTAAAATTCTGTTTGTTGATATCATTTCCCTGGCCCATCACAGAAACCTGCTGATCTCCATTCATTTTCTGGATGTTGAAATTTTCATCATAGGTTTCATTGCTGCCCACACCAGCCACCGCTTTCCCGAAATAACCTTTTCGTTTGTCTTTTTTAGTAGTGATATTGATGGTTTTAACGCGATTACCATCGTCGAAACCGGTAAACTTGCTTTGATCGCTCAGGTCATCAAACACCTGTATCTTGTCAACAATATCCGGCGGGAGATTTTTAGTGGCCATCTTGGGATCATCACCAAAAAAACGTTTCCCATCTACCAAAACCCTTTGCACCGTTTCTCCCTGCGCTTTAATGGTTCCGCTTTTATCTACATCCATCCCTGGAAATTTCTTGAGCAGGTCTTCCACTACCGCATTCGGTTTTGTTTTAAAACTGGAGGCATTGTATTCAATGGTATCTTTCTTAATGGTGATCGGCGATTGCGTTACGGTTACATTGCCAAGATCATTCACCACCTGCTTCATATAAATACTGCCCAAATTGCTTTCGGGGGATGCTTTGGCAAGGGTAATATGCTTGTAAACGGATTCGTATCCCTGAAAACTTATGCGAATAAGATAGGTGCCGAATAAAACGCCGTTCATTTCAAAGCTGCCATCCGTTTTCGACAGTCCCAATAATTCTACTGTAGAATCTTTGGGATCGAGTAAGGTGATGGAAGCGTCTTTCAGCGATTGTTTAGCGATACTGTCTATCAGTTTGCCTTTGATATTACCGCTTGTCTGCCCAATAACAGCAGAAGTAATCAACAGTAATAGTAATACAGGAAGGATCCTTTTGTTTGCCATCAGATAAACAGTTTTGGTAGTATATAACAGTAAGGTATACTGCTAATGCTGCTTGGACGGGAATAATCGGTAATCGTTTAAGCCGGATAGGTGAGTGTATGAGCGGATGAATAAGGCTAAATAATCGTTCGGTAAAATGACAGATGAAAACGGTGTATTCATCGATCAATGCCTATTATTGAGCGGAAGAATTTTGGAAAAGCGATAGCTGGATATCTTTCTTGTGGCTTACAATGGTTCTCGCAAGTTCTTTCGGTTCGTGGTTCCCTGTAATATGATATACCTCCGATTCATTGTAACGCGAAGCCACAACAATATGTGTATTGCCGGCATGTTTGGTAAAAAGATCTTCTACCAGTTTGGGATGATTGTTGTTTTTGGAAAGATGTGCCAGCAGCAAATGACTCATGAAAGAAGGCCGGTGATCCAGGAAAAGTTGTAATGCCTGGTCGTTGGATAAATGCCCTTCGCCACCACTGATCCTTTTTTTGAGATGGTAAGGGTAGTTTCCTTTCTCCAGCATGGTAACATCATAGTTCGCTTCCAGAAAGGCGGCATTACATTGTTTGAAATAACGAACCAGGTTTTCGCAGGCAATACCCAGATCCGTAAACACGCCCACCTTCACATTTTCGGAGCGGATCAGAAAACTATGCGGATCGCTTGCATCATGAAATTTCGGGAAAGGAATAATGGAGAGGCCGCCAATGGTAACACCTGCATGCGCCGTAAAGGAACGCAAGAGTTCTTCTTCAACAGGAATCCTTCCATTGGCCAGTGTAGGGGCGGTAATGTATACCGGTAGCCGGAATTTTTTTGACAGTGCCGGAACGCCGGTAATATGATCGCCGTGTTCGTGCGAAACAAAGATGGCTTTTACTTTATGTATATTCAATCCCAACCGCTTCATCCGCTTCTCTGTTTCGCGGCAGGAAATACCGGCATCGATCAATACGGCTTCGGTATCGTTACCAACATAGTAACAATTGCCATTACTGCCCGAGTTTAAAGAAGTGATGTAAAGCGACATAGAATCCTCAAAAGTAACCGGATTCTTTCAAAAACCATTTTCTGCTTTCAGTAGATAGTGACTCTTTTTGAAATTTTTAACCGCCAGGGCGCTATGCCGCAAGGATTCGCAAAGATTCTTTCAATAGAGTGCTAAGCGAACCTTTGGCCCTCGCGTCTTGTCGGTTAATTGGTTAACGATCTTGCACTCGAAAAATTAAATTGGTTCACTGACTTTCTCTATCACATATCGGGCGATAGCTGTATTTTCGGTAACTACCTCATGATCCGGAAAATCCATATACTCATCCTGCTGACATTCGCCGCCCCAGCCAGTCATGCACAACCCGCCAGGTACGGATTGAACAATATACATGCCCATAATGATTATGACCACAATATTCCCTTTGTACAGGCCTATGCATTGGGTATTGGTTCGATTGAAGCAGATGTTTTGCTCATCAACGATACCCTGTTTGTCGCCCATGGCCGAAATGAGATCAAGCGGGATGTATTGTTTGAAACAACTTATCTGAAAAAGCTGGAAGAAGGTATTAAAAAGAATCACGGATATGCTTATGCTGATACCTCGCGTGTTTTACAACTGCTGATCGATATCAAAACAGATACACTACAAACGCTGAATGCCGTGATCAAAAGCATTCAGCAATTTCCTCTCCTGCTGAACAATCGTTCCATTCGTTTTGTAATTACGGGTAACCAGCCATCGCCATCACAATTCAATCAATATCCATCTTATATTTTGTTCGATGGAAAGATTCAATCGGTGGAACATACAAGCCAGCTAAGCCGGATTGGACTGTTCAGTGCAGATTTTTCCAGGTACAGCAAATGGAAAGGAGAAGGGCCCATACCGGAAACAGACCTGCTGCTGATTAAAAAAGATATTTCTCAAGCACATACACTGAACAGGCAGATCCGTTTCTGGGGTGTGCCGGATAACCTGCTTACCTGGAAGATCATGATGGAGCTGGGTGTTGATTATATCAATACCGACCAGATAGTGAAGGTCGCTGCATTCTTACAATAACGTTTTCGTAGAAAAAATGAGAGCAGCGCCGTGTGAAACAAAGAGTTTGCATGGTGTAAAGTATATTTATACAAACGAAATACATGCAGAAATTCATTGCCCTATTCTTGCTGACCGGAATTATGGTTTCTGCTGCCAATGCACAGCAACCTGAAGTGTATCTGTTTGATGCAAACCGCATCGCATCCATACAGGTTTCGTTGAAAAAAGGAGATGTGGAGATAGTTAAGTCCGTAAACTGGTTATTAAACGAAGCGGATAAAATCCTTTTACTGAAACCAGGTTCGGTAATGGATAAAGTTTTCTCTCCACCCAGTGGCAATCAACACGATTATATGAGCCTGGCTCCTTATTTCTGGCCAGATCTTACCAAGCCGGATAGCCTGCCTTATATCCGGAAAGATGGCCAACGCAATCCCATGATCAATAAGATCACGGATAAAAAGAATTTGGTTGATCTTGGCAGGAATACCCATTTATTAGGGCTGGCCTATGCCATTACCGGAAAAGAAATATATGCCACTAAAGCAGCCGATTACCTGAAAACATGGTTTGTAGCCCCCGCTACTAAAATGAATCCGAATCTTACCTATGCGCAGGCTGTATTGGGCGTGAATGATGGGCGTGGAATCGGGATCATAGAAACGGTATCGCTTTCCAATGTGGTGGATGCGATGGGCCTGTTGCAAAAATCGAAAGCATTATCAATAACGGATACACAAACAATCACTGCCTGGTTTGATCAATACCTTAACTGGATGCTAACCAGTAAGAATGGAACCGATGAGCGCCATGCAAAAAATAATCATGGTATCTGGTATGATATGCAGGTATTGTCGTTTTCTCTTTTCCTGCATAAAAATGAGTTTGCCAGACACTATTGCGATTCTATCCTGAAAAGAATTCCGGTTCAAGTTGAGCCTGATGGTCGCCTGCCCCTGGAGCTTGAGCGTACCACCGCGCTTGGATATAGCACTTTTTGCCTGGAAGCCTGGTTTAAAACGGCCATCCTGGCCAGCCGGCTAGGGGTAGATATCTGGCATTATCAGACTGCGGACGGAAGAGGGTTGCAAAAAGCACTCGATTGGCTGATCCCTTTCGCTACCGGCGAGAAAAAATGGGGCTACGAGCAGATCAAAGAGTATACCGAGGTAGACAAGATGTACTTTCTGCTGATGCAAGCTTCGCTACGGTATCATTCGGCAGGTTACAAAACAACTGCCCAGAAACTGGGACTGAGGGATGTTGAGCTGATCAACCTGCTGTATCCCGGCCTGGAATAGGGTCTTCATCTGTGTAAATCTGCGAATCTGTGGCAAAAAACCATAAAGATGAAGCCAATATCCGCATTTCTTGAAAAAATCCTTCTTTTTCTGTAACCTTACTTCAGTGTCCGAGTTACCTATTGTATAATATCAAATAACGAACCCTGCTTGAACCCGCTGACCGATAATGCCATCATGCTGAAAGTGAAAAATGGCGACCTGGATAAACTGGGTCTGCTGTTTGAGCGGCATCACCGTTCGCTGTTTGGTTTCCTGTTTCATATGACAGGGCAAAGAGAATTGAGTGAGGACCTGGTGCAGAATGTATTTTATCGCATACTCAAGTACAAGCATACATTCCGGGGCGATGGGGAATTCAAAACCTGGATGTACCACCTGGCCAGGAATGTGGTAAACGATAATGGAAGGGCATTAAAACGGACCATAAAACACCAGGAAGTAACCAACCTGGCCGAAGAAATTGGTGGCGGTTTTGCAGCGGATGAATCGATCCATAAAAAGCAGGAACTGGCGCTGCTGAAAAACGCAATGGAAAACCTGCATCCGGAAAGCAGGGAGATTTTGATACTGAGTAAATTCCAGGAGTTGAAATACCACGAGATCGCAACGATCATGGATATTACCGAAGGCGCCGTGAAAGTACGTGTGCACCGCGCCCTTAACCAATTAAAGAACGTGTATTTACAGATAGCTAATTAAAACCGATGAACATGAATTGTGAAAACGATAAAGCATTAATCAGCAGTTGGATCAACAACGAAATGACAACGGCAGAACAGACTGCTTTTGAACAACACCTGCTTACCTGCACAGAATGCAGGCAGGAATTGGAAGCTACCCAGCAGGTTTGGAAACTGATGGGAGAAATGCCTGCACCACTTGCTTCAACTGATATGCCGGTACAATTTCAATCCATGCTGGAGAAATACAAAGAATCGCAAACCGCGAAAGCAAACCCGTTACAGGGTTTTATAGATAAGCTGCGCCAGTTATGGTCATTACAGCCAGGGATGCAACTGGCCTATACCATTGTGCTGGTAGTGATTGGCATTGGAATGGGAACTTTATTGAACAGGCAGGGAGGCAATAAACAGGAGATCGCGGCACTTTCTTCACAGGTACATGAAATGAAAGAAATGATGATGCTATCGCTGCTCGAAAACCCTTCCGCTTCAGAACGCATTCGGGGTGTTAGTTATACGAGCGAGATCAAAACAGCCAACAAAGAAGTGATCGAAGCCCTGTTATCGACTTTAAATAATGACCAGAATGTGAATGTTCGTTTAATTACACTCGAAGCGTTAACACAATATGCAAGTGAGCCATCTGTCAGGGAAGGATTGGTGCAATCCATTGTACAGCAGGAATCGCCGCTGGTTCAATCTGCCCTGGCAGATGTAATGCTGAAGCTGCAGGAAAAACGCTCCGTAAAATCGTTCAGAAAATTATTACAGCAGAAAGACCTCAATAATGCTGTAAGAGATAAAATAGAACAAACCATTACCGGACTCATCTAAAACACCCCTATATGAAACAATTTGTATTTCCGCTGGCAGCGGTACTGCTACTGTCATGCGCACAATCACCTGCTTCTGCCCAGGAATCGCAGAAAGAAAAAGATCGGGCAGAACACAACCGCCAGAAAAAAGAAGAGCAAAAAGAACGGATGAAGGATAAATATCCCGCATCGTTTAAAGAACATATCAGCAAACAATACAGTCTGCAACAAGCCGGCAGCAGCATGGTAACCATCTATAACCTCGAAGGCTCCATTAAGGTGGAGGGCTATGCGGGTGATAAGGTTTTGATAGAGGCAGACAAAACCATTTTTGCGAAAGACAATGAAACCCTTGAGCAGGGAAAGAAAGAGGTTAAAGTAGGGTTTGAGCAGATAGGAGACAGTATTGTTGTCTATCTTCAGGAACCCTGGGATACCCGGCCACACGATTGGAGTGATCGAGATAACTGGGATGACCGAAGAAGGATTGAATACCGTTGTGCCCTGGAATTTACGGTAAAAGTTCCTTTCAATGCGAACATACGCGTGTCAACCGTTAACAATGGAGATATTGATGTAAAAGATGTGGCAGGCAACCTGCGCGTAAACAATGTAAACGGCTCCATAGCCATCATGAATGCCAAAGGAACCACACATGCCAAAACGGTTAATGGCGACCTGACGGTTAACTATACCACCAATCCGCCTCAGGCATCCAGTTTTTATACATTGAATGGGAAATTAACGGCAACATTTCAACCCAATCTGTCAGCCGATCTTCAGTTTAAAAGTATGAACGGTGCATTCTATACGGATTTTCCTGATGCGGAATTACTGCCAGCCAGTACCACCAAAAATGTTGAGAAGAAAGGAGATGGCCTGATCTATAAGCTGAATAAAGATACCCAACTACGTATTGGCTCCGGAACCAATAAGCTGAAATTTGAAACATTGAACGGAAATATTTATATTAAAAAACAATCTTAAACCCCCGATATGAAAACAATCAAAATAGCCGCAGCCCTGTTATTGGGCACAATGCTTGCAACACAGATCAACGCACAAACAGATGCGAAAGAGCAACTGGTGGTTCCATTGAGCGAGCCTGGTAAACCGTTTAAATTAAACGTAGGTATTAATAACGGGTCAATCAAAGTGGTTACATACGAGGGAAAAGATGTGATCATTGATGCGCAGACAGGTAGTGAAAAAAGAAACAAAAGCGGTGTAAATGTGAGCGTGAATGTGAATACGAAAAATTCCAGTTCGGATGGGATGGCTTCCAACGGAATGAAAAAAATAAATGCAGGAAGGGAACTGGATATTACTGCTGAAGAAAAAAACAACCGTATCACCGTTCACTCCAATTCATGGAAAAGTCCCATCACACTTACTATTAAAGTTCCTCAATCGGAAGCTAATTTAAAACTGTCAACCATAAATGATGGAGATATTACCGTAACGAATGTGAGTGGTGAACTGGAGATTAATAATACCAACGGAGGAGTGTATCTTACGAACATATCTGGCTCCGTAGTTGCCTCTGCATTGAACAGCAGTGTAGTGGTTACATTTAAAAGCATCGACCCCAAAGCGGCCATGGCATTCTCTACCCTGAATGGAAACATTGATGTAACCTTTCCCACATCATTAAAGGCTAATGTTAAATTAAAATCAGACAGGGGAGAGATGTTCACCGATTTTGATATTGAAGCAGATAAAGCCCAACCCAAAGTAGAGCGTAGCAGCCAGTCGGGCATGTACCGTGTAAACATTGAGAACTGGGTATATGGCAAGATCAATACCGGCGGACCCGAATTGATGATGAAGACAATGAATGGGAATATTTATATCCGTAAAGCAAAGTAATAGCTAGGAGGAAAAGAGAAAAAGAGGTAAAGAGTTGCTGCTCTTTACCTCTTTTTGTTGAAGGCATTAAATATTGTCTTTGATAAATCCTATCCTTACCCGGGGCTTTACTGGAGGAGTTAGCAGCTGCTTTACATATTGGAAAATGGTTTGAATATCCTTTGTATTGCTTGTTACATTTTTCTCCAATTTTCCCAGTTTCAAAAGAACATTTTTATTGGAAAGGATCATTTCCCGCATTTTAATAAAGATGCGTATGATCTGAACATTTACCCGGATAGCAACCTGGCTATTCAAAATACCTGATAACATCAAAATACCATGTTCTGTAAAAGCATAAGGAAGCTTGCGTTTGCCTCCCCAACTTGAAGTCGCAAATTGCGACTTCAAGTTGCTAAACTCTTTTGGTGTTAGCTGAAACATGAAATCTTTGGGAAATCTGTCAATGTTTCTTTTTACCTGCTCGTTGAGCCTTTTGGTTAATACGCCATATAAACTGGCAAGGTCTTCGTCGAGCATTACTTTCTGTCCCCTGACAAGAAAGATCTTGCTTGCGATAAGTTGACTGCTTGGTTTTGGTGTCATAGCCGATATACATTTGCTGAATCAGTAAAGTTTGTAAATCAGGACTTACCCAGGTAGCGTATTTATACCTGATTATAAAGAGTCATATAACGGAGTATATGCCTCTTTATCGCCAATCTGCACGATTAAAACCTAATTTTTCGTAACAAGCAATAACCAGCCCTTTCCTTTCTCCACTTTTATTTTATCTGTTGCACTGAATGTGGCTGCCGGCTGAAAATTTTGCATGGCAGGAGCCGTAATGGTTGCTTTGGCAGGATCGATGCCCAGCTTTTTCCAATCAATGTTTAATTGAACCTCGGTATCGTCTGTTGCCCAGCTTGCAATTGAAACCAGCACGCTGCCTTCCTTTTTATATACTGTGGCCAATACTTTATCGTTCGTTGTTTTTACCGGGCAGTTATCACTCCAGTAGCCGATCATCTCGGACCCTTTCATGCCAAACGCATCCCATACTTTCCAGATAGGGCGTGGATCTGCATTATCGCTCCATGGCATACGGTTGGTCATGCCGTAGATCATTCCTCTCCATGGGTTACCGCCTTTCTCCAGCATTTCACCCATCAGACCAAAAGGAATACCACTAACTTCTGTCAGAAAAAAATCAGGCGTGTTCTTTTCATAATCAAAATATTCGCCAAACCATAAGCGGTTCAGGTAAGGGAAATGTTCCATGTACAGGTTGGCACTGTTATTGAAACCATCGCTTTTATTATATTGATTGGCTGAGTGAAGATCAATGATGCCCGGATGTCCATCCTGCGTTAATACCCGTTTGATCCGTTTCATGGTAATCCTGTCAAAAGCCACATCATCCAAATAGATTCCGTCGATGCCTACATTTTTCGTAAGCCAGTTCATGCCTTCTACATAGTAATTATGCCAGCGGCTCATGCCACTGTTTACAATGGCCGCATCTTTGATCTCAGGAACAAACCATGCGGCAATATAATCCGTGTTCACATGCTCCTGCAACCAGCTGAAGCCACCTCCTTTACCGGTTGAATAAATCTCATGCCCCAGGCTCCGTAACGGAAATGTTTCATACGCATGGTTGGATAATTCCCGAACGGTATTGTAAATTTTTACTTTCAGCCCCTTGCTATGCGCTTCGTCGATATAGCTCTTCATTTTTTTGTACTCGATGAAAGGATAATTGATCCAGGGATTGATTGGCGTGGCATGGTGAATGTTTACCACCGTTGCACCGCTTGCTTTAATGGTATCGAGATTCTGATACTTATGAAAAAAACGAGTCTGCCACTGAAAGTCGGTATTGATGGGATGAAAAGGCGTAAGCAGTAAAGTAAAATTGAAATACAGTACATCGCCTTTCTTCAAACTGCGTTCGCCTGTATAATTATTGGCGAGCATGGAACTTCCTTTGACACCAACAGTAATGCCACCTTTGTTTTCATTGCCCCATGAGTTGGGTAATAACAAAGGCTTTTGCAAATAAAAATTGGTATTCAATGGACGAACATATTTTTCATCACGCAATGAATATTGTAAACCCGCATTTACATTGCCAATCCAGGCACCGTCCTGGTTTTTGGTAGCAACCTCCCATTTCCAGTTTACCTGTTCGGGACGTTCACCACCTTTTTGTCCAAGCCCCATCAGGTATTTGGCCATGTCTTTTTTGAATGGGATATGCATGGTAATATCTTTCAGCTGCAGGTCCTGCAAGGCGGTTACTTTTACTGTGAAAGAAGCAAAACCATCAAACTCCAGTGAAGCGCTTACATCCATTTGCAAAGTATCGTTCACATTGCTTGCCTGCCATTGTACGGTGCCGGGTTCCTGTTTGGTGAAAACAAGGCCTTTGCTTTTCAATATGAGATTCTTTCCATCCATCCTGGTAAAATGAAAATGGATAGGTTCGTATAAAAGATTGTTGGGCTGGTCTGTATAGCCGGTCATTTCCTGTGTAAAAAAAGTCTGCAGTTGTTTCGGAAAGCCATCTTCATTCACTTCTATTTTTCTGCCGAGCAAGGCAATGGTTTTCTGTTGAACGGTGAGAGGAGTATAGGGAGCGATCACCGTATTCTCCTGCGCCAGAGTTGAATTGATCCATGGCAAACGGGTTTGCTTCCATGGCTCGCTGATACCGGCATCCGCGAGTATTTTTTCGGTAATGGTCAGGTGGATGTCAATGGTTGTTGGATTGGCATTGCCAGCGGTGATGGTGGCTTTGCCATTATACAATCCAGCAGGAATCGTTGAAGGAACCGTAACACCACACCAAAGCGCTTGTATTTCGTTTTGCGGAACAGCTATTTTTTTGGCGAAAGAATTGCCGGCATAATCAATACCCCCGGTATTGATACAATAGATCGCTTTGGAAGCAATGATTCCTCCTTTGGCGTTTGTAAGATCTGTAAATGAGATACTAACATCTTCCAATGGTTTTATTGCATACAGCGCCAGTTGGTAAGTATAATTTTCACCCCGCGCAGCCTGCCCGGTGAACCCGCCCGTGTTATTCTTTTCGATCCATCGTTGCGGCAACCGGTTCCTCATTTTTACAGGGAAGATCCTGTCTTCCGGAAATACAAGGTAATCGTCTCTTTTGCTTTTTTGAATAAGCGCCTTTGTTTCCGCTGTAGTAGCAATCACCTCCATCGGGTAAAAACTGTTGAATTCGTTTACGGATTGGAATTCTTTCACAACCGCATTAAACGGAGCTTTCTTGCTGAGCAATGGTAATAATTTGGGGGAACTGGTTTGCTGAGCCACCAAATACGTTCCTTTGGGATAATTGGAGCGTCCTTCGTTTCTGTAAGGCAGGTAGTACACATAGTAAATACCTTTCCCGGATGCAGGTTCGAAATAAATCTCACCGCTTTCAGTACCGATGTTATCGATGGCCACTTCAGGGACCAGTTTTTTTGTCTTGGCATCCTGAACAAGTACTCTTTTCTTTCCGGGATCTGTATCATTTCTTCGCCATGGGATCAGCACATGAACAATATCGCCTGTTCCATTAAATTCAACCACGGCGCGATGGTTGCCAAGCGAGTCTGCATCCCAACCATCTTTTCCGGAGGTATAGGGGATATGCTGTGCAAATAGAACGACGGAAATGCCCGATAGAAGGGCACTGAATAGTATCTTTTTCATGAGCTTTTGATCAGTGCTTAAAGATACAGGTATTCAGTATGTGGTTAAAATGGGTTACAGCTGCGCGGGGTATTGATGCAATACACGGCCACTGTGTTTTTTAACAACCGCCTGCAATTCTGCAATATTGGCTATGCGGTCTGTATCGGACAGGGCAATGGATACATGCCATTTTCTTTCTACGGCATTCAGAAGATACAGCATTTCCCAGTCAACCAGGTTCAAGTCTCTCTTCAGGTCTGTGGCCGGGGTAATATCGGTTTTGATGTTCAGTTTCTGTTTCAACAATTTTTGGATACTGGTTACAAACGGTTGCATATGCTGTGGCTTTTGGTCTATTATCAATGAACCGTAATAGACCAAAAACGTTGCCAAAGGCTTATTAATGTACTGTTAAATGCCACGGTTATTTATGCATCGTAGTTGCTGATTGGCAATCCAGGCAATGAAAAGCAGTGATGGCGCTTGCCGATCACTGCTTTTATATCATGCTTAAAAAATGATTAATTTTTTTTCGGTACTGCATTTTGTACAGGTACTGCCTGGGTGACAGCTGCTTTTAATACGCCTTTAAAAGAAAGGGTAACAGAGGCCGGCGTGCCATTAGAAGTAACCGTTATGGTTTTGTTGAACTCACCAGAACCCTGTGCATTGAATGTTGCTTTGATACTTGCCGTAGCGCCGGGCTTGATGGCTTCCCTGGGCCACTCGGGCGTGGTACAACCACAGGCTGGTTGCACATTGGTCAATACCAATGGTTCTGTTCCGGTATTCTTAAAAGTAAATACATGCGATACAGGCGTGCCGGCTGGAATATTGCCAAAATTATAATCAAGGGCTGTAAACAGGATCTTTGCCTTACTGGCAGCAGTAGCCTGCGCAGGCTTAGGCGCAGCACTTGTTTGGGTATGACCGGCAGTAAGGGCCATTAGTAGGATAGATCCCAGAAATAACTTTTTCATTTGCTATTGAATTTTCAGGGAAGGTAAAGATATTTTCTATGCAGCTCAGACAGTTGGGTATTTCTAAGGGTTGTTTGCCAAAGACGTATGCCAAGACTTTCTTTCCCCTAACTTTAGTATGCCTAAAATTACCCATATGAAGCTAACTGTTTTTATCGCGGCTGCTGCAGCCTGTTCTTTACTGGCCTGTAAATCCAAGAACGATGTGGCTGGTGCCGATTTTCTCGTAAAAAATATTGACACCACAGTAAAGCCTGCCGATGATTTTTTTCTGTTCGCCAATGGCGGATGGATAAAGAATACTACTATTCCTGCTTCTGAAAGCAGTTGGGGGGTAGGTTATCTCGTGCAGGAGGATATTTACAACCGCTTAAAAAGTATCAACGAAAAAGCAGTCAAAGCTCCGGCTGCCGAAGGAACCATTGATCAGAAGATCGGTGATTTCTGGCAGAGCGGAATGGATTCTGCCACCGCAGAAAAGCAAGGTATTCAACCATTGCAGGAAGGGCTTGCTGCCATTGACCAGATCAGTAATCCGCAACAGCTAATGGATGTGGTGGCATCCATGCATAAGAAAGGAATGAGTGTGATTTTCTTTGATGGTGTTTACCAGGATGATAAGAACAGTGAAGCCTATGCTTACCAGCTTGGCCAGGGCGGATTGGGTATGCCTGAACGTGATTATTATTTCAACACGGACGAGAAAACAGTGGCTGTTCAGAAAGCCTATCGCAAATACCTGTATCAAACATTCCGTTTGTTGGGAGAGGATAGCCTGGCCGCAACAGCCAATACAGACAAAGTGTACCAATTGGAAACACGTTTAGCCAAAGCTTCCCGAAAATTGGTTGATCTCCGCGATCCGTATAAAAATTATAATAAAATGAATGTGGCAGGCTTGAATAAACTTTCACCGGTCATATCATGGAACGCCTACCTGCAAAAGTTAGGGATCACCAAACTCGATTCTGCCATCCTTGGTCAGCCGGAATACCTAACGGCTTTGAACAAAGAGCTGACGGCTACACCCATGGCCGACTGGAAAAGCTATCTCCGTTTTAATCTTGTAAGAAGAAATTCGCAATACCTGAATACGCAGGCATTCATGAACAACTTTGCATATTCACAGGCCGTAAGTGGTGCCAAAGAACCCCGCGTTCGATGGAAGCGTGTACTGGATGCAGAAGAATCTGCTATCGGAGAAGCATTGGGTCAGCTTTTTGTAAAAGAATATTTCAACGAAAAAGCCAAAGAACGTTACAGCAATATGGTAGAGTCCATTCGTGATGCGTATAAAGAGCGAATTGGCAAACTCACCTGGATGACGGACAGTACCAAGCAAAAAGCATTGGCCAAACTTGCAAAGATCACTAAGAAAGTAGGCTACCCCGATAAATGGAAAGATTTTAGTGCGTTGAAAATAGACAAAGGACCATTTGTATTGAATATGCAAAGGGCCAGGGAATGGTGGTTTAATTACAACATCAGCAAGCTGGGCAAGCCGGTTGACAGAAATGAATGGAGCATGACACCGCAAACCTATAATGCGTATTACAACCCAAGCAATAACGAGATCGTTTTACCTGCTGGTATTTTTGCCGTACCGGGAATGAAAGATGCAGACCTGGATGATGCATTTGTGTATGGGTATGCAGGAGCTTCAACCATTGGTCATGAAATAACACACGGCTTTGACGACCAGGGCCGCCAATACGATGCGGCCGGTAACCTGAAAGACTGGTGGAAAGCAGATGATGCCAAACAGTTCAGTGCACGCGCACTAAAAATAATTCAGCAGTTCAATGAGTTTATGCCGGTAGATACTTTGCATGTAAATGGTAATGCCACGCAGGGCGAGAACATTGCAGATCTTGGCGGATTATTATTGGGCATTGATGCATTCAAGAAAACGGAACAATACAAAAAAGGAGAGAAGGTTAACGGGTACACACCTTTGCAACGCTATTTCCTTGGATATGCGTTTGGCTGGTTGTATACTGAAAGAAAAGAGGTATTGGCCAACCAATTGAAAACAGATGTTCACGCGCCTTCCAAAGAACGTGTGAACGGCCCTATGGCGAATATTCCTGAGTTCTATGAAGCATTTGGGGTGAAGAAAGGAGACAAAATGTATCGAGCAGATAGCTTACGGGTTAATATCTGGTGAGAAGATTTTGAAATACATAAGCCGCAGATTCGCAGATTATTTTCTTAAAAAGAAATCTGCGAATCTGCGGCTTTATTTTTGCCCGAATTTAATAAATGCGCTACTCCTTACCGCTTCCCTTAAATTGGTGAATGGTTTCCTTGAACAATACATTGAACGTAGTGAGTGATCCATAACCGGCAGTAATGTATTGTTGTAATTCAACTTTCTCAGCATCTGTCAACACTTTGTGTGCATTGATCTTTTGTTCGATCAGCCGCAGCCTGTCGCGCAGCATAACTATTTTGTGAAAGAACATTTCAATGGGAACTTCCTTGGCCTGCAGGCTATCATCCTTTGGTTGTAAAACCAATGTGCCATCGTTCCATTTAGTGGCCATGGGTACGAGTTGAAACTCGTGAAGCCTTTGGGTAAGCACATTGTCGAGCGCCTGTTCAATATCAGCTAACGAAACACCACCGCTGCTTTCGCCGGTGCCAGTATTTTCCAGTATGGTTAAGTCTGTATAATCTTTGGCAATACTCTTGGCAGTGTTTATGCTTTTAAACCAGATCATGTAAAATTCACTGCCGGCTTCTACAACTACGCCCTTGCCATAATGCGGATGATTTACCCTTGATCCGATACCCAGTGGTTCCATTTTTATATATTGTTATTTCACGCAAAGTCGCAAAGAAAAAAGAAAGGCGCAAGAATTTTCTTTGCGCCTTTGTTTCTTTCAGAAGAAAGAAATTATTTGATGGAAACGGGGATGTCTAAATTTTCCCAGCTCAGTACAAAACCTTTGTCGTTGATGGTATACACCAAACGCTCGTTCAAAGAAGCTGATTTTTTAGATTTTACTGTAACACGCAGTACATCTTTGGCGGGATCTTCTGTGGTAGAACCATCGCGGTTGATACCCCATTGGCCGGTTTGTGAATTAAGAATGATGGTCCATTCTTTTTCACCGGGAATGGCATACACACTGTATTTACCAGCAGGTAAAGCTTTGCCCTCTACTTTAATGTCTTTATCGGTCTCCAGAATAGTGGCTGAATTAGCACCGGCACGCCATACTTTATCATAGGGTACAAGTCCGCCCCAGATCTGCCTTCCTTTTACAGAAGGACTGCTGTATTTAATAGAAATATTAGCACCTTTCACGGTGCCAGTTGCGGTTGCTGCCGGACTTGGGGGTTGTGAAAAACCAACAGTACTGATTAATGCCATAGCAAGACTCAGGCAACAGTTTTTTAAGAAAGTGATTCTTTTCATGAGTGGGAGTTTTTGGATAGTTATTTTTTATGGAAGAGTAAATTACAGATTTTAACCTCTACGGGATATGAATTTTACACGAATGGCAAATAGGTAATAAAAAGCCGGGCTTTGTTCCGGGCCTCTAACTGAGTGGCACAACCCGTGCCGTGCCAGGCAGAATTGCCGGCTACAAAAATACCGAATTGGCCTATCTTGTTGTTACAGAAACCGGGCTGGCCGTGACTATCTATACTGGATGCAGCCAGTCATTCTTTCATATCTACCCAACTGATTGCTGATGCATACCTTACAAACGGCCGACTACATTGTTTTCTTTTTATACTTCCTGGTTGTTGCAGCCTATGGATTTTTTATTTACCGGAAAAAGAAATCGGCCACGCCCAGTTCAAAAGATTTTTTCCTGGCAGAAGGTTCGTTAACCTGGTGGGCCATTGGCGCATCGTTGATCGCTTCCAATATTTCGGCGGAACATTTTATTGGTATGTCGGGCTCGGGCTTTGCTTTAGGACTTGCCATTTCCACATACGAATGGATGGCGGCTGCTACCTTGATCATTGTTGCCGTTTTTATTATTCCGCTTTACCTGAAGAACCGGATCTTTACCATGCCACAATTCCTTGCAAAACGTTACAATGATAAAGTGAGTACCATTATGGCGGTGTTCTGGTTATTGGTATATGTATTTGTAAATCTTACTTCTATTATTTACCTGGGTGCGTTGGCGATCTCGTCTATTTCAGATATTAATTTTTACTGGTGTATCGCAGGCCTGAGTATTTTTTCAGTGATCGTTACGCTGGGTGGTATGAAAGTGATCGGGTATACGGATGTGATACAGGTATTTGTATTGATTGCTGGTGGATTGGTAACTACTTATCTCGCCTTATCGCTGTTGTCGGAGAACTATGGTTTTGGCGGTAATATTCTGAAGGGGCTTTCCGTATTGCGCAAAGAAGCGCCATCGCATTTTCACATGATCTTTCAGAAAACAGATCCTTACTATAAAGAGTTGCCGGGCCTGTCTGTTCTGATAGGAGGAATGCTGATCAATAACCTGGCATACTGGGGCTGCAACCAATACATTGTACAGCGTGCATTGGGTGCCGATCTGCAAACCGCCCGCAAAGGGATTTTATTTGCCGCATTCTTGAAATTACTGGTCCCGGTAATCGCTGTATTGCCGGGAATAATCATGTATGTGCTGCACCACAAAGGCTTGTTTCAGCAGGAAATGGCGGATGGGGCGGGTGTGATCAAGCCCGATCATGCGTATCCTACTTTAATGAACCTTTTGCCGGCCGGATTAAAAGGCGTGGCTTTTGCCGCACTCACCGCAGCAATTGTAGCTTCCCTGGCCGGTAAGGCAAATAGTATCGCCACTATTTTTTCGCTGGATATTTACAGGAAGTTTTTCAACAAAGAAGTTTCCGAAAAAAAACTGGTAAAGGTGGGCAGATGGGCGGTGATCATTTCCATGCTGGCGGCTGCATTGGTAACACCTTCTTTGCGTTCACTTGACCAGGCTTACCAGTTTATCCAGGAATATGTAGGGTTTGTATCGCCGGGGGTATTGGCTATTTTCCTGCTCGGATTTTTCTGGAAGAAAACAACGGCAGACGCTGCGATGGCCGGGGCCTTGCTAACCATACCTGTTTCAACCGTATTGAAATTTTTACCAGTATGGACAACCGGCGGATTTCCGGATTATCCTTTCTTAGACAGAATGACGATCACATTCTTTATAGTTGTCATGGTAATGATTACCATGACCTTGCTAAAACCCAAGCCAGCAACAGATCAACATACGTTTGAAGTGGATACTTCCCTGTTCAAAGTATCCACAGGCTTTGTGATAGGTTCAATTATCATCTGCGGAATACTGGCAGCCTTATATACAGTATTCTGGTAGGTAAAACTCTGCGAAACCTCCCTGCCCTCTGCGGCTCCGCGGTGAAAAAAATACGAGCAGGGCTTATGTAATTAAGATTTGCGCGACAGGAAATTACCCGGTATCCGTACACCTTCTTCTTTATCCACTACATGCTGCATCAGCTTTTGCAAGGCTTCGGGTATGATCTTTTTTTCTTCATCCGTTAACTGATGAATGATCTCGAAGAATTCATCTTCATCATCGTAATAACCAAAATACAGATCGTACAATCCATTGTTATGTAAACGAAGGGAGATCTCTTTGTCTTCTTCATACACATGCATCGAAACAATGGCCCACTGGTCATTATCCTGGTAATCAAAATGGATCTCAACGGATTCTGTGCTAACCGCCCAGGTTACCAAACGCTCAATCATCTCTCCGGAATGGTTCTTAACCAGCTCTTCGTAATTCATAATCAATAATCTTTTGGCCGAAAGTAAAGCAGTTTTCGTTCCCGTCAAACAGGATACGGTAAACAGGGTTGTTCTTAGAAATCGATTTCGGAGAAACAGTTCTATTTATTTATGATGAATGGAGGAAATAACGGCCATATCGCCCTATAAATTTGGTATATTTCCTTTTTGAATTTGTAAATTTACGGGTAGCCTTTTATCCTTAAAATCATTTATATGATCAAGCTAACGGTCAACAACAAACCTTACGAAGTAGATGCCAGTCCCGAGATGCCCCTGCTCTGGGCTATCCGTGATATGGTGGGCTTAACCGGAACCAAATTTGGCTGCGGTATGGCCCAATGCGGTGCCTGTACTGTACACATCGATGGAACGCCTGTTCGTTCCTGCAGTTTTCCGGTATCGGCGGCGGCGGGTAAAAAGATCACCACCATCGAAGGGATCTCTGAAAAAATAGGGCAGGCCGTGCAAAAAGCCTGGGTGGAATTACAAGTGCCGCAGTGCGGGTATTGCCAGTCGGGGCAGATTATGAGCGCCGCCGCTTTGCTGAAAAGCAAACCCAAACCAACAGATGCGGATATCGATGCTGCCATGCAGGGTAATCTCTGCCGTTGCGGTACGTACCAACGCATACGCAGTGCCATTCATCGTGCAGCAGAAATGATCTGATCATTCACCTACTTCAAACCAAACAATCATGCATAAGCAAATAACCAATATAGATCGCAGGAATTTTCTTCGCATCAGCGGTGTTACCGGAGTTGGATTGGTACTCGGGCTCTCCGCAAAAGCCGATGGGATGCCCCTTGTAGAAAATCTGGCCACCGCGGGAGAATCTTTTGAACTTACTCCTTTTGTGGTGGTAGAGAATACAGGGCAGATCACCATCTTTAACCGTAATCCGGAAATAGGGCAGGGAACTTTTCAGTCCATTCCTGCATTGATTGCTGAAGAACTGGAAGTGTCATTAGATAAAGTGATTATCAGGCAAACAGGTGGAGAGAAAAAATTTGGTGGAGGGCAATCGTCTGGTGGCAGTGCATCCGTAAGAACCGGTTACCAGATGCTTCGTAAAGTGGGTGCCTCAGCACGCGAAATGCTGATCAAAGCGGCCAGCCTGCAATGGAATGTGCCTGTTACAGAATGTTATGCATCGGAAGCGAAAGTGTTTCACAAGCCATCAGGTAAAAGCCTTGGCTATGGTGAACTTGCAGAAGCGGCATCCAAAGTAGAAGTACCCAAAACACCAACACTAAAAGATCCCAAAGAGTTTAAAATACTTGGCAAACGCTCACCACGTCCCGATGTTCCGTCTAAATCAAATGGTACGGCCATTTTTGGAATTGATATTTCCGTTCCGGGAATGGTGTATGCATCCATTGAACGCTGCCCTGTTTTTGGCGGACAACTGGTAAGCTTTGATGCAACAGCAGCCAAACAAGTGAAAGGCGTAATTGCGGTAGAAACCTGCGAAAGAAATATCAGCGGACAAAAAAATGAAGGGGTGGCAGTAATCGCCGAAAATTACTGGGCAGCCGTACAGGGAAGAAAAGCGCTTGTTGTGAAATGGGATTATAAAGGCAACGAAACTTTTAATTCCAAAACCTACGAACAGGAGCTGCGCGATGCGGCCAAAGAAGAAGGGGCTGTACAACATACACAAGGAGATTTCGATAAAACATTTGCTGAAGCATCTGTAAAATTGGAAGCATTTTATGAAACACCGGTTGTTTCCCATTCGCCCATTGAGCCCATGAATTGTGTGGCCAGTTGGTATGAGGGTAACAAAGTAGAAATATGGACTTCCACACAGGTGCCTGGTAGTATTATGAATGAAATTCCCAAACAATTTGGAGTACCCGCAGAGAATGTAAAAGTAAACGTACAATTCAATGGTGGCGGATTTGGCAGAAGGCTCTATCCTGATTATGTAATGGAAACGGTGCAGCTTACTAAGAAAGTGGGTAAACCGGTAAAAGCCATCTGGACAAGAGAAGACGATACCAAGCTGGGTCCATTCCGGCCAATGACATATTCTGCTATGAAAGGAGCTTTGTCTCCAACAGGAAAAGCCATCGCCTTTCAGCACAAAGTGATTTCTCCAACCATCGGCGGCAAAAAAGATTACGATAAAACAAAAGCGGATGGTACCATGACGGAAGGTATCAGCGAGCAGAAGTATGAGATAGAGCATATGAAGAACCTGTATGTCCATCATTACCTGCATGTGCCAACAGCCGCATGGCGCGCGGTAACCAGTACCACACTGGCTTTTGCGCATGAATGCTTTATTGATGAGATGGCCGTGAAAGCCAAAAAAGACCCGATGGCATTCCGCTTGGATATGTTGACCAAAGAATCGGATACCAAAAGAATACTGAACAAACTGAAAGAATTATCCAACTGGAACAAACCCTTACCCGCAGGATGGGGAAGAGGTGTGGCACAATATGAATTTTTTGCAGGGCAGGCCGGTTATGTAATTGAAGTATCTAAAAAAGGAACCGGTATTAAAATAGAAAAAGTAATTGCGGTAATTGACCTGGGCACGGTAGTGAATCCCGATACCGTAGAGGCGCAGGTACAAGGTGCAGCCGTAATGGCCCTGACCGCAGCAACCAAGAGTGGGATAACTTTTGAAAATGGCCAGACCGTACAAAGCAATTACCATAACAACCAATTGGTACGCATTAATGAAATGCCCAAAGTACAGGTACACATCTTAGCAGAAGGTGGTCCCAAGATTAAAGGGGTAGGTGAACCGGGACTGCCGCCGTTTGCACCGGCTTTGTGTAATGCCATATACGCGGCAACGGGTAAACGTATCAGGCGTCTGCCATTTGATATCAATAAAATTGTTTAATCTATCAGTAAAAATCATGTTGAAATCCATCTCCGTAAGTATTGTTTTGATTGCTATCTGCCTTACAGGCACTGCATTTGTACAGGCATATAGCTTGCCAAAAAGTATTGAGAAAGGAAAAGAAGTATACACCACCTATTGCCAGAACTGTCATATGGCAGATGGTAAGGGAACGAGCGGTGTATTTCCGCCATTGGCCAAATCAGATTACTTGAAAAAGCCGGTGAAACTGATGATCGATAATATCCTGAAAGGGCAAACAGGGGAAGTAACGGTAAACGGTGTTAAATACAATGGACAAATGCTGCCGCTGAATTATTTAACCGATGAACAGGTGGCCGATGTATTGAATTATGTATACAATAGCTGGGGAAATAAATCTGCAACAGCTGTTACACCCGCACAGGTAAAAAAAGCAAGACCATAGTGTCTGCAATCCACAATGAAAGAGATCAAAGACATCGTACAAGCATTCGATGAAGCAACGCGTCTGCATAAAAAAGCGGCACTTGCTACCGTAGTACATGTGGAGGGATCTTCTTATCGTCGCCCCGGAGCGAGAATGCTGGTTACGGAAGATGGCCAGTTAACCGGTGCTATCAGCGGCGGCTGCCTGGAAGGAGATGCATTACGCAAAGCTGTACTCGCTATTACACAGGAGAAGAACAAACTGGTGGTCTACGATACCACGGATGAAGATGATGCCAAACTGGGCATTCAATTGGGATGCAATGGAATTGTATCCATCCTGTTTGAACCGATTGACGGAGCATCTGTTTCTCATCCCATTCATATATTGCGAAAAGCGATCGTGGAAAGAAAGCCTGCCGTAATGGTTACGGGCTATTCACTGAATAATGGTGAACATTTTGGCACCCGAGAGCTTTCTGCGTTTCCAGCTTCCATGCAAAATGAAATGAGGATACAAATACAGAACGCATTTGAAGCGCAGTCTTCCATGCATATCATCTTTAACGAAGAAGAGAACCGGCAGCAATTCTTTATCGCTTACCATCAGCCGGCTATTTCATTGGTGATTGCAGGAGCCGGTAACGATGCACAACCTTTGGCAACCATGGCGCATAACCTCGGCTGGCAGGTAACAGTTGTTGACGGAAGGATTACACATGCCAACAAACAAAGATTTCCTTTAGCTGATCAGATCATCTGCGCAAAACCAATAGATGCCTGCAGGCAGTTACTGACCGATCAAAGAACGGCAATGGTATTGGTGACGCATAATTACAATTATGATTTGGAGATGCTGAAGGAATTGAACCCTGCCGACATTGCATATATTGGTCTGCTCGGCCCAGCTTCTAAACGAATCCGTATGCTGGAAGAGTTGGCGCAAAAAGGTGTTCAGTTTACTTCGGAACAGATGGAAAAGATCTACGGTCCTACAGGACTGGATCTTGGTGCAGAAACCGCGGAAGAAATTGCATTGTCAATTGCCGCGGAGATCATGTCTGTGGTGCAGCGGAAAGAAGCGTGTAATTTAAGGAACAAGGAGCGGGCCATTCATTCCGAAACGCTATGAAAACCGGGTTCCTTATATTAGCGGCGGGTGCGGCCAAAAGAATGCAGCAACCAAAAATGCTTTTGCCATTCGGAGAAGAAACAATCCTATCACATATTATTGGTGAAGTAAAAGCAGCGGGCGCGCATACAATCTGTTTGGTAACGGGGTATTATCATGAAGAGATCATCCGGTCAATTGATATAGAAAACATATTGGTTACATATAATGAAAACTGGGAAGAAGGGATGGCGGGTTCTATCCGCAAAGGCTTGTCTTCTTTGATAGAAAAATATCCTGGTATGAGGAGCGTCATGATCATGGTAAGTGACCAGCCTTATCTGCATCATGAACTATTACAAAATATGATGGAACAGCAGCAGAGATCTGGGAAAGGAATTGTAGCCGCATCGTACAGTGGTATTCAGGGAACACCGGTATTGTTTGAACGCAAGTATTTCGAGCAATTGCAGGAATTGAAAAGCGATAACGGTGCGAAGCCTATCTTGCAACAGTATTCCACTGATGTAATAACGGTTGATTTTCCTTCAGGGAATATGGATATTGATACGCTGGAAGATTACGAAAAATTTTGTGCAAAGATCAAACAACAGAATGCTTAAGGATACACATAACCGGACCCATACCTACCTGCGGATATCACTTACCGATAACTGTAATCTCCGTTGCTTTTATTGCATGCCCGAAGAAGAATATGCCTTCATGCCCAATCGACAATTGATGCAGGCAGATGAAATACATTCACTCGCGTCATTGTTTGTTGAACAGGGTGTAAACAAGATTCGTTTAACGGGTGGAGAACCCCTGGTGAGAAAAGATGCGGCACAGATCATCCGTTCATTGGGAAACCTGGGTGTAGAGCTAACCATTACAACCAACGGAACAAGGGTGCATTCTTTTATAGATGATTTTATCGCTGCCGGTATCCGATCCGTTAATGTCAGCCTTGATACACTGCAGAAAGACAAATTCCAATTGCTGACAAGAAGGGATCAATTCGATATTGTAAAACAGAATATTCAATTATTGCTGGATAAGCAATTTCGTGTGAAAGTAAATATGGTAGTGGTAAAAGGATTAAATGATAATGAGATCCTTGACTTCATCGAATGGACAAAACATACACCTGTACATATCCGTTTCATCGAATTTATGCCTTTTAATGGCAACCAATGGGAAAGCGATAAACTGGTAACCTGGAAAGAAATACTGGAAATGGTTCAGGCAAAATATACAGTAACGGCAATGGAGAACGCGCCGCATGATACCTGTAAAAAATACCAGGCAGTTAACCACAAAGGAACTTTTGCGGTGATCAGTACCATGAGTGCCCCATTCTGCGGCAGTTGTAATCGCATACGGTTAACGGCCGATGGTAAAATCAAAAATTGTTTGTTCTCAGAGGAAGAAACGGACCTGTTAACAGCTTTGCGGAACAAAGAAGAATTATTACCATTGATAGAAAGATCTATTCTTTCCAAACACAAGGAATTGGGAGGACAATTCTCCAAAGACTTTACATTGATAGATACAAATACCTTGCACAACAGGAGTATGATCGCCATTGGCGGATAAGTATAGTATATGATCTCAGTAACAGAAGCAAAACAGAAAGTAATGGCGAGTAGCAGGTTGTTACAACCTGTTAGCATGGCATTTTATAAAGCGATCGGATCTGTTTTGGCAGAGGATGTAATCAGCAATATTTCCATTCCATCCTTCCCGCAATCATCCATGGATGGATATGCGATATTGTTTTCAGATAAAGAAAAACCACTTGTTATACAGGATGAATTGCCGGCAGGTACTGGGAAAAAAATACAGTTGCAGCCCGGCAAAGCCATCAAGGTATTTACCGGCGGGCCGGTACCTGAAGGAGCGGATACCATTGTACAGAAAGAATGGATAACGGTTGGTAATGAAACAATACAGATCAATCATGCCGGTGTAGAAAAAGGGGCACATATCCGTATGCCCGGTACCGATATACCAAAGGGAGCACTCGCTATCACCAAAGGGACCTTGCTGCATACAATGCACATGGGCTTACTGGCAAGTATTGGCACAACAGAGATCGCCGTTATACGCAAACCATCCGTTGCTATTGTGATTACAGGCAATGAACTGGTTCAGCCTGGCAATCCATTACAGTTCGGACAGGTGTATGAATCCAATGCGTTTGCCTTGAAAGCCTGTCTCATCCGTTTGTTTGTTTCTGAGATAACTGTGTGTCACGCAAAAGATACTTTGGCAGAAACGGAATCAGTTATTTTCAAAGCCATCAGTGAACATGATATGGTGCTGGTTACCGGTGGTGTAAGTGTGGGCGAGTATGATCATGTGGCCGCTGCGTTTGCAAATCTTGGTGTTGACAAACATTTTCACAACGTAAAACAGCGTCCGGGTAAACCTTTGTTCTTTGGAACCATGGATAAAAAATGGGTATTCGGCTTGCCCGGTAATCCTGCGTCAGTACTTTCCTGTTTTTATCAGTATGTAATGCCATTGATCAATTCGATAGCAGGTGTACAGGCTCCGAAAACAGTAACAGCCAAGCTTTTCGCCTCTTTTGAAAAGAAACCACCCCTGACTTTTTTTCTGAAAGGGTTGCATCAAAATGGGATAGCAAGGATATTGCAGGGGCAGGCATCTTTTCAGCTTAGTTCTTTTGCAGAAGCCAATTGCTGGATCGAGTTACCTGAAACCATTGCACATTTCAATGAAGGCGACGAAGTATTCATTCATCCTTTTATATAATCGACCCTATGAACGAAATCATTTTATACGGATTGTTTTTCCTGGTTGCTTTTTTATATGCTTCTGTTGGACACGGCGGCGCCAGTGGATACCTGGCATTGATGGCATTGCTTGGATTCAGCGCATCAGTAATGAAACCAACAGCCTTGCTATTGAATGTAATGGTATCATTGATCGCCTTCATTTCCTTTTACCGGGCAAAGCATTTCCGGGCAACTTTATTATGGCCATTGATCGCGGCATCCATACCATTTGCCTACCTAGGAAGTATATTGCCACTATCGGAACTTTGGTATAAAAAAATATTGGGGGTGGTATTGCTCTTATCCATCATCCGTATGGTATTGGATAGTTCGGAAAAGCCTTTGTCGCCCGCTCCAAAATGGTATGTATTGTTTGCCATTGGCGCAGGTATTGGCCTGGTATCGGGTATGATCGGGATGGGGGGCGGTATTTTATTGTCACCTATTTTGTTGTTGATGGGATGGTCCAACCAGAAACAAACCGCAGCCATAAGTGCTATCTTTATCTTTCTGAATTCAATGGCTGGCATTGCCGGGCAATTAAAAACAGGGTTCGATCTCAGTGCACAGATCTGGTTCATCATTGCCTTTGTACTGGCAGGTGGCTGGCTGGGGGCGTATGTAGGAGCGGAGAAGTTAAGGGCAAAGAATATGAAATATATTTTGGCCGTGGTATTGGTACTGGCTGCAGGGAAACTTTTTTTCGTAAAATAACCCTTCGTTTTTTTTGAACCAGTAAGACACAAAGGCTCAAAGTGACACGAAGGATAATTGGTTAAAAGATATGATTACGGTATTGTTTTTTGGATCACTTACAGACGTTACAACCGTACATGAGCTACAGGTAGATGCGATATCGGATACGGAACAGTTAATCAGTTTTTTGAATGGGAAGTATCCAGCTTTGCAAACCGCAAAATATTTTATATCGGTTAACCAGCAAATGGTGCAGGAGAAAATAACAATACAACGAGATGATATAGTGGCATTGATGCCGCCCTTTTCAGGAGGATAATATGCAAACAAACGAACGCTACATACGACAAATGATCTTACCCGGTTTCGGTATAGCAGCGCAGCAGAAACTGTGCGAGGCCAAAGTATTGATCATTGGTGTAGGGGGATTGGGCTGTCCCGCTTTGCAATACCTGGTTGGGGCGGGTGTGGGGTGTATCGGTATTGTGGATGCGGACAATGTAAGCATGAGTAACCTGCATCGCCAGTTATTGTTTACGGAAAAAGAGATCGGTCAAAAAAAAGTAACCGCTGCCGAGGCTAAAATGAACCTGCTGAATCCGGAAACAAAGATCAATACCTATCCTTTTGCAATCACCAATCAGAATGCATTGGCTATAATAACTGAATATGATTTGGTAATAGACGGTACAGATAATTTTTCAACGAAATACCTGATCAATGATGCCTGTGTGATACTGGGTAAACCTTTCGTGTACGGAGCCGTATCGCGTTATGAGGGGCAGGTATCTGTTTTCAATTTGCCGGATGCCAGCGGACGTTCATTGAATTATCGCGACCTGTTTCCCGTTTCGCCCACAGCTGGTGAAATACAAAGCTGTGAAGAAGCCGGTGTGCTGGGTGTATTGCCAGGAATCATCGGAGTCATGCAGGCAGCAGAAGCTATTAAGCTGATTACCGGCATAGGGGAATCTTTATATGGAAGATTATATAATTACGATTTACTCCGTGCCAATTCCTATGAGATCCGGTTAGCACAACATCCGGCAAACATATTAATTGACCGTGATAGTTTTGAAGGAATGAATTATGGAATGTTATGCGGAGATGACGATGATATTACTGAGATCAACATAGCTGAGTTTAAGCACATGGTAAAACAGCCGAATGTATTTGTGCTGGATGTACGTGAGTTTCATGAGTATCCCAAAATAGATTTTTCAGATGCACAGATCCCGATGTCTGAATTGAAAACTTCTATGTCGGCCATTCCTGAGAAAGAGATCTGTATCATTTGCCACCAGGGTATCCGAAGCGTGTATGCCGCGCAACTTATTAAAGCGCAACGAAACCTTCCGGTGTATAGTTTAAAAGGAGGGTTAACGGCTTATTTTAACCAACAGGAATCATGAAAGAAGCAAGTGTAAAAAATATATTTATACAAGGCCCCATCCCCGCGCAGAAAATAGCTGATGATGTGAAGAAACACAGTTCACAAACAGGTATTGGTGCACACAGCATTTTTCTTGGGCAGGTAAGAGCGGATAAGAAAGAAGTTGGGGTTGTTGCCGCTATTGAATATACGGCGTATACGGAAATGGCTTTACAGCAGATGCATACCATGCGTGAAGCTTTGTTCGCAAAATATCCGCTTAGCTGTATGCATGTGCATCATAGTCTTGGAAAAGTTCCGGCAGGTGAAATCTGTTTGTTTGTTTTTGTATCTTCCCCACATCGCAAAGCTGCATTCGATGCCTGTGAAGAACTGGTGGAAGCCATCAAGTTTCAATTACCCATCTGGGGGAAAGAGATCATGGATAACGAAACGATAGCCTGGAAAGAAAATACATAACATGGTAAACATTACACATAAACAGAACAGCTTACGCAAAGCCATTGCCATGGCAACGGTAAAGGTATCGTCTGAAAAAACCATCTCGGCTATCCAGAATAACCAGGTGCCCAAGGGCGATGTATTCTCTTTTGCTAAAGTAGCCGCATTCTTTGCCATCAAAAAAACAAGCGATGCCATTCCGGATTGTCACCCGCTGCCTGTTGAATTTTCAGATGTACGCTTTGAGATCAAAAACCTTTCAATTGAAATAACGGTTGAAGTACATACGGTTTACAAAACCGGTGTGGAAGTAGAAGCCATGCATGGGGCTTCCATTGCCGCGCTTACGGTATATGATATGTTGAAACCGATTGACAAGGAAATTGAAATTCAAAACATTCGATTACTGCATAAGGAAGGAGGGAAGTCGCAGTTCAAATTACCCGAAGGACAAACCATACAGGCATCTGTGATCGTTTGTTCTGATACGGTATATCAAAAAAAAGCGGAAGACAAAGCTGGTATCGCCGTGATTGAAAAATTGAAAGTCTACCAGATCCAAACCATCGACTACGAGATCATTCCCGATGAAGCAACGGCCATACGCCAGCAGGCGGAAATACTTACACAGTCAGAAATCCGGCTGCTTATTTTTGTTGGAGGAACCGGCGTATCGCCAAGGGACATTACACCGGATGTGATCAAACCCATGCTCGACAAAGAACTCACCGGCATCATGGAGCAGGCCCGCCGCTATGGCCAGGACCGAATGCCGTATGCCATGCTATCCAGAAGTGTGGCAGGGTTTATCAATAATACATTGGTGCTTACTTTGCCGGGTTCGGTAAAAGGCGCATCAGAATACATAGATGCATTATTCCCGCAGGTATTACATTCACTCGATATCGTAAAAGGCAAAAAACACTAACGTATAAAAAAAGCGCAAAAAGTTTTTCAACCTTTTGCGCCTTCGTGTCTTTCATGAATAAAATTATTTCTTCAGATACGCTTTCACTTTTACATGCAGCCCTTCGCTCAACGGAACCACCGGTAAACGCAGGTGGTTACCGATCCATCCTTTCTCTGCCATAAATGCTTTAACGCCGGCAGGATTGTTTTCTGCAAACATCAGGTCGTATGCTTCAATCAAAGCATCGTTGATCTTTTTAGCGGCGGTGAAATCATGCTTCAGGCAAAGTCTTACCATCTCTGAAAATTCTTTCGGAAATGCATTCGCCGCCACACTGATCACACCATGCATACCGCAGGCAATCAGCGGAAGCCCCAGTGCATCATCACCACTCACCAGTAAAAAATCTTTCGGCATATCACGGAGTATTTCCATGCATTGCGCCATATCGCCACTGGCTTCTTTCATACCCGCAATGTTTGGAAGCTCGGCTAAACGCAAAGTGGTATGGGCCGTCATATTTCTTCCGGTACGTCCGGGAACATTATATAAGATTATGGGTTTGGGCGATGCTTCAGCGATTGCTTTGTAATGCTGGTAAATGCCTTCCTGCGAAGGCTTGTTGTAGTTGGGAGAGGCACTTAATACCGCAATGGCTTTATCCAACGGGTATTTGTGCAGGTCGTTGATGATCTCTGCCGTATTGTTTCCGCCAATACCCACCACTACCGGTACACGACCAGCAACTTTTTCGAAAGTATAGTTTACAATGTCAAGCTTCTCCTGCTTATCCAAAGTAGGTGTTTCACCGGTGGTGCCCAGGGTGACAAGGTATTCAACGCCATCCTTTATCAGGGTGTCGATTACCTGTCCCAGTGAATTGAAATCTACTTTGAGATCAGAACTGAATGGCGTGACTAATGCCACACCCGTTCCCCGAAGTGTTGTTTGTAATGACATTGTTGTTTTTTGGTTTACTTGTTTATTGGTCAATTGCTGTTTACTGGTTACTGGCTGCTGCCGTTTCTTCCCAGAAGCCCATTTTCCCATATTTCTCAATCCGTTCATTAACACGTTGCATAGGGTCTTTGGGTTCCATTTCTTTTAAAGCTTTTAAAATATAGGATTTGAGAATATTGGCCGCATCGGCATAATCCCAATGTGCGCCACCCAACGGTTCGTGAACAATTTCATCCACCAGCCCAAAACCTTTCATATCGGTAGCGGTTAAACGCAGTTGTTCGGCGGCGGTTTCTTTTTTGTCCCAGCTGCGCCAGAGAATAGAGCTGCAGCTTTCAGGAGAGATCACGGTATACCAGGTATTCTCCATCATCAATACTTTATCACCTACGCCAATGCCTAAGGCGCCACCGCTGGCACCTTCGCCAATGATCACAATGATCACCGGAACTTTCAGGCGGATCATTTCATAGATGTTGCGGGCAATGGCTTCGCCCTGTCCACGTTCTTCGGCTTCCAGGCCGGGATAGGCGCCGGGCGTATCGATTAAACAGATTACAGGTTTATTGAATTTTTCGGCCAGTTTCATTAGCCTGAGTGCCTTACGGTAGCCTTCGGGGTTGGCCATACCAAAATTGCGCAACTGTCGGGCCTTGGTATTGATGCCTTTCTGCTGACCAATGATCATTACCGTTTCATTATCCAGCTGGGCAAATCCACCAACCATGGCTTTATCGTCCTTAAAACTCCTGTCGCCGTGCAGTTCTACAAAATTGGTACACATTTTTTCGATGTACTTCAAGGTGTAGGGCCTATCCGGGTGGCGGCTCAGTTGTACCCTTTGCCAGGGCGTAAGGTGTGCCGTGATCTCTTTACGTTTTTCGAGGATAGAATCCTCCAATTGCTGCAAAGTGGCTGTATAATCGATCTTTGGGTTCTTTTCGGCCAGTTTTTTGGTATCGTCTATTTGCTCAAATACTTCTTTGATCGGCTTCTCAAAATCAAGGAATTGTCTGTTCGGGTACTGGGGCATATTGTGCTATTAAGACGGTAAAATTAGGGGTTGCAAATTTTTTTTGAAAAGATTTGTTTGAACACCCCCGCCCCCCTATCTTTGCCGTCCGAAAAATAACCCCGCAAGGGGGTATTTGAGGCGAAATTGACCTAATTATTAATTCTTAATTACTAATTAGTTAATTGCCCTCCGGATCGGTAGTTCAGTTGGTTAGAATGCCGCCCTGTCACGGTCTCGGCTAAGCCGAGACGGGTTCGAGACCAGGCTGATCCACAAAAGTTCTTTATAAGAGATGTATCAAAATATTTACAACAACTACTTTGGATCGGTAGTTCAGTTGGTTAGAATGCCGCCCTGTCACGGCGGAGGTCGCGGGTTCGAGTCCCGTCCGGTCCGCAAAAAGTCTCTACATTAGTAGGGACTTTTTTGTTTTACGGAATTAGCATTAGGTATGTATAATACAACTAAAAATAATGTACCCTGTTATGGTCTCGGCTCAGCCGGGAGACTCAAAAAGTCCCTACATTGTAGAGACTTTTTTGTTTTAAGGGTTGCCTCGTCCTTACATGTAAAGATATTTTGACCTCCCCCCTAAAAACTGGACCGTTGTAAATTAGAAAAATCGGGTAATTAC
>JAZJYJ010000021.1:0-247375 GCA_040390405.1 Bacteroidota bacterium
TATATAACGCTTAATGCTTAACGCAAAACGCTCAACGCTTATTTTATCTTGCGTTGAGCGTTTTGCGTTAAGCATTAAGCGTTATTTTAGTTTGAATTTTTTCTTCAGGGAGCTGACTTCTGTTTTGAACGTTTTCAATTCCGCTACCTGTTGTTTAATGAAGCTGTTCTCCTCCAGCTTACCCAATACTTCATTCATTTCGCCGATACTTTCATATACCATTTTACGGTAGGGGTTGCTGTAATCTTTGGCCCTCGAATCGTAGATACCTTTGGTTAGCCATTCTTTAGTGGCGATCACACCATTGAGCAAACTGCTGAACTGGTGAGTATCTATTTTTTTAAGGTTGATGCCGGTTATCTCTGCCAATGAGGCAAATGCATGGTTTCGTTTTTGCTGTGTGTATTTGTCGCCCTGCTGTACATAATATTCATGAACCGCATCCCATGATTTGATCTTCCCGGTTTTGATCTTTTCTTTTAATGAATGGATGTCTTCGGCAGGGATTAATTGACCACCCGCGTTTACCCATTCTCCGCGTGTAAGTTTTGCAGGGATCGCTTTTCTCAATTCTTCCAGCGATGCAAACTTGTTTTCTTTGATGAATGCAAGCAATTGCATCGTGCCATAATAGATCACCAATTCTTCGAACAGGCGATAAGAAGTTAATACCTTAACCAGAACGGTCTTTCGTTTGCTGTTCTCTATATTTTCTGCGAGGATCTCAAGCTCGTTCACAATTTTATTTCCGCTTTTTAACAGGTATTTACCGGTGTCATTGTGTTCGGTAAAAGGTTCCGCCTGTTTGCCTGAAGCGGCATACGCTTTACCGGTGGCCGTTTCGAGTAAGCCGAACGTGGTAAACATTTCATTCACGGTATCCGGCGCCAGGAAATCGTATTCGATCTTTTGTACCCTTTCGGTCCTTTTGTCACGATCAACATATTTCCAGGAATTTCTGGCCAGTGCATACAAGTTATACATGAACCAGTAGCCAGGCATGATCACAAGCCTGTCGTTGGCCACATCGTTGCTTACGAGCGAAAAAGGAATCGGGATATTCAGTTCAGAAGGATAATCGCCCTTCGTTAAAATCGTATAACTAGCAAATTGCGAATTGTGTTTTAAACTTACGCATAGCCCGGGCCAGAAACCCCGACCCATGATCACTTCGCCGTCTGCACCACGGCTATTGTGATTGGAACCGATGGTTGCGCCGGCGGCAATATTACTTTGGCCCATTACGAGAGCAGCACAAAGGAAGGAATTGTTATGGTGCTGTTCATGTGCCGGAAAGATCAATGAATTCAATACTTCGCAACAGGAAATAGTGGCATTGTTGCCAAGGTATGAGTTGATCAGCCTGGCACCATATTTCAATTGAGAATGGGAAGCCATGATAAAACGAACGGCTTTCACTCCATAGAATAAGCGGCAACCAAAGCCAATGATGCCGTTGACCACTTCACAACCTTCGCCTATCTGTGTATTCCCTTCCGGACCGGAATTTACGGTCAGGTTCTTGAGCTTGTTGGCGCCTTTGAAGTATGCGTCTGAACCCACCCAAACATCTTTGATGATCTTGCAATTCTTGATCACGCTGCGATCTCCGATCTTTCCATAATAGCCCCTGCGGTCATCAAATTTCTGTTCTGTAAAGGATTTGAATTTATCCTGTAACAATGTATCGTCCCGAAAACGGCTCCATAAAAAAGCATCTCCTGCCAGCATACCGTTAAAAGGCATTACCCGACGGCCGGTATTTTCATTGCAAAGTTCCATCCAGATCCGTACATCCTCGGTTTCCCCGTCTTTTAAAATACCATTCCCGAATTTAGCATGATTGGTTGTTGCCAGTTCGTTTACATTGGTAATGATCACTTCGCTGCCAATGATATAATGCGACAGGTAGTTAACATTATCGATCACTACATTATCGCCAAAGTCACAACTGATGATGGTAGAATTGTATAAGCCCACCGGCGCTTTCAGGTCACTGAATCCCATGCAATAGGGCTCCAGTTTACCAATGCGTACCAACCCGTAAAACTTACAGTTCTTTACCAACTCAGGATTAAAAGCATCTGATACAAGTATATTGTTCCAGTTATCGCTGGTATTGCCGTTGCGTACCAGCATTTCTATTTCGTATGCAGAAAGCATCCGGTATGCAATGCCATTCCGGTTCTGCATATTACGCAGGTAATATTCATTCTTACCTTTTGGAATGAACTGGTCTTTAATAAAATGATAACCCAATGCATCCAGTGGGGTCTTGTTAATAATGTTCTTCGACATGCGGATGGTTTTTTTACTTATTCCACGGTTACGCTTTTAGCCAGGTTACGCGGTTTGTCTACATCAAGACCTTTGGCAAGTCCCACATAATAACTTAATAGTTGCAAGGGAACCACGCTTAATAATGGTGCAATCGCTTCATCTGCATCAGGCACAAGCATTACATCATCGGCCATGCCGGGAATGATGGTGTCTCCCATAGTGGCAACGGCAATTACCATTCCTTTTCTTGCCTTGATCTCCTGCACATTCGAAACGATCTTCTCGTAATAGGAATCTTTTGTAGCGACAAAAACAACCGGTAATTTTTCATCAACCAGAGCGATAGGACCATGTTTCATTTCTGCCGCGGGATACCCTTCCGCATGTATATAAGAGATCTCTTTCAGCTTCAACGCGCCTTCGAGTGCTACCGGGAAATTGTATCCTCTTCCCAGGAACAGAAAATCGGTTGCGTCCTTGTACTTCTCAGCGATGCGTTGGATATTAGATGTGTCCTGCAAGATTTCTTTTACTTTTTCAGGAATGGCTTCCAGGTCCTGCATCAGCTGACGGTAACGGGTTTCGTTAATCGTTCCTTTTGCATAACCAATTTTCAACGCCATCATCATTAATACGGCCAGCTGACCGGTAAAAGCTTTGGTACTGGCCACGCCAATTTCGGGACCAGAGTGTGTATAGGCTCCGCCATGGCTTAAACGTGCGATACTGCTGCCTACTGCATTCACTACACCGAATATGAAAGCACCTTTCTCTTTCGCGCTTTCCAGGGCCACCAGGGTATCGGCTGTTTCACCGCTTTGCGAAATGGCAATAATCACATCGCCTTTGTGAACAACGGGATTGCGATAGCGGAACTCCGATGCATATTCAACTTCAACGGGAATACGGCACAATTCTTCGATCAGGTATTCGGCAATCAAACCGGCATGCCAACTGGTACCACAGGCAACGATGATAATGCGCTGCGCTTTGATGAATGCTTCCAGGTTATTCTCAACGCCACTCATCATGATCTGTCCGCTATGGGTTAATAACCTTCCGCGTAAGCAATCAAAAATGGTATCGGGCTGTTCGTGAATTTCTTTCAGCATGAAATGCTCATAACCGCCTTTCTCAATAGCGGCCAGTTCCATATCCAGCTTGGTAATAAAAGGGGTTTGTTTTTCGTTACCGAGGTTTTTTAAGATCAGTTCATCAGGACGAACAATGGCGATCTCATAATCGTTAACATACACCACTTCCTTGGTGTATTCGATAATAGGAGAAGCATCGCTGGCAAGAAAATGTTCACCTTTGCCAATACCGATCACGAGTGGACTTCCTTTACGTGCGGCAATAATGGTGTCAGGATCTTCGGCAGAGATCAGCAGAACACAATAAGCACCTACCACACGTTTCAAAGCAATGCGAAGCGCTTCTTCCAGGGAACAATGATTGTTCTTCTTGATGTCTTCAATAAAATTCAGCAACACTTCTGTATCGGTATCACTCTTGAACGTATAGCCTTTCGATAATAGCTCCTGCTTGATCTGCGTATAGTTCTCAATAATACCATTGTGAATCATGGCCAGCTCACCGCTTTGTGATTGATGCGGATGCGCATTTCTGTCACTTGGCTCACCATGGGTTGCCCAACGGGTATGGCCGATGCCGATATGCCCGTGTACATCTTTGCCGATCACGTCCTCTTCCAGTTCGGCCACTTTTCCTTTCTTTTTGAATACATTTAAATGACCGTTGTTCAATAATGCCACGCCTGAGCTGTCGTAGCCACGGTATTCCAAACGCTTAAGTCCTTTTAATACAACCGGGAACGCTTCCCGGGGTCCTGTATAACCTACGATTCCGCACATACTGTTTAATGGATTGAATTATCTTGCAATATCTATGAATTATTGGAAAGATGCCAGACCAGCGTATATATCATCCTATTTAAAAGTATAATTTTTTTAAAATGTCTGAAGAATTTGACCCACTGAAAGAATACATATTGGAAGACGGTTGCGTTTTATTGCGCCCTTTACGTGTAGAAGACTGCGGTAATCTGCTGGTATACTCCCTGAATGAGCCGGAACTATGGAAATATTCACTGGTAAAAGTAGCAGGAGAAGAAAACCTGAAAACCTATATCGCTGCTGCTGTATCAGCGAGAGCAACAGGTAAGGAATATCCTTTTATTGTGTTCGATAAGCGCTCGCAGGAATTTGCAGGCAGCACACGGTTCTATGATATACAAGTTTCACAAAAAACCTTACAACTCGGATACACCTGGTATGGAAAAAAATTTCATGGCAGTGGGCTGAACAAACATTGTAAATATCTTCTGCTCCAGTTCGCATTTGAACAACTGGGTATGGAACGGGTGGAGTTCCGGGCCGATAATACCAATGAAAGAAGCAAAGCCGCCATGAAAAGTATTGGCTGTGTGGCAGAAGGTGTACTCAGAAGCAGTACCATTAAAGCGGATGGCACCCGAAGAGACAGTATTGTGTTGAGTATTTTAAAAACCGAATGGGAGAATGGTGTAAAAGAAAGATTGTTTCAAAAATTGTAGGCCCGGTCAGTTAGTATAATTACAACTGGTATTTTAGGTGTACTCCGTGTAACTCCTGATCTCTGTAGCTCCGTGTCGAAAAAATATGCTTAATGCTTTATAATGTTTTTTCAACACGGAGCCACAGTGTTCACAAAGTTGCACAGAGGGTTTCAATAAGATTTGCAGCATGATAAAAAATATTTTCTATTTCTGTTTTGTGGTGCTATTTGTTTTTGAGACAAGCGCACAAACAATTGTGCCCTATAAGAACCCTAAACTACCCGTTTCACAAAGAGTAAGGGATCTGCTTCAGCGAATGACACCCGAAGAAAAATTCTGGCAACTCTTCATGATTCCCGGCGATCTGGGCGCTGACGAAACAAAGTATAGAAACGGCATTTTTGGGTTCCAGGTAAGTACCGTATCTAACGGCGGCGATGCTTCTTCACAATTATTACAGTATGGAACTGAAGAGAACGCATTATCACTCGCACAAAAAATCAACCGCATTCAAAAATATTTTGTTGAGAGAACAAGGCTCGGCATTCCCATTATTGCCTTTGATGAAGCCTTGCATGGATTGGTAAGAAGCGGTGCCACCGCTTTTCCACAATCGATCGGATTGGCAGCTTCCTGGGATACTGCACTGATGGGCAAAGTAGCCAATGCCATTGCTGTTGAAACCAAGGCACGCGGCATTCGGCAGATCTTAACGCCGGTAGTAAATATTGCATCCGATGTTCGCTGGGGCAGAACCGAAGAAACCTATGGCGAAGATCCTTTCCTGGCTTCCGAAATGGCCGTAGCTTTTGTTTCGCCTTTTGAAAAAATAGGTATCGTAACAACGCCCAAACATTTTATCGCCAATGTGGGCGATGGTGGCCGCGACAGTTACCCCATTCATTACAACGAACGTCTGCTCGAAGAAATTTACCTGCCACCATTCAAAGCGGCTATCGAACGCGGCGGCTCACGATCTATTATGACTGCCTATAATTCTTTGGATGGCAGCCCGTCTACCGCCAATGACTGGCTGCTCAATCAAAAATTAAAAAAAGACTGGCAGTTCAAAGGTTTTGTGATTTCCGATGCCAGTGCCGTTGGTGGTGCCAATGTATTGCATTATACAGCGAAAGATTATCCCGAAGCGGGTAAAAAATCCATTATGAATGGATTGGATGTGATCTTTCAAACAGCATACGATCATTACAAATTATTCATTCCTCCTTTTCTGAATGGAGAGATCGATCCCAAAAGAATTGACGACGCCGTTGCACGCGTACTTACTGCCAAGTTTGAACTGGGCCTGTTTGAACAACCGTATGTATCTGAAGCTACGGCCAAAGAATGGAGCAACAACACTTCGCACAAAGCACTGGCCAAAGAAGCGGCTTTGCGTTCCATGGTTTTATTGAAGAACGAACAGCGCACATTACCCATTTCTAAGAATATCCGATCCATTGCAGTGATCGGAACTGACGCTACTGAAGCCAGGCTTGGTGGATACAGCGGCCCAGGTAATGGTAAGGTAACCATACTCGAAGCTATCCGTCAAAAAGCGGGTGTAAATACAAATCTGATCTATGCAGAAGGGGTTGACAGAAAGGAGACCAGCTGGCAAACAATACCGTCAACCTATTTACATACAATTAAAAATGGAGAACGGGTAAATGGGCTGAGGGGTGAATATTTCACGGCACTTACAACAGAAGGAAAACCTGCTGTTACCAGAATAGATCAGCAGATAGATTTTCACTGGACACTTTTTCCACCCGATACATCAATGGCGCTTGACGAATATGCGGTTAAATGGACCGGACAATTAACCGCACCCGGATCAGGCTTGTATAAAATCGGGCTGGATGGAAATGACGGTTTCCGTTTATTCATTAACAATGAAAAGATCATAGACCAGTGGAACAAACAATCCTATCATACCTTATTGGCTGACTATCGTTTCGAAAAAGACAAAGTATATGATATCCGCATTGAATTTTTTGAAGCGCAAAGCAATGCACATATCCGTTTGATCTGGAACATGGGTATTGTAAATGATTCAGAAGAAAAAATAACCGCCGCTATTGCTGCCACGCAGAAAACTGATATGGCTGTAGTGGTTGCAGGAATACATGAAGGCGAGTTCCAGGACAGGGCCATGCTGGGCTTGCCCGGTAAACAGGAAGAACTGATTCAACGCATCGCTGCAACCGGTAAACCGGTAGTTGTGGTATTGATCGGCGGAAGTGCCATTACCATGCAACCTTGGCTGGACAAAGTAAACAGTGTGATCGATGCCTGGTATCCAGGCGAGGAAGGCGGCAATGCGGTTGCTGATATTTTATTTGGCGATGCCAATCCTGCCGGCCGTTTGCCTATTACATTTCCGCTATCTGAAGCGCAGCTTCCGCTTGTGTACAATCACAAACCAACAGGCAGGGGAGATGATTATTATAACCTGAGCGGACAGCCCTTGTTTCCTTTCGGATATGGACTGAGTTATACAACGTTTGCTTACAGCAATATCCGACTTTCCAAAAAAAGCATTAATTCGAATGAATCGATAACAGTTGCTTGCACGATTAGCAATACCGGTAACAGGGAAGGAGATGAAGTTGTGCAATTGTATATCAGGGATATGCTTGCTTCAGTTGCAAGGCCGGTGCAGGAACTGAAAGGATTTCAACGCATTCATTTGCAACCGAAGGAAAGTAGGGAGATATCTTTTGCCATAACACCTTCTATGCTGCAGATGCTGAACGAAAAGATGCAAAGGGTTACTGAACCTGGCGATTTCAGAATGATGATCGGATCATCTTCGCGGGAACTTTGGCTGAAAGAAACATTGACCGTGAGGAAAGGTTTCACGCAAAGCCGCAAAGAAAGAAAATAAGGGGTGAAGCATAGCTTTGCGACTTTTATTCTTTCTGTTATTTTCGCCACAGATTCACTGATTATTACAGATTTTTCTCTACTAATCAGTGAATCTGTGGCGGATATATTTCTTCCGAACACCTATAGCCGCCTGACCAACATTGACTGGGATTATAAGTATCCTTTTACACCTATTATCTTCTGCGCCGATCCGGATCTGCTGCCATCCTGAAACAGGTATGATCCCTCATACTTTATTGCGTTACCAGCAACAATTGTTCTATGGTATTGTAACCGTAAGCGGATATTTTCAAATTTATATTCTTCTATTACTTCATTACCGGACCTGGTTTTTCTGAATAAAGCAAGCTGGTAAAGTTTGTGATGCAAACTGATCATGGCAATGGATATGGGAGCTGTTTCGGAAGTAGTATCAATATTACCTGTTGCGATATAGAATCGGTTAAGCTCTGTCATTGATTTAAGATTGTTGCCCCAAAGAATATCATTGTGAATGTAGCCAGGAATATTTCGGACAAATTCCAATGAATCTTGTGAATCTGGATTGCTTGTGCAGCAAACCAGGAAGCAGGAATACAACAACACAGGAAACCGTCGTGCCGATGCTCGGAATAGGAGGTATATGGCGTTGTTGCACATAGCTTCAAAAATAAATAGATGTCTTATTTATGCAGCAATAACTGAAAAGAAATGGCTAAAGCTTCTTTCACAATCTGTTTGTTGGCTTTTAATAAGTCGACAAACGTAGCACCCTGTTTTCCCCAGGTGCCGGGAACAGGAGAAAATATCAACGCATCATAGGTGCAAAATACCGATTGCTCATTTACCGGCAGTTTGATCATGGCTTTGTTCTCTTTCTCCCACAAAGTGGCAAATATCTTTTTCCTGTAACGGAAGGATGCTTTGTCGAAATGCGGCAATTCTTCCGAACCCGGGAAAGATAGAGCAAGCTGCCTGAATGTTTTCTGTGTCAACATGGTTATTATAAGGGGAAATAAATTTTTTAACCGCAAAGGCGCAATGACGCAAGGTTACGCAAGATTTTTTTCTCAACTACATTCATCGAGAACCCTAGCTTCATTGCACCCTCGCGGTTAATTGATACAAATACAATGCTCGAAATATAATTCGAACCGCTATCCATACATGAATGAAGCTATTTTTTAGCAACCGGATATTTTTGCTGGTAATACTTCATCGAATTCTTCACCATTTTCAGCAGTACAGCAGTATCAATATCTTCCAGTCTCTGAATATATACACATCCCTTATCTGTTTTATGTTTACCCAGTTTGGCCAGCAGCTCTTCTCTTTTCTCAAAAACGGAACAGAGGTATAAAGTAATGGCATTGGTCCTGGAAGCGATGCCCGTAAGTGGTGCATCACCCTCGCGACCACTGTCGTACATGTAATGATAACTACCAAAACCAACAATGGCCGTACCCCACATTTTGGCTTCGAAACCAGTGTGCGCTGAGATCAATTCAATCAACACCTCAAAATCTTTGCGTCTTTGTGCATCCTTAATGGTAGCCACATAACCAGGAACACTGGACTTGGTTTCGGTGGTTTTATTCTTTGCCATAGATGATGGTTTGGGTTTGATCTGGTTATTTATACAATTCTACTTCTTTATCATAAGTTGTCTATTCACCGGTTTGGATGACTTTGACAAAATGCCCGGAATGCATAACTCGCCGTTCTTACAAAACCATTCCCAATAGCGATGCGGATGGCATTCTACTGTTTCTCCTTTGGACCAGGTGCTTCCGTCTTAGTGATAATTGACAAAAGCATTTGTTCTTATGTTCTTAGTGGCATGGTTGCCAGGTTGATCAGCCAATACAATAATCGAATATAACTGGAAGTTACGCACAAAAATGTATTTACGCATTGAATTGCTTCAGATGATGATCCATGTGTTTGTATGCGAAATAACCGATCTGTTCCTTCGTCATTCTACCAAAGAAAGGATGTACAAAACTGTTATCAGGAAAGGAATAGGTGGCATATTCCCTGAGCAATGCACACCATTCCTTTTTAGCGGTGAGGATATTGCCACTTGTTTCTTTGATGATGAGTTCAGGAATGGTAGGGTTATTCTTCCGTATCGGATGGCCTTCCTGTAGCTCCTTCTGCAAAAACTTTCTACCGAATATACGACCAATGAATACTCTTTTGTATCGTTTGTTACGGAGTATCATTTCTTCCCATTCAATACAGTGTTTTAGCATTTGACAGAGGCTCATCTTCCCCCATTCTGCCTCTGCCGTTTCCGAAAGCAAATCGATTCTGTGTAGCACTTCGTCACGCGTTGATTGGTCAAATATTGTTTTCATAAGTCTAATCAATTTGCGCTAATGAAAACCAGTTGCCTGAATCATCTGTAAACAATGCCTCAAAACCATAAAACTCTTTGGTAGGTGCTTTCTTGAACACAACACCTTTGGCCTTCAGCTCTTCGTAAGTGGCCAGCAGGTCTTTGCAGGTAAATACGGCTGCACCGAAAGTTCCTTTCTTAATGAGATCAATCATGGTGGCAACGGTTTCTTTATTGAACATGCCGCCTTCCGCTACCAGGAAAAGAGTGATCTCCAGTTCGGGTTGTTCCGGCGGACAAACCGTTAGCCATCTTGCACCGGGACCCATTGGTGCATCCGTATGAACTTTAAAGCCTAGTTTATTTACATAAAAGTCATAGGCGCTGTTCTGATCCAGCACATAGATGCATGCATGTGTGAGTTTTGTGATCATGGTTTTGTTTTTAGATCGTTAGGAATGATCCAAAAATGAACATAATCTTCCGGGACTACCTCTTGAAAATTGCTTTTTTACAACCACCCGAGGTTTTCTGCAAAACAATTGGGTACATAATTCAGCGGGCTGGCAATAATCTCTTTTTTGCGGATCAACTGGAACTGTTGGTAGGCGGAAGGTGTGAGGCCTACGAGTTTTTTAAAAAGACCGGTAAAGGAAGTGATGCTGGTAAAACCAACCGAATAACAGACAGACGAAACGCTAGCGCTAGTTGTAAGCAGTTGTTTCGCGTTATCAATTCTTACCTGTATCAGGTAGTGATGCGGCGTTTTGCCATAAATGGTTTTGAATAAACGGATGAAATGGAACTTGGAAAAACTGGCTTCATCAGCAATATTGGTAAGGTCTATTTCTTCGCTGTAATGGTTGTCTATGAACAGCTTTGCCTGCACAATCCGTTTGTATAAATATATTTTGGGATACTGTTCCATTATGCTGTAAGTTATCGATTATTCAAGAGACGCTCCAAACCGTAAAGTATTTCCGCTGGGATCGGTTACATAAAACTCACGCCTGCCCCATGTTTGATCGATTGGCCCCTGGTGAACCGGCGATTCTTTTTTAGCAGAAGTATCCAGCCCCCGGCTAAGGTACCCGGCAAATAAAGCGTCTACATCATCTATCCGAACGTTAACGGCAATGCCTGGGCGCTGATCTCCCGGCAGGCTGGTTAGTTGAAGTTCGGCGTGTTCATTGGTCAGATCAACTACAAGGTCATCCGCAGAAGCATCTGGGTATTTCAGGCTAAAACCGAGAGTGCCGGTATAAAAACGGATGGCTTCCTCCATATTGCGACAATAAAGAAGGGGAATCATTTTCATGGCAAGTATTTATGCATAGAAAAGAGTAAACAAGGTACAAAAAGTACCTAAAGTAAAATATACGAATGATACTAGTTCATACAACATCCTGCATTTATTCAGTTGGGCAGGGTTTAAAAACGCTCTTGATAGGGATCATTGTAAAATGGCCTTTCTTTTTCGCTATCGTTTTTATCCGTGTGGTTGTATTAAGCTAATAAATCTATGGCTCACCTTTAGGTCATTGGTCGTTGAGGTATACCCGCCTGTTGGTCAATAACACTAAACCACCCGCAAAATCTTTTCCATTTTACGTCCTTTAGCCAATTCGTCTACCAATTTATCCAGATACCTTACCTGCTGCGTTAATGAATTTTCGATTTCTTCTACCCGGTAACCGCAGATTACGCCGGTAATCAGGTGCGCATTAGGGTGTAATGTTGCGTTACGGAAGAAATCTTCAAAACTTATTTTTTCTTCAATAAGTTTCTGCAACTTTTTTGCATCATAACCGGTTAGCCAGTCGATTACCTGGTGTAATTCTTCTTTTGTTCTGCCTTTCTTCTCTATTTTTATGAGATAATGAGGGTATACCGACGCGAATGACATTTTTGCGATACGATCATCATGATTGTTGGTGTTACTCATGCATTCTGGTTTAAAAAATTGCTTATGCTACTTCAGTCTTTCTAATCGTCCCTTTCTTTTTACAATGTTTTTATAATCCCACTGGATATCTCTTGATTTTTTCAGCCAGCGTATAAGGTCTTTTGAATTGATTTGTTCAACTGTATCGAAGAATATAGAAGCATCTTTAAATTTCTTGCCCCTTACTGTTAAATGGTCTTCTTCAAAGTCGGCCCCGCTCCAGAACATCAGGCGCAAACCAGCTTTCTGCTTGCTGTAGCCCACAATGGGATTATCGTTTAAAAACCAAACTGGATGGGCATGCCATATTTTGCTCTCGGCCCCGGTTAACTCCTTGTCTATCGTGTCAGCTAGCAGGTTGCAAATTGCCTGGTCGTTTGATACCTGTTTGTTATTATATGTTTTAATATCGATGTTCATTGTTGTTTCATTGTGTGATCGTTTAACAGTGCCAATAACATCCGGTACTGTGCGAAGACCGGAGTCATACATTGCTGACAGGGTTTTGGCTTATTGGTTGAGTACCAGCTAGTTTAAGCTGATTAATCAACCGGCTCCCAGAGTTCAACCTTATTGCCTTCCACGTCAATGATATGAACAAATTTGCCATAATCAGAAGCTTCAATTTTATCTACAATGGTTACCCCTTCTTTTTTTAACTGCTCTACCAGCGCTTCTAAATTTTCCACCCGGTAGTTTATCATAAAGTCTTTTGCGGAAGGCTCAAAATATTTTGTGTTCTCTGCAAAAGGATTCCACTGGGTAAGTCCTTTTTTAGTACTGTCATCCATCTGCCGCCATTCAAAGCTTGTCCCATACGGGCTTGTGTCAAAGCCAAGATGTGTTTTATACCACTCATTAACTGCTTTTGGATCCTTGCATTTGAAGAAAATGCCTCCTATCCCTGTTACTTTTTTCATTTTTGTATTTTTTTTGTTAGCTATGATTGTCTTAAAAGTAAAACCTAATAGGAACGAAGTAACAATTAGTGTTATCGTCAATGACATTCTTTTCATTGTTTATGAAATTAAACGGTTGAAATTATTTTTTATCATTAACATTTAAGGGCTATCCCGGCTAAGCCAGGACTGAATAAATGTACAAAAGCCTGATGATATTTTATAACGGAGTTGTGTTGGAACTAAAGCTGCGTTTTGCAATGGTAAAATAGGACTATCTCCAAGAAAAACAAATACCGGCCTAACAAATTGTTACAAAAGAATACCCTGCAGGAACAAATAGGCAAAACCGAAATAAATGATCAACCCGGTTACGTCTACCAGTGTTGCTACAAATGGTGCGGAAGATACTGCCGGGTCGGCACCGAGTTTTTTAAGAAGGATTGGCAGCATCGAGCCCGATAATGTACCCCATAATACCACACCTACCAACGCAAAGCCAACGGTAAAGGCAATCAATAACCAATGGTCGCCATATAATTGTGGGGCTATTGAATGCCATACGACTACCCGGATAAAACCAATGGTTCCTAAAACAGAACCCAATAATAAACCGCTTACCAACTCCCGGCGTAGAACACGCCACCAGTCAATGATCGTGATCTCACCTACGGCCATTGCCTGAATGATCAATGTAGAAGCCTGAGATCCGCTGTTACCGCCGCTAGATATGATCAGTGGAATAAATAAAGCCAGCACCACTGCTTTGGCAATATCCTGTTCAAAATAACCCATGGCCGTAGCCGTAAGCATCTCGCCCAGGAACAGTACCACCAGCCAGCCAATGCGTTTGCGAAAGAGTTTGAGTAAAGGAATATCCAGGTAAGGCTCGTTCAGCGCTTCGGTACCACCCATTTTCTGCATGTCTTCGCTGAACTCTTCATTGGCTACCCATAACATATCATCAATGGTTACAATGCCGAGCAGGATATTGTTATCATCTACCACAGGCAGGGCCACGCGGTTGTTCATTTTAAATACCTGGCTGGCATGTTCCTGGTCATCGTGTACATTCAGCGATACATAGCGGCCATCAATGATCTCGTCCACTCTTTTTTCGGGAGAAGCGAGGATTACATCGCGGATCCGGATATCATCGATCAACTGACCGATCTCGTCTATCACATAGATCACATCAATGGTTTCGCTGCTCTTGGCGTGTTTGCGGATGGTTTCAAACACATCACTTACGGTATTGTGCAGGTATATGTACACATAATCGGGCGTCATCAAACGACCCACACTATCCTCGGGATAACCGAGCAATGATAAAGTGATCCTGCGCTCTTCCGGGTCCAGTAATTTGATCAGGTCGCGAATAGCGGCTTTGGGCAATTCTTCCAAAAAGTCGGTACGGTCATCCGCGGGCAGCTCGTTCAGCAGCTCAGCGGTTTTGGCCGATGGTAGCTCTTTTACTATATCCTTCTGCTGCGAAATATCCAGGATCTTGAATACGCTAGATGCCCGGTGTATGGCCATATTGGCAATGATCTGGGCCTCGTATTCCGGGTATTCGTTGATCAGGTCGGCCACATCACTGATATTCTGGTCGTCCAGGAATTCCCGGATCTCCAGTTTATCTTCTTTTGAGATCAGTTGTTCAAACTGTTCAAAAATATTGGGTTGCTCCAATTCGAGTGACATGGGGGCAAGGTAATTAATAATTAAAAATTAGGAATTAAAAATTAATAATAAGCATACCGGTAGTGGCCAGGCGGTATTAATTGGGTTCCTCAATTTTTAATTGTTAATTTCTAATTTTTAATTACTAACTACCTTCAACCCATGATCCTCCCTATCGTAACCATTGCCCCTTCTCAACACCGTGGTCGTGGTGTGTTTGCAACGGAAAACATTCCTGCGGGTACCATGATTGAAATTTCACCGGTACTGGTTTTAAGTGCGGCTGAACGGACAGAAGTGGAGAAAACCCTTTTGTATGATTATATTTTTGAATGGGGAGAAGACAATACCCAATGCTGTGTGGCCCTGGGATATGTATCCATGTACAATCATTCCTACAAAGCCAACTGCGATTACCAGATGGATTTTGAAGAAGAACGCATCAGTATAACTACGGTGCGTGATATTGAAGCCGGAGAAGAGTTGTTTATTAACTACAATGCGGAACCAGAGAGTGAGAACCTGGTTTGGTTTGAAACGAAGTAGGGAACAGGGAGCGAACAGATGAATATTGAACAAGGAATGATGAATGTTGAAGTGGTTTGTACTGTAACCCTCACTTCAACATTCATCATTCCTTGTTCAATATTCAATGTTCCCTACCAATACTGATACCCCATCAGCCTCGTCAATTCCAGTTTCGCTAAGCACAACTGGTACTCATACTGCAGCCTGGTTAAGGCCGCGCGTTGTACGTTGGTGCTGGCGTTGGTGATCTCGAGATTGGTACCGGTGCCACCTTTTAAACGGTTGGTGGCCAGTTGCTGAGCGGTTTGCGCCTGGTCTATCTGGCCGCGGGTATTGCGAATACGTTCGAGGTTGGTGGATATATCGGCGATTGCCTGGTCAATGTCTTTTTTATAGGTACTGCTCAAACTCTCTACCGCCATTTCATTTTGTTTGATGAGGTTCTGCTGCAGTTTTTGTTGCTGTTTGTTCTTACCACCATTGTAAATGGGAACAGAGAAAGAAATACCGGCGAGATAATTCAGGCGCATATCAGCAATATAAGGCACGTACCCGTTTTTAATACCGGCGGAAGCTTTTAAACCTACCATGGGTTTATCGGCTACTTTGGTAATGGCCAGGTCGCTTTCCGATTGTTTGATCTTGTCTTTCGCCAACACAAAATCCAGGTTATTGATTTGTGCAACACCCAGTGCGCTGGCGGCATCGGTGAGGTTGATATCAAAATCAAATGCTTTGCCATTACTTTGTTTCATACCGGTGGTGTACTCGAGCAGGTTCAGTTGTTTTTGCAGGCTGTTTGCAAGGTCTACTTTGCGGTTCTCTTCATTATCAATAGAAGCTTGGATATTAAGCAGGTCAATTTTTAAAGCGGTACCGTTCTTTAACTGGCTCTCTACAATTTTCCTGTTCTCGTTCAGAAAATTCAATACACTGTCCTGGATGCTGATGGCTTTCTGCAGGTACACAATGTTATAATATACATTGGCTACCTGGTAAGCCAGTTGTGCTTTTACATAATCCACATTGTGTTTGGCATATTGGAGATCGTCTTTCGAACGGTTGATGCTAGCCTGTAGCCTGCCAAAATCAAACAGGGAGTAAGTGGCGTTGAATGCACCGCTCAGGTTATGCACGGGTGCGAACTGGAAAGTTTCGCCATTCAATGGCAATTCGATCTTGGGCTTCACGTAGGCATACGAAGCATCAGCCGTTACATCGGGAAACTTGTTCAGTTGGGTAAAATTCAGTTTCTCCTGTGCGGTAACCACCGTGTTCTCTATTTCCTTCACTTTAGGAAAATAGCCAAACGATTGACCGATCAGGCTTTTCAGTTCATTGTTCACCGTAACCTGCGCCTGTAAACCCAGTGCGGTAACAAGAGTGATTGTGGTAAGAAGTATCTTTTTCATAATTGTAAATACATGTTTGTTATATATGGGAGGGTAGTCAATTATGTTCCGGTTTAGCCGGGACCCAATCTCCCAATGTCAAAATTCATCAATGCGCTTCCGAGGCCGCTTTCATTGTAGCCGCCATTTCTTCCGCGGATTTCTTTTTTACCCGTAAGAATGCCACCAGCGGTATCACCAGTATAAAGAAAATGGTGATGAGCCGGAAAGTATCGAGGTAAGAAAGATAATAAGCCTGCCTGTCAACAATATTGTTAATGGTTGCCAACGCTTTTGTACTGGCACCTGCCACATCACCCGATCTTGCAATAATGCCTTGTGTGATGGTATTGCTTCTTTCCAGGAACATCTGCGATTCGCCGGTTACTTTGGTAACCAGGTCGTAACGGTGTTGGGCATATTGGTGTGCGATATAATTGTTTGCTAACGCGATGCCAAAAGCGCCGCCCAGCTGGCGAATCATGTTATTCAAGGCAATACCTGCGGGATAATCTTTCGGTTGCAAACCCGCCACTGCCTGGTTAATCAATGGTAACTGCACCATGCTGATACCAATGGCCCGGAGCGCTAACGGAACAAAGAAATCCCATTTGCCTACATCCGGACTCATACCCGCACTCATCCACGAATAACAGGCGAACAACAGAAAACCAATTACCACAAAAGGAATGGGCGATACGCCTTTACTCATCAGTTTACCGATAATGGGCATCATCAATACGGTGATCATGGTTGGCGCCAATAAGGTAAGGCCGGTTTCATAGGCAGTAAAACCCAATGTTCTTTGCGCGAGTACGGGAAATACGAATACCGAAGTAAACAATCCCAACCCCACCACAAAAGTGAAGATGGTGGTGAATGCGAGGTTACGGTTACCCAACACCCTCAAATTCACAGCCGGATTTTTAATACGCAGTTCGTACCAGATAAATCCAACCATACCGATAAAAGCCAATACGGCTGTTACACGGATCACATTACTGCTGAACCAGTCTTCCGATTCGCCTCTTTCCAATACATATTGTAAACAGCCGATACCAACGGTTAGCAGCATGATGCCGGTATAATCGATCTTGATCTCCTTCTTCTTCTTACCTTCTCCTTCTTTTTTATCAATAAAAGTGAAAGCAAGAAAAGTAGCGATGATACCAATAGGGATATTGATCATAAAGATCAGGGGCCAGGAAGCGTGGTCAATGATGTAGCCGCCCAGTGTTGGACCCAGTGTTGGGCCCAGTACAATTCCCATCCCAAACAATCCCGAAGCAATGGGCCTGTCTTTTATCTCAAATGCATCAAATAAAATTGCCTGCGAGGTCGATAGTAAGGCACCGCCGCCTACGCCCTGTATAAAGCGCCATACAATGATCTCCACCAGGCTATTCGATTGCCCGCACATGTACGAGGCAATGGTGAAGATGATCATTGAGACGATATAATAATTTTTTCTTCCGAAATATTCTGCCAGGAAGCCGGTGAGTGGAATGATGATTACGTTGGCGATCGCATAGGAAGTGATCACCCAACTGATGTCTTCAATATTCACACCCAGGCTGCCACTCATATCACTCAGCGCCACGTTTACGATGGAGGTGTCAATCAGCTCCATCACAGCCGCGGTTACGGTGGTGATTACAATGATCGCTTTCGCGAATCCTTTAGGTGTTGCCATATATTTTATAATTTCCCTCCCCTGCCACGGAAGGGCAGGGAGGGGTTTATGTTATAATTGCTCAGTACAATTTATTTTGTCTCTGCACTCACAAACACACTCAATCCAGCCCGCAGCATTTCCCTGTATTTGTTGATGTCTTTGATCTGGATCTTCACCGGCACACGCTGGGTAACTTTTACAAAGTTTCCGCTGGCATTATCCGGAGGCAGCAAAGAGAATTTAGCACCGGTAGCATCGCTCAGGCTTTCGATGTTTCCTTTTACTTTTAAATCGGGGAACGCATCTATTTCGATATCCACTTCTTTGCCGGGGTATAATTTCTTTAACTGGTTCTCTTTAAAGTTGGCCACGATCCAGTACGTCGTATCATTCACAATCGAGAAAAGGGGAGTGCCTGCCTGAACATATTGCCCTTCGGAAACATTCTTCTTACCGATCTTTCCCGCCTGCGGCGAATAGATCTTTGTGTAAGTAAGCTTCAGTTTGGTCTGCTCAATTTTCGCTTTCTTCACATCCAGTCCGGCAACCGCTTTCTGCACACCTGCCTGTAATACCGCGATACGGCTTTCGGCGGCAGTGAGGTCTGTTTTGCTATTGTCCAATTGCTGCGAAATGGTTTCTACATTAAACTTTGAATCGTCGAGTTGCTTGCGGGTAATGGCCTGGTCGGAAAATAGATTCTGATCACGCTTCAGGTCATCTTCGGCTTTCTTTCTGCGCAACTGGCTCAGTTCAATGCTTCCTTTGTTTACACGAAGCGATACGATGGCGTTGTTCAATGCGGCTTTGGCGTTGATCACATCTACTTCCGCCTGGCGGAAATCAGCTTCCATTTCCATTAGCTGGCTTTGCAGTTCCGCGTCGTCCAGTTCCACAACCAGCTGACCTGTTTTTACAGAATCGTAATCCTTTACGGCAATGTTTTTTACATAGCCGGCCACGCGTGGCAATACAGGCGTAATCTGTGTTTCAACCTGCGCGTTATCCGTGGTTTCGTGTGTTAAGGCAAAATTTATTTTTTTATACCCGAAGTATCCCGCTACCAGTAAAACGAGTATGAGAACGATCGTTTTTACAGGAGATTTTTTTTCTTTGGTTGCTTGCTTTGACATATAAGATTGGTTTGTAAATGGTGTGTTGGTTATTTGTTTATGGGTAAGGGGCTTAGTTTTTATCGGCTAGCAGATAGCCATGCATCAATTGTTTCAGGTGTTTTACCAAACGGGTTCTGAATGCCAGATCTGTGTAGGGGTCGAAATTTTTTTCTTTGTCAACCAGCATGATACAGAGTGCCTTGGACAACATTACCTGGTTAATGGTACCGATCAGGCTGGCCATGGTAAGTTCAGGGTCTACTTTTTTAAATACTTTCTTTTTGATGCCCTGCTCAATAATGGTGCGAAGGGTTTTGGTATTGCGTACAAAGATGCGGATGATGTTCTCGTGCATCGCTTCCCGCTCTGTTTTCAACAATTCCTGGTGCATTACCCGGTGAAAAGCAGGTTGGGAAAGAATCTTGGTCACATAGTTTTCAATAATGGCATCAATTTTTTCGATCTCACTCATGGTCTTGTCCGCCTCGATCTCATCCAGTTTACCACGCATAAAAGAAGCGCGATGTTCTACAATGGCGGTAAAGAGTTTGTCTTTCGAACCAAAATAATAATTAACCATGGCCACATTCACATCGGCACGCGCGGCCAGGTCGCGTATGGAACTGCCTTCAAAACCTTTTTCGGCAAAAAGCTCTACCGCTGCATTGATAATATGTTCTTTCTTGTCTGAGAAGACCTGCTGATGGTTAGCTGGTAACATAGTCCGTTAATTGAGGGCGCAAAGTTTAAACAAATGTTTGAATTAAACAAACGTTTGATTAATTAAAATGCCCTTAAAAACGAAATAACGCCTAATGGGTACTCTCTATTGTATTGATTATCAGGCTAGAATATCGTACATGTTTTTCCGGATATTTTCAGCGATCCGGTGCATGGGCAGGTCATTTTCGTCTTTCCCAAAAGGGTCTTCGATCTCTTCCGCGATCATTTCCAGGCTTCCCAGTACATAGGCAATAAAAGCTGTAACGGGTATGGTAAGATAGCCCAGCGTAAGCGGAAAGCCCACGGGAAGGGTTAGGATATAGAGGAACAGGAATTTTTTAATGAATACACTATACGAGTATGGGATCGGTGTATTCTTAATGCGCTCGCAGGCACCGCAGATATCGAGAAAGGAAGAGATCTCGTTATTCAGCATCAGCAACTGGTAACCGCTGATCTTTCCATCGCGGTGTAATAGGTTGATCTTATTCATCAGCAAAGTGATCACCTGGTTGGGGATGTGTTTGCTGGTATCAAAATCGGGGATCTCCGGGTGCGGACTCTCATCCAATGCCAGTCTTGTTCTCTCATTCTGTAAATGCTGGCGCAGTTCATCCGCATACAAGCTGATGAGTTTTTTAAAGAAAACCCGGTTCCTGTCATCATCGATGGGTAAAAGGCTGTTGAGTTTAATGGCCAGGTTGCGGCTGTTGTTTACAAGTGCACCCCATAATTTCCTTCCTTCCCACCATCGGTCATAGGCCGTATTGGTTCGGAATACCAGTAGCATGGAAATGGCAAAGCCCAGCAGGCTGTGCATGGTGGTTACATTCTTTACCGTATTGGTATAGTTGAGATGCAGGTATTCCAATTGCAGGTAAGTAGCCAGCCAGGAGTAAATACTCACAAAAACAATCACGGGAAACAAACGGCGGATGGTGTCGGCCTTATGAAAACGGAAAATGAACGGGAACCAGCCTTTGGGATTGTAATTAACCATTCGCTGAAATTATAAATTTTGAATTATAAATGGTAAATGATAAAAAGGGCTACCTGATCATTCCATATTCAAAACGCATCATTTTAAATAATGCTAAAAATAAGCAGTTTGCAGGGGTTAAGGCCAATGTCATTCAGTTAAGAAAACAGTTAGTTAGAAGCCTGGAGTTAGCGGACTAAAGCAGGGTTAGTGCAATGCATTTGCATCCCCAAGTTTCAACAATCCAACTCCAGTCTCCAGGCTATTAACTCCTAACTCAATGGCATTGGGGTTAAGGCCGGTTAACAGAACAGTGTACAATAATTAATAAGCGGTTGTTATCCAACAACTTAGTGTATAATGTTCCGGAAATCGCTTTGTTCATTTATTCCTATGCCCATGGTTTTACCAGTATACATAGGCAAAAAGGGGGCTGAAAGCCACTAGATTCGGGCTTTCTTCGGGGTTCACCCACAGTTCACCCACACTTCACCCACAGTTCACCCACACCGGTGTGGGTGAAGTGTGGGTGAACTGTGGACTTAATACGGCTCAAACAAGAACCAAACCGGGCTAACCTACGGCTGTTATATGCGGGAGAAAGGGCTGATTCTTTATTTTTTTAGAAATAACTACGCCAACAGGTTAACAATAGCATAATATTATTCTATACCCTGTTATGTTCAATTTTGTGTAAATCATTGACTTGTCATTCCCGCAAAAAATAAATGCCCGCTCTTTTGGTCCCGATTTTCGTTGGGGTATTGCTGTGGCTGCTGCGCAGAACGAAGGTGCGTATAATGTAGACGGTCGCGGACTCTCCATCTGGGATACTTTCTCACGCCGAACAGGTAAGATCAAAAATGGTGCAAAGCCATATGATGCCTGCGATTTTTATTATCGTTACAAGGATGACCTGATGCTGGTAAAAGCGCTGGGTTTTTCGGTATTCCGCTTCTCCATTTCCTGGAGCCGTATCTTGCCGGAAGGCATGGGGCGGGTAAACAAGGAAGGCATTGCCTTTTATCACCGGTTGATTGATGAATGCCTGCAACTGGGTCTTACGCCATATATTACTTTATATCATTGGGACCTTCCACAGGAATTGCAGAAAAACGGTGGATGGGTGAGTCACCAAATGCTGAAATGGTTTACCCGCTTTGTAACCGTTTGCTGCGAAGAGTATGGTGATAAGGTAAAGAACTGGATCGTACTGAATGAACCGATGGGTTTTACATCGTTGGGTTATATGCTGGGTATGCATGCGCCGGGTAAAACCGGGCTGAGTAATTTTTTACCCGCGGTACACAATGCCGCTTTATGCCAGGCAGAGGGCGGAAGGATCATCCGCTCCCTGGTACGCCACGCCAATATCGGTACCACGTTTTCCTGCAGCGAGGTAATGCCGTATACACAAAGGGAAGAAGACGTACTCGCCGCCAAAAGAACCGATGCCATGCTCAATCGTTTGTTTGTAGAACCCATGCTGGGTCGTGGCTACCCGCAGGTGGAGAATTTTCCTTTACTGGATAAACTGCACCTGCACAACAAGGCCTGGAAATATACGGAGCGGATGAAATTTAATTTTGATTTCATTGGGTTGCAGAATTATTTTTCACTCACGGTTAAATACAATGCGCTTATTCCATATTTGCATGCATCCGAAGTAAAAGCGACTTCGCGTAAAGTGCCGCATACGGATATGGGCTGGGAGATCAATGCCGAAAGCTTTTATCGAATGATCAAGCGTTTCTGGTTGTATGGTGGCGTAAAAGAGATCATTATCAGTGAAGGCGGAGCTTTTTTTAAAGATGAACTGATCAATGGTGCGGTGAATGATGAGAAACGCATCGATTATTTTCAACAATACATTGCCGCCATGCTCAAAGCCAAAAAAGAAGGCGTGAATGTGAACGGCTATTTTGCCTGGACACTCACGGATAATTTTGAATGGTCTGAAGGCTACCGCGCCCGCTTTGGCCTGATCCATGTGGATTTTAAAACACAACTGCGCACAATAAAGAACTCTGGCTACTGGTTTCGTGATTTTCTTCGGGGGTAGACAGAAAACCGCGCCTTTGCGTCTTTGCGAGAAAGAACTTCGCATTCTTTTCCTATGTTTGGCTACCCAAAAAAATAACCATGCTCCGTTCTTTCTTATTCCTTTTGCTGATCTCTTCTGTAACAACACTTACCGCACAAACTATAACCATCCCCGCGTATACCGGTTATGCGGTTCCGGCTGAGAACGATGAATCGTCTATGTTTTCCGCAAAAGAGGGGTTACACTGGACGGATACCAAACAACAGATCAGCTATTCTTTTTATGTACACAAAGCAGGTACAATCAGTTTATCGCTCAAAGCAAAAAATGCGGTTGCGGGTACACAACTGAAAGTAAGTTTTGCTGGAAAAGACCAACTGGTATTTATTCCTGCGTCGAAAGATTTTAAAACAATTACTTCTGGAACGGTTACGATTAAAGACAGCGGCTTTTATACCATCACCCTTGCATCCGTAAAAAAAGGCGGGAAAATAGTTGCCGATATTCAATCCATACAATTATCGGGTACAGCTACCGATATTCATTTCAATCCCAAACCCCGCCGCAATGCCGCATCGGTGCATTTGAAATATCCCTTACCCGATTCTGTAAAGGCAACTGTTTTTTACAACGAGATCACCATTCCTGAAGGAGCCGATATTGTTCATAGCTATTATATGGCCTGCGGTTTTGCGCGTGGCTATTTTGGTATACAGGTAAATAGCAATACCGAACGCCGGGTGATCTTTTCTGTTTGGGATGCCGGCAAGGAAGCGGCCGACAGAAACAAAGTGGCCGACTCCAACAAAGTGCAATTGCTTGCCAAAGGCGATGGTGTATTTGCAGATGGTTTTGGCAATGAAGGAACCGGCGGCCATAGTCATTGGGTGTACAACTGGAAGCCCGGACAAACCTATAAGCTGATGGTAACAGCCTTGCCGGACAGCGCTTCACAAACCACCATTTATACCGGTTATTTCTTTGTGCCAGAAGTACAGAAATGGAAACTGATTGCCTGTTTTAAGGCACCGCATGATGGACAAACCCTTCACAACCTCTATTCCTTCAACGAAAATTTTGTAGGACTGAATGGCCAGTTGCAGCGCAAGGCGTTCTTTGGTAACCAGTGGGTACAGAAAGAGAATGGCCAATGGAAAGAACTTATCCAGAGTACATTCTCTTATGATGCAACCGGCAAGGCCGGAGACAGGATCGATTATGGTGGTGGTGTAGAAGATGGAAAATTTTATTTGTGGAATGGTGGTTTTCAAAAAGCCAATGCAGCGTATGGGGATCTGTTTACAAGGCCTGCGGGCAACCAGCGCCCGCAGATAGACTGGACAAAAAATGCGGACAGTGCGGCACAGGCCATCCTAGATAAAAAAATGATTTTAGATGCCGTATCCAATAAAACCATTGATACAACGGGCAGTAAAGACGGGGTATATTACCAGATACTCAAAGAAGGAACTGGTGACCAGGTTTCTGTGAATGATACGGTCGTAGCCTACTACAAGGGATCGCTGCTGAGCGACGGAAGTATTTTTGATCAGACAAAAGACAAGCCCGCCACTTTCCCACTAAAAAGATTGATCAAAGGCTGGCAGGTAGCCGTACCCATGTGTAAAGTGGGGGGGAAGATCCGCATTTTTATTCCATCTGCGCTTGCGTATACCATCCGTACGCGTAGTAAAGCCATACCACCGAATAGTGTGTTGGTGTTTGATATAGAAGTGGTGAGTGTTAAAAAATGAGTTTTCAGGTAGTGAATGACTGAGCGGGCATCTTCATGCGTATAGGAATTTTCACGCAAAGGCGCCAAGTGAGCAAAGTTGGCAAGGTTTCTCCCGGGACTAGTAAGGTGAATTAGGAGAAATATCCTCTGCCTTGGGTGGGGTATTTCCCGTTTTTGGCGGATTAGTAAGATCAGTATTTCTTTTGACAGGGGATTTCACTACATTGTGTAAATAAATGGTTACATGAAAGCTGCACGTCAGATATCGATTGCGATATTACTGTTGATGGCGCTGGTTGCGATCTTCATCAGTTGCCGGGTAATTACAGACCCTACGGGCAGTTCCATGGGCTTTCCCTCTTATTTATTGAGTGGTACCATCTTCAACAACTATGCAACTGCTGGGTGGATCATGTTGTTCACAATCGGTTTGTTCAGCTTACTGGTAATCGTATTCATTATCCGCAAAAGCCGGATCTATTCCATCCTGATCATGGTGCAGGGGGTAATTGTATGTGTGGCCATCTTTTTGCAGATACTATTGATAGAAGAATCTTTTCTGATACAGTATCTTTTTCTCGCAATTGGTGTTATCCTGATCGCATTGGGTGCTTTGCAAAACCAGCGAAAGATCGCGACAGAGAATGAAAGAAGGGCAAATCCGCAACCTTTGAAAAGCCATCATCACAAGCATCGAAAAAATAAATAGGCTTATCGCTCTTTTTCTATAGAAAGAAATTTCAGGTATACCCCATTTGTCCAGCCAAAACCATCCTGGTTGGGGTATTCACCACCACCGGCTTTGCTTTGGGTATCGGTTACATTGTATTTCTCCATCATTTTTCCGGTTGCCGCATATACTTTTTCGCAACTGTGCATCCAGTTATGCTGAATCTTTTCCGCCAGTTTGTGAAGATTGGGGTTAATTACTATACCACCCCAACAGATCCATTGCAGCGGTGCCCAACCATTTGGAGCGTCCCATTGCTGGCCGGTTGTATTGAGTGTGGTAAGTAATCCGCCGGGTTGCAGAAATTTTTCTTCTATGATACGGGCTACCTTGTATTGCTGGTCAGGCCCGCTGATGTTCATGAACAACGGAAACGTGGCAGCCAATGTATACGATGCCGTAGGTTGCTGATCAATGAAATGGTAATCAAAATAAAATCCTTTCTCTTCATTCCAGCAATATTGCTGGATGGCTTTTTTTCTTTTCTCAAGCTGTACCTGCATGGAACGGAGTTTTACCTCGTCTTTATTTCTTTTGTAAACGGTGCAGAGCAATTCTTCCGTCCGGGCCAATAAGCAATTGAGGTCTACCGGTACCAGATCAGTTGTTTGTATCGTACTCATATTTTTTTCGTCCCTGAACCAGCGACTGCTGAAATCCCAGCCCGATTCCGCTGCTGCACGTATATGCCGATATACTTCTGATACATTTCTCCCGGATTTTTCTGCAAGATGCCTGTCTTCGATATATGCTTCCGGCCTGGGCGTATCGTAATCGTCCCAATAACGATTCAGTACAGTACCATCCGGCATTTTTACACAACGGCGGAATGCAGGATGCTCACCAGTTACATTTTCCGCGCCATCCATCCAGAACGCATATTCTTTTTCAAGTTGCGATTGATAGTTGTCCAGTATCTCAGTACCTTTTTCCTCCATCAAAACCGATAGCATCATCGCAAAGAAAGGTGGTTGTGAACGGCCAAGGTAATAAGTGCGGTTTCCATTGGGAATAAATCCCACCGTATCGATGAGGTAAGCAAAATTATTGATCATGTTCTCAATAATATCCACACGTTTGGATACCTGCAGGCCCAGCATGGTAAAATAGCTGTCCCAATAATACACTTCCCTGAAACGGCCGCCGGGAACAATGTATGGATGGGGAAGTGGTATCAGGGTTCCGCCCTGTTCATCCGGTGTTCTAGTGAGCACATCCCAGAGTGTGGAAAGATGCTTTTCCAATGATTTATCACCGGAACGGTAATCATCATTTGCTTCTTTAGGTAACCGGAAATTTGTTTGCACAAATGTTTTCAGATCAAAACCGGCTGCCAGTTTTTCTTTTTCATATTTTGATAAAATCTCTCCGGTTGAATGCAAAGGGACGCAGTCAACAAAATATTTCGAATCGGGAAAGATCTCGCTTAGCTGCACATCTTCATACAATGGAGAAAGCCGCTCTATCAGAAAAAAAGAAGTACTGTTCATGGTATACACAATTAATGAACCTTGCCGGGATTAGCCGCTTTGAATTTATTCTGCAATCTTTTAAAGATAAACAGGCAGATGATCAGGATCGTCATGGGTATCAATGAAAAATAAAATGCTGTTTTGCCATCATAGGTCTCAAAAATATGGCCGGTAATGATGGAGCCGGTTGTGCCGCCCAATGCGGAGAAAATGATAATGAGTCCCGACATCAATCCATGTTTTTGAACGGGTAAGGTACTTAAGATCACAGAGTTTACTGCGGGATAAATAGGCGCGAGCAATAATCCGATCAATGGAAAAATGAAAGCCGCGATAGGAGCGGTACTCCAGCCGGTAATGGGTTGGCCGGATACTTTTTCTGCCAGTGGTATGGCAATCAAAACCAATGCAGCCGCCAATACCAGGCAGGATGCCAGTACCAGTAACCAGTTTAATTTTTTCAGTAATATGCCTGCAAGGAATCTTCCTAAAGCGGTAGAGCCTGCCAGAATGCTGGCCATCTGAATACTAAGCGCGGCAGGCAGTAGTAATACCTTATTATTAAAAGTAGGTAACCAGCTCATAATGCTTTGTTCGATCAATACATAAAAGAAGGCACAGAAAATAAATACGAGAACGATGGGCGAAACCATGAGCTCGAACATTTTGCCAAAGTCTTTCAGCATAGAGCCATTCTCCTGGTTTTTGATGGAAGATTCATCAAGCGGAGCGCTCAATAACAATAAGAACGCGAGCAATGAAATACCGCCCAGCAGGTAATATACTTTGAGCCATTCGGTTGATTTCGGATTGTTGTTGTCAACAAAGGAACTGAAAATAAAATACCCGGTGAGGATACCGATCATGAAAAATGATTCGATAAAATTCATCAGGCTGATGTGTTCCTTTTCATTTTTGGTTACGAGACCGATGGTACTGTATACCGACATCTTGATCAATGCAAAACCCGATCCCACCGCGGCAAACAAAAGTTTAGTGGTAAGAAAGCTGGCAGTAAACGGCATGATAAAGCAAACCGCCGCCACAAAACCCAACGCGATCAACATGGCATTCTTGTAACCGATACGGGTAATGTAGGAAGAAACAAGAAAAGATATGATGGCAATACTCAGGTCTTTAAACGCTTCCAGTATCGAAGCGGCGCCCTGCGCTACGCCATAGTTGTTCTGTACCTGCAGAATAACTGTGCCAACACTGTTCAGTAAAATGGCAAATACAAAATAGTTCAGAAACAGCGACGCTTTGATTTTCCAATTTTGCATGGTATTGTTTTATGTGTATGCGAAAAAATAAGCCGATCTGGTCGTTCCGGTTACCTGGTTGCTATTTTCAGCATTTTTAAACAAACAGGGCTGGGTACTTCTATCTGCTGTAAGGTTCTTTGCAATAACCCCGTTGCTGTATCTCTTTTGAATACAACAATGTTATTGGTTTTCTGATTGGCCACCAGGAGAAACTTTCCCGTAGGATCGATGATGAAATTACGGGGCTGTACCCCTTCTGTTGATTGGTAACCCACAGAATTTAATTTACCATTGCCTGCATTGATGGAAAAAATAGCAAGGTTGTTTTCATCACCCCTGTTCGACGCGTATAAAAACCTGCCATCAGGAGAAACATGTATATCGGCGCTTCCGGGCTGTCCTTTAAAATCAGCAGGGTGGGTGGCAATGCGTTGCTCAAATTTAGTCGTGCCATTGCGGTAACTATAAACACTTACTGTTCCACCCATTTCTTCTATCAGGTACATATATTTTCCATCCGGAGAAAAGTCAAGATGCCTTGGCCCGTTGCCTGCTTCAACGGCAATATTTGGAATTGCCGCAGGCTGCAAAGGCATTGCTGCTTTTGTATCAAACCGGTATACACTGATCTTATCAATACCCAGGTCGGGCGTTAATAAGAATTTTTCATCAGGCGAGAAGAAAGCAGAATGCACATGTGGCTTTTCCTGTCTTTGCGGATTAATCCCTTTTCCTGTATGCATGATGTGTTGCGCAAAAGGCTGTAAAGAGCCATCGCTTTTTATGGGGAATACAGATAAGCTCCCGCCTGTGTAATTGGCCACGGCTACCCATTTGCCATCCTTCGTGATGGAGATATGACATGGATTTTCACTTCCACTGGATTGCTGGTTGATGAAACTGAGTTTACCCGACGCAGGATCGAAATGATATGCGGAAACCAAGCCAGCTTGCGCCCTGCTTATTTCATTTACCGCATAAAGGTGTGTGCCATCAGGTGCAAGCGCTAAAAAAGAAGGATTGGCAGCACTGTCGGTATTGCTTACCCATTCTACTTCGCCATTGGCCGAATTGAATTTGTATACATAAATCCCTTTGCTTTTTCCACTGGTATAAGTACCCACGAACATATAGTAATCCTGGGCAGAAACGACTGTAATACAAAAGAAGGCGCAAACGGCAAGCAGGTAGCGCATAGCGTTGGTTTTAGGAACTGTAAGATAGAGATTAAGACTGAACCTTCCGCTGCAACGGCAAAACCGTTATAACACAGGTAAAGCGAGGCAATACCAGTTAGTGGGTCTTTTTCACAAATGGAAAATCAGTATCTTTTGCCAGAGATTGGTAATTTTCCCCACATGTGCTCATTAACGTTTTACCTTGATACATAAACTATCATTTGCTTTCTGTGTTTTGTTCCTGTTATCCTGTAAAGACAAGCTTTCTATGAAACCAGCAACTATCGTGTATGCTTTCCGGTTAAAACCCGGACAAGATCTGAAACAGTCAATCGACAGCGTTGTTAAAGAAAAGAATATCCAGGCAGGCTGGATCGCTACCTGTGTAGGCAGCCTTACAGAGTACACGATCCGTTTTGCCAACCAGGAAAAAGGATACAACGACAAAGGACATTTTGAAATCGTGAGCCTGGTAGGAACGCTCTCTGTTAATGGGTCGCATATCCACCTCTCTGTTTCAGACAGCACCGGGAAAACGATTGGCGGTCATTTACTGGAAGGCTGTAAAGTGTACACCACAGCGGAGATCGTGATTGGTGAATCAAACAACCATGTTTTTACGCGTGAAAAAGATGGTTCTACACCCTGGGAAGAATTGCAGGTAAAAGAGAATAAGGGAAAACAGGAACCATAGTTGGATTTGTATTAACATACTTATTCGGTAGACTATTGTATTTTTGCAGCCTTAAAAAAGAATATGCATCGGAAAAGTATTTGTTTGGGAATAATGGGATTGCTTTTATTGGGAACCGGTGTTATGGCACAGACAAGTTTGCGTCAGGGTGCATGGTTCGGACATTTGATAAGGGAGGATGGAAAAGATATTCGCTTTCATTTTGATGTTAAAACAGACAGGGGTAAGACGATGATACACCTGGTTAATGCCAGTGAAAAATTGAAGGTAGATAAGATCAGGTACAAGAACGACTCAGTTATCATAGAGATGCCCGTGTTTGAATCGCAGTTCCGCGCACGCATTCTTTCGACACATCAGCTGGAAGGAATATGGATCAAGGAAGGCTCGTTAAAACAACAGGTAATGATTTTCAAGGCCGAGACACAGCAATCTGTTGCACCGACTGAGATCAAAACCGCTGTTGCGGATATTACGGGTAAATGGGCGGCAACTTTTACGAAAAGCAAAGACCAATACCGGCCTGCCATTGCCGAATGGCAACAAAAAGGCAATACCCTTCGGGGAACTTTCCTAACACCCACCGGCGATTACCGTTATCTCTCAGGTGTTGTGAACGGAGACAGCCTGCAATTGTCTACGTTCGACGGATCGCATGCGTTTTTATTTACGGCCAGAATTGAGAGCGATACAAAGATAAACGGAGGTATGTTTTATTCCGGCGCCACCAGTGTTGAGCCCTGGGTGGCGGTTAAAGATGCGAATGCCGTATTGCCTGATATTGCTGCTATGTACCTGAAAGACGGAGAAGAGAAACTGAATTTTCGTTTTATGGACCTAAATAAGAAACTGGTATCTATCAACGATCCAAAGTTCCGGAATAAAGTGGTTGTGATCCAGATCATGGGTTCCTGGTGCCCGAACTGTATGGATGAAACGGCTTTCCTGAGCGATTACTATAATAAGAATAAACAGCGTGGTATTGAAGTGATTGGCCTGGCTTACGAATACAGTACCGATTTTGAACGCTCCAGAAAAGGGATTCAAAAGTTCAGGGACCGGTTTAATGTACAGTATACTTTATTGAATACGGGTGTTACCGTATCTGATAGTTTACGGACGGAAAAAACACTACCGCAATTAACACCTATCAAATCATTTCCTTCCACCATTTTTATTGACAGGAAGGGAAGGGTGGCCAAAATAAAAGCGGGCTTTGAAGGGCCGGGAACAGGGATCCATTATGAAGAAATGAAGAAAGAGTTTGAAGAAACCATAACGCGATTACTAAAGAGCTGACCAAAAAGAAGCCGGGCGAAGAATCGCCCGGCGTATACCAAAACACCTGCTAGAGACTATTTATTTTTGGGCGTTTCATTCGGCTTGGTTTCTGCCATTTTTTCCAGGATACCCTTGTATTTTTCTGCATCCGTATTTCCGGGATCGAGCTGTAATATTTTATCGTAACAGGCGAGCGCCTCGTCAAATTGTTTTTCCTTGTTCACTTTGTAGGCGGCAATATAGCCGTATGCCTGTATCAGCCATTTACGGGTTGTTTTATTGGCACTATCCTTTAAACCCACTTTGATCAGGTTTTCATAATGCGGAATGGCAATGCCGGTTTCCATAGCCGTATCTATGGCCGCATTACTGCGCGCCCTCCAGTAGTAACCAAAGCTTTGCTCGGGGTATTTATTGGTATAGATAGCGAATACACTGTCGGCCATGGGATATTGTTGCGCGTTATAATTGGCCACTCCCCAATTGAAAACATCAACATTTGAAAGATTTTCTGGTGAAATACTATATAACTGTTCATACCAATAAGCCTGCTTATCGTATTGTTTTTGTGACTTGTAAAAGCCTGCCAGTTTTTTAACGAGCGTTGTTTTCTGTGTTTTGTCTTTTTCCAACTGAAGGGCTTTCTCATACCAGATAGCGGCATCTGCCGGCTGGTTGTTTTTTTCCGAAATGGAAGCCATCAGTTCAAAATCCTTTGCAGAATAATTACTATCGTTCTCATTACTGAAATAGGTTTTTAGATTTTCCTCCGCTTTCGCATTATTGTTAAGTGCATCGTAACTATAGGCGAGTAACTTGTAAATACGGGGTTTGGTATGGTTTTTTTCGGTGGCAATAATCTTGCCTGCTTCCTGGATGGCTTCGGTATATTTTTTGGATACGAAATAGAGATCTGTCAGCAGGTAATCATTCTTAGTATCAGGGTCTGAATGAGCAATAAATTTCTGCAGGTATTCCAACGCCTTGTTTACATCCTTAAAGTAATTGGCATAATACAATTGGTAATATACAGGTGCGAAATCCGGATCGGCCTTAATGGCATTCTCGTAGTATTCAGTGTATACCGCATCATTGTTTTGCGTCTGGTAAATTTTACCGATCTTATAATTCACGACTGGATCGTTCTTATCCAGTTCCAATGCGTCCTGGTAATTCCTGAATGCTTCTGAACCATTGTATAATTTTCTGAAAGCATCTCCTTTTGCAATAAGAATGGCTGGATTTTTCTTGTCTTTTTTGGCCGCTTCGGTAAGCAGGTCAATAGCGTACAGCAAGTTGCCTTTGTTTGCATCTATATTAGCTTCTGCAATGGCCAGCTGAATGGCAGGGTCTTTTTTCTTCGCATTGCCCAGTGCATCGGTAAAAGCGGCAAGTGCTTTTACGGTATCGATATTTTCCAGGGCGATACTGCCTTCCAATACCTTATACAAAGCTTGTCCCTGCAATTGAGTCGGAATACTTTTTAAAGTATGAACGGCTTTGTCTTTTTCATTCTTTGCCAGCTCTGCCCTTACCAACCAATACCAGGGTTCTATTTGCTGGGGATTCTGACGGGTAAGCTGCAACAAGCTATTTTCGGCACTGGTATACCGCTCATGCCGGTAGAGCCTGGTGGCATCCTGCAGGCTTTGCGCGAAACCTGTTGTAAAAAGAACAGATGCGAATAATAAAATGTACAACCTTTTTTTCATGATTCTTTTTTTAAGCGTGTGATGGTAAACCCGTTGCTACGGTAAGGATATAAGTAGCAGGCAAAGGGTGAAATATATTTGTTATCCGTGCCCTGAACCATTCGGTGGTAATACCCGGTTCCCTGGACAGATTCGATAAAATCATACCGGCTTTGATCTGCCTGGCATAGGTAAAAAAGGATTCGTTGGATTGGTGGCCCAGAAGGATCTTGTATTCGGGTGTATGCCCTGATTCGCTTAGTTGTTTATAGGCCTGGTAAAAGGCATCGGATCTTTGTTTACTGTCGGACCTTGTTTTATCGAGCATGGTAACAATATGTATCCTGCTATGAAAACGCTGCGCGATCTCTAACAGCATTTCAACTTTTTTTTCCGGAATGAAATGGGTAATGGGAACCAACACTGATTTATTAAGGGAGGATGGATGATGATGAAGAATGGTTAAAACGGGAGCGGGTATCTGCCTGGACAAGATTTCGGGTAACTGATATCCAGGCCTGGTATTATTCTGGACGTTGCTGTTATGGTCCGTAATAACCAGGTCAATCTTGTGAGAAGAAAAATATTTTTTCAGGTTGGTAAAAGCGGTTCTTTTTATCAATACCGCAGATGCAGTATGGATTGCGGGGATATTTTCAATAACCTGGTTCCTGAGCATTTTTAATTCGGCAGCCTCTGTTTTTCTTGTTTTCCATAAACTGTCTAACGAGAACCAATTCCTGATCCCTTTAACAAGATGAAGCGTGGTTCCGGATGCTTCCTGGAGTTCCATGGCTTTTTCTACGGCCGGGATCTGGTGGTTAGCATCTTCAAGGGGTATGAGTATATTTCTGAACACGGATAGCGTTTTTCTTGCTCAAACTTACCTGTGTGTTGTTAATGCTGTATTAGACCCTTATTAGAATGCGATTAGAAAATGAATTTGTGGAATCTTAATAGAAGTGAGGCTGGCCATGTACCGCTGAAAAGCAGAAATCATGTAATTGGTCAGATCTTATGAAATATCCCCGCAATAGGCAGGTGAAGGGTAAATATGGTACCTGTAGCCGGATCGGACGATAAATCAATGGAGCCTTTGTGAAGCTTGATAATACGTGATGCAAGGGGCAGGCCAAGGCCAAATCCCTGGATCTCTGTGGTTAAAGGACTCCTGTAAAAAGGCTGGAAAACAAGTTGTTTTTCTTCCTCGCTTACACCGGGGCCATTGTCTTTGATGAGGAGGTTTAGTTCCTTCTCTGAAAAATGAAGTGAGATCGTTGCAGTATGATCGGGTGCATATTTGCAGGCATTCACCACAATATTCTTGATGGCGATATACAGTAGGTCGGTATTGCCAAAAACAAGCAGGTCGTTTTCATTTTCAGGGAAAGTATCAAAATGAATATCCACCAGGAATTTTTCATCCGTTTTCTTGAGTTCAGGCCCCAGTTTCATCAACAGTTCATCAATACGGATCAGGCTAAGTTCCATGCCATCCGATGTACCGCTGGCTTTGGCAATTTCGAGTAAGGTTCTGGTTAGCTGGGTAAGGTTTTTTACATCTTCATATACAGAAAAAATAACCGATTGGTATTCTTCCGCATTCCGCTCTTTCTGCAAGGTAATTTCCAGTTGACTGGAAATGGAGGTCAGTGGCGTTGAAAGTTCATGCGAAGCATTGGTAATAAAACGGCGTTGAATGGCAAAGGATTCATCAAGCCGGGTAAGCAGGTCGTTAAAAGTGCGCGAGAGCTCATTCAATTCATCTTTCGGGCCACTGGTATCTATTCGACGTGATAAATTCTGGGAAGAAATTTCTTTCACCTCATTACTTAACCGCTTGATAGGAGAAAGGAAATTAGTGGAAAAGAAAAGTCCGGAAAAAAAAGTGATCAGTACGCCTGAAATAAAACCGATCAATAAAACAAAACGAAGCTGTGCTAATTTTTCCTTGATATTAATATCCGCGGCGGCTGCAATGATGGTGTATTTTTTCCCTTTGTGATTGTAAATAAAAACAATGGCTTCCCTGTAATCGGGTTTGTATATATAATCATTATCCAGGGTTGCTTTTTTCAGGAATGAGCTGTCGACTCTCACCGTTTTTGCATCATCCTGCGTAAAAGAATAGATCTCGCGGTATTGATCGTTGTATACAACAATACTTTTATCCTGCATGATCGAAGCACTGGTCTGATCAATCTTTCTAACGATCTCGTTGCTGATGCCTTCTACTTTTAATAGAATATTCACAGAGGTAAGTGCACGGCTGCGCAATCTTTTTCTGAAATCCCTTTCAGAATTGATATAGGAGAGATAATAAATGGAAATGCATACGATCAAAAGGATCAGGGTTACCACAAGGGTAAACAGCATCGTTATGCGGTACCTTATTTTCATTCAGGATTGTTCCTTTAAGATATAGCCCATTCCTACCTGGGTATGGATCAGTTTGCTGCTGAAAGGCTTGTCAACTTTGTTGCGTAAGTAATTTACGTAAACATCAATTACATTGGTGCTGGTGTCAAAATCAATATCCCATACATTCACCGCAATGTCTGACCTGGATACGACGCGGTTGCGGTTGCGCATAAAATATTCCAGCAACTGGAACTCTTTTGCAGTAAGTGATATTTTTTTATTCTCGCGGCTTACTTCTTTGCTGTCGAGGTTCATTTCCAGGTCACCAACTTTCAGGATATTACCTGTGGGCAGTTGCTGGTTCAGGGTTCTTTTGAGTAAAGCACGGATGCGCACCAGTAATTCCTTGAACTCGAAGGGTTTGATCATGTAATCATCCGTACCCGAGTTAAACCCTTCTATCTTATCATCCGTTGTGTTCATGGCGGTAAGCATGATGATGGGAACATGCTGGTTGTGGTTACGAATGGTCTTACACAGCTCATAGCCATTCAGTAAGGGAAGGTTGATATCAATGATAACCAGGTCATAGGGATACGAAAAAAATATTTTTTTGCCGATGATTCCATCAAAAGCCACGTCTGCATGGTATCCATGCTCCATTAGCCCCTTTTTGAGCGTATTCGCTATTTTCTTTTCATCTTCTACGATCAGTATTTTTCTTTCTTCCATGATCTGCTACTTTACTACTATAAAGTAACCCATAATTACAGAATATTCCGGTAAAATGAAGCCGCGAACTGAATTCTAATCCGGTTCTAATGTATTTACCGGCTGAATGCAGTTATTTTGCGGATTAATTTCACAGGTATTGAACCATTTGGGTTTAAGCAAATGCCATAACAGTTGTTATGAAAAATCTGTTCCGTTTTACCCGGGGAAAGGCAAAGTTCTATTTCGACAAGATCACCGATGAAAGAATAAAGCAGCATTTGCTACAGGCTCTCCCTTTTTGGGCCGCGTCTGCTATAACGGGTCTGATAGCCGTATTGTATACCCGCATCTTTGCCCTGGCAGAACATGGTGCCGCCTATCTATTTCATATATCCCATTGGCTGATCTTTCTGATCACACCGGTTTGTTTTTTAGTATCCGTGTGGCTGGTAAAACAGTTTGCACCTTATGCCCGGGGTAGCGGCATTCCGCAGGTAATTGCTTCTATCGAATTGTCGAACCCACGTCACAACCACCTCGTAAGTAAATTGCTTAGTATTCGTATTATCGTGATCAAGATCATTTCCAGTTCCATTATGGCATTGGGAGGTGGCATTACCGGGAGAGAAGGCCCTACGATACAGATCGCCGGATCGGTATTTCGCAGGATCAACGCAGCGCTACCCGAATGGTGGCCTAAAATATCCAAACGAAATATGGTTATGACCGGCGCTGCGGCAGGATTGGCGGCCGCTTTCAATACGCCATTGGGCGGTATCGTATTTGCAATGGAAGAACTTACCAAAACACATATCAGTTTTTATAAAACAGCTATTTTTTCTGCTGTTATTATTGCGGGATTAACCGCCCAGTCTTTTCTAGGACCTTATTTATACCTGGGATATCCCGACGTGAAGAATTTATCCGTATTCGTATTTTTAGGTGTAATGCTGGTTGGACTACTTGCAGGTATTGTATCCAGTGTGTTCTGTAAACTGATCCTGCGCCTGATGCGTTGGAAAGCATCTATCCGGTCGGGATGGAAAACCATCGTATATGTTTTGGCCTGCTCCCTGGTTGTAGCGGCACTGATCTATTTTTCAGGAGATGAAGCGATGAATTCAGGAAAGGATCTGATGAGCAGGGTATTGTTTACCTCTGATAAGCAGGTTAGCTGGTATATGCCCATTGTTCGGCTGCTTGGATCATTGATCACTTTCTGTTCGGGTGCAGCGGGTGGTGTTTTTGCACCGGCGCTCAGTACGGGAGCGGGCATAGGTGCCGTAATATCCGGCTGGATGTCTTTATCGGCTTCGAATACCAACCTACTGATCCTGGCAGGTATGGTGGCTTTCTTAACGGGTGTTACCCGTTCCCCTTTTACTTCGGCTATCCTGGTACTGGAAATGACAGATGGGCACCATATTATTTTTTTCCTGATGCTGTCGGCCCTGATCGCTAACCTGGTCTCGCATTTTATCGACAAACATTCGCTGTATGACCACCTGAAACACCAATACCTGAAAGAGATCAGCCTGGAAGAAAAAAAAGCAAAGCAAGTCATTGCATAACAAATAGAAAACCCCGGATCATATGATCCGGGGTTTTCTTTTAACAAGGGTATGTGCTTATTTAGCTGCCTTTACATATTTCTCCAGCCATTGATACTGTTCCCAAAGCATATGCAATAAATTTTCTTTACCGCGATAGCTATGCGCTTCATAAGGAAGGAATACAAAACGAACGGTTCCACCATTGCCTTTGATGGCTGCGAACAAACGCTCACTGTTGATGGGGTAAGTTCCGGTATTGTCATCCGCTTCACCATGTATCAGCAGTATGGGTGTTTTGATCTTGTCGGCATAGCTGAATGGACTCATATCATGATACAGATCCGGCACCTGCCAGTAGGTACGATCTTCGTTCTGAAAACCAAATGGCGTAAGTGTTCTGTTATACGCGCCGCTGCGTGCAATACCTGCTTTAAATAAATTGGTGTGTGACAATAAATTGGCTGTCATGAAAGCGCCATAACTATGACCACCAACGGACATGCGATTCCTGTCGCCCACACCCAGTTCCACCAGTTTGTTGATAGCAGCATCTGCATTCAGTTTTAATTGTGCAACAAAATCATCATTCGGTTTTTTATCGGGACCCGATGCTACGATAGGCATTTCGGCATTATCGAGAATGGCGTATCCCTGTGTCACATAAAAAATAGGAGAGGCCCAGCTGAGTGTGGTAAACCTGTCTTTACTACCCCTGATCTGTGCCGCATCTGCGGCAGAGTTAAATTCTCTTGGGTAGGCCCAGATTACCACTGGTAAAGGACCGTCTTTGTCTTTGTTGTATCCTTTCGGCAAGTACAGATCACCGGTAAGGTCAACCCCATCGGCTCTTTTGTATTTGATCTTTTCTTTGGTAACTCCTTCCAGTTGCGGATATGGGTTAGCGAAGTTGGTGATGGCCCTGTCTGCGATACGCAGCACCAGGTTCTTAATATAATAGTTTGGAACTTCTTTCTGTGATTCGCGGCGGGTAAGCAATACCAGTTTGTCGGCATCGATCACTTCTTCCACTGCTTCAAAAACACCTTCGTTACAACGCCAGATGATCTCGTTCTTTTTGGTACCCAGGTCAAATTTGGCGAGGAAAGGAAGATCTCCTTTTGGCGAAGAACCTGTGGTATTGTTCATCAGGATCTTGGTGCCATTGTCGGTGGTCTGAATGGCAGGACGACCAAATTTGTTCTTGCTGTTCACGGGAGAACCGGGGTTGTTATAAGCATCTGTCTGGTTGCGCTCATACAATACTTCCAGGCTACCGCTAATGGTATTGAAACGGCTTACACGGCTCATTTGTTTGGAACGGGATATTTCAGCTACCAGTGCCAGTGTTGCATCACCCCAGGTGGTACCGGCATAGCGCATTTTTGTTTTGAACAGTTCTTTGGCCTCGCCGGTAAAGGGCGCGCTCAATGCATAAACGGCATCATGAAACTCAACCGGTTTTTTGATCAGGCCGCTATCCAGTGGTGTTGCCCAGGTAATGGTAGCCGCTTCATCATCTCTCCAGTCAAAAGCACGTGGCACATTCTGTGTGTTGTCGTAGCCGGAAGGGGTTCCTTCGCTGGATGGTAATTCAGCCAATACTTTTACCACTTTGCCGGCCAAATCATTAATGGTAATGCTTGAAGGAAAACCATTGGCCGTTACAAGATAGGAGAAGGGCTTGCGGATGGTACGTACCATCATGTATTTTTTATCGGGCGATAAAGCGAACGTGCTTATCAGCCCGGCTTTGCCGATATTGGTTTCTATTCCGTTCTTATTTTGTACCAGCTGCGAAGTTGCATAAAACTCAAACAGCTGTTCATCATAAGGCGATTTGATCAGGTCCTGGAAAGTAGGACTCGGTGCTGTTTTACCGAGGTTCTGCTGAACGGTTGGCCCCTTGGGGGTAATCGGACGTTTGGGTGCGTTCGTCGCTGATTGGGTTGTGGCTTTGTACAGAATGGTATTATCGTCTACCCAGGTATACGATAAGCCCAACACGGTATTCACCGGTTGCTTATTGATCCTGGTTGCTTTTTTGGTAGCGATATCAATTACATACAGATCTACCTTAGTTCCGGTTGTATTGGTAAAAGCGATCTTGGTTTCTGAAGGGCTCCAGCTTGCACCGCCGGCCAATAAATCGGTGGGAAGACCGGTTACCGCAAATTCCTGGTTGTTTTTGATATTCTTCAACCTGAAATTATTGATGAACGCCTGCCTGCTTGGCGAAAAATTATTCGGATTCAAACGCAAGCCGGCAATGCGGTTTTCCGGTTGTCCGAGCTCTTCCACGGTGGGATAAGAGTTGCGTTCGCTTAATAACATCCATTCCGCCTTGCTGTCTATGCGAACGGCAGGTGTGGGTTTTGCCAACAACAGGTCGGCAATGTCTTTGGGTGGTGTTTGATAACTTACCGCATCCTGTCCGAAAACGGAGCTGCATGCAATAAGCAGCAGGAATAATCCTGTGATTTTTTTTGTTGTTCTCATTGTAGTTGGGTTTGTATAATCGAAAGTTTATTGGTAAACGCGTACATAATCAATTTCCATTTTTACGGGAAAGCTCTTTTCATCTACACCTTTCTGTCCGCCCCAGTCGCCGCCAACGGCAACATTCAGCAATAAGTGAAACGGACTGTCGAATGGCCATGCTTCTTTTCCACTATGTTCATTTTTAAAACTGAAGTAGGCTTTGTCATCAATCAGCATGGTAATGTTTTCAGCATCCCATTCAAGCGAATACACATGAAAGGCTTCGCTGCAATCGGGCAAAGAAGTCGTGGCGGTTTTCTGGGTGCCTATGCTGTGAAAATATTTACGGGTATGTGCCGATGCATGTATCACACCCTGGTTATAACCCACATGTTCCATGATATCGATCTCGCCATCATCCGGCCATTTAAAGGGCGAATGTGAGCCCAGCATCCAGATAGCGGGCCAGGTGCCAATGCCTTTGGGTATACGGGCGCGAACATCTATATGCCCATAGGTCCAGTCGCCCTTGCCTTTCGTTGTCAGCCGGGCAGAAGAGTATGCATTTGTGCCAATGGTTTCTTTTTTTGCTTCTATAATGAGGTAACCATTCTCTACACGTGCGTTGCTTACTGTTTTGGAAGTATAATACTGTAACTCATGGTTGCCCCATCCATGACCGCCTACATCATAACCCCATTTGGCAGAATCGGGCAAGCCTTTGTAATTGAATTCATCGCTCCATACCAGTTTGCGTTTAGCCTGGGCAAAGCCTGTGGTTAGCGAAAGAAAGGACGCAATGGTCAGAATAACCAAGCTCAGTTTTTTCATGGAAGCCATTTTGGGCTAACAATATACTGACAAATGCCACTTTTTCGGGCAGAACTCACAGCTTCCCGAAAAAAATTTGCCTGTAAATGCCAATGCGGTTACTTTTGTGGTCTGATATGAAATTATTCGCACATTCACACCATCATCATTTCTTACCCCAGGGGTAGGCTATTGGTGTTTTGTGCCGGTTCACAATAAAACATTAAAGGGCTTACCATAACGGTAGGCCCTTTCTCATTTGCCCCATCCCTGAAGGGGGCCATTATTCTTCAGGAACAAAATATCGCGAAGCGATCCATGGTATGAAAGAAACGAATGCGAACAATCCATCTGCGGATGGCGGAAAATTAAAACTGGCTATCCAGAAAAGCGGACGCCTGCATGATGATTCGATCCGTTTACTGAAAGAATGCGGCATCGATATCAGCAATGGTGTAAACAAACTGAAAGCCGAAGCCAGTAATTTCCCCATTGAAGTCTATTTTCTGCGCGACGATGATATTCCACAATACGTGGAAGATGGTGTGGCCGATATTGGGTTTGTGGGCGAGAACGTTGTGTATGAAAAGAAAAAGAAAGTAACGGTAGCCGAAAAACTAGGATTTGGCAAATGCCGCTTGAGTCTTGCCGTGAGAAAAAGCGAAACCTATACGGATGTACAGGTTCTTTCCGGTAAAAAAATAGCCACCAGCTACCCGGTGATCCTGGGCGATTTTCTGAAAGAGAAAGGAGTGGATGCAGAAATACACGAGATCAGCGGCAGCGTGGAAATCGCACCGGGTATCGGTTTGGCCGATGCCATTTGCGACCTGGTAAGCAGCGGATCCACTTTGTTCATGAATGGATTGAAAGAAACGGAAACCATTCTGCAATCGCAGGCGGTGCTTGTTAAAAACAGGGAATTGTCTGCAGAGAAAGAGCAACTGATCGCACGGTTATTGTTCCGCATTCAATCCGTAAAAAAAGCAAAGAACAATAAATACATCCTGCTGAATGCGCCGAATGAGAAACTGGCCGAGATCATTTCTTTGTTGCCCGGTATGAAAAGTCCAACAGTATTGCCATTGGCAGAAGAAGGCTGGAGCAGTGTTCACAGTGTATTGAACGAAAACGATTTCTGGGATATTATTGAGCAGTTAAAAGCGGCAGGTGCCCAGGGAATACTGGTGGTGCCGATTGAGAAGATGATCGTGTAACGCAAGCCTTCCCGCCCAGGCGGACAAGCCATAAAAGGAAATTAATTGATTCATATGCAAATTGTACAATACCCGCAAAGAACAGAATGGAAACAGTTGCTTGCACGGCCTGCTATTGACAATACTTCTTTACAACAAACCGTAAAAGCGGTAATGAGCGAAGTAAAGCAGAATGGCGATACGGCGGTAATAGCATTTACACACCGGTTCGATGGCGTGGAGCTGGAGAATTTTGTGGTTTCTGAAAAAGAGATCAATGAAGCGGGGGCATTGCTTTCTGCAGAATTGAAAAAAGCCATACAGCAGGCCGCTGTGAATATCGAATTGTTTCACAGCAAGCAGGTTGCTGAAGCAGAGGTTATAGAGACCATGCCCGGGGTTCGCTGCTGGCGTAAAAGCATTGGGATCGAAAAAGTAGGTTTGTACATACCCGGTGGAACCGCCCCTTTGTTCTCCACCATATTGATGCTGGCCATACCCGCTAAAATTGCTGGATGTAAAGAAATTATTTTGTGTTCTCCTCCCGGTAAAAATGGGAAACTGAACCCTGCTATTTTATATGCGGCGCAACTAACAGGCATTACGGCTGTATATAAAATTGGTGGTGTGCAGGCCATTGCCGCAATGGCGTATGGAACAGAATCGGTTCCGCAGGTATATAAAATATTTGGTCCGGGTAATCAATATGTAACCTGTGCCAAGCAACTGATCCAGCAGGAAGGCATTGCCATTGATATGCCCGCTGGCCCCAGTGAAGTGTGCGTATTGGCAGATGAAACGGCCAATGCCGCATTTGTTGCGGCCGATCTGCTTAGCCAGGCGGAACATGGTGCAGACAGCCAGGTATTATTGGTAACTACTTCTGCTTCATTGGTTGCAGAAGTACAAACTGAGTTGGCAAAACAGCTGGCCCAACTTCCCCGGAAAGAACTGGCCGCAAAAGCATTAGAGAACAGTACAACGATACTCGTTACAACAATAGAAGAGGCCATTGCATTGGTGAATGAATATGCTGCGGAACACCTGATCATTTCCTGTAAAGAAGATGAAGCGATTGCAGAGAAAATAAGCAATGCCGGTTCTGTGTTCCTTGGTAACTATTCTCCGGAAAGCGTAGGCGATTATGCGAGTGGCACCAATCATACCTTGCCGACCAATGGTTTTGCCAAAGCATATAGCGGGGTTAGTGTAGATAGTTTTGTAAAAAAAGTTACCTACCAGAAATTATCAAAACAAGGATTGGAAAATATTGCGGAAACAGTGATGCTGATGGCGGAAGCGGAAGGACTGGAAGCTCATGCGAATGCGGCACGCATCCGTATTATCCCCTCCGGGGAGGGGTAGGGGTGGGTTAACTGATTATCATGAGAAGAAGGATTATACCATATGACCCTAAACTTAAAGAAATTGCCAAAGCACTTCGAAAGTCGATGACCTATTCGGAAGTAAGGCTCTGGAATAGATTGAAAAACTTTCAAATGATGGGATATGATTTCGACAGGCAAAGACCTATGCTGAATTATGTTACTGATTTTTACTGTAAGGATTTATTGTTGGTAATTGAGGTAGATGGAATAACGCATCATGATGGTGCTGTTTTTCTAAAAGATGAAATCAGAGATGAAGAACTGAAGGAATATGGAGTGGCTGTATTGCGGTTTAACGCACTGGATGTGGTGCATAAGATTGAAATGGTGTTGAAAAGTATTGAGAACTGGATCCTGGATTTTAAAGAAAGAAAAGGGGTGCCGGAATTAGTCAAACAACGAAGAATCAAAAAAACTTAAACCACCCCAACCCCTCCCGGGAGGGGATAAACAACAAGAACATGTATACCTACCAACTCATTCCCAAAACGGAAATGCATTCCATCATCCCTATACTGCGTTTGCTGAACGACCAGGTTTCAGAAGAGATCCTGAAAGAACGACTGGCAGAAATGCTTGATAAAGGCTATGAATGCCTGGGTGTTTTTGATGACAAAAAACTCATCGGTATCTGCGGACTATGGATACTCGTAAAATGTTATGTGGGCCGCCATATCGAGCCGGATAATGTGATGATCCTTCCCGAATACCGTAACAAGGGGATCGGCGAGGAAATGATGGCATGGATCTATGCGTACGGCAGGTCCCAGGGCTGCATCGCATCGGAACTGAATTGTTATACCACCAACAGCGGCGGACAAAAATTCTGGGCCAACGAAGGGTATAAGATACTGGGCTTTCACTACCAACGCCCTTTGTAAAATTATTGAAATAGTTAAACAACAGATATGTTATTCGATCTCGACAAACTGGTAAGGCCTAATATCAAAAACCTGGTTCCTTATTCATCCGCCCGCGATGAATTCAGCGGAGCGGCAAAAGTATTCCTGGATGCGAATGAGAACAGTCTCGGTTCGCCATTGACCAAATGGTACAATCGTTACCCAGATCCGCACCAGCAGGCCATCAAGCAAAAATTAAGCGCCATCAAAGGCATCGGTGCGGAACATATTTTCCTGGGTAATGGCAGCGATGAGTGTATTGATTTATTGTTCCGCAGTTTTTGCGAGCCGGGTAAGGATAATGTGATCATTTGTCCGCCCACCTATGGCATGTACGAAGTAAGTGCCAATATCAACGATGTAAAAGTGAAAAAAGCGCCATTGCTGGAAGGTTTTCAACTGAACCTTGCACATATCGAAACATTGGTGGATGCTGACACCAAACTTATCTGGCTCTGTTCACCCAATAATCCAACGGGCAATGCATTGAACCGCACCGATATTGAAATGGTGCTGAATAATTTCAATGGCATTGTGGTGATCGATGAAGCCTATATCAATTTTGCGAAACAGAAATCATTTATACAGGAACTGGCCGAGTATCCCAATCTAGTGGTAATGCAAACACTCAGTAAAGCCTGGGGATTGGCCGGACTGCGTTTGGGAATGGCTTTCGCTTCCGCCGCGATTATTGAAGTGCTGAATAAAGTAAAACCGCCATACAATATCAACCAGGCCACACAGGAACTTGTGTTGAAAGCATTGGAGGAAGTAGGCCAGGTTAATGATATGATCCGGTTACTGGTGGATATGCGCGAAGCCATGGCCGAAGTATTTCTTTCAATGCCAACCGTTGAAAAAGTATATCCTTCCGATGCCAACTTCCTGCTGGTGAAGATCAAAGAAGCCAGGAAGATCTATGAATTTTTGCTAGGGAAAGGCATTGTGCTTCGCGACAGGAGCAATGTTGCGCTTTGTGAAGACTGCCTGCGCATCACCATCGGAACAGAAAAGGAGAACACATTATTGGTAGATGCCATGCAGGATTGGTACGCACAATAAACAATCTTGCCAATTATCTGTTTTCCGTTGTAAATTCATGCTCTAATTAAACAAGCATATGAAAAAGCGTTTTTCTGTTTTTCCCCTTTTACTGATAGCAGCAGGATTCAGCAGTTTCTCTGCCTGCGCTTCAGATTCTTTAAAAATAAATTCGCCTGTTGGCGTGGTAGCCGATGCAGACAATGCGGGCTTAAAACTGCCGGCTGGATTTGGCGCTTTAAAAGTGGCTGAGGCATTAGGCAAAGCACGCCACCTCACCGTAACCGAGCAAGGTGATGTATATGTGAAGATCATGGGCCGTGTGGCCGAAGGAAAAGGTATCCTGAAATTACACGATGCCAATGGCGATGGTAAATCAGATGCCACCACCGGCATGGGTAATTATGGCGGTACCGGTATCGCGATCAAGAATGGTTATCTCTATGCTTCTTCGGATGAAGAAGTATTCCGTTATAAACTGAATGCACAAGGCGAAGTGATCAATCCTGCCCAGGCGGAAAAAATCATCACCGGCTTGAAAAAAGGAAACCAACACGAAACCAAATCACTCACACTGGATAACGATGGGAATATTTATGTGAACATCGGCGCTTACTCCAACTCATGCCAGGAGCAGGACAGGCAGCCAGGTTCTCTTGGAAGAATGCCATGCCCCATCCTGGATTCAGCCGGTGGTATCTGGAAATTCAAAGCCGATAAATTGAACCAGACCTATGGCAATGGCGAACGCTATGCTACCGGTTTACGCAACGTAGTTGGATTGGATTGGAACAATCAACTGAACCAACTGTTTGTGATGCAGCATGGCCGTGATGATCTGCACAATATTTTCCCTAACCTGTTTACGGAGAAAGACAATGCAGAATTGCCTGCGGAAACCATGTATGCATTAAAGAAAGGAGATAACGCGGGATGGCCCTATATCTATTACGACCCTGCACAAAAGAAAAAGATCCTCGCTCCCGAATATGGTGGCGATGGGAAAAAAGAAGGCGGTAAAGATGCCATCGATCCGGTAATAGCATTCCCGGCACACCTGGCGCCGAATGGGTTATTGTTCTATACAGGAAACATGTTTCCGGCAAAGTATAAAAATGGTGCGTTCGTTGCTTTTCACGGTTCATGGAACCGTGCGCCCTTGCCGCAGGAAGGTTACTATGTAGCATTCGTTCCTTTTGAAAATGGCAAACCTACCGGCAAATGGGAAATATTTGCAAACGGTTTTTCCGGAATGGAATCTGGTGTAACACCCCGTTCCGCGGCGCACCGTCCATGCGGACTGGCACAGGGTCCTGATGGTTCATTGTATGTATCCGATGATCAGAAAGGAACCATTTATCGTATCATATACAATGGAAAATAAGAATTGATGAAACAATTGATTATACCAGCAATACTGGGCATCACATTAATGGCATTTCAAACAACACCGGCAAAGAAAACACCTGTAAAGCCAGCTGTAACGAAACCGGCAGTAGCGGCCACTAACCCACTCAAGGCATCAATGGAGAGAGGCAAAACAGTGTACCAGTTACGCTGTCTTGCCTGCCATCAACCCGATGGCGGTGGTGTGCCGCATTTGAATGCACCATTGGATGGAACCAGTACCGTGAAAGGAAACGACAAGGCCAAACTCATCCGCATTGTACTCAAAGGAATGAAAGGTGTTGAAGTGGATGGAGAAGACTACAGCAATGTAATGGCGCCACATGCGGACCTTCTTACCGATCAGCAGATCGCGGATGTATTAACCTATGTAAGAAACAACTGGACAAACAAAGCCAGTGCAGTAACCGCGGCAGAAGTAAAAGCCGTTCGTGCAAAAAACAAGTAAGTAAATGAGTGAAGCTAAAAATAAAGACAGTTCTGCCAACTCCCCCTTTAGGGGATCGGGGGGGAGGATTCTTTTTATAGACCGGGATGGGATAGTATTGCAGGAGCCGCCTTCGGATTTCCAGGTAGATAGTATTGAAAAAACCTCTTTTGTACCGGGCGCGATTACCGCATTATCGAGAATTGCATCGGAACTGGATTATTACAAAGTAATGGTAACCAACCAGGATGGATTGGGAACGGATTCTTATCCCGAAAAAGATTTTCATCCGTACCATAACCTGATGCTTCGTGTTTTGCAGGGAGAAGGTTTTGTATTTGATGAAATGATCATCGACAAAACTTTCGCCAGCGAAAACAAACCTACCCGGAAACCGGGAACAGCATTGTTGCAGCACCTCGTTACCAATAAAGAGTATGATCTCGCCAATTCATTCGTGATCGGCGATCGGTGGAGTGATATCGAGTTGGCGAAGAACCTGGGTTGCAAAGCCATCTACCTCAGATCTCCCCTGCATTCCTTAACGGATGAACAGGAAAAAAGACTCCGGGATACGATTGTTGTTGAAACAGATAACTGGGCCGATATCTATACTTTCCTGAAACTGGGATTACGCAAAGTAGTACATGAAAGAAATACCAATGAAACCAAAATTCATGTAGAGCTGAACCTGGATGGCAGCGGAAAATCCAATATCTCAACAGGACTTGGTTTCTTTGATCATATGCTCGACCAGATTGCCCGCCATGGTAAAATGGACCTGACTGTAATTACCAAAGGCGATCTGCATATTGATGAACACCATGCCATTGAAGATACAGGCATTGCCCTTGGCGAAGCCTTCGCGCAGGCACTGGTTGATAAGCGTGGTATGGAACGTTACGGGTTTGCTTTACCCATGGATGAAGCGGAAGCCAAAGTGTTGATCGATTTTGGCGGACGTAACTGGATTGTGTGGGATGCAGCATTCAAAAGAGAGAAAATAGGAGAGATGCCAACAGAAATGTTCTTTCATTTCTTCAAATCATTCAGCGATGCAGCAAAATGCAACCTGAACATTGAATGCAAAGGCGAGAACGAACACCATAAAATTGAAGCCATCTTCAAAGCTTTCGCCAAAGCCATCAAAATGGCAGTGAAGCGGGATCCTTTAAGCAATTATTTGCCTTCTACGAAGGGGGTGTTGTAGTATTCGTGAATCGTGAGGCGTGAATCGTGAGTTTGAAATATATTTCTCACGATTCACGCCTCACGATTCACGAATATCACTTCACTCTCGTCCAAACTTCCGTTCTTCCCAAAAGCGAAATGCCGATATAGCCCCGTACGCTTAATGTATTCGCGTCTTTCAGTTTGATATAGCATTTATAATCTTTCCCGTTCTGCGGATCATAAATGCGGCCGCCGGTCCATTCGCCATCATCGTACTTAAAATTTCTTAGCAACACGGTACCCAACAAGGGTTTGTTTTTTTGGGAAGGCTCGGGATTGTTGGCATCTAATTTAGGTGTTCCCTTTGGGTTGTTGGGTTCTTTCAGCCAGTACAGCTTACCGAAATATTTATCTCCTTCCTTGTAGATCAGGATCTGTCCCTGCCCATTGGCATTTAACCATACGCCAATGATATCATCCGCATTGGTTGACGCGCAAGCAGCTGTGGTGAAAAAAATGCTGATAAAAACGAGTAAGGCTTTCATAGTTATTATTTACCTATTTAGAACTGTTCAGATAGATCACTCCATCTTTCATCACCAGCGCAGTTTTCCTGATATCGGAAATAGCGATCGAAGGATCTCCATCCACAGCAATTAAATCCGCCAGCAATCCTTGTTTGATACGGCCTATGGTAGCTCCATAGCCAAACACATCCGCATTTACGGAAGTAGCCGTTTTTAAAACGGCTAAGGGCTTCATGCCATAGTTAACCATCGCTTCCATTTCACGCGCGTTATCGCCATGGGCATACACACCTACATCTCCGCCAAAGCAAATGGTTACTCCTTTCTGCAGGGCCAATGCAAATACTTTTTTCTTTAGCGTAACACGTTGCGGTTCCGGTAAACTGCCTCTTTTCCAGCCATCGTATTCGGCGGTTGCTTCCGCTGCGCTGAGGGTGGCACAATAAGCGGTTTTGTATTGCAGCATCAGGTCAAAGATGGCTTCAGTTGCATTGTCGCCGTGTTCAATGGTTGAGATGCCTGCGAGTATGGCTCTTCGCATACCTTCTTCGGTACTGGCATGTGCCACTACTTTGCGGCCACTGCTGGAAGCGACCGCTACTACCGTTTTCAATTCTTCCAATGTAAAAGTAGGTTCCGATATTTTTTTGTCGAGCCCCCACCGATAGTCTGCATACACCTTGATCAGGTCGGCGCCATTACCAATCTGTGTACGTGTTTCTTTGATCAATGCGTCCATGCCATCGGCTTCTGCGGCACCCCGGATTAATTGATTGGCAAGGTTCTTTGTTTTGGGTCCGTAACTGCCGGTTGCCACAATGGCCCTGGTGGCAACGATCATGCGGGGACCGGGGATCACACCTTTTTCAATCGCAGTTTTCAAACCTACATCATCATAATCCGCACCCTCGGTTCCCAGATCGCGAACGGTGGTAAAGCCGGCCAGCAGGGTCTTATTGGCATGAACTACGGCCCTGGCAGTTCGCTCAGCCCGCGATTCATTCATTACCTGCTCGTCCCATTTGGTTTCATTGTAAGGATGCAGCAAGAGATGGGAATGCCCTTCTATCAATCCGGGCAAAAGGGTTTTCCCTCTCAGTTCAATGGTTCTGTAGGCACCATCGGGATGAATAGAACCAGCTTCCCCAACAGCGATAATCTTGTTTTTAACCACTAATACTGCCCAGTTAGTATGCATGGTTTCACCATCGAATAACCGGTCGGGTTTTAGCAGGATGGCGGTATCGATTTTCTGCGCATTACCGGTGTTGCCAAGCAATAGCAAAAGCAGGAGGGATAAGGTATATCTTCTCATAGGAGCTTAGTTAAGGTGAAGGTAACAAAGGAATGCAGCGTCCAAAAAAAATTTGTTTATCCAAAGATTCTCCCCCAAATTTGCCTGTAATGAACCAGATCACAAACAAATATTGGTGGTGGCATACAAACTCCGTTCGGGGATTGTAATGGCATAGCCAGTACTTTTTGAATATACTATTCAGAACCCCGACAGAAATGTTGGGGTTTTTTGTTATCACGCCCTGCTTTATTCCTTTCAGGTGAAGGTTGAGATGGGTAAAAAAATCATTAATGAAGAAAATAGACTTACAAACTCAATGCAAAAAAATGCTGGCCGATGTATTTACACCGGTAGGTATTTACCTCAGGGTGCGCGACCGTTTCAGGGATACGGTACTGCTGGAAAGTACCGACCACCATGCCGCGGAGAACAGTTATTCTTTTATCTGTATCAACGCCATCGGCGGTATTGAGATCAGTTCTGCGAACAGTATTGAATTCAAGTTGCCCGGACAAAAACCGGAGCGGATCGCTATTACTAACACTTCAGATGTACCCGCGCAACTCTGGTCGTTTATGCAGGGCTTCCAGGTGCATGAGCCTTCCGTAAAAGAAGGCAAATTTGCGCAGGGACTGTTTGGCTATACCGCTTTTGATGCAGTTCCGTTTTTTGATACGATTAAATTCAAAACAGCCGGTAGTGCCGCGCCAGCCATCCCACTGATCCGTTACCGTTTGTATCAATACGTGATTGCATTCAATCATTTCAAAGATGAACTGTATATCTGCGAGAATGTGCTACCCGGATTGGAATCGGAAATAGCTATTGTAGAATCGCTCATTAAAAGTAAGGATGTTCCCGTATTTCCTTTCAGGATCCGTGGCGAAGAAACTTCGAATATGACGGATGCCGCTTACAAAGAAATGGTGCAGAAAGGCATTCAGCGCTGTTTACGGGGCGATGTGTTTCAGATCGTTCTCAGCAGAAGGTTTCAGCAAAGTTTTTCAGGTGATGAATTCAATGTATACCGTGCTTTGCGAAGCGTGAATCCATCACCTTATTTGTTTTTCTTCGATTATGGCGATTATAAACTGATGGGCTCATCGCCGGAGGCGCAACTTATCATTAAAAACGGGAAAGCCATTGTACATCCCATTGCAGGAACTTTCAAAAGAAGTGGGGATGATCTGGTAGACCAGGAAATGGCCGATAAACTATTGGCCGATGCAAAAGAAAATGCCGAACACGTAATGCTGGTTGACCTGGCTCGCAACGATCTCAGCCGGGCCTGCGATGAAGTGGTGGTTAGCCATTACCGGCAGGTACAGTATTACAGTCATGTAATACACCTGGTAAGTGAAGTAACCGGTAAAGTGCGCAAGGACCAGAATCCATTTGAGCTGCTCGCCAAAACTTTTCCTGCCGGAACATTAAGCGGTGCACCCAAGTTCAAAGCCATGGAGATTATCGATGATTATGAACCAACCGCCAGAAGTTATTATGGCGGAGGAATCGGTTTTATTGGATTTGATGGCAGCTGCAACCACGCCATTATGATCCGTACTTTTTTAAGTAAAAACAATACACTGGTTTACCAGGCGGGTGCGGGTGTAGTGGCTGCCAGTGTTCCGGAAAATGAATTGCAGGAAGTGAATAACAAACTGAACGCATTGAAAAAAGCGATTGAGATAGCGGAGGGAATTTAGACCATGGGCCATGATCCATCAGCTATCAACCAAAAAAAATAAACATGAAAATTTTAGTATTCGATAATTACGATTCGTTCACTTACAACCTGGTTCACCTTGTGGAGAAGATCACGCATGGTAAGGTAGATGTTTACCGCAATGATGAATTGCCAATGGAGAAAGCGAAGGAATATGATAAGATCATTCTTTCGCCCGGCCCTGGCATTCCTTCTGAGGCAGGTATGTTATTGCCGCTGATCAAAGAATATGCTTCTTCCAAATCCATACTGGGTGTATGTTTGGGCCACCAGGCCATTGGTGAAGCATTTGGCGGAACATTGACCAATCTGTCGACGGTATATCATGGGGTTGCCACTAAAATTCAATTCGTGAATCGTGAATCGTCAATCGTGAGTAACGAAGCACGCTCACCACTCACGACTCACCACTCACGAAATAATATTTTCGAAAATCTGCCGGATGAAATTGAAGTGGGCCGGTACCATAGCTGGGTAATCAATGAGAAAGATTTTCCGAAAGAGTTGGAAATCACTGCCCGCGATGCGAACAATTATATCATGGCACTGCAACATTCCAAATTCGATATCCAGGGCGTACAGTTTCATCCTGAAAGTGTATTAACACCTGATGGCGAAACAATCATGCGTAACTGGTTAAAAAAATAGCAATGAAAAAGATCTTACAATATTTATTCGAATACAAAACCCTTTCCAGAGAAAAAGCGAAAGAGGTGTTGCTGAATATGTCGCGCGGGCAATACAATGAAAGTGAAATGACCGCTTTCATCACGGTATTCCTTATGCGCAGCATTACCATTGAAGAGCTGCAGGGTTTTCGCGATGCGTTACTGGAACTGTGTGTAAAGATCGATCTGAATGGCAACAAGGTGATGGATATTGTGGGCACCGGTGGTGATGGAAAGAATACCTTTAATATCTCTACTTTATCCTGCTTTATTGTAGCAGGTGCAGGACAAAAAGTAGCCAAGCACGGAAACTATGGCGCTTCATCCATCAGTGGTTCTTCCAATGTGATGGAGCAACTGGGTTATACGTTTAAGAACGACAATGATCGTTTACTGAAAGAGCTGGAAACTGCGGGGATCTGTTTTTTGCATGCGCCATTGTTTCACCCTGCATTGAAGATTGTAGCACCTGTTCGCAAAAACCTGGGTGTAAGAACGTTCTTCAATATGCTGGGCCCAATGGTTAATCCAGCTGATCCTGCATTTCAACTGGTAGGTGTATATAACCTCGAGATGGCACGTATCTATAATTACCTGCTGCAGCAAACAGGCAATGCTTTTACGATTATTCATAGCCTGGATGGATATGATGAAATATCCCTTACCGGAGATACGAAAGTGATCACCAACGAAGGAGAAAAAGTAATGACACCCGAACAGTTGGGCAAACGCATTGTTGCCGCTGAAGATATTTATGGTGGTAATTCTGTAGAAGAAGCAGCTAAGATCTTTACAAAGATCATCAAGGTCGAAGGAAGCTGGGCCCAGAATGCCGTTGTGCTGGCCAATGCGGCAATGGCATTGCATTGTACCGGCAATTATGCCTCGTACGATAATGCCTACCATGCCGCGGTAGAAAGCCTGGAAAGTGGGAAGGCTAACCAGGTATTACAAACTTTAATCAGCCTGCAGTAATGAATATATTAGATACCATCATAGCGAGGAAAAGAATTGAGGTTGCTGAACGGAAAAAGCAAACTTCCATTTCTGAACTGGAAAGAGGTAAATTCTTTGCCAATGAAACACTTTCTTTAAAATCTTTCCTGCTGGATCCTGCCAGAACAGGCATCATTGCAGAGTATAAAAGAAAATCGCCCAGCAAGGGAGTGATCAATGATAGGTCTACAGTGGAAGAAGTAACTACTGCGTATGCCAAACACGGTGCATCCGGTATCTCTGTACTTACGGATACGGACTTCTTTGGTGGTTCATTGGATGATCTGCTGGCGGCTACCATTAACGAAGTACCCATACTGCGCAAGGATTTTATGATCGACGAATACCAGCTTGTGGAAGCCAAAGCATTTGGTGCCGAAGTGATCCTGCTGATCGCCGCCTGTTTAACACCTGCTGAAGTAAAAGCCATGGCTGTTACTGCCAAAGGGCTGGGACTGGAAGTATTGCTGGAGATTCATAACGACGATGAACTCGGTCATATCTGCGAAGCGGTAGACCTGGTGGGCGTAAATAACCGGAACCTGAAAACATTTGAGGTAAGTATTGATGCATCGCTGGGTCTTATCAATAAAATACCCAAAGAAAAGCCGGCTGTGGCAGAAAGCGGCATCAGTGATGTGGATACTATTGTAACTTTACGTGAGGCCGGTTTCAAAGGCTTTCTCATTGGAGAGAATTTTATGAAACAGGCAAGCCCTTCGATTGCTTTTGCTGATTTTGTTAATCAACTAAAAGCAAAATAACATGCGAATCAAGGTTTGCGGTATGACCAGTACTGAGCAGGTTCTGCAGCTCGATGAAATGGGCGTTGAATTTGCCGGCTTTATATTCTATCCGAAATCGCCCCGTTATGTGTACAAGTTCATGCCGAGACCCGAGATTAAAAAGATCAGGGGGAAAGGCATTAACAAAGTAGGGGTTTTTGTAAACGCACCGGTAGAAGAAGTATTGCAAACAGTGGATGACTGTGGTTTGTACCTGGTACAGCTGCATGGCGATGAAACACCCAAGTACTGCGAAAAGATCGCCAACTATGTAACGGTTGTAAAAGCTTTCCGTTTGCGGCAGGATGATAATATTCCCTGGAAGATCAAGGATTACAATGATATCGCCGATATGTTTCTCTTTGATACGGAAGGCGCGGGTTACGGAGGTACCGGTAAAAAATTTGATTGGAATGTGTTGAAAGGACTAAATATCGGAAAACCTTTTTTTCTCAGCGGAGGAATCGAACCGGATGATACACAGAAGCTGAAAGATTTTTCGCAGGAGCCGGTAGCCAAAGATCTTTTTTCGATAGATGTGAACAGTAAGTTCGAGACCTCACCCGGAATCAAGGATATGGAAAAGCTACAGGCATTCGTTCAATCAATCAAGCAGTTTTAAAATAATTATATGACAAGCACCCAAACATACCAGCAACCCAATGCCCAAGGCTACTATGGCCAGTTTGGTGGGGCATACATTCCTGAAATGCTGCATAGGAATGTGGAAGAATTAAAGGAAAAGTATCTTGAGATCATGTATGAAACTTCTTTTCAGAAAGAATTTCAATTGTTGTTGAAAGATTATGTGGGCAGGCCCACACCTTTGTTTTTAGCCGAACGATTAAGCAAAGAATTCAACACATCCATTTACCTGAAGCGGGAAGATCTGTGTCATACCGGCGCGCACAAGATCAACAATACCATCGGACAGATTTTGCTGGCGCGTAAACTTGGTAAAACACGCATCATTGCGGAAACAGGTGCCGGGCAACATGGTGTGGCAACCGCAACAGTTTGCGCGTTGAAAGGAATGGAATGTATTGTGTACATGGGCGAGAAAGATATTGAACGACAGGCACCCAATGTGGCGCGCATGAAAATGCTGGGCGCAAAAGTGGTTCCGGCAACCAGTGGCAGCAAAACATTGAAAGATGCCACCAATGAAGCCATCCGCGACTGGATCAATAACCCGGTAGATACACATTATATTATCGGGAGCGTAGTGGGGCCACATCCTTACCCCGATATGGTAGCACGCTTTCAAAGTGTGATCAGTGAAGAAACAAGATGGCAGTTAAAAGAAAAAACAGGGAGTGAATTGCCTACGCATGTAATAGCCTGTGTGGGCGGAGGAAGCAATGCCGCAGGAGCTTTCTATCATTTTCTTGATGAACCGGCCGTTCAACTGGTAGCGGTAGAAGCAGCCGGTCATGGTGTGAACAGCGGTATGAGTGCAGCCACTACACAACTGGGTAAGCCCGGAATCCTGCACGGCAGTAAAAGCCTGGTAATGCAAACAACAGATGGCCAGGTAGTAGAGCCACACAGCATTTCAGCCGGGTTGGATTATCCGGGTGTGGGCCCTTTGCACGCGCACCTGTTTGCCAGTGGCCGCGGCACTTTTTTGAGCGCCACAGATGAAGAAGCATTGAAAGCCGCTTTTCATGTAAGTAAAACAGAGGGTATTATCCCCGCGCTCGAAACGGCGCACGCATTTGCCGTACTGGGGAAACTGAATCTGAAAACCAGTGATAAAGTGGTGATCTGTTTAAGTGGCAGGGGCGATAAGGACCTGGCAACCTATATGAATGCGATGGATATTTAATGAATGTTGTTGGTTGCCCGACCAATAACCAATTATAACGATATGAGCAGAATCAAGGAACTCTTTGAGAAGAAAAACAAGAAGGTATTGAATGTATACTGCACAGCCGGTTATCCCGAACTGAACAGCACATTAACAATACTGAAAGCATTACAGGAAAACGGTGCCGACCTGGTAGAACTCGGTATGCCCTACAGCGATCCATTGGCAGATGGTCCGGTAATACAGGCCAGTGGTAACAAAGCATTGGAGAATGGGATGAGCATTTCCGTATTGTTTGAGCAGTTGAAAAATTTCAGGAAAGAAATCACGATCCCGGTTGTACTGATGGGCTATATGAACCCTGTTTTGCAATATGGGTTTGAAAAATTCTGCGCCGATGCAAAAGCAACAGGCATTGATGGACTGATTCTGCCCGATCTTCCCGAGTTTGAATTTGAAACGGAATATGGAGCCATCATTAAAAAACATGGACTCGATTTTATATTCCTGGTCACACCTGAAACAACGGAACAGCGCGTTCGCAAGCTTGACGAATTGAGCAGTGGATTCCTGTATGCGGTAAGTTCTTCCGCCACTACCGGAAAAGACAAGGATTTTAAGATGGTTGAAAAATACCTGCAAAGACTGCAATCCATGCAATTGAAAAACCCTGTACTGGTGGGGTTTGGAATCAAGGACAAGCAAACCTTTGAGTCGGCCTGTAAGTATGCGAATGGAGCAATCATTGGAACGGCATTTATAAAAGCCATTGGAGATGAAAAAGAGATTGCGCATACAGTAAAACAATTTATGCGATCGGTTGTGTGAACAAGCGAACCAGATATACGGTCCTTTGCGTAGCTTATTTTTTAATAGGTATCACAGGTTTCTTAAAGTTTTACCGTTATGCTTATGTTGAACAGGATTCATGGCATAGGGTGATCGTGGTTAATATCGGTAAACTTGTATTTACCGGGGTCATCAGTGGACTGCTGCTGATTTACCTGTATAAAAAATGGCTTCCGGAAGAATATGAGAAGAGGAAAAACAAAATAAGTTTTACGATATTTTCGCCAATTATTTTTATTGTACTTGGTTTTGTTTTGAATACAGGGTTGCTTTTTCAGGAAGATCTTTTATTTAAAGACACCGGTCATTTTTGGATCAGGGGGATTGTTATGAATAAGGATATTCAGTATGGTAGTAAGGGTAGTAAAGCCTATTTTGTAAGCATCAGTGATACCATGTCGAGTTTGAATTATTATTTCAAGGTAAAAAAATGGGTGTATGAAAATGCCAGGCGCGGAGATAAAGTGAACAAAGATTTTTATATCAGCAAACTGGGTATCATATATCGAAAAGAAGAATAGAATGAAATTGGTTATTATTAAATACAACGCAGGCAACATACAATCGGTACTCTATGCACTGGAAAGGATTGGCATGGAAGCAACCGTAACAGACGATCATGCATTGATACAATCGGCGGACAAAGTAATTTTTCCCGGCGTAGGCGAAGCCAGCAGTGCTATGGATTACCTGAAGGAAAGGCAATTGGATACCGTGATCAAAAAACTGCAACAACCCGTACTTGGCATTTGCCTGGGCATGCAACTGATGTGCACCCATAGCGAAGAAAATGATACTGAATGTCTGGGCATTTTTAATACACAGGTAAAGAAATTTACCGGTACGCTAAAAATCCCACAGATCGGGTGGAATACGGTACAGGAGGGGATGCAGCCTTTGTATAACAATCTTCCACCAAACCCGTATTGCTATTTTGTACATAGTTATTATGCTGATCTATGCAACGAAACATCCGCCATAACTGAATATGGTGTTTCATTCAGCAGTGCACTGCAAAAAAATAATTTTTACGGTGTACAGTTTCACCCTGAAAAGAGTGCGGCGGTAGGAGAACAGATACTTAAGAATTTTATAAACCTATAAGAATGCACCATTTTTAATTGCTAATTATTAATTTTTAATTACCCAAATGCAGATCATCCCCGCCATAGATATCATTGATGGAAAATGTGTACGCCTTACCCAGGGCGATTATGGGCAGAAAACCATTTACAACGAAAATCCTCTGGAAATAGCAAAATCTTTTGAATCCGCTGGTTTACAAAGACTGCACCTGGTTGATCTTGACGGAGCAAAAGCCGGGGCCGTACAGAACTGGAAAGTACTTGAAGCTATTGCGTCAAATACTTCGCTGGTGATCGATTTCGGGGGAGGAATTAAGAAGGAAGAAGACCTGGTTATTGTATTTAATTCCGGTGCGGAACTAGCTACCATTGGTAGTCTTGCAGTAAAGAATGAAACACTGTTTGTAGAATGGCTGCAAAAATACGGAGCCGATAAATTTTTACTGGGTGCCGATGTAAAAGAAGAAAAGATCGCTGTAGGGGGCTGGCTGGAAACAACAGACATCGATATCTATGATTTTATTGAAAAATATATTGGCTACGGTACTAAACAACTGTTCTGTACCGATGTAAGTAAAGATGGAAAACTGGAAGGACCTTCTCTCGACTTGTACCGGAATATCATCACACGGTTTCCTGCATTGCAGTTCATTGCAAGCGGCGGCGTGGCTACTGTGGCTGATCTGGAGGAATTAAAAAACATGGGGTGTAGCGGAGCCATTGTTGGAAAAGCCTTTTATGAAGGAAGGATCAGCTTACCGGAACTTGTTTCTATTAATCAACCAATCCGTTAATCCGAAAATCACATGTTAACCAAACGAATCATACCCTGCCTCGATATCAAAGATGGCCGCACTGTAAAAGGGGTAAATTTTGAAAATATCCGCGATGCGGGCGATCCTGTGGAATTGGGTGCCTTTTATGCGCAGCAGGGCGCGGATGAACTGGTGTTCCTGGATATCACCGCAACAGTTGAAAAAAGAAAAACACTGAGTGAACTGGTGAATAAAATATCGCACCATATCAATATCCCATTTACAGTGGGTGGCGGTATCAGCAGCGTGGAAGATGTGAGTGTGCTATTGCAGAATGGTGCCGATAAAATTTCTGTGAATACGGCCGCATATAAAAATCCACAACTGATCGCCGAGCTGTCCAAACGATTTGGCAGCCAGTGTGTGGTATTGGCAATCGATACAAAACAGGAAGCGGATGGACAATGGTATGTTTACCTGAATGGGGGCCGGGTTAAAACCGATACGCTTTGCACGGAATGGGCCAAACAGGCGGTTGAGCTTGGTGCTGGAGAAATATTGCTGACCTCAATGAACCATGATGGTACCAAACAGGGCTTTGCGTTGGATATTACGGCCACCCTTGCATCCAGCTTGCCCGTACCGGTAATTGCATCCGGTGGCGGGGGTACGATGGCACATTTTGTAGACGTATTTACACAAGGAAAAGCGGATGCGGCCCTGGCAGCCAGTATTTTTCACTTTAAAGAGATCGCCATTCCGGATCTGAAAACGTATTTGAAGGAACGTTCGATTGAAGTAAGAATCTGATTTTACCGCAAAGACGCTATGCCGCAAGGATTCGCTAAGAACAGAACTTCGCGTACCTTAGCGCCCTTGCGGCTTAGCGGTAAAATACATATAATAACTATTATACGACCCCGCAACTAGCGGATCAGTTCGCAACAAAAGCCAAACAAAGAACCCAAACCCGTAACATGAAAATAGATTTTGCGAAATATGCAGACGGACTGGCTCCCGCCATTGTGCAGGACTTCGCCACGCATAAAGTATTGATGCTGGGTTTTATGAACCAGGCCGCCTTCGAAAAAACGGAGCAGACCGGGAAAGTCACATTCTTCAGCCGTAGCAAACAACGCTTATGGACAAAAGGAGAAGAGAGCGGAAATTTCCTGGAAGTAAAAAGCATCGCCGCTGACTGCGACCACGACACCCTGCTGATCAAGGCGCATCCATTGGGCCCGGTTTGCCATACCGGTGCGGATACCTGCTGGAGCGAGCCGAACCAAAACGATAATTTTTTATTATACCTCGAAGACATCATCCGCCTGCGCAAACAGGTATCGCCCGATGAATCGTATGTAGCCAAACTGTTCAGCAAGGGTATAAATAAAATAGCACAGAAAGTGGGAGAGGAAGCGGTGGAACTGGTAATTGAGGCCAAAGACAATAACGATGACCTGTTTCTGAACGAAGCGGCCGATTTACTGTTCCATTATTTACTTTTGCTTAACGCGAAAGGTCATAATTTGCAAAGTGTAATGAATATCCTTCAACAACGTCATTCTAAATAAACAAATGAAAAAGATCGTTTTTATATTACTGATGCCCCTGCTGGGTATGACCCAGGGTGGACAGGGTTTTAACATGGTACAGCCACAGGCAGCTACCGGTTTTGTGATCAAAGGAAATATCAGCGGGCTGAAAGACAGTACCGAAGTGGTATTAAAAGGCGGTAATGATGGCCGTATTATTTCGAAAGACAAAGCCAGGAAGGGAAGTTTTAGTCTGAAAGGAAAACTAAGCGATGCGGATATCCTGCAGATCAGTTTTACCGGGTCGACTGAAGTGCTGGATATGTTTATCCATAACGATGCGGTGACCATTACAGGTGATTTCAATAACCTGAAAAATGCAAGCATCAAAGGCTCGGCCACGCAAAATGATTATGATGCGTTTAAACAGCAGTTCAATCCACAGTTCGAGAACCTGCGGAATATGGTAGCTGTGATCAATCCTGAAAAAGATCCTAAAAAAAGGGATTCGCTGATACAGGAATATATGAGACTGAAAAACGGTATTGTAAAAGATGCGGTGAAGTTCGCGAAAGAGAAACCGGCTTCGGCTGTGAGTACACTGGCACTTTTTGCGGTGATGCCGATATTCGATAGTCCTGAAGAACTCTCCAACGCCTATGCGCTGTTGCAGCCCGCTGCCAGAAAAGGCGCTTTTGCCAAAGAGATCGAAGGCAAAATGGTAGGTATGGTAGGTTCACAGGCCATTGATTTTTCGCAGAAAGATGTAGATGGAAAAATGGTGGCGCTTTCTTCTTTCAGAGGTAAATATGTATTGGTGGATTTCTGGGCCAGCTGGTGCCGACCCTGTCGTGCAGAAAACCCGAATGTGGTAAGTGCCTACAAGAGCTTTAAGGATAAGAATTTTACGGTGCTGGGTGTTTCGCTTGACCAGACCAAACCCAATTGGCTGGAAGCCATTAAAGCGGATGGGCTTACCTGGACACATGTAAGTGATCTTCAATACTGGAACAATGCGGCTGCACAATTGTATCACATACAAGGGATCCCTGCCAATTTACTCATCGACCCCAATGGAAAAATCATTGCCCGTGATATCCGTGGGGAAGAGTTGCATAAAAAGCTGAAGGAGATCCTCAAATAAAAAAATGCTGTGTATCTCCGTATCTCTGTTACGCTGTGTTGAAAACATCTTTTCAACATAGCGTAACAAAGTTCACAGCGTTTATTTTTTAAAAGCCTTGGTATAGTTAGCCTCATCAAAACCAACTGCCACTACTTTCCCCCCTTTTTCGATGAAAGGCCTTTTAATACCGCTGGTATTATCCACCAATAATTTAATCGCCGCTTTCTCATTCGTGATCGTTGCCTGAACGGCCGGTGTGAGCGAACGCCAGGTAGTACTTTTCTTATTCAGCACGGTATCCCATCCAACCTGTTCGCTCCAGTTTTTGAGTTTAGCTGCCGTAATCCCTTGTTTTTTGTAATCATGAAACTCGTATGGTATTTTATGATTATTTAACCAGGTAATGGCTTTTTTAACGGTGTCGCAATTGGGGATTCCATAAACGATATACATATTTGGCCGATTATTGACGCAAAAATAACCATCTACCTATAAAAAACGGATAATTAAAACAGGATGACCTTATTTTGTAATAAGCAATCGTTACATGTATAGAATTCTGGCCTTATTGATTATTCTGGGCGTTGGTATCTCCGTTTCAGCACAGGAGAATGGCAATAAACAAAAAGCACAGCCGACAGGTAGCCTGATCGGTAATGTATTGGACAACACTTCCGGCAAACCACTTCCTTTTGCCAATCTTAGCTTAAAAAGAATTGATGTTACGGCTTCACCCATTTCCGTTATGGCTGATAAGAACGGAGGGTTTGATTTTGAGAAACTGGCTTTTGGGTATTATCGCCTGGCGGTTGACGTTGTTGGGTTTGCCAAAACCAATATGGATAGTATTCACATCTATGCAGAAAGAACCGATATCAACCTGGGCGACATTAAACTCAATGCATCATCCACTGCATTGAATGAAGTGATCGTATATGCAGAGAAACCATTGATCGAGAATAAAGACGGTAAAGTAATTTATAACGTAGCAGAAAGTCCGCTCAGCAATGGAAGCAACGCGTCAGAAATGCTGCGCAATCTTCCGCTGATGAATGCAAACCCGGATGGCACACTTTTGCTGCGCGGTAAAGAACCCTTGATCCTGATGGATGAGAAACCGGTAAACCTCAGCGGCCAGCAACTAACCGATCTGCTCGAAAGTCTGCCTGCCAATGTGGTAGAGAAAGTGGAGATCATGCAAAACCCTCCGCCCGAGTATGCTACCTATCCGGGTGGTGTGATCAATATTATTACAAGGAAAGGAAGGGTAGGTATTTATGAAAGAATAAATGTAAGCGGCGGCACCCGTGGTGAAGCGGCTATCTCGGGTAATTTCAATTACCGCAGCAGCAAACTCAATATCAGTTCCAGCATGGGATACGGTGCGGGAGAGTCGCGCGGCAATTCGTATTCGCACCGGAAGAATATATACACGGATTCTGTAAACTATTTTTATTCAGAATCTTCTTTTCTCAATCATAGCCGCCATCCCAATGCGCGTTTTCAGACCGATTATGATTTTACGAAACGGAGCGCCATAAGTTTTGTGTACCAGGGAAACCTGAACTTCTTTAACAACAATAGCAATGTACTATACACCAACCGCGATAGTTTACTGAATATATACAAAGCCAGCTCGCGTACCAATTCGTATGATGGAACCGGCTACAGCCATGGTTTTTCCACTTCTTATCAATGGAAAGGAAGAAACCCGGTTGAAAAATTACAGATTTATAGTGGGTTGAGTTTTAGCAAGAATGAGAACGACAGGGATTTTTACCAGCAATTTCTGCAAGCGGATTTTTTACCAACCGGTCTCGATTCCACGCAGTTGCAGCTAACGGATAATTTTGTTACTTCCTTCTATGTAAATGCAAATTACAACAAGCCGTTGAACGATACCGGAACCATTTATTTGTCTACCGGCAGCACTTTCTCATCCAACACCTATCATAATGTACTCAATACCAGTTTTCTTCGCAGAATTGACCGTGTGTTTGTTGACAATGCATTATTGAGTAATGATTTTTATTTTCACCAATCCATTTATACGGCCCGTGCGGCCATTGTATTCAGTTTGCCACAGCAGGTAAAACTGATCATAGGTGCGCAGGCGGAACATACGCAAACCGATTTCCGTTTTATCAAGGGCAATGCACCCAATGCCAATAACAGTTACTGGCGGTTATTGCCCAATCTTACCATCCGCAAGGAATTTGATAAACAGTTAAATGCTTCTTTCGTGTTCCGCGAAACCATTCGCAGGCCGGGTATCACGGAACTGAATCCAAGTATTGATTATGGTGATCCTTATAATATCAGGTTTGGTAATCCTCTTATCCAGCCATCGCTCACTGATAATTTTGATCTGAACCTGAGTTATGCTGAAAAGAAATTTAACCTCAATGCCAACCTGGGCTATAACCGCGTAAAGAATGTATTCAACTCCATCCGAACCCTGGTGGATAGTGGTAAAACCCAGACTACTTACCAGAATATTTCTGACCAGGAAGAATACCAGGCCAGTGTATGGAGCGGAATTACCATTGCCAAAAAACTGCGCATCAGCATCAGTGGCGGCTATAATTTTAATAAGTACAGCGAGCGGGAAAAACTATTGTACCGTTACATAGATGGCGGAACCTTGTATGCTACATTCAATTACAGCTATTCCCCGGATAACCTAACCATTATTGAGGCCAATAACCGGTATACCAGTTTTGCCAGCCCGCAAGGCCGTTCGCGCAGCAATATCAATATGAGCCTGAGTGCGCAAAGGAAATTTTTTAACAAGCGTGTGATCGTTGGTATCTCGGCCATTGATCCTTTTGGATTGCAGAAATACAATGGCTTTACATACGGCGCTAATTTTACCATTGAGAGCTACAGCATAAGCAATACACAGAACTTCCGTTTATCGGTAAGTTACCAGTTGAGTAAGGTAATGTTGAAAAGTAACCTGAACGATAAGCAGAAAAAGGATGCGCTGGATAAACTGAACCAGAAATAAAATCAGGCATCTTCCCATTCCGTAATAGTTTTTCCTTCTTTTAATTCTCTTCCGAACTGCAGCAGGTAGCCGTTGTTATCGAATATGGCAAACTCGCGCATATTGTGCGGAAAATTGGCAATAGAATAGCTGGCAGTCACTTTTGTTTGCAATGCTTCCCACAAAGCGTCCACTTCTTCCGTGTAGAGATAAAAACTGCCGGTAAACAAAGGATTGCCATTATAAGGCACATGCTCATTGGGCTTTGTGAACATTATGTTTACGGCGTCTTTGTGCAGATGACACCAGCCCCATTCTTCGTTGTATGTATCCAGCTCAAAACCCAATATATCCTGGTAGAAATCGATGGTCTGTTTCAGATCATTGGTCCATAACATGGGGGTGAGTCCGGTAAATTTCATACAAAAGAGTTTGCAGAATGATCAGGCATTTTGTTGAGAGATCTTTGCTGCGAGCCAGCTCTCTTTCACAGGCACCATCCATTTGGTAAGCAGGGAAGCTTTATCTAATACCAGGTTATTGAAATAAAAGGTATCAGGTGAAATGAATCCATTCTCTAATGCATAATTCAGTTGGGCCAGCGGAATCGTTTGAATCTTGTCTTTCACAAGGAAGGCCAGGTTCTGGCGGTTGAACATATCCACTTTAAAACTGTCTTCTATTTGTTTGATCAGCCTAACTGAACTGTCAGTACTGCAGCCACTCACACCTGTTGCGGTTTCATCGGCCATAAGCACTACGAACTGTCCGAACAGGAGGTTGGCGTATCCTTTTACCGGTGTACCATGGGTATTCCATCCGGCCAGGAACTGGTTCAGCATATCTTCTATCTCTAAAGCTTCACTGATCATGAACAGGCGGCTGCTCTGGTAGATCCATACACGGGAAGAAGGATGAAAATCTTCCGGGATCAGGTGTTGGTATTCGAAGTTCATCCGGCAAAATTACGACTTTTGGCAGAAATGAATATGTAAGGAAATTGGCACACTCGGGACTGAAGTCTGATGCCATTAAGTCTGGAGTTAGGAGACTGGAGACTGGAGTTGGATTATTGTCATGTCATGTTTATATATTGGAATATAACCCAACTTCAGTCTCCAGTCTCCTAACTCCAGACTTCTAATTAAGACACTTAAGTTCCGCGAAAGCTATACCATACTCTCCGCAATCATCTCAGCCACATCCAAAACAGCTACTTCGTTTTCTTTTTCGCGGTTCTTAACACCATCGCTCATCATGGTGTTGCAGAATGGGCAGGCTGCGGCAATAAAAGAGGCACCGGTAGCCAATGCTTCATCGGTACGTTCGATATTGATGCGTTTATCGCCCGGCTCATCTTCTTTAAACATTTGTGCGCCGCCGGCACCGCAACAGAGTCCATTGCTGCGGCAGCGTTTCATTTCCACCAACTCTGCATCCAGTGCTTCCAGTACTTTACGAGGCGCTTCATAGATATCATTGGCACGACCCAAATAGCAACTATCGTGGTAAGAGATTTTCTTTCCTTTAAAACTGCCTTGCTCTTTCATTTTAATACGGCCCTCATCAATCAATTGCTGCAATAAAGTGGTATGATGCATTACTTCATAGTTGCCGCCCAGTTCGGGATATTCGTTCTTCAGTGTATTAAAACAGTGTGGGCAGGTGGTAACGATCTTCTTAATACCGTACCCGTTCAACACCTGTATGTTCTGGTAAGCCATCATCTGAAACAAAAATTCGTTACCGGCCCTTCTTGCCGGATCGCCGGTGCAGGCTTCTTCTTTTCCGAGTATGGCATATTTGAAACCCACTTTATCAAGAATGGTGGCAAAAGCCTTCGTGATCTTCTGGGCACGCTGGTCAAAACTGCCCGCACAGCCTACCCAGAATAAAATATCAGGTGTTTCCCCGGCAGCCATCATTTCGGCCATGGTATTCACTTTCATACAGGAAGATTTCTACGAATGTAGCAGTTTTAAACAGAGGAACAGCAGAATATTGAACAGATGAACAAGGAACAATAGAACAAGGAACGGATGAACAAGGAACAGACGAATATTGAACAAGGAATGATGAATGTTGAAATGAGGGTTGTAGTAGAAACAACTTCAACATTCATCATTCCTTGCTCATCTGTTCAATATTCGTCTGTTCATCTGTTCAATATTCACCCGTTCTTTGTATTTTTCCTTTTATGATCTACGTTCTCTTCATCGGCTTTCTTGTTAGTTTTCTGGGGCAATTGCCATTGGGCAATATGAGTTTTACGTCTACACAGATCTGTATACAGGAAGGCTTTAAAAAAGCCTGGCAGTTCGCATTGGGTGTGGCCATTGTAGAAATGATCTACCTGCGTTTTGCCCTTACGGGGATGGACTGGGTGGTAAAACACCGGGCCTGGTTTTTAGGATTGGGATGGCTAACCGTTGCAATGTTTCTTGTATTGGGAATCCTTGCTTTCAGAACGGCAAACAAGGAAGGAGGAGAGAAAAAAGCGTTGTTGCTTGATAACAAACTCAACCGTTTTTTATTGGGATTGATGATGAGTGCCTTAAACCCTGTTCAGATTCCTTTCTGGTTCTTATGGACTTCCACTTTTATCCAGACCAATGTTTTGCCGGTAGAAGCAACCGCTTTTAATCTTTTTACGGCAGGTGCAGGTATCGGAACTTTAAGCGGACTGGCTGTTTATATCCATGGGGGAAACTGGCTGGTCTCTAAAATGAAAACCAGTAATCGCACACTCAACAAAGTAATGGGTGTGATCTTTATCATCACGGCTTTGATACAATTGTACAGGATGATCTGGAAGCCGTTTATTTAGATGTTAGTTGTTAGATGATAGATGTTAGGGGGAAGGGATGTGTTAAAGCCAAGACCATTTCTAACAACTGACATCTAACAACTAACATCTATTCTCAGTCTACAATAAAAAGTACACATCCCTCTTTCGAATAGGTTCTGTGTGCATCGCTGTTATCGCCTACGGTGTACATCAATCCTTTTGTAAGCAGGTGTTTGCTGCCATTGGCCAGTTCGGTTTCCATTTCGCCTTCTACACAAAAAATAATATGCCCCTTGCTGCACCAGTGATCCGCGAGATAACCAGGTGAATAGGTTACAAGCCGGATCCTTACCTCATCCCGAAAAATAGTTCTCCATTCCGCATAGCCAGTGACACCCTGTTTGATATCGGGCTCGATGGTTGAAAAATCTGTTATGGAAAAAGGGAAAGAAGAGAGGTGCATGGTAGTCTATTTAAACAAACAATTTTAATACTGAATATCGAACAGATGAATATTGAACAAGGAATATTGAATGTTGAAGTGATTAAAGACGTTGAATACATAACATGCATTTAAGCAATCACTTCCCTTGTTCCCTATCTGCCGGCAGGCAGACTTGTTCAACATTCCTTATTCAACATTCCTTATTCAACATTCCTTGTTCAATATTCATCTGTTCCCTATTCCCTCGCCCACTGATCCCTGTCGTCCGGCGAAAATTTCCAGGGGGCAAAATTGTTTTCAATATTACTGAAAGTGCTGTTCCATTCCTGTGGCGCATTGCTTTCTTCCATAATCAGGGAACGACGCAATTCTGTGATGATATCAAGCGGAGAAATACTTACCGGGCAGGCCTCTACACAGGCATTACAGGTTGTACAGGCGCGGAGTTCTTCAGCCGTGATATAATCGTGCAGCAATGATTTATGATCCGCCACAAAAGATTTGTTCTGGTTGATATTCTTTCCCACTTCTTCCATCCTGTCGCGCGTATCCATCATGATCTTTCGCGGGCTCAATTGTTTGCCCGTGATATTTGCCGGGCAAGCACTTGTACACCGGCCACATTCTGTGCAGCTGTACGCATCCAGCAGGCTCTTCCAGCTCAGTTCAAAAATATCTTTCGCACCAAAATGTGTGGGCGGGGCAGCATCTGTTGGTGCGGTTTCAGGTTGCATGGCATACAGTACCTCGTTCTGCACCGCTGGCATGTTATGCATTTTACCAGGCGCTTCCAACCTCGCATAATAAGCATTGGGAAAAGCCAGTATAATATGCAGGTGCTTGGAATAAGGCAGGTAATTCAGAAAAGCAAAAATGCCGGTAATATGCAGCCACCAGCAGGTACGTTCAATCAATACCAAACTGTGTTCACTCATTCCGGAAAACAGGGGCATTAATAATTGCGAAACGGAAAAACTGCCGGTTGGAAAATAATGTTCACTGCCTTTTGCCTGCAAGGTTTGGTCAACCGCATTCATGGTCAGGAACAATGACATTAAAATGATCTCTGTTAATAAAATATAATTGGCATCGCTCCTGGGCCACCCGTTCAGGTCTTTACTGATGAAGCGTTTCAGTTTTAAAATATTTCTTCTGATCAGAAATACAATACAAACAAACAATACGCCAGCAGCTAAAAATTCAAAGGCATTGATCAGCCAATTGTATAAATCACCCAGGTAAGGAGCAAACAAACGGTGGGTACCCAATATGCCATCCAGTACAATTTCGAGTACTTCCAGGTTGATGATAATGAACCCGGCATAGATCACCAGGTGCATAATGGCCACCAATGGATTCTTGAACATTTTCTTTTGTCCCAATGCAAGCAACAACAGGTTTCTCCAGCGTTTGGCGGGTTGATTATTCAGGTTTTCGTCCTTGCCCAATAAGATGTTCCGCCTGATCTCTCCGGCTTTTCTGGCAAACAGCCAAACAGCTGCTGCCGTTACTGCCACAAAAAGGATTTGCTGTAAATAATGCATAGGGGTCGCTTATTATGCTAAGATAGCAGTTTTGCACAGTTGTAAACAGGATTGCCGGATGGTTTTATTGTTGTTACTTTTGAGAACCAAACAAAACCCATGGCAGCAAAAAATTACATCCTCAACCGCGAAGGTGCGGAACAGAAATTACACCGCATGGCACTGGAGCTGGCCGAATACCTGAGTGGCAATACAGAACAGGTAGTATTGATCGGGATCCGCAACAGCGGTACCGTGATCGCGGCAAAAACGGCCACACTGCTGAAGAACCATATTCCCAATACCGTGAAAGTAATTTCGGTGAGCATGGACAAATCGTACCCGGTTACCGTTGAACTCAGTGAACAGATAGACCTCAATAACCTTCACGTAATTATTGTGGATGATGTAACCAATAGCGGCAGAACATTGTTGTATGCATTGAAGCCATTGCTTGAGTTTCATCCAAAGACCATTCAGACCCTGGTATTGGTAGAAAGAATGCACAAATTATTTCCGGTTAATCCCGACTATGTAGGACTCTCGGTTGCCACCACTTTACAGGAACATATACAGGTGGAAGTGGAGAATGGGGTAGTGGTGGGGGCGTATGTGGAGTGATTTTAATTAGTAATTAGGAATTAGAAATTAGTAATTAAAGCGTTTCGCTGCTAAACTTCTCTGTGAAACTCAGTGCATTCCGTGTCTCTGTGGTAAAGCCTTCGCTTCGGTCTTTTTTCACCACAGAGCCACAAAGATTAGGAGTTTCACAGAGAAGTTCTGTTTTTAATAAGATAAGGCGGGAACAATTTTTAATTACTAATTACTAATTAAAAATGCACCCAACTCCACTCAATCCCTTTCTTCGAAAACCCGATAGAAGGTGTTGGAAATTTGAATGAATTCAGCAGGAAAAAAGTTGTCCGTAAAAATTTACTTTTTGTTTTGATCCGGGTAAGATCAATATCGGGAGCGAGGTACCATTTCCTGGTACGGGGTATATCGGTTCTGTTGAAAATAATGGTTCCGTTTTTATCGCGGGCAATATTCTCGGTTCCGCCAAACATACCCGCTGCGCCATAACCTACCGCAATATTCAGCCAGGAGGGGATGCGTGCATTCTTAAAAAAAGATTTGATATTGGCACTTGCCCAATAGGTCTGGCCATTGTAATCTTTCAGCATCCTTTCCGAAGTACGGCTGCCAAAAAGCTCATTGGTTCTTTGGTTAAGGGAAGGATCGCCGTAGTTATTTCGATGGAAGGAGAACTTGATCTGTACCCGTTGTTCATTCCAGGCAAGTTCCTGTGCAATAAAGATACCACCGCCGGCAAGATCAGCGGCCAGGTCGCCCATACTGAAACCCCATTCCGATGAGAAGCCATCCAGCACTTCTATCACGGTCATAAATGCGGTACCACTGATACCGCTTACCCATATTCTTTGTTTGCGGGAAAGACCCGCCCACCGCCACAATTCCTCGCTCATTTTAGAAGCCGTATAGGCACTGAATACATGACCGGCCTTATCAACCTGTAACCAGTCGTTGTTATCATTAAAAAAATGAAAAGAAGATTGCGGATAATTCTTGTACCAGGCATTGGACAAGGCAACTAAACCTGTACCATATCCCAGTGTACTGATGCCCGCAGCAAGATAAATCCGTTTGGGAGAAGATGGATGAATGGGTTCATGGCTGTTCACTGTATCCTGCGCCAATAATGTCCGGCAGGAAAGCAAGGCGATTATGAACAGGGATTTCTTCACTTCTTCAAACATACACCAGTAATTCGGCAGAGTTCTGCTGAATGAGGTTGAAAATGCAAAAAATATTCATAAACTTGTCGTGTAATCGAAGCAGAAAACTAAAAATCATTACTTATGGATGCTGCCATTCAGGAAAGGATCAACGCCTGGCTTAACGGAAACTACGACCAGCCAACAAAAAATACCATCACACAATTGCAGAAAGATAGTCCGGATGAATTGGCTGATGCCTTCTACCGTAACCTTGAATTCGGAACCGGTGGTTTGCGCGGTATCATGGGTGTTGGTACCAACCGGATCAATAAATATACCATCGGCATGGCCACACAGGGCTTTGCCAACTATCTTAAAAAAACGCATGGCGCCGAAGAAATAAAAGTGGCCATTGCACACGACAGCCGCAACAACAGTCGCTTCTTTGCCGAAACCACTGCCAATGTATTTGCCGCCAATGGCATCAAAGTATTTTTATTCGAAGCTTTGCGGCCAACACCTGAACTTAGTTTTGCTATTCGCAAACTGGGCTGCAAGGGTGGTGTGGTATGTACCGCATCACATAATCCGCGTGAGTACAATGGGTACAAAGCTTATTGGAACGATGGAGGACAACTGGTACCACCGCATGATAAAAATGTGATCAAAGAAGTAGAAGCCATCACCGATGTGAACGATGTAAAATGGGACGGCGGTTCAGCGAACATTACACTGATCGGGAAAGAAATGGATAATGATTACCTGAACATGGTAAAAGAGCTCAGTGTATACCCGGATGTAATTGCCAAACAGCATGACCTGAAGATCGTATACACGCCCATACATGGAACCGGTATAACGCTGGTGCCCGAAGTATTGAAACGGTTCGGTTTTACCAATGTAACCGTAGTAGAAGAACAGGCAACACCAGATGGAAATTTTCCTACCGTTAACTATCCCAACCCGGAAGAAAGCGAAACCATGAGCATTGGTTTAAGCAAAGCAAAAGCCATGGATGCGGATATTTTACTGGGAACCGATCCGGATGCCGACCGCGTGGGTATTGGCGTTAAGAACCATAAAGGCGAATGGGTATTAATGAATGGTAACCAGACCGCCGTGCTTGCATTCAGTTATATGATGGAGGCCCGCAAAGCCAAAGGTGTTGCACAGCCCAATGATATGGTGATCACCACCATTGTAACAACCGAAATGATTAACGAAGTGGCGAAGCAGAATGATGTGGCCTGTTACAATGTACTCACAGGTTTTAAATGGATCGCAGAAAAGATCAAGGAACTGGGCGACAAGAAAAATTATGTAATCGGCGGTGAGGAAAGTTTTGGGTTGATGATCGGTAACCAGATCCGCGACAAAGATGCGGTGAGTGCCGTTGCCCTGATGTGCGAAATGGCGGCGTATGAAAAGAACCAGGGAAAAACCCTGTTCGATAAAATGATCGAACTGTATATCAAATACGGCTTCTATTATGAAAACCTGATCAGCATTACCAAAAAGGGAATGAATGGCCAGAAAGAGATCGCTGAAATGATGGAAGGCTACCGCAACAATCCTCCTAAAACCATTTCCGGCGCGCAGGTAACCACGCTACTGGATTATGAATTACAGAAAGGTACCAACCTGGTAACCGGCGAAACATGGACCATCAACCTGCCCAAAAGCAATGTACTCCAGTTTGTTACTGCGGATGGAACCAAAATATCTGCACGCCCATCCGGAACAGAGCCCAAGATCAAGTTCTATTTCAGTGTAAATACCAAACTGGCCAGGAAAGAAGATTTTGATGCCACCTATGCTTTGCTGGAAGGAAGGATCAAAAGCATTATCGCGGATATGAACCTGAAATAATAGTTGTTACTGATCAGCGCTGTAACGAAAACGTCTTCAAATCAGTGCTGATCAGTGGCAAAAAATACAGTATTCTCTTAATAACTTCTTCCTGCATCTTTCTTTTTGCACCGGGCGTTTTGTGCACCATGGGCTTCTTTCTTAGCTGTATATTCGTTGTGCTATGAGAAGTTTTGAAGATACCTACCAGCACAAAGGTCTGCGCAAACAATTGGTAAGCCTCCTAAGGGATAAAGGCATTACTGATGAAAATGTATTGGATGCCATCAATGCCATACCCCGTCATTTCTTTCTCGACTCCGCATTTGACAAGATCGCTTATGAAGATCGCGCTTTTGAAATCGCTGCCGGACAAACCATTTCCCAGCCTTATACGGTAGCGTATCAAACCCAATTGTTACAGATCAGAAAATCGGATAAGGTATTGGAGATCGGAACGGGTAGTGTATACCAGGCAACCATTCTCGCTGAAATGGGCGCGCGTGTATTCACCATCGAAAGACAGAAAAAATTATACGACCTGCAAAAGGATTATTATTTCAAAAAGAAATATCCCAATATCAAATTCTTTTTTGGAGATGGATTTGAAGGGCTTCCTACTTTTGGTCCGTTTGATAAAGTAATCATTACCGCCGCTGCACCCTTTATTCCACCCAAACTGGTACAGCAGTTAAAGCCCGGGGGATTGATGGTAATACCGGTTGACGAAGGTGAAACACAACGCATGTTGCGCCTTACCAAACAGGAAGATGGTTCAGTAATAGAAGAAGCTTTCGAACAATTCTCTTTTGTGCCAATGCTTACCGGAAAGAACCGGTAGTGCGGCTGATAGAAATGGGATACATCATTGCAGATGAAAACAGGAACCGCTAAACAAGTACTGCCCCTGATCGTGCTGGCACAGTTCGCCTGCACATCGGTTTGGTTTGCCGGCAATGCGGTAATAGGGGATATCAGCAAACAGTTTTCCCTGGAACCGGACGCATTGGCGCATCTTGTTTCGGCTGTTCAGTTGGGATTCATATCGGGTACTTTGTTGTTTGCCATCTTTACTATCTCGGACCGGTTTTCTCCCTCAAAGGTTTTTTTCATCTGTGCGATGGCTGCCGCAGTTGCGAACCTTTCTGTTTTCGCGGCAACAGGGCTTTCTACCATTCTTTTTTCAAGATTTGTTACCGGCCTGTGTTTAGCGGGCATCTATCCGGTAGGAATGAAGATCGCAGCCGATTACCACAAAGAAGGTCTTGGAAAAGCACTGGGCTGGCTGGTGGGTGCATTGGTGTTGGGAACAGCCTTCCCGCATCTGGTACATGATTTCACAACTGCTGTTTCCTGGAAATGGGTAATACTGCTAAGTTCGGGTTTAGCCGTTGCGGGTGGATTACTGATCCTGCTCTTTGTTGCAGATGGGCCGCACAGAAGCCGCAGCACAGGCTTTGCGCCTGCAAGCTTTGCAAAGCTCTTTCGTAACCCCCGTTTCCGTTCGGCAGCATTGGGTTATTTCGGACATATGTGGGAGCTATATGCTTTCTGGGCCTTTGTGCCAGTGATGCTGGAAACCTATGGCCGGATACATCCTGAACAAAGTATTGATGTTCCATTTTTTTCTTTTCTGATCATTGGCATCGGCGCCATTGCGTGTATCATGGGCGGTTATCTCTCGCGTTATTGGGGCAGTGCGAGGGTTGCTTTTCTTTCGTTATTGCTATCCGGGATCTGTTGCCTGTTATCCGCTCTTATATTTGAAACGGGCTTCCCTTTGTTTATTTTATTTCTTGCTATATGGGGAATGATGGTGATCGCCGATTCGCCCCAGTTCTCAACACTGGTGGCTCAATCCACTCCTGCGGAACTAAGGGGAACGGCACTTACCATTACCAACTCGATCGGCTTCCTGGTTACGATCATTAGTATTGAAACAATGAATGTGCTGAGAAATCAGATCGACTCCCGGCATCTTTATTTAATTCTTGCAGCAGGGCCGGTGCTGGGTTTGCTGGCGATGAGGGAGCAATTAAAAATTAGCAATTAGAAATTGGGATGAGATTCGACCGTTATGGATGATCATGAGCAAGCTGTTTGGCAGAAATACATCCGCCACAGATTCACAGATCAGTAGAAAAAACCTGCCTGTCGGTAGACTGGTCTGTGATAATCAGTGAATCTGTGGCGTAAATAACAGCAGAAAAGAAATTAACAATTTTGGAGCTAAGCACCTGTTTACGCTAACTAACCCGAAGCCCTGTTGATTGTGCGGGTAAACCTCCTCTGTGTAACTCAGTGTTCTCCGTAGCTCTGTGTTGAAAAAAGAAATCATCTTTCGAAAGAAGTTTTTTTTTGCGCCCTATCGCTAATTAGGAACCAATAAGTCAAAGAACTGTTTATTTGTGTGACACGCCTCACGATTCACCTGCCGGAGGTCTTCCGGGTTCGCACGCCCGGAAGACCTGTGCGAAACACCTTGGCATTGACCGATGCAACAAATTTACTGCCAGAGCCCATTTTCCCCCTCAATTATGTGACGGTCTTCGGGAACTGGTGGGACGGCCTTCGGGAAACGGTGGTACGAACGTCTTTTTCTCCTCGGATTCTCCTCATTGCCTCCTCATTGCCTCCTCGGTTTGTTCTCTGTTCGTCCTCGGAATCCGAGGAGGCAATGAGGAGAATCCGAGAACGAACAGAGCAGGCATCAAGGTAGCAATGAGGCCGCAACCAATCAATGCTGCCTTTTTTCTGTTCTTCGATTATTTTCTATTCCTTCAAAAACGCCCTATTCACCGCAGCGGTTTTCGCGGGGATAAGATTGCCCTAAATCAACATAACAACGGAAGCAATTGTTTGAGGATAGCTGGCATAAAGAAGCCGCTCAAAACTTTGAGCGGCTTCTTATAATTACTAATTTCTAATTATTAATTGCTAATTAACCTACTGCTGTCCACCCATCAGGTCAGTTCCACCACCCTGATCGGCTTTGGTATTCTTGCGTTTGAACAGGGCCGCATCAAATTTACCAAAACGGTAGTTGAAATTCAGGCGTAATACTTGCTGATCCCTTCTTCTTTCACTGTTCTGTGTAAAGTAAGTGCTCTCCGAATAAGATTTGAATACCTGTGTGCGGAAAACATCGTTCATGCTTAAGGTTAATGAACCGCTTTGTCCGTTCTTCCAGGTCCAGTCTTTACGGATAGCAAGATCAAATCCATAACGTGGCAGGTTATAACCCTGTGAGGTAGATTGCGGGCCTCCGCCAAACATCATACCGCCACCACCGCCACGGCCACCACCACCGCCTGAGTTAGGAGGTAATACGGATTTTGCCTGGTAATCGCCACTGAACTGAACAGATAAGCCTTTCGCTACTTTAAAGTTGTTATTGAATTTACCAAACCAGCTCAGCAATGAATTGCTCAGGGTTTGCCCCGGAACCGTTGCATTGATCTTTGAATTGAACAGGTTAACGTTTACAGTGAAATCCCACCATTTGGTCAAAGCCATTTTATTGGTTAGTTCCAAACCATATGAATAACTGTAGTCGGCATTGATATAGGTATTGAAATAAGCACTGTCGCCCGTAGTCAAACCATTCTTATCCCTGTACACATAACGTGTGATCAGGTCTGTTGTATGCTTAAAGAATACAGTTGCTAGGAAATTGGACCCACGCGTATAGGCGTTGTTATACGATACTTCGAAAGAGTTGGTGAACTCCGGCTTCAATCCCGCATTACCGATATTGATATTCTGTGGATCAGAATAATCCGGGAAAGGCATCAGCTGGAAGAAGTTAGGACGGTTTACACGACGTGAATAGTTGAATTGCAGATCCTGCTTCTCATCCATTTTATAGGTAATGAATGCGCTTGGAAAAAGGCTCAGCGGATAGTTTACTTTGAAAGTAGCTGAATCCACTCCTTTGGTGTTTAACAAAGTACCCGTATAATTAGAACTTTCTGCACGCAGACCTACCTGGTAGCTCCATTTTTTGATCTTGAAACTGTAGGTAGCATAGGCTGCAGAAACCTGGTCGTTGAATTTGTATTTGTTACTGATCAACGGTACCAGAACATAGGCACTGGATGTATAATCATAACGGTACTGATCGCTCAGGTTGCTGAAATCCCTTATCGCTGTTCTTACACCGGCCTCCAGTTTGGTATCGTCATTGATCGGATTCTCATAATCCGCCTGTAAGGTATAGTTCTTGGAAGAACCATTACCCAGGGTCTTTTGTAACAATGCCTGGCCCTTGGTAGTTGCATTTACATTATAGGTTTGCGTACCGATGAAGGATGTATTGTCGTTCTTGCTCGAATTGTAATTGAAATCAGCAGAGATATTATGACCGCTCTTTGCAAAATTGTGTTTGTAGCTGAATTGCGAACCCAGGTTCTCAAACATGGCATTGCTGGCAGTTGAGATCTGGTTATAAGAAGTAAATATCGATTTTATCGTAGAATCCACTTTCTGTGTTTGCTCATTGTCAAAATGCCCCTTGGCGTAATTGGCCGCAACAGAGAAAGTATTCCTGTTGTCTACAAAATAATCCATGCCACCACGAAAGAATCCGAAATAGCCGGTATTTACACCATGGCTGGTATTGTATACATTGCTTGGGGTGGTAAGCAGGTTATTTCTATCTGTAATACCATCTGAAATGGATTTACGCTGGTTATAGTTGGCACTCAGGCTAAAGTTTACTTTGTTCTGGCGCAGGTTGATATCACCACCCAGGTTTATTTTACCACGCGAATCAACACCTGTTCTGATACCACCATTGTAGCCGGTTTTCTTGTTCTTCTTCAAAACAATATTCAGGATACCTGCATTACCGCCCGATGCATCGTATTTGGCGGATGGGTTGGTAATCAATTCTACCTTGTCAATAATATCCGCGGGGATTTGATCCAGTGTTAAGGTAGTAGGCCTGTTATCAATGAAAAGAGTAGGGGTTGCATTACGTAGGGTTACATTACCATCAATATCCACATTCAGGGAAGGGATATTCTTCATGATCTCCGTAGCGGTCTGACCGGTACTTACCAGGTTCTTGTCTACATTGAAGATCTTTCTGTCGATCCCCAATTCAAACTGTGGTCTTGAAGAAGCGGTAACGGTTACATTACCAAGATTAGTCGCATCTTCTTCCAGTTTGATATTGCCCAGGTCTTTATCGACCATCGACAGCAATTGCTGCATATTACCGCCACCGCCACCGGCTGCATTGGAACCGCCACCACCTTGTGGTGCTCCACCGCCCTGGGGCATTTTAAGGCCAAAATTGATGGTTTTTTCTACGGATTTATAACCCATCGCACTGACCCTCAGTTTGAAATTGCCCATAACAGGCAGGTTCTCAAAACTGAAATCTCCATTGGCCTTGGTGATCAGGGTACTGAGGATGGCTTCCTTCATTTTTTTAGTGGCCGTATCAAACTTATTGCCGACCAGCTGTACACTCACGGCTTCCAATCCTTTATTGGTTTTGCTGTCTACCAGCTTACCATAAAAGTGCCCCAGATTCATATTCTGGCCACCTGCTGCACCACCTGGTCTGCCACCGCCCGGCATTTGGGCAAAACCCGATAGCAGTACCATGTTCAGAGCCAACAACGTTAAAATTTTTCTCATGATTATACTTGTATTATATTATGCAAAGTTGCGATACAGTCTTGTGAACCCCATTTTTCATTACACCAACGGTAATATGGCAATTTGGAGCGGACAAAGTTGGAAATTGGGGGGTAGATTCCTTCTTTTTATCGGTGATTACCCCGATTTACCGGTGATTTTACAAAGAAGTGATCAGGATCTGCAATAAACCGATCAGGAATCCCAATACAGCGCCAATGATCTCTACAAAGCGGAATTCCTTAGACATGATGCTGTTTAAGATATCCTCGAGTTTGTCTGAAGAGAAACCGGCCACTTTTTCAATCACTATTTTTTCCAGGTCAAGCTGCTCCTTAAGGGTTCCCATGTATTTCTGCATGATTACAGGAAAAAGGGTCTCCAGTTCAGCGGTAAAGACTTTTTTTAATTCTCCGACCGTTTTATCCCCGATAAACATGCTGATCACCGGCATCTGCTCGGCCAGTTTTACCCGCAGAAAATGGTCGATATGCTCCTCAATATGGGGCATAATGTTTTTCAGGTTTTCCGGGTTGATGATCCTCTCTTCAATATCACTGAAAGAAAACAGCTGCTCACTTACCAGTTTGCCCAGTTTTTCGGCAAACTGTTTTTGCCTTTTCGGAAAAATGCCATGAAGTGTGATTCCCAGGAACCGCTTGGGCTCGCGGGGATGGAAAAGCATCTTAATGGCAATCCAGTTGGTAAACCAGCCAATAAAGGCCGAAATAAAAGGGATCAGCAGTAAACCATAGCGCATGTCATAAAATTTAAAAACCTATCCCGCCTTTCAGCGGGATAGGTTTTATACCGGGAGAACGAGGGGTCTCGAACCCCCGACCTCTAGTGCCACAAACTAACGCTCTAACCAACTGAGCTACGCTCTCCGTTTTTTGGACGGCAAAAATAGGAAAAATCAGGAATAACCGAAACGCTATTTTAACTCTTTTTCCTAACCACCCATCAAAACCTTTGTTAATTGGGATAAACGATGGCCTCTAAAAGGCTTTTTAGGCTATTTTTGGTAGTGTCATGCAAAAATTTACGCAATTTATGAAGAGTAGAAAAGGATTACTGGTGATCGCCATCATATTGTTTGGCGGTCTGTTCTTTGCTTTTAAAACAACGGGTGCAGGTTCGAAAGACATTCTGCTTACACAACGGCAAAGATTATTGGCTGCTGTGGGTACGATCCTGGAAGAGCAGCATTACAGCCCTAAAAATATCAACGATGCTTTTTCAAAACAGGTATTTAAAAAATTCCTGGATGAAATGGATGGAGATAAATCACATTTCCTGCAATCGGATATCAATGCATTCAGAAAATTCGAAACATTGATCGATGATGAGATCCATGGCAATGCACCCATCGAATTTGTACCGGCGGTAAGTGCTGTGCTTGACCAGCGCATTAAAGAAGTGATTGAGTTGTATAAAGGAATACTGGCACAACCTTTTGATTTCACAAAAGATGAATCAGCGGTGCTGGATGGCGATAAACTTACCTATGTAGCTACCGCGGAAGAGCGCAAAGAAAGGTGGCGGAAGAAATTGAAATTCTATACGCTCGAAAGATATGTTGACCTGGTGGAACAACGCGAACGGAATAAGGATTCCAAAGATTTTAAAGTGAAGACCGATGCGGAACTGGAAAAAGAAGCCAGGGAAAAAGTGCTCAAGATCATGAATGAAACCTATGAGCGGATGCAGAAAACATTCAAGGAAGATGACCGTTTCAATTCGTTCATCAATGTGATCACTAATCTGATGGATCCGCACAGTGATTATTTTCCGCCGGTTGAGAAAAGAAGCTTTGATGAAAGAATGAGCGGTAAGTTCTACGGCATAGGCGCTACCCTGCAAAAAGATGATTATGGTATTAAGATAGCCAGTATTGTAACCGGTGGTGCCGCCTGGAAATCGGGAGAGATCGTTGTAAACGATGTGATCACAAAAGTGGCACAGGGCAAGGAAGAACCTGTAGATGTAACCGGTTTTGATACGCCTGATGCGGTAAAACTGATCCGGGGAAACAAAGGAACCGAAGTAAGACTGACCGTTAAAAAACAGGATGGCTCCGTTAAACTGATCAGCATGCTGCGCGAAGAAGTGGTACAGGATGAACTGGATGTACGCAGCGCCGTGATCAAGGAAGGAAATGATAAGATCGGTTATATCTGGCTCCCTGATTTTTATGCCGATTTTGAAAATGAAAACGGTCACCGTTGCTCACAGGATGTTGCAAGGGAAGTGGTAAAACTGAAAGCCGAAAATGTAAAAGGGATCGTGATCGATATCCGTAACAATGGCGGTGGTTCTTTATATGAAGTAGTGAAAATGGTTGGCCTCTTTATCAAAAGTGGTCCGGTAGTGCAGGTAAAGGAAAGAGGCGGTAAGGTAGACCAGAATACATGGAGAGACAATGATGAATCCATCTTGTATGATGGCCCGCTTGCCGTAATGGTAAACGAATTCAGTGCATCGGCCAGCGAAATTTTCGCGGGTGCGATACAGGATTACAAACGGGGTATCATTATCGGTAGCAGTTCTACCTACGGAAAGGGAACCGTACAACGCCAGATCCCGTTTGGCAACCGCAATGACCTGTACAGTGGCAGAACAGACCTGGGTGCGATGACACTTACTTTCCAGAAATTTTATCGCGTAAGCGGCGGTTCTACCCAGCTGAAAGGAATTGTACCGGATGTAGTACTGCCCGATCCATATGAATATTACAAAGGCCGCGAAAAAGACAATGCGGAAGCATTGCCTTACGACGAGATTCCGAAAGTGCCTATACAGACCTGGCAGAATAGTTTTGGTTTGGACAATGTGATCAAAAGCGAGAACGCGAAGATCAAAGGCAATGCTTCACTGAACCTGTTGAACAGTAACCTGCAATGGCTGGCCAAAAATGCGGAACTACCCGTAAGTCTCAATATCAACCAATACCGCGATCGCCAGAAACAGATCGTATCAACCGTAAACCAGAATAACAGTTTGCTGAAAGCAAAAGAAGAGATGAGTGTGGCCGCATTGGCAGCAGATAAGGATAAATTTTACAACAACCCTGACACTGCAAAAGGAGAACGCTACCAGGCCTGGCTCAAATTCCTGAAAACGGATATGCATATTGATGAGACCGTAAAAATGGTTGGCGAAATGGCCGGTATTATCCCGGTACAAACAGTGGCCAAATAAATAAAAAGTAATCAACAGATACCTGCCCTGGTTTTTTCCAATAGTGTTGGGAAGAAACCGGGGCAGCTTTTTTATTAGGGGGGATGATACTTTTTTGGGTAGGGGCTTATTGGGTAATTTTTTAACCGCGAAGGTACAAGGGCGCGAGGGTGCGCGAGGGTTGTTTCAATAATAGAAATCCAGAGAAAAAGAGTTAAAGAGAAGGACTCTTATTGCCCCCTTTCTCTTTACCTCTTTCACTCTTTTCCTCTTAGCTAAATAACACGCCGTATTCTCCGTGGAATTTTGTGTTTTGGGTTAATTGATTGACAATATTTCGTTCAGAAATAAAACTGAGCCACTGCCATTTATTTGCTGCTGGCGGATATTGTGTATTTTTGAACCGATCAAAGACAGCTTGCATGGAGCCTGAGAAAAAATGGTACGCATTATATACAAAACCAAGATGGGAGAAAAAGATCGATGCTGCCTTGATCAGGAAAGGCATTGAAAGCTGGTGCCCGTTGCAGAAAGTGGAACGGCAGTGGAGCGACAGAAAAAAGATCATTGAAGATCCTTTATTCAAATCCTATGTTTTTGTTCGGATAGACAATACAGAGCGTACCAAAGTATTGATGACGGACGGCGTACTCAATTTTGTGTACTATCTGGGAAAACCTGCTGTTATTAAGGATGATGAAGTGGATATCATCAAAAAATACCTTTCCGAAAAAGATGCCAGCATCTCTATTATCTCGCAGGATGGTTTCCGGGAAGAAACCAGGATCAAAGTAAACCACGGCGTATTCATGGGCAATGAAGGAACCGTACTGCGCGGCGGCAAGAAAAAAGTATATGTAAAACTGGAAAGCCTTGGGCAGGTAATGGTGGTAGAGTTTCCCGCGGAATTTTTATCGCCAATGTAGTCGTGAATGGTGAATCGTCAGTCGTGAGTACTTCCGCTTTTACTCACCACTCACGATTCACCACTGACGATTCACCACTGACGATTCACGCCTCACGTCTCACGATCACAATTTCCATTCAACGATCGCATTCGCCCACTCCTTCCGGTACGGTGTGCTGATGCGTACATAATTATCTGTGTATCCTTCCATCATCCCGTTCTTCTCAAAAGCTTCAAACAATACTTTGCGTGTTTGGCCGGTGAACTGGTTGGTGAAGTATTGCAGCTTCATATAAGAAAGGTTGCGTAGGGTCTTGTTTCTTTCATTGCGAACAGAAACCGGAACAATGGGTTTGATCTCAAGTGCCCTGGTATTGTCTCTCTCCGAATAGGTGAAAACATGGAGGTATGATACATCCAGCGAATGCAGAAAATCGAATGTCTCTGTAAAATGCGCATCCGTTTCTCCCGGAAAACCTACGATCACATCCACGCCAATGGCGCAATGCGGCATGAGGGTCTTGATCAGGTTTACCCGGTCGGCATACAATTCTCTTTTATAGCGCCTTCTCATCAACCCAAGGATCTCATTGCTTCCGCTTTGCAGCGGGATATGGAAATGCGGCATAAACTTATCGCTGTTGGCCACATATTCGATGATCTCATTGGTTAAGAGATTGGGTTCGATGGAAGAGATCCGGTAACGTTCAATTCCATCCACCTGGTCCAGCGCTTTTACCAGGTCGAAGAAATTTTCTTCGTATTTGTTATTGCCATCGGCGCCTTTGCCAAAATCGCCCAGGTTTACGCCGGTAAGTACAATTTCTTTTACGCCGTCTGCCGCCAGTTGTGTGGCATGTTTCACCACATTGGTCACATTATCGCTCCGGCTTTTGCCTCGGGCCATGGGGATGGTGCAGAAAGAACAGTTATAATCGCAGCCATCCTGCACTTTCAGAAAGGTACGGGTACGGTCGTTTTGAGAGAAGGATGCATTGAAACCGCTTACCTCTTCAATATCGCAACTGCAGATCTTTGCCGCATCGCCCTTGGCCAGTTCGCCGATGTGTTGGGCAATATTGAATTTTTCCGCGGCACCCAATACCAGGTCAACCCCGGGAATGGAGGCAATCTCTTTGGGTTTTAATTGTGCATAGCAACCCGTGATCACCACAAAACTCTCCGGTGCCTTGCGCTGGATACGGCGTACAAGCTGACGGCATTCTTTATCCGCATTATCTGTTACGGAACAGGTATTGATCACATACACATCCGCCATATCGTCGAAACCGCGTTTCTCAAAACCTTCATTTTCCAGTAAACGGGAAAGGGTAGAGGTTTCCGAGAAATTGAGTTTGCACCCCAAAGTGTGAAAAGCCACTGTTTTCTTTTTATCCATAGAAGCCGCAAAGATACTACAACTGGGATTTATGGCTAAATTGTTCGTATTTCGTTATCCTATTCAACCTATATCCATGAACCTGAGAAAAGCATTTCCTGTTATTATCGTGTTAGTTGTTGTAATGGGTTTGTCGCTCAAATTATGCAGGCGGCAGGCAAATACCGGTGCCGTTCATTCCGGTACAACAGCTGTCAGGCACCAGGAAGCCGACAGCAATAATGCTTCCGGCCAGCCTGGTCTCAACCGTCATCCCTCGCACTTTAAATACAGTAAGCACGCCAAGTGCCGTATGGACTGCCGGCATATTACCGGGGAGGAGATCTCTGAAATACTCAAAACAGGAACCATCAACTACCGGAAAAGCGAACTGAATGGGGAGGAATGCAGTAAAAAATATGCTGTGGAGGGTTATACCCGCGACCAGCAGCACCTGCGGGTTATTTTTGCTCCCTGCAATGACGCGGTTACCGTGGTTACCTGTATCGATCTCGAAACGGAATGGACCTGTCATTGCGAAGGTGATCATCACTGATTTAGATAAGTTTTTCTTAAAATAACCGAATCCCGGTTCCTCATTTTCCATTTCACAATTATTGGGGTATGTTTGCCCGTCTTAAAAACCAAAACAATGCAGTTTAAGAAGATCAACAACCTTGTTGGATGGGTAGTATGCCTGATTGCCTGTACCGTATACATTTTAACCGCGGAAGCCGGAGGCAGTTTCTGGGATTGCGGCGAATTTGTAAGTAGCTGTTTTAAATTACAGATACCCCACCCACCGGGAGCGCCCCTGTTTGTAATGCTGGGCCGTATTTTTATTGTACTCTTTGGCGATAACCCCATGAATGCCGCCAAAGCGGTAAACATCATGAGTGCATTGGCAAGTGGTTTTACCATTTTGTTCCTGTTCTGGACCATTACCCACTTCGCGAGAAGGATCGTTAATGTAAAAACAAGCGATAGCCTTACCAGTGGCCAGATCTGGTCGATCATGGGCGCAGGTGCCGTTGGTGCCCTCGCGTATACTTTCAGTGATTCTTTCTGGTATAGCGCTGTGGAAGGCGAGGTATATGCCATGTCTTCTTTCTTCACCGCCATCGTATTCTGGGCCATCATGAAATGGGAGAACCATGCAGATGAACCGGGTGCGGATAAATGGATCGTATTTATATTCTTCCTGATGGGATTGTCTATCGGCGTTCACTTGTTGAACCTGTTAACCATTCCCGCCATTGTAATGGTGTATTATTTCCGCAGGAGAGAAACCTTTAATTATGCTATCCTGCGCAAATGGTTTTTGCGTTTAGCAGTGATTGGAGGTATCGGAGCCGTGATCTTTGCCCTGATCGGCGCCTCTGCCGAATCTACCGATAATGTGCCGATGGATGGAACCATGGCCGGACTGATGATCGTGGGTACACTTGTGGCGATCGGCCTGTTATTCCTGATCGAAAGATCGGGCAAGGATAAGAAAGCCTATTATGGTGGCATTTATATCTTTTTTGTGATCGGATGTATTATCACCGGTGCCGTTCAGGTAGGTGTGATCCAATTTTCCGTAAAACTGGCCGGTACGTTTGACCGTTATTTTGTAAACGGGTTTGGCCTGCCTTTCTTCTCGGGTTTTGTTTTCTTCTTCGCCCTGTTGGCCGCCATTATCTGGTGGGCGCTCAAATTCGCCGCTAAAAAATCATTGGCCTACCTGCGCCTGGGCGTATGGTGTTTTACTTTTATGCTGGTTGGGTACAGTACGTATGTAACTACCATGATACGCAGTAACGCGAACCCCTCGGTGGATATGTACAATGTAGATAACCCCATCAGCCTGGTTGGCTATCTTGGCCGCGACCAGTATGGTGATTTCCCATTATTGTACGGACAGAAATTTACCGCGGATCCTGTTGACCTGAAGAATACAGGGATGCGTTACCAGAAATCAAAGAGCAAATACATTGAGCTGGGACAGGACAGGAAATACGTTTACGCTGCTGATGATAAAATGATACTGCCAAGGGTTTGGGATCCGAGCAACGATCAGAACCATGCGGACTATTACGCGTATTACCTGGGTATTAATAAAACCCGTGACGGTAAATATGAACGCGCCCCTAACCAGGCCGATAACGTGAATTTCTTCATCGGTTACCAGAGTTACTGGATGTACATGCGCTATTTCCTCTGGAATTTTGCTGGTAAGCAGAACGATAACCAGGGATTGTTTGCCGGTAACAAAAGAGACGGTAACTGGATCACTGGTATCGCACCGATTGATAATATGATATACGGCGATCAGAGCATGATGCCCGACAGTTTAAAGAACAACAAAGCCAATAACAAACTATTCTTATTGCCCCTGATATTGGGATTGATCGGCTTGTTCTATCAATTCAAGAAAAGAGGCGATGATGGTATGGTGAATATGCTGTTATTCTTCTTCACAGGCTTTGCCATTGTACTGTACCTCAACCAGGCTGGCTACCAGCCTCGTGAGCGTGACTATGCCTATGTAGGAAGCTTCTATGCATTTGCAGTGTGGATTGGTTTGGGCGTGTTGAAAGTAAGAGACTGGTTAAGCAAAGGTCTATCACAGGCCACAGCCGCATCGGTTGCAACCATTGTATGTATGCTGGCCGTACCGGTAGTAATGGCGCAGCAGGAATGGGACGACCATGACCGCAGTAAAAAAGAACTGCCAAGGGATATGGCCAAAGATTATCTTGAAAGCTGTGCGCCTAATGCAATTCTCTTTACTTATGGTGATAACGATACCTATCCATTATGGTATGCGCAGGAAGTGGAAGGGATTCGTCCAGATATCCGTGTGATCAATTTCAGTTTATTGGGAATTGACTGGTACATTAATGAACTCCGTTACAAAGTAAACCAAAGCGATCCGATTGATGTGATCTGGACACCGGAGCAGATCGAAGGGGGTAAACGTGATTATGTGTTGTATCGTCCCAAAGAAAACATTCCGCAGAATGCGTATTATGATCTGTATGATCTGATGAAGAACTATGTAGGAAGCGATGATCCTGCCAATATGGAAGACAGGGGCAATGGCGATGCATTGAATACATTCCCTGTGAAAAAAGTATCAGTTCCTGTTGACAAAGCCTTGGTTCAGAAAAACGGAACCGTAAATGCAACTGATAGCGTGGTAAGTGAAATGCGTTTTGATATTCCCAAAGGCGCCATGGTGAAAAACGATTTGGCATTGCTGAACATCATTGCCGCCAATAAATGGAACAGACCTATTTACTTTACCAATGCTACAGCGGAACTGGGCTTCGATGCTTACCTGCGCAGAGATGGTTTGAGTTTCCGCCTGGTGCCGGTAGAAAACCAGCGTGTGAATACCGATTGGATGCTCGACAGGGCCATGAACAAATTCAGTTCTGGAAACGCCAATGTAAAAGGGGTTTATTTTGACGAAGAGAACCGCCGCCACCTGAACACCATACGTACCGCTTATTCTGAACTGGCCATGGATCTTGCTAGCAAGAACCGTAAGGACGAAGCGAAAAAAGTATTGGAAAAAGCAGATAAGATGCTTGACAGTGGAGGCAATTTCGATTATGGTATGACAAGCCGTGCCAACCAGCACAACCGTAATTCATTGCTGTTTCTAGAAGCCTGTTATATGGCGGGCGATACAGTACTGGCCAATAAAGTATCCGCGTCCGTAAAAAAAGACCTGCAGCAACAGGTGCGCTACTATAACTCGCTTACCGGAACCAATGCGGATAATATGTCGGAAGAAAAACGTGCCGCCACCGGTTACCTGTCTATGATGGACCAGATGCAGTCTGTATACAATCCCAATCCACGTATCCAGATCCCTGGTAAATTAATGGCGCCGAAAGATTCGGCGGCGAAGGATGGGGAGAAGAAGAAATAATCTATAAAAGATCACTGATACAAAACAGCCCGGCAATTTTGCCGGGCTGTTTTGTTAAAATAGAAACTGATATCTTGAATGGCCCAATAGCATGGCAATCTGCAATCTTATTTTTTTTGCGAAAGATTATATTTCTGCCGATCGCCAAATTTAGGATTGTCTGTAACTGAATAGTAAACAAAAACACTGTCGTTAGCCGGATAGTAAAAAAGATAGGTGTAAACTTTTCCATAGGTTGTGTTAGGTACGGTCTGGAATAATATTTCTGTTCCGGTATCATGTTGCCAGGCACCCCATAAATGTCCATCAACTGCAATTTTATAAGAACCTGGTGCCGTAATAGTAAGTGTTGTATCTGGAATAACCCTCGTTACATCGTTCATTGCTGTTCCATTCAGATTTACTGAATTATAAGTATGCGTTCCGGAAAAACGCCGCAGCCCCAGCATCCTTCCATCTCCTTTTATTTCCAGCCTGTAAGATGCCGAAAATGGCATGCCTAAACGTTTAACAACACACCCTACATTATAAAAGCCCATATTGCGATAAATATGCTTTGGACTAATCTCGGTAGAGGTAGTGCCATCACCAAAATCCCAGGTATATGAATCGGGTGTTAACGATACTTTGGCGCTAAATGTAATAGGCATTGAAATGAGCGAATCGCTGATCTTATTGATCGAAATATCGAGCGGTGTGGCGGGGTCGGGTTTGGAACAGGCCGCCAGTCCGCAAAGCGTCATAGCTATTAGGATTCCTGGATAGTTTTTCATCGTTATTGGATTGAATAAACAATTAACCGGCTTTATGAAATTAGAAAAAATTTACCGCCTAAGCTCAAATTCAAATGGCAAAGGCGTTAAATACGATAATTTGCACCTGCTTTACTTCCTCATAAGCTTTTGTGAAGATTCTGTATGATACACGGGTATTTATAGAAACAGCATTCAATTTCAATAGATTAGTGATATGATCGGGCACAGGTTTGTACATTTTAACCCCAATGAAAACGGTAAGAGCAAATTTGAACAGTTGCTCGACCTCTTTATGCAATTGCTTACCTATACCAATGGGGATGCGGGCGAAGCGTTGGAATGGTTGAACCAGCTCGACAGGCAATACCAGCTTACCAATGATCAATACGGGATGGGCGATTTTATTGATGACCTGAAAGAGAATGGCTATCTGCAGGAAAACCCACAAGATGGCAGTTTCTCCATCACCGGAAAATCGGAACAGACTATCCGTAAAAAAAGCCTGGAAGAGATCTTCGGGAAGCTGAAAAAAACAAACCAGGGCAATCACCAGACTTTTAAACCCGGGCAGGGTGATGAGGTGAATCCCGATACACGCCCCTTCCAGTTTGGAGATATGCTGGAGCAGATCGATTTCACAGAAAGCATCCGCAACGCGCAGATCAACCGCGGTATCGAAAGTTTTTCGATGCAGGAAGATGATCTGCAGATCAGGGAAACTGATTTTAAGACACAAACTTCAACCGTGCTGATGATCGATATTTCGCATTCCATGATCTTATACGGTGAAGACAGGATCACACCCGCCAAAAAAGTAGCGATGGCATTGAGCGAACTGATCACTACCAAATACCCTAAAGACACACTGGATATCGTGGTGTTTGGTAATGATGCGTGGAGTATTGAGATCAAAGATTTGCCCTACCTGCAGGTGGGACCCTATCACACCAATACCGTTGCTGGATTGGAACTAGCGATGGACCTGCTACGCAGAAGAAAAAATCCAAACAAACAGATCTTCATGATCACGGATGGCAAGCCTACCTGTTTGAAGATCGGCAAGAAATATTATAAGAACAGTTTTGGCCTCGACAGGAAAGTGGTGAACCGTTGTATTAACCTGGCGGCACAGTGTAAAAAGCTGAAGATTCCCATCACTACTTTTATGATCGCTTCCGATCCTTACCTGCAAAGGTTTGTACAGGAGTTCACAGAAATGAACAATGGCAAAGCTTTTTTTGCATCACTGGATAAACTGGGGGCGTTTATTTTTAAAGACTTTGAAAGCGGGAAGCGTAAAACCGTTTACTAAGAGATAAAGAGGCAAAAGAGATAAAGGAGTTTTTGGAACAGCTTCTTTCTCTTTTATCTCCTTCATCTCCTTAACCTCTTAGCTATGAACATACAGAAAATACAAACACTTGGCCAGTTAAAAAAGAGTGGCTATCAATCCAGAACGGTAAAAGAAGAGATCCGGAACAACCTGGTGGTAAGCATACGCAACAGGGAAAATCCTTTCGAAGGAATTATGGGTTATGAGGATACCGTAATACCCGATACGGAAAGAGCTTTGCTGAGCAGGCATAATATTTTGTTCCTAGGTTTGCGCGGGCAGGCCAAAACACGTATGGCCCGGCAAATGGTAGACCTGTTGGATGAATACATACCCATTATTGCCGGAAGCGAAGTGAACGATGACCCTTTGCAGCCATTGAGCAAGTTTGCAAAAGATCTGATTGCTGAGCATGGAAATGATACCCCCATCCGCTGGCTGCATCGCAGTGAACGGTATGGAGAGAAACTAGCAACACCCGATGTAAGTGTGGCCGATCTGATCGGTGATATCGACCCCATCAAAGCGGCTAACCTGAAACTGAGTTTTGCGGATGAGAAAGTGATACATTACGGCATCATCCCCAGGAGTAATCGCGGTATTTTCGTGATCAACGAATTGCCCGATCTGCAGGCGAGGATACAGGTGGCCCTCTTCAATATTCTGCAGGAAGGCGATATCCAGATCCGTGGATTCAAATTGCGTATGCCGCTGGATATTCTTTTCGTGTTCACCGCCAATCCAGAAGATTATACCAACCGCGGAAGCATTGTTACGCCGCTGAAAGACAGGATCGAAAGCCAGATCCTGACACATTACCCCAAAGACCTGGAAACATCACTGGCCATTACGGAACAGGAAGCGGATATCCTGGATGTTCAGAAAGAAAGGGTAGTGGTAAGCGATCTTATTAAAAGACTGGTAGAACAGGTGGCATTTGAAGCAAGGGCCAATGAATATGTTGACAAGAAAAGCGGCGTGAGTGCCCGCTTAACCATTGCCGCATACGAAAATGCAGTTAGCAGTGCCGAACGCCGCGCCATCATTCACAATGAAGAAAAAACACAGGTATGGATCAGCGATCTGTCGGGCATTATACCTGCCATTACAGGGAAAATAGAACTGGTATATGAAGGGGAGCAGGAAGGTCCGTACCAGGTAGCGTTGAACCTGCTGGATAAATCGATCCGCAGCCAGTTTATTCAATATTTCCCGAATCCCGAACAGCTCAAGAAAAAAAGAAATACCGGCAAACGTTCCGTTGAAGAAAAAGAAACGGAAAATCCATACAAAGCCGTTACCAAATGGTTTGATGCAGGCAACCACCTGGACCTGTTGCTGGATATGAAAGACGCGGATAAGATCGCCACATTATACAAGGTGGACGGCTTGTATGGATTTGTGAAAAAATATTTCCCGCACGCGAACGAGAAAGAAAATGCATTGCTGATGGAATTTGTATTGCACGGACTTTCTTCTTATTCCATGATCAGCAAAAAAATCATTGACGGCAAGATCGAATTCAAGGACCTGATGGGAAGCATGATGAACCTCGGTGCGATGAACCTGGATGAAGAAGAAGAGGATGGGTTTAGGGAAGATGACTATCAGTAGGGAATGATAAACAGATGAACAAGGAACAGATGAATGTTGAAGTGAAAGAAAAATACTTCAACATTCATCTGTTCCTTGTTCGATATTCAATATTCCTCTGTTCTTAAATCAACTCTTTGAGCTTCTCTACCACCAGATCAATCTCTTCTTTTGTATTGTGTTTGCTGAAGGAGAAACGAACGGTAACCTGGTTGGGGTTATTGTTGATGGCACGGATTACGTGTGAGCCCTGGTCGGCGCCGCTGGTGCAGGCGCTGCCGCCGCTGGCGCAGATATTGTTGATGTCGAGATTGAAAAGGATCATCTCGCTTTTTTCTGTTTTTGGGAAACTGGCACTTAATACCGCATACAAACTTCTTCCCAGCGGATCGCCATTGAATGCAACGCCTTTGATATTTTTCTTCAGCCGTTCCAGCATGTATATTTTCAACCCTTTGATATAATTGCTGTCTGCTTCGTATTGGTCGGTTGCCATTTGCAAGGCTTTGGCAAAACCTACAATACCATACAGGTTTTCGGTACCGGCACGCATATTTCTTTCCTGGCTACCGCCGTGTACAAAAGGTTTGATTTTTACATTCTCGTTAATGTACAAAAGCCCAACTCCTTTGGGGCCATGAAATTTATGTCCCGCACCGGTTACAAAATGAACAGGTGTATTTCTCAGGTCAAAAGGAAAATGGCCAACGGTCTGTACCGTATCACTGTGGAAAATGGCGTTGTATAATTTACAGAGTTCACCCACTGCATGAATATCCAGCATGTTGCCGATCTCATTATTGGCATGCATTAAAGTAACCAGGCATTTCTCTTCACTTTCGGCTAGTAATTTTTCAAGGTCTTCCAGGTCGATATGTCCATTGGGTAACAACTTCACATAACTTAAAGAAGCTTCGCCGTTATGGTATAAATATTCAACGGTATGTGTGGTGGCGTGGTGTTCTATTACGGATGAAATGATGTGTTTGCAACCCAGGTCGCGAACAGCGGCGGTGATGGCCGTATTACTGCTTTCCGTTCCGCCACTGGTAAAGAAGATCTCCGCCGGATGCGCATTCAGCGTTTTGGCTACCGATTTGCGGGCATTTTCAATGGCCATCCTCGACTCCCTTCCATAACTGTAAATAGAAGAAGGATTTCCAAAATGGCTGGTCAGGTAAGGCATCATGGCTTCCAGCACCTGCGAATCAAGCGAGGTGGTAGCGGCATTATCGAGATAAATTCTTTCCATAGTCATACAAAAGTAGGTAAAAGTCGACGGATGACCGACGACCGACGACCGCCTAAAATTAATTATAAAGGAAAAAAGAACAGCAACGGATCATCAAATCAGCCTTCAACGTTTATCTGTCATCCGTTGTCTGTTGTCTGTCCCCTCACATCGCTTCCCTGATATCCTGCATCAGTTTCTGTGCAATATTGGAAGCGGTGGTTTCGAAATTGCTTTCGGCGTAAATACGGATAATGGGTTCGGTATTGCTGGTGCGGAGATGAACCCAGTCGTTCTCAAATTCAATTTTTAAACCGTCTTCCGTATTGATGGGGTTCTTTTTGTATTTTTTCTTGATATGATCAAAGATCTTTTTCAGGTCAAAGCCCGGTGTGAGTTCGATCTTGTTCTTGCTCATAAAATAATCGGGATACGTATTGCGTAACTGGCGAACCGATTTTTTCTGTTTGGCCAGGTGCGTGAGAAATAAAGCGATACCGATCAGGGCATCTCTTCCATAATGAAGATCGGGAACAATGATACCACCATTGCCTTCTCCACCGATTACCGCGTTCACGGCTTTCATTTTATTTACCACGTTCACTTCACCAACGGCACTGGGGGTGTATTCGCCGCCATGTTTGATGGTTACATCTTTCAATGCGCGGGTGGATGACATATTGCTTACGGTATTGCCTTTGCGCTGGCTCAATATATAATCGGCAACGGCTACCAGTGTGTATTCTTCGCCAAACAGGCTACCGTCCTCGCAAACAAAACAAAGCCGGTCCACATCGGGGTCAACAGCAATACCCATATGGGCTTTCTGTTTTTTTACTGCATTACAAAGTCCTAAAAGGTTTTCGGGCAAAGGCTCGGGGTTATGTGCAAATTTTCCGTTCACTTCTCCATTCAGTACGGTAATATCTTTTACACCCAATGCTTTTAATAAAAGCGGAACGGCAATGGCGCCGGTGCTGTTAATGGCATCGAGTACAATATTGAACTTTGCTTTTTTGATCGCAGCCACATCTACCAATGGATAATTGATAACCGCATCAATATGCTGCTGCAAAGCAGTATCGTTGGTGGTATAAGAACCGAGTTGATCCACACCCGCAAAAACAAAATCCTCTTTAGCGGCAATATCCAACACCAAGGCACCTACTTCGCCGCTGATGAATTCGCCTTTGTGGTTAAGCAGTTTTAACGCGTTCCACTCTTTGGGGTTATGGCTGGCCGTTAAAATAATACCGCCGGCCGCTTTTTCAAATACTACGGCCATTTCAACGGTAGGAGTGGTACTTAGCCCCAGATCAATTACATCCAATCCCAGGGCATTGAGGGTGCTTACAACAAGTCTTTGTACCATTTCGCCACTGATCCTTCCGTCGCGTCCAATAATGACCTTTTTGTTAGCAGACTGAGTAGCCAGCCAGGTACCAAAAGCGGCTGTAAAACGAACTACGTCTATCGGGCTAAGGGTATCACCGGGTTTGCCACCAATGGTGCCACGGATGCCTGAAATGCTTTTGATCAATGCCATGCGGGAAGTTTTAAGGGATGCAAACATAATAGAAATTTTTTGTTTGCCCCGCTGGCGTAATTTTGCAGGATAATGAGCAGTTATGCCGGATAAAGCGTGGTACAAAGATTGGTTCAATTCAGATTATTATCATTTGTTATACCAACACAGGGATGAACAGGAGGCACTGCGTTTTATCCAGACCCTGATCCAGTACCTGCAGCCGCTTCCCGGCAGTAGCATGGTAGATGTAGCCTGCGGGAAAGGAAGGCATAGCAAGGCATTGGCCGAAATGGGTTTTGATGTAACCGGGATAGATCTTTCCGCGGCTTCTATTGAAGAGGCCAAACTGGATGAAGACGAGCATCTTCATTTTTACCAGCACGATATGCGCCTGCCTTTCTGGATCAACTATTTTCAATACGCGTTCAATTTCTTTACCAGTTTCGGCTATTTTAAAACACGCCGCGAACACGATAATGCCATCCGTACCATTGCACAAAGCCTGCGGCCCGGAGGTATGTTTGTGATCGATTACCTGAATGTGCATTATTCGGAAGAACGGTTGGAGAAATCATTCACCACAACCCTTGAAGGCATTACTTTTCACATTACCAAATGGCAGGATGAGGATCATTTTTTCAAGCAGATCCAGGTGAGTGATGAGAAGAACAAAGCCCCCAAACATTTATATACGGAGCGTGTTGCCAAGTTTTCTTTAGGCGATTTTACTGATATGCTCGCTTTCCAGGGAATGCAGGTACAGGAAGTATTTGGCGATTACCAGTTGGGTAGGTACGATATCAGGAAATCTCCCCGCATGATCATTATTGCCCGCAAAAAATAATCTGCAAATCTTTTACTTATTCTTTGGAAACACATAAGGCTTTGGCTGAGTGGGCCATCTGCGGTAGTAACCATTTAGCGGCAAAGTATCGATCCTTGTTTTTAATAGAGGCATGTTGGATACAAAACTGCTGTCATTCATCAGGATGGGCATATTATCTACTGTAGACTTATAAATATCAAATCCCTTCCCATTATTGCCCTGGTAAACCGGCGGAGCAAGCGCAAGCTGTAATACGTTAGGCATATTGTTATTAGGAATGCGCTGTTTGAACCTGTCTTTTAATCGGATCGTATCCTGGTTAACCAAAGGAATAATAAATTCATTACCACCTACGACCACGACATTCGGAATGGTTTTGGTTTGCGCAAAAGCCGAAGACCCCAGCGATGCAAGCAGCAGCATACAAAGTTGCGTTCTCATATCCCTAAAATACATCATTTGTTTTATAGGGAAGAACCGCGGGCTTCATTTTTTTGTTAAAACTGCCTGTATCTTTACTCCCATGACGGCTTCTGTATTACTGCTTTCTTTTTTTCACAAACTATGGATCATTATAGATCAATGGGATACGCAATTGTTCCTGAAGATCAATACCCAATGGAACAGTGCTTTCCTGGATAGTGTATTTCCCTGGTGGCGCGAAGCCAATGCATGGGTGCCCCTGTATCTTTTCTTTGTGATTTTCGCTCTACAGAATTTTAAGCAGAAAGCCATTCCCTGGATCCTGTTCGTGGTACTTACCCTGGTCATAACCGACCAGCTCAGCAGCACACTGATCAAGAACTGGGTTGCCCGCCCAAGACCCTGCCGCGATGAATTTCTTGAAAGCCAGGTGCGGCTGATCCTGAACAATTGTTCGGGTGGATATAGTTTTCCTTCTTCACATGCTACCAATCATTTTGGATTTGCGGTATTTATCTGTATCACGCTCAAACCCATTCTTAAAAAATGGCGGTACTTGTTCCTGCTATGGGCCGCTACCATTTGTTATGGGCAGGTATATGTAGGCGTGCATTACCCTGTGGATGTTTTATGCGGGGCCTTGCTGGGTAGTTTGATCGGGTATGGTACGGCTGTTTTTTATAATAAGAAGATCGGACTCGTTATGTAATTCTTCCTTGGCCGTTAGTTATATTTTAAAATGATAGGACCCTCTGTGTAACTCAGTGCACCCTGTATCTCTGTGTTGAAAAAAGAGGGTCATTCTAAAAACATTTCCTTTTTTTCAACACAGAGATACAGAGACTTGGAGTTGCACAGAGAAAATAGAATAGTCAAGTTATTATTGATATACCTCTGTAATTACTTTTTTGAGCAATGGATATACATCTTCTATTAACTGAACCGCCCGCTTCTCAGGGTAGCCGATAAAAATATCATAATCCTTTGGTGCCTCATTGGTGGGCGAATGATAGGTTAAAGTGATATGCCTTACCTCATTAAATCGAACAATGATACGGTAGCTCTCCTGCCCGGTATAGGCATTTACCAGTCGGTCGAGCGTAGTAAGATTCAATTCAAACGAACGATAGGTGGGGAGATAATCACTTTCAAAAAAAAGCGTATCTGCTGTATCGAGAATATGAATATGCTCTTCGCAGATATTGATGATGCGTTTACTGTCCGCACTGATACCCACATAGGGATACCCATGCGGAGAATCCGTATTGTGCAACATATAGAGATCGAATACCACCGGCATGAAAATATTTGGCAAAAGATAGTGATCTTTTACACCACACCCAAGTCTGGAAAAGTAACGAGCTGTTCTGAAGTTCTTTTAACCGCAAAGGCGCTAGGTCGCAAGGATGCGCAAGGAGTTTCTTCAACAGAACGCCTTGCGAACCTTCGCGCCCTTGCACCTTCGCGGTAAAATTTACTGACTATCTAGCGGTCAAGAAATCAAATTGAGTCATTGGCAAAAATTAAACTGAGTCAAAAAAGCTATTTTTGTTTACCATGATCAGCAACCGAACATTTATCACCGTAATCGCCATCTGTATCCTTACCTACCTGCTGGGGATGGTAATGATCCCTTTAATGGATATCGATGCATCGCAATATGCATCCATCAGCCGCGAAATGCTGGAGAACAAAAGCTGGCTGCAGGTATTTGATCTTGGTTATGATTACCTCGATAAACCCCCCATGCTGTTCTGGCTCTCCGCCTTTAGTATGAAAATACTGGGTGTGCATGATTGGACTTATCGGCTTCCTTCTTTCTTTTTTGCCATACTGGCCGTGTACAGTACCTACCGCCTCGCATTGTTGTTTTACCGGAAAGAAATTGCACAGCTAAGTGCCATGGTGCTGGCCGCTTCGCAGGCACTGTTCCTCATCACCCACGATGTACGTTGTGATACGATGCTGATGGGCTGGGTGGCGCTAAGCCTTTGGCAAATGGCGGCCTGGTACCAAACCGGCAAATGGAAATATTTCATCGTGGCTTTTGTTGCCATCGCCTCTGGTATGATGACCAAAGGACCTATCGCATTGATGGTACCCGCTTTCGCGTTTGTACCACACTTCATTTTGCGCAGGGAATGGAAACAGTTGTTCCGATGGGAATACCTGTTGGGGTTGATCATTATCGCCGTTATGCTGATTCCTATGAGCATGGGCTTATACCAGCAGTTTGACCTGCACCAGGGAAAAATGATCAATGGGGTGCCTATTCAATCCGGCCTGCGTTTTTATTACTGGACACAAAGCTTTGGTCGCTATACGGGCGAAAATGTGTTCAATGAAATGAATCATTTCACTTTCCTGCTGGAAAATATGCTCTGGAGTTTTTTACCATGGATCGTTTTCTTTTTACTGGGATTGGTCTTTTCCGTGAAAGATCTGGTTGTTCATAGATTCCGCTTGTACGGAAATGGTGAATGGATCAGTACCGGCGGCTTTATCGTTACGTATTGCATACTTGCCCGCAGCCAGGCGCAGTTACCGCACTATATTTTTGTGGTATTCCCATTGGCCTCGATCGTTACCGCTAATTTTTTATACCGGTTGTTGTTTACTGAAACCCTGCACAAATGGAAAAAACCATTGCTTGTTTTCCACGGATTTATTTTTGGACTGTTATGGATCGTTGCGGCGGTGCTGATGGCCTGGCCCTTTTCGGTATCCGCCATTTTTGTCATGCTGGCCGGAGCCGGCTTTGCAGCATACCTGGTTCTGCTCTTTAAAAAACAAACAGAACTGCCCCGCTTGCTGGCCATTGCATTGTTCACGGTTATTGGGGTGAATGTGTTGCTGTCATCGGCATTCTATCCCAATGTATTAAAATACCAGTTGGGTAATGAAGCCGCGGCTTATATCGAATCCAATCATCTCCCCAAAGAAAAGATCGGTCTTTACGGTATCCATGAAGGCCGGGCTTTGCATTTTTACAGCAAACATATTTTTCCGACCAGAACCAGCGTGCAAAATTTCGGAGCGGATGAGCTGGTGATTACCAGCAAAGACAGCCTGCCTGTATTTCAGCAAGCATTCCCGCAATTAAAAGTATTGCACGAAGGGCCGCATTTTGGTGTTACGGCTTTGTCGCTTCCTTTTCTCAATCCCGAAACAAGGGACAAGGAAGTTCCGAAATATGTATTGCTTCAACTGGTAAAACAGCCTTAATATCCCATTTGGCGGGGATTGATTAGATTTGGGTTCCTATAATGACTGAAGTAATTATTTTATTGGTATTGATCCTGATCAACGGTCTTTTCTCCATGGCCGAGATCGCGCTGGTGTCTGCACGCAAGGCAAGACTGGAAGCGCAGGCGCAAAGAGGCGATCCGGATGCCAGAAGGGCTCTTTCGCTTGCCAATCACCCCGAAACATTTTTATCAACCGTACAGATCGGCATTACACTGATCGGTGTGTTAACCGGCATTTATTCCGGTGATAGTTTTAAAATTCCTTTGCAGGAATGGCTGGCTAAATTCGATCTGTTAGCACCTTACAGCAGCACCCTTGCCACAGCTTTGATCGTAGTGGTATTAACATATCTCTCGCTGGTATTGGGCGAACTGGTTCCCAAGCGGCTGGGTTTGAGTAATCCTGAACGAATTGCCAAATCCGTTGCGGGCCCTATGCGGATTGTTACGGCCATCATGTATCCCTTTATCTGGTTGCTGAGTATCTCGGCCAACCTCATCATCCGTTTACTCAATATCAAAACCAACGATAACCAGGTAACGGAAGAAGAGATCAAGGCCATCATCAGCGAAGGAACGGAACACGGTGCCATAGAAGAAGCGGAGCAGGATATTATAGAACGTGTATTTCATTTAAGCGACCGGAATATTACTTCCTTAATGACACACAGAAGTGAGATTACCTGGATCGATGGCAGTAAAACCGTTGCGCAGGTAAGAAAAGAAATGCAGGAGGTGATCCATTCCGTATACCCGGTTTGTGAAGAAGACATCGATCATATCAAGGGGGTGGTAACCATTAAGGGGCTTTTCGCTGCTGATATGAATGCCACGGTTTTTTCGATCATGGGCGAAGCCATGTATGTGCCCGAAAACAATACGGCCTACCAGGTGCTTGAAAAATTCAAACAAACCAAGATTCACCAGTGTTTTATTGTAGATGAATATGGCAGTGTACAGGGATTGATGACCCTGAACGATATCCTGGAAGCCATTGTGGGTGATATACCGCAGGAAGAAGATGAGAAATACGAGATCATCAAAAGGGCCGATGGTTCTTTTCTGATAGATGCGCAGATCCCTTTTTACGATTTTCTCTCACACTTTGATAAAACGGAATGGATGATGGAAGGCGACCAGGACTTTGATACGCTGGGCGGTTTCATTATCCACGAACTCGAAAAGATCCCCATAACCGGAGATACCATGGAATGGAAAATATTCACTTTCGAAATTGTGGATATGGACAATCACCGGATTGATAAGATACTTGTTACGGCTAAAGAAGGGATGGGTAGAGAGGAAGAGTAGGGGGAACAGATGAATATTGAACAAGGAATATCGAACAAGGAATGTTGAAGTGAAGGGCTTTTATGATAACGCCACAGATTCACAGATTGGGTCACTTGTTAGTTGTGAAAATCTGTGAATCTGTGGCGGAAAAATAGTGAACAAGGAATGGGAACAGATGAATAGTGAACAAGGAATGATGAATGTTGAATGGGAAGAAAATACTTCAACATTCATCATTCCTTGTTCAATATTCAAAATTCAAACACCCTCCTCGCCGTTGTTTGTGGCCTCACCAACAAGTAGTAATGGAGAGAACTTCTATATACTCAGCTTATTTGAACATACTTGCAAAAACGAAGAGAGGCGAGCAATAATGCTCACCTCTCTTTTGCTTGCTGTAATTAAATACTTGTTTATCTCCTTGTCTATTAGCGAACACCTTGCTTTAACTGGCCTGTACCATAGGTAAGGTTTACAACAAGTGTCTGTCCACCTGATACGGAGGCATTGGTAATGGAGGCGGTAGAGCTTGTGCTATAGCTGGATGAATTTATGGTGCTTGTTGTCGCAATACCCTTATTGGCTACAGCATTGCTAAGGTTATTGATCAGTGCAGGATTGATCAATGCCCAGGCTGCTGGATCATAAAGATTATTAGCATTCTGGTTGGCGGCTCTTTTGGTGACTAGAACAAAAGTACCTGTGGCTGGGAAAGGATTATTAGTAGTAGCTGTATTGACATTTGCAACGCCCTTTCCTACATTATTAACGAAGAAATTTACGATTGGGCTTCTTGTGAAAAGTCCATCAGCATTTCCCAATACGTCCACAAACCTGGCGGGTAAGCTGTCGATGTTAAAATTACTGGTTCCGGCAAATTTTGCGGTAAATACAAAACCTGATGTTAGATTTCCAGAAGCATCATAGTTGTTTGCTTGTGAAGGCTGGAAATTGTTTGGTGAAATAAAGCCGGCGAGTACATTTTGGTTATTATAGGTATTGAATGAAAGGTTCTTGAAGTAGTAAGCACGACCATTGCTATCTAACGGTGTTACGGCATGGTATCTTTGTACAGAAGAAGGAGTACCGAAGCCTGAAATATTCTGCGCTAAAGTTCCTACACCACCATTGGGTAAACCCAGGTAATAGGTTGCCGGAATATTCTGGATCGATGGAATGGTATCAACACCTGGTAAGAAACCATTTATGGCAAGTTTTGCAGTAGAGTCGAATGCGCTCTGTGAGAAACTAAAGCTTCCTGAAGGAAGGTCCGGTACGCTGATACTGTAATTGCCGGAAACATCCGTAAGAGATGACCAATCGAATCGCTGGCTTTGACCGTTAACGGTTACGGTTGCAAACACGTTAACCAGTTTACCTGCTGCAAATTCAGGTGATGGATTTACAAAATTGGTCTGAATTGTAACCGTTCCCTTGAGGGTATTTCTGCTGTTCGACTGGTTCCAGATATTGATGGATGCTGTTCCTGCAACTAAGCCTGATCCGGTAATGCCATAAAGTAAAGAACCACTGCCATAACCTGTTTTGGTAACGATGGCGGATGCAGGATTGGTTACATTAATATTTCCGGCTGCCGGAAATGTTGCTACACCATTCGCATCGGTTGTAATCTGTAATACAGTGTTTACCAATGTAGGAATGGTTACCGTAGCGCCGGATACCGGTTGAAGTGTAACCTGGTCGCGTACAGTTACAATGATATCGCGTCTGCGTGAGTCTGAGCGGCTCACACTGTCATTGTATTTTGTATTTACACGTGTCAGGCTATCAACATAACGCTGGTAAAGCCGGTTGAGGCTGTCTGTTAACCTTAATTGTGAGGCATTGATCTGGAGGGTAAAGCTGTATTGTAACTGGGCCAGTGCAGTAGCTCCCGACTGTTTAAGCTGTTCCAGTTTAATTTCCTGGTCGTATTTCATTTGCAGCAACGTGGTTTGCGCTGCAATGGCATCCTTCTCGCTGAAGGCATCTTTTTTACATGCTGTAAAAATACCAGCCACCAGCATAACAGCTGCAATGGTCTTTATGGTTTTTAAATGTAACATAATTGTCTGTTTTGGTTTGTGATAAATTTGAATAAATAGGTTAGGTGGTTACTTTTTTTGTTTTGTTTTTTTGCCAAATGCCGGAATGGAATAACCCAGTCCCAAACGGAAGGAACTGGTTCTGATATTACCGGAAACACCGGGAGCGCTGATATACGAGTAATCATCCAGTACGGAAGTAAGTCCCCACACGTACCGGAAGTCTACCAGGATTTCCTGTTTTTTCGCAAGCGGCAGCCCGATTTGCAAACCCGATGTTGCTCCCCACCAATAAGGTTTGAATTTGTCAACATACTGGTTTCCGTTAATCGTAGCGATCACGCCGGGAGAATTGCTTACGCCGGAAAGCAGGTTCCCGGTTTTCTCGTAATTTTCTGTTTCTCCCATTGTGATGTTAAGGGTTGGCGCCACATATACTTTCACAGACCACAAACCCTTTGTACCGATTGTATATGCAGCGCCAACGCTTGACTCCAAGCTGTGGATGAGGTAATTGCTCTGCTTTACATTTTTAAAAGTGATGGTCGGATCAAATCCAAGCCATGTGTTGTCTGTAAATTTTGTTAGCGATCCACCCGCTGCCGCATACCCGGTTTCAGCAAACAAACTGAAGTGTTTGGGTAATGAATAGTTCAAACGGATATGGGTGGTTGCCCCTATATCCATGCCCGTATGTGGCTGTTCATCGGTGAAGTAATTAAAAGACACACCTGCGGTTGCCTGTAAACGCCATCGCGGATCAGGTTTCGTTTTTTGAGCTATGCTGTACCCTTGCAGGCAAATGAGCAGCAGCAGCAGCTTTAGTTGTAGATAATGTTTCATGGTCTGTATATTTGAGGTTAACAAATAAGATTCCCTTCAGGCTGTATTTTGTTTTTTTTACGGCCTGTGATAATGTGCTTACCTGGTATTCTTTTCAGTTAATCAGGTAAGCGTTATGTAATAATGGAATGATCGATTGTCTGCGATTGGCAAACCGTGAAGTAATTCACCGCTTCAATCCTGTTTCTGGCATTTATTTTTCGATATGTATTTTTAAGGTGTTTTTTTACTGTATCCAGGCTGATATTCAGACTTGCACTGATTTCTTTGTTTAATTTCCCCTCGGCAAGTAGTCTTAAAATCTGCCATTCGCGCTCTGTTAATAATTCGGCTTTTATCATAATTAAACATTGAATGAAACATGTAAACATTCCCTTCAGCGCCATCGCAATCCTATGGATCACATACGGCTCTGTTATGTTAGCGCATACCTTGGTTAGCTGATAATAGCATACAGGAACTACTACCAGGCGCATTTAATGATAAAAAATAATAGGAACACAATCCAACTAAGGCGAGAGGAGGGGGAGGGTCTCAGCTTGGCAGCGTGTTTGGTTTTGATATTGGATCTTCCGAAACAGGTAGCCCTAAAACTCCTGTTCCAATTGTTCAATTAAAAAAAGCTTAATAAAGCATTGAGCCGTAACCAATTGAAAAATAAAAATATTAAAAATTTGTCCTCAATAAATACCCCTTTTGGGTACCCTGTTTTCAATAACTATTCTTAGAGACGAATCAATAGGTAAAACTAATCAATGATGAAAAGAAATTCCTAAGTGCTTTCCCTGATTCTGTTCAGGGTTTTCCCTGATATTTGAGGAATGGGAGCAGATGAATATTGAACAAGGAATGGGAACAGACGAATATTGAACAAGGAATGTTGAACAAGGAATGATGAAGTGAAGTAAAGCGCTTTAACGATAACGCCACAGATTCACAGATTGGTTCACTTGTTTTCTGTGAAAATCTGTGAATCTGTGGCGAAAAAATATCGAACAAGGAATGTTGAAGCGCCATCTCAATCAACATTCAATATTCCTTGTTCAATATTCATCTGTTCAATGTTCCTTGTTCAAAATTCAAACACCGTAGTAGTCTTCGGAAAATCCAGTTTATAACTTTTCTCAGTATTCTTGTTTTTTACATGCAGAATATTACTCTGCGATTTTTCATAATCGTATAAGAGGCTGCAATCCACTTCCAGTTTTTTCATATCGGCCACTTTGGGCACTTCAAAATAACTCCATACACTTTCCTGCTGAATTTCATGACCAATATAGAGCAGTGTTACTGGTTGGCCATTCACCTTTAAGCGGATCTTCTGGGAGATATAATTATTGATCTGTTTATCCAGGAAAGCATTATCGGAAGGCTTGCGCATATCCAGTTTGGCGGTAGTGTATTTCTGAAGCGTTTTTTCAAGATCCTCCGTAAAAACACGAACGCTGATCTCAACAGTTGCCTCTTTCGCATTATGATTTATTTCTATAACAGAAACAAAAAAGGGATGTACAAGGGATAGAATTCCCGTCATCATCCATTGAACCATTATATTTACCATTCAACCATGAATTTTTTATCAGCACAAATGTCCTGATTAATTTGACATCCTGCACATGAATGATTTCAAACTATATTTTGAGATCGGTTATAAGCATATAGCCGACCTCCGGGGGATTGATCATATCCTATTTATACTGGCCCTCTGCCTGCGCTTCCAGTTCGCCGACTGGCGCAAGCTCCTTATCCTGGTTACCGCTTTTACCATTGGCCATTCCATTACATTAGCCTTGAGCGTATTTAATATCGTGAGCTATTCGATGAAATGGATCGAGTTCCTGATACCGGTAACCATTGTGATTACCGCGGTGAGCAATCTCTTTGTAAAGAAATTCGTATTTAAATCAAAGTTTCCCCTGATATATTTTTTTGCCCTTTTCTTTGGGTTGATCCATGGACTCGGTTTCAGCAGCTACCTCAAAAGCCTGCTGGGGCATGATAAAAATGTCTTTGTACAACTGCTGGCTTTTAATGTTGGGCTGGAAGTTGGTCAACTGCTGATCGTAATCGTTATTTTACTGATTTCGTTTATATTCGTATCCATTCTGAAATGCAACCGGAGAGAATACCTGCTCTATCTATCGGGCGGAATTTTTGCCCTTGCATTACAAATGGCCCTCCAAAGAATACCATTCTAAAACAAACTACAATGAGAAAACTGTTTTTCTGTCTGTTGTTACTATGTTCCGCCGGCGCAATCCATGCCCAGGACATCAAGAACAATCCCGGTTCAAATCATGGAAACAAATTTGAACAACTGGGAACCATTTTACCAACACCCAACGAGTATCGTACCGCAAGCGGTGCGCCAGGCCCTAAGTACTGGCAGCAGCGCGCGGATTATGATATCAAATGTGAGCTGGACGAAGCCAACCTCAAGTTAAAAGGTAGCGAAACGGTTACTTATTATAACAATTCACCTGACGTATTAACCTATATCTGGTTGCAGCTGGATGAGAACGAGCATAGCTCTGTAAACAATGCCAACTACCAGGACAGAAGTGTATTAGGCAGATCGGTAGCCACATCTACCATTGATGCACTGGATGGACAGAAAACAGATAACGGTTATGGCGATATCATTACCAAACTCACCGATATTACCGGTAAGGCATTGAAGTACACCATCAACAAAACCATGATGCGTGTTGAATTGCCAATGGCTTTGAAACCCGGTCAGAAATTTGTGTTTAACCTTGATTGGAACTATAAGATCTCAGACCGACAGGTATTTGGTGGTCGTGGCGGGTATGAATATTTTCCTGAAGATGGCAACCATCTTTTTACCATGGCGCAATGGTTCCCCCGTTTATGTGTGTACAGCGATTTCCAGGGATGGCAGAACCACCAGTTTACCGGTCGCGGCGAGTTTGCCCTGGCATTTGGTAACTATAGCGTGCAGATGACCGTTCCCGCAGACCATGTGGTACTGGGAACCGGAACCTGCCAGAACTATGCACAGGTATTATCGCCCGCACAGCTGGCCCGCTGGAACCAGGCGCAGAACGCCAAAGAGCCGGTAGAAGTAGTAACATTGGATGAAGCCACCAAAGCGGAAAAACAAAAAAGTACCGCTAAAAAAACATGGGTATTCAAAGCAGAGAACGTAAGGGATTTTGCCTGGACATCCAGCCGTAAATTTATCTGGGATGCGATGCCTGCTTATGTTGAAGGCAAGAAGATCATGTGTATGAGTGGTTATGGTAAAGAAGCATATGGCTTATACCGTAAGTTTTCAACCAAAGTAGTGGCACATACTATTAAGTCGTATTCTAAATTTTCTATTCCATATCCTTACCCGGTGGCACAAAGTATCGAAGCATCTAATGGTATGGAATATCCAATGATCTGTTTCAACAATGGCCGTACCAATAAAGATGGTACCTACAGCGAATCAACCAAACTGGGTATGCTGGGTGTGATCATCCATGAAGTGGGTCATAACTTCTTCCCGATGATCGTTAACAGCGATGAGCGCCAGTGGACATGGATGGACGAAGGACTGAACTCTTTTGTAGAATACCTTACCGAAGAATTGTACGATAACAAATACCCATCACGCGGTATGGGTGCCGGCTATACTATGGCGAGATATATGTCATTGCCAAAGGATCAGCTGGAGCCGATCATGACCAATAGCGAGAACATTGTGCAGTTTGGTCCTAACGCGTATTCGAAGCCTGCAACCGGTCTGAACATTCTCCGTGAAACCATTATGGGCCGCGAACTGTTTGACTATGCGTTTAAAGAATACGCGAGAAGATGGGCATTCAAACATCCTACACCCGCCGACCTGTTCCGTACCATGGAAGATGCGAGTGGTGAGGACCTGGATTGGTTCTGGAGAGGATGGTTCTACGGAATTGACCCCTGCGATATTTCTATCGACTCTGTGAAACATGCCGTATATGATCCATCTGCCGCGCCTGCTGCGGGTGGAGGATTTGGTGGCAGAGGAGGCGGTGGTGTCGGAGTTGGTGCTGGCGGTAATGGCCCGCGCGGTATAGATAAACCCGTCTTGTCTTTGTATGATGATATTTCTAAAATGCGTAATCGTGAAGACAAGAAAATCCTGTTCTTAACGGATGTGGATACTTCACTGCGTGATTTTTACTGGAAATACGACAGGGGATTGGAGCCTTATGATTCCGTTACCAAAATTCCGGCACCAGCCGGTGGAGGTTTCCCAGCACCTGATCCATTAGGCGATGCAGACAAAGCAAAATACGCGAATGTAAACCTGTACGAAGTTTCTTTCTCAAACAAAGGCGGATTGGTAATGCCGATCATTGTTGAGTTTACTTTCGAAGACGGAACCAAAGAAACACAACGCATCCCTGCCCAGATCTGGAGAAAGAATGAGAACGCCGTTACCAAACTATTCCTCACCCGGAAGAAAGCGGTAAGTATTAAACTGGACCCGTTGAGGGAAACAGCGGATATCAACGAAGCCAATAATGTATGGCCCAGAAAAGGCGATGCGGAAACTGAGCCAAGTAAATTCGCATTGTTCAAAGCTGCTGCACGCCAGCGCGGCCAATCACAAGGTGTGAACCCGATGCAGAATGCTTCGCAGAAAAAATAATTTACCAACAGAATCCTGAAATATAAAGCCACTTGATTATTTTCAAGTGGCTTTTTTCGTGAGGCGTGAATCGTGAGTATAAAACAAACACTCACGACTGACGATTCACGACTGACGATTCACGTCTCACGGAAAACAAAATCAACAACATGAAAATAATTACGCTTCTGACACTATTCTTCATCACCCTCAACGCCAATGCTACTTCCGTAGATACCCTTGAGATCTATAGCAATAAAATGCACCGTGCCGTAAAAACGGTTGTGATTAAACCGGCGGATTATGAAACACAGAAAGGAAAACATTTTCCTGTATTGTACCTGCTGCACGGGGCTTTCGGAAGTTATTCGAACTGGATACTGAAAGTGCCGCATATACAGCAACTGGCTACCCAATACCAGATGCTGATCGTTTGTCCGGACGGCGGTTATACCAGCTGGTATTTCGATAGCCCGATCGATTCAACTTACCAGTTCGAAACCTTTGTTGCAAACGAAGTGCCCGACTATATTGATGCACATTACAAAACCATTGAAGACAGAAAAGCAAGGGCCATTACAGGATTGAGCATGGGTGGTCATGGCGGAATATTTCTCGCGTTTCGACATTCAGATCAATTCAGTGCCTGCGGTAGCATGAGTGGGGCATTACATATAACAGTGATCTCACAGGGTTATGGCGTAGAGAAAAGACTTGGTGATACTACAACGAACCGAAAATACTGGAACGATTGGAGCGCATTGAATGTAATAGAGAAGTATCCAAAGGATTCATTGGATATCCTGATCGATTGCGGAACGGAGGATCGTGTATTACCGATGAACAGGGCCATGCACGATAAAATGCTGAAACTGAAAATACCACATGATTATATTGAACGCCCGGGCGAACACAATTGGCCTTACTGGACAAACTCGATTGATTACCAGGTATTGTTTTTCAGGAAACATTTTGATAGGGTGTTGCATTAGGGGTGTTAAAAGGGTTAAAGAGGTTAAAGGTGGTAAGGTGAAGGGGAGGTGAAATGGGTTGGCTGTTGATGCGCCGTTGATGCGTCTCACATCAACGGCATAAAACGAAAGCAACCCAAAAGAGTTGCTTTCTATTAATGCAGGATAATACAATGAAGCCCCGTTAATAAATCATTGCATTCTGCCATCTGCATTAAAGTAGTTGATGCCTGGGGCTTGGTCTATTGATAACGTGTTGTGCTATTGGACCTAGAGAACGCTCTGTGAACTCTGTCTCTCTGTACCTCTGTGGTGAAAAAAATATGGGCTACTTCACAATAGTTTTTTTTCACCACAGAAGCGCAAAATAGCACTGAGTTCCACAGAGCAAGTTTAGTCGCCAACAGAATCAACAGGTTAATAAATGATACGCCTTTATTTTTTCGTGGGTTGCCTGTATTGAACAGAAAAATTGATGCCGAAGCTGCTGAGTCTGATATCGCCCAAACCTATACCACCCAGCGGCAGCTTGGCATAAGGCTCAATCTGCATGGAGAGTGACTGGCTTATTTTCTTGTCGAACCCAGCCGAGAAATGTGCAATTGACAAAATATGCTTATCAGTTGAAATGTAATTGTTATTACGTGTTACCGGCTGGTTGTTATAATAATAGAAATAGCTGTAGTTCTCCCTCGTCATAAAATAGGAACTGAGGCCCGTACTTAGGAATACACTGTTTTTGGCAGACCGGCTAAGTGTGTAGCGAACCAGTAAAGGAACTTCCCACATCCGGCAAAAACCATCCACCGTTTCGAGCTTGTAATAACTGATGATGCTGCCCTTGGGTGCAGTAAAATCTTCCCCCTCCATTTTATAATTCTTTTGTGTATAAATCGCTCCGGTATGAATAGACCAGCGGTTACTGAAATGATAACCGGCCATTGCTCCCAGGTTGATACCCGCATTTTTGCTGTATGTAAATTTCACGGTGCTTTTATCGGCACCAGCCAGTAGCGAGAAGCTAAAACCTTTACCGGGCCTGCTGATTGCTTTGGTTATTTTTGCTTCAGCCGCTGTATTATCTACAGGAGCCGGTTCCGTTGTTTTGATCTCTTCGTTTACTGCAGTTGCATTGTTGTTATTGGTATTTTCTATTGTGTTCTTTTGCTGGGTTGTTTCTTTTGCTACGACTTGCTCAGCAATTGCCGTAACGGCAAGGGATTGTGTTTGTGGTGTTTCAGCAATATTCTCTGTTGCCTTGTTCTGTATGGCACTTGCCGGGTTGGCGGTGGTTAAAACCTGATCTACGGCTTTTCCTGCTTTCGCTGAACTGTTAAGCGAGAGGGAACTGTTGCCCGGGATAGCCGAATTGTTTTCCGGGTTCTTTTTTATATTAATCACAGAACCATTCTTATTTGTTACAAGGGTAGTTGCACTGCGCGAAGGTGCTGCTACGGTAGAATTGGTTGTGACATCTGTTGTTGTTTCTTTCTTTTGAAGCGACGCATCAACTATGGCTCCATGGCTTTGTTTTTTAGCTACCTGTGGAACAGTGATAGCAGACTGACTTGTAACAGCAGCAGTTGTTTCTTCTTTGGGTATCAACCAATAGGTAAGTCCGCCACCTATCAATAACAAAGGCAGCAGCCACCAAAAGAAAAGGATGCGGCGCTTCTTTTCCTCTACCGGTAATACTTTATCCAGCTCTCCGCTGAGTGCTTGCCAGTTGGCTTCTCCGGGCGTTGTGTACTTCCCGGCAGCTTCCCTGCTCAAACGATCCAGTTCCTTATCGTCGCCAAGATTATACATATGTCTTATACTCGGTTTGTTGGGTAATGATTTTTCTTAAATTATGCCTGGCTTTCGACAGGTTTGATTTGGATGCCCCCACACTGATATTTAGTTGCGCGGAAATTTCCTCATGACTGAATCCTTCTATCACAAACAAATTAAATACGGTTCTGTAAACAGGCGTCAGTTTTCGTATCGCTTCTATGATCTCCTGGTACATCAGTTTGTCTACCCCCGTTTCCTGTACATCGGCAAAGGTTTCTCCTTCTTCACTTATTTCCTGACTTACCAGCTTCAGGTGATTTCGGCGCAGATGATCGATACAGGTATTGACCACGATACGCTTGAACCATCCCTTCAGCAAAGCCTCTGTTTCGCCGGTACGGCTACTATCGAACTGCTGAATGTTCTTAAATAATTTGATGAAGGATTCATTAGCCAATTCCTCCGCCTCTTCGGTTCTGTTTACATAGCGGTAACAGATCTTTATAGCATAGTCATACAGCCAGTGGTACAGGTCACGCTGGCTGTTCCGGTCGTTTTTACAACAACCGTTGATTAAGCTTGATATCTGGTGTATCTCCCGGGGCAAAGTTCTAAAGGATACAGTTTCTGAAATAAACAGGCTTTAAAGCTACTATTATTGCCTGGTATACGCAGGTTGAAGGCTGGGGGTTGCCTTTGGGATGTTGGAAAGGTAAACCTGGTTAAAGGGGTTAAAAAGGTTAAAGGGGTTAAAAGGGGTTGAAGAGGTTAAATCAAGTTAAAGTAACCCGTTGGCGGAGTTGTTGGGTTTGTAAAGGGCAGTGGTCGTCAACCATCTCTTTCCTTTGCTCTTTTCTCTTACTTAAACCGTGTTTTGTTCGCCCCTTCTTCGAGTGTTCTTCGGGTTTCGGCCGGGAAATAGACGTAAAAAGCGAAGAACACTCGAAGAAAGTACGAACAAAACACGAACGAAATACGAACAAAGGGTAGGGAAAGGGGGGGGGGTAAAAGAGCCGGTTTAGGACTTAATAAAGCGGTTTTGGGAGATTTTTCCCCACGGTATTGGTTAGCTAATTCATTTGTTATTCACAATCCTATCCGCTTATAGTTGCTCCGTTTACAGGCGTAAAGTTGTTATTTGGCAGCCGGCATTTCTAACTCCGTCAACAACGGGTTAAAGTAATTATAATGTGTGGGTATTTTAATTAGCCGCCGCCTGTTCTGCCATCGCGGACGGCTTTTTTCTTGTTGGAGGTTTTCTTTTCAAAATCGAGTACCACTTTGGGTTTGGTCGTTTCAGGAGGCTTGGCTTTTGTGGTGTCCTTGCTAACTTTAGCCAATCCGGCTGTTGGGTCTTCGGCGCCGGGTTCCTGTAGTTTATTCAGGAACCAGCTTTCCGTATTTACCAGCTTGCCGGTTGGGGAATAGTATTTCCAGGTGCCATGGCGCATGGAAACACCTTCGTTCTTTACAATTACCTTCTCGAATTTGTTCGGGTTGATGGGATCGGGTACATCAATCGTATCATAGGCCTTATCCGGGCTTACGGCACGCCAGCTTTCCTCTCTTTCCAGTCCGGAAATAGTAAAATAGCGACAAATGCCGTTTTTATTCCCCCAGCGGTAGGTTTCAACAGCAACGGGATCGCCCAGCTCGTTGAACCGGCGCCATACACCTTCTTTTTTATCATTCACAAATACCCCTTCTTCTTCATATGCAGGCTGGCCGCGCAATGCAGCCCCTTTTAGGGCCCATCTTCCCTGTTTTAATCCCTTTATATCAATGGCATTCAACGTATCTCCCCGGTCGCTGATGCGATAGGTTTTGTATTGACCATGCGCAATACCTGAAAATAAAATGAACAGCGGTAGCAGGAGAAGACGCATAATTGCTAAATTGGGAACTCGAATTTATTAATTATTTATAACTGCCATGAGAAGATTAACAATCCTGTTATGCCTGTTTATTGCCGTTCAAACGATGGCCCAGGTAAAACCTACACCCGCTTCAGATCGTTTAAAGAGCACGGAACAACGCAAAGCCCTGCTCCAGAAATCCCTTGTAAATGGCACTCCTTTCCGCAATGTTGGTCCAAGTGTTATGAGTGGAAGGGTAGTGGATGTGGATGTTAACCCGGATGATCCTACCGAGTTTTATGTTGCGTATGCTTCCGGCGGACTTTGGTACACGGTAAACAATGGCCAGAGTTTTACTTCAGTATTTGATTCCGAGGACATTCTTACCCTGGGTGATATTGCCGTTAACTGGAAAACCCGCACCATCTGGGTAGGTACCGGCGAAGTAAACAGCAGCCGTTCTTCTTATGCAGGGATCGGCATCTATAAATCTTCCAACAATGGCAAAAACTGGGAATACATCGGTCTGCCGGAAAGCCAGCATATCGGAAAAATCCTATTGCATCCAACGGATAACAATACCGTTTGGGTAGCGGCAACGGGGCATTTGTATTCACCCAATAAAGACAGGGGTATCTACAAAACCACAGATGGTGGTAAAACCTGGAAGCAGACTTTGTACATTGATGAAAATACAGGGGCTATTGATCTCGATATCAATCCAAAAAATCCAAACGAATTGTATGCGGCCATGTGGTATAAAACCCGTAGCGCCTGGAATTTTGAAGAGGGCGGAAAAACCAGCGGTATTTACAAAAGCACCAATGGCGGTGATAGCTGGGAACTGGTATCAAAAGAAGGAAGTGGCTTTCCGAATGGAGAAGGGGTAGGAAGGATTGGCCTTGCAGTATCACAGCAAAATCCAGCGATTGTGTATGCGGTGGTAGATAATAATTTTCACCAGGCGGATACGGCACTGAAAAAAACGGATTCAACCCGTTATGTACTCCGCGATTTTAAAGACCTTACCAAAGAACAGTTTCAGGCACTTGACGACAAGAAATTTTCTGCGTTCATAGGCAACCGCAGGAACGGGATCCCGCAAAAATATACGGCAGCTTCCATTAAAGAAGGCGTTGCAAATGGGAAATACCAACCATCTGTGATCTGGGATTTTTTGTTTGATGCCAATACCGCTTTATTTGAAACACCCATCATCGGCTGCGAACTGTACCGCAGTGAGGATGCCGGTAAAACCTGGAAAAAGACCAATACCAAACCATTAACACTGTTCAGTACTTATGGTTATTATTTCGGGAAAGTATGGGTGAGCCCGGTTGATGATAACAAGATTGTATTAACCGGTTTTGATGTAGAGATGAGTACCGATGGAGGTAAAACCTTCAAATCCATTGGTGGGGCCAATGTACACGCCGATCATCATGTGGCCTGGTTCGATCCTAAAAAAGACAGCCATATCATCATCGGCAACGATGGAGGTTGTAACATTACTTATGATAATGGTGAACACTGGTTCAAAGCCAATACACCGCCTGTAGGACAATTCTACAACGTTACTTTCGATATGGCCAAACCCTACAATGTGTATGGCGGGTTGCAGGATAATGGTACCTGGTTCGGATCAAGTACTACCAAAGAGAATTACGACTGGTACGATTCCGGCGAAAATCCTTTCAAGGGAATTGGTGGCGGAGATGGAATGCAGGTGCAGGTAGACTGGCGCGATAACAAAACGGTTTACAGCGGTTCGCAGTTTGGTGCGTATTCGAGGCAGGTGGTAGGTGCCAGCCGGGCAGATTCCCGTGCGGATTTCAGATCGGTGCGTCCTTCACGCGACCTTGGTGAAACGGCCCTGCGTTATAACTGGCAAACGCCGATCCTGCTGAGCAGGCATAACCAGGATGTATTTTATTATGGAAGCAATAAGTTCCACCGTTCGTTCAACAAGGGCGATAGTTCCGTTGCCATGAGCGGCGATCTGACCACCAATCCAAAACAGGGCGATGTGCCATTCGGAACCTCTACTACCATCAGTGAAAGCCCGATTCGTTTTGGATTAATCTATGTGGGAACTGATGATGGTAATATCCAGGTTACCAAAGATGGGGGCTATACATGGGAATTGGTTACTAAAAAATTACCCAAAGGATTGTATGTAAGCCGTGTAACTGCTTCTGCCTTTAAAGAAGGAAGGGTATATGCTTCACTGAATGGTTACCGCAATGATAACTTCCTGCCATATGTGTATGTAAGTGAAGATTACGGAGCAAGCTGGAAACAGATCGGAAAGGATCTTCCAAACGAGCCGGTGAACGTGATCAAGGAAGACCTTACTAACGAGAACATATTATACATTGGTACAGATGGCGGTTTGTATGTTAGCATTGATGGCGGCGCCAGTTCCATGATGTGGAACAAAGGATTGCCTTACAGTGTGCCGGTTCACGATATCGCCTTACATCCGCGTGAGAACGACCTGATTCTGGGTACACATGGCCGCAGTATCTACATCGCCAAGCTGGATGAGGTACAGAAACTGGCCAAAGACCCTGCTTACCGGGAGAAGAAAGAAGCGGAACTGAGAAAATAATGAATATTGAACAAGGAATATTGAATGTTGAAGTGTGAGAACTTCAACATTCATTTTTTTCGCCACCGATTCACAGATTTTGCAGGAGACTGCTGAACTAATCTGCGAATCTGTGGCGTTATTATTTGTTCTGTTGTTGGGTGTTATCACCAGCAACAAGTATTATCGTAAGGGCTGTACTCGAAAGGATCAGTATTCAATATTTTTTTCGCCACCGATTCACAGATTTTGCAGGGGACTGCTGAACTAATCTGCGAATCTGTGGCGTTATTATTTATTCTGTTGTTGATGTTATCTCCAACAACAAGTAGTATCGTAAGGCCAATACCAGAGAAATAAATGCACGGAATTTTGAAGTATAGCGAACTCAAAATTTGATAGGCTTTATTTTTTTTGAAGGATCCACACATCCTGTCCACCGGCTTTTTCAGGATACTGCTTTCCATCGTACCATTCTTTTACCACAAAAATGGGTGCTATGATTTTTTTGAATTGACCGGCTTCGTGGTAGGTGGTCATCATCCGGCGGCCATGAACCGGGTAACGCCGGGTATAGAATCCTTTTTCTTTCAGGGATCTTTTTTCAAAAGGTAATAGTTGCGGCAAATAGTTACTGCCATGCGTAGTAATGAATAAAATGCCTTTTGCATCCAGTATCCGGTGCATTTCGGTGAGCCATTCCTGCTGCATTGATGCATCAATATGCGTGAGTACGGAAAACCCATATGCTAACTGAAAAAAATCCGGTGCATAAGGAGTTGGTGAAAACCCGTTGATGGTGGTAAATGTAATGCCAGCGTAGTTTGTTTTATTCCAATCGATGAAAACCGCATTGGTATCACAGCCATACAACAACGCATTGGGTTGCGCCGTGGCGATATGCCTGGTAATTCTTCCGGCACCACAACCCCAGTCAAGGATCCGGGGATTTTCATTAGCAAGATAAGGGGTTGTCCAGCCAATGATCTCCGCTGCGGCCAATGCGCCATCTTCTATAAATTTTTTGTAATTGATTTGATAAGTTTCAAAGAGGATACGATCATCCGGTAAAATAACAGAAGGGTTGTTTTGCAGGAAAGCCTGATTTCGTGCATGGTTCTCAGACAATGCTTTTTTAAATAAAAAATCATCCAGCCCATCTGCCAGGTGTAAACGGTACAATAGGTATTTCAGGTACTGTTTCAAATGTGTGCGGTGTATTCGGGGGTGAAAATAAACAAATTAAGGTTGAACTATTAAATACATCCTCTTTAAAGCGAAGAATGCGAAGTGGTAGTTTTAGTATTCCCCATACAGTCTCTTAAAAAGGATTATGCGGGTTAGTATGAGACGGAAGAAGCAGACCTTGCGGGAAAAAAGTGCTCATTCAATCACTTGACGCATTTGCCCCTGGCAATTGTCGTTCTCTTCTCTGTTTGATCAAACTAGGCTAACTATTTTCACATAAAAGCGATCATGCGAAAAATTATCGTAACCGAATTCATCACCCTCGATGGGGTGATCGAGGCGCCAGGCGGCAATGAGACCCCACATCCACATGGAGGCTGGCAGTTTACATACAGCTCTCCGGAAGCGGAGAGGTACAAGATCGATGAACTTTCCAACGTAGATACCTTGCTGCTGGGCAAAACTACGTACATAGCGTTCGCAACATACTGGCCTGGTCAGACGGGCGACGGGTTTGCTGCCCCCATCAACCAGATGACAAAATATGTTGTATCCCAAAGCCTGCAAGAGGTAGGGTGGAACAACAGTCATATCCTTCACGACGTGGCCAATGATGTTGCAGCACTGAAGAAGTCAGAAGGTGGTGATATTCTTGTCTATGGGAGCGCCACGCTCGTCAAGGCCTTGCTTCACCATGACCTCATCGACGAGCTGCGGCTGATGGTATTTCCTGTTTCGATCGGTGGTGGGCTGAGACTTTTTGATGACAACCTGGAATTAAAAAAATTTGGACTCAAACACGCGCGGGCAATTGATAACGGGGTTCTAATTCTTGAATATCTGCCGATCATTCAATCGGAAAGATCTTAGTGTCGCTTTAATTCTCCACAGGGTTTACTTCCGACAAAATAAAAGAAATCTGCGGAGAACAGTTTGTGTCGTACAGTTCTCACTTACCGGTCTTAAGAATTAAATTAACCGCGTGTTTTATTCCTTCTCAACCAAAGTATAAAACCGGTAATGCTGAGAATGCCACCCGACAGGCCGAACAACACATACAATAGTTTTATACCCCAGCCACCAAACCTGCCATAATGCAACTGCGCATTAATGATATCGCGGCGGTTCTCGGGAATGATCTCGGTTACAAAAGCCGTTTTGGCTATACCGCCTGCACTGTCGAGAAAAACGGCATCGGCAAATTTCTTTGAGTGGATAAACGCGTTGGTGGAACGGCTTCCATACACTGCCGTTTTGCGTTGTTTGCTTGGTGCAAAATAAATCACATAACCGGTAAAGCTAACATGCTTTTTCTGTACTTCTTTTAAAGAGCTATCTATATTGAAAAAGAGCGGGCCCGATGGTTTGATTACTGGTGTATAAGGCTGTTCAGCCGCATAGAATTCTTTTTTGAATACGTATCGCTGCATCCAGAAACCGGTTATGCCGATCATGAGGTTGAACAAAAGTGCATATACCCCAATCAATTGGTGCAGGTTGGCCCGGCGAAATAGCTTTCTTTTGAAAAACAGAACCGGCACAATATTTTTTCGATACAGAATAATACCGGTGATGATGCTGATCACAAAGATCACGGCAAAAAATCCCAATAACCATTCACCTGTTTTCTTCAGGTGAAATGAATTGTGGAATACGGTAAGCCATGCCATGAAATTATGCTGCCCATCTTTACCGCCACCCCGTTTCCACAGGATCTCCGCAGTTTGCGGGTGCATGAATACCTGCATGGTTTGGGTGCCTTTTTCAAAAGAAGAATCATAGACCGAAAAAATAAAAGGTCTTCCTGTATTTTCTGCCAGGTAGCAACTGCTTACCTGCGCATGTGGAAGGTTTTTTTGCAAACTGCGGTAACAACTATCTACCGGCAGTACCGGTTTGCCGGGTTCCTGTATGATAGCAGGGTATTGGAGCGAATCCAGTTCCTCATGAAGTACCAGTGCGGCGCCGGATAATGACATGAGGAGAATGAATAATCCGGATACAAGTCCTGCGATGGAATGAATGCTAAAAAAAATACCGCGCTTCATGATGGGTTGATTGGGTGTCAAATGTATGAATAGATTGCTGTGGAACCTCTTGTTCTTAGCTGTGGTAGTATTTCAATAAGAGAAGGCTGGAGAAAAAGAGTTCGAGAGAACGACTCTTATCGCCATTTTTCTCTTTTGCAGAGGAGAATTTTTTCACGCAAAGTCGCAAAGTTTTGTACCAGGTAGTTTCTTTCTTTGCTTCTTTGCACTCTTGGCGACTTTGCGTGAAATAGTTGCCCGCACACAAACCTGCCCGCATCAAGCCATGAAGGAAATCATATGCAAAGCATGTTCTGCGAGAGCGATATCTCCCTTCAATACAATTTTGTGCATCACTTCGGCAGGTCGGATACTTTTTGAGAACAACCGCCAGCTGGTATCCGGATCAATTTCTACCGTGGCGGTTGGATTAGGAATATTTTCTGTTACAAAATCCCATCTGTCACCTGTGTAAACGATCTGCCAGCAGCCCCCAGATTCACCGGTGATACGAACCCGGATACTGGTATTCTCTGCAGCAGTAATATCCCTGTAAGTATAAGGCAGCGCCATGATACAGGTTTGAATAAAGGGGTAGAAGAATTCGCGTTCCATCAATCCTGGTTTGTCTACTGCATCCCTGATCTGTTGCTGGTGCAGCCATTTCTCGGTGTATTCGCGGGCGATATGCATCCAGTTCTTACTCTCTTCTTCGCCGGCCCAGTTAACGGCAAAACCTGCTTTGCCAAAGGGATCGAATGATGCGTAGTATTCGCAATAGGATTTGCCGGTTGCTTCGTGTAAAAGAATGAGCATGGAGGGGCTTACCCTTTTCATGGCTTTTACCCAGTCGGCATTCAGTCCGTTGAGGTAATCCAGCAGATCCTGGTAGGAATGGATCACCGGGTTCTCGCCCGCATAATTATCGCGCAGCATGGAAAGGATCCTGATATTGCCATCGAGTAAATGTGCCACTACATCTTTCACTTTCCATTTTTTGGCAATGGTTTGTTGTTGCCAGTCTTCCGGCGACAATGTTTTTAATAGCGCAATGAGTTTGGAATCCAGTTTTGGCAAAAGCGAAACGGCGGGGATGAGAATGTCTGCAAATGAGGTCATGTAAATAGCTTCTGTTAATTTGGCGAATTCCTTTTGCCAATAGCAATTTACAGAAAATCTTATTTAATATATCTGGCTTGAACCGGTTGGTAGCGCGTCATTTTGAAATTAAGGCCAAAGTTGGTCTATTTTGCAAATCCTATTCTTTTATTATAAACGTGCTCAAAACAAAGACCCCATAAAACACACAGGCCACATTGTAGTTTAGTACAATGTGGTTCCTGTGGTACTTTCCGGCTTGAGAAATTACTTTGCCGGTAGGATATCTATGATGACTGTACGATTGTAAAAACGTTCCTCTGCATAGTTGTTCTCGAAAGGCGACATGGATACATCTTCCCCAAATCCGTAGGTTTCAAACTTTACGCCTTTTTTGCCGGCATTTGTTAAAGCACGTTCGAGGATACGCTGCGCTTCGGTTGCTCTTTCTTTTGAGAGGTTGAGATTGTATTTTTCTTCTCCGATGATATCTGTATGGCCATGAATGATTACCGTTGCATTATCTGCAATTAAGGGGGCAACAATATCTGTTAGAAAACGCTCATATACTTCCCTGGTTTTTGACCTGTCGAAATCAAAAAGAATACTGTAGCGAAGCCCTTCCTGCTGGCTGTCTTCCGTTTTCATCAGGCTAACGGAACTTTCTTTACGTACGGTATGTCCTGTTTTTGTTTCGCCACGCATAACAATTTTATAATTACCCTGCATGTTGGTGCCCAGTATTGTTTTGCCAGGAACAGAAGCCTGGTCCATGGTATACGGGCCATAATTCTGCACAATGCCCTGCTCGTCTGTAACTTCAATAGACCATGTATTCAACAATTCATTGGCGCCGGTATTGGTAAAGATCACATGGCTATCCAATGGATCTTCCTGGAAAGCATTGATCTGAACCGGTCGGAGAAATTCGGAACTGGCGCCACCTACCTGTACCATTAGTTCGGGAGAGTTGCTGGTAATGTCTACCCTTCGGTCTCCTTCACGTAACAAAGCCAGTTCTTTGGTGCCTCCGGATTGTTCTGATGGCGCTACCGGTTTGTCTCTGCCCTCTGTATTGATCCGGGAAGGATCAATGCCGAACGAAGTAACCAGGTATTGTTTTACATTATCTGCCATTAGTTTTCCCTGGGCAGGATCCTTATCAGATGAGCCGGTTAACGTAATGGTACTTTGTGGGTTGGCTCGTAAACGATCTCCTATAATATTGAGAATATTATGGTATACCGCTAATTGTCTTGCAGACCTGCCTGTACTCAGGTTTTTGGGTTGCGCTTCCTGCAATTGTTCTTCTTTAAACGATCCGGCTTCTGATGCATTCAGTTTAACGTACCGGTTAGGGATCTCTGTTGACCCCATGTCAAAGAAAATAGATTTGCGGATAGGAAAAGTTTCTTTCACCCTTCTGTTAACCGGAATGATTTTAGGGGCGCGTACAGAGAACTGAACATCTTTTTCAAGCGGTGTTGCCGGTACCATTACTGTATTGGTGATGGTAACAGGAGCGGGCAAGGGTTTGGCTGTATTTAATTTTGTGCCAAATTTCAGTGCGATGCCTGCGCGGATTGTATAGATGGACCATGATTCTACTTTGCGTGGACTGCTGCCCAGGTCTGTTTGGAAAGATCCAAATGGAGAAAGTGTCATCTGTGTTTCGCTGGTTGGTTTCGAAAGCGGAATATCGATGCCTAATCCTGCCTGCGCGCCGAATACGGTTTTGCGAAGATCGCTCCAGTCGGCCCTGATATCCGGTTGTTTCAACTGTGTATAAGCAAATGTTTTGGTTACATTCATGCCAACCGTTGGGCCAGCAAAAATATAAAATGCAGAAGAGAACGGCGCTATGCGTAAGCTTGGTTCTATGGTTACGTAACCGAGATTGGTTGTTAAGTTTGCCGGGCAATTACATGGAGCAATTACTTCATCAAACTTGCCGCCGCGGTTATCATACGCGATATTCAGCATGCCACCCCATACTTTTCCTGGACGATATTCTGCCAGTACTGATGCATAAGGTTTGATACCTTCTCCTTTATGAAATGCAGCAGGTACGGTAAAATCATTATTCAGCATTTGTGTTGTTCCGCGATAATGGTTGAAATTAGCGGCGCCCGATACGCCAAACCACCAGCTGGGGTGTACCCTTGTGATGCTTTGTGTATGGCCTGCGATCCCTGTCAGCATAAACATGAACAGCAGGATAGGGACTCTTTTTTTTACGGTATGAAATTGTAACATAAAATTCTTTTTAAAAATGAATGCAGTTGTTTTGTTTAGTAAACATCCCGCCAACAGGCGGGATGTTTATGTAATCGTGTTATTGGTTATTGATCGTGGTATTTACCATGGTAACAGAAGATACCAGTGAAAGCGCTCTGCCATTTAAAATAACCTGCGGACCGTTAACAGACTGCGCAGGTGATGAGATGGTTACGCCAGAATTGGCAATAATGGTTCCTGTCATCACACCGCCACCTCCATAGTTGATCACAGCGGTACTTCCTACATACCAGAATACGTTTTTAGCCTGTGCGCCCCCGATGAGTTTAACGCTTCTGCCACCTGATGGCGTCCCAACCGTTAAACCTGCTGCGGTCTGAAATATCCAGGTTGCATTAGGATCTCCTTTTGCATCAAGGGTAAGATCAAGCAGTGTGATGTTAAATGTGCCACTGGCTGCTTTGTAAATACCCGGGGCCAATACCAATCCACCGAGTTCGCCCGCACCGGGATCTGTACCACCTGGTTTAGAAGCGGGTGAAATACTCAGATAGGCCGCATTCGCATCAGCCAATCCCTGGTCGGCGATCACTTTTGTTGCTGCATTACCTCCGAAAGGACCACCTGGACCGAATATTACCGGAGGAGGTGCGTAAGTATAGATTCTTCCTTTCACATCTCCGATGTTGAGAGGCGTTTCCGTGTATTTATCACCAGTCATATCGTGAAAGCCTGTTACCAGTGTAGAAGCGGCGGTAGTACCTATACCGCCGTTATTGATAACCGTATTAATTCCCTGGTTGGTAATACCCGCATTACCGCCGTAGGCTCCGAAATTGGCAGCGGTTCCCATATTCACAAGGGGTACTACTGCGGTAAAGTTGGCAATGATATTTTTATTCGCGTTCATCACCACATTCAACGGATTGGTTGAACCAGTAGCATCTCCGGCCCATGAAGTAAATGTGTAGCCTGGATTTGGTGTGGCGGTAAGTTGAACCGTTGTTCCACTATCGTATAATGCCAGGTTCGGATTTTTAGTAACGGTTCCGCCAATGGTTGGGTTGATGACAAGCGTTAAGCCATAACTGTTCAGTTTGAAGTTGGCCACCAATGACCGGTTAGCCGTCATGCTGATCTGGTAAGCAGCGCTTGTTGAAAGAACGGTTCCGTTCTCGGTCCAGTTGGTAAACGTATAACCCGGTGCCGGTAAAGCGGTAAGCAATACCTGTGTACCATGATCGTATTTCAACTGATCAGGACTTCTTGTGATACTGCCTCCTGTTAAAGGATTGGCAGTAGTGGTTAATGTATAGCTATTGATCACATAATTGGCCACCAATGTTCTGGTTGCTGCGATAGGGAACGTATAACTGGCGCTGGTCGAAACGATGGTTCCGCTTTCCGTCCAGTTAACAAAAGTGTAACCTGTATTTGCTGAAGCAGCAACTGTAACAGAGGTTCCGGAAGCATAGGTGCCTGATCCGGAGTTGGTTCCGCCTGCCGCAGGATTATTGGATAAGATCACTGCAAATTGTAAAGCAGGTATGCTGGTAAAGTTTGCAACCAGTGTTCTGTTACCGGCGATCACAAACTGGAAACTGGAACTGGATGAAACTATGGCCCCGTTTTCCGTCCAGTTAAGAAAGGTAAATCCAGGATTTGGCGATTCAATTACGGTAACCGTAGATCCCACATCATAAGAGCCCGAACCAAATGTAGAACCTCCGGCAATCGGACTGGATGACAGAACAACCGCATATTTAGCGGGTGGTATAATCGTAAAATTGGCTACCAATGCCCTGTTGCCTGCTACTTTGAACTGGTAACTCGGACTCGCAGATGCAACGGTTGTTGTACCACTGTCGGTCCAGTTGGTAAACGTGTAACCTGTTTTCGGCAAGGCACTCACGGTAACAGTAGCACCTTGTGCAAAATTGCCCGCACCGGAAACCGATCCGCCTGCAGCAAGATTGGCGGATACGGTTAGCTGCGGAATGGTTGTAAATGAAAATACATAATCGGCTACCATGGACGTTCGGTATTTATCCGAAGCCACGGTGGTAACGGTGCCTGTATAAACTGCAAAAGGCTGTAAAGACACATCGGGTGTAAACGTAAAAACGGCCCCGTTACCGGTAGCCGCTACTTTACCGGATACGATCTGTGTGCCCTGCTTAACACTAAAACTATTACCATTAACGGTAGCAGCATTCATATCTGTATTAAAGGTTACAGAGATTACCTTATTTAATACCACATCAACCGCTTTATCCATCGGGTCTGTTGAAACCACAACAGGGCAGGGGTTGATGATGCCGGGTACTTCGGTAACTTTTTTACAAGCAGCTGCTAAAACAAGCAGCAATAAGGCGAGCAGCCATTTATTGCTGAACAAAGAAGAAAGTTTTGTTCGCAGTTGTAAGGGTGTGGGATTTCCTGGAAAATGAATTTGTCTCATGATTGAATCTTTGGTTGTGAAAAGAAAGATAGCAGAAGGGTTGAGTGCTACTATTGATCAGTTCGGTGTAGAAAGAAGAATATTAATAAGCACAAAGCTATGTTGCGTGTATCCCGAGACTGTTACATGGTTTGACCATAATGTTACAGCATTCACTTATCCTGTTGATGCGCTTTGCCTGGTATGGAATGATAAGAGGAACAGGCATAACATTAAAACCGGCATTGCCATCCTGCCAATCGGGATTGGTTGGTTATCAGCTTGCGAACCGGGTTTCACGACATGGACCCGGCGGCTGTTTCTGCGGCCAAGGATTCTATTAGTAAGCTGCTGAATGAAGCGAAAAAGAATTGAGGGCTAGGATTTTTCCAGGCTATCCCTAGTGTTCCCTGTATGGTGCTTGTTCCTTTCTTGTATGTTGCTGGTATGTTCCTGGTATGTTCCCAGTATCTTCCTTGTATGCTCCCTGTGTGCTCTCCCAATGATAGTTAAATCATAGTTGGGGTTTATCTACATCTGGAATAGTTCCCAAACCATGTCAAATTACTAAAGGGGTTATATGAAATGGGTTCACCAGATTTTTAACCATTTCTCTGCACAGTGTCCATCGAGCCAAGAAAAAATGGAGCTACCCGGGACTAAAGTCCCAGGCTGATATAGTAGTGAATGATTTTATCCACGATCTAAAGATCATGGCAATACCTAAAGATTATGGCAATACAAAATAGAACTCGCCATGTCTTTGCCATGCTCTTTAGCGCATAGATAAATTAGTTATTAGCATCTTAGCCGACACTTTAGAAATTTCCTGCATCTTATGTTTGGGTTTCATCAATGCCATATCGCAGAAACAGTAACTGGTAAAGCAATGGTATAAGGGGTTTCGTGCGGGTTGCTGTTTATTTCTTTTGCGCCTGCTTTACGGTTTCGAGATATTGCGTACTGTTTCCTTTGGGAATACTCAAGGATGCCCATTGTTCGTTCTTTACCAGGTGCCCGATGTAAACAATTTGGCCAACATGGTAAGGATAATGCGCCAGCTGCCGGAGGATGGCATCATACACTGATAATGGTTCTGTTCGGATGGTAACGGTTTTAGTGAGGTCTTGCGGGGTTAAATTTTCCAGGGTATCGAGCATACATTTCCAGCCATCGTTCCAGAAAGCGAGCAGGTCTTGTTTACTGCATTGCATTGGTTCAAATTCCGCATCGCGCCTGCGCCATTCTTTCTCGCCGTCTTCGGTTAAAAAATTGGTCCAGCGACTAAGCATGTTCCCATACATATGTTGTATGATCACAGCAATGCTGTTGCTTTCGGAGGAGGGCTGAAAAAAGAAAGCGGGTTCCGCAATTTGCTCAAATGTTTTATCGCCCAGTTCTTTGTAGTACCGGAAACGTTTTATGGTATCTTTTAAAAATCCTGTTTCGAATGATGACATGTCAATGATGTTGAATAAGCAAGGGGGTGATTTTTTTGTGAACGAAATTCATTTCACGCAAAGAAGCAAAGTTGGCAAAGTCGCAAAGTTTTTGCAGCAAAAACCATGTTTCTTTGCGACTTTGCCAACTTGGCTCCTTTTCGTGAAAAAAGATCACTATCAAAGATACTAAAGTACGCAGCGTTACATAGTGCGCTTTAGTTGCACAACGCATTCCTGAATAAGGAATGATTAATTTGAATGCATAATCAGCTATTCATTCAACATATATCCCGCCGTTGGCGGGACAACATTCAAAATAATTCCTAAGGTGCAAACCCCGCTACCGAATCATCGCCTCTTTTATCGGCAACGGTTTCTTTTTTGCCGTTGCTCAAAATACGGATGGCTTCCGTTCTGCCAATGGCACCGCGCTCGGTTATTTTATAACCCATGGCCTGTAACTGCTTTTTGGTTTCGGCATCAAAATCTTTCTCAACAGCTACTTCATCGGGTAACCATTGGTGGTGAAATTTGGGTTTGTTGATGGCATCGTCGGCACTCATGTTAAAATCAACCAGGTTTACAATGGCCTGGTAAACAGAAGTGGGGATGGTTGTACCCCCGGGTGTTCCCACAACCACATAGGGTTTGTTGTTCTTTAACAGAAGTGTTGGCGTCATCGAACTTAACATGCGTTTGCCGGGAACAATTGAATTGGCCTCGCCGCCTACCGCACCATACATATTGGGTACACCAGGTTTTACGCTGAAATCGTCCATTTCGTTGTTCAGTAAAAAACCGGCGCCACCTACTACGGTGCGGCTACCATAACCGCCATTGAGCGTGGTGGTTACAGAAACCATGTTTCCTTCCGCATCCATTACGCTCAGGTGCGTGGTTTCTTCGCTTTCTTTGATCAGGCCCGCTTTTACGGCGGTACTCTGGCCGGCTTTATCAGGATTGTAATCACTCATTCGCTGCTGCGCATAAGCATCGCTCATTAATGTTTTTACGGGTACTTTATAAAAATCAGGGTCGCCCATATGCTCAGCACGGTCTGCATAAGCCCTGCGCTCCGCTTCGATCATCAGTTGTACAGATTTGGTGGATTGAAATCCATAAGTGCCCACCGGAAATTTCTCGATCATCTTCAGCATCTGCGCAATCAGGATACCGCCGCTGCTAGGTGGTGCAAAACTGATTACCTGGTGGCCATGGTAGGTAAACTCCAGTGGTACACGCAGTTTGGCGGTATAATTTTTCAGGTCATCCATGCTGATGATGCCATTGCCCCGCTGCATTTCTTCCACGATCAGTTTGGCCGTTTCGCCTTCATAAAATCCGGGTGCGCCATCTTTCTGTATTCGTTTCAAAGTAGCGGCCAGTTCTTTTTGTATCAGCGTATCGCCCGCTTTCCATTTGGCTTCTTTTACAAAAGCGGTGGGGCGTGTACTGTATTTTTGAAAAGATTGTTTTGTGGCATTCAGGCTGGCCGCTTCTCTTTCCGTTAGGGCAAATCCTTTTTCGGCCAGGTCAATAGCAGGCTGTATCAATTGTTTGAAAGGAAGTTTTGCATAAGGCAATGTTGCAAATAAACCGGCAATGGTTCCGGGTATGCCCGATGCAAGGTGACCGGCTTGTGAAAGGGCCATCTGTACATTCCCGTTTTTGTCGAGGTACATATCCCTGCTGGCTTTTTCTGGTGCCGCTTCGCGATAATCGATACCGAGTAGTTCGCCATTGGCTTTACGGCCGAGCAAAAATCCACCCCCGCCAATATTACCCGCGCCCGGGTACACAACGGCCAATGCCAGTTGTGTAGCAATAGCGGCATCGAATGCATTGCCTCCTTTTTTCATGATGGCCGCGCCAACCATACTGGCCAGCGGATGGGCGCTGCTTACAGAGGCTTTGCTGAAATCGCCTTTTTTGACGATACTGTATTTATACGGGTCAACCTGTTTACCCGTACCCACAATAGAGGCCGTGCCCTGGGCTTGTAATGTATACTGGCCAACAAGTGCCAGCAGAACGGTGACAATTTTTCTCATAACAGAAAATTACAGTTTTTTGGTATATCCCTCCTTCATTTTGATCAGATACTGTGTAAAAAAAAGAGTACAATAATGGCTGAAGGCTTTTATTCTTGCCTACATTCACAACTCATTTAACCATTATATGAGAAAATCAGCATTTGTTTTGTTGTTCGTACTGGCATTTGCCGGTTCATTTGCGCAGGGACTACAGAGTCCAGAACAATACCTGGGTTATAAGATCGGCACCCGTTATACGCGCCATCACAAAGTGGTGGAATATTTCAGGGCGGTTGCGCAGGCAAAGCCTGATATGGTGAAAATTGAAAAGTATGGCGAAACCAATGAAGGGCGCGAACTCATGATCGCTTTCATTGCTTCGCCCGAAAATTTACAGAAACTGGAGAGTATCCGCGCCAATAACCTGGGCCTGGTTGGAACAGGAAACGCAAAACCCGGTTCTACAGATAATGCGCCCGCGATCGTGTGGCTTAGTTACAATGTGCATGGCAATGAAACCTCTTCTTCGGAAGCCGCCCTGCTTACTTTATATGCATTGGTAGATCCTTCCAATACACAAACCAAAGAATGGCTGAAGAATACGGTTGTGGTGATCGATCCCTGTATCAATCCCGATGGGCGCGACAGGTATGTGAACTGGTTCAATGGGGTGGTGGGCAAAGAATACAATCCGGACCCGGCTTCGCGCGAACATGCCGAACCATGGCCCGGTGGAAGAACCAACCATTATAATTTTGACCTGAACCGCGACTGGGCCTGGCAAACACAGGTAGAGACCCAGCAACGATTGAAAAAATACAACCAATGGATGCCACAGGTACATGTGGATTTTCATGAACAGGGTATTAATGAACCCTATTATTTTGCACCCGCGGCTGATCCTTTTCATGAAGTGATCACCCAATGGCAAAAAGATTTCCAGGTAATGATCGGGAAGAACAATGCGAAGTACTTTGACCAGAATGGCTGGCTCTATTTTACCAAGGAAAGATTTGACCTGCTCTATCCTTCCTATGGTGATACCTACCCGGTTTACAACGGTGCCATCGGTATGACCTTTGAACAGGGTGGCGGACCAAGGGGCGGGTTGGGTGTGATCAATGAAGACAAAGACACCCTTACGTTACTGGATCGCGCGACGCATCATTACACTACCGGATTGTCTACTATCGAAACGGCTTCCAAAAACAGGCAGAAACTGCTGGATGAATTCAAGAAATATTTTGATGATAGCCGCAATGGCAGGAACCAGGAATACAAGACCTATGTATTAACTGATAAAGATGAAAACAAGATCAATGCCATTGCAGCATTGCTGGACAAAAACGGAATTGAATACGGGCGTGTGACCAATAAAAATTTCCGTGGGCTGAATTACAACACGGGTAAGGACGATGCTTTTACGGATGAGGGATACCATATCGCCATAAGCGCTTATCAACCCAGGTCTGTAATGGCCCGGGTTTTACTGGAACCGAAAACGGTGGTAACCGATTCCAATACCTATGATATCACTGCCTGGTCGGTTCCTTATGCCTATGGTGTGAAGGGATTTGCGGTGAAGGAAAAACTGGAGATCAGTTCTGCGGCAAACCTGGTGGGTGTGATCAATGAAGCGAAATCAGCTTATGGTGTATTGATTCCTTATCAATCGTTGAATGCGGCAAAAGCATTGGGTTATATGCTGAAGAATGGCATCAAGGTTCGCTTTGCGGAAAAACCGTTTACCTATGATGGGAAAAGTTATGACCGAGGCACCTTGATCGTTCTCAAAACAAGCAATCCTGCCAACTGGAACACCGTGGCCAATGATGCCTGTAAAAAATACAATCTCAAACCGGTTGCAGTAGAAACAGGTTTTATGGAGAAGGGCGCGGATTTTGGATCCTCTGATGTTAAGATCATCAACCATGCTTTGAATGTGGCCATGTTAACCGGTGAACAAACTTCTTCCGGCGGTGCCGGCGAAGTATGGCATTTCTTCGAAAAACAATTGGAATATCCCATTACTTTACTGAATGCGGCAGACCTGGGAAGGGTGAATATAAAAAACTACGATGTGCTGGTTGTACCCGATGGTAATTACCGCACATTGGGTGATAAAGCCACTACGGATAAACTGAAAGATTTTGTTCGCGGCGGTGGAAAACTGATCGCTATCGACAATGCCGTTGCTATTATGGCCGGTGCCGATTGGGGCATTAAAATGAAAGAAGATAAATCAGAAGATAAAAGCGAATACGCCGCATTGAAAAAATATGGCGACCGCGAAACACAGGGTTTAACCAATTCTATTCCCGGAGCCATTTATAAACTGGATATGGACAATAGCCACCCGCTTGCATTTGGCTATCCTGATTATTATTTCACCTTAAAGCAGGATGCTACCGTGTTTGAATTCCTGAAAGACGGATGGAATGTGGGTGTGATGAAAAAAGACGCCTATGTAACGGGCTTCGCGGGCAGCAAACTGAAACCCAAATTGAAAGACGGTGTGGTATTTGGTTCGCAGGATATGGGCGGTGGCGCTGTGGTATTTTTTACCGAAGATCCATTGTTCCGCAATTTCTGGGAAAACGGGAAACTGCTTTTCTGCAATGCTGTATTCCTGGTAGGACAATAACCCAAACCAACCAAACAGAGGTCAGACGTAAAAGTCTGACCTCTGTCTTTATACAACGCTCCGTGTAACTCCGCATCTCCATCTGCCCTGTGTTAAAAACATCGATGTTTTTCAACACAGAGCGCACAAATGGGCAGCGTTACACAGATAATTTGGTTGAGCGGTTTATTCAATCAATTAACTAAGTTTATCTTCGACCATCCTAAATTAAGCGCCTGCAACATGACTATACCCACAAAAGCGTTCCGCGTTAAGCATTTAGCGTTCAGTATTCTCCTTTTAGCCTTTAGCATTCAGCATTCCGTTTTACTGGCCCAATCGCCCCTTACGGCCAATAGCTCAGAAATATACCAGCAGTTAAAAAAACTAAATGTACTTGGCAGTGTATTGTATATAGCGGCGCATCCGGATGACGAGAACAATGGGTTCCTTCCTTATCTCGCCAAAGAAAGAATGTACCGCACCGGCTACCTCAGTTTAACGCGTGGTGATGGCGGACAAAACCTGATCGGCAGTGAACAAGGCGTTGAACTTGGATTGATTCGCACACAGGAATTGCTGGCCGCAAGAAAGATAGACGGCGCCGAACAGTTTTTTACTTCAGCGTATGAATTTGGCTTCAGTAAAAGTGCTGATGAAGCGTTGCATATCTGGAACAAAGAACAGGTATTGGCGGATATGGTATATGTGATCCGGAAATTTCAGCCGGATATTTTAATTACCCGTTTCCCTGGCGATGCAAGAGCGGGGCATGGTCACCACTGGGCCTCGGCCTTATTGGCCAATGAAGCGTTTACGGCAGCAGCCGACCCTACAAAATTTACCGAGCAATTTGTATTGGGTGTAAAACCCTGGCAGGCTAAAAGAATTCTTTGGAACGGATTTAATTTCGGGGGCAATAACACCGCAGCCGGAATGCCCCTGCGTTTGGATGTGGGTGGTTATGATCCCATACTCGGCAAAAGTTCCGGGGACCTGGGCGGTGAAGCAAGATCCATGCACAAAAGCCAGGGAGAAGGAAGGCCCAGGAGAAAAGGAGAGATCATTGAAAGTTTTGTAACCACGGGTGGTGATACAGCGAAGAACGATATCATGGAAGGGATTGTTACCGACTGGACAAGGATCGCTGGCGGAGAAAAAATTCAGCAGCAGGTTGCGGCCATCATCAAGGCCTACAATTTTGAACACCCGGAATATTCAGTAGATGGTTTGATCGAAGTGTATAAGAATATTCAGCAACTGCCCAACAAAACCATGTGGTGGCAAAAGAAACTGAACGAGGTGCGTGACCTGGTTATGGATTGCAGCGGTCTTTTTATGGAAGCGGTAACGCGTGATGAATTTGTATTGCAGGGCGATTCGGCAAGTGTTAGCTGTATCGTCAACAAAAGAAATAATGTGGATGCGGAACTGAAAAATGTTTCTATCAGCCTGAAAGGGCAACCCATGTTGCAGGTGTTAAAGACCAACCAGAATTATACCTATGATTTTAAAGTGAATATTACGGAACCCGCTATCGCGAATGCAACGCAACCTTATTGGTTACAGAAGCAACAGATTACTTCGGGTAATTTCAGTATCAGCAATCCATCCCTCGTGGGTAATGCATGGAACGATGCCCTGTTAACCGCATCGTTTTCCGTTGAAATCAAAGGCGTAGAATTCTTGGTAAAACGACCGGTGCAATACAAATATGTTGACCCTGTAAAAGGAGAAATGTATCAACCATTTATCCTGGTTCCGCATTTGTCTATCTCGCTTAGCCCGCATGTGGCATTACTGGATGTGAAAAATGAAAAAGGAAAAAAGCAGAGCGCTGATTCCATTTACATTACTTATCGCTCCAATTTTACCCAGCAGAACGTACCAACCACTTTATACATCTTACAGGATACCACCAAAGCGGTTTTTGTAAAAGAACCCCGCGATTATGAAAAAGGAAAGTCTTATACCATCGCATTGCCTGTGAATGTATATTACAATTCCGGAAAAGGCGAATACATCGAAGCAGCGATGCGTATCAGGGTTAATGAAAAAGAATATGTATTCTCACAGTATTTCAGGTCCATCGAATACGATCATATTCCCAATATCCATTATTCGGTTAAAGACCATGTAAAGTTCGTAAAGCAAGAAGTAAAAACCGTTGGGCATAAGATCGGATACATTACCGGTGCGGGAGATAAAATTCCCGATGCTTTGCGCGAAATGGGTTTTGATGTTAAGCTGCTTTCGGAACAGGATATTACCGATGCAGAATTGCAATCTTTCGACGCCGTGATCATTGGGATCCGCGCGCACAATATTTACGAATACCTGAGCGATAAGAATGATATACTGAACAATTATGTAAAGAATGGAGGTAACCTGATTGCGCAGTACATCAAAAGCAATACGGTAGGTACAAAACGGTTGAAGCTGGGGCCATATCCTTTCTCCATCAGTGCCGGATCGAGGGTTACGGAAGAAGATGCGGATGTGAAGTTCTTATTGCCCGAGCATCCTGTATTGAATTATCCGAATAAAATATCCGATGTTGATTTCAAAGACTGGGTACAAGAACGAAGTACGTACCAGGTAGACCAGGCCGATGCCCATTTTGAAATGCCATTGGGCATGAGCGATACCGGAGAAAAGCAAAGTAATGGCAGCCTGGCCATTGCCAAATATGGGAAAGGCAACTTTGCCTACCTGAGTCTCGTATTGTTCAGACAATTACCTGCCGGTAACCCGGGCGCTTTTCGGTTATTGGCCAACCTGATTGCACTTCCTAAAAATAAATAAGCAAATGCAGCCGAGAAAACGAATAGGAATTGTAACCATTATACTGATAGGATTGGGAATTGGGTTGTTCCTGAAAAATGTAAAGATTGGCCTGATTATTGGGCTCATGCTGGGACTATTGGCTGGCGGACTGATCAGCGGGGGGAGTAAAAAATAAATCAGTAGTAGAAACTTGTTGAGTTAATTGTTTTTAATTCCTGATGTTTGATTCTTCTTTCTCTGCGAAAACTCTCTGTCCCCTGCGGCTCTGCGGTGAATGGTGATAATATTCACCGCAGAGCCGCAGTGTTGCCAGAGTTTTCGCAGAGAAATAGATTTTGCTTTTGATTAACTCGAATAGTTTTTTGATCTGTAACTAAACAAACTGCTATGACCGACAATAATAAAATACCTTTTTTTTCCTCCTGGCGCCGCTGGTATTTTTTTGTGATCGGGGTGTTGGTTTTGCTCATTGTCTTTTTCGTCTGGTTCACTAAATATTTCGCATGAGCAAACTCGACTGGATAGTACTGAGCATTACCCTTACAGCCATTATTGCTTATGGACTGTATAAAAGCCGTACCGCCAAAAACCTGGAAGGTTATTTCCTCAGCGACCGAAGTATGCCATGGTATCTTGTGTTGTTAAGCATCATGGGCACACAGGCAAGTGCCATTACTTTTTTATCCGCACCGGGACAGGCTTTTACCGACGGAATGCGTTTTGTACAATATTATTTCGGCTTGCCCATTGCCATGGTGATACTCTGTATCACCTTTGTTCCGCTGTTTCATAAAGTGAAAGTATTTACGGCGTATGAATTTCTGGAGAAAAGGTTTGATCTGAAAACAAGAACCTTTACCTCTTTCCTGTTTTTATTGTCAAGGGGATTGTCGACCGGTATCAGCATTTATGCGCCTTCTATCATTTTATCTTCTTTAATGGGCTGGGATATTTTCTGGACGAATATCGTGATGGGCGGGTTACTGATTATTTATACTGTAAGCGGTGGTGCGAAAGCTGTTGCTTACACACAGCAATTGCAATTGATCATCATTTTTGCGGGCATGTTTGTGGCGGGCTATTGCATTGTTCATTACCTGCCCGAAGGGGTTGGCTTTACCGATGCATTGAAAGTAAGTGGCGCATCCGGTAAACTGAATGTGATCACAACAGGTATTTCTTCTAAGGGGTTCGACTGGAAAGACCGGTATAATATTATCAGTGGTGTTATTGGCGGATTCTTCCTGGCACTCTCGTATTTTGGAACCGATCAATCGCAGGTGGGCCGTTACCTTACAGCCAAAGGCAACACGGAAAGCCGCATCGGGTTACTGATGAATGGACTTGTGAAAGTGCCCATGCAGTTTTTTATTCTTTTATTGGGAGCGATGCTGTTTACTTTTTACCAGTTCAATTCTTCTCCTGTATTTTTTAATAAAGCGGTTGCCGAAAAAGCCATGGCCACACCGTATAAAGATTCATTGGCCCGTATTGAAAAGAAATTCAATGCGCAGCAACTGGTGCAGCAGCAACTGAGCAGGAATTATGTAATTGAAAAGAAAGAAAATTACAAAGATAGCCTGCAGGAAGGCTCCGCGAAATTATCAACACTGCAGAAAGAATACAAAACCGTTCTGAAAAAAGCCCTGCCAACAGACGATACCAGTGATACCAATTATATCTTCCTCCGCTTTGTGGTAGATTTTTTACCGAAAGGAATTGTGGGGTTACTGATCGCAATTATTTTTCTAGCCGCATGGGGCTCAATTGCCGCGGCCCTTAATTCGCTGGCATCCTGTACCATGATCGATTTTCATGTGCGTTTCAGAGGTGCTGCCTACGACAGAACCAATGCCCTGCAATGCGCGGATGAATACAGGGTTTCCAAATATTATACATTGGCATGGGGGATCTTCTCCATCATTACCGCGGAATTTGCTACCGGTATGGGTAGTTTGATTGAAGCGGTAAATGTATTGGGCTCTTTATTTTACGGGGTAATACTTGGAATTTTCTTAGTGGCGTTCTATTTCAAAAGGGTGGGTAGTAATGCCGTATTCATTGCGGCGATTCTGGGGGAGGTGGTTGTTGTCACTTTCTTCCTGCTCGATAAATACAATATCATTGGCCTTGGCTTTTTATGGTTGAATGTGGTTGGCGCGGTAGCCGTGGTATTACTCGCATTAATACTGCAACCGTTCTTCAAGAGGCAATTAGTGGTTGGCCAATAACGCTCTGCGATACTTGCATTTTTTTTCACCGCAGAGTCGCAGAGAGCGCTGAGGTTTCGCAGAGTTGTATTGTTAATTTTTAATTGCTAATTATTAATTAACCTCCCCAAGGCCATTCTTTATTCCGGTGAGATTTGATCAGGTAGGCTACCACTCCCAGTACAATCACCGTTAATCCTCCCATCATCATCTTCTCGCCCGTAGAAAAAAAGATATAGCCCCAGATGAGGATCGCTAAGATCACCGGCAATGGATAGAGTGGCATCCGCCAGGCAAAATGCTGTTTGCCTTTTCGCTTCACCAGCCATAACAAACCAATGCCCTGGCCAATGAACTGGATGAGGATACGCATGGCCAGTATCGCGTCAATTACATCGCGCAGTTTAAACAGTAAGCTGAATACAAAAGCAATGCCGCCAAGGAATAACAATGAGATATGCGGAAAATGTTTGGTAGGGTGCAGCTTTGCAAAGATCTTAAAGAAAGCGCCATCGCTTGCCGCGGCATAAGGCACACGGCTATAACCTAGTGTGGCAGAGAATACGGAAGCGAATGCCACCCATAAGATCAAAACCGTAGCGATATTGGCGGCTGTTGAGCCGGAGAGACGTTGTACGAATTCGCTCACTACGAATTTGCTTTTCTGGATCTGTTCCAGTGGCAATACGGAAGCCACGCTTACATTCATTAACAGGTATAATGCCGCGATGCCTGCAATGGAAATGAACATGCTTTTCGGAATATTCTTTTTTGGGTTGATGATCTCTCCGCCGAGATAACAGACATTGTAATAGCCAAGATAACTGTACACGCTCTTCACGCTCGCAAAACCCAATGCCGCGGCAAAAGCGTGATCCAACTGTAATCCGTTGTTGATGTTTTTTACCGGTTCCAAAAAATGCCCGTGAAACACACCACCACCAATGATCCATGTCATGATGAATAATACACCCATCCATAACATAATACTGATCTTTCCAATCGCTTCGATCTTCCGGTACAGCAGTACTACGATCAATATCACCAATCCGCCACTGATGCTTTTGCTTTGCCATTCTGTTAAGTGAACAATGTATCCGAAGTATTGTGCAAAACCGATGGCGGCAGATGCAATGACCAAGGGCGCCTGTATCATGGTTTGCCATACAAACAGAAAACTCATCAGCTTGCCCCATTTGCTGCCATAGCCTTCTTTCAGAAAATTATAACTACCGCCGGCAAGCGGATAGGTGGAACCCAGCTGGCTCCAGATCATCGCATCTATAAAGGAGAGAACGGCACCGGCAATCCATGCGTATAAGAACCATGGGCCTTTCATGGTTTCAGCCACCACACTTAATACCACAAAGGGGCCAATACCCACCATGTCGGTCATATTGATGGCCGTGGCCTGTAAAAGACTTATCTTTCTTTCCAGTTTCGGTTGCTCGCTCATGTGCTTGTAGGCATAAAACTATTTCTTTGTAAGCAGACAAACTCTTTATGGACAAGATTTTTTCCACCGTTGATTGGGCCAGCGGATCCAATGTATATGAAGTCAATATCCGGCAATACAGCAGGGAAGGAACTTTCGCGGCATTCAGCAAACATTTACCGAGGTTAAAAGAAATGGGTGTGGAAATATTGTGGCTGATGCCCATAACACCTATCAGTGTAAAGGAACGGTTAGGCACGCTGGGTAGTTATTATGCGTGCAGCAGTTATACGGATATTAATCCTGAGTTCGGCACCTTATCAGATTTTAAAGCATTGATAAACGATGCGCATGCGCTGGGTTTTAAACTGATCATCGACTGGGTGGCCAACCATACCGGATGGGATCATCACTGGACAAGCGAACATCCTGAATGGTATGTGAAAGATGCCAAAGGAAATTTTACAGAGATCAATGGATGGAATGATGTGATAGACCTGAACTATAATAGTTCGGATATGCGGATGGCTATGATTGATGCCATGAAATATTGGGTAAGGGAATGTGATATTGATGGGTTCCGTTGTGATATGGCGCATTTGGTGCCATTGGATTTCTGGAAACAAGCACGTGCCGCCTGTGAAACCAGTAAACCCTTATTCTGGCTGGCAGAATGTGAAGTGGTGAATTACCACGATGTATTCGATGCTTCTTATGCATGGGCATGGATGCATACCACGGGCCAACAGGCAAAGGGAGAAGCTTTTTTGCACGATGTTCGTGAGATACTGCATGGCTATTCGCAATATCCTCCGGGTGCTATGAAATTATTCTTTACCACCAACCACGACGAGAACAGCTGGAACGGAACCGAATACGAAAAATACGGGAAGGCTGCCCAGGCCTGGGCCGTATTTACTGCCAGCTGGCAGGGCTTACCGCTGATCTATAGCGGGCAGGAGAGCCCCAATACCAAACGCATCGCTTTCTTTAACAAAGACCTAGTTGAATGGAACGAGCCTTGCCGGTTGCAGCAGTTCTACCAGACACTGTTACAATTGCGTAAAAGAAACAAAGCCATAACGGAAGGAGAAACATTTGTTCTTCCATCTTCCTACGATAATCAGCTAATGGCTTTTATCAGGAAGAAAAACGAACAGGTGGTACTGGTATTATTGAATTTGTCTAAACAGGAAAGAGCAACCGTTACCGTAGAAAACCCCTGGCTCACAGGAAAATTTACGAACATTTTTTCCGGGCTTTCTTTTTCATTCAATGGGATGGAGTCTTTTGAATTGCAGGCGGGGGAATATTTTGTGTATGAACTGGAGTAGATATCCTTACCGTCATTGCATCTCCCGTCATTGCGAGGAACGAAGCAATCTGTGAATCGAATTTCAGTCTGCCTGTATTTACTTAGCACAGATTGCTTCGTTCCTCGCAATGACGAGAGAGGGCGGTTCAAATCTGAACCGCCCTCTCTCATAGGTATCATATAAAAATCATACTAATCAGCGATTAGATTAGTCCACATCACTCAAATCCAAAGGATACGGATAGGTACTTTCAAACCCTGGATATACGCCCTCGATTTTTACTTTTCTTCCCTTGTTCAGCGAAAGAATTTTATCCAGTTCGGCCACGCTTTTAATTTCCTGGTCGTTTACACTGGTAATGATAAAGCCTTCCTGCATTCTTGTTTTCTTCAGTAAACCCTCACCGATCTTCTTCACGATCACACCACCACTGATCTGGTTGGCCGCGGCGGTTTTGCTGTCAGCAGCAACCAGTTCGGCCCCTAATTTATCAATGATGCCGGTGGTTTTTACGACCTCAGTATTGCCGGCTTTGTTTTTCAAGGTTAACGGAACCGTGCTTTCTTTTCCGTTACGTACATAGGTGATGGAAATTTTATCGCCTGGTTTGTAACGCGTAACCTGCTCCTGTAATTCGGGGCCGCTTGTTACCGCCGTACCGTTGATCTTGGTTACGATATCACCTTTTTTCAATCCGCCCGCAGCTGCTGCGCCATCGGTAGGTACATCTGTGATGTAAACACCTTCGCCTTCTTTATAACCTGCGCCCAGCTCTTTCTTTTGTTCTTCGGTCAGGTTTTCGCGTGGGTATTGAATACCGATATACGCTCTTTGCACCGTTCCAAATTTTACGATATCAGTCACTACTTTCTTAACAATGTTCACAGGTATGGCATATGAATAGCCCGCATACGAACCGGTAGGAGAGGCAATGGCTGAATTGATGCCGATCAGCTCACCATTGGTGTTGATCAATGCACCACCACTGTTGCCCGGGTTAACTGCAGCATCTGTTTGTATGAATGATTCGATAGCCGCATTGCTCTGGCGATCATTGATGCCGATGGATCTTGATTTGGCACTCACGATACCGGCTGTAACGGTTACATCCAGGTTCAGGGGATAGCCAATAGCCAAAACCCATTGTCCCAACTTGGCATCATCGCTGTTGCCGTATACCAGGTAGGGAAGTCCCTTGCTTTCGATTTTGATCACGGCCAGGTCGCTGCTGGCATCACTACCGATCACTGTGGCTTTGTAGGATTTTTTATTGGCGAGTGTTACATTGATCTCGTCTGCGCCTTCCACTACATGGCTATTTGTTACGATATAACCATCGTCGGTAATGATCACACCGCTGCCGCTGGCACGTTGTTCAGGTATTACACGAGGACCTCCAAAAAAATCGCCCATTTCGTCTCCAAAAAGATCAGCAAAAGGATTTCGCTGGCGACTGTTATTGCTTACCTGTCTTGCCTTGGTCTTGGTTTTAATATGCACCACGGCAGGTGTGGCGCTGGTGGCGGCGGGTGTAAAATCAACGGCCGCTGCCGGAGCATTGTTCCCGAAAAAGCCCGCATAGTTTACGGGCACTTTGCCGGACTCCTGTATACCGGCCGACTGGTGTTCCAGCACCTTGCCATAGCCCCATACACTCAAAACGGCGGTGCTTGCGCTGATGGCTACAACGGCTAAAATGTTCTTGAGTCTCATATTATTCATTGGATACGTTTTAATAGGTTTATCAGTTCAAATTGTATGCCTTTCAGACAACAAATAAACGAAGCTGTTTAATTGACAGTTCACCATCGCTACCATTTAACAAATGTTTTACGGCAATCCTCGTAGATGGATAACAAACCGGGGTACAAGTTAGTTCAATATTTGTTTCGTCAGTCGTGAGCCGTCAATCGTGAATGGGCGGGAATTTACTTTTACAATCCTGCCAAAAAGGCCATCGTATCTACACCATCCGCATAATCCGTTAAAGAAGGACTTTGGGCCTTTCCAAACGGAATATGTTCATGCCCAACGATACACTGGATATCGGGGTTGTTTTGTAATTGACCGGTTAATTCAGACAGGTTTTCATAAAAGCAATAGTGGAGTTGGCTTACGGGGGAGAAAGGAGAGCTGTTCTCCGTCATTACCACGGTATCGTTATTCATATAATATTTATTTCCCATGATCAACAGGGCCAGGTGGTAATCAAAATTGTGTTTGTATTTATGGAAATCGAGAAAATGCGCATATTTCCGCAATACATTCAGCAATGGTAGGAAATCGTAGTCTTTGGGAACATATAACTGGGTAATGTTTCTGCAGCCCAGCCCGAAATACAACTGGATATCCTCTGCCAGAGCCGTTAGTTCCGCCGTGGTTTCGGTGCTGTCCAATACAGCCACCGAAGTACGGTTGCGGCGGATGATATTGGGGTATTTGCCGAAATAATAGTCGAAATAACGACCGGAATTATTACTGCCCGTGGCGATATACGCTTCGCAGCCATTCAGTCTTTCCGAAAAGGAGACAATATTCTGAATGGTGATCTCCCATTCGTACAGTTTCTTGACAAGGTGTTTGATCAGGATCTCGTCTTTGGAAGAGGTTTTGATCACCACCGAATGTCCGCTGATGAATACGCATAAAAAGTCATGGAACCCAACCAGGGGGATATTGCCGGACATGACCAGTCCCACGGTTTTGGGATCGGTCTGGGTTTCAGTTACTTTGTATTGCACGGCCCATTCCTGCAAAAATGACGGGTTCAGGAAATTGATGGCGATATTTTTGACTGACTCCTCAATGAATTCCGGAATAAACCACTGGTTTTCCCGGAAAGCCCTTTCTTTAACCGCTTGCCATTCTTCCGAAGCTTCCATCATATATTGGCCCAGGCGGCCCATCAGCGCAATTCGTTCTTGTAAAATCATTGAACACCCTTATTTTTGAAATGCAAATGTAGAATCACTAACCCAACAAACCCATTTTGTATGGCAATCAAAATTACAGAAGAGTGTATTAACTGCGGTGCCTGTGAGCCCGAGTGTCCGAATAACGCTATTTACGAAGGTGGCGTTGAATGGTCTATTTCCGACGGAACCACAGTGAAAGGCGATTTCACCCTGATGGATGGTTCAGTAGTAAGCACCGATCAGCGTTTCGCGCCCATCAGTGTAGATACCTATTATATCACCCCTAACAAATGCACCGAGTGCCAGGGTTTTCACGAAGAACCACAATGTGCTGCCGTTTGTCCGGTAGACTGTTGCGTACCCGATGAGATGTACCAGGAAACGGTAGATGGACTGCTGGCCAAGAAAAGCAGAATGCACATCTAATGCACACCTGCATGTGCTAAACTTTAACGCCAAAAGCTTGTATTTCGCTGATGGCTTGTCTAATTTAGTATCATTAATCGCAGTATTAATAATTGTTGCCTTCAAACGGTAACAACCAGTAACGGCGGGTGATATTTCCCGTCAACGTGAGGTGAAGAGACGAGGTAGTTTCTTCACCTTTTTTTAGCGCAGATTTCGCGGATTTTTGTATGATGGCAAGGGTATTCTGAACTCATCATCTTGCTGCCACTAGGTTCTCTCGCTGTTATCCCGGTCATTTTAAAAGTGAATAGTAAATTACCTATTTGCATAGGGAAGTAATGAATATATGTAACGATCTGCTCATATAAATCATACCCAAATCCTTAAATCAGCGCTGTATATTTGTTGTGAAAATGAACAGCATGAAAAAAAGAATTGCATTGGTTACCGGCGGACTTAGTGGGGAAGCGCAGATCAGTTATAAAAGCGCGGTTACTGTTGGAAACAATGTTGACAGGGATAAGTTTGATGTATACCGGATTGATATCAACCCCGAAGGCTGGTGGTACACACCGGAGAAGGGAGAACGCTCAAAAGTAAACCGCGATGATTTTTCTGTGACTGATAATGGGAACAAGATCAGTTTTGATGCCGTACTGCTCTGCATTCACGGAACACCGGGCGAAGATGGGAAACTACAGGGCTATTTTGATATGCTGCACCTGCCTTACACCAGTTGCGATGCCGCAACCAGCGCATTGACCTTTAATAAAAGATATACGGTGGCTGTGGCTGCATTTGGAGGCATTCATGTGGCCAGGTCATTGCATCTTTTCAAACACACACCTGTTTCACCTGAACAGATCCTGCAACAATTAATCCTGCCGGTTTTTGTAAAGCCCAATAACGGGGGCAGCAGTATCGGTATGAGCAAAGTAAATGAAGCAACTGAATTAGGCCCGGCATTAGCCAAAGCTTTCAAAGAAGATGACCAGGTATTGATAGAAGAATTCATCAGCGGAAGAGAATTTACGATTGGTGTTTTTAAAAGCAAAGACGGTATCATGGTATTACCGATCACAGAGATCGTGACCAAAAATGAATTCTTTGATTTCGAAGCCAAATACCAGGGCAAAAGCGAAGAAACCACCCCTGCCCTAATAGATGCCGGTATGAAAACACAACTGGAAACCGCCGCCAAAAGTGTATACGAAGTGTTAAACTGCCGCGGTGTTGTGCGCATTGATTTTATCTACAATGCCAGCACCCAACAACCCTACATGCTGGAAGTAAACACTGTACCCGGACAAAGTGAAGCCAGTGTAATACCGCAACAGGTAAGGGCCATGGGCTGGTCGCTGAAAGATTTTTATTCGGCAGTGATAGAACAGACTTTAACCTGATTTTGAGATTTTGTCCCGCCAAATCGGGAGGGGAATTTTGGAATTGGCTTATCTTACCCAAAATTTACCAATTGCCGGTTGGCAGACCAATTCTTACATTTTCCAATTTTCCAATTCACAATTCCAACATGTCATACATCCATAAATACATTACTTCCAAACCGCTTTGGGTAAACATACTTGCAGGGATAGGCATTGTGTTGATCCTGATGCTGCTGTTCTTTGCTTCTCTTTCCTGGTTAACCGGGTTTGGGAAATATGAAAAAGTGCCGACGGTTACAGGTCAGAATGCGATCGCGGCAAAAAAAATTCTGGAAGACAAAGGATTTGATGTAGTGATACAGGATTCCGTTTATGTTGACTCTGTTGCCAAGCAGGCGGTTGTTCGCCAGTCGCCCGAAGCAGATGCTACGGTAAAACACGGACGTACCATTTACCTCACCATCAACCGAACCATTCCGCCACAAGTGGAGATGCCAAATCTTGCAGGGTTCTCTATTAAGAGCGCGGAAATGTATTTACAAAGCCTTGGGTTGAAACTGGGTGATGTTAGCTACAAGCCCGATATCGCGCGCAATTCAGTGCTGGAGCAATTGATGAATGATGTACCCATCAAGCCTGGAACCAAGATACCCATCGGAACAGTGATCAGTTTTGTATTGGGAAGTGGTATGGGCGGTGGGGATATGGCTGTTCCCAATATAGTCGGTATGACTTTGGATGAGGCCCGTAATTATCTCTCTACCATGAGCGTTACCATCGGATCGATTGTTGCCATGAGCCCGATCAAAGATTCGTCAAGCGCTTTCGTGGTCAGGCAGATACCGGATGTGTTAACCGATTCCATTGGTGCCAACGGACTCCGTGTTCCGAATAAAATGCGGCAGGGACAAGTGATGGATCTTTATATTGGCGCTACGGCACCTGCTAGGGATACCGCTGGCTTAGCACCTAAAAACTAATCATAGAACCTTTATAATTTTAAGCAAATGCAAACCATTACCGTAGAAGAACTGAAAGCCAAAATTGACGCAGGTGAATCTTTACACCTGGTAGATGTGCGTGAACCGCATGAGAATGCTGAATTTAATATCGGTGGTTTATTGTTGCCATTGGGCAAAGTGCAGACCATGCAAACCGATGAGATCGATGAACTGAAAGAAGAAGCTGTTTATGTATACTGCCGCAGCGGTAACCGTAGCGGACAAGCCTGCCTGATCCTGGAAACCATGGGGTATAAAAATGTGATCAATATAGCAGGTGGGATGCTGGCATGGCAGGAACGCATTGGGAAATAGAATATTGAACAGATGAACAAGGAACAGAAGAATATTGAAGTGTAATTCATTCAATATTCTTCTGTTCCTTGTTCAATATTCATCTGTTCCCTAGAGCTTAACGTTCACTCCAATCATAAAATTCGTTCCCGCCATTGGATAATACGAATTTTCGGTAGCAAGGGCGCCGCTTGAAATATAACTGTAGGTGTAACCATTGGGCTCATACTTTTTGTTGAAGAGGTTATTTACCTGACCAATGATATTCCATTCTGAGAACAACACTTTTTTTAGGGCCCAGCTGGCGCGGATATTCTCCACAAAAAAACCATTCAGTTTTCGGCTTTCATTCTGGCTGTTGTCCATATATTGTTTGCCTACATATTTGCTGATGAAGGAAAGTTCTGTATTGCGGCAGGGTAACAGGTTAATGGTAGCGCCTGCAATTACAGAAGGAGAAAAAGAGATATCGGTGTTTTTATGCGCCACTGCATTCTGACCGCCCGTATCATAATTGTCGATGTATTCAATAAAGGAAGCTACTTTGTTTTTACTCAGGGTAAGATTGCCCGCTACATTGATCCATTTATTCAGTACAGCACCAGCCTGTAATTCAACACCCAAACGGTAACTGTGCGGGATATTGATACGAGTGTAAGCACCCACATCATTTACCTGTCCGGTTTGCACCAATTGGTTATAGTAGTACATGTAATACACATTCGCTCCAAAATGATAATTGCTGTTTCTTTTTTCAATACCCAGTTCTATATCATGTAATGTTTCTGCTTTAGGCTGACTTTTAATGCCCGCCTGGAAATCATCGCGGTTAGGTTCTTTATGTGCAAGGGCATAACTGAAAAATGCCTGCCATCCATTGTTGGTATAGGTAATACCCGCTTTTGGATTGAAGAAATCAAAACTGCGGTTCGCATACAATGATGGGTTTCCTTCAAAGCCTTTCATGTCATGATTAACATGGCGAAACTGCAGGTCGGCAAAACTGGTCCAATGGGTGCTTAACTGGTGCTGCCATTTGGTGTAAAGATTTACATCTGTTTTGGTAGCCGGATAATCGTAATAACGGTAATCTTTCGAAACGGTTCCGGTTTGCATCCAGGTAATATTGCCATAGTGTTTACCATCGTATTTTGTCCAGCCGCCGCCAAAAGTCAATTCATCTTTTCCATCTTTGTATTGCAGGGACGCGATCTGTCCATAAAAATAATTATCCAGCCAGCGCTGTCTCACCATGTCCGTTTTTGTAACCGTGTTTCCGCCAACAATTACATTGGGTAACCCGTAATCGGCATAGGCCTGTCCGGCTTTGTATTCTTCATAATAGCCTTTGCCGCGTGTCAAAAAAGCGGCAGTATTAAATGACCATTTACTGCTGAACGAATGATTGAAGAACAACTGGTAATGCGTTTGTGTATAGTTGTCTGTCTGGTTATCGTAAGGAGTTCCCGGCTTTTCTGTTCCCGCAGGGTTGTTGGTTCGATCTGTTGCTAACAGATAATCAGGTACCCCATACCATGCCTGGTAGGTTTTTTCTTTGCCTGAAAAAATATTCAATCGCAGGGATGATTTTTTAGTGAGATAGGCGGTGCTGAAATAAAAAGATTTCAGGTCGCTCTTGGCGCGCTGGATATAACCATCGCTATTGATACGGCTCAGCCGGGCATCCACGGTAAAATGACCACCGATTAAACCGGTTCCAGCCTTCAATGTATTTTTCCAGGTATTGAAAGAACCGAAGCTGTTGTTCGATTCGGCATAGGCTTTTTCATTATACTCATTGGTGGCCAGGTTAATGGTTCCGCCAAAAGCGCCGGCACCATTGGAAGAAGTACCCACACCACGTTGTACCTGTATGCTGTTAACCGAAGACGCAAAATCAGGTAAATCAACAAAATAAGTACCCAGGCTTTCGGCATCGTTATAAGGAATACCATTCAGCGTAACATTTACACGGGTGGCATCACTTCCGCGGATGCGAAAACCTGTATAACCAACACCGGCGCCGGCATCGGAGTTGATCACTACCGAAGGGGTTTGGTCCAGTAGGAAAGGAATATCCTGTCCCAGGTTGGCTTTGCTGATCTGTTCTTTACCAAGATTGGTTTTGGCAAATGGCGCCCTGTCTGAAGCCCGTACCGATTTTACTTCCAGTGGCTGTAGATAAAGGGAAGACGCGTTTAACCGGATACTCAGCCTGGCGTTGCCCGAAACGGTGATGGTTTCGCGGTAAACAGCAAAGCCGAGACTGTTAATAACGAGTTCGAACCTGCCTTTTTCCATTTTGGCAAAACTGAATTCACCTTTTTCATTGGTAAGGGTCTGGCGACTGCCCAGCTGAACGGTGGCCCCGGAAATAGGTTGGGCATTGGATTCTGTAACGGTGCCTTGTACAAGGCTTTTAACGGGTTGTGAAGTGGCAATAAGGGTTAAACATGCCAACATCGTTGTTCCCAAAAACTTTTTCATTTTTGAACATTTAAAAGTTAATAATGGGAACAGGGAACAGCTAACGGAGAGGTATGGTAGAAAATGTACACCTTCCCTTCGCAGGAATTACCCTGTTCAGGTTCAACGGGTATGATCTCAGCTGCGGGCTTTGTGAGACACAAAGCCCGCGAGCACCCCGAGGAATGATCTGCTGCAAAAATAGGTAATCAGGAAATGCCTCCCAACTGTAACTTTAACGGTATAAAACCGTTACACTGAAAAATACCCCCATGAAGCGTATATTTTTACTCATCATAATGGCCCTGGCCAGCTTAGGCACGCAGGCGCAGAACGAAAAGAACCTGGTGGTGGATGCCAACGCCGAAGTGCGCAATGTGAGTGGCTTTACCGGTATTGAAGTATCGGGAGCGATTGATCTTTACATTTCCCAGGGTACCACTGAAGCGGTAGCGGTTAGTGGCAATAGTGATGAGATCAAATCACGTATTAAAACAGAAATACGTTCCGGCATCCTGCTGATTTATTTTGACGGGAAGGGACTGAACTGGAAGATCTGGGGCAATAATAAAATGAAGGCCTATGTTACGTATAAAACCCTCGAGCGCCTGGAAGCCTCCGGTGCCTGTAATGTAAAGGCCACGGACCCCATCAAACAACAGGAATTGCGGATGGAAATGTCGGGAGCCAGCGATTTCAGTGGTGAGATAGCGGTTACCAAATTCAGGCTTAGTGCCAGTGGCGCTTCCAATGTAAAAGTAAGCGGCAGGGCAGCCGATGCTGTTCTGAATGCCAGTGGTGCCTGTAATATCAAAGCCTACGACCTGGTAACCGATATGTGTAAAATAGATGCCAGTGGCGCTTCCAATGCGCGCATCACGGTAAACAAAGAACTGAATGCCATTGCCAGTGGCGGCAGTACCATCTTTTACAAAGGAACCGGTTTGATCAGGGATATCAGCAGCAGTGGCGGAGCCTCTATCAAACGCCGGTCAGACGATTAATAAAATGCAACCCATTGTCAGGGTTATTATGAGTAGAAAGCGTTGTGTATAACACTGGATAAGCTATTACTACCCAATAATTTATCAGAAAACATTCCAGCAACTGCTTTATTCGTTCGTTCATAAGCGGTGTTTTTTGCCGGTGTACAGTGTTTGTCATTTTCCAATTAAGCTTCGTATTTGGTCCATACCAGGCCCGCTCCCGCTTTGTCTTTTGGGGGGCTTTGTTCGTATTTCGTTCGTACTTTGTTCGCCCTTTCTTCGGGAGTTCTTCGCTTTTTACGTCTATTTCCCGGCCGAAACCCGAAGAACACTCGAAGAAGGGGCGAACAAAACACGGTTTAAGTAAGAGAAAAGACATTTTTCACCCCTAACTTATACCGCCGAATACACAACTGAATTTTTGCAAATAATTCCGCCAGCAGGTTAAACATAACAAGGGCTCAATACCATAATTCTGTAAACAATTGAATAGCCCAAGGTGTAAACCCGGGTTACTTGTATGAAGTAAAAATGGGTTTCAGCCTTGTTTTTTTCAAAGAATACTTGTCGGAAATAAATAATTATTTGGAAGCAAACCTCCACAACCCTACTTTTGCACCCCTATACATCGCGAGGTAGAGCAGCGGTAGCTCGTCGGGCTCATAACCCGAAGGTCGGAGGTTCGATCCCTTCCCTCGCAACTAACTTACTCAAGGCCTCTGTTGGGGCCTTTGGTTTATGTTTAAGGTTTATATTTTATATTCTCCTTCCCATAACAAAATTTATATTGGGTATACAGGTAATCTGGAACAAAGATTACTTTCCCATAATGAACTTGGGAAAAAAGGGTGGACGATACGTTTCAGACCTTGGAAACTGGTTCACTTCGAAGAGTATAACTCAAAAGCGGAAGCGCTTTTAAGAGAGAAGGAATTAAAGGCTGGAAAAGGAAGGGAATGGATCTGGCAAGAAATCATTCCCCAAAAGGAAAGCCCGCCGGGCTCATATCCGCCTGAGGCGGACGGAGTCGATCCCTTCCCTCGCAACTAACTTAGACAAGGCATCTTCGGATGCCTTTGATTTATCTGGGAATTTGCATATTTTTTCAGATAAAAAAAGTCAGAAAAGACTTTTTGTTCGGCTGGAGGCTACTCTGGATACTGAATGTTAGATACAAGATATCAGTTATTGTCTTTTATTTACCAGGCTCGCACATGTAAATGTGCACGCAACCTGTTCATTCATTTTCATATAAGTCTGCATCTGAATAATTATTAATTGCTAATTATTAATTGTTAATTGCCGTGAAAGCAGGATTCGTAAATATTTTTGGAAAGCCCAATGCCGGCAAAAGCACTTTGCTCAATGCATTAGTGGGTGAGAAGATGGCCATTGTATCATCTAAAGTGCAAACTACGCGCCATCGTATCAAGGCTTTCCTGAACAAGCCGGGCGAATACCAGGTGATTTTTTCGGATACCCCGGGTATCATCGATCCCAAATACAAACTGCATGAGCGGATGATGGGCTCTGTGAAAAGCGCACTGGAAGATGCGGATATCGCTTTGCTGATCGTAGATGCCAATGAGAACCTGCAAGAAGTGGATACCATTTTCCAATCACTCCGTTTACGGGTGCCTTGTATTGTGGTGCTCAATAAAATTGACGAAGCAGCCAATGGAAAAATCGCATTGGCAGAAACTTTTTTTGCGGGTAAAAGCTATTGCAAACAACTGGTAAAAATATCTGCGCTGCAGAAAGTGCATCTCAACAAATTACTGGATGCCATTACGGCCTTATTGCCCGAAGGAAATCCTTTTTACAGTGAAGATGACCTGAGTGACCTGCCTACTAAATTTTTTGTTAGCGAAATGATCCGAGAAAAAATTTACCAGCTGTTCGGTGATGAAATTCCTTACCACACTGCGGTAATGGTGAACGAATTCAAGGAAAAAGAATCACTGGTAAAGATCCAGGCCGATATTATTGTGAACAGGGAAACACAGAAAGCCATCATCATTGGAGATAAGGGAAGCATGATCAAACAGATCGGCACCATGGCGCGTAAAGACATTGAAGAATTCATCCAGCAAAAGGTATTCCTGGAATTATTCGTGAAAGTAAGACCCAAGTGGAGAGACAATGATCTCCAGCTAAAAGAATATGGCTATAAATAATTCTTTAATTTTTAATTACTAATTTTTAATTCCCCTCCGGGGAGTAACATATAAACGAACAAATATCATGAGTTATACAGTAGCTATTGTGGGAAGGCCCAATGTGGGAAAGAGTACTTTATTCAATCGCTTTCTCGAAACGCGCAAAGCCATTGTGGACGATATCAGCGGCGTTACCCGCGACCGCCAGTATGGCCTGGCCGACTGGAACGGGAAAGTATTTAACCTGATCGATACGGGTGGTTTTGTACCAGGTACCGATGATATTTTTGAAACGGAGATCCGCAAACAGGTACGCATTGCAATTGAAGAAGCAGACGGAATTATTTTTATGGTAGATGTGGCCACCGGTATTACCGACCTGGACGATGCCATGGCAGATATGCTTCGCAGGAGCAATAAGCCCGTGTATGTGGTAGTAAATAAAGTAGACAACGGTACCCGCGAACTGGAAGCCACCGAGTTTTATTCCCTGGGATTTGAAAATAATTTTTTTGTCAGCAGTATTTCTGGAAGTGGTACCGGCGAATTGCTGGATGCGGTAACGGCCCCCATTACAGCGGAAGATGTGGAAGAAGCCATGAAAGACAGTGGTCTTCCCAAATTTGCCATCATAGGTCAGCCAAACGTTGGCAAATCCTCTTTGCTGAATGCGTTGATCGGGCAGGAGCGGACCATTGTAAGCGATATCTCCGGAACTACGCGTGATAGTATCCATACCCATTATAAACTGTTCCAGAAAGAATTCATGCTGATTGATACGGCGGGTATCCGTAAAAAAAGCAAGGAAAAAGAAGACCTGGAATTTTATTCCATTATCCGTGCCATCAAGGCCATTGACGATGCGGATGTATGTATGATCGTGCTGGATGCCCATAAAGGCATTACCGCCCAGGATATTACCATTTTCAGCCTGGCCGTACGAAAAGGAAAAGGCGTAGTAGTATTGGTGAATAAATGGGACCTGGTTGAAAAAGAGACCAATACGGCCCGTGATTATGAAAAGGCGCTCAAGCAGAAACTGGCCCCTTTTAATGATGTACCTATCCTGTTTATCTCCGTTCTGGAGAAGACCAGGATCTTCAAAGCCATCGAGCTGGCCCTGGAAGTATATGAAAACAGGAAACAAAAAGTGCCAACGGCCAAACTGAATGATGCCATGCTGGCGGCCGTAGCGGCCTATCATGCGCCTGTAGTAAGAGGAAATTCAATAAAAATCAAATATGTAACACAATTACCTACACCTGTGCCTTCTTTCGCGTTTTTCACCAATTATCCGGATGATATCAAGACCCCGTATAAGAATTACCTTGAAAACCAGCTCAGAACCAAGTTTAAATTCACCGGGGTACCCGTAAGGATATTTTTCCGGAAGAAATAAAAAATTATCGTTAAAATTTGTAAAATTGCTCCCGGACGCTATCTTTGCGCCGAACTCAAAACTCATAAAAACAAGTACAATGAAAAAAGTATTCGCAATCTTAGCAGTAGCCGGCTTCATGGCTGCATGTAACTCAGGTGAAAACAAAACAGCTGCTGCTGATAGCGCTAAAGCTGCTGATTCTACAAAAGCTGCAATGGACACCACAGCTAAAATGGCTGCTGATACCACAGCTAAAATGGCTGCTGACACTACTAAAAAGTAATACCTGATTCAAGTATTTAGTTACTGAATATTACTTCTTGCAAGAAGGTCCTCCCGGAAAACCGGGAGGATTTTTTTTGTGCCAGTTTGTACCAAATTCCCTGTTTCGGGGGGCATGGCATCAATATTGACTTATTTTCGCAGACTGGCTTTTACGGAACCGGTAATGGCTTTATGACATTTTGACCCAAGAACAAGAAGTGTATGATGAAAGAAAAATTGTATTTCCGCTCAGAAGAAGATACGGATTTCATGCCCATCATTCCCATTAATGAGAATGATAGTGAACAGGATAAAAATATGGTGATACCCGGTTCATTGCCGATTCTGCCATTGCGGAATACCGTGCTGTTTCCGGGCGTTGTATTGCCCATTACCGTTGGCCGCGATAAAAGCATCAAGGCGGTGAACGATGCCTATAAACTGGACAAGCTGATCGGCGTTCTGGCACAGAAAGATGCCAATATTGAAGAACCCGAACCGCAGGACCTGTGTAAGATCGGTACCGTGGCAAGGATTGTGAAGCTGATTAAGATGCCAGATGGTGGTACCACCATTATCATACAGGGAAAGAAACGGTTTGAACTGAAGAAGATGGTCAGTGAGGACCCTTATTTTAAAGCAGATATCCATTTGCTGCCAGATGATGAGATACCCGAGAACGAGAATTTTGATGCCTATGTAAGCACCATTAAGGACCTGGCGGCACAGATCATCCAGTTATCGCCTAATCTGCCTACGGAAGCTTCTATTATCTTAAAAAATATCGAGAACCCTTCTTTCCTGATCAATTTCGTTAGCAGTAACCTGAATAGTGAGTTGATTGAAAAACAGGGTTTGCTGGAGATCAATGATATTCATCAACGTGCTGAGCGTCTCATCTTTGTATTACAGCGCGAACTACAATTTGCGGAACTGAAAGACAAAGTGACCACTAAAACGCGCACAGAAATAGACAAGCAGCAGCGGGATTATTTTCTGCAGCAGCAGTTAAAAAGCATTAAGGATGAACTGGGTGGCGATTCGAACGAAAGGGAGATCGCTGAAATGAAGAAAAAAGCAGAGGCCAAGAAATGGCCCGAAGCTGCCAAAACCCTTTTCAAAAGCGGCATTGAGAAACTGGAAAGAATGCATCCCACTACACCGGATTATTCTGTGGTGTATAATCATCTTGACCTGATGCTCGATCTTCCCTGGGATGATTATACAGCGGATAATTATGACCTGAAAAATGCCAAGAAAGTATTGGATGCCGATCATTATGGTATGGGCAGGATCAAGAGCCGGATATTGGAATACCTGGCGGTATTGAAACTGAAAGGCGATATGCGAAGCCCGATCCTTTGTTTCCTGGGGCCTCCCGGTATTGGTAAAACTTCCCTGGGGCGTTCCATTGCGCATGCGATCGGAAGAAAATATGTTCGTGTAAGTCTTGGCGGGTTACATGATGAAAGTGAGATCCGTGGTCATAGAAAAACCTATATCGGCGCTATGCCCGGCCGTATAGTACAGAATATCCGTAAATGCAAATCATCGAACCCGGTAATGATACTGGATGAGATCGATAAGATCGGAAGCGATATGCGCGGCGATCCTTCTTCCGCCTTACTGGAAGTGCTGGACCCCGAACAGAACAATACTTTTTATGATAATTACCTGGAACTGGAATACGATCTGAGCAAGGTTCTGTTCATTGCCACAGCGAATAACCTCCAGAATATACAGCCCGCTCTACGCGACAGGCTGGAGATTATTGACCTGAGTGGTTATGCCGTGGAAGAAAAAGTGGAGATCGCGAAGCGCCATCTTCTCCCCAAACAAAAAGAAGCGCATGGTTTGGGTAAAGTGAATTTCAAGATCAACGATAAAGTGCTGGAAAAGATCATTGAACAGCATACCCGCGAAAGCGGTGTGCGTGAACTGGACAGGCAACTGGCTTCCATTATGCGTTACGAGGCCAAGGAACTCGTTATGAAGAACAAGCTGAAGTCTACCGTAACCTCAGCAGATGTAGAAAAAATATTGGGCCAATCACGTTACAGCAATGAGATCTATAAAACAGCCAATATGCCTGGCGTGGCCGTGGGTCTTGCCTGGACCTATGTTGGCGGGGATATTCTTTTTATTGAAACGATTCTGAGCGATGGAAAAGGTGATCTGAAACTAACCGGTAACCTTGGCAATGTGATGAAAGAAAGTGCCTCTACCGCCCTAAGTTATTTGCTGGCCAACGCTAAAAAGCTGGGTGTAAATCCCGAAGAATTTGGTAAGAAAAATATCCATATTCACGTACCGGAAGGTGCGGTACCAAAGGATGGTCCGAGTGCGGGTATCACCATGCTCACCTCGTTAACTTCGGCCTTTACCGGAAGAAAAGTGAAACCATTCCTGGCTATGACAGGCGAGATCACTTTGCGCGGGCAGGTATTACCGGTAGGTGGGATCAAGGAAAAAATACTGGCTGCTAAAAGAGCGGGCCTGAAAGAGATCATTCTTTGCTGGCAAAATGAGAAAGATGTAAATGAGATAGACAGCAGTTTTATCAAAGGGGTGCAGTTTCATTATGTAAAGACCATGCAGCAGGTAATAGACCTGGCCCTGGTATAGCCTATAATGAAAAGTGATTACCGTTTACGGTACCCAATCACAAAACAGTTGTAATATCGGTTGCGGCTTTTCTTCATGTGCCGACTTTGAGAATATTATCCCCCGTTTTAACGGGGGATTTTCTTTTGGTACCGTGTTGTATCCCAGCTTAGATTTACAGGATGAAGTATTTCCTTTGTTTGATAGCGATGGCCTGTATGGGTCAATTACCCGCACAAACGCTGGGAGGGAATGCTGTATTTAGTTTTTTAGCACAGCCTGCCAGCGCGCAATTGTCGGCCCTGGGCGGGGTAAACATTTCCAATATCAGTAACGATGTATCGATGGCCTTTCACAATCCCGCTTTGCTGCGGGATGGGATGAACAGGCAATTGAGTACTTCTTTCAATTCTTTTTTAGCCGGTATCCGTAACTATGGGGCCACTAATGCATGGCATCTGGAAAATGCGAAAACCAATATTGCCGTTGGGGCCAATTATTTTGATTACGGAACCATCCCGCAAACAGACGCGACAGGTAATGTGCTGGGCAGTTTTCGCCCCGTAGATTATGTGGTGCAGGTAATGGCCTCGCGCGAATACCACGAGCGTTTCTGGTATGGTATTACAATGAAATACATCAATTCTTCCTACGGCCAATACCGCTCTTCCGGATTGGCGTTTGATGTAGGGGTGGCGTATTATGATTCGGCCAGTCAGTTACAGGTAAGCGTACTCGTAAAAAACATGGGCACACAGCTTAAAACCTATGACGGAAGCAACCGCAAAGAAGAATTGCCTTTTGATCTGCAGGCGGGTATTACCAAACGGCTGGAGAACGCGCCTTTCCAGTTTTCTGTAACGGCGCATCATTTACAGAAGTTCAATACCTACTATAACGATACGGCTTTTCGTGCGGCGGAAGGAGAGAATGGATATGGGGCTGGAACGGGCTTACAAAAAGTATTTTCACATATTGTATTGTCTGCCCAGCTATTCCTCAATGAAAAACTTGAGATCAATACCGGATACAATTTTCAGCGCAGGCAGGACCTGAACGCCTACAATGTAACGAGCGGATTAAACGGGTTTACTTTCGGTGCCGGTTTATTACTAAACAAACTGCATATTCGCTACGCCACGGGCTTTTACCAAAGCAACCTTTTTCATCAGTTATCGCTTAATATTAACTGGAACGGGAAACTGTAACATCAATTATTAAAAAATGGTACAGCTGCGAAATTCTCTGTGCAACTCTTACCCTCTGTATCTCTGTGTTGAAAAAAAAGAAAATAACTTTGGTACAAAATTCCTTTTTCAACACAGAGATACAGAGGGCACTGAGTTACACAGATGAAGTACAATTCAATATGTTGATTTCTAATTGCTAATTACTTCACCGTAACATTCAGGTAAATAATCGTAGAATCCTTGCTGCAGGCTGTGCGACCGATGGGGTTTTGACTAACGGAAAGCGTGATGGAATCGGTTCCGATAAATTTTGCGGCAGGTGCATAATGGTAGATGGCGGTAAACATATCGGTTACATCTTCGAGCTGGCTGACGGAGAAATAATTTCCTTTTTCAAGTAGGGAAGCCACGTCTTCATCATTGCCATAAGGTGTCATGTCTAAATAAAGCTGGGTACCCGTTGAAATCGTGGTATCGATTGTGATCTCTTTGATCTTTTCACTTTGATGAACCTCTTTCTGGCAGGAAGTAAGCACTGCAAACAAAGCAACAAGAAGGATAGTGCCGAGTAAAATCTTTCTCATAAAACACGGTTTAGTGAATCCTGTTAAAGAATACAACCCATGGCCGTAGGTAAACGGTTACTGGTGAGGCAATACAATGCGGTCCAGAAAAAAGAGAATTCATTGTTTTGTAGCGTCATTCTTCTCATGCGTATTGGATTTCCTGTTTATAAGATTCAACCATTACACCGGCTGTTGCCTGAATGTTAAAAAATACTTCCTCACCATAGGAGGAAGGAGCAAAATTAATGACCATCCCCTTCTTCTCCTATGGGAAAAACCACGTTTTTGTACTGGGAAAATCTACGGGGAACTGTAATAAAAAGCCCGGATCAATGATCCGGGCTTTGGGTTTACATGTAGTTATTCGATTAATTTCCGCCGCTGCCGGGCTTTTTAACGGGAGGCATTACGGCTTTTAGTTTCTTTTCGGGAACAATGGCCGGGGGCGGTGCTTTCTCCCCGGGCTTCTTGGGATCCTTATCTTTTGCGTCGCCTGGTTTGGCTGCGGGCTTGGGTAGGGTCTTGTCATCTTCTAATTGTGACTCGGGCAGGATGTCTTCAACTTTAATATCTTTCGGAACCTCATAGTCGCCAGATTTTCCGGTACCTACATCTTCCGCTTCGCCACCCAGTATTGGAACCCCGCCATTGGTATAATCAATATTGATATCATTGATGCCTTCAGGTTTTACGAATGTGAGTTTAGTATCAATACCACAATTGGGATCCTCTGCCGCTTTGCCCATGAAATAGGCCCAGATCGGCATGGCCGCGCGCCCGCCTTCCCCGTTCTTGCTTTCGGTATTAAAACGGATAAAACGATCATCGCAACCAACCCAGCCGCCTGCTAAAAGCTGGGGTGTATAGCCAATGAACCATGCATCGCTGTTATCATTGGTGGTACCCGTTTTACCTGCTATTTCAAGGCCTTGCGGTAAATCGTATTGCCAGATACCGGCACCTGTTCCGAATTGAACCACACCCTGCATCATTTTAATGACGGAATAAGCGGTTACATCACTGATCACTTCTTTTCTGCGTGGCGTATAGGTTGCCAGTACGTTCCCGTTCCGGTCTTCAATACGGGTGATGTACATGGGCTTGGCATTAAAACCTCGTCCCGGGAACATACTGTAGCCCTGCATCATTTCAATCAGGGATAATTCGCAGGAGCCGATGCCGATAGAAGGGTAGGCCGGTATATTCGATTGGAAATCGCATTTGCGCAAAAACTCGATGAGTCTTTTGGCGCCGTTGTTACCATTGTTATCCAGTTGTTTCAAAACATAGGCCGTTGCACAGTTCCTTGATTTGGCCAGCGCCAACGCCATGGGCATACTCATTCCCGTGCAGGTTTTAGAGGTAGCGGGTACCATGCCATAACCGCCAAAGCTTTGCTGCTGGTCGTACACGGTGGTGTTGGGTGTAAATCCTGCTTCTTCAATAGCCAGGCTATACAGTAAAGGCTTCATGGTAGAGCCTACCTGCCGTTTGGTATTGATATTAACGTGATCGTATTTAAAGGTCTTGAAATCGATACCGCCCACCCATGCTTTTACCTGCCCATCCAGCGGATTCATTACCATAAAACTGGCCTGCAGCATCTGTCGATGGTATTTGATGGAATCATAAGGCGTCATTACCGTATCCTTGCCGCGTGTATTGTTCCAGGCAAACACATGCATTTTCGTTTTCTGGTCAAAGGTTTTGCGGATATCCTCTTCATCCATTCCTTCTTTCTTCAGGTTCTGCCAGCGATCGCTTTGTTTGATGGCTGCTTCCAGTACATTCTCATATCCTTTCCAAACAGTTCCTTTCTTAATATTCTCCTGCGCATTCAGCAGCTTCTGCATATAGTTCATATGCTTGGCCACAGATTCTTCCGCATACAATTGCATACGCGGGTTGATAGTGGTATAGATCTTTAATCCATCCCTATATAAATTGTAATTGTCGCCATTGCTTTTCTTATGCTCCTTGCACCACTTTTTCATTTCCTCTCCCAGTATCATACGGAAGTAGGGCCCCAGGCCATTATTTTCATTGAGTTTTTTGTAATTAGTTTCAATGGGTTTGCGTTTTAAGATCTCCGCTTCCGGGGCAGTGAGGTAATTCATGCTTACCATCCGGTTCAATACCAGGTTACGTCTTTCGAGTGATCGCCTGGGATTGGTTAGCGGATTGTAGATACCCGGTGCATTGATCATGCCTACCAGTACAGCGGCTTCTTCCACATTCAAACGATCCGGTTCTTTCTGGAAGAAAGTGGTAGATGCATTCCGGATGCCGAATACATTGTTGCTGAAAGCAACCGTATTCAGGTATAAAGTAAGAATCTCTTCCTTGGTAAAATTTCTTTCGAGCTTGACGGCAATAATGGCTTCTTTCAGTTTCTGTATGCTTCGCAGAATGAAATTCTTGGTACTCCAGTTTTCGGTAAATAGGTTCTTTGCTGTTTGCATGGTAATGGTACTGGCGCCGCCTTCACTTCCGAGATAGAGAAAAGCACGCATCAGCGAAAAACCGTCGATCCCGCTATGGTCGTAAAAGCGTTTGTCTTCTGTTGCCACCAGCGCATTGATCACATGTTTGCTGATGTCTTTGTTGAGTACGTTTACTCGGTCTTCGATATAATACTTCCCCATCGGGGTGCCATCATCCGCAAATACCTGGCTTGCCTGCGAAGCGGTCGGGTTTTCAATATCATCTATGGATGGCATATCGCCAATCCATCCCCAGTTGATCATGAGCAGGAACAGGATCACAAATCCAAAGCCCCAGAAAAAAATGCGCCAGAATATTTTTACAGACTTGGTCATATAGAAAAGAATAAGGTATTAGCGGTTGTAAGCGTAAAACTAAAAAAGAGTTCGCCAGATATGATATATCCTGCGTTAAAATTTATCAGGAAATACCTGGTGTATGAAGGTATGGTATCCTTCAATATCCTGGGTATTGATCAGGATACTCATATTGGCATTACTGATCATGCTGAAACTGTATTTGTCTGCGGTTAACCAGGGAATGATCCTCGAACTGGTAATGGGCCTGGTTTTGTCTATATAGGTCATCGCTTCTTTCGCGTTTACAAACGGGCCAAACATGAGGAAAGCGTACTGGGTATTGATGCGGCGGTTGTATACATCCACTTTCTGTTCCGCATAATTTTCCTGGTTATAACGGTTAAAGGCATTGCGGCTTTCGGTTACAAAAATGGGGTCCACATTGTTTAATATCACCACCACATATTGGGTATCGGATGCATTGAAGCGGTAAGTTTTGTTCTCTACCGGTGCGGCAGTAACGGCATTGGTAAGATCGAGTTTTTTCATCTCGCCGGGGACAACGATCCTGGCAGAATCTTTTTTGATAACTGCTGCGGTTGAAACAGTGCTCGTATTGCTGATATCGGCCAGTTGTTTTGGCACTGCCTTTAATTCTTTGGGGATGTTCAGCGAATCTTTTCTGCGGGCAGCATTGGCCAGTTCTGTGTTCGTTGCATTCAGATCAACGGATCGGGACGCAGGATCGTCGGTTTTGTCGAGTTTCAGGTTGGTCAGGTAATTTTCGATCTGGGTTCTTCTACGTAATACATCGATCATGGTAGTGGCTTTTGCGGCCAGCGGCGATTTGCCAAATAGTCCTACAATATTTTCCAACCGGTTTATGGCGGTACTGTCTTGTTTTTGTTTGATGTAATAGATCGATTCGATATAGAGTAATTGCGGTGTCCAGTAATTCTTGCCAAATTCTTTATCGGCGTTTAGCTTGGCTTCCTTCGCTTCTTCAAACCTGCCGGATAGGAACAGGTTATAGATGTCCTGGTATTTTTTTTCAGCAGGATCATTCTTTTTACCGGCACTCGCCATCGCATTGTTTAATTGACTGGCCAGTTTTCCCTTACCGAATGATTGTTTGAGTTGTGCCGCTGCCGCATCTGCTTTAGCGGGATCGCCATTCTTCCTGTAACAATAGGCAAGATTGAACAATGCCTGTTCTACTTCGGCAGTTTCCGGGAAACGGCGCATCAGTTCTTCATACGTTTCAATAGCAGAAGGATAATCTTCCAACTGGTTTTGAAAACTAAGGGCATTGCCCAACAGCGACCTGATAATGGTCTTATTCGAACTGTCGATCTGTAATGCTGTTAACGGGATATCTTTTTTCAGCCCATCCAGGCTAAGTTCTGTTACAGGTTCTTTTTTCAAAGCGACCGGTGCGGTTGTTTTATCGTTGGTAGCAATGCTGGTTTTGGTAGGGAGACTGCTGTTTACCGCTGTTTGCCTCCGCCAATTATCTACATTTGGCCTGCTGCCCCAACGGCTTTTGAAATCAACGGAACCCTTTGCTTTTAAAGAAATGTTCTGAAAATAAAACTCAGACCCATTGCCGCCAAAAAGATCGGAACCGCCTGTATTGCCTGTGCCGGGTAAGGTATTGCCAAAGCCCGGCGCGGCAGTTTCCGCGTCTTTCAATCCTTTTTCCTTGCGGAGTTGCTTCAGTAATTTTTTCAGGAAAGCATCTCTTTCTTCCGCACCCAGGGATGCGATCTTCTGCAAGCTGTCTTCACGGCTGATGAGATCCTGGTTGGCACTGATGATCTTTAACGCAGGCTTGCGTTCTTCCACGCGTTGCTTGTCTTCCTCTTTTAATAAAACAGTTTGTATGCTGTCGTAATACCGGTGAGATGCGGCGTAATTTTTTATTGGGTAATTCAAATCACCCAATAATAAAAAACTCAATTGTTTTTGTAAGGGATTGTCTGCCGTACTGTATTTGACACTGTTGAGCAATAGTTTTTCCGCTGCCGCATAATTTTTTCTTTTCAGTTCCAGCTGTGCCGCAGCATAATAAATGATATCGCGATGGGTCTCATATTTTTCGCGTTTGGCCATCTTCAATAATTCATCCAGGTTTTTCTGAATGGCGTTATCAAGGGTAGCAGCGGCCATGCCTACAATATTCATCCTCGCATATACATCCATCAATGGATCTGCGGTATGCTGTATGGCCCTCTCAAAAAGCAGGATGGCCTTATCATCCCGGTTGGCCAGGTGGTAGAGCTGTCCGGCCAGGTATTCCCAACGGGCTTTTTCCAGTTTACTACCTGCATTGTCGAGTGCCTGCAGCAGTTCGTCTGCCGCCGGACCATAGGATTGCTGTTTGTAAAAAACATAAGCGGTCATTTCGTGCAGATCTGCACGCAGCCGCTCCGGAAAATTAGGATCCGTGCGGATCAGTTCCAGTAAACTAGCTGCTTCCGTGAGCTGATCCTGCTCCGCATAGGTTCTTGCCTGCAGTATAAAACTCTCGTTACGGCTGGGCGGAAAACTGGTAATGCGCTTCCATAGGCTACGGCTCTCTCTTGTGGCGATCGTAAATACACCATTTGTATTGCTGGCATTGCTACCGATAGGGATATCATATCCATTATCCTTTGGAGAAAACGCGTAGTTGATGTATTGAAACACATTGGAAGCTGAATCGAAATCTCTCCGATACAGGTAAGCCTTACCCATCAGCAGGTATAGTTTATCAACCCAATCGCTACGCAGATCGTGTAATAAAATACCGGCGGTGCATTTGTAGATGATAGAATCCATCTGGCCCTTTGCCGTTTCATTCAGCGAATAATTGTAGAAAGAGAGGAGTTGCGTATAATCGTCCTGGTGAACGGATTTGGCTTTTACCAATGCTTCATTCAGTTTGTTATTGGCATTAAAATAATAATTGAAACGGCTTACAGTATTGTTATACAGCCTGCGCGGAACCGTAAATTTCTTAGTTCCTGTTTTTTCGGAAGGAAGGGTACGGTTCTCATATATTTTGGGCTTCGCGATCTCGAAGGAGAGATTGGGTTGTGCATGGCTTCTGATCGCCAGCATCTGCAAAAACAAGCCCAGGCTGCAGGCGATCATCCATGTATATCTCCGGTTGTATGTGCTAAGGTTCGTCAGGTACATAAAATGTGTTTAAAAATACAGTTATTTCTCAATTCGGGATGGCGAAAAGAAGATTGATTGTTACCTTTAGCCTGTTTTAACAGAATGAGCAACCTCGAGATCAATAACACCCTGAAAAGACTTCGCAACAGCTACCGGCTGGTAGTGATGAACGATGATACGTATGAAGAAGTCGTAACCTTCCGTTTAACAAGACTCAGTGTGTACATCGGATTGAGTACGGTGTTTGTTTTACTGGTGGGATTAACCATTGCGTTGATCGCGTTTTCGCCTATTAAATATTATATCCCCGGTTACGGAACCAGGGAAAGCCGGACCGCTTTGCAGGTACTGAAGATCAGGACCGATTCATTGGAGCAGGCGCTGAAATACAAAGAGCAATACCTAGACGGTGTAAAAAAAGTATTGTCTGGCAACTCGCCCTCGCAACTGGATACGATTCCGGTAAGCCTTCCCAAAGCGGATCCTTCAAACGACTGACCTTTATGGCAGACAAACCCGATAACTCCCTCATGCAATACGCAGGTTTTGCTGCACAGCTGGCCGTGGCGCTGGTATTGGCGGTATATGCGGGCATGTGGCTGGATAAACATACCGGTATTCATTTCCCGATATTGATTTGGTTATTACCTTTGGTTCTATTGATCGGAATGTTGGTTAAAGTGGTAAAGGATACCACCAAAAAATAATATGGAGAAAACAAAGAAAGCATGGGCTATCCCTTTTACTGCCTTATTCCTGGTGGTAACGGGCTTGGTATTTGTGTTGCGTGTAACACTGGAAGAAAAAAAAGTAAGTACTACTGTGGTGTTGAGTGCAAATGCATTGCTGTTCCTGTTCAGCATGTTGAATATTTATTTTCAGCAGAAGAATATCAATAATCCCAACCAGGCGGCCGTAATACGGGGTGTAATGGCTGGTACTTTTTTAAAGTTGATGGGACTTGCGGCTGCGGCCCTGATTTACCTGGTAGCCGCCGGTTCGGCACGAAGCGTAAATGCTGTTTTTGTGGGAATGGGCCTTTACATTATCTACACCTGGTTAGAGGTGTGTATCTCCTTACGGATGAAGCCCAGGAAATAATGCCTCTATCCGAACATCCCATGCAGGCCCTATCGGAATTTTTACCCGAGGGTAGTTTTGAACAGGTGGTTCAATACATTCATCATTATAAGGTGCATCTTACCATCAGCAAACAACGTAAATCGGTGTTGGGCGATTATCGGCATTCGGGCTGGGGAAGCAATCACCGCATCAGCGTAAACGGCAATCTCAATAAATACGAATTCCTCATTACTTTGTTGCACGAACTGGCACACCTGCTTACTTATGAATTGCATAAGAACAGGGTAGAACCACATGGCAAAGAATGGAAAGCCCATTACAGCCGGTTGCTGGTTGATTTTGTACAGCAGGGGATTTTTCCTGCGGAGATCGAAAAAGCTTTGCAGAAATCCATCATCAATCCATCTGCCACTGCCAATGGTGAAACAGAATTGTTATTGGTACTCAGTAAATACAATGCGGTTAAGAAAGAAGGCGTGCTACATATCATTGATGTGCCGGAAGGCGCTTTATTTGCCACAGACAATGGTAAAATCTTCCGAAAAGGAGCCAAACGCCGCAAACGGTTTGAATGCGAGGAAATAAAAACAGGCTTACGGTATACATTCAGCCCCATAACGGAAGTACGCGTTCTACCTCAATCCTGATGTATTTTAACGGGAGATTGTTGTAGATTTAAGCAAACTAAATCCGTATGAAAAAAATTATCCTGCTGGCCGCCCTGGCCTGTGCCGGGTTCAATACCCTTCATGCGCAATCACCCAAAAAAGAAATGCCTGTTTTACGCCATGTGGTACTGTTCAAATTTCTGGACAAAGCCACGCCCGCCGATATAAAAAAAATAGAAGAATCATTTCGCGCCTTGCCCGTTAAAATTAAACTGATCAAAGATTTTGAGTGGGGTACAAACAATAGTCCCGAAAACCTGAACCAGGGATTGACGCATTGTTTTTTTGTGAGTTTTGCTTCTGAAAAGGATCGTGATGATTACCTGGTACATCCCTCGCACAAAGATTTTGTTTCTATTGCCGGGCCTTTTATTGACAAAGTAACCGTGGTTGATTACTGGGTGCAGAAATAAAAATGCCGGTCATATACTGACCGGCATGTAAATCGTATTGTTAGTTAATTAAGCCACTGCTTTCTTCACTAGCTCGGCAGCTTCGCTTAACTGGATGGCAGATTCTACTTTCAAACCGCTTTCATCGATCAGTTTTTTTGCCTCTACCGCATTGGTGCCCTGCAAGCGCACAATGATGGGGATATGGATATTACCCAGTTTGTTGAATGCCTCAATTACACCCGCAGCCACACGATCGCAACGAACGATACCGCCGAAGATATTGATCAGGATCGCTTTTACATTCGGATCTTTCAGAATGATGCGGAAACCAGCTTCTACGGTTTGCGCATTGGCCGAACCTCCCACATCCAGGAAGTTGGCAGGCTCACCGCCGCTCAGTTTGATCATATCCATGGTAGCCATGGCCAATCCGGCACCGTTTACCATACAACCCACATTACCATCCAGTTTCACAAAGTTCAGGTTGTATTGTCCGGCTTCTACTTCTGTTGGATCTTCTTCGGTTACATCTCTCAATGCAGCAATATCCGGGTGACGCATCAATGCGTTATCGTCAATGTTCATTTTACAGTCAACAGCAATGATCTTATCGTCACTGGTTTTGAACAGCGGGTTAATTTCCAGCATGCTGCAATCCAGTCCTGTATACGCATTGTACAGATTGGTTACAAACTTCACACAGCTTTTAAAAGCTTCGCCGCTCAGGCCCAGGTTGAAAGCAATTTTTCTTGCCTGGAAACCCTGTAAGCCCCCGCCGGGATGAACCCATTCTTTGAATATTTTATCAGGGGTGTTATGGGCCACTTCTTCAATGTCCATACCACCTTCTGTGCTGTACATCACCACATTCATGCCCTTGGCACGATCGAGCAGGATGGAGAGGTAGAATTCTTTTACTGGGTTGGGGCCAGGATAGTATACATCCTGTGCGATCAGGATCTTGTTCACTTTTTTACCTATGGCGCCGGTCTGAATGGTAACCAGGGTGCCACCCAGTATATTTTTAGCGATGGTGGTGATATCTTCCAGGCTTTTACCAACGGCAACGCCTCTTTGTTCGGTACCCACGATCTTACCCTTTCCACGGCCACCGGCATGGATCTGTGCCTTAATTACGGCAAAACTGTTACCTGTTTGTGTCTTGATCTGGCGGTAAGCCTCTTCGGCAGCCATAACGGTATCAACTGCAATGCCTTCCTGTACGGGAACATTGTATTTTTTCAGCAATTCCTTGGCCTGGTATTCGTGGAGATTCATGGGTGAGAAAATTTTTGCGAAGATAAGCGAAACTGTCATTCAGAATTGCCCATTATTATTATTGTTGTAACATTAAATCTACTATTTTTACGACCACTCTTATATTTAAACTGCGTAAAACACCTCATTATGAAAAAAGCAATTGTTGCCTTAACTGGCATAGCCTTGTTAACAGGTATTTATTCGTTCGCGCCAAAAACAGAAAAGAAAGAAGCTTCCCTGGTCGTGAACATTGAGAAAAGCCGTATTGACTGGGGAGCAAGCAAAAAATCTGATTTCCATACAGGTATCTTCCCACTGAAAAGCGGTAGCGTAACGGTTGATGCCGGTAAATTGAAAGGCGGCAAATTCGTGATCGACCTGGCTAACCTGAAAGTTACAGACCCTGCGGGCGACAGATTAAGCAATCACCTGAAATCAGCCGATTTCTTCGATGTAGCCAAGTTTTCGGAAGCTACTTACGAAATCAGTTCGGTTACTTACACCGATGCAAGCACTGCTGATATTAGTGGTAACCTGACCGTAAAAGGCGTTTCCATTCCTGTAAAATTGAAAGCGTTGGTTCGCAATTCAGACGATAAAGGTTTCTTTGCAGAGGCTTTCCTGAGTCTCGACAAAACCCTGGTAGGTATTACATACGGTACCGGTAATGTGTCTAACGATGTTCAGTTGGCTATTCACCTGTTCGCGAAATAATTTTGCACATGATGATACAAAAGCATTGACCAACTGGTCAATGCTTTTTTTATGCACAGAAAGACCGATTCGAGTAACTTGCTTTTCTAAAACAGCAGCATGTCAAAAATTGAGATCGCATCGGTAAGGGCCATGGAATTATCACCTGGTTATACGGCCAGGATCGTTCACACGGAACTCATGAGTTTTTCTTTCCTGGATGTGAAAGCGGGATCGGTATCTGCGGAACATTCACATCCTCAGGAGCAGGTGGCTATGTTAACGGAAGGAGAGTTTGAATTAACGATTGAAGGTGTGCCGGTACGGTTTGGGCCGGGCAGTATGATCGTAATTCCTTCGAACGTAAAACATTCCGGCCTGGCCATTACCGATTGTAAGCTCATGGATGTATTTACACCGGTGAGGGAAGATTTTAAGACGATGCAGGAAAAGCAAGCGTTGTAATCAATAAATTGTTGTGTTGATAAAGGTTTTTCACGCAACGGAGCAAAGTTAGCAAAGCCGCAATTTTTTGTATCAACTGCCATCCGTCTTTGCTCTCTTGGCGACTTTGCGTGAAATAACTCCGATCGTACAAAGCAACGACAGCAACACAAAGGAAGTTTAATAGCACAGCCCGTTAACAATAATAAAAGCAACCAGTACATGTCGAAAATAAAAGTATCCGCAATCGAGGCCAAGCAATTAATAGATGGATATTTAGCCCGTTTTATCCATACCGAAAACATGACCTTTTCTTTCGTGGATGTAATCGCAGGTAAAACCTTACCGGAACATTCACATATGAATGAACAGGTATCCATTATGCTGGAAGGCGAATTTGAATTGACCCTGGACGGAGTTCCTGTTAGGTTTGGCCCCGGAGAGGTAATCATTATTCCATCGCATGTAAAACATTCAGGTTTGGCGGTTACGGACTGCAAAATTCTTGATGTGTTTTACCCGGCGAGAGAAGATTATCGTGTGTTGGGCGGGGTGTCGAACAGATGAACAAGGAACAGAGGAACAAGGAACAGATGAATATTGAACAAGGAATGTTGAATAAGTAGTACTATACTTCAACATTCCTTGTTCATCTGTTCATTATTCATCTGTTCCCTACGCTGAAGCATGCATTTTTTTAATCTCTTCTGTTAATTTCGGAACCACTTCAAACAGATCACCAACAATACCATAATCCGCTGCTTTAAAGAAGGGTGCTTCGGGATCTTTGTTGATGACAACAATTACTTTACTTCTGTTCACACCGGCCAAATGCTGTATGGCGCCGGAGATCCCCAGTGCAATGTATAAATTGGGTGCTATCTGAACGCCGGTTTGTCCTACATGCTCATGGTGCGGTCTCCAGTGTGCATCGCCAACGGGGCGGCTGCAGGCTGTGGCGGCATGTAATTCTTTGGCCAGGTCAAGTAATACACCCCAGTTCTCAGGACCTTTTAATCCGCGACCACCGCTTACTACAATATCGGCTTCGGTCAGCGGAACTTCGCCGCTTACTTTGTTAACCGCGGTTATTTTTATTCTGGAAGCATCTACCGTAACGTTTAGTGCTGCAATGCTGGCTATTCCTTCACCGGCAACGGTAGGGTAACTGTTGGGGTTGAGTGAAATAATCTTGATGGGAGAGTTGATACTTACATTGGCAAAAGCCTTACCGGAGAAAACAGTTTTCTTAACCACAAAACCATTGCTGGTATCGGGCAAAGCGCAGGCACCGGATACGATACCGGCTTTTAAACGTGCTGCCACGCGAGCGGCTACGGCTTTGCCGGTTTGGTTATGAGAGAATACCAGCACATTGGCACCAATAGTGGTAACCGCTTCTGCAATTACTTTGGCATAGAGCTGTGTATCTACATGGTTAAGGGTTTCATTAGCCACCTGGTGCACTTTGGTTACGCCGTATTTGCCAAGGGCGGCCAGGTCATCATTCACAGTGCCAAGCAGCAGTGCCTCGGCTGATGTTCCCAATTGTTTGGCTATCTGTACACCATAGGTTAGTACTTCGTAAGAAGCTTTCTTGATATGGCCTTCTGCTTGGTCAACGAATATTAAAACTGACATGGGAGTAATTTGAAGATTTGAAAATTTGAAAATTCCGCAATGCGCAATAAAGAACTACTGTTGTGTTAATCCTGAGTGGTGAGTAGCTGTTATAGTACCTTATATTTTCCTCACCACTGCCCATTCACCATTCATCCCTTATATCACTTTCGCCTCCTCGTGTAATAACCTTACCAGTTCGGCCACATTATCAGGGCTTACCAGTTTAACGCCGGCTTTGGCAGGGGGCAATTCAAAACTTACTACGTTGGTTAATGTATCGATGGCTGCGGGTTCTACAACCTGTAAGGGTTTGGTACGGGCGGCCATGATACCGCGCATATTGGGAATGCGTTGTTCGGCCACACCTTTCTGGCAGCTTACCACAACGGGTAAATTCACTTCTGCCACTTCTTCGCCGCCTTCAATTTCGCGGGTAATAGTGGCGGTTGTGCCGTTGAGTTCAAACAAAGTGGCCAATGAAATATAGGGTGCATCAACCAGTTCGGCCACCATTCCACCAATAGAAGAACCGTTGTAATCAATGGCTTCCTTACCGGTAAAGATGATATCGTAACCGCCTTTTTTAGCCACTTCAGCAATCTGGGCGGCAATAAAATAACTGTCGGTGCTGTTGGCATTTACACGAATGGCCTCATCGCCACCCAATGCAAGCGCCTTGCGGATCACCGGATCACAATCAGCACTGCCAACGGTAACCAGGTGAATGATGGTCGACGCGTCTTTTTCTTTTAATTCAATGGCACGAACAAGCGAGTACCATTCGTCGTAGGGGTTAATGATCCACTGTACGCCGGCCTCATCAAATTTCGTATTGCCATCTGTAAAGGCAATCCTGGATGTTGTATCCGGTGTTTTGCTGATACACACTAAAATTTTCATAGTAAATAGGTTAACGTTCATTAGTTGCATAAACAACTATTAGCAAATATAGGAAGGTTTTTGCAGCGGCAAGGGGGGTGAGAGAGATTTTTTATTTGAACAACTGGCAACCTATGGCCGACATTGTAAATTCATTATTTCCTGTCGTCTGTTGTCCGTCGTCAATCATCTCACTTCCCTACCTTTGAAACATGGACCGCATTGCGAAAATCAAAGAATTCCTGGAAGCCAGTCCCAATGATAATTTTCTTCGGCATGCACTGGCGCTGGAGTACATTAAAGCAGGGGAGGAAACAGCCGCGCGGGAATTGTTCGAAGCCATTTTAACGGCTTCGCCGGATTATGTGGGCTCTTATTACCATCTTGCCAAACTACTTGAGAAAATGGAAGAGACCCCATTGGCTATTGAATGGTACGAAAAAGGAATGACGGCCGCAAAAAAAGCAGGTGATAACCATGCGTATAGTGAGCTACAGGCGGCGTATGAGGATCTTGTGTATTAGCTATTAAAATTCAAAAGTCAAAAATTATTTTGACTTTTTACTTTTGAATTTCCACTTTTAATAAGAAACGATTGCCATGAACACGACCAAAAGAACCTATGACCCTGTTGCTTACAAAACACCGACGGGAACCAAACTGAATTGCAAGGGCTGGATACAGGAAGCGGCATTGCGGATGTTACTGAACAATTTAAACCCCGAAGTGGCCGAGCGGCCGGACGACCTGATCGTTTATGGCGGAAGAGGGAAAGCGGCCAGGAATTTTGAGAGCCTGGACCTGATCATCAAAGCATTAAAAGATATTGAAGAAGATGAAACCCTGCTGATACAAAGCGGTAAACCGGTGGGTATCCTGAAAACACATAAGGATGCGCCGCGGGTATTGCTTTCCAATTCGCAACTGGTTCCCAAATGGGCAACCTGGGAACATTTTACCGAACTGGAGAAAAAGGGATTGATGATGTACGGGCAAATGACCGCCGGAAGCTGGATCTATATTGGCTCGCAGGGTATTGTTCAGGGAACTTATGAAACTTTTGCGGCGGTAGCCGATAAACATTTTGGCGGATCACTGAAAGGTACCCTGAGTGTTACTGCCGGACTGGGGGGTATGGGTGGCGCGCAACCTTTATCGGTTACGATGTGCGATGGGGTTTGTTTGGTAGCCGAAGTGGAAGAATGGCGCATAGATAAAAGACTGGAAACAAAATACCTTGATGTTAAATACACCGATATCGACGAAGCCATTGACCGCTCGCTGGAAGCAAAAGCTAATGGCGAAGCATTGAGCATTGGTGTATTAACGAACGCGGTTCAGTTGCTGCAGCGTTTGATAGAAAGAAATATTGCAATTGATGTATTAACAGACCAGACTTCGGCACATGATCCACTGATCGGTTATATACCACATACCTTATCCAATGCAGAAGCCAATGTATTGCGTGAACAAAATCCAAACGCTTACATCGCTTTGAGTTATGACAGCATGAAACTGCATGTGGAACTAATGCTGGAATTACAAAAAAGGGGTGCCATCACGTTTGATTACGGAAACAATTTACGTGCACGGGCACAGGAACATGGCTTGCAGAATGCATTTGATTTTCCAGGCTTTGTTCCGGCATATATCCGTCCGCTCTTCTGTGAGGGAAAGGGGCCGTTCCGTTGGGCGGCATTAAGCGGCGATGTTACGGATATTGCTGTAACAGACGAGCTGATTATGAATATGTTCCCCGAAAACAAAAGCCTGCAACGCTGGATGAAAATGGCGCGCGAAAGAATCGCTTTCCAGGGATTGCCTGCGCGCATTTGCTGGTTGGGACAGGGAGAGCGCGAAAAAGCAGGCCTCGCATTCAATGAACTGGTGAGAACAGGAAAAGTAAAAGCACCGATAGTAATCGGGAGAGATCATCTTGATACGGGTTCCGTTGCATCCCCCAACCGCGAAACAGAAGCCATGCTGGATGGCAGTGATGCGGTTGCCGATTGGCCCATCTTAAATGCGTTGGTGAATACCGCAGGCGGCGCCAGCTGGGTAAGCCTGCATCATGGCGGTGGCGTTGGAATGGGCTATAGTATTCACGCAGGAATGGTGATCGTTGCCGATGGAACGGATGATGCCAAAGCAAGACTGGCTCGCGTGCTTCGCAACGACCCGGGCATGGGCGTGATAAGACATGCGGATGCAGGCTATGATATTGCGCTAGATACTTTGCGGAAAAATAATTTATCCATTACCGAGCGGTTAAAATAATTCAGCAAGACAAAAGAAACCGTTATTTTCATAGCGTATAACGTGTTTTACTATCAAAAACGGTAAAGCGTTAAAGATTCTCTGTGTAGCTCCTAATCTCTGTAGCTCTGTGTTGAAAAAACATAGAACCATCATAAATGACGCTTTTTTTCAACACAGAGCTACAGGGTGCACTGAGTTACACGGAGAACGTTTGATAATACAACACGCTACGTTTACGGCTTATTAAGAATCGGTTTCACACATGCGAAAAATTTCCCTGGTTCTGCTGTTGCTTATGGTGTTTGGGTTCTTGCATGCCCAAAAATTGGGGCAGGCAAGAATAGATTCCCTGCTGAAAGAACTTGCACTGATTACGGACGATACTACCAAAGCGAAATTGCAGATCGATATTGCAAATCTTTATTCAAACAGTAATCCAGCAGAAGGAATCCGATATGGAGAAATGGCAATGGGGTTGGCTGAAAAAAAATCATTCAGTCATGGATTGATGGATGCCTATAATGTGATCGGATTAAATTATAAGATCAAAGGCGATTTTGAGAAAGCAATTGGATATCACAACCGGGCCCTCGCTATTGCAGAAGGATTGAAAGAAAAAAAAGCCATCGCCGCCGCACTCGGAAATCTGGGGTCTAATTATTTGTACCAGGGACTGTATCCCAAATCGCTCGAGCATTACCTGAAAGCGCTTCGCATTAATGAAGAACTGAATGTAAAACCGGCGATCGCATCCAATATCGGGAACATCGGAAATGTGTATTCTTACCTGAAAGATTACGATAAGTCACTCGATTATTATGAACGTGCCATCCGGCTATATGAGCAATTGGGAAATCAAAATGGCATTGCGGCGTATACGGGTAATGCCGGCTATATCTATCTCTATCAGAATAAACTGGAGAAAGCCATCGAATACATCAGCCGTGCATTACAGGTTAATGAACAGATTGGAAATATAAATGGCGTTGCAGCTAATTCGCAAGGTATGGGAAGGGTATACCAGACACAGCACAATTATGGCAAAGCTGTTTTTTTCTACGAAAAAGCTTTGCAGATGAGCGAAAAGCTTGGTAATAAAATATCCGTTGCGCAAAACCTGATTACCATTGGCGAGGTTTACCTGCAGGTGGTGAAAGACAGTATCCCTTCTCCGTTTACAGGCGAACTGGCCACACGAAAAGGCTTACTTAGTAAAGCATTGGAAAATACTACCCGTGCCGTAAACATCCGGAAGGAGATGAAAGATCATAACGGACTGAATTTTGCGTATGATACCAAATCGGAAATAGAAATGCAACTGGGCGATGCTGTTTCCGCACTGGCATCTTTCAAGGAACACATTGTATATCGCGACAGTGTATTTAATACGGAAAAAACAAAAGAGATCAACCGGCGTGAGTTACAATACGAATTTGGCAAGCGCGAAGATTCGATCCGTTACCAGCAGATGCTGACCAACAGCAAACTGGAAAAGCAGGAATTACTAGGCAAGGAACAACACCAGTTATTACTGCTGAACAAACAGCAGTTATTGCTGGTAAGCAAAGAGAAAGACCTGCAACGCCTGACCTACCTGCAAAAACAGGCTGATCTGCAAAGAGAGAAGGAACAACAGGCATTGTTACTTGAAAAAAATACATTGCAGGCAAAATTGGCCAAAGATGCCAGCGATAAAAAAATTGCCGATCAGCAGGTGCAGATCCGTTTTGATCAAAAAATAAGAATGTACCTGGCGGTTGGTATGGGGATGCTGGGACTGATCGCTTTCCTGTTTTTTTACAATCAGCAAAAAACAAAACGCCTGAACCAGATCATCGGCAAGCAGAAATCGGAGCTGGAAGAAATGGGGCATGTGAAAGATAAGATCTTCAGTGTGGTGAGCCATGATATGCGTTCACCGGTAAATACACTGATTTCGTTTATTGATATTCTGGAGGATGGCGATATTCCAGCCGACAAATTGCGCGTATATGCAGCAACACTCAAGGATCAACTGCAACATACATCCGTGCTCATGGAAAATCTTTTGAACTGGGCGTCCAGCCAGATGAAAGGGTTTACGCCGAAAATTGGATCTGTTCCTGTAAAGCAATTGATTAATGATACGGCGGCTGTTTTGCAAAAGCAGGCAGGGGAAAAGAATATCCGGATTACAAATCAATCCGGTGAAGGGCTGGTGGTGGCTGCCGACAGAGATATGCTGGCACTGGTTATTCGAAATACCATCAGCAATGCGATTAAATTTACACCTGTAAACGGTTCAGTTATCCTGAATGCATTTCAACAGGAAGGTAAGACACATATTTCGATCACAGATAACGGAACCGGTATGTCTGCTGAAAAAGTAGGGGCTTTTAACGACCCGGTTTACCTGCAATCACTGGAAACCAAACGTGGCACCGGCGGCGAATCCGGAACAGGGTTGGGATTGCTGTTGTGCAAAACATTTACTGCCCTAATGAATGGAAGTATTACGGTATCGAGTAAAGAAGGAGAGGGCAGCATATTCAATGTGGCATTACCCAATGGCTAAGATAGCTGCCAAAAAAAAGCCGCAGATTCGCAGATTTTATTTTACAATCTGCGAATCTGCGGCTTACATTTCTAGAAGAATTATTCAACATTCAAAATTCCTTGTTCAATATTCATCTGTTCCCCCTCTCAGCTTCCCCTTGATCCACCGGTTTTAATTGGTTTTTTTCCGCCACCCATGGGCTTGGCCGCATTGGGTTTGGCAATGAATTTGGACCCCTGCAATCCGCCCTTTGGGCCCTTGCTTCCGGGTTTGCCTCCGTTTTTATTGTTTACTGGTAATGCCATATTGTTTATTTTAAGTTTGAAATCGGATGGTAAGGTAAGTTGAAATTATGTATTTTCAAACTGCAACGCAGAAGACTGAATGCAGAATGCTTACTGCTTAACGCGGAACACAAAAGAATTTCTATGGGTAAAGGACGACTGGAAGCTTTTAGCGATGGGGTAATGGCCATCATCATTACAATTATGGTACTGGAAATGAAAGTACCGGTGCATGGGAATGACTGGGCGGCGTTAAAACCCTTGTATCCCGTTTTCATGAGCTATGTACTCAGTTTTATTTACATCGCCATTTACTGGAACAACCACCACCACATGATGCATGCCGCGCATAAGATCAATGGCAAAGTGATGTGGGCCAATAATCATTTACTTTTCTGGTTGTCCCTAATGCCATTCACTTCCGGATGGATGGGTGAAAACCATTTTGCAGCATTGCCAACCGCTTTGTTTGGGGTGATATTATTTATGGCAGGTGTTGCTTATTATATCCTGGAGCAAACCCTCCTGAAAATTCATGGGAAAGAATCAACATTGGCAAAAGCCGTTGGTAATGATCCGAAAGGAATTATTTCAGTAGTGCTTTATGCAATCGCTATTGTAGTGTCTTTCACACAAACCTGGATCAGCCTATCCATCTATACGATCGTAGCGATCATCTGGCTGATTCCAGACAAAAGAATTGAAAATAAAATAGCGGAGGAACAAAGATAAGCCTCTGCGTAATTCTGTATTAAGAAAGCCTTTCAATGATTTTTTTTCAACACAAAGATTAGCCGAGGCGCTTCATCAATTCATCATCTATTTTTTTGAACAGGTGATAAGGTTTATACACACGCCAGTCGGGTAGTTCCATTAATTCTATGTAGTAATTGAGTTTTTTCTTTCTGAAATCCTGCTGCGTAGCTTCGGGCATATTCAGTGCAACGATCCAGCCGTTCTGTTCGCTTACCTCTTCATACCATTCCTGGTAATACTCTTTATCGCTGCTGTGAAAATTGAGTACGTTTTCCGCAATAAGAATGTATTTGTAAATGCCCTCATTATAAAGTAGGTCCATCACTTCTCTTTTCAGTTCCATGATATCATTCTCTATTGCATCGTTCCATTCGCCCAGCAACTCAATAATTGCGAAGTTGAGTTCATAATCCACATAAATGATCTTCAGGTACAGGGTCCTGCTGCCAAAATCATCCCATTGCGGATGGATATAATAGTTGTAAACCGTTTGCGAAAATTCGAACTCGCTGTATTTCCGGCCAAAGAAAGGGGAACGCGGATCTTCTTCTGCCACATAAATATGCCGCCAGTTGTAAAAAGGTTCTATATCGTGCATACACTATCCTAAGAGGCAGCTGCAGCTTCCACCGCTTTCTTCACACTGCCATGTTTTAACAACAGGTCCTTGGCTTTTTCGTAGTCGCTTAGTTTCAGTCCATCCATTACCATCTTCACACCGCGGTCAACCAATTTTACATTGCTTAATTGCATGTTCACCATTTTATTGTCTTCCACACGACCAAGCTGTATCATAACGGTACTAGAGATCATGTTCAGTACCAGTTTTTGTGCCGTACCGCTTTTCATACGGGTACTGCCAGTAATGAATTCAGGCCCTACCACCACTTCCACCGGAAAATCCGCATCTTCCGATACAGGCGAATTGGGATTACAGCTGATGCTGCCTGTAATAATACCGTATTTACGGCACTCTTTCAGCGCACTAATCACATACGGAGTGGTGCCGCTGGCAGCCAGGCCAACCACCACATCTTTATCACTCACAAAATGTTTCTGTAAATCGTTCCAGCCCTGGTCGGTACTGTCTTCTGCAAATTCAACGGCCTGGGTAATGGCTTTATCACCCCCGGCGATCAGGCCAATTACCAATCCATATGGAACGCCAAAGGAAGGTGGGCATTCACTTGCATCTACGATACCCAAACGACCGCTGGTGCCGGCACCAATGTAAAACAGGCGTCCACCGGCCAGCATTTTATCACTGATGGCGGCCACCAGTTTTTCGATCTGCGGAATGGCTTTGTTTACCGCATCTGGTACGGTGCGGTCTTCAGCATTGATATTCTGTAATAATTCGAGGATCGACATCTTTTCGAGGTGCCGGTAAGTAGACGATTGTTCTGTTACTTTAATAAATTCTGACATGCCAGTTGTTTATCGGTGATACGCTATTAATCCCTGCATCGGGGCTTTGATCACATTGCCCAGTTCCAGTTCGTAAGTGTTACAAAGGTCTTTCAATACATCTCTAAATCCAAATGCAATACTGCCAATAAAATGGATGGGCATGGTCCAGCTCTCGCGGAATTTATATAAATGGGTGAAGAAAAAATCGTTCAACCCGTCTTCAAGAATGTTCTCAATCATATAATGCCCCCGATTCTCGGCCAGGAAAATGGCATACGAAGCTAAGTACCTGTTTGCTAACGGTTGTTTGTATACGCGATCGAGTATTTCGCGCTGGTTTGTTTGAAAGCGTTTCTCAAATCTTGCCATCAGCTCCTCATCAAAAGTCTTATACAGATAGTATTGAATCACTTTTTTGCCCAGGTAGGTTCCGCTACCCTCATCTCCCAATATATAACCTAGTCCGGGACTGGTTTTTACTACCTTTTTTCCGTCGTAATAGCAACAAATAGTACCGGTACCCAGGTTACAGGCCAAACCTTTCTGCCTGCCGCATAAAGCACGTGCAGCCGCCAGTATATCGGTCTGCACTTCTAGTTTTGTTTTCGGGAAAAGCCCCTTCAATACTTTTTTTACGATAGCCGCATTGTCTATATTGGCTAACCCTGTTCCGTAAAAATGGATATGAGAAATGGTTTGTTTTTTGAGTTTTGGGAGCAGCTCTTTGGTAAGCAATGCGGTTATTTGTTCGGCGCTGAGAAAATAAGGACTAATGCCTTGTGTAACAATGGCTTTGCTCTTTCCATCTATTACCAGCCTCCAATCACATTTGGTGGCGCCACTATCAGCAATCAATATACCGGCCATACACATGTTAAGTTTGAAGTACAAAGTACGAAGTACGAACTTATTGAGTAGACGAAGCGTATCGTACTTCGTACTTTGTATCTCGTACTTCCAATTATGCTGCAACTTATGCCTTTCGTACTAAATCGCAAACCTTTCAGAACCTATTCAAACATTAATATGATATTTGCAACTGTTCATTAAGCTATTAAGAAGCGTTATTTATGGGAAGTAAAAAATTGCAGGTATGGTTACCGGTGCTGTTTGCCTTAGTGATGGTGATCGGGATGATGATCGGCTACCAGTTAAAAGACAAAACACTGGGTAACCGTTTTTTTAACCTAAACCGCAGAACCTCTTTACAGGAACTGGTAGAACTGGTAAAAGGCAAATATGTCGATAAAGTCTCTATTGACAGTATCAACCAGTTAGCCGCCACTGAATTGTTATCTCACCTGGATCCGCATTCGGTATACATTCCAGCCGATCATCTCAAGGAAGTAAATGAGGAAATGATGGGTAATTTCCAGGGCATCGGTGTTGAGTTCCAGATATTGGATGACACGGTGAATGTGATGCATGTGATGGATGATGGCCCTTCGGCCAAAGCCGGGCTGGCTACGGGAGATAAACTGATCAGGGTAAACGATAGTGTAACGATTGCCGGTGCAAAACTGGGTTCGGAGAGTATCCGCAAACTGCTTCGCGGACCTGTGGATACCAAAGTAAAAGTGCAGGTACTGCGGAACGGCAGTAAAAAGGATTTCGAGATCACCAGGGGCGTGATACCGGTTTCCCCAATCGATGCAGCTTATATGATTAACCCAACCACCGGTTATTTACGCATCAATAAATTTGCGGAAAGAACTTACGAAGCCTTCATGCAAAGCATGGAGAAACTGAAAAAACAGGGAATGAAACAACTGGTGCTCGACCTGCGCGGCAATGGTGGTGGCTTAATGAAAGAAGCCACAGATATTGCCGATGAATTTTTAAGTGGCGATAAACTGATCGTATATACAGTAGGGGAGCATGTGCCCCGTATGGAATACCGCTGCAAACGCGATGGCATTTTTGAAGAAGGTAAACTGGATGTGCTGATAGATGAAGGCACAGCTTCCGCTAGTGAGGTACTGTCTGGTGCCTTACAGGATTGGGACAGGGCTACCATCATCGGCCGCCGTTCTTTCGGAAAAGGATTGGTGCAGCAACAGTTTCAGTTAACGGATGGCAGTGCTGTACGGTTAACCATTGCACGCTATTATTCTCCACTCGGAAGAAATATCCAGAAATCCTACAGCAAAGGAAAAATGCAATATGAAGAAGAACTGAATCAGCGTTTTCACGATGGCGAAGTAGTGAAAGGAGACACAACCAAACATTCCGGGAAACAATATAAAACACCGGCAGGCCGGATCGTATATGGTGGTGGCGGTATTACACCGGATGTATTTGTACCTTTTGATACCACGCGTATGGACAGCTCAACCATGAAACTCTACTACAAAGCAACCGTGAGCACATTTGTTTACCAGTACTATATGCAAAACCGCATTTTTTTTGATGCCATCAAATCACCGGCTGAACTGGTACAGAAATTTGTGCCGGGCGAGAAGGAGTGGACAGGATTGGTAAACTATGCCAGGAAAGATTCGGTAGACCTGGGTAATGTAAAAGGAAAATCGAGGGAAGACCTGCTGAAAAGAATACAGGCCCTTATGGGCAGGCAGATCTGGCGCTCGGGTGGCTATTTTGAAGTAAGCAACCGCAATGACCTCACCGTTCAGAAAGCATTGGCGGGCCTGTAAACAGGTTGCCGGGCGGATTTGTTTTTTTCTTATTAGATTGCGCCCGGTTTTGAGACCAAACCACTAAAATCAACAAGGATTATGACTATTGAGCAGTTTAAAGCGTTAACACTTGAGGCAAAACTGAAAGAACTGAAATTTTCAGGTGAATTACTGGGTTCTTATGAACGCAATAATGAGAATGGCGGTGCTAAAACACCGGGGGATATTTACGGGCTCTACGATTTCTGGGTATTTCTGAGCGATGATGAAGAAATGATCGTTCCTTCCAGGAGAAATCCATTACCGGCCCCGGAAGAAGAAGCGTAAGCGTTTGTTTTCTGAAAGAAAAAGTTAACCGGGTGCGTCAGAATTTATTTTTGATGAACCTGCAATGGTTACCGCATTGATATTACTTTCTTACCTAGATCCCCTTTTAGAAGGGGATTTTTTATGTCCTGTTTTACTTAAAAACAGGGAAGTGTATAAAAGAAGCATGCCGTGCGATGCCCCCTCTGTGTAACTTAGTGTTCTCTGTACCTCCGTGTTGAAAAAAAATCCTCCTAAATAGAGTTCCTTTCTTTCAACACAGAGATACAGAGGTTAGGAGTTGCACGGAGAGCCCCTATCATAGTACTCTTTCATAACAGTACATCTTAACGTAACTTTAAACTGCACCCCTTTTAGGGTAGTCTTAACTTTACCGGAGCCATAGACGCCGGTAAAACAGGATCTTTTTAGTTGTATTAAAATATAACCATGAAAAAAAACAACGCACTCTTTTGCATACTGTCGTTTTCGGTACTCTTCGCATGTATGGCCTGCGGCTCATCTAAAAATGTGCAGCAAAACGATCTTGTTCAAAATATGCAATGGCAGAAAGACAGCCTTTTCGCTGATGGCGATGATGCTGACTGGAAAACCCAGTTAACGGTACTGGATGAAAAACTTGGTATGGTGTATGCCTTATCCAATGACAAAGAAAATCTCTATATCCGGCTCAGTTCGCAAAATGAAGCCACCATACAACGGATTTTACGGGGAGGATTAACGGTACTCATCAATAACCACGGCGTGAAAGAAGAAGCCGGTGCCGCAGGCATTAGTTTTCCCACTGGTAACCGGGTGAAGAAAGGAGATAAACTACTGAACGAACGTCCTGAACTGCAACAAAACAAACAGGTTGCATTGAGTGCAGTACAGGATTATTCTTTATTCGGATTTCATGAGGTGAAGACACCCGGCAATTTTGATTACGGACAAAACAATCCCGAAGGGATTGAACTGGGGATTGGATTAAACACCGCCAATGCATTGGTATACGAAGCCGTTGTACCCCTGTCTTCTTTTCTAAGTAAAACCGAATTGCTGAACCCAGGCAGAAAAAGCATTGCATTGGGCTTTATACTGGAAACGGTTCCTGAACAGGCCCGGTCGCGGGGTGGTGGTGGCGGTTTATCCATTGGTGGTGGATTGGGTTTTGGTTCATTCGGCAGCGGTGGTGGTGTAGGGCTTTCCATCGGCTCCGGTTCATTGGCCAATATCGGTGGCAAAAAGCAAGGCAAGCCGGCAAAGATCTGGCGCGAACTGGTTTTTGCAAGAACAACAGTTGCTAAATAGCGTACATTCCCTTTCATTTACCAAAGCAAAATCAATATGGAAAACAAAACATGGCACGACAGGCATATTGCATCAATGAGTTTTGGCGATAGAATTGCAGACAGTGTAGCCAATGGCATGGGTTCCTGGCGTTTCATTATCTGGCAAACCATTATTGTGGTGATCTGGATGGCTTTAAACGTGATTGGCTTTATCAGGCACTGGGACGCGTACCCATTCATTTTGCTGAACCTTATCTTTTCTACACAGGCGGCTTATGCCGCACCCATCATCATGATGTCGCAGAACCGGCAGAATAAGCGCGACAGGGAGCAGGCTTCGCATGATTATAGAACAAATACAGAAGCCAAACTTGAAATAGAAGCTTTGCAACTTCATTTGACTAAACTGGAAATCGAAAAATTAGATAAGATCATCACCATGCTGGAGGAGTTAAAACAGAAGTGAAAAATTGCTTACTGCTTGATATTCTCTAATGTGTTGTGCTTCTAAAATGGAAGAAATTATCTGTGTAACTTTGTGCACTTTGTGTCTCTGTGGTGAAAAAAAATCGAAGCGAGGGCTTTACCACAGAGACACAAAGCGCACTGAGTTTCACAGAGAGAGCCTATTGTTTGATGGGAAGTCTTAATCTACTTAAGGTGAGTAATAGCATAAGTTAGAGTGCCTGGAACTATTTGGAACTATTGCGTTCGATCAAACTGCTTTTCAGAACAATTTTATCAATCCGGTTGCCAAATGTTTTCTTCTCGATCATCCTGAAAAGAAGTGAGGCCGATTCTTTTCCGATCTCAAAAGCAGGTTGTGTAATAGTAGATAAAGAAGGATTTAATAAAGAAGCCGTTCTCAGGTTTGAGAAACTGATGATCTTGATCTGCTGCGGAATTTTCAGCTTGATCTCATTACACACATAGTAAGACGAGATAGCCAGTTTTTCAACAGTGGAAAAAATACCATCCGGCCTGTCTTTTTTCGATAGCAATTTTTTGATTAGCTCCAAATTTGCGGCATTGTCGTTGTTGCATTCAATGATCAGTTTGGGATCTTCCTTCAGCTTATATTTTTTCAACGCGTCACGGTAACCATCCATTCGTTTATGGGTAATGGAAAGCAAGCTGGATAAGGAAAGACAAGCAATTTTTTTGCACCCGGCCTTGATTAAGTGTTCGGTTGCTTTAAAACCGCTTTCATAGTCATCCGTGGTTACAGTAGGGCATTCCATGGTTTCGGGCACACGGTCAAAGAACACCAACGGGATACCTGTTTCATGCAGGGAGCTAAGGTGTTTGATATTGGCGGTATCCCGGCACAAAGAGATCAGTACGCCATCCACGCGGCCACCCTGCAGGTGTTTGATAGTGGATTCTTCATTGGTAAAGTTCTCGTGGGTAAGATAAGTGAGCACATGGTACCCTTTCTGCTGTGCCACCAATTGTATACCATCTATTGCCAGGGCAAAGAAATTATTGGCTATTTCAGGAATCACTACCGCAATGGTGATGCTTTTTTTTCTGCGTAAACTGCTGGCAAAGGGATTGGGTTGGTAATTCAATTTCTCAGCCATCGCCAAAACCCTTTTCTTGGTTTCGGCACTGATCTCATAGCTGTCGCGCAGGGCTTTTGATACCGAGGAGATCGACAACCCCAGTTCTTCTGATAATCTTTTTAAATTAATGCCGCTCATAAAGAGATGGTACCAGGTTTGTATGGTTTTCAGGGCAAGAACCTGGGTTTGCTTCTAAGGTAACAGTTTTTACGAAAAAAAAGGAAAACGTTTTCGTACGAAAATAGTGTCTGGTGTTTTAAGGACACAAAAAGGCCCCGTTTAGAAAAACAGGGCCAAACCATTCTTTTGTACTAAAAGAATCTTGCTTCTTTATAATGAGGTGCGCTGATCTTTGTGTTGATTTAATACATTCCTCTAAAATTACATTGCAATCGAACACCGTATTGTTACATCCTGGCTTTATTGCTTAACCGGAAGTTAAATATGTTAACAGGATGTTACGCGAAACCGCTTCACATCCGATAACCTTATCTTGTAGTATGAATCTCAGCTTCCTTAAAAATAGGCCTCTTCCTTATATTGTTCTGTCAGGCTTCGTGGTCATGGTATTTGTAGAGCTGTCTTTGTTCAACAGTTCTTTAAAAGGGAAAGAGAAAGATTTCAACGACAAACTTTTTAATGTAATAACCCTATACCAGGATCGTTTTGTGAGAGACTCGGGAATGATGAATGAATGGACTGGAAACCAGGAAGCCATCTCACTTGTACAAACCAGGCTAAAAACGGATATTGATTCGTTATTCAACAGGAATGGTATTCCATTAGATTATGTTTTTGCCGTAGGTAAAGCCAGGCCGGAAGCAAATACAGGTCTGATGATGGCACAAAAAATCTGGCAGGGCAGAAACCTTTTCTGGAGTAGTGATTCTTCCAATAATGCAGGACTGATTGCCACTAAATTGCGGATTGCAGGAATTGGTCCGAAAGGAGCAGAAAATTATTATGTAAAGATTTTTTTTCCTTCCAAAACAAGTTTCCTGTTTCGGGAACTGTTGCCATTGATCATTATTTCTTTGCTTACCTTACTGATTTTATTCGTTTGCTTTCTGGCATTGCTTGCCATCATCCGGAAACAAAATGCCCTGGCAGAACTCAAGAATGATTTTGTGAACAATATGACGCACGAATTGAAAACACCGCTTTTTACCATTTCCATCGCGTCAAAAATGCTGGCCGAACAGTTGCCGGTTAAAGAAAACAATAAATATCTTTCTTATGTAGAAAGTATACAACAGGAGTCTGCCAGGCTCACCAAACTGGTTGATAAAGTATTACAAACCTCCGCACTCGAAAAGAAACAATTGCAACTCGAAAAAAAGGAAACGGACCTGCATCTTGCCATACAATCAGCTATACAAAACCTGGAATTGATCAGAATAGAAAAGAGAGCCACCATTACATTGTTCTTAAATGCCAACAGGCATCGGGTGTACGCGGATGAAACCCATATGGAAAGTGTGATCTACAGTCTCGTTGACAATGCGTTTAAATATTCCGATGGCCCTGCTTATATTACGATCACCACATCGAACAAGAATGGTATGATACAGGTAGCCGTTGCCGATAAGGGCATAGGACTGGATGTAGAAACCAGGGGATTGATCTTTGAACGTTTCTTCCGCGCCAATACCGGAAACCTTCACGAAGTGAAAGGTTTTGGAATTGGGTTGAGTTATGTAAAAACGATCATCGAGGAACACAGCGGAACCATTACGGTACAAAGTACCATTGGAAAAGGAACCGAATTTATCTTACAATTACCTTTATACGACGATGACAACTAATTCAGCGATATTATTGGTAGAAGATGATAAGAATCTTGGCTATATCTTATCCGAATACCTGGGTATGAAAGGATTCTCCGTTACCTGGGCCAAAGACGGGAGGGAGGCGATTGAGCGGCTCGACAAAATGGCTTTTTCTCTTTGTATTTTAGATGTAATGCTTCCCGCAATAGATGGCTTCGGAGTTGCGGAGAAAATTGCGGAAAGATCTTTTCGGGTACCCTATATTTTTCTTACGGCAAAAGGATTGAAAGTAGATAAACTGAAGGGATTTAAACTGGGTTGCGATGATTACATTGTAAAACCGGTAGATGAAGAAGAACTGGTGGCCAGGATACAGGCGGTGTTAAAGAGATCCAGCACCATTTCCATTCAGGATGAGGACAGGTTGATCCAGTTCGGGAACACAGCTTTTCAATCGCAAACACAGGTACTGCATATAGCAGGACTGGATTATAAGCTTACTACAAAAGAATCTGAAGTGTTGTTGCTGCTGCTGAATCATAAAAACACCTTACTGGATAGGGATACGGTTTTAAAGAAAGTGTGGACCAGTAATGATTACTTCAATCGCAGAAGTATGGATGTGATCATCTCCCGTCTCCGAAAACATCTTGCTGCTGATACATTGATCAAGATCACCAATATTCATGGAAAAGGATATATGCTGCAGGATCTTTCCTAAAAAAAACCGGATGTGAAGTCATCTTCAACATCCGGCATGCAATAGAAGAATTCAATATTATTTCTTTCCTTTCAGGGCTTTGTATCTCAGCATTGCTTCTATATAATAATAGTCGGCATAGGTTAAGGGTACATCAACTTCAGAGCTTCCAGGTAAACTGCCGGTACTGTGTTTTAAAATAAAACCTCCGTTGGTGCCGCTTGTAGCGGTATAGGTAGGAGAGGCCAATACGCGGATGATGTCGGCTGCAAAATTTACATAAGCTGCACTTTTTTGGGCATTGTATTTACTTAACTCGAGTAAAGCGGAGGCAGCAATGGCAGCTGCCGAAGCATCGCGGTAGGTTGCAGGAATATCAGGTGAATTATAATCCCAATAAGGGATCTTATCTGCCGGAAGATTCGGATTCGTCATAATATACTTCGCGATCTTATTTGCCTGGTTAAGGTATTTTTTGTCTTTGGTGGAACGATACATTACTGTGTAGCCATACAGACCCCAGGCCTGTCCTCTTGCCCATGCCGAATAATCTGCATAACCCTGGGCCGTTTGTTTGTGTGCTACGGCACCAGTTGCTGGGTCGTAATCAACTACATGCCATGAACTGTTGTCTGCGCGATAATGATTTTTGATAGTCGTATTTGCATGGGTTACGGCGATCTTGTAAAAAGAAGAGTCGCCACTGTACCTGGTTGCCCAGAACAAAAGCTCCAGGTTCATCATATTATCAATGATCACCGGGAATTTCCATTTGGCGCTGGCATTCCATGACTGGATGCAACCCACCGTTGGATTAAACCTGGTTGATAATGATTTGGCACTGTTCAACAGGATCTCATCGTATTCTTTGGAAGGTTGTATCCGGTTGGCATTGCCAAAACTGCAATACATCATAAAACCCAAATCATGTGTGCCCTTATTGAATTGCTCTTTCTCGAGTAATTTTTCCGCTCTTTTGGCCTCTTCCCATAAGGAAGCATCATGCGAATATTCGTACAAATAATTGAGTGATCCGGGGTAGAACCCACTGCACCACCAGCTGGATTTACTGGTTTCTGATTTTTTGGTTAACGGGTAGTAAGTCTTTGGTAAAACATCGGGAGGCAATAGCGTACCCAGGTATTTGTATTCCACAATTGCTTTTTGCAAAGCGGTATCAATGATCTTCAGCAGGTCAGGCTTTGGTTTGGCAGATGGCTGCGCAAATAAAATACTGCCGACAGGCAAGAGGAGTAGTAAAAAGAAATTTTTTCTTCTCATGGGATGGGATATGTTTATGAATTCGAAAATACTAAAAGAAAATGCCATTCCACTAACAGCGGAATGGCATCTCTTTTTGCTTATATAGCGGTATGCCTGTCTGAAAAATTAATCAACGATCTTATCGCTCGGAGCAACATTACCCGCTGCACCGGCATACCCGATATTCTGGTTAATATGTCCGTCCGGATTAGCTAAGATAGCACCCTGTGGAATTGGCCAGAGTACATGGTATTGGCTGATACGGAACTGATCCTGGTGAATGGTGGTGAAATTTGTTCTGAAAAAAACATTCTTTTCCAGAATACGGTCAACCATGAAATTGGAAGTAGAGAAATTAGCCAATGTATACGTTTTACCATTGTAAGACTGGCCTGTTTTTGCAAACAGGTAGGCAATCCTGGTCAACTCTGTTTTACGAGGCTCTTCCCAATACAATTCACGTGCTCTTTCATCCAGTATGCGACCGATGCTCATCTGAGCAGCTGAATAACCAGTGCATTTGGCTCTTGTTCTAACTGCATTTACATCAGCTGCTGCATTAACTGGATCGCCTTTCCACATATAGGCTTCGGCACGCAGCAGGTAGGTTTCTGCCAAACGGAATACGTACCAGTCGGAGTGACCACCTTGCATTGGTACATTCTCTGTATCAGGAATATATACTTTGTAATGAGGCCATGGATACCATTTACGCAAAGTATCATCACATAAAAGTGTTCCGGTAGGTCCTCTCAATCTCAGGCGTAAACCATAAGCGGTATCAACCCCTTTCAGTGCCGGATTGTTGTAACGCAAGTTCTCAGGATAGAGCCAGTTACCGGAAGTAGAATCATGCCGTAAATCATTTGCATCATCCCAGATCTCCTGGTAATGGTAAGATGTATTACGTGCGCGACCAATGCCCCTGCCATAAATGTTCATGATATCGATTTCCACACCTGAAGAAGCGGTCATGCCGTTTCTTCCGGCAGGTGTAAATATCGTGGTAGATATAGATACTCCGGGAGCTGCCTGGCGCATTATGCGCATGCCACCGGTACCGCCGGTTCCACCGTCGAGCATGGAACTGATAAAAGCGCTGGCTGTACCCAAACGATCTGTAACCAGGAAAAGAGTTTCCGTATTTGCGGCCGCAGATTTATTATCCGGGCGATGCAGATCCCAGGTTACATTTTTGGTAGCGATACCTGCATCTACACCAAACCTGCCTGTCATTAATTTATAAGAGCCCTGGTTGATTACAGCAGATGACGAAGCAATCGCATCATCAAACAATCCCAGTGCTAAATTGATCTTGGTTAACAAATGATAGCAGGCGGCTCTGTTTACATCGCCCCTGTCTGTAGTCCATGGAACATATTTCACTGCATTTTCCAGGTCCGCTTTCATTTGCGTAAGGATCACTTCGCGTTTTACCGTAGTGAAATTTACTTTGGCAGTGGTTACTTCTTTGGTTGGGCAGGGAACATCGCCAAACTGGTTGGTTAAACGATAGTAATCATACGCTCTGTAGAAGTATGCTTTTCCAAGAATGATATTCTTGTCTGCATCAGCAATAGCAGTGGCCGCAGGTAACCGCGAAATGATGGTATTGGCCTGTCGGATACCAACATATTCCTGGGTCCAAAACCAGCCGATCCTGTTAAAGTCTGCGCTGTTGAGGTTGGCATCTGGTGTGATCTGCTGATCGAGATTTTGCGGAGGACCGGCTTTATCATCGGTACCATCTACTGCAATCTCAGAAAAAACCAATTCTGTAATGATAGGGGCGCCGTCTCCATACCATTCTGTACGCAGGTTCCTGTTGCAACCGGCAAGTGCGGCATTAAATCCGGCAATATCCACAAGGGTATTTTCCGGAGAGTAAATAGAAAGTGGTTTAGGCGTAAGCCAGTCTTTTTTACAGCCCATCAGTGTCATCGTACTGATAACGACAACTGATAGCAGAAAGGCCAGTTTAGATATCTTATTCATGTCTTCTGTTTTTTAGTGTGGTTATCTTATAAAGTAAGGTTTAATCCTAAATTAATGGTTCTCGGTGTTGGAGAAGCGTTCGTATTACCATTGATATTATTGGTAGTACCATCACCATTTCCACCATGGTATTCAGGATCGAAATATTTCCAGTTGGAGAATACGGCCGCATTAACTACGTTAACATAGAATTTCAAACCTTCTATTTTCCATTTGCGCGTTAGCTCAACAGGCACTGTATAAGCCAGGCTGATATTACTGATTCTGACGAAGGTTGATTTTCTGTAAACGTTCCAGCTAACAGGTCCGCCTGCGTTCGACATCATAGCAGCGTAATCATTGATCTGGTTGGTAGGCGTCCAGTAAGGGCGCTGGTAAAACTGGGAACGGTCATAGAAATTATCTACATTCTTCGCTTCGTTAAATCGGGTTAACTGGCCCATTTTCGCATACAGTGTAAACGAGAAGTCAAAGTTTTTGTAAATCTTGAATTCGTTGCGCAGGTTCCAGGAAAAATCAGGAACGGCATTTCCCTGGAATTGTTTATCTGCAATGGTATACTTACCATCACCATCTGCATCCAGTAATTTAAAATCGCCGGGTTTGTATCCGTATTTAGCGGCAGTAACCGCTTCCGCTGTTGACCATACACCTGTAATGGTGTAGTCGTATACAGCATTGATGTTGTGCCCAATGAACCAGCCATTGCCAATATCATCTTTTTCTGAAGTTCCGATCTGTTTGCCGGTTGCATCAAAATCAGGCGTTGCGCCATAAAGATGAACGATCTTGTTCTTGTTGAACCAGAAAGAAATGGTTGATCTCCATTCAAAGTTCCTTTTGCGCATGTTCTGTGTATTGATGCTGAATTCCATACCATGGTTTTCAACTTCACCCAGGTTCGCAAGAATGCTGTTGAATCCGGTTACGGAAGGCAGTGTTCTGTTAACCAACAGGTCTTTGGTAGTTCTTGAATAGTATTCAATTGAACCGGATACAATTCCTTTCAGGATAGAATAGTCAAGACCCAGGTTGATGGAACTGTTCCTTTCCCATTTCAAGTTTGGATTGGACAGGTTACTTGCGGATACATAACCTACATTGTAAGCTGTTCCACCGCCGGTAACATAGGTATAAGTACCTGAATTAAGATTAGAAAGAGCGGCATAACGACCGATCTCACGGTTACCATTCTCACCATAAGAAGCCCTGACTTTCGCATAGTCAAGCCATTTGGAAGTGTTTTTCATAAATCTTTCTTCACTGATGGCCCATGAGGCAGCAATAGAAGGGAAAGTAGCCCTTGGGTTCTGTTGTCCGAAGGCAGAGTACCCGTCACGTCTTGCTGTTAAGGTCAGGAAATAACGCTGGTTGTAGTTATAGTTGATCCTGCCCATCAAGGCATCGCCTGTTGCATATTGATCATCGGTTGAAGCAGTAAAAGGCAAAGTGGCAGACTGGATAGAATTGTAACTCAGGTTATCATTCGGTGCAAAATTCTCCGCATGGATATTGGTGTTCCATGACTGGAATTTTTCTGCATTGATCAGGAAAGTAGCTTCAATGGTATGTTTGCCATATTTGCCTGTCCAGTTGATGATATTATCTAAGTTCCAGGAATAAACGGTTTGGTTTCTCCTGTCAACAATTCCTTTCCTGGTAGCCAGGTTGGGATTATTGGCTGACTGGTGATTGTATTCTCTTAAAATATCAAATCTTGGTGAAAAAGTTACCTGGTATGAAAAACCATAAGGTAGTTTTCCTTTTGCATACAACTGGCCAAAAAAGTTATCGTACTTATACATTCTGTCAGTATAAGCCTGTCCGAGAAAAGGGTGTTGGTTATTACCCGGATCATCATTCGGGCTGGCGCGAAGGGTTACGCCATCTGCCGCATAATAAGAACCCCATGGTGTAGTATGGATCATATCACCCAGGTTAACAGTAACCGAACTTTCATCTCTTTCAGAAAACTGGATGCTGGTACCCACTGTCAGGTATTTTGCAATATTTGATTCCAGGTTAAAGCGGGTACGAATGGCTTTATACTTGTCACCCACGGTAACGCCCTGGTTTTCCAGGTAGCCGAGAGAGAAATAATAATTGAGATCTTCTTTTCGCTGAGATATACTGATGGTATGATCCTGCTGCATGGCCTGCTGGTTGTAGATCAGTTTATCCCAATCAATGAATTTACCAGCCTGGTAGTTGGCAATTTCAACGGGTTTTAAACTTAACCTGTTTAACCATGCTACAACAGGATCACCTGCTGATCCATCCAACGCAAGCCATTGTGCAGTTGTAATAGAAGCGGGAAGGTTGGCAGGATTGATATATTTATATTGTACACCTGGCTTTGATGTAGAATCGAAGCCGGTTTGTGCCCATCTAACATCCTGTCTCCAGTTCAAGAATTCATACGCATCCAGCAGGTGTGGTTTGTTTACCACTTTATTAAAGCCAACATTACTGTTGACCGTAATCACCGGCTTTCCCATTTTACCTCTTTTGGTCGTGATCAGGATAACGCCATTGGCAGATCTTGCACCGAATACGGCTGCAGAACTCGCGTCTTTTAAGATATCGATGGTTCCGATATCATTCGGATTGATGTCTTCCATTCCACCGGGGTAAATCACACCATCCAATACGATAAGCGGATTAGCACTGGCAGTAAGCGTTCCTTTACCTCGGATCTGTAAGCTTGAATTGGAACCTTTTGTGCTGGCATCAAAGCCTACATCCAGTCCCGGTGCGTTACCACGCAACATATCCTGAACGGACTTCGGATTTTCATTTTCAAGCTGGGTAGCTTTTACCTGTGTAATGGCACCGGTAAGGTCTTTTTTGGTACGCGTACCGTACCCTACCACCACCACATCATTTAAACCCGATACGGATTCTGTAAGTGATACATTGATGGACGTGTTTCCTTTCACCGCTACTTCTTTGGATTCAAATCCAGTGGAACTGAAAACAAGGATCGCATTTTCAGGAACATTGTTCAATGTGAATACACCTTGTGCATTCGTGGTAACTCCTTTTTTGGTACCCCTGATCAAAACGCTTACGCCTTCCAGCGGAGCATTTTTTGAATCGGTTACTTTACCTGTGATGTTGGCAGGTGGCAGCGCCATCGGAGAGGGTGATTTCGGATCCTTCCATCCGGCTTGCGCCGTTAGGGCAAAGGAACCGAGGAGGATCGAGAAGCATACGAAGCGTAGTATGCATGACCCTGCGGCTGTTTTGTAAACATGTGCATTTTTGTTCATAATGGCAAGTTGGTTTTGATGAATAACAGTATGCTCAGGTCAATCGTTCCCGTTTTTTAGCAAACCATTAATTGATGTTAAATTAAAATAGTTTTCGAAGTCTCCATCAAAGAGCAAGGTTTTGTGAGACTATTTCTACGAAAAGGTTTTCGTAGATTGAGTAATTTTTGCGAAGCGGTTAGCGCTAAATTTAATCATTGTTTAAGCTTTGCTAAAACACGCTGAACGATTGCCGTATGAGAAGAAATTATCATGCTCTATTATTTCGGTTAACCGAGGTATTTTCTGCCAGTACAGCAGGCTTGCAGCAGAACGCTGGATCATTCCAAAGAAAAAAAAATGTAAAGAAGCCGGACTGGCTTATAAAAGAACTGTTGCCTATATATGTAGGAAAACAGGATTTGATATTCCCTTTATTCACAAAACATAATTTCTCGTAATGAAATATCGTAATCTGAAAAGATGCATCCTCTTATTGTTACTTGTAACACAGTTATCAGGTAGTAGGTTGTTCGCGAAAACCGATGGAAAACTGAAAGGCAGCCATGTACTGGTATATACCAAAAACGGGAAAGGATATGTACATGATAATATTGCATCGGCGGTAGCCAGTATCAAAGAGATGGGTACAGCAAATGGGTTTTCTGTAGAAGTATCCGATGATGCAGCCGTTTTTACGGAAGCAAATTTGAAGAAATACAATTTCCTCATTTTTACCAGCACCAATAATGATGTGTTCGATACGGATGAACAGCGTGTTGCTTTCAGAAGATATATAGAAGCGGGCGGTGGTTTTGTGGGTGTGCATTCCGTTACCGGTACTGAGCGGAATTGGAAATGGTTCAAGCAGATGATCGGTGAAACATTTTCATGGCATGCGAAAGGACAGAAGTTTCGATTGAAAAATATCGACCCCACACACCCTTCCATGCAGGGGGTACCTGCTGAATGGGAAAGAGAAGACGAATGCTATTTTGGAAAAGAGTTGTATCCTGGTATGAAAGTATTAATGGTGCACGACCTGAGTTCACTGCAAACAGACCAGGCCGACCTGATCGAAAAAAACAAGGGATCGTTCGCGGATTTTTATCCGGCAGTCTGGTACCAGCAATTTGAAGGTGGCAATATCTGGATCACAACCCTCGGCCACAGCAAAGAAAGTTACCAGGAGCCGGTATATAAAAATCATTTATTGCAGGGCCTCAAATTTATTGCCAGCCAATACAAAGGATTGAACTATGCCAATGCACAAGCTATTTCAAAAGATGACCCACTAAAAAAATAAAACATGTCAGAAAAAAAACCATTCAACAGGAGGGATTTTGTAAAGACGACTTTCAAAGGCGGTGTGGCTACTTCATTGGCCATAACGGGCTTTCCTACCATTGTGCCTGCTTCTGTATTCGGAAAGAATGCACCCAGCAATAAACTCAATATAGCAGCCATTGGGGTGGGCCGTATCTCAAGGGACCATGATATGGCGGAAACATTGAAATATGACCATGCAAGGATCATGGCAGTATGTGACCTCGACAGCAAACGTTTGGAGAACGGGAAAAAATACGTAAATGATTTCTACAGTAAGAAAAATGGGAAACCTTACGATGGGGTAACCATGTATAATGATCACCGCGAACTGTTGTTGAATAAGGATATTGATGGCGTACTCATCAGTACACCTGACCACTCACACGCATATTTAGGGATACACGCGGTTGAAGCGGGCAAAGATGTTTATTTACAGAAACCTGCATCGTTAACCATTGCAGAAGGCCGTGCATTGAGCAATGCCGTACATCGTACAGGAAGAATATTGCAGATCGGAAGCCAGCAAAGATCGTCAACACAATTCCGTTATGCCGCAGAATTGGTCCGCAATGGCCGTATCGGGAAACTAAAAACCGTATACGTAGGATTGCCAGGAGACCCCGGGGGTGATGAAGAACCGGAAATGCCCATCCCGAAAAACCTGAATTACGATGCATGGCTTGGCTCAACACCTTATGTTTATTACACGGAAAAAAGAGTACACCCTCAGAACGATTATGGCCGCCCGGGCTGGCTGCGATGCGAACAGTTTGGTGCTGGCATGATTACCGGCTGGGGTGCACACCATGTGGATTGCGCGCATTGGGGAATGGATACGGAATATACGGGTCCGATTCAGATCTCATCCTCTAAAGCAGAATTTCCAACAAAGGGATTATGGAACGTACATGGACTGTTTCAGACAGAAGGTGTTTATGCCAATGGAGTAAAAATGATCATCAGCAATGAATTACCCAATGGTATCAAGTTTGAAGGAACGGAGGGATGGATCTTTGTAACACGCGGAAATTATCGTGCCAGCGCCAGTGATCCGGTACAGAGCGATGCCAACACAAAAGCATTAACGGCAAGTAATAACAAGATCATTACTTCGGTGATAGGAGAGAATGAGATCAATTTATACAGAAGTGAAGAGCAACATGGTAACTGGCTGGATTGTATCCGTACCAGGTTACAACCTATTTCACCGGTTGAAGTAGGGCACCGTTCCTGCTCAACCTGTTTACTGCATCATATTGCGATGAAAGTAAAAAGAACGATCAACTGGGATCCGATGAACGAACGATTCATTAATGACGATGAAGCCAATGCCATGCTCAACAGGCCACACCGGTTTCCCTATGAAGTAAAAGGACTGGATTAGTTGTTAGATGTTAGTTGATAAATGTCAGATCCTTTTCTGCTAACATCTACCATCTGTCATCTAACATCTTTCCTCCCGAAATAATTCAATAATCATAATTAAAAAGAATGCAAAAAATTTTCTTAGCTGTGTCAGGATTGGTATTGATTAAAAATGCAAGTGCACAGCAGCCTGTGAAACTGATTACATTAGACCCAGGACATTTTCATGCGGCACTGGTACAAAAATCAATGTACCCGCAGGTAGATCCGAATGTATATGTGTATGGAAAGAAAAGCAGCGACCTGGACCAGCACCTGGCACGTATCAAAGGATACAATGCGGCAGCAACCTCACCCACCCGCTGGAATGAAGTGGTATATGAAGGCGATGATTTCTTTGCAAAAATGCTGAAAGAGAAAAAAGGAAATGTGGTGGTGCTTGCAGGGAACAACCAACTGAAAACAGATTATATCCTGAAATCGATACAGGCCGGGTTCAATGTGTTCTCCGATAAGCCCATGGTGATCAATGAAAAGGAGTTTAACCAGTTAAAGGAAGCATTCACAACCGCAAAACAGAAAAACCTTTTGCTGTATGATATTATGACGGAGCGTTATGAGATCACTACCATCTTGCAAAGAGCGTTTTCCATGCAACCTTCTTTATTTGGAAGCCTGCAGAAAGGAACAACAGCTGAACCTGCCGTAACCAAAGAAAGCGTACACCATTTTTATAAATATGTATCCGGTGCCGTGTTAACAAGGCCGGCCTGGTTCCTGGATGTGGAACAGGAAGGAGAGGGCATCGTAGATGTAACCACCCACCTGGTTGACCTGGTGCAGTGGGAATGTTTTCCCGAACAAACACTGGACTATACAAAGGATATTAAACTAACATCAGCCAAAAGCTGGACAACCGGTATCAACAAAGACCAGTTTACTGAATTGACCAAACTAAAAGAAACACCTGCTTACCTGGCAAAATACACCGATCACAATAAGATCATTAATGTGCCTTGCAATGGAGAAATCAATTATACATTGAAAGGAGTACATGCGAAAGTATCTGTGATCTGGAATTACAAAGCGCCCGATGGAACAGGCGATACGCATTACTCTATCATGCGTGGCACCAAAGCAAACCTTGTGATACGACAGGGAGCTGAGCAGCAATATAAGCCTACACTTTATATCGAACCACTGCAACAGAACGCCGCTTATGAAAAGGAAGCGGAAGCTGTTGTGGCAAAACTCGCGCAACAATACAAAGGCATTTCCCTCAAGAAAAATGCGAAGGGCTGGGAAGTGATCATTCCGGAATCATTTAAAGAAGGGCATGAGTCGCATTTTGCGCGTGTTACAGAAAAGTACCTGGAATATTTATCCAGGCACAATATGCCAGTCTGGGAAGTGCCGAATATGCTTGCGAAGTATTACACCACAACGCAGGCCCAGAAATTAGCAGCCAAAAAATAACGATATGAACAGAATCCGTAAAACCAGAGTATGGGGTCTTTGTTTTTGTTTTGTGATCCTTTCGGTACAAAGTTTTGCGCAGGCAAAATCCACAACCCTGGCACAGGGAACCTATAAAACCATTTATGAGATGCTGCGCGATGTGCCGGGACTGGAAGTAAAAACCAGTAACGACAAAAGTGGTGGCAGTGTAGTTGTAAGAGGGATAAGCAGCTTAAACAACCAGAAACCACCTTTGTTTGTAGTAGATGGCGCGATCTACAGCGGAGATATTACGAATATTAACGCGCAGGATGTAGATATGATTTCTGTTTTAAAAGATGCCGCTTCTACTGCCGCATACGGCGCGCAAGGTGTGTTCGGAGTGATTGTGATTACCACTAAAAAAGGGCAGGGTGTTACCAGCCAAGCTTCTGTTACAACACATACAGAATCAGCCTATGCTTATTTTATCGAACACAAGACGCCACTAAAGGTTTTCGGACACGATGATGCGGTAATCATTGAAGGCGTGATTGCCAGGCAGAAAGACAGTTCATTGGTATTCATGAAAAGAAAAAACGAAGTACTGGTAGCGATAAAAGATATTAAAAGGGTAGAAATGATTCGTTACTAATGGGTACATGCATACATGAAATAAGCCATAAGCCGGGTTAGCATAAGTTGGCGAAATTGGGTACAACAATGTATAAGCTATTACTATCCAATAATTTACCAGAAAATATTCGATGAATTGTTATGCTTGTGCGTAGGTAAGCGGTGTTTTTTGCCGGTACACAGTGTGTTTGTTATTTTCCAATTACGCTCCGTATTTGGTCCATACCAAGTTCGCTATTGACTCGCTCCCGCTTCGCTTGTTTATCGCTGTTTCTATACCCCGGCTTCGGTATTTGTTCGCTGTTTGTTCGCTATCCAGACGCAAAACCAATGGCCGGAGCGAACAAATAGCGAACAAACAGTGAACAAATACCGAATTTGGTATGGAGTAAGTACGAAAAACAACATTTTGTCGGATACGTTTTACAGCAAACGGATACGACGGGAAGACACAACCTATTTTTCACAAATAATTCCGACTAGAGGTATGAGATACGCTTTATTACCTCCCCGTTTGACGATTGCTTTTGCGAAGTTTTACAAAACAAAGGCTACATCGTTTTCGTAAATTAATATGTTATTACCGGTTAATAGCCGGCAAAAAAACTGCAAATTCATTCATTATTAAAATATTGCTTACCATGGGATCGAGCGATCTTTTCTCTCTTCATAATAAAGTCATTGTTGTAACGGGCGGAACCGGTATACTGGGAGGTTCATTTGTAAAAGGAATTGCCGATGCAGGGGGAACCGCCATTATTCTCGGCCGTAATGCCGAAGTGGCCCAAAAAAGGGCAGAAGAGATCAATGCAAATGGTGGAAAAGCTTTTGCGGTGGTTGCTGATGTGCTGGACGAAAACAACCTGGTAAAAGCAAGAGAACTGATTCTCGAAAAATTCGGTACCATTGACGGCCTGGTAAACGGAGCCGGGGGTAATATGCCGGAAGGCGTACTTCAGCCGGACGCGGATATTTTTTCCATGAATATGGACGGTATGAAAAAAGCCATGGAACTCAATCTATGGGGCACCATTATTCCTACACAGGTCTTCGGAAGTGTAATGGCGAAAAATGGCGGAGGCAGTATTGTTAATATCTCTTCCGTAAGTTCTCAGCAGGCTGTTACCAAAGTACTGGGCTACAGTATGGGCAAGGCATCTGTTGATTGTTATACCAAATGGTTTGCAGTAGAAGCAGCCAAACGTTTTGGCGATGCGATCCGCGTAAATGCCATCATGCCCGGCTTCTTTTTAACCGAACAAAACAGAACCCTGCTCACACAACCCGACGGCAGTTACACGGATCGTGGCAACCTCGTTATTAAAAATACCCCCTTCAAACGATTTGGTAAACCGGAAGAACTGGTAGGCGCACTGATTTACCTGTTAAGCGATGCATCCCGTTTTGTAACGGGCATGCAATTGGGTGTTGATGGAGGCTTTACTATTTTCAGCGGAGTATAGTAGCTCACAGTCTATGATTCAGAACTAACAAAAAACACATGAGTGAATTCTTTTTAACAGATGATTTTTTATTACAGGGTAAAACGGCGAAACGGCTTTACCACGATCATATCAAACACCTTCCGATCATCGATTATCATTGCCATTTACAACCCGATGAGATTGCATCTGATAAACAGTTTGCCAATCTAACGGATATCTGGCTGAAAGGAGATCATTATAAATGGCGAGCGCTTCGCTCATTGGGTGTTTCTGAGCAATTTATTACCGGCAATGCAAGCGACGAAGCCAAATTCAAAACATGGGCCAAAGCGGTTCCGCAAACTGTTCGAAATCCGCTGTTCCATTGGTCGCACATGGAACTGAAAAATGTTTTCGGTGTAAATGAATACCTGAATGAAACAACAGCGGATAAAGTGTATGCGGCTTGTAATGAATTATTGGAACAACCTTCACACAGAACAAAAGCGATTCTTCAATCTTTCAAAGTAGAGTATGTTGGTACTACGGATGAACCATGGGATACCCTTGCGTACCACCAGCAACTGGCAGCTGAAAATTTCAATATCAGGGTATCTCCCTCTTTTCGTCCGGATAAAGTATTGATGATTGGCAACAAAGAAAATTTCTTTCATTATCTTGGTTTACTCGAACAGTGTAGCGGTATACGGGTAACGGATATTGCTTCATTGCTGGAAGCATTACAAAACCGGGTTGATTTTTTTCACGAGAATGGTTGCCGTGTATCTGATCATGGATTGATACAAATGCCCGCCTCTTTCCATTTTTCTTCGCAACTGGAAACTGAATTGAACTCTTTTCTCTCAAACAGGCAAGGCAATTATTCGGCGCCTGAAACTTTTATGGGTTATGTGTTGGCCGAGCTTTGTAAAATGTATCATGCAAAAGGCTGGGTGCAACAATTTCACCTGGGACCGATACGCAATAACAATACACGACTGAATAAAAAGCTGGGAGCCGATAGCGGCTTTGATTCCATTGGTGATTTTCCGCAGGCATTGCAGATGTCATTGTTCTTCGATCATCTCGATCAGACCGATCAGCTGACTAAAACCGTTATCTACAATATCAATCCAGCAGACAATGAAGTTTTCGCGAGTATGCTGGGCAATTTTAATGATGGAAGTGTAAAAAGTAAAATGCAGTTCGGCTCCGGCTGGTGGTTCCTGGATCAGAAAGACGGAATGGAAAGGCAATTGAATGCCTTATCCAATATGGGTATGTTCAGTACATTTATCGGGATGATTACTGATAGTCGTAGTTTCCTTTCATTCCCCCGCCATGAATATTTCAGAAGAATCGTTTGCAATATGGTGGGTGATGAAATGGAGAAGGGGATCTTGCCCAACGACGAAAAATGGATGGGCGATATCCTGCAAAACATTGCTTATTACAACGCCAAAGAATATTTTAATCTCTAATTATTACCAATGAAACATCGTTTTTTAACAGGCTTGTTTGTTTTGATCGGCGCTGCCGGCTTTGCGCAAAAAAGTAATGCCCAATGGGAATATCTTTTCAATGGAAAAGACCTGAAAGGGTTTAAACAATTGAATGGAAAGGCAAAATATGTGGTACAGAATGGTGAGATTGTTGGTACAACTGTATTACATGAACCCAACACTTTTCTGGCAACAGAAAAAGAATATGGTGATTTTATTTTTGAAGTAGACTTCAAAGTGAACGATAACATGAACTCCGGTGTTCAGTTCCGCAGCGAGATCAAGGATGCGAATGATAAATGTAATGTAACCGATAAGAAAACACCTGAAAGGGTACATGGCTACCAGATGGAAATCGATCCTTCCGACCGGGGATGGAGCGGAGGTATTTACGATGAAGCAAGACGTGGATGGCTGTATTCAATGGAAAACAATCCTGCCTCTAAAAATGCATTCAAGCACAATGATTGGAATCATTACCGCATTGAATGTATCGGTAACAGCATCCGCACCTGGGTAAATGGGGTTGCCTGCGCACACCTGATCGATGATATGACACCTAAGGGATTTATTGCTTTGCAGGTACATGCTGTAAACGATCCCAAAAATGTAGGTGAGGAGATCCGCTGGAAAAACGTCCGGATACAAACCAAAAACCTGAAACCAACAGCGGACGATAATGTGTTTGTGGTAAATACTTTGGTCAATAATATTTCTCCTGAAGAAAAAAGATTGGGCTACCGTTTATTGTTTGATGGGAAAACAACGGATGGCTGGAGAGGCGCAGGCAAAGATTATTTCCCGGATAATACCTGGTATGTACAGGATGGCACATTGAATGTAACAAAGGGAAGGAATGCAGAATCACAGAACGGTGGTGATATCGTTACCAAAGAGGAATTCAGTGCGTTTGATCTGCAATTCGAATTTCAGTTAACAGATACGGCAAACTCGGGTGTAAAATATTTTGTTACTGAAAAAGAAAAAACAACAGGCTCGGCCATTGGTCTCGAATACCAGGTATTGGATGATGACAAACATCCTGATGCAAAATTGGGTTCTATCGGTAACAGAACACTGGCTTCTTTATACGATCTGATACCCGCTAAAAAGAACGGGCGCGAAAAAATCCCTATTGGTCAATGGAACCGTGGCAGGATTACTGTCTATCCTGATGGAAGAGTTGAGCACTGGATCAATGGCTGGAAAGTATTGGAATACCAGCGAGGCACGCAATATTTTTATGCGCTCGTGGCCAGGAGTAAGTTTGCCAAAATACCCGATTTTGGAATGGCAGCCAAAGGTCATATCTTACTACAGGAACATGGAACGCATGTGGCTTACAGAAGTATTAAGATTAAAGAGCTTAAATAATTTCTAACCAATATAACGATTGTCAAATGTCAAACTCACGTCGCAATTTCATCAAACAGTCAGCAAAAGCAGTTGCCGGAACTTATATTGCAACAACCGGGTTCAGTGCACAGAGCTATGCACGCATCATTGGTGCCAATGACAGGGTAAGGGTAGGAGTGGTTGGTTTTTCCGATCGCCACCGCAGTTCGCATATTCCGCCCTTCATGAAGTTTTACAAGGAAATGAATTTCGATATCGTTTCCGTATCGGATCTCTGGAAAAGAAGAAGAGAGGAAGGTGTTGCATTCCTGAAAGATAAAATGGGACATGATATCAACGGCTATCGCAATAACGAAGAGTTATACGATTCGAAAACAGTGGATGCGGTCTTTATCAGCACGGCCGATTTTCAACATGCCAGGCATTGTATGGAAGCGGTGAAAGCGGGTTGTGATGTATACTGTGAAAAACCTTTTGCCGAAACCATGGAAGATAACCGTGCAGCATTGAAGGCGGTAAAAGAATCCAAAAGTATTGTACAGATCGGTTCACAGCGAAGAAGTGGACCCAACTATAAAGCAGCGGCAGATTTTATTCAGAGCGGAAAATTTGGCCCGATCACGATGGTTGAATTAACCTGGAATGTAAACCAGCCCGGCCGTTGGAGAAGACCTGAATTGGTTGCCGATTGCCGTGAAGCAGATCTTGACTGGAAAAGATTCTTGCTGAATCGCCCTTACGAAAATTTTGATCCGAGAAAATACCTGGAGTATCGTTTGTTCTGGCCTTATTCATCCGGCATGCCGGGACAGTGGATGAGTCACCAGATCGATACGGTGAACTGGTTCAGTGGTCTCTCACATCCGAGAAGTGTGGTAGCCAATGGCGGTGTTTACCAATGGAAAGATGGCAGAAGGAACTGGGATACAACAACAGCCGTTTTCGAATACGGTCCTACCAACGACCCATCAACAGGTTTCCAGGTAGTGTTTATGTCGCGCATGCACAATGGCGATGAGAATCCTGCGGAGTTGTATTATTCCAATGGTGGCGAACTGAACCTGATCACAAATAAAGTATCACCCAAAGGTGGTTTAAAAGCCGGCCCTGCTGCAGCTATGAAAATGCAGCCGAATCTTTTACCGGAATTAAGTTTATCGGAAATGGTTAAAGTAGAAGCGGGTGCCAATACGGGTGGAGATGTATTAACCACGGCACACGTTCGCAACTGGATGGAATGTATCCGCAGCCGCAAAACACCCAATGCACCGGTGGAAGCGGGGTACACACATTCTATTGCCACCATCATGGCCAACGCGGCCTGCCGTACAGGTGAAAAAGTAACTTTCGACGAAAAAGCACAGGAGGTAATGGCAGGTGGAAAAATATTCAAGTACTAAAGAAGCATAAGTATATGAAATGGAAAGGGAACTCCTGCATGGATGCTTCCCTTTTCTTATGTTTATCACAAAGAGAAATGATGAACTATGACGGAAAAACAAAAAGCCATAGCAGCGGTATTACTGGGAAATTTTTTCTTTGGTACCAGTGTGATCGCTGTTAAGCATATCAGCCCTTCCTTACTTCCACCTATCGCGTTAACAGCAATCCGCATTTCGGTAACAACTGTTTTGTTCTGGCTATTGTATGCAATGCGGCCGGCTAAAATGGAATTTACCCGAAAAGATTTTTTGCGACTTTTCTTTTGCGCCATCGCAGGCATTACCCTGAACCAGACTTTTTCGATGAAGGGGATGTCATTAACCAGTCCTATCCATGCATCGTTGCTGATACTTACAACACCTATCACCATTACATTTCTGGCCGCCTGGCTATTAAAAGAGTCTTTGAATGCATTTAAGCTCCTTGGTTTATTGCTGGGTGTATCCGGTGGTGCATTACTTGTTTTTTCAAGAGATCTTTCTTCGGAAGCGGGCGGACAACAATCGTTGGGCGATCTCTTTGTTATCATGGGAGCGATCAGTTATTCGATATATGTAGTTGCGATCAGGCCATTGATGGGAAAATACAAAGCCATGCATATTCTGCAATGGGTATTTTTATTCGGTTGTTTTTTTAGTTTGCCGCTGGGATGGAATACCTTGCAGGAAGTGAACTGGTCAGCTTTTGATAGCTTGAGCTGGTTTGCATTAATCTATGTTGTACTCGGTGCCACTTTTGTTGCTTACCAATTAATGAATTATAGTATCAGTAAATTGGGATCCAGTATCACAGGCTCTTTTATTTATACACAGCCTTTTTTTGCAACCATTGCTTCCATGCTGTTATTGAATGAAACGCTTAGTGTACCGAAAATTACGGCCGCTTTATTGATCATGGGAGGTGTTTTTCTTGCAAACTATAAGAAATGATCCTGCAATAATAAGTCAGCTCTTCGCGATACACAAAACCTTTGCGTTCCTTGCGGATACTTTGCGGCCCTTGCGATAAAAAATATATCCCAAAAAAGTATCGCAAGGCCCGCGAGGAACCGCAAGGGTCGCAAATAAATCTCGTCCCAGGTAAAAAAACAACATGCACACCCAGGTACAATCCGATTCATCTGTAACAAAAGAAATACTAACTTGAAAAAAATAACCCGTATGCGTTTATTATATACTCTTCTGACGATAGTTATTTCAATAACAAACCTGTATGCGCAGCAAAATAGTGAGGACGGACAAAATGAGCGGGCATACCTGATCGGTTCATTAACAAAAATGGCCGATCCTATGCTGAATGCGCTTAGCCAAAAAAAATTAAAACAACTGATGCCGGTAGAAAAATCACCGGAGATGATCAGGGTAAAAAGAATACCCTCTTCCACACACCTGGAAGCGTTTGGCCGTTTGATGGCAGGTATGGCGCCATGGCTGGAATTAGGAGCCGATGAAACGAAAGAAGGGATACTGCGTAAAAAATACATTGATCTCGCTGTGCAGTGCATTAAGAATGGAACTGACTCCACTTCCCCGGATTATCTTGAATTTAATCTTACCGGGCAATCCCTTGTTGATGCGGCATTCCTTTCACATGCCTTACTGCGTGCACCAACCCAATTATGGGGAAGACTGGATGACGAAACCAAACGCAATCTGGTAGCCGCTTTAAAATTATCGCGCACCACAAAACCTGGGCAAAACAACTGGCTATTATTTTCGGCGATGGTGGAAACCTGTTTGCTGAAATTTACAGGCGAATGCGATCAGTCGCGCATAGACTATGCCATCACAAAACACAAAGAATGGTACAAAGGCGACGGGCTCTATGGCGATGGAAAAGATTTTCACTACGATTATTATAACAGCTTTGTGATACACCCGATGATGCTGGACATTTTGCGGGTAATGAAAGACAAAGGGATTACCATGGCCCTTAATTTTGAAACAGAAGTAAAACGAAGTACCCGTTACGCGGAGATACAGGAAAGATTAATTTCTCCCGAAGCCACTTATCCAATCGTAGGCCGGTCAATTGCTTATCGCTGTGGTGCTTTTCAAACGCTGGCACAAATGGCTTTGCAGAAAAGCCTGCCTAAGAGTGTATCTGAACAACAGGTTCGTTTTGCCATGCATAGCCTGATCAAGAAACAAATGGAAGCACCCAATACTTATGATACAGCCGGATGGCTACAGATTGGTGTATACGGGCACCAGGAAGGAATGGGCGACTACTATATTTCTACCGGCAGCTTATACTTATGTGCGGAAGCCTATTTGATGCTAGGTTTACCTGCAACCGATTCTTTCTGGAATGGAAAAGATGAAGACTGGACAACAAAAAAAATATGGAATGGAATAGCGGTTCCCATTGATCATGCAATTATAGACTAAATAAAAAACTGCGCCTTCGCGCCTTTGCGTGAAAAATTCTCGCAAAGGCGCGAAGGCGCAGTTGACAATAAACGAATAGAAAGAGTAGCTAGTTCCCAAACAATGCATCTAGTTTCTGATAAAAGCCCTCCGTTTCACCGGTAAATACCTGTACCAATTTACCATCCTTGTCTATCAGCACCTTTGTTGGATAAGCTTCGATATTGTACCTTACTGCAATATTGTTGATCCCTTCGCCATTTAAAACATGCTGCCAGTTAAGATCATACTTGCTGATGGCATTTCTCCAGGCTTTCTCAGTATCATTACAGGCAATTCCTAAGAATGTAATTTCAGCATTATATTTTTTGTAGTATGTTTTCATTTTCGGAAAACCGTTAATGCAGGGCATGCACCAGGATCCCCAAAAATCAAGAACAATGTATTTTCCTTTAAAATCGGATAAGCCGATAATATGGTTATTGCTATTTCTTAGCGAAAAATCCGGTGTGTTCTCTCCTGGTTTTAAAGCAGCAAGTGCGTTGATTTTGTCTTTTATATTCTGTAAGTAAGACGTTGCCTGTAAGGATGGGTTGAATAACCTGTAAAGCGAATCCAGTTTATGGTGATTATCAATTCTGCAATATCTGTACAGTATGTAAGCACCCACTACATTATTGCTGTTCTCCATTACAAATTGTTCGGCTACTTCATTTTCAATTTCATTGATTCTGTGAAATAGCATGTCGAATACTTTTTTTTCCTGGTCAGATCTTTTCGGTTGATAAGAAGAGTCGATAATTGTTCTTGCCATTTTTACAAGTGGGGAAAATCTTTTTTTGAACTCATTGTATATATCCTGAACGGTATGCAGGGCAGATGAAATAGATACCGTTTTGATGTTGGCAAAAGAAGACTTAATCGTTACTTCCCCGCCTTCCAGGAACAATTCGCGGGATACGCCATCTTCAAGGCTTCTCATTTTCCGTTCATTGTTTTCTTTAATGGCTTCGATGGATTGTTTGTTCTTTACACAGATAAGGGTAAGAAGTTCCGGCGCTTGTAATTTTCGTGTGATCGAAAACAGGCCATTCTGTGTAAATACCGTATCACATTGGGTGATGCCTCTTAAGAGAACCATCATGGTGTCAGCATCCGTGATTTTTCCTTTAAGTGTGATGGTTTGAGAAAATGCGGTGATGCTCACCAAAAGACATGTCAATAGCAGGTAGAAATGAGTTTTCATGTTTGGGTGGTTAAAATTAATAATGAGGGCGATAATAAGAAGTGATGGCCAGCTTAAACCTGTCGTCTTCTTAACCATTGTTTAATAAGAGTAGAATGCTTATCGAGTTGAATAAGGAATAGTAAAATGAATCCTGTTTGAAAAACCAACACGATAGTGCCTGTAGAGAGAGTCAGAAAAGAATATTCCGACCGTTGCAAGATAGTATTCAGGACTAGCCCGAGGCAGGTACCCAGAACAAAGAAAACGAAAGATAATTTCCTGTCACGGGAAACGGTTACTTCCTGTACCATTGTTTGTTCGATCCGATGCATAGTGGTTTCTTCAAAATCACTGAAAGGCATTTCCAGCTTGCTTTGTTGCATCAGTTCAGATAATAACCTGTTAGATGAATTCTCTTGCATGATCTTTTATAACTGTGTTTTCATTAATTGTGTCAGTACGGTAAATAAACTCTTTCTGGCGCGGTGTAAGAGTACTTTGGTATTGGCTTCTGTCCACCCTGTGATTTCGCAGACCTCTTTAATATTTTCTTCTTCCAGGTAAAATAGCCGTAATACAAGGCTCTCTTTTGGCGAAAGTCTTTGCAATGCTTCATTTACAAGATAAGCCCGTTCTTCTTTGGCAATTTCAAGCAGAAAGGATTCATCTGCTATTTCAGCTGGATATTCTTCTGTAAAACTGATCAGCTCTTTTTTCACTTTCTTTAATCGCATCAAAGCCTCATTCGTAACAATGCGGTAGAACCAGGTACTGAATCGCGATTTATTACTGAAACTGCCGAGGTTACGGTATGCTTTAACGAAAGCATCCTGTACGATTTCCTGGGCCACAAATTCATCTTTTACAACAGATAGGGCAACAGAAAATGCCATATCCTTATATTTCTTTACAAAATACCTGAACGCATCCCGGTCACCACTACAAACTTTTTTAATATAGAGGTCATCCATATTTATGGATTGCGTTTGTTGCTACTCATCCGGTTAGCAACGATCATTGATACGCCTCCACAGATACCTAATATGGCAAGCGGTAAAGCAGAGGTACTGTTGTCTCTTAGCAATCCCATAACTGCCAGAAAAGAAATAAGCATTAATCCGATACTGAGCCCGATGACCACAATGCCTATTTTCTGCCAGGCAAAACCTGATCTATTGGTGGTGTCGGATGGCGGTGTAATCCCTTTTTCGATCATAACCATTCTTTCTTTGTGCTTTGCCCGGTTTGAGAAATACCAGACCAGTAAAATGCATACGATAAGAGCCATGAAAACAACTGATAAGAGTGTCCAGACTAATAAATTGAATTCCTGCGTTCCCATAAATGGTAAGTTGGTTTACTTATTGGATTACTGGTGACAGAAAAAGGTTACAAAAAGTAGCGGTTTTATCAGAATCCTTCAAAAAAAAACTGCGCCTTAGCGCCTTTGCGTGAAAATTTCACGCAAAGGCACTAAGGCGCAGTTGGTAAAATGATTAGAAATATTTGGTTACACCCGGAATCGGAATATTGTAAAACCCATCCGCATTCGGAACCACCGGTGGCATTGCATCCCATGCATAAGTGGTAGGATGAATATCGATGCCCGAATTGATTGCCTTATCCCATTCAATGATCTGCCCGCTGTAAGTGGCCATTCTTCCCAATATAGAAGTCATGGTACTCTTTGCACCATTTTCTGCGTCGGCAAATTTGTATTCGCCTTTGGCGATGGCAGCAAACAGTTCATCGTGTTCTGTCTGGTAAGGGTTGGGCTCACCCTTGGTATCAAAATGATAGATCACTTTACCGGATGCGTCTGTAATGTTAGCTGCTCCGCAATGGATCTTGCCTTTTGTGCCGACCAGTAATTCATCCACCTTACTCATGGTCTTGGGTATATGGCGGCACTGGCTGTTCAGCATGCTGCCATCGGCATAAGTATACTCTACATAGTGGTGATCAAAAATCTCACCATGTTCTTTTCCTTTTCTAACCTGTCGTCCGCCCATGCCCTGCGCTTTTACCGGATAACCTTCCTTGAACCAATTGATCACATCCAGGTTGTGAATATGCTGTTCGGTAATATGATCGCCGCAAAGCCATACAAAATAATACCAGTTGCGCATCTGGTATTCCATTTCTGTTTGATTGGCCTGGCGTGGCCTTACCCATACACCATCGTTGTTCCACCAGGCCTGTGCCGAAGTGATATCACCGATCATGTCTTTACGTTTGAACAATTCGCGGTAAGAATTCTGGTAATGCCTTTGCAATCCTACCACCACATTTAATTTTTTCTGCTTGGCAATGGCTGCGGTGGCCAATACTTTTTGTACACCGGCAGGGTCAGTGGCCACCGGCTTCTCCATAAACACATGTTTGTTCTGTTTGATGGCTTCTTCAAAGTGAATGGGGCGGAAGCCGGGAGGAGTGGCAAGAATCACCACATCTGCCAAAGGAATGGCTTTGAGATAACCATCGAAACCGGCGAATCTTCTTTCTTCCGGCACATCAATGCGTTTTTTTACGGCGGACATATTGGGATCAGAACCATCATCTGTGGTTAATGATTTGTAGCATTTATCAATATTGTCCTTAAAAGCATCTGCCATCGCAACAATTTTTACATTTTGTTTGCTGAGTAGTGCCTGCATGGCGGCGCCTGTACCACGGCCACCGCAACCAACCAGTGCCACTTTAATTACATCATCGGCACCGGAAAAAAAGTTGGCCTGGGAAAGGAGTGGAGCGGCGATCAATCCGCCTGCCAGTAAAGAGCTTTGTTTTACAAAATCCCTGCGTGAATGGTTTCTGGAAGCATCGTTGTGCATATTGTCTGTTTTAAAAGGTTAACGGCCAAGATATGTTTGATAAAAAAGATTGATCTCTTCTGTAGAAGGTTGTTTCAATGGGCGAACAACCCTGAACCCGATCCACCTGGCATCGGTGATCCACCATTTGCTTTTGGGTATCTGCGGATCTCTTCTGTTCCAGATAGGGTCTGATGCAAAACGGTTGGCACTACGCAGTTCACCCGCAGTTTCTGCAAAACCGCCACCCCGTAGAACTTTCGGATATTTCAGCATACTGGGTTCGGCAGCCGGATCTGTTGGGTTCTTTATTTTCTCATAACGCCTGGCATCATAATGTTCCAATGTCCATTCCAGCACATTCCCCAGCATATCGTATAAGCCCCAGGCATTGGGTAATTTTTGGCCTACTTTCTGAAACTTATCTTCACTGTTCTTGCTATACCATGCATATTTATCTAATTGCGTACTATCATCGCCAAAATAATAAGCGGTTGTACTTCCTGCCCGGCAGGCATATTCCCATTCCGCTTCCGTTGGTAAACGATAGAAGATGCCTGTTTTCTGGTACAGCCACCTGCAATACATTAAGGCCGCGAATTGCGACAGGCTGTTTACCGGGTAACCGCCTTCTTTCCCCATACCCCAACTGAAATCAATGTATTGGGGACTAGGCCTGGTGATGGCATCCATATCTGCATTCTCACTGGTGGTCTCATCTTTGTAAAACACATCAAATTCATCGCGGGTAACTTCATAAGTACCCATCCAGAAAGCGGAAAGTTTTATTTTTTGCTGCGGGCCTTCATCGGCATCTCTTCTTTTTTCTGTAGCAGGGCTCCCTAATAAAAATTCACCGCTTTTAATGGGAACCATTTTAAAATGAAGTGTACTGCCTGGAAGCGTCTGTTCGTAAGACTTAAAATTTTCAGAAGCGTTTTGCGCACTAGCGGAAAAAAACAATAACAAAGAAAATGTAATCGGTACAACGTATTTCACGGGGGCTTGATTTGTGGCATTCAAGATAAGAAAAAAGCAGATGTTTTTGAATAATATAACACACAATCAATCGTATCAGGGTTTCCAATACCTGTCAAACCCTTTTGTTTTGTGATAGATGATCTTTTCATTTTCTAATGTAGTAATCATAAGTTCCGCCCCCATTCTGGCAGCGAGTTGTTTGGCCTCGCCGATGGGTAGGATACTGCAGGCCGTGGCAAGCCAATCGGCATCCGTACCATTTTTGGCAATTACCGTAACATTTCTTTGCGAAGAAATGCCATACCCTGTTCTCGGATCTATGATATGCGAATACCTGCGGCCATTGTGTTCAATAAACTGGTATGCATCGCCCGATGTGGCAACGGCCCTATTGGCCAGTAACAGTTTTTTCGGTAAAAGATCATCCGTGGTTTCGGGTATGTTTACGCCAACTGTCCAGCCTCGTGTTCCGGTTGGGGCATTACTCATGGCCATATCACCACCTGCATCGGCCAGTGCACTGTGAATGCCATGGCTATACAGGAAATCAATCACAGCCTGCGCCACATAGCCCTTGGCAATGCCTCCTAAATCAAGTTGCATGCCTTTTACAGGTAACTGAATACTATGATTGATTGGATCGGTTTTGATTTTGTCTAATCCTGTTAACTGCTTTTTTGATCTGACCTCATTGCTGTCAGGAAAGTATTTTTCTTTGCGTGCCTTTTTCCACAAATGACTCAAAGGGGCCACAGAAATATCAAAAGTGCCCTTGCTTTTCTGCCAGGCTTTTTGCGATGCTGAAAAAATGGACCAGAATGCAGGCGACAATTGTTCTTTTCCATTACCTGCATTCGCGCTAACCCGGCTCAATTCGCTGGAAGGATCATAATCACTGAAAATATGATTGAACGAGTCGACCAGAGCAAAAGATCGCTTTGCCAGTAAAGCTGCTTTTGCAGAATCATTACAAACGATCACCAGGTTAAAAGGAGAGCCCATTTTGGTTTCTGTAAAATGAAATTTCCTGTCCTGCGAAAAACAACTAATAACTGTTAGTAAACCGGGCAAAAGAAAATGGATGTATCTGTTCAAGGTTGCTTATTTATGGGTGCTAAGCTGTAAATTTAAGCAGAAAAAAAAGCCATATGCAAAGAAGAAAATTTATGCAACAAAGTTTACTGGCGAGTGGATCGCTGATAACAGCGACTGCTGCTTTTGGAAAAGAAAAAAAAGCGGAACTACTCGATAATAACCAACCCTTTCATCTGCCTTACGCCATACACGATGGCATGTTTAAAAATCATGGCGGTGCTGATTTTGTTGACCAGATCAATTTTGCGCATACAGTTGGCTTCCGTGCCATTGAAGACAATGGTATGATGAGCCGAACACCCGAACAACAGAAAAGAATTGGCGATACATTGGAAAAACTAGGTTGGACCATGGGGGTATTTGTAGTGGAGTTTGATAAATGGCCCTTATCAACCAATATGGCCAGTGGCAAAAAAGAATGGCGTGATAAGTTCATCCAATACTGTAAAGATGCGGTGGAAGTGGCAAAACGTTGCCATGCAAAATGGATGACCGTTGTGCCGGGTAATTTCGACAGAACGCTTCCCATGGGATTTCAGACAGCCAATGTGATTGAAACCCTGCGCAAGGGGGCAGAGATCTTTGAACCGCATGGATTGGTAATGGTCTTGGAACCTTTGAGCGATACGCCCGACCTGTTTCTCCGTTATTCTGATCAGACTTATGCGATCTGTAAAGCGGTGAATAGTCCTACCTGTAAGATCCTGTTTGATATGTACCATATGCAACGCAATGAAGGCAATATGATCGCGAATATGAACCGGGCCTGGGACGAGATCGGGTACTTCCAGATAGGAGATAATCCCGGAAGAAAAGAACCGGGTACGGGTGAGGTAAATTATAAGAACATCTTCAAGCATCTCTATGAGAAAAAATACCCGGGTGTATTGGGGATGGAACATGGCAACGCAAAACCGGGGAAAGAAGGAGAGCTGGCCTTGATCAATGCCTATCGCGAAGCGGATAATTTTCTCTGATAGTTTCTAAAGACCAAGCATCCTAATTAACCGTTTTATTCTTCAACAAACCATATGAAAAGAATTCTGCTGACTGTTGTTATTCTCTGTTCGGTTTCTTTTGTTTTTGCGCAGGTTCATCCTGCCAAAATATTTTCAGATAGCATGGTATTGCAGCGTGACAGGCCTATTCCTGTATGGGGGAAGGCGGGTAAAGGAGAGAAGATCACGGTGCAATTCAATAAACAGGCAAAAACAACGGTTGCGGCGAATGATGGACATTGGCGCATCGACCTGGGTGCGGAAAAAGCAGGTGGCCCTTACCCGTTAATCATCAGTGGTTCTGATAAGGTTATTATCAAAGACATACTGGTAGGAGATGTATGGATCTGCTCCGGTCAATCCAATATGGAATGGACGGTAAATAACTCTAAAAACAAGGAAATAGAAGTTGCGGCTGCTAATTTCCCCAGGATCAGGCATATTAAAATTGCGAATGCCATTGCGGATCGCCCGAAAGAAGATATTGGGAATAACAGTGGCTGGCATTCCGCCTCACCGGCATTTGCAGGAAATTTTACTGCGGTGGGCTATTTCTTTGCGAAGGAACTGTATCAAAAAACAAATATTCCGATTGGATTGATCAATACCACCTGGGGAGGTACCGATGTAGAAACATGGACCAGTCGCGATGCGTTGGCTAAAAATGCCGAGTTCAAAGAACTGATGACTGGTTTACCATCGCTCAACCTTGATTCCATGATGGGTATGCGTAAGAAAGCCATGCAAACCAAAATTGAAAAACTACAAGGGGGCTTACCGGATGCCAGCACCATTACTCAATGGAAGGAATTTTCTTTCAATGACAAAGACTGGCAAACCATGAAAGTACCCGGTTTATGGGAACAGCAGGCATTACCTGATTTTGATGGTACGGTTTGGTTTCGCAAAACCATTACACTCTCTGCAAGCCAAGCGGTACAAGGAGCGGATCTTTTATTAGGTACCATTGATGATGCGGATGAAACCTATATAAATGGTGTAAAAGTTGGCAGCACCAATGGGTATAACCTTAACCGGATTTATATTATTGCTCCCAGAGTATTGAAAGAAGGTAAAAATGTGATCGCCATCAAAGTAGATGATACGGGTGGTGGTGGCGGATTGTATGGACAACAGGAGGGCTTGCTATTGAGGTTTAAAAATGGCGAATTACCCCTTGCCGGTGAATGGAAGTATAGGGTGGCATCAATTGGCGGAAGCAGCAGTGTGGGACCTAACAGTTATCCATCGCTTTTGTATAATGCGATGATCAATCCATTGACCCCTTTTGCGATCAAAGGCGTTATCTGGTACCAGGGAGAAAACAATGCAGGAAGGGCCTATCAGTACCGAACCGCATTTCCATTAATGATCACTGACTGGCGCAATAGATGGAAGCAGGGTGATTTTCCATTCTATTTTGTTCAGCTGGCAAGTTTTAATTCGGGTGGTGGCAATAGTACGCAAGGAAGTAATTGGGCGGAATTACGCGAGGCGCAAACACTTACGCTGTCATTACCCAATACAGGCATGGCGGTTACAACCGATATTGGTGAACCCAAAGATATACACCCCAAAAACAAACAGGATGTAGGAAAGAGACTGGCAGCCATTGCACTCAATAAATTATACGGTAAAGCCAATGTGTATTGCGGACCGGTATATCAATCCATGAAAACAGAAGGAAGCAAAGCCATACTCAATTTCAGCAATATTGCTTCGGGATTGACGATGAGAGCTGGTGCGGTTAACCTGGAAGGTTTCGAAGTTGCAGGTGCGGACAGGAAATTTTATCCGGCTGTTGGGGTGATCAATGGAGACAAAATAATCCTTAGTTCCCCAGAAGTAACGATGCCGGTTGCTGTTCATTATGCCTGGGCTGATGATGCCGGTAATGCCAACCTGTTCAACAAAGAAGGGTTCCCGGCGCTGCCATTCCGTACAGATCAGTGGAAAGGAATTACAGCAGATGCCAAATACAGGATTACACTTAAATGAGATAACCGCATAATAAATACTGTGTGGTATTATGAATTTGATTCTCTCTCCGTGTAGCTCCGTCTCTCTGTAACTCTGTGTTGAAAAAAATATTGTGAAGTATTTAGCATTTTTCAACACAGAGTTACAGAGAGACAGAGTTGCACAGAGGTTTTAATAGCATAACACATTACTTATTAATCATACACGCTATCACCATGAAAACACGCACCTTAATTGTAATGGTTCTGCTCGCTTTTGCGGCGATCAATGTAGTTGCACAGAACAAAGTATGGTCCATCGAAAAGGCCAATGCCTGGTATAAAGAACACAAATGGCTTACCGGTGCGGATTATATTCCGGCCAATGCCATCAACCAACTGGAAATGTGGCAGGCCCCAACCTTTGATCCCGCTACGATCGACAAAGAACTGGGCTGGGCAGAAAATATTGGGTTTAATACCATGCGTGTTTTTCTCCACAGCGTAGCCTGGAAACAAGACCCCGAAGGATTTAAAAAAAGAATGGACCAGTTTCTTTCCATTGCGGCCAAACATAAGATAGAACCCATGTTTGTTTTCTTCGATGATTGCTGGAACAAAGAGCCCAAAGCAGGTAAACAACCCGAGCCTAAAACGGGTGTTCACAATTCAGGATGGATGCAGGACCCCGGTCAGCCTGCTTCTGCAGAAACTGCCCGTTTCCCTGAACTCGAAAAATATGTGACCGATGTAATGACCAGGTTTGCGCATGATAAACGTATCCTGTTATGGGATCTGTATAATGAACCGGGTAACAGCGGCAAAAAAGATTCTACCCTGCCTTTGTTGCAAAAAGTGTTTCAATGGGCGCGAGCCGTAAATCCTGACCAACCCATCAGTGCGGGCTTATGGGCATGGGACCTGGAGAAATACAATAGCTTCCAGGCATTGAATTCGGATATCATTACCTATCACAATTATGATCAGCCCAACGAGCATTTACGTGTGATCCAATTGCTGAAAGCATTTGGCCGCCCCTTGATCTGTACAGAGTATATGGCGCGCATCCGTAACAGTCGTTTCTCCAATATTCTTCCCTTATTAAAAAAAGAAAATGTGGGTGCGATTAACTGGGGCTTTGTTAACGGCAAGACCAATACCATTTATGCATGGGATACACCGCTTAAAGATGGTAGCCAGCCGGTAGAATGGTTCCATGATATCTTCTGGCAGAATGGAACACCTTACAGGCAGGATGAAGTTGATTTCATCAAGAAGCTGAATAAGCAATAGTTTCTTCACCGCAGAGGGCATAGCGTTTTCGCAGCGGCTCTGCGGTGAAAAAAAAACTACATAGTAAGACCTTAACCTACAATAGGTCGACCCGCAAACACAGCCATACAAAAATTACGAACAGTCATTAGTTGCTGAATTTTCTTTTAAAAAATAATGCAAAATTTATTGTCTATTGAACAGATAGACTATATTTGCCTATCAATTAAGTAGACTGATCCTTATGGTGCTTCCTGCGTTCTCTTTTTCTAAACGTCCGTGTTGTTGTTGTTAAACGACTACTTAAGCGTAGCCTGTACCGATCTATATACAACAACCGATACGTTACCATGGAAGCATTCTCAATACAAAACCTACAATCATTAAACAACGAGCTGGAAGCAAAATCCATCAGTGAAGTGCTGGCATTATTGGTAAAGCGCTTCCCGGGAAAAGTTGTATTCTCTACCAGTTTTAGTTTTGAGGATCAGCTGATCTCGCATGAGATCCTTTCCAATCATCATCCCATCAGCATTTTTACACTGGATACGGGCAGACTGTTTGCAGAAACCTATTCTGTGTGGAGCAGTACCATTGCCAGGTATGGCGCAACGATCAAAGCGTATTATCCCGATCAGACAAAACTGGAAAAATTCGTGGAAGCCAATGGTCCCAATTCATTTTATGAATCCGTTGAACAACGCAAAGCCTGCTGTCATATACGCAAAGTAGAGCCTTTGAAGCGCGCGTTGGAAGGCAATGCGGTTTGGGTAACCGGCTTGCGTGCGGAACATTCTTCTGCAAGACATGATCTTCCGGTGATCGAATGGGACGAAGCCAACCAGATCATTAAATACCATCCCTTGCTTTACTGGACAACCGAAGAGGTTCGCGAATACATTGACCAGAAAAACATTCCCTATAATCCATTACATGATCGTGGCTTTGTAAGCATCGGTTGTGCGCCCTGTACAAGAGCCATCAAGTCTGGTGAAGATTTCAGGGCCGGACGCTGGTGGTGGGAAGACAACAGTAAAAAAGAATGTGGCTTACACGAAAAACAACATTAACAACCTATTTAATTTATCAGCAATGTCGAAATACCGTTTAGATCATTTGGAGCAGTTGGAATCGGAAGCCATACATATTATGCGTGAAGTGGCGGGACAGTTTGAAAAACCTGCTTTGTTATTCAGTGGAGGAAAAGACTCCATCACATTGGTGCACCTGGCATTGAAAGCATTCAGACCGGGGAAATTTCCTTTTCCACTGGTGCATATCGATACAGGACATAATTTCCAGGAAGCATTGGATTTCAGGGATGCGTTGGCTGAACAGACAGGTGAAAAACTCATTGTTCGTCATGTGGGGGATACCATTAAGCAACAAAACCTCGCGGAACCCAAGGGCAAATTTGCCAGCAGGAATGCCTTGCAAACCTTCACTTTGCTGGATACCATCAACGAATTCAAATTCGATGCCTGTATCGGTGGCGCAAGACGCGATGAAGAAAAAGCCAGGGCCAAAGAAAGAATCTTTTCTGTGCGGGATGAGTTTGGTCAATGGGATCCCAAACTGCAAAGACCTGAATTGTGGAATACGTACAATGGCCGTATTCACAAAGGGGAGAATGTACGTGTGTTCCCCATCAGTAACTGGACGGAACTGGATATCTGGAATTATATCCGAAGGGAAAAAATTGAATTACCCTCTATCTATTTCGCGCACGACAGGGAAGTACTGGAACACGAGGGGCAGCTGGTGGCTGTTTCTGAATTCATCCAGGTAGAAGAAACCGATAAGATCAGTACAAAAAGGGTGCGTTACAGAACAGTAGGTGACATGACATGTACTGCAGCCGTTGAATCTTCGGCCACAACGATCGATGATATCATTAATGAGATCATCGCTACCAAAACGAGTGAACGCGGAGAGACAAGGATCGATGATAGAGTATCGGAAGCGGCTATGGAAGACAGAAAGAAAAGTGGCTATTTCTAACTTGCCGAGTGATACACTATCACAATTTGTTATACGAATGATACCAATTACAACGATAATTTTAACCTGAACTTCAAATGGATATCTTAAGATTTATTACAGCAGGCAGCGTAGACGACGGCAAAAGCACTTTGATCGGTCGGTTGTTGTACGACAGTAAGTCGATCATGATCGACCAGCTGGAAGCAATTGAGCGCCAAACCAAAAACCGCGAAGAAGGCGATATTGATCTGGCCCTATTAACCGATGGGTTACGTGCCGAAAGAGAGCAGGGCATTACCATTGATGTGGCCTATAAATATTTTGCCACACCCAAACGTAAATTCATCATAGCGGATGCACCGGGACATATTCAATATACGCGTAACATGGTAACAGGCGCATCTAATGCCAATCTTATCATCATATTGGTAGATGCCAGGCATGGCGTGATCGAACAGACGCGGCGCCATTCCATCATCGCATCACTGCTCAATATTCCGCATGTGGTGGTGGCCATCAATAAAATGGATATGGTGGATTATTCGCAGGATACCTATCACAATATTGTGATTGATTATGCGGAAGTGGCAACCTCACTTGGATTGAAGGATGTAACCTATATACCCATCAGCGCCTTGAATGGTGATAATATTGTAGACCGTTCTCAAAATCTTTCCTGGTACGAAGGTGAAACCTTACTGAATATCCTGGAAACAGTGGAAGTGCAACAGGACAGTGACCTGGTACACGCCCGCTTTCCCGTACAATATGTGATACGCCCACAAACAGATGTATTACATGATTACAGGGGATATGCAGGTAAACTGATCAGCGGCATCTATCGCAAAGGAGATAAAGTAACCATTTTACCTTCCGGTTTGCAAAGCACGATAAAATCCATTGAGATCGGCGGTAAGGAAATAGAAGAAGCCTTCGCACCGCAAAGCATAGTGTTGCACCTGGAAGATAATATTGATGTAAGCAGGGGAGATGTGATCGTATCCTCCCATGATCTTCCTAAGCTGGAACAGGAACTGGAGATGCTGGTATGCTGGATGGGAAATAAACCGCTGGCAGAAGGAAACCGTTACCTGTTGCAGATCAACAGCCGCGTGGTAAAAAGCATTGTCAAGGAAATTCAATATAAACTCGATGTGAATTCACTTCAGAAAGAGCCTTCACCCGGCTCTGTTGGATTGAATGATATTGTTCGTGCCAGGATTAAAACAGCATCACCCATTTCATTCGATACCTACCAGGACCTTCGTGCCAATGGCGGTGCTATTCTGATTGATGAGACCAGTAATGTAACCGTAGGCGCCTGCATGATCCAGTAAACATAAGAAAGCATGAAACTGATCAATACAAATAACATAGGAAAAGTGATCCTGGCCGGAGCCGGTCCGGGCGATCCTGACCTGGTTACAGTAAAAACCGCTAACTACCTGCAACAGGCCGATGTGGTATTGACTGACCGCCTGGTTAGTAAAGTGATACTTGACCGCTATGTAAAACCTTCTGCCCGCATAATCGAAGTGGGTAAGCAATGCAGAAGGGGCGTATCCACACCACAGCAAACCATTAATGAACTAATGGTTCAATACGCACAGGAAGGAAATTTGGTGGTTCGTTTAAAAGGAGGAGATGTTTCTTTTTTCTCCAATGTGCTGGATGAACTGGAAGTATTAGTAGCCAATCAAATTCCCTATGAAATGGTACCCGGGGTAACTGCAGCATCCGGCGCCGCTGCTTATGCAGGTATCCCTCTTACAGCACGTAATCATGCTACTGCGGTTCGGTTCCTTACTTTTTACAAATCAACCGTGGTAAGCGATACGTATTGGAAAGAACTGGCAACAACAGAAGATACACTGGTGTTTTACATGTCGTCTGAAACCCTCGATGACTTGGTTCGGAAACTAATTGAACACAATGTGGCACGCGATACAAAACTTGCCGTGATTGAACAGGCTACCACAACGTACCAGCAGGTCTACGTTTCGAATATATATGAATATGAAGCAAGATTACAAGGGCAGCAATTTCTTTCGCCTTCATTAATCATCATCGGGAAAGTGGTTTCCCTCCAGGAATCTTTTGGCTGGTTTACAGGAAGTGACCTGAAAGAATATTATTTCAAACCATTGACCAGCCAGGTAAAATCAATTGTTACAAATGAACCAGGAAAAAAATATGCTGGCAGGGCCTAAACAAACTTTATTAACCGGCTTAACGGCAGGCGCTTCCAGGGAAGAACTGATCTGGATCAGCGGATATATTGCCGCATTGATCGAAGGCGGTGAAAAAGATACGGCCATTCCTGAACCAGTTGTTGCTGTACCCATGCCACAAAAAATTACACTGGTATATGGAACGGAAACCGGTAACTCAAAACGCGTAGCCACAGAACTTGCCGCCAAAGCAAAGAAAAAACAGTTGCAGGTAAAACTGGCCAGTCTTGACCAATACCGGCTAACAGATCTTACCAAAGAAGAGAACCTGTTCGTGGTGATCAGCACACAGGGCGATGGAGAACCACCGGTTGCTGCACAGAAATTTTACGACCATATCCATCGCAATGGATTCCGGTTGGAGAAGACCAAATACAGTGTACTGGCATTGGGCGATACATCGTATCCCATGTTTTGCAAAACAGGAGAGGATGTAGATGCGCAACTGGAAAAATTAGGTGGTAAACGGATTGTTCCCATCCGCAAATGCGATGTGGATTATGAAGCGGATGCCGATACCTGGTTTGAAGAAGTGATCAGATCTTTGTCGCAAACGGTGCCGGCTGCCACACCATCCATTAAAGTGCAGCAGGTGCCTGACATCAAATCAAACAAACTCATTTATACGGGAACGGTTTTGTCGCATATCAACCTGCACGATACCGGATCATCCCGTGAAACCTATCATATTGAATTGTCAGCAGAAGGGGTTGACTATTTGCCCGGCGATTCCATTGCCATGGTTCCGGAAAATAACGCGGATAGGGTTGAGGAGATTTTGTCTCTGACAGGAATCGACAGAACCCGAACAATTCCTTTTAAAGAATCTACCGTAACTGTATATGATCTGTTGCGTAAAAAGATAGGTATCGTTTTTCTGCACGAAAGAGTGATCAAAAAATATGCCGCTGTGGTACAACAGGAAATTCCTGAAGTACGGATGGATCTGTTCACACTGCTGCAACTTTATCCGGTAAAAAATACCGAACAGTTTGAAGAAGTATTAAAAATATTACCGGCGCAATCGCCACGCATTTATACCATCGCCTCATCGCCATCCACCCATACCGGTGAGATCCATCTTACCGTGGAAAAAGATGTGTTTGAGATCAATGGAACACAAACAACCGGCTTGTGCTCTGCACACCTTTCACAGGTAGCGCCCGGTAGCACGATCGAGTTTTTCATACAACGCAACAAACGATTCCGTTTGCCCGCTCCTGAAAAAGACCTTATTATGATCGGCCCTGGAACCGGTATCGCGGCATTCCGTTCTTTTATTAGTGAAAGAGACGCAACAGGCGCCAGCGGTAAGAACTGGCTGTTCTTTGGTGAAGAAGATTTCGTTACTGATTTTTTGTACCAAACAGAAATACAGGACTGGCACCAGACCGGTGTTTTGTCAAAAGTAAGCCTGGCATTTTCAAAATCAAAGTCAACCAATATCATGGTTCAGCATAAACTGCTGGAGCATGGTAAGGAAATATTCAATTGGATAGAATCGGGTGCGCATCTGTATGTATGCGGACAAAAAACACCCATGAGCCTTGAAGTAGAGAGTGCGCTATTGGGAATCATTGAACGATTCGGTGGTTATTCCGCCAAAGAAACACAGGCGTATTTTGATAAAATGAAAGAAGAAGGCCGGTATTCGAAGGATGTATATTAAACAACCGCGCCTTAGCGGAGAATATTTTCACGCAAAGACGCAAAAGGAATAGCATGTCAGAAAAATCAGGAATAGAAAAGATCAAAGAAGCAAGTGACAGTTTACGCGGTACTTTAAAAGAAAGCTTGCGTGATGAACTTACAGGCGCCATTCGCGAAGATGATCAGGCCCTGATCAAATTTCACGGAATGTATCAGCAGGATGACAGGGACAAACGCGAAGAACGCGCGGCGAAGAAACTGGAACGTTTGTATTCATTCATGATCCGACTTCGGTTGCCCGGTGGTTTCCTAAAGCCAGAACAATGGGTAGCCGTGCATGAAATAGCCGGTGAGCATTCTACGGGTGTTATCAAGATCACTTCGCGGCAAACACTGCAGTTGCATGGCATTATCAAATCAAAGATCAAACCAACCATCCGTTCCTTCAGTAAGGCGAAACTGGATTCGATAGCAACCTGCGGTGATATTAACCGGAATGTATTGTGCAGCTCGCATCCCAAAGAGTCGTCCATTCACGAAGAAGTATTTTCTTATGCAGATAAGATCAGCCGGTTGCTGATGCCGAAAACAAAAGCCTATTACGAGATATGGCTGGATGAACAACCCCTGCTGGATAAAAAGGAAGAAGAAGATCCTTTGTACCAGGATCGTTATTTGCCGCGTAAATTCAAAATCGCCATCGCAATTCCGCCGAACAATGATGTGGATGTATTCGCGAACGATATCGGACTGATAGCGGTAATAGAAAACGATACATTGAAAGGATTTAACATAGCGATCGGTGGCGGTTTATCGAGTACGCATGGTAATACGGAAACCTATCCACGACTGGCAACTATGATTGGCTTTACCGATACCGAAGAAAAAACACTCAAAGCCATTTACGAGATCGCTACCATACAACGAGATTACGGAAACCGCAGCGACCGTAAACTGGCCCGTTTAAAATATACAGTTGATAAATATGGGGTAGAATGGTTTGTGAAAGAGATCGAAGCAAGAACCGGCTTTGCATTACAGCCTGCAAGAGAATATGCGTTCACGAGCCGTAAAGATTTTTTTGGATGGGCACAGAATGCAGAAGGCCGTTGGTATTACACTGCTTTCTCTGAAAATGGAAGAATACGGGATGATGAACAGACCAGGTTGAAATCTGCTTTATTGACTATTGCCAAAACAGGAAAAGCCAATTTCCGTTTTACCTGTAACCAGAATGTGATCATCAGCGATGTGCTTGATGCGGATAAAAATAGCATTGAAACGATATTGGCTGATTATGGTGTTTCCAAAGAAACCGAAGCCAGTTCTGTGATCCGCAGAAATGCGATGGCCTGTGTGGCGTTTCCCACCTGCCCGCTGGCATTGGCAGAAGCGCAACGGTATCTTCCCTCTTTACTTGAAAAGATAGAACTGCTGCTGCAAAAGCATGCGCTCGAAAAAGAAGAAATTATTATCCGCATGACCGGCTGCCCCAACGGTTGCGCCAGGTCGTATGCAGCCGAGATCGGTTTTGTAGGAACGGCTTACGGCCGTTACAACATGCAACTGGGCGGCGATAGAATAGGAGAGAGGTTGAATAAGATCTACAAAGAAAACATCGAAGAACCCGAAATACTCAGCACACTGGATCAATTATTCGGAACCTATGCAGTCAAACGGAATACCAACGAAACCTTCGGCGATTTCTCCCTTCGCGAAAAATGGGTGACCATATAACAGAACCCAATTTCTATTGCGAACGGAATATTAACGATTGCTTAACCGCAAAGGCGCAAGGACACAAAGAAGCGCTAGGTGATCTCTCAAAAAAAACCTTCGCGCACCCTCGTGCCATAGCGCCCTTGCGGTAAAAAAAACTCCAAATTGGTTGAGAGTAGAAGGAAAAATAATTTAATAAAAGTCTACTAAATTAGTAGGAATATAGTACCTTCGTCTTTCAAAGCAACCCACTGTTATGAAAATGAATATTCCTGCACGCATTGTGATGATCCCCAGTTCTATGGAACGATGTTGCTGATATTGTTTCTGTCTACCGGTAAATCTATTCCGGCAACCATCATTTAAATAAACCCAACAACATCAGATCGCACAAACAACTTGCTTTCAAAAGCGAACAGGCATGTCTATGCGAGGCTGTCAACCAAACCTTAACCATCAATCAAATGAAAAAAATAATTTCTTTTCTATTCATCCTGTTACCTGCCATCTGGCATCTCCCATCTGCCTCGGCACAGCTGAATGGCGCATTGATCTTAACCGGCCGTATAGTAGGAGAGAACCATGAAGGTTTACCCGGCGTAAGCGTATCCATCAAAAATACAACCAAGGGAGCCGCTACAGACTCCACAGGCAAGTTCTCGCTGATCATTAACCAGAAACTTCCCTTCACTCTTGTAGTAAGTTCGGTAGGTTTTGCGCAGCAGGAGATACAGGTAAACAATACAAGCAGCCATCTTACCATACAGCTAACTACCCAAACCTATATCGCAAACGAAGTAGTGGTAACGGCAAGCCGTGTACCGGAAAAGATCTTACGCTCACCTGTGGCCATTGAAAAGCTGGACTTGCGCGCCTTAAAAGAAACACCCGCTGCGAGTTTTTATGATGCATTGGGAAATGTGAAAGGAGTTCAGCTGACAACTTCTTCCCTAACTTTTAAAGTACCCAATACACGCGGGTTTAATATTCCGAATAATTTCCGCTTCATGCAATTGGTGGATGGCATTGATATGCAGGCAGCAACCCTGGGTGTGCCGTTGGGTAATGCGATTGGTCCAACAGAACTGGATATCCAAAGTATCGAGATCACGCCCGGAGCCGCATCCGCTTTGTATGGCATGAACGCGATCAATGGAATGGCCAACCTGATTACAAAGAATCCGTTTAATTCGCAGGGATTAAGTGTGTTTCATCGCGTTGGCGTAAACCATGTGGATGGCAAGGATCATGCAGCCGGCCTTCTCACGGAAACAGCGATCCGTTATGCAAAAGCATTCAATGATAAATTTGCTTTCAAGATCAATGCCAGTTACCTGCGTGGGATTGATTGGATCTCAGATACACGAACAGACCAAAACCCGAATAACCGGATCACCGCCAATCCTGGCTTTCCTTCATTGAATGGCGATAACAATACTGCGTTTGATGGCTGGAACAAATATGGCGACGATGCACTGGCCGGCAGTAATACAGTATCCATTACCGGCTTAACCATTGACGGACAAGCCAACAAAACACTAACCGTTGCGCGAACCGGCTATTGGGAGAAAGACCTGGTAGATCCGAAAATAGATAACCTGAAATTCGACGCCGCTTTGCATTATCGTTTTACACCACACACAGAATTGACCTATTCTTACCGCATAGGTAAAATGGATGGCGTATTTCAGAGAGGGAATAAAGTAAAGCTGGATAATGTAGTTGTACAAAACCACCAGTTGGAATTGAAAGGCAGTAATTTTACCATCAAAGCCTATATCTCCAAAGAGAATACTGGTGATTCGTACAATGTAAAACCATTGGCCGATAACCTTGACCTGTATACGGGCGGCAGTGCCAATGTATGGAGTGCCAAATACAAAACCGCCTTAACCAATTATGCATCCTCGCATGGGGGCGCCTTAACTTCTGATAACCTGGCTTCGGCTACGCAGTATGCGCGACAGCAGGCTGACCTGGGAAGGGTAGAGCCGGGTACGGAAAGATTTAATGTGGTAAAAGATTCTATCATCAGGATCAATAACTGGGATATCAAATCGAGCAGTATTCCTAATGCACCAGTAACGGGTGGTGCGGCATTGATACAGAAAAGTAATTTATACCATATCGAAGGGCAATGGGATCTGACAGAGACCATCAAATTCGCAAACCTGTTGGTTGGTGTAGATGCGCGTGTGTATGAGTTGATCCCAGACGGAAATAATTTTGTTGATTTCAAACGCCCCATTGCAGAACGTAACAGCCCGTTGGAAGATGGCAGTTATGGCGCTAATACCTATTACAAGAAATTCGGAGGCTTTGCCCAACTCAGTAAAACATTTTTCGAAGAAAGATTAAAACTCAACGGATCTCTTCGGGTAGATGATAACCCGGAGTTTTCGGTGAAATTCACGCCCCGTTTTGCCGCTGTATATACATTGAATGAAAAACACAATTTCCGGTTCACCTACCAGCAGGGGTATCGTTTCCCCGCTTTGTTTGAGGCATTGTCTTATGTGAACAACGGGCGTGTAAAACGTGTAGGTATTCTTCCGATCATTAATGAGGGATTGGGTTACCGTGAAAACAGCTATACCCAATCGTCCATTGCTGTATTTAATGCGGCTGTGAAAGCAGCCGGAAATACGGATGCCGCGGCCCTTGCCAATCGTAACCTCTTGCAAGCAGCTAACCTGCCCAATGGTGCGCCGGAAGGAATTAGTTCTTTTGAGATCGGTTATAAAACCGTTGTGTTCGATAATAAACTGATCATTGATTTTGATGCCTATGCCAATGTGTACAAAGGCTTTCTCGGCCAGGTACAGGTATATGTTCCCATTGGAGAAACCATTGGATCGGATGCGGCTGTCATTGCCATGATTGATCGAAACAGGGATGCTACTACAGCCAGTGGCGGCAATGCAACGAGTAAAGGACAGGAACGTTACCGTGTATACACCAATGCCAAAAACAAATATACCACCTATGGTTCTTCATTGGGTGTAACCTACCAGTTCTATAAAACCTATGCATTATCGGGAAACCTGAACTATAACAATATCAAAGGAAATGCATCGCCGGATCTTTTTGTAACCGGGTTCAATACACCCAACTTGACCAGCAATCTTTCTTTTGGTAACCGGGCAGTAACGCATAATATCGGGTTCAACATTGTTTGGAAATGGCAGGATGGTTTTTTATGGGAAAGTCCATTAGTAACCGGAGAGGTGAATGCGATCAATAATGTAGATGCGCAAGTTACTTTCCGCTTACCCGCGGTTAAATCGACCATCAAAATTGGCGGCACCAATATTTTCAATAACCGCCACATACAATATGCCGGCGGACCAACCATTGGGGCATTGTATTATGCTGCCATAACATTGGATGGATTGTTAAATTAAAATGTATGCGCCAATTTTAAGCAGTAAAATAGCAGCGATCCCCTGTGCAACTTCTAACCTCTGTACCTCTGTGTTGGAAAACTATAGTAAGGTTTTTTTCAACACAGAGGTACAGAGAACACCGAGTTACACAGAGGAAGTTTCGTAATTTAACACGATATTTAATTTGTGAAAGAAGCCATTCCTTCTGATGATAGCTGCCAGGTCATCGCAGCCGACAATGGTCAGTTCGGTTAGATGAGCCAGGAGGGAATTGTTTTGTAAAATAGTCTACTATTTTAGTAGGTTTAGCATATCTTGCAGCTATTCCACTCTTTTAAACAGGTTGAATACAGGAATCATAAAAACTATGTTGCAGGTAACAGAAACCACACCCATATCGACCGATACCGCTTCAGAGCAGAATCATTTGTTCCCGGTTTTTTTAAAACTGGAAACGCTATCCGTACTGCTGGTAGGTGGTGGCAATGTGGCTTTGGAAAAACTGCAGGCATTGTTGGGTAATGCGCCAGCTACCCGCATACACATCGTGGCCATAACCATTGATGAGAGAATTAAAACGATAGCTGCGAGCGAAGCCAACAATATTACACTGAAACAAAAAGCGTACACACCGGAGGATTTGCTGAACGCCCAGATTGTAGTGGTAGCCGTAAACGATATTCCGCTAAGTGAAAAGATCAGGAACGATGCCAAAGCAAAAGGACTGTTAGTGAATGTGGCAGATAAACCGGCACTTTGCGATTTTTACCTGGGTTCCGTTGTACAGAAAGGAAGTCTTAAAATAGCCATTTCAACCAATGGAAAATCGCCCACCATCGCGAAACGACTGAAAGAAGTATTGAATGAGATCATTCCTTCGGAAATGGACGATGTGCTGAACGATATGCAACAGATCCGCCAGCAACTGAATGGCGATTTTTCAGAGAAAGTAAAACAACTGAATGATCTCACCAAAGTACTGGTAGCCAAACAGGTTTCGCTCGAAGAAGTGAACCTTCAAAAACGGAAAGAAAAAAAATGGCAGCAAGTCGTTAAGATCTGCCTTTTTGCTTTTGTATTCATGATCATTGGTGCGGCGGTCTTCTCTTATTTCCCTGCACACGAAGTATATGGTGTGGTAAAATCCATTCCTGATTACATAGATGTTTCTTCTTTTCTCATCATGTTGCTGACCGGCTTTATGGCGCAGATGGTAGATGGTTCATTGGGTATGGGATACGGAACCATCTCCACTACTTTTTTACTAGCCAATGGCGTAAGCCCGGCTATCGTAAGCAGCCGCGTGCATTCGGCCAGGGTATTTTCCAGCGGTGTATCGGGGTACAGCCATCACCGTTTCGGTAATATCAATAAAAAATTATTCAAAGCATTGGTCATACCCGGTATCATTGGTGCGATAGCCGGGGCTACACTCGCATTTGTTGGACAAAAATATGCTACCTATGTGCGTGTGCCATTGGCGATGTACACCTGCTATCTCGGTTATTTCATTATCAAAAAAGCACTCCGTAAAAAAACGCAACAGGATAAAGTAAAACGTGCTGGCTGGCTGGCAGGAGTGGGTGGATTCATGGATGCTTTTGCGGGAGGCGGTTGGGGTGCACTGGTTACAAGCACACTGATCTCTAAAAGAAAAAATCCCCGCTATGTCATCGGTTCAGTTTGTCTGGCAGAATTCTTTGTTGTATTCGCCAGCTCTGTTACATTCTTCATACTGCTCAAGCATATCCCGCTGGGAGATGTATTGGGGTTGATCATTGGCGGTATCATTGCTGCACCTATTGCTGCCAGGCTGGTGGGTAAACTCCCTTTAAAAACCATGTACTTTCTTGTAGGAGGGCTGGTGATCTGCACCAGTATCTTCACCCTATGGAAATCCGTGAGTCTGCTGCTGCACTAACAAACGGTATATGCAACCATAAATTATTAAAACGGGAAGAATCCTCGGTGCAACTCTGTTCCTCTGTAACTCTGTGTTGAAAAGAGTAATACTATAGCGTAGTTTTTTCAACACAGAGATACAGAGAACACTGGGTTACACAGAGGTAGTTTAATTGCCCAATAGGCTATTGTAATAGTTGATCTCAGATCACTTAAAGCAATACCAATCGAAAAGGATATCGTAAATAATTGGATTAGTATTTTGACTATGCAGTAATTTGTTACAACAAATGCTTGCCGTATGAAGAAAATACTTGTCCCTTTTTTACTAGGTGCCTTTTTTTGCTTGCTGCAGAGCTCTTCAGCACAGGTAATACAGAGGGATCTCTTATCGAAATTTACCCTGGTAGCTATCAAACAAAACCTTATCCCGCAGAATCAATGGAAGCCTTTCCCCCAACAGGCAGAAGAATGGGCGAAACAGGTGCCGGACAGTGTGCGGCAGGCCATTATTCAACAGGCGGTAAGCTATGCCGCCATGCCGTTTACCACCATCCCCGCAACGGTTACGCTGGAATATATACGTACCGGTAACCGGGCCAATTATGAGAAACTGTCTTTTGACAAAAGAAACCGTTTGTTTACGCTGGTACTGGCAGAATCGATGGAGAACAAGGGACGTTTTACAGATATGATTGTAAATGGTATCTGGAATATCTGCGAAGAAACCTACTGGGGTGTAACGGCGCATATTGGCAACCAGAAAAGAGGGAGTGGATTGCCCGATGTATCTGACCCAACTGTTGACCTGTTCGGTGCAGAAACCGCAGCGGTATTGGCTTTAACGGATTATTTTACAGGCGCTAAATTAGATAGCATATCTCCCCTGGTTCGCGAAAGAATTGGCATTGAAGTAAACCGGAAGATCCTCAACAGTTATGAAAATGAAGTAGCGCGCTATGGTTTTTTTGGTAAGGGGAGAAAGGATGTAAAAGTAAATAACTGGGATCCCTGGGTGGTAAGCAATTGCTTAATGGCTTTTTTATTACTTGAGAAGAACGAAGAAAGAAGAGCAAAGCTTGTGGCACATTCTATGAGCCTGCTTGATCTTTACATCAATGGCCTCGGCGAAGATGGTGCCACTGATGAAGGACCTTCGTACTGGTTCGCGGCAGGGTTGGCCCTGTTTGATGGATTAACCACGATCGCGGATGTAACCAAACAGAAAATAACCGTGTTTGATCATCCTATCATTAAACAGCTCGGATCCTATATTTATAAAACACATATTGATGATGATTATTTTGTAAATGTGGCGGATGCTACACCTAAAATAAAAGCAGACGGGGTAGGGACCTATCGTTTTGGTAAAGCGGTAAATGACCCGGAAATGATGGGTTTTGGTGCCTGGGCCTATCATCACATACAGGATAATACACCCAGGGTTGAATCGTTCTTTAAACCCAGGCAATTGTATAACCTGTTAGCCACTGCGGCCTGTGCCAGCGCCAAACAAAATGAAAGCAGGCAGCAAACCATGTATTTGCCGAGTGTGGAATTAATGACGGCACGAACCCATAACAATCTCTTTGTTGCTTCGCATGGCGGTAACAATGCAGAAAGCCATAACCACAATGATGTGGGCGATTTTATTATTTATGCGGATGGCGCACCTGTAATTGTAGATGCCGGAAAAGGAACCTATATGGCCATAACCTTTTCAAGCAAGCGGTATACATTATGGTATAATACCTCTCCTTACCACAATGTACCTTTCCCCAATGGAGTACAGCAGGAAGCGAACGCGGCAGCCAAAGCAAACAATGTGGTGTTTACAACAAAAGACGGGATAACAAATTTCGGGATGGACCTTGACAAAGCCTATCCCGATAAAGCCGGCATTCGTTCCTGGAACAGGAATATTACGGTTGATGCACCCGGGAACACCATATGGGTAAAAGATACATATCGTTTTGCAACAGCCAATCCGCAGCTTACACAAACATTTATGACAGTGTGTAACACAGATATTGATACACCTGGTAAGATTGTTTTTACCACGGAAAAGAACAAGCAGGTACAATTAACCTATGATGCCGCGGAATGGAAAATAACAAAAGAGCGCATGGCTTTAACCGAACCGCATGAGCAACAGATGAAAAGCAACTGGAACAACAAACCTATCTGGCGTTTATTGCTAACGAATATTTCGCATAAGCAGGAGGGAGCGTTTACTTACACGGTTGTTAAGAATTAGTGTGTTGTGCTATTAAAAAATAGTAACGTGTCAGGCGGTCTCTGTGAAACTCATGATCTCAGTGTCTCTGTGGTAAAGCCTTCGCTTCGATCTTTTTTCACCACAGAGACACTGAGATTATGAGTTTCACAGAGGAGATTTAATAGCGTAATGGGTTAAGAATTATTTTTTTTGATACACCCTCACATAATCTACCTCAAACTTTTTTGGAAAAGAAGTTGCTGATGGATCGCCGCCATTGTCACCGCCAATGGCCATATTCAGTAACATATAATGTGGTTGCATAAAAGGATTGAACCCGCTGCCATCTTTGTTCGTTAATTTATCAAGTGATACTTTATTGAGCAACTGGTTATCTACATACAAAGCAATAAATTCTTTTGTCCAATCCATCCGCCAAACATGAAACCGGTTTGCCCATTTACTGCCACCCAATGAATCAATGGGGAAAGTATTGCTATGCCATTCCGCTTTTTTATCCGCACTTAGGCAGGCAATATTGGCCAATAATTTACCTCGATAAAATTCCATGATATCAATTTCGCCATTGGCGGGCCATCCTTTGTCAATACCCAATGTCCACCACGCGGGCCAGATGCCCGGGCTTATGTCGATCCTGGCACGCATTTCAAAGCGTCCGTATTGCCAGCTGTGTTGCCCCATGGTACGCATGCAGGCGGAAGTATATTCTATGGTGGGCCTGTTCTTTCGCCAGTCTTTACTCCCTGCTATATAGCCGGGATTGGGTTTGTTTTCTTTTTTCGCTTCAATTACCAACAACCCGTTTTTGCAGAATGCATTTTCCGGTTGGTAATATTGTTGTTCGTGGTTTCGAACAAATCCTTTTTCATAATTCCAGTTAGCAGTATCGGGACTTCCTTCTTTGGTAAACTCGTCCGACCATACAAGTTTGTAATCCTCTGCCGGAATCGGAGACATGCTTTTTTGTGTTGCACGAATACCGGCAAAGCTGATAATTACTGCTGCAAAGAATAAACGCATACACCTTTTTTGAATGATTGAAAAGAAGACCGCTTATGCAATGGCCTAAAAAAGCCGGTACTGAAGAGTACCGGCCTGGGATATTTTTTTCTGGCAATTACTTAACGTGTTTAGACACGATTTTTGCCAATTCAAACATAGAAACCTGGGCCTTGCCAAACAAGACTTTCAGTTTCTCGTCCGCATTGATCATTCTTCTGTTTACTTTGTCCTGGAGCTTGTGTTTTTTGATATAGTCCCAGATAGATTTGATGATCTCTGTACGTGGTAAAGGTTTGCCACCTACTACTGCTGCCAGTGCTGCGCTGGGTGTTAAAGCAGCCATGAATGCGGCATTGGGTTTTCTTTTTGTTTTTGCTTTGGCTGCTTTTTTAGGAGCTGCTTTTTTCGCGGCTTTCTTAGGAGCTGCTTTCTTCTTAGGGGCTGCTTTTTTAGCAGCGGCTTTTTTAGGAGCAGCTTTTTTAGGGGCTGCTTTTTTTACCGCTTTTTTAGGAGCGGCTTTTTTTGCGGCTTTTGCCATGGTAGTTTGAATTTAAATGGGTAATCATTTTTACTCCACTAATATACATAAGATCTGTGTTTTCCGATAATTTGTCTTGGGTATCTGAATAACAGGGGTATAACCTATGTAAAATCCATACTTACAGAGGTGCTTTTTACCTTATTTTAAGGATTTTACCTGTGAAAAGGCCTTTTTACCGAGGGGAATCGTGAATCGTGAGACGTGAGAGGTGAGTGAAAAACTCACGCCTCACGATTCACGATTATACTTATGGAATGGGTCTACATTGAATCTGTACCGGACCTGGATTGGGTTAAGCTGCTTGTATTGTCGGGAGGAATACGGGATAGTATCGGGATAGGGTCCCTATAATGTTCCTATAAGGTTCCTATAAGGTCCCTATAAGGTCCCTATAAGGTCCCTATAAGCTTCCTATAAGATCTCTGTAGAAGACTATTTCGAAAAAATAAAACACAAGAACAGAAACGGATGCTTATGTTGTTTTATTTGTACGATTAGCGATAAACATTCTTTGAACAACGTACTGCTTTTTATTGAAGTGTACAAAAAAATATACGCATACTCAGTGCGGCATTTCTATTTTCTTTCTGGTGCTCATCCGTTGATTCCGGCTCGAATAGATAATGTCTAATAAAGTATCACAAGGAAAAATAAACACAACTACTGTGCCGATTCTATAAAGCCATCAGAAAAATGTTCGCCAGTGGCAAGATCTCTTAAAGAAAGACTATTCACAATTCCAATACCGGCAAAAGAGATGTCGACCCCATATATTTTTCCCAGGGAATAGTGGTAGGTGGCTTGATACACTATTTTTTCATTAACAAGAAGCTGTATTTTTTTATTGATTACCTGAAGCCTGATCGTGCCGCTTTTAGTAAGGTCGGTGCCTAAGGCATGCAGGTCATCTGCTTCTCCATCTTTCCTTATTTCTGAAAACCGGATAAGCGCCCAGCTTACGCAACCTGGTTTTATAAAGATGGTTGTATGCTCCGATTTTTCTCCATATACGGTTATCTTAACCTGCGAGCACCTGACACCCGGTCTCGGTAGTGAGGTTGTTACGGTTGTTTTCAATTCGAAATTATCACCATTGATGGCAAGCGGCCGGGTATTTGAAAAATGAACAAAGAAAGTACGGTTGGTATCTACTCCCGCATGAAGTAACTGGTCAGGGGTTACCAGCATCTTCCCGGTTGCAAACAGGTTATTACTGTTAACGGGATATACTCTTGTTGTATCGTGTTGCATGGAAGCCGTAACGGTCCACCCGGATGTTTTGAGGTAAATAGGAACCGTATCTAATGCAAGGCCATCTTGCTTGAGGACCGCGTAATAGCGTCCTGGTATTTCGTAATAGTGCGTAATAAAAGGCCCGGGAACCACTTTTTTTTCAGGTCTTCCGTCACCAAAATCGATGGTAAGTTTACTGGTGTCGGCCACCAGGCTCCTGGGGAGTTGTATTTTAAAAACAGCTGAATGAGGACTTTCTCCTTCCGGATTACTGCATATTAATTTAGCTTCTCCGGGGTGAAGAAATATTGCTTTGTCATTTTGTTGAAACTTCCATATTAATACCGTTATAATTAAACCGAGTAGAATGATTACCGGCCATCTCCATGATTTCTTGTAAACTCTTTTTGAAGAAGCGGTTGTATGGGGAATAACAGGCGTTCCAACTTTTGTTTCTTCCTGCCTTACCGGACGGGGATGTTTTTGCATGAACATTTCCCAATCAGTAAAACCAGCATAATGAGCTAAGGCATCCCTTGTCGCTTTCTGTGGATAATACCTGCCGGTGGTTTTCAGCTTGCCAAATATTCTTTTGAGTGTACTCGCACTGATCTGTACATCTGTATGCCTGGAAAGGATGCTGCTTAGCTTTAAATAATCGCCGTTCGTCCATGCTGCAATATTAGCACTGCCATATTTTTCTGCTACATACCGGCAACAGATCTCAAGGTGGTAGAAAGATTCTTTGTTTTCGTGTTGTTCATTCTCGGCAGTCATGGCAATGCAATGTACTTATTTCCAGTGTTTTAAGTTGTTCAAAATTTTGCTAAACTGATTGCATAAGGCAAAAATAGGAAACCCCTTTCGTACAAATCTACATTTACTTCTCATGAAAATAATCATAACCACCTATCTCAAAAATGAGTGAAACCAAAACCAACCGCCGTATGAAACAAAAACTGCTTTACGCCATTTTTTTTGTTTTCCTGTTTGCGTTTAGTGCGCAGGCGCAAAACAAACGGATCAGGGGAACTGTTACTGATGCCGTAACCAAAGCTCCCATTGAAGGAGCAAATATTCTGGTACCCGGCACCCAAACGGGTACTGTTACCGACAAATCCGGTCAATTTTCCTTACAGGTTGCTGCCGGTGTTAAAAACCTCCAGGTATCATTTGTAAACTACCAGAATCGTACCGTTGCGATTAACGGGGATGAACTACTGGCGATCAGTCTTACCGCAAGCAGTAAAGCGTTAGACGATGTAGTGGTTGTGGGTTATGGTACACAAAAAAAGAAAGACCTTACCGGTGCCGTATCAACCATTAACGCCAAAGATATCGGGGGCAGGCAAACCCTCCAGATCTCAGAAGCATTACAGGGAAGTATTGCCGGTGTTTCGGTTACACGCAATAACGGAGCACCGGGTGCAGGATCAAGTATACTCATCCGTGGTATTACAACCATTGGTGCGAATTCGCCACTGATCATTGTGGATGGTGTTCCGGTTAGCAGCATCGACAATATAAACCCCAATGATGTTGAGAGTATCTCCGTTTTAAAAGATGCGGCTTCAGCAGCGATCTATGGTTCGCGCGGCGCAGCGGGTGTAATACTTGTTTCCACCAAAAGAGCCAAAGACGGGCAAGCCAGTTTTGAATATAACTACGAATACGGCGTACAAAAAGCAACGGCTTCACCAACGTATGCAGGTGTGCAAGATTATATGCGCTATTTTAACGAACAGGCTGTGAATGACGGGGCAACCACCGGACCTTATGCGCAGGCTTATATTGACAGTTATCTTGACAGCAACCGCGTTAATCCCGATAAATTTCCCAATACCAATTGGAAGAACACGCTGCTCACCAATAATTATGCGCCCAGGTTCAGGCATGATCTTGTATTTACCATTGGTACCGGTAAAATAAAAACAAAAGCCTCGCTTGGCTATTCTAATTCAGGCGCTTTTTATGATGGTTATAAGTATGAACGATATGTATTCCGCGTAAACAACGATATGCAGATCAACAGTAAATTATCCGCCAATCTTGATATAGCGTACAAGCGTACCAATAACACTTCTCCCAATGCATCACCTATTTATGACAGCCGCGTAATGCCTCCGCTTTATGGTGCTTATTATACCAATGGCCAGTTTGCTTTGGCAAAAGATGGCAGAAACCCGGTGGCCCAGTTACAGCAAGGCGGTTATGATAAAGGCAACCTGAACCAGGTATCGGGCCGTCTCGCATTTACTTTTAAACCGGTTAGCGGCCTTACATTATTGGCCCAGGTAGCGCCAACATTTGATCTTGACAAAAGCAAATCTTTTTACAAACAGATCTTATTCACAAACCCCGACGGAACCCCAAGCCCGCTTGTGAATCAACCCAATACAATTTTAAATGAAGGACGGTCGGAAGGGTTTACCATCAACGGGCAGTTCTTAGCCAATTATGTGAAAGAGATCGGTAAAGATCATACCATTGATGTACTCGGTGGTTATGAAGAGAACTATAGTTATGGCGAATCGTTGAGTGCGTCAAGAACCGGTTTTGCTTTAACCGATTTTCCATACCTCAATGCAGGGTCACTGGCATTACGTGATAATTCAGGAAGCGCATCTGAATCTGCCCTCCGTTCTTTTTTCGGCAGACTGAAATACGATTTTAAAAACAAGTATTATATACAGGGAAATATCCGTTCCGATAAATCATCCCGTTTTGCAAGCCAGTACCGAAATGCTTTGTTCCCTTCTGTTTCTGCAGGATGGACCATTTCCAAAGAAAAATTTATGGAAAGCTTCAACTGGCTTTCATTCCTGAAACTGAGAGGCTCATGGGGTAAAGCGGGTAATGAACGCATCGGTAATTATCCTTACCAGGCTACCATTGCATTCAACAATGCATTGTTTTATCAGAATGGCGTGATCATTCCGCAATCCACGGGCGGACAAGTAGTATATGCCGTTGATAACATTTCATGGGAAACAACCCGTACCGGCAATATCGGGCTCGATGCATCCTTTTTTCAGAACAAACTCTCTGTTAGTGCGGATTATTACCAGAAAAGAACCTACGATATCCTGTTGCCGTTGGATATTCCCTTGTACTTAGGATATGACAAGCCCAATCAGAATGCAGGTATACTGGATGTAAAAGGATGGGAGTTTGAACTCAACTGGAAAGATAAGATCACCAATAAATTAAATTATTCGGTGGCTTTCAACCTGTCTGATGCCAAATCAAAGATCGGCGACCTGAAAGGAACACAATTTATTGGCGACCAGATTATCCGTACCGGCAGTGAGTACAATGAATGGTATGGATACCGTTCTAACGGACTGTTTCAAACACAGGCAGATCTAACAGGGGCGCCTGTTCTAAGCGCAGCCACCAAACCTGGTGATGTTAGATATGTAGACCTTAACAATGATGGAAAAATTACATCGGACGACAAAGTATTGCTGGGAGGCTCCATGCCCCGTTACCAGTATGGAGGTAATGTGAGGCTGAATTATGAAAATTTTGATTTCGGTATCTCATTCCAGGGAGTAGGTAAAAAACTAAGCCGTTTAAACGCTGATATTACGCAGCCTTTCGCCGAAGCTTTTGGTAACATATCACAGGATATGATCGGAAAATTCTGGAGTGCAGGCAATAAGGCCGATCAGAATCTACAGGCAACTTATCCGAGGCTTTCGCGCACATCCAATGCCAATAACTACACCTTATCCGACTTCTGGTTGATTAACGGCGCTTATTTCCGCGTGAAAAATATTACAGTTGGTTATACATTAAAAGAGAGCCTGATAAAGAAGGCAGGTATACAATCATGCCGGTTCTATTTATCGGTGAATGATCCTTTTTCTATCAGCAAATTTCCAAAATATGTTGATCCGGAATCCGGCTCTTATGCTTACCCGATCGTAACAACCATTATGGCGGGTGCAACGATTAAATTTTAATGACGCAAATAAAAATATGTCAACAATGAAAAAATATTTTATCATCATAATGCTAATGGCAGGAGTAACGGCCTGCACCAAGCTAAACCTGAACCCGCTTTCCGAAGCCTCTACAGGTAGTTTCTTTTCGAACCAGACAGAATTGCAACTGGCAGTAAATGACCTGTACAGGATTGATTTCTGGGGGAACGATAATGAACTTTTTTCCGATAATGAATGGCACCGTGCCCAACTGACAAATGCTGTGATTGGCGGTACCATGACGGCAGATGATGCATCAGTGCAGGCATACTGGTTAACCAGTTATAAAGCGATAGCGAGAGCGAATTCCTTTCTCGCGTATAAAGACAGGGCGGCTGCCAATACACCTGCAAATGTTATGTTACGGCTGGAAGCGGAAATGAGGTTGATACGAGCTTATCAATATGCCAGGTTGATCACCCATTTTGGCGATGTTCCTTTTCTAAAAACACCGGTGGCATTGGAAGCCTCCTATGGTATTGCAAGAACAAGTAAAGATGAGATACTGAATTTTATTTTCCAGGAGCTTGATTTTGCGGCTGCTAATCTCCCACAATCTTATGCAACAACAGAAGTAAGCCGGCTTACAAAAGGCGCTGCGCTGGCCATCAAAGCACGTACAGCATTGTATATGGGCAAATGGGCCATTGCCAAAGATGCAGCTAATGCAGTAATGCAGTTAGGTGTCTATAACCTGAACAGCAGTTATTCGCAGTTGTTTTTAAAAGCGGGAGGAACCAGTAAAGAAATCATCATCAGCGTTCCGCGCTCCCAGGCACAAAATGTATTTAATGGTGCCGCTTATGTACAGGATAATATCTCCAGGAATGCCGGAGGCTTTGGTGCGCAAATACCAACCCGCGATATTGTTGATGCGTATGAATGTACAGATGGGAAACCCATTAACGAATCGCTATTATACGATCCGTTAAATCCTTTCAAAAACCGTGACCCGCGGCTTACTGCGAATATTGTAGAATTTAATACACAATGGCTGGGCTATAATTACAATCCTCATCCCGACTCATTAACCATCTTCAGCTCAAAATTAAATAAACAGGTACCGAATAATGATTCGCGCGGTCTTAAAGCCTTTGCAAGTTATACAGGCTTTTTATGGAAAAAAGCAATTGATCAAACATGGGTTGACCGGTTGGTTGAGGATAATGACCTGATCCTGTTTCGCTATGCAGAAGTATTACTCAGCTATGCAGAAGCAAAAACTGAGCTAGGCGAGATTGATGCAAGTGTGCTGAATGCCCTTAACCAGGTGCGGGCAAGGGCCTATGGCGTTTCGGTTACACAAATTACTTCATATCCCGCTGTTACAACAGTTGTTGCAGCCGAACTCAGGAAGATCGTAAGAAGAGAAAGAAGGGTAGAATTGTTAAAAGAGGGGCTTCGGTATATGGATTTGATTAGGTGGAAATTAGCAGAGAAAGCACTCACAAGACCTGTCATTGGCCTGCCCGATCCAGCTAATCAAAACCGGGCAAAATGGCCGTTCCCAGGTGTTACACCGCTTGATGCCGATGGTATTGCCGATTACTCGGTATTTGGTGCAGATGTTAAACAGTTAGTGACAAGGCAATTTGATAAAACCAAACAATATCTCTGGCCCATACCGGCAGTGGAAATACGTGTGAATTCCACTATTACGCAGAACCCTAATTATTAAAACGGATAACCAATAAGAAGGTGGTTTATTACAGAACTGCCTTCTTTCAAATATTTTTTGATCAGAAAAACAGCCACATGAAATTTTCATCCGCAGTCCTTGTTTTCGCAATTTGTTTTTTTGTAAATAATAGATTGATTGCGCAGGCAGCAAAAACAAAAATGGAACCTTTTGTTAAAGCAACAGAAAAACCATTGCAGATAAGTGGTGTTTATCCGCACCTGGCTTTGTTTAACGAAGGCGGTTCTGCATTGTGCAAAGGACTTAATGGTGCAGGTGATGGAGCAGAAGGCGGTATTGGTGCCATAACTCCATGGGCAGGCCAATTGTGGATGGTAACTTATTCGCCACATTGTCCCAATGGCAGTTCTGATAAATTATACAGCATTGATGAAAAGCTCAACCTGATCGTTCATCCGGAAAGCATAGGAGGTACGCCCGCCAATCGCATGATCCACAGGGAATCCAATCAATTGATCACCGGCTCGTACCTGATCGACGCGCGCGGTAATGTAAAAACAATACCGCTTACTGTAATGCCGGGAAGAATGACTGCCACTGCACGCCATCTTACTGATCCCGCCAACATGGTTTACTTCTATGATATGGAAGGAAAACTCTATGAAGCGAACGTGTATACTTTGGCTGTAAAAAAACTGTTTGATAAACCAGTGCCGGGCTGGCATGGCAAGGGTGCATACACAGCGCAAAACCGATTGGTGATCGCCAATAATGGGGAAGATGCCGTTTTTAAACTTACCAAAGACAAATTAGAAGCGGGCGATGTTTCACGAACGCCGGAAGAGAAAGGTATATTGGCAAGCTGGGATGGACAATCATGGAAGATCATTGAACGCAAACAGTTTACTGATGTTACGGGCCCGGGTGGTATATATGGCTCGCCGGATGATAAAAGCCCTTTGTGGAGTATTGGCTGGGACAAACGTTCAGTGATCCTGAAATTATTGGATGGCGGGCAATGGTTCAGTTATCGTTTGCCCAAATCAACACATGCCTATGATCATTGGGGAGGCTGGTATACAGAATGGCCGCGCATTAGGGAGATTGGTAATGATAAAATGCTCATGGACATGCACGGAATGTTTTACAATTTCCCCAAAACATTTACGCGTGCCAATAGTGGGGGTATTTCACCCATCAGTAATCACCTGCGTTACGTACCCGATTTTTGCAACTGGAATGGGAAACTGGTGATCGGAACAGATGAAACAACCATCCTTCAAAATCCGTTCGCTGGCCGCTCTCAATCCAATCTTTGGTTTGGTAGTCCCGATGAATTGAAACAATGGGGAGCTACCAACGGTTGGGGAGGTCCATGGATGAAGGATACGGTAAATGCCGGGGAACCTTCCGATGCATTTTTAATCAACGGCTTCGGTAAAAAGATAGTACACCTGAGTCACGATGCGAATGAAGCTGTAACATTTACTTTAGAGATTGATAAATCAGGCAACAATAAATGGGAGTCCTACAAAACGATCTCTGTAGGCCCTAAGGGGTATAGCTACTTTATTTTCCCGGATGGCTTCTCCGCCAACTGGATCAGGGTAACCGCTGATAAAAAATGTATAGCCACTGCATTCTTTCATTTTACAGGCAAGGGCCATGCAAAGCCGGATGCAATGTTTAATTCCATTGCAGGCATCGATGAGACTGGTGATATACAGGCAAGCATCATTCGTCCGGCTGGGCACAATAAAAATTTACAGGTATTGAATACGGCTGCCGGGAACAAACAATACAGGGAGGTGAATGAAAAGATGGAATTTATCCAGCCTGTTGCAGACAGTACATCCGAGATGGAAAGGATCATGCAGGTAAAAAAAGACTTCAGTACCGATGATGCATCTGTAATTGTAAAAGACAAAACAGGAACCTACCGGTTGCCGAAAACTTCTTCAGTATATGATCAACCTTTTGCTGCCGGCTGGCCACGAGGTGCAAGAGAGCTGGAATCAGAAAGATACATGTTTAATGCGCATGGTACATTTTATGAAGTAGGAAGAGAATCAGGCTTTATTGCTATCCGCCCCATTGCCACACATAAAAAGAAGATCATGGATTTTTGCACATGGCGCGGACTATTGGTAATAAGCGGTACTAAAGTCGATGCAAAAAAAGACGGACATTATTTTAATGAAGCCAATAACACGAACGGACTTTGGTTTGGCGCGATTGATGACCTGTGGAAACTGGGCAAGCCTATAGGCGAAGGGGGTGTATGGAAAAATAGTATGGTCAAAGCGAATGAGCCATCATTGCCTTACCTGATGACGGGGTATGATCAAAAGAAAGTAATACTCACGGCCGATAAAGACGTGAACATAACACTCGAAGTTGATGTGGATCTGACGGGGTACCATGTTTACAAAACGATTAAAGTGGCTGCCGGTAAAACGATAGAACATATTTTCCCCGATGGGTTCAGTGCGCACTGGATCAGGGCAATCGCAGATAAAGATTGTAAAGCTACCGTGTGGCTGAAGTATGAGTAAGTAATAGTTGAAGATTTTTCTTGTGTAGCAGTTGGTTTGGTGTTACCCCGGTAGGCAGTGCCGGGGTATTTTCTTAGAAGAACATGGTATTAACCAATGTTAGCCCTCCTCCGTGAAACTCTGTGAACCCTGTGTCTCTGTGGTAAAGCCTTCGCTTCAATCTTTTTTCACCACAGAGACACAGGGTACACTGAGGTTCACAGAGAATACTTATCATTTGTATAGCTTTTAATTAACCATTCACATGGAACAAAATAAACAGTATTCCATTTTTAATCTTGCGGTTATTGTAGCGGCATTAGGTTATTTTGTTGATATCTATGACTTGCTTTTGTTCAGCATTATCCGCATAGAAAGCCTGCGGTCGCTGCAATTAAATGAAACACAAATCCTGGTATCCGGAGAAGGAATCATTCAATGGCAAATGTGGGGGCTATTGATAGGTGGTATTATTTGGGGTGTAATGGGAGATAAAAAAGGAAGGCTAAGCGTTCTGTTCGGCTCTATCCTGCTTTACTCTCTCGCTAATATTGCCAATGGGTTTGTACAAACCGTAGACCAGTATAAGCTTATCCGTTTTATTGCAGGCATCGGGTTGGCTGGTGAATTGGGAGCCGGTATCACATTGGTTTCGGAGCTTACGCCAAAGGAGAAAAGAGGTCTTGCCACATCACTGGTGGCGGGTGTTGGGCTAACAGGCGCTATCGTAGCATTTGCAATGAAACAGAATTTTAACTGGCGTACCTGCTATTTCATTGGTGGCGGCCTGGGTGCCGTATTGCTCATATTACGGATCTCGGTATTTGAATCGGGTATGTTCCATGAAACAAAGAAGCTGGATGTACAACGCGGTAACTTACTCATGCTGTTTAATAAAAAGGAAAGATTCAGGAAGTATGTAATCAGTATCCTGATCGGGTTGCCTACCTGGTTTGTGATTGGTGTGCTGGTTACCTTTTCCAGCGAGTTTGGAAAAAGGATGAACATGACAGAAAAGATAGATCCGGGCAAGTCGATCATGTTTGCTTATGCAGGCATTTCTATCGGAGATATTGTGATCGGTTTTATCAGTCAATGGCTAAAGAGCAGGAAGAAAGCGTTATATCTTTTTTATTGTATCACTATTTTGTTCATGATACTTTTCTTTACCATCCAATGGAATGGCGCTGCCATCAGCATGTATTGGATCTGTGCGGGGCTGGGTTTTGGTACCGGCTTCTGGGCCATTTTTGTAACCATGGGAGCCGAGCAGTTCGGCACCAACCTGCGGGCTACCGCAGCTACCACCATTCCCAATATGGTAAGGGGGATGCTGGCTATATTGATACTTCCGCTGTTTCAATGGTTGCGAAGTATCACAGATTATTATACTGGTGGCTGGATAACGGCAGTTATTATTATGACAGTTACCGTTATCGCGGCTGTATTATCGAAGGAAACATTTAATAAAGATTTGAATTTCGTTGAGGAATAAATGCATTTAGTTGTGATGTGCAAGATCTTTGTTCTTTCAAGACGGTCAACTATTGATTTACCCTTATGCAAGCCAAAAAATAATGCTAACCGCTGATTTTTTTGATTTGCAGCATTGGATGTTTGGATGTTGCTAACAATATCGTCAAATGAAAAGGAAGCCAGGAAATAAGGTTAAATGATTGTATACCGATAATGACGCTGTGCATATGCTTATGTTTGAGGGTTTTAGGGAATTTTCATACTCTTTAAAATAAATCAGCTGAGGTTGCTTAAAAAAGGGGGTTTTCCCCCTTGCAGGTAGGATGCTGGGGCAGTATCTTTCTGTTTTAATTCCAAGCAATGAAAACCTATCACCAGTTCTTCCGTAAATTTTGCGTAGTCGGTTTGTGCCTTTTACTGTCATGCCTGAATGTCCACGCCCAGGATGACCTGATCATCGACGGCCAGCCATGTGGGGTACATGGTTCATCGGCGTCCAATACCATGGAGTATGACCAGAACGTGTATAAAAACCGCTACAATCTGCCTACTGTTTCCTCCATTGATCCCTCCATTACCCTTGCCAAGCTGATCGATGCAACTGCCATCGCAGGGAAATTTTCTATGGATAAGGCGGTACGGATTACCGGTTATGTGTTCAATGTAAAAGTAGGTGGCACAGAGAGCTGTAATTGTAAAACCACGGATAAAGTATTTAAAGACACACATATCGAGCTGACTCCGGATAACAGGCATACAGACCCTGAGTACCGCCTGATCGTAGAGGTAACACCGAGGGTCAGGCAGTTGATGGAAAGACAAGGAATCGACTGGTCCACTGAAACCCTGGTTGAAAAACTAAAAGGACACCTGGTCACAATAGAAGGCTGGCTCTTTTATGATAAGAGCCACGAGGGGCAGGCTTTCAGTACCAATCCAGATAACGCAAGCGGCAGAAACTGGCGTTCAAGTTGCTGGGAGATTCATCCCATTACCCGGATTGATATCCTGGATGCGGAGGAAGATATGGCCGCAAGTGCGGCAGGCCAGGAAACCAATCCATCAGCACCCGCACCTCTCAATAATAATAACTCTCCATTACCCAAAAAAGCTTCAAAAAGTCCAACTATGGAAACCACCAATACACCACTTGATACACTTATTATCATCCTGATCGGTGCCATACTGGGAGCCGTAGGCCAGGGAATCCGTGTTATCGTAGGCATTAAAAAAGTTTCTGACCAATCGGCCATGACGAATACGGATTTTAAAGACAATGTCGATTACCGGCAAATGGCATTCAGCCTGTTTGTGGCTTTTGGTATCGGTAGTATTGCTGGGGTACTGGCTGTCATCTCGACGGATTCGATAACATTTACCAAGTCCACCATCATCGCGTTTATCACAGCCGGCTATGCGGGCACAGATTTTATTGAAGGATTTATTAAGAAGAATACAGGCGTGACTAAGAAAAATAATGACTCGTAATTGTCGTCTTGTAATGTCCTATTTAAATGGTTACATGCCTTTTAAGAACACCGATAAATCGGCTGGGGCTTTATCGGTGTTCTTACTGTACCGGTATTACGCCGGGCAGACAGTGAGTGGGTTTATACATACATCCCATTATGACAAATATATCCATCCGAAGATTTCGTAGTGATTTTGCCTGATGTGGTTAACAGTGAGATTAAAGTTCGATTGCAGGTTGTGTCTCAGCTAAATCAGAATACTGGATTTCACGGATAAAGCGATGCCCGGGATAGAATAAAAAGTCAACTTCTAGTTACTTTAGATATTCCTGATGCGAATAACTAATGATCCTGGTCGCCTGCCATTTTTTATCTTTCAATCGCCAAAGGGTAATAAATTTTGCTTCGCTGCTTAACACTTCCTGTTTACCCTTTTCCGTTGCGTAAAAACGGTGGATACCCGTTTGCACCGCACCATAACCTTTAATTGGACATACTTCAACACTTCCCGAAACCAATTCTCGTCTTACATTCCTTTCGCTTTTAAATGTCTCTTTAAAGGATTCCATATTTTGTTTGTAATCTGTTAATCCCCCCGCATCGTGGTAAAATTCAATATCTTCTGCGAATAGTTTGCTTAATGTATTAAGATCACGTGTATTGAAAGCATTGAACATAGCACTATCCAAATGAACAATGGTATTGTATAATTCTTTTGAACCGGGGATTAATTGATTTGCCTGTCCTCTTGAATTGAGAGAGGTAAAACAAATAGCGATCAGGAAAGTCATCTTCAAAAAGAGAAAGGATATTGTTTTCATTTTAGGTAGTTAGACTCTTCAGAGCCTGTTTAAAATTGTAAAAAAGATAATTGAGGGCAAACGTGCTTGTACAATGAAAGTAGCAACTATCTTCTGATTTGATAATATTTTAGTATATTTCATTATCCATTATCCTGCTGAATAATTTGAGTAGCTATAGCAACCATATCAAAAAAACAGTAATTGATGCCCGCCCTGTTAGCGCTCATCCCACTGGGAATCAGTATATCGCCAATCAATCCTTCCCACAGCAAAGTACGCAGCCAACTCCGAAAGGACGATTACAAGAGATAGCGAATCAAAGCGAGCAGGTACAGCGATTGCAAACATTTCAAAGAATGGCAGATCAAAGCCCCCAGATCCAACTAGGGAAAGGTTATCAGGGAATGGCGGCCGAACACCCTTCTGATACAACAATCGGTAAGCATATGCCAGTTGTTCAAAGGGTGGGGCCGGAGTACGGAGAAGGGTCTCCTGAAAAAAAGCAAATGAGGAATATGATTGAGTGGTGGGATGTGTTGGATTCCTTATTTAGTCACCATGAAATTGAACAGCGGGATTTGTATGATCAGAAAGCCGTCCTTATTCGAAATGAGATGCCTTCAATTCCTTATGGACGGATACTGGGTAGCATTGTTGGGCTATCCGGTGAACCTCTCGAAGTGGTCATAAAAGATTTATTAATGAAATGCACCGATAAGGAACTAGAAGCTGTTTATATTGGTGGACGGTTTAACAAATGGAAGTTAATAAAAGAAGAATTGGGGGAAGGTTCCGAAGCCAAGGTCTATTGGGGTTTTCAATTGAGTGGGGGTAAACAGGTTGCCATCAAAATATTTAAAGGGAATGGGCAAGGTTATGAAACAGCTTTTCGGAATGAAATTGAAGCCCACGGATTACTAAGTAAATTTGAAAAAGAAGGAAACCCTATTCCCAATGTTGTGAGGATGCTGGATTATAATACCTATATCAAATCTGTGGTGATGGAGCAAGTACCTGGGTACCCGCTGGATAAATTAGAAAAGGAATTGAAGGCTGAAAAGGAAAAACCTGTCTTGAAAGGCCAGGAAGTAAAGATTGATATTGAGGAGGTCATGAAAAAAATGCGGGAGAGAAGAGAATCCGCCTACCAGGAAACAAGAACTGCCTTGTTAAAACAAGGGTACGAGTTAGCTGATCTGCAGGATAGGAATATCATGTATGACCGTTTCACCAATAAAATTACGTTTATTGATATCTCACTGCGAAAAGTATAAATTTCCTGCTTTAATAAAACGTTTCATTAACTGGCCACAGGTGTTAGTGTAAGCTATGGACTTTAGTCCAAGGCTTAGTTTGTACAAAGTACTTAAATACAAGTGCTGCGAATAAACTGAGTGATAAATAATTTAAAAACGTATAACCATGGATATACCAAAGAACCAGATGGTGTTGATTTCATCATTAACGGAAAACCTTTGACAGACAAAGAAAAAAAAGCGATGTCTAAACCGGTATCACCTGATCTCTGCAATCGGATTTTGCAAATTACTGTTAGTATGGAGATTTGCATTAATTGCATTCGGGGTTTGAAAAAGATCGAAATACTAATAGAGTTTTAGATAAAAACAGGGACAAAAGAAAAATATTTCAATCTCATCCAGTCCGTCCCCTCTGCCCCCCCCGAAAAATAAAAAAGCCTTGATAGTCAATGCTACCAAGGCTTCTAGAAATTAACTGTGATCCCGCTGGGACTCGGACCCAGGACCCATACATTAAAAGTGTATTGCTCTACCAACTGAGCTACGGAATCGAACCTTTCCTCCGAAAAAAGCTTATGGCTTTTTACTTTGGGAGTGCAAAAATAGGGGAAATAGAAAACCAGCCAAATTTTTATAAAAGTATTTTATCCGATTTACCCACAGTTGGTCCATAACTGATGGAACAACTGCCTATTTTTGCTCTATTAATACATAATAGTATGTCTGTATTTGAAAATAAGGTAGTAGTGATAACCGGCGGTTCGGAAGGAATTGGTAAGGGATTGGTGGATGCGTTTTTGCAACAGGGGGCCAAAGTGGCAACCTGTGGGCGCAATTATGATAAATTATACCATTTGCAGTCAAGCCACCCCGGTAAGCCCCTGTTGATACACACCGCGGACGTGAGTAAAGAAACCGATTGCCGCAATTTTATAGATATCGTGATCAAAACCTTTGGTACCATTGACATTCTGGTCAATAATGCAGGTATCTCCATGCGATCCCTGTTTGCAGATGTGGAGCTGGATACCATTCGTAAAGTGATGGATATTAATTTCTGGGGAACCGTTTACTGTACAAAATTCTCCCTGCCCTATATCACCCAAAATAACGGAACGGTGGTAGGTGTGTCTTCCATAGCAGGTTACAGGGGACTACCGGGCCGTAGTGGCTATTCGGCATCCAAATATGCCGTAAACGGCTGGCTGGAGGCTCTGCGTACGGAATTACTCGGCAGCGGCACCAATGTAATGTGGGTTTGCCCTGGATTCACCGCTTCCAATATCCGGAACGTAGCCTTGGATAAAAATGGAAAATCACAGGGAGAATCGCCTATGGATGAAGGAAAGATGATGACGGCTGAAGAATGTGCGCATCATATTCTTATAGCCATCCGAAAAAGAAAAAGAACCCTGGTACTCACTTTTAAAGGCAAACAAACCGTTTTCATGAACCGTTTTTTTCCGTCACTTGCCGATAAACTGGTGAAGAAATTTTTCTTTAAAAACGGGGAGTTGGTGAAATAACTATCCTGTTAAATCGTTTTACGTTCACCATGCCCATTCTAACGTTAACAACAGATATAGGCCAGCGGGATTATCTTGTTGGGGCTATCAAGGGACAATTTGTTAACCTGATGCCGGCATTGAACATCTGCGATATCACGCATTATCTTTCACAAACCAATTTTCCGCAGGCGGCCTATACCTGTAACAACGCTTTCCGCTATTACCCACCCGGAACCTTTCATCTCATCATCATCAATTTATTTGAATCGGTATCGAAACGCATGCTGGTAGCGAAATACAGGGACCAGTATATCATTTGCCCGGATAACGGTATCCTTACCATGATCGCCGGCACAAAACCAAAGGAGATCATCGGGGTGGAGATGGATAAGCACCATACTTTACTGGAAATGACACAACAGCTTGCCTGGGCGGTTACTTCCATACAGGAAACCGGAAAAATAAGCGCAGCAGGAGAGCGGGTTGATCAGGTAGACGAGAAATACCCGCTTCGTGCAACCATCGGCCCCAACTGGATGGAAGGACAGATCCTGTTCATCGATAATTTCGAGAACGTGGTCATCAATATTACCCGCGAAGAATTCAACGAGCAGCGAAAGGGCAGAAGCTTCAAGATCGTTTTCAAAAGAAATGAGACCATTGATACCATCAGTGAAAATTATACCAGTGTTTCCGAATCGGAAAAGCTGGCCTGGTTCAACTCCGCCGGCTACCTCGAAATAGCCCTCCGCAATGGCAATATGGCCGGTCTGTTCGGATTACAGGGCTTTAATGAACAGATGCAGCAAACCGGTTCCGCTTCCGCCAATAAATGGTTTTACCAGACCGTAAGGGTATTTTTTGAATAAATATTTCCATCTCTAACAAGCTCCCATTCTCCCCTAAGGCTGTATCAGGCTGATTCTAACCTGTTGGCGGGGTTAAGGCAGGTTGCAAAACCTGTGTACAATCATTAATAAGCTATTGTTCCCCAACAACTTAGTAGAAAACATTCCGAAAACCACGTTGTTCATTCATTCTTATAGCCTTGCGGCTGCCGGTGTACAGAGGCAAAAGCGGGCTGAAAGCCACTAGATTCGGGCTTTCTTCGGGGTTCACCCACAGTTCACCCACACTTCACCC
>JAZJYJ010000022.1:0-286459 GCA_040390405.1 Bacteroidota bacterium
TGAATCGTGAATCGTGAATCGTGAATCGTGAATCGTGAATCGTGAATCGTGAATATGTTTCACTTGCAAATGTACAACTTAACACTTACGCCTCACGATCCCCTCACACAATCCTATACAAGTTCTCAACATACTTCACCAATACATGGTTCAGATTACTAATGGCTTCTTTCATTTTCCAGTTGGCCTTGTTACGCTCGCCAATGTAATTGGAGAGAGAGCGGATTTGTATAAAAGGAATGCCTGCTTCGCGACAAACATAATGCAGGGCAGCTCCTTCCATGCTTTCAATTGTAGGGTTATATTTTTTTTGTAATTGCTGGATTCTTTTCTGATCGGTAGATATTTCGTTGATGGTAATGCCACTTACTTCGGGCAGTTTGAGCAGGTTGAATTTGCTGAGCCAGGGGTTGGGCAGTTTTCTTTTCTCGAAAGGATGATAACTGCTTTTCTCCAGTTTCAGGTCGAAGAGATCTTTCCATTTTCCATCTTCTTCCACGCCTGTATCTGCCAATGCCTCATCATTTACCGTGATCACTTTTCCCAGGGCAAGGGACTTGTCAAAACAACCGGCAATGCCTGCCTGGATGATCAGGTCGGGTTTGTCTTCTATGGCCATCCTGGTAATTGAAACGGCCGAAGCCAGCATGCCCACGCCGCTTTGGTGAAACTGCACTTTCAGCCGTTGGCTCTCACCAGTATACAGGTGATCCATTTCCAGAAAGGAAGGCATCCATTCAGCTACCGTGGCGGCGGTGATGATTACTCGCATGAAACAAAGGTGGGGAAAAAGGGTGAATGGTGAGTGGTCAGTGGATAGTGTCATTTTTATCTTCTTTACTCACGATTGACGATTCACGCCTCACGATTTCCCCACATTTCTTACCTTTGCCGAAATTTTTGAGGCGAATGGTGTATTTAACCAGACAGGAGCATTTTAACGCGGCACACAAACTGTTCAATCCCAAATGGAGCAAGGAGCAGAACGAGGCCGTTTTCGGGGTTTGTGCCAACGAAAACTGGCATGGGCATAATTATGACCTTTATGTGACAATCAAGGGTACTCCTAACCCGGATACCGGATTTTTATATGATGTGAAGAAACTGAGTAAGCTGATCAAAGAGTATGTGATCAATAAACTGGATCATAAGAACCTGAACATGGATGTGGATTTTATGAAAGATACCATGTGCAGTACCGAAAACCTGGCCATCGCCATCTGGCAGCAACTGGCCCCGCATTTACCGGCCGATGTAAAGCTGCATTGCATCAAACTCTACGAAACCCAGCGGATTTACGTTGAATATTTTGGTGAATAGTCTGCCATAATCCAGGCATCCCGTTTTATAAAAGATTTTTTCTCTTTGTTGGAACAAAAGAAAGTATGTGCGGGTTATTGATAACCTGTGTAACTTTAGATGCGGATTATCGGGAAGATATTCAAGCTCAGTTATCGATACATGGCTTCTTATATGCCAGGCCACTTGATCAGCACACTTCTGAAACAGTGCCGGCAGTTGATAACAGAACCACTTGAAATGGTTTTCAAATAAAAGCTCAGTTGTGTTGTGTCAGTTCAAGTGTGCGACGCAACAAAAGTTGAGTGATGTGCGAAAGCCGGTCCAAAAAAGTATACCATCATTCAATGAGCAGAAAAGTAGCGGTTTACAGAAAAGAACATTTTAACGCGGCGCACAGGTTGCATAACCCGGCCTGGAGCGAAGCGGAAAATGACAGGATATTCGGGTTATGCAATAACCCCAATTATCATGGTCACAATTATGACCTGGTAGTGAAAGTAGTGGGTGAACCCGATCCGCAAACGGGCTATGTGATAGACCTGAAAATTTTGAGCGACCTGGTGCGGGATGAAGTGATGGAACGTTTTGATCACAAAAACCTGAACCTGGATACAGTGGAATTTGCTAACCTGAATCCGACTGCAGAAAATATTGCCGTGGTAATTTATGAATTGCTTCGTGCGAAAATTGATGTGAAACTGGACCTGCAGATCAGGCTGTATGAAACGGAAAGAAATTTTGTGGAGTATCCTGCATAAAAAATGAAAACAAGCGATTATGGCTTATACAAAAATTGAGAAGTACGATGAAGAAGTGACTTCGGGATTAATGAAAAATTACCACGAAGCATTGGGTTTATTGGGAGAAGATCCGGACAGGGAGGGGTTGGCTAAAACACCGGAGCGTGTAGCGAAAGCCATGCAGTTTTTAACGCAGGGCTATGCACAGGATCCGAAAGCGATCATTAATTCTGCCAAGTTCAAAGAGGAAGTGAGTGAAATGGTGATCGTAAAAGATATTGAACTGTATTCCATGTGTGAACACCATATGCTGCCCTTCTTTGGAAAAGCGCATATTGCCTACATTCCCAATGGATGGATCACCGGGCTGAGTAAACTGGCGCGTGTGGTAGATGTTTATTCCAGAAGATTGCAGGTGCAGGAAAGACTAACTACGCAGATACTCGAAGCTATTAAAGAATCCTTAAACCCAGTTGGTGTGGCCGTAGTGATTGAAGCTAAACACCTATGCATGATGATGCGCGGCGTGGGCAAGCAGAATTCAGTTACCACCACTTCTGCTTTTGATGGTGAGTTTTTGAAGAACACGACGAGGAGTGAGTTTTTGAAATTGATTAATAAAAAATAGGATTAAATAGTATTTTTTTCGCCACAGATTTGCAGATTTGCACAGTTTTTTTCTAGGTTAATCTGCGAATCTGTGGCGATTTTATTTGCCTGTTCGTATGATTAATCAATTATTTTTGCGCAAAGCTTACTATATGAAGAATGCTTACATATTCCCCGGACAAGGTTCACAATTCAGCGGAATGGGAAAAAACCTGTACGAGTCCAATGCCTTTGTTAAGAACCTGTTTGAGAAAGCGAATGATATTCTTGGGTTCCGAATCAGTGATGTGATGTTTGGGGGAACCGATGAAGAATTGAAACAAACCGATATTACACAACCCGCAGTTTTTTTACATTCAGTGGCAGCTTTCCGCACCATTGAGAACGCGAAACTAGACATGGTTGCCGGCCATTCACTCGGCGAATTTTCTGCACTTGTAGCCAATGGCGTATTGGATTTTGAAGATGCGCTAAAACTGGTAAGCATCCGTGCCAAAGCCATGCAGAAAGCCTGCGAAGTGCAACCTTCTACCATGGCCGCAGTACTGGCATTGGCGGATGAAAAAGTAGAAGAGATCTGCGCTGAAGTATCCAAAGAAACCGGTGAAGTAGTGGTAGCAGCCAATTACAATTGTCCTGGTCAGCTGGTAATCAGTGGGTCCATCAAAGGCATCGAGATCGCCTGCGAAAGAATGAAGGCAGCCGGAGCCAAACGTGCATTGGTATTGCCTGTAGGCGGGGCTTTTCACTCACCGTTAATGACACCTGCTAAAGAAGAACTGGCCGCTGCCATTGAAGCAACTGCATTTCATAACCCGGTTTGCCCTGTTTACCAGAACGTGGTTGCCAAAGCCGTAATGGAGCCCTCTGAAATTAAAAAGAACCTGATTGACCAATTAACCGGTGCCGTTCGCTGGACGCAAAGTGTACAAGCCATGGTTGCTGATGGAGCAACGAATTTTACAGAAGCGGGCCCGGGTAAAGTGTTGCAGGGGTTGGTGCAGAAGATCTTTAAAGAGGCAGTAGTTGCAGGGGTTAATTAAAAGTTCAGTATGCCATTAACCCATTCCGGATCCAGGGTTGCGTTGTATTTTTTATAAAAATTAATGGCCGGCTCGTTCCATTCCAACACTTGCCATACCATCCGGTTGAATCCTTTTTCTTTGGCTTCTTCGATGACGCGGTTGAATAATAATTTGCCCGCACCTTTGCCGCGTAACCTTTCTGTTACTAAAAAATCTTCGAGGTAAAGGCATTGTCCCTTCCAGGTGCTGTAGCGGATATAGTATAAGGCAAACCCCTCTACTTTGCCATTGATTTCGGCTACGAAGGCCCACCAGACAGGATTTGATCCAAAGCCGCTTTCTTCAAAATGTTGCAGGGTTACGGTTACTTCCTGTGGTGCTTTTTCATAGCTGGCCAGTTCCTGTATCAATTCGAGTAAACGACTACAATCTTTTCTTTCTGCTTTCCGGATGTTGATTTCCATAAAGCGAATATAATCTCTTTAACTATTTTAACCCTTGCGATATCCTGCGCCTTTTACAAATCTTCCCGGCATTGCATTGGTGTGTTCACCATCTTTCAATACCTGTACGCCATTTACCCAAACATGTAACATGCCGGTTGCGTACTGGTGAGGTTTATCATACGTGGCATGGTCCTGCACTTTGGATGGATCAAAAATAAGGATGTCGGCATAGTTGCCAACTTTCAATTCCCCCCTTTTCTGAATATGAAGATTGGTAGCGGCGAGTTTTGATAATTTGTAAACAGCCTGTTGCAGCGTGATTAACCTTTCGTCCCTGCAATACTGCCCAATTACTTTGGTGAAATTACCATAGGCCCTTGGATGGGCACTTTGTTTGATGAACTTTCCTTCCGTTGCCATAGAAGCTGCATCAGAACCAAAACTTACCCAAGGCAGGGCTACCTGTTTTTTTACATTGTCCTCACTCATTAAAAAATACGCTACTTCCACACGACTGCTATCTTGTATGATAAGGTCGATGGCTGCGTCTTCGGGTGTTGTGTTCCTGATCTTTGCTACTTCTGCAAGCGATTTGCCCGCGTATTTAAAAAGTGAATCTCTTCTGAAACCCAATAACAAAACTTTGTCTGCAGAGCCTGCACCATAATACAGATTTTCCCAATCAGGTGCATTGGTTCTCATGGCTTTTTTCATTTTCTCTCTTGTCTTTGGATCCTGCAGGCGTTGCCATAATTTCCCAAAACCACCATCCTGCAAAGAAGGAGGGAAGGCCGCTGTCATGCCCGTGGCGCCGGCAGTATAAGTGTACATATTGGCGGCAATATCAATCCCTTCTTTTCTTGCTCGTTCAACCCGTTTGATCACACTATCCATCTTGCTCCAGTTACTGATGCCGGCTGCTTTGAGGTGATAAATCTCGCCGTGTACCTTGGCTTCTCTGGCAATGGTGATGAGTTCTTCCACTGCTTCATTCAGTTTGTTTCCTTCGCTGCGCATGTGTGAAATATAACCACCGCCATAAGGTGCGGCGGCTTTGCAGAGTTCGATCAGCTCATTGGTCTTGGCAAAAAAAGCAGGAGGATATATTAAGGAACTGCCTACGCCTAATGCACCTTCTTCCATGGCTTGTTTTACCAGTGCTTTCATCCGTTCCATTTCAGCCGGTGTGGGGTCGCGGTTATCTTCACCGATCACATTGGTACGGATCGTAGTAGCACCAACAAAAGAAGCGATGTTACAACTGATACCTTTCTTTTCCATGTATTGCATGTATTCGCCCAGGGTATTCCATGCTACTTTGTATTTGAACAGCGACTGGTCATCCTGCATTTCCTTTTTCATTTTCGCATTCAGCGGTCCCATGCTTTCGCCTTCGCCAAACACTTCAAGGGTAACACCTTCCCTGATCTCGCCTTGTGACCTGCCATCTGCAATTAATGATACGGGCGACCAGCTCAACATATTGATAAACCCCGGCGTAACTGCCATGCCTTTTGCATCTACTTCGTTCTTTGCCGATTCTTTAGAGAGGTCGCCAATAAAAGCAATGGTATCATTCTTAATAGCAATGTCTGCGTTGAAAGGAGCACTTCCATTGCCATCATATACCAGCCCGTTACGGATAATGGTATCGTATTTTTTGTTGCTGCAGGATACCATCATGCAGGCAATCAACAAAAAGGATAAGAGTTTAGGCATAGCATCGTTTAAGAAGTAATGAATGGGCTTATTTTTTCTTCGCTTTAAAATTACCATTGGGTTGAAGGAAGGTTAGCGCGATAGACTCGGCTTTTTCATTTAGGTCGAACTGAACGTAATAGCCACTGATTACTTTTAAAGCAAATTTATTTGTGTCAACCGGAATCAATTCATAATCCGGTTGACCAGGAACTACCACAAACAAAGTTTTATTATCTTTAATATAGACTTTACAAGTAGCAGCACCCATTATATATTCGCCTGTATATTTTTCCAATTCTTCTTTAGTAATTTCTTTAGGCTTGGGTGTTTTAATAAATTTGAATGGCTCCAGCGCTGCTTCAAATAGTTGAGTAACATAGGCGATATCGCCGCCTTCGTTCATGTAAAACTGGAAACGGATAGGACTGCGATCTGTTGTGTCAATGACTTCTCCGGCTTTCTTGTCAAATGGTTCAAAAATATCGTAATGATAATGCCGCAGCCATAAAAGGTCTTTGCCTATTTTGGCAAACAAAGAATCGTTCACAAGACTAACTTCAAAACTTCCATAACCTTTATGATTGTAAATACCTTCGTATGCTTTCAGAGGAAGCGACGGAGTAGTATTCATTTTCTGGCTGCTCATTTTTGTTTTCTCTGCTTCTTTGACAGCAGCTTTTGCTTTATCGGTTGTTTTCTTCAGATCTGTGTTCCAGTCAAAATAAGGGAGCTTTAAAAGCCGGTCAATAATCAGGTTTCTTACAATAGATGGAACAGAGGAGCCATTCTGGTTGCTCAATACCACAATACCAACACTATCGCTTGGGAAGAAAGAAGTACTTGCAGAAAATCCATCGATATTACCACCATGTTCCACTCGAAAATGCCCTTTGTAAGATGAGAGCAGCCAGCCAAAACCATAACTTGAAAAAAACACATCCGGCTTTTCTTTTGAAGGAATGCCACCCGACACTACCATTTGCGCACTCATGGCTTCTGTAACATAAGAAGCTGGCAAGATTTGTGTGCCGTTGAATTTTCCACCATTGATCCAGGTGCTTACCCAGTTAGCCATTTCTGTTACACTGCTGTTGATACTGCCCGCAGGCCCCATCGCATCAATATTAAAATATGGAAGTTTGTCTATAATACTGTCTTTCTTTACACCATAACCCAAAGAAGCATCATCACTTTTTTCCATTTCTTTTATGGAGAAAACACTTCGGTTCATGCCCAATGGTTTGAAAATATTTTCACGGATATTCTCTTCCCAGCTTTTACCGGTTAATTTCTCTGCTACCATTCCCTGTGCCATGAACATAAAGTTGTTATACTGCCATTTCTCACGAACCCCATAGGTTGGCTCCATATATTGAATGCGTTTCAATAAACTGTCTCTCGATATGGTTGGAAATGCATACCATGAAAAATCATGCCTAGGCAATCCTGTGCGATGCGACATCATATCTCGCAGCATAATATGATCGTTCATGTCATTGTTGTAAAATTTCAGCTCGGGTAAATAGTCGCGAATAGGTTTGTCGAACGACACTTTACCATCTTTCTGAAGTATACCCAGTATAGAAGCAGTAAAGGCTTTGGTACAGCTGCCAATGGCGAATAAGGTATTGGGGGTAACGGGTAATTTCTTATCGTAGTCTTTATAACCAAATCCTTTTGAATAAATTATTTTGTCTTTTTCTACTACCGCTACGGCAAAGCCTGCAGCATGCCAGTCTTTGAGTACATGTTCAAAGGCGGTATCCAGACCGGCAAAACGATCCGGCTCCGGAACAGGTTTGTTTTTCTTTTGTGCAATGGATGAAAAGGCGAGTGTCATGCAGAGAACAACAAATACAATTTTTCTCATAATAAAGGTTTTGAATAAATAAGCCCGATAAATGTAAACACTTACCGGGCCAAATGCAATTAATATATAATAAATCTTTATACTTTATTCAGGGCCTGTTCAAAATCGGCGAGTATGTCGGCAATGTTCTCGATGCCTACACTCAGTCTGATCAATCCATCTGTAATACCATATTCAATCCGCTCTTCTCTTTTCAGTCCAAAATGGCTCATGGTGGCCGGATGCGATAACAAAGTATCTACGGTGCCCAGAGAAACGGCGCGTACACACATTTGCAATGCGTCGATGAATTTTCTTCCGGCTTCCAGTCCGCCTTTCAATTCAAAACTCATGAGTGCTCCGGGGTGGCGCATTTGTTTCAGGGTTATCGCATAATCAGGGTGGGTCTCAAGGCCATTGTAGTTTACATGTTCAACGGCAGGATGATTCTTTAAATAATGCGCTACTTCCATGGCATTATGGCAATGGCGCTCCATGCGAAGTTCCAGTGTTTTCATTCCTTGTGTAAGCAGAAAAGCGTCGAAGGGATTGCTGTTGCCGCCAAGTAATGCATGCCATTTCCATACTTTGGTACGCATAAATTCCAGGTCCTTGCCCAATAACACGCCCCCAATTGCGGTGCCATGCCCGTTTAGGAATTTAGTAGTGGAATGAAAAACAAAATCAACGCCATAACGAAAAGGTTGCTGCAAATAAGGTGTGGCGAATGTATTGTCAACAGAAACCAGCAGTTTGTGTTTTTTTGCGAGTAAGGTTACCGCCTCAATGTCGACACAATTGATGGTGGGATTGGCCGGTGTTTCGATATGGACCAGTTTGATGGTAGGATCCTTTTTCAGAGCCTCTTCCACCAGGTTCAGGTTGCGCATGTCGATGATGGTAGTTTTAACACCCGTATCGGCCAGTACTTTATTCAGCAATTCATGTGTTCCGCCATATAAAGAAAAATGCGAGAGAACAGTATCACCGGCTTTCAATGTACTGAAGAAAAGAGTTGTCATAGCTGCCTGCCCGCTTGCGTGGAGCAAAGCTTTTACCTGTAGGGGCGTTCCATCCGCATTCTTAATGCCGAACGATTCCAGTGCGGCAATAGTTTCTTCCGCTGTGGTAAACGTGGGATTGCCCCAGCGACTGTAGATGCGCGTTTTATCCGCTCCTGCAAAACGATCGCTGCCCTGTTGTGCAGAGTCAAAGGTAAAAGTAGAAGTAGCAAAAATGGGAGTGAGATGCGAATACTCCGCATTCTCCTGCCCCGAACTGTGCATAGCCACAGAACTGATGCCGGTAAAAGGGAATTTATTATTCATTATTTTTGGATTGATAAGAATTCAGGGATCCACAAGGATTCATTAGCATATGCTACTTCAAAAATAGGATTAAACATGAAGCAATTATTAGTCTCTTTTACTCGTTATGAAAAATGGGCCAACAAAATCATGCTGGATGTGATTTTACAGCTTTCCGAACAGCAGCAGCACCAGGAGATCAAAAGCAGTTTCCCTTCCATTCACAAAACCTGCTTGCATATATGGGATGCCTCCAGCATCTGGTGGCAGCGTGTACATGGACAGGAACATATGGTAGTGCCCAGTTTACATTCTCATCCAACCATTAAAGAAATCGCTGATGGGTTACTACAGCAGAATATGCAATGGATCGAATGGGTGCAGGGGGTAGATGATGGGATGCTTGAAAAAATATTTCCTTACAAAACAATGAAAGGGGATGCTTTTCAACAGCCGGTGAAGGATATCCTGCTACACCTTAATAACCATGGAACCTATCATCGTGGGCAGCTGGTTACAATGTTGCGACAGGTTGGTGTGGAGAAAATTCCGCAAACGGATTACATCCTGTACAGCAGGGGTTAACCACCCCATTTTTTATCACAAGTGATAAAAAAATCCCCTCCTTGGAAAGGAGGGGAGCAGCTATTTTTTGTAAATAAATTACTTCAATAAAATTTTCCCTCCTTGTAAGGAGGAACGTAAAAAATCAAAACGAAGTTTGATTTTTTACGGGGTGGTTAGTAAGCCCATTTTACCCAGGTAGCACCCCAGGTGAAACCGCCACCAAATGCGGCCAATACAATGTTATCGCCTTTCTTCAACTGGTTTTCCCACTCCCATAAACAAAGCGGTATGGTAGCTGCTGTGGTATTACCGTATTTCTGAATATTGATCATTACTTTTTCTTTTGCCAATCCCATACGGTTGGCTGTGGCATCAATAATGCGCAGGTTGGCCTGGTGCGGTACAAGCCAGGCAATATCATCGCCGGTTAACTGGTTGCGCTCCAGCAGTTCAGCACTTACATCGGCCATACCTTTTACGGCAAATTTAAAAACGGGTTGTCCTTCCTGGTAAGCGTAGTGTTCTTTGGCCATCACGGTTTCCAGGGTGGCCGGTTTAAGAGAGCCGCCAGCTTTCATGTGTAGGTACTGGCGACCACTTCCATCGCTACGTAAGATGCTATCGAGTATCCCGGTTTCGTCGGTGGAAGGTTCGAGTAAAACAGCACCGGCACCATCGCCAAAAATAATACAGGTCGCGCGGTCGGTATAATCTACAATAGCACTCATTTTATCAACGCCAACTACAACTACTTTTTTATAACGCCCACTTTCAATATACATGGCCCCGGTAGAAAGGGCGAATAAAAAACCACTGCAAGCGGCACTCATATCGTAACCCCAGGCATTGGTGGCGCCCAGTTTATCGCAGATAATATTGGATGTGGCCGGAAAAACCATATCCGGTGTTACGGTGGCACAGATCAAACAATCGATATCCTTGGGGTCCAGGCCTTTTTTACGGAGTAGTTCCTGAACAGCGGGCACGGCCATATCGCTGCTGCCTTTGCCAGGTTCTTTTAAAATTCTTCTTTCTGAGATACCGGTGCGGGTACGGATCCATTCGTCGTTGGTATCCACCATTTTTTCAAGGTCGAAATTGGTGAGTTTGGTTTCGGGTACATATCCACCTACGCCGGTAATGGCTGCTCTGATTTTTGTCATATTGGTTTGCTAAAGATTGGCGCAAATATCCATAAGATTTTGGTATTACCTAACAGGAAGCAATGCGTTCTTTTACCATTCACCCTCAAACCTTTGCCAGTATTGGTTTTGGAAGAAACTGATACCCAATCTTTTTCCGGGTTTTGGTGCCATTTCCATTAGGGAGCCGGTATTGATGACCGAATTGGCTTGCCAGCTAATAAAGTTGCTCCCAACAATCTTTTTTAACATATTTTTGAAAAAGCTATGATCGCGTTTGTTAGAGGACATTTTGCTGTAAAAACACCCGCCAGGATCGTGGTAGATGTGAATGGGGTTGGGTATGAATTACAGGTAAGCCTGAATACTTATTCGGCTATCGCCAATAAAGACAGTGGCCAGCTCTTTACCTACCTACATATCACTGAAAATGCCCAAACGCTGTTTGGCTTTGCGGAAATGGCGGAAAAAGAGATGTTCCTGCACCTGATCAGCGTTTCCGGCGTAGGTGCAGCAACCGCAAGGATGATGTTGTCAGGTATGCGGCCGGATGAAATTGCCCGGGCCATTGTACAAGGCAACACCCGGCAGCTGGAAGGGATCAAAGGAATAGGGAAAAAATCTGCCGAAAGGCTGATCGTTGAGCTAAGGGACAAACTGGGCAAACAAACACTCGAGCAGGGAGTGGTGTTAACCGGTGTTCCGGCCATTGATTCGGATGCAGTTAATGCACTGATCGCCCTGGGAATTGGCAGAGCAATGGCAGAGCAGGCAGTGAAAAAAACCATGGCCGCTGCGGGTTCAGATCTCAAATTGGAAGAAATCATTAAACAAGCACTCAAAAACATATAGTCTATCGCCTCCATTTCTACGTAACCAGTTACCTGTTTTATCGTTCTATCTGTACTTAACCAAGCTTAACTGTTTGAAGGCTATTCTTCATTTCTCAACTACTGTAATCCTGTTGCTGGCAGGGCTGTATAGCCATGCGCAGCAGAAAGATTCTGTTCACTATCCCATCAGCGACAGGAGGGGCGATCCTTTGTCGTTCCTTAGCAAGAACCCATTTGATATCCGCGACACTTCGCTCATCAAACGCGATATTGAATATGATCCCAAAACAAAACAGTATTATATCGTCGAAAAAATAGGGAATAAGTATTACCGTACGCCAACCTATTTAACATATGAAGAATTCTGGCGCCTGGAATCGCAGAAAGCGGAATCGGATTATTTCAAAAAAAGAGCGGCGGCACTTACTGCACTCAATCTGAAACCGCCAAGGCCCAAAATGCAGGTGTACAACAAATTGTTCGACCGTATTTTTGGCACATCGGGTAATGGGTTGAAGGTTGATATCCGCCCCTCGGGCGAAGTAAACATCATGGCCGGCTACCAGGGACAAAATATCGAAAACCCAACCCTTCCTGAAAGAGCGAGGAAAAATGGCGGTTTTGATTTTGATATGAATGCCAAGCTGAACGTAAACGCCAATATCGGCGATAAGCTCAAATTTCCTATCAACTATAACACGCTTTCCAACCTGGGGTTCGATAACCAGTTGAAACTCGATTACAAAGGGATGGATGACGAGATCATCAAAAGCCTCGAAGCGGGTAATATTTCTTTCCAATCGCGCAGTACCTTAATGCCGAGTGCGCAAAACCTGTTTGGTATTAAAACACAATTGCAGTTTGGTAAACTGTTTGTTACCGCAGCAATTGCCAATCAACGCTCAACCAGGCAATCCGTAGGCCTGCAGGGCGGAACGGCTACCACCAACTTCCAGAAAAAACTGAATGATTATGAAGAGAACCGTCACTTCTTAATGGCGCAATACTTTCGTGATAATTTCAATAAGACAATGGCCAATTTACCTGTGGTAAACTCGCAGGTGCAGATCCAGAAAATGGAAGTATGGGTAACCAACCGAACTGGCGCCACTACCGATGCGCGTGATATCGTTGGTTTAATGGACCTTGCCGAGCCCAAACCATACAATCCCAATGTGCGGTCCGCAACTACGAGCCCATTGCCTGCCAATGGGGCCAATGATCTTTATCCATCTCTGGCAAATAACAGTGCTGCGAGGAACCCGGCAGCAGTAAATTCATTGTTGTTGTCAAAAGGATTGAGACCGGTTGATGATTATGAAAAAACGTTTGCCAGGAAACTAAGTCCTTCTGAATATTATTTCAATCCACAGGTCGGTTTTGTATCTATTAATGTACAGTTACAATCGGATGAAGTATTGGCCGTTGCATATCAATATACTTACAATGGAAGAGTATACCAGGTGGGCGAATTGTCGCAGGATGTGGCATTGGATTCTACCCGCGGTGTACAAAAAGTATTGTTCCTGAAATTATTGAAAGCCACTTCGCAAAGAACCGAATTACCTACCTGGGGATGGATGATGAAGAACGTATATTCACTCGACTTGTTTGGCGGCATACAAAAAGAAGACTTTAAACTGAATGTATTGTATGAAGAGCCCAGTGGCGGATTGAAAAGGTATTTACCGGAAAGTTCTCCTGCGGCAGATGGTAAATCTTTATTACGCATTTTAAATCTTGATCGCTTAAACAACCGGAACGACCCGCAGCCCGATGGTGTGTTCGATTATGTGGAAGGCTTTACCATACTGCCGCAGATGGGGCGCGTTGTATTTCCTGTATTGGAACCTTTTGGCCGCGACCTCGATACACTGGCTTTTGCAGGCATGCCTGCTGCACTGAAAAAAAAATATGTGTATTATCAATTGTATGATTCGATCAAAGCCATTGCGGAGACTTATGCCAACCTGAATCGTTTTGTGATGCAGGGACAGGTGAAAGGAAGCGCCGGTGGTTCGGAGATACAATTGAATGCGTTTAATATTCCGCCGGGATCGGTAACGGTTACCGCCGGGGGACAAATTTTAAAAGAAGGACTGGATTATACCGTTGATTACAATCTCGGAACGGTTAAAATTCTGAACGCGGGTATCCTGAGTTCCAATGTACCGGTGAAAGTATCCTTCGAGAACAATGCGGGCTTTGGTATCCAGCAAAGAAATTTTACAGGACTTCGATTAGAGTATGTAGCGAATAAAAAACTGACGCTTGGCACCTCTTTCATGCGATTGTCGGAACGTCCTTTCTTCACCAAAGTAGATTATGGAGAGGATCCCATAAAAAATACCATGTATGGTTTTGATGCAAGCTACCGTTCTGATCTTCCGGGCTTAACTAAGCTATTGGATAAACTTCCATTTTATTCCACCAAAGCGCGCTCTTCCATTTCTGCTTATGGTGAAGCGGCGATATTAAAACCCGGCCACCCGTCGCAGATAGGAACAGGAGAGAACGGATTGATCTATATTGATAATTTTGAAGGCACGCGTACCAGTATTGATCTTCGTTTTCCATTGGTGGCATGGGCATTGGCCTCTACACCGCAGGGCAATCCGAAATTTCCGGAAGCAACGCTTACAGATTCGCTCGACTACAATTATAACCGTGCAAAGCTGGCATGGTATAATATTGAACCAAACCTGCAGGATAAGAACAGCCCGAACAATCCGTTGAGAAGAGATCTGGCAGAATTGAGTGATCCGCGTGTTCGCCAGGTATTTACCAATGAATTGTTTCCACAACGAACAACGAATATTACCGATGTTCAGTCATCAACTTTCGACCTGGCCTATTATCCAACTGAAAAAGGCCCTTATAATTTCGAGTCGCGTAAAACGGAAATTGATGCGAATGGAAAACTAACGCGTCCAGCAAGTCGTTGGGGTGGCCTGATGCGTGCGATTGACCAAACCGATTTTGAAACGGGCAATATTGAATACATAGAATTCTGGGCACAGGATCCTTTCATAAAAAATCCAAACAGTAAAGGTGGTAAAATGTACCTGAACCTGGGTAATGTGAGCGAGGATATCCTGAAAGATGGCAAACGGTTTTATGAGAATGGATTGAATACACCGAATATTCCTGCCGCTGTAGACAGCAGCAGTACCTGGGGTAAAACGCCTGTGAATCCGATCCAGATTACCCAGGCTTTCAGTAACAATCCTGATGACAGACCTTACCAGGATGTGGGTCTTGATGGACTGGATGATGCGGGTGAGAGAAGAAAACAGGGTTATGTATTGAACAAACTGGCTGCTAATTTCGGAACATCTTCGCCCATCTATCAGAAAGCATTCATAGACCCTGCCGGTGATAATTACAAATGGTACCGGGATCCGAGTTTTGATCCATTGGGAACAGGAATCCTGGGCAGATATAAAAACTTTAATAACCCACAAGGCAATTCGCCGATTGCAACTACGGGCGGACAGTTTACTTCTGCCGCAACTTTGTATCCGGATAATGAAGACTTGAACCGCGACAATACTTTAAATGAAACAGAAGCGTATTACGAATATGAAATAGCGCTGCAACCTGGAATGGATGTAGGGGTTACTCCTTTTATTACGGATAAAAGAGTGGTAACCGTAAACTCTGCGGATGGTGTAAGAAGAACAGAGAACTGGTTCCTCTTCCGTATCCCGATTAAGGGTTATGCGCGCAAAGTGGGTAATATTCCTGATTTCAAATCAATCCGCTTTGCCCGTTTATTCCTTACCGATTTTGAAGATTCTGTTGTGTTGCGTTTAGCAAGACTTGATCTTGTTCGTAACCAATGGCGCCAGTTTACTTTCAATATTGATACCACAGGCTCTTATACACCAATCAATAATGCAACGGGTACCGTAATCAATACGCTTGCGGTTAACCTGGAAGAGAACAGTAGCAGGCAACCGGTTAATTATATTATGCCTCCTGGCGTTGAGCGTGTTCAGTTGTTAAGCAATAATGGTGTAAACCTGCAGCAGAATGAACAGGCAATGAGTTTAAAGATCAGTAACCTGCAAACCGGTGATGCGCGTGGTGTATTCAAAACACTAAACCTTGATATCAGGCAATATGGAAAACTGTCTATGTATCTCCATGCTGAATCGGTAACCGGTCAGCGTCCGATCAAGGACAATGAAATGAATGCGATTATTCGGATTGGCCAAGATTTCCTGAACAACTACTACGAAATTAAAATACCACTCAAGATCACCTCTCCGGGAACTTATCCGAGAGGACAGGAAGAAAAAGTATGGCCGGTAGAAAACAATCTTGATTTTTCATTACGGTCATTGATAGATCTGAAATTATTGCGTAATAATTCAGGCGTATCAGTTACCAACATATTCAGGCAGGCATTGGACAATAAGACCATTTCCATCCTGGGTAACCCGAATCTTGGCGAGGTGCGGGGCATCCTGGTGGGGATCGAGAATCCATTAAAACCGGATGGTGCACTCATCAATACAGAAGTATGGGTTAATGAACTTCGCCTCTCACAATTGGATGAAAACGGCGGATGGGCCGCATTGGGCAGGGTAGATCTTACCCTGGCGGATCTGGGTACCGTAACAGTCTCAGCCAATACACATACACAGGGTTTTGGTACGATAGAACAAAGAGTAAATGAACGATACAAAGACAATCTTGTTCAGTTCGACGCAGCCGCCAGCATTGATGCGGGTAAACTGGTTCCTAAGAAAGCAAGACTTTCTTTGCCGGTATATGCCAGTATCAACAAAACCATTCTTACACCACAGTTCGATCCGTATGATCTGGATATCAAGTATAAGGAAAAACTGAATTCAGCACCGAAAGACAAACGTGATTCTATCCGCAATGCGGCATTGGATCAAACCACTATTAAGACCATCAACTTCACCAACGTGCGTATGTTACCTGGCAGTGGTAAGCCGGGTTTGCTGCGATTCAGCAATTTTGATTTTAATTATTCTTATTCGCAGATCACACAGAACAGCCCGGTGATCCTGCAAAATACCGTAACCAAACAGCGGGGAGGTTTTGGCTACACTTTCGTTGATCAAAGTAAATTCATTGAGCCTTTCAAGAGAATTATCCGAACGCAAACACCCTGGCTGGCATTGGTGAGGGATTTTAATTTTAACCTCAAACCCTCTTACCTCAATTTCAGGGTTGATATCAACAGGCAGTTCGGAGAATTCATTCCAAGGATTGTCAATACAGGCGATACCAAAGTAGATAGAGTGGATACCACTTACGATAAATACTTTACGTTCGATCGTTTTTATGGAATGCGTTGGGATCTGACACGTTCGTTGAACCTTGATTTCAGCGCAGTGAATAATGCACGCATTGATGAACCCTATGGCAGATTGGATACCAGGGCCAAGAAAGATACAGTGCGGGAGAATTTATTCAAAGGTGGAAGGAATACGCTTTATCAACAGAAGGCAACGCTGAACTATGCCCTTCCGTTGAATAAGTTTCCTTTGACAGACTGGATCAATGCCCGGTACAGTTACAGTACTTCCTATAACTGGATTGGGGCGAGCCGCCTGGCCATTAACCTTGGAAATACACTCGAGAACTCGCAGGAGAATAGTTTGAATGCGCAGTTTAATTTTGCAACGCTCTATAATAAATCAAAATGGCTTCGTGCATTGGATAATGTACCGCCACCCAAGCCCAAACCGGATCCGAATAAGCCACCGGTGAATGTGAAAGATCCCAATAAGAATGCATTGGGCACTGTTATACCTACCAAGGCGGAAGTAACCAAAGGACTGAAGGGAAAACAAAGAAGGGAAGCTTTAAAGAAATGGCGGCAGATGAAGCGCGATGTGCGAACGGCGGAACGTTTACAAAAAGCAAACCAGCCAACAGAATTGAATGGGTTTACCAGGTCAATCGGTAAACTCATTACCATGGTGCGTAATGTGAACATGCAGTATGCGGAGAATTGCAGAAGCCGAGTGCCGGGGTATATGGATAGCACCCAGTACATAGGACAGGATTGGAAGAGTATGGCACCGGGCTTGGATTATGTATTCGGTAAACAACCAGATAGCAACTGGCTAAATAAACAGGCAGCCAAAGGATTGATTACGCGCGACAGTACGTTCAACTTCCTGTTCCGCCAAAGTTTTGAGCAGCGTTTCAGTATTACCGCACAGCTAGAACCCATCCGGGAATTGATCATTGATATTAACCTTGATAAAACATTTACCAAAGATTATTCAGAGTTGTATAAAGACACAACGGGTAATTCAGGATTGCATCACCTGAATCCTTTGGCTAGTGGCGGCTTTAGTGTGTCGTATATCGCATTCAATACTTTGTTCGGGCAGCAAAATCCGAATGAGATCTCCGAAACATTTAAAACATTCCAGAACAACAGGCAAGTTATCAGCAAGCGTGTAGCAGAGTTAAATCCTTATTGGCAGGGGTTGCCCGCGGGACAAAAATTTACGACCGATGGTTACGCAACCGGTTACGGCCGTTATGCACAGGATGTGTTGGTGCCGGCATTTCTTGCTGCTTATACAAAGAAGGATCCGAACACGGTTTCGTTGATCAAACAATCCAATCCCAGTATCAAATCAAATCCATTTGGTGGGATCTTGCCTAAGCCTAACTGGAAAATGACATATACGGGTTTGAGTAAAATGCCGGCACTGTCTTCGATCTTTAGTAATATCATTATTACACACGGGTATAACGGAACACTGAGCATGAACAGTTTTAATAGCGCATTATTGTACCAGGACCCATCCAGGTTCAGTGCGCCGGGTTTTATTGATACGGTGAGCGGTAATTTTATTCCATACTTCCTGGTTCCGAATATTACGATCAAAGAAAATTTCGAGCCATTGATTGGGGTGGATGTAACAACTGTTGATCAACTGAACCTGAAATTCGAATACCGTAAAAGCAGAACCCTGAGTCTGAGCCTGATCGACTACCAGTTAAGTGAAAGCCACAGTACCGAATGGACTTTTGGTGCCGGACTTAGAAAGAAAGGGGTAAGGTTGCCGTTTAAATTACCAGGTTCAAATGGTGGCAAGCAGGTACAGAATGATATGAATATCCGTCTTGATCTCTCTGTGCGTGATGTGGCAACCAGTAACAGCCGTCTCGATCAGTCTAATGCATACGGAACAGGAGGATCAAAAGATATATCCATTCAACCTTCGGTTGATTATGTGTTGAACAGCCGTATCAATATAAAGTTGTTCTTTGACCAGCGAAAATCGATACCTTATATATCTACTGCTGCGCCGATTACAACCACGAGAGCGGGCGTAAATATCAGGATCTCACTGGCACAATAGTTTAAAAGAGAAAGCCGCAGATTCACAAATTAGATAATCTGTGAATCTGCGACTAAATTTTATCGAACGATGATGACTACGCTTATTTTTTTCTAAAAGCCCATTTGAACATTTCTTTCCAACTTACTTTTTTACCATACATCAGGATACCGGTACGATAGATCTTTCCGCTTAACCAGGTAGTGAAAAGAAAACCGCTAACCAATGTTAACATACTCAATCCCAGTTGCCAGTAAGGAACTGTGCCCGGAATGCCATAAGCAATTCTTGCCATCATTACCATGGGCGAACTGAAAGGAATAATGCTTGCCCAAACAGCCATTGGCGTGCTGGGATCCTGAACAGCATTGGTCATGATGATGAAAGAAAAAATGATTGGCATGGTGATAGGAAGCATTAGGCTTTGTGCATCCTGCGGGTCTTCGTTTACCACGCTGCCAACAGCGGCAAATAAGGCGGCATAAAAAAGATAACCGCCCAGGAAATAAAATACGAACAGGCCAATGATCACGGGCCAGTTGGCGGTACTGAAGGTATGTTGTACTTTATAAATCTGCTGTGCGGCATCACCTGCTTTCATCATTCCACCACCGGCCATAGGCATTTGCCCATTGGCTTGTTGTAGTGTTTTTACCTGTTCCATCACATCATGCGGAATAAAGGCCTGGGCCGCCGTAGTTAGGCCAATGATCAGAACGATCCACATCAGGAATTGTGTGAGGCCAACGGCACCAATGCCAATAATCTTGCCCGACATGAGTTGAAAGGGTTTTACGCTGCTTACCATTACCTCTGCAATCCGGTTTGTCTTCTCTTCCATTACTCCGCGCATAACCATGGCGCCATAAATAAACATAGTGATATAAATAAGCATACCACTTCCAAAACCAATGGCATACGATAAACCGGCACTGCTTTCTTTTACAGTACCCCCATTTTCTTCTACTGCTTTCAGCTCGGCAAACTGTGATTGTTTGTGGATGGAATCCAGTTGCGCCTTGTTAATGCCTGCAGCCTGCAGCATATTATCTTCAATAGCGGCGTTGATGGATGTAGAGATCTCATCTTCCGAATTAATACTGATGCGTTTTTTAGAACGGATAATATAATTGATCTTTTTTTCCGTTCCATCAAATTTCGGTATCAGGATAATGTCGGTATAGCCTTTTGTAAGGTAATTACTGGTATCAACCCCTTCCGGAAATTCAAAAGTAAAGGCTTTTGAATTTTTGATATTTCCTTTGAAGAATCCATTGCTATCGATCACGGCAACTTTGTGTTCTTCTTTTCCTTTAATGGATAAAAAAGTGGTGCCGGCAATCAATACAACGATCAATAAGGGCATTAAAATCGTCGTTAATACAAATCTTTTGTTCTTTACCCTTGTCAGGTATTCGCGCTGTATGATAAGTAGTGTTTTGTTCATATAAACAGTTTGAAAAGTTTGGTTGAAGGAAAGGGTTTAATCTGTAACCGGTTGAAAGGCGCGTGTTGTTGCTTTGGTGCCTTCTACAAGGTTAATAAAGATCTCATTCAACGAAGGAAGTATTTCATGAAAAACCTCAATGGTATAATTTTGTTGTAACAGGTATTGCAATACATCGTTGCTCTGATATCCCTCTCTGATTTTAACAGTGAGCTGGTTTGCTTTTTGTTCTACTACCTCGAAGGAAGCCGCATTCAATTGCTCAGGCACTTGAGCCAGTTTAATCCCAAATTTATTTTCTTTGAACTGTTGTTTGATATCACCCACGGTGCCATCCAGGATTTTGGCACCAAGATTTACCAATACAATATGATCGCAGATTTCCTCAACCTGCTCCATCCGATGTGTGCTGAAAATAATGGTACTGCCCCTTTGGGCTAGCCCGTATATCTCGTCTTTGATAAGATTGGCATTGACAGGATCCAGACCGCTGAATGGTTCATCCAGGATAATGAGCTTGGGTGCATGTAATACGGTGATAACGAATTGCAGTTTCTGGCTCATACCTTTACTGAGGTCTTCTACTTTCTTGTTCCACCAGCTTTCCATCTCCAGCCGTTTGAACCAGAATTTGATCTTGGCCATGGCATCGCTCTTCGATAAACCTTTTAGTTGTGCCAAGTAGAGTGCCTGCTCGCCGATCTTCATCTTCTTATATAGCCCCCGCTCTTCGGGCATGTAACCTATTTTAATGATGTCGTTCAATGGGTCGAATGTCTTGCCATCAAACTGTATACTGCCGCTGTCGGGATAAAAAATCCCCGTAATCATGCGGAGCAGCGTGGTTTTGCCGGCGCCATTTGGACCAAGCAGGCCAAAAATGCTGCCTTGTTCAATATTGAAACTGATATCATCCACCGCTTTTTGGGTGGCATAATATTTCTTCAGATTGTGGAGTTCAAGGATGTTGCTCATGTTGTATGGGGTTGAAATCAAATGTAGGGTTTATTTTTCTGGCTGGTTAGTAGCCGCATTCACCTAATTCTTACAGCCCGGTTGCAAAAAATAATACATTTGCTCACATTCTTTAAAAACAGAAGCATGGACATGATCAAAAAAGGAAAAGTTATTGTGATTTTATCGGCGGTGCTGGTACTGACGGCCAGTTGGGGGTTCCTTGTGCATAGAACAGTGCATCAGCTGGCAGTATATGAATTGCCAAAGGAAATGGTACCCTTCTTTTACCAGAATATGGAATCACTGGTAAACAATGCACCCAGACCCGATACGCGCAGAAACCAGGATAGTATGGAAGCTACCAGGCATTTTATAGACCTGGAAATGTTTGGCGAACAGGCTGCCACACAAATGCCAGCTGATTGGATGGCGGCAGTAAAAAAATATGGCAGAGACAGCCTGTTGAAATATGGCTATGTACCATACCATGTTATATACATGAAAGAAAAGCTAACGCAAGCATTTAAGCAAGGAAACAAAGACAGTATTTTGTTTTACGCAACTGATCTTGGCCATTATATCGGAGATGCCAATGTTCCGCTGCATACCTCGGTAAATTATGATGGGCAGCTGACGAATCAGAAAGGGCTGCATAGTTTATGGGAGTCGATGATACCTGAGCTCTTGCTGGAAAACTACAATTTATACTCATCACATAAGGCTACTTATCTGAAAAATCCATCAACGGAAATATGGATGGCGATACGTAAAGCGGCGGCACTGGTTCCGGAAATGCTATTGAAAGAAAAACAAGTGAGTGAGAATTTTACGGAAGAACAAAAATTCCGCACACAGATCCGTAGGGGAAAAGAGTCAAAAAGTTATACTACCGAATTTGCCAAAGCATATGCTGCGGCATTGGGAACAACCATTAATGACCAGTTGATCAGCTCTGCCGATCTGGTTGCTGATTTCTGGTATACCAGTTGGGTGGATGCCGGAAAACCTGACCTGACCGGAATTAACCCGGGCTGGACAGCCGAGAGCCAGGACAAGCTGGATATTGAGCTGAAAGCATTCAGGGAGAACATGTTAATAGAAAAAAAAATCCTCATAGCTAAAAAGCCAGCAGCGAAGGACGGAGAATAAAAGTAGAACTACGTAAATAAAAAGGGTGAAAAAACGGTTGTCTGGTGGCAACCGTTTTTTTATTTTGGGAAGGAATGAGCAGGGATAAAACCTACGAATAGCATGAAATCTTACATTTATAATATTGCTGAGCTTCTAATCCTACTATTTGTAGCGTATTGTTATCCATTTATTAAGAGATCGTATATGAAATGGTTTCTACCATTTTTGACGTTTGTTTTCCTTGGTGATTTTCTTGGTAAGATACAATTTCAACTCACAAATAAACCAAATTATGGGATTCACTATCTGATAGGAATAGTCGAAAGCTGTTTTTATTGTTTTATATTTTATTCGTTAACAAAATCGAAAGAAATAAAAAAAATGACAATTATGTCAGGCCTATTATGCCTAATTATTTATTTGGGCTCATATTTTTTTTATAGGAATAATTTAAACACGATATTTTGGTGTGTTACAATTTGCGGATTTTTCATAGTAACCACAGCACTAGCTTTTTTGTATAAAATGGCAATAGATATTGAAAGATTAAGTCTGTGCAAAGAACCCGGGTTCTGGATTTCTTTTGGGGTGTCACTATTTTTTTCAGGCATAAGCATTTCCTTCTCATTGCATGATTATATTATCAAAAATGATTTACAATTGTTTGGACAGGTATTACATAACACCATACCGCAGATACTTTCTCTAATACTATACTCTTGTATCATCATCGCCATCATCCTATGCAAAAAGAAAACGAAGACATCATCATTGCCATCCTAGCAGGTAGCTTTTTTATTTTACTGTTTGGATCGGCAACTTTTTTTATTGTGGTGAATTCTGTAAAACGAAAGAAACAGATGATTCATGAAAAAGAAATACAGGCAGAACAATTCCGAAGACAAATTTTAGAAGCCCAGCTTGAAATGCAGGAACATACTTTTCGGATCGTTAGCCAGGAAATTCATGATAACGTAGGACAGATCCTGAGTTTGGCCAAACTGAACCTGAATATTGTTACTTACCAGCAAAAAGAAACAGAGGCTTATCAAACCATTAAAGAACTGGTTGCGACAGCCATTACAGAACTAAGGGACTTGGGCACCGGTTATTATGCTGATAAATTAGCAGCTGAAGGATTGGTGTCAGCTATACGGCATCTGGTAAACCAAATATCGAAAACGCGGCTGTTTATGGTATCTTTTAAATCAGAGTTCGAACGGCTTGCGCTCGATAAAGACAAAATCATTTTCCTGTACCGAATGGTTCAGGAATCGTTGAATAATATCGTAAAACATTCCTCTGCGATTCATGTTGATGTAAGCATCTATCGTCAGAAAGAACACATATATATCAGTATTAAGGATGATGGGAGAGGCTTCGAAAACACATTGAGCGACACAAAAAAAGGGATCGGACTGAGTAGCCTGCGGAACCGCGCTTCCATGATTGACGCAGAAGTACAGATCAACAGTCAGATTAATAAAGGAACAGTGGTTACTTTGGTGTTTAAAGGAGCATAATATGATAAAAATTGCTTTAGCCGACGATCATGTGGTATTGCGTAAAAGTCTTGCAGTTATAATCGGCCTGTTAGATGATTGTGAAGTTGTTTGTGAAGCGAGCAATGGTATCTCACTCCTTGATCAGTTAAAGCAATCCGAACTACCTGATATTATCCTTCTTGATATTACCATGCCTTTGATGGACGGGCTGGAGACGGCGAAAAAGCTGAAACAACAGCACCCTTCCATAAAAATACTTGCATTAACCATGATTAAAAGCGAGCCGGTGATTATGGAAATGATCAAAAACGGGGTCAGAGGGTATTTGCTGAAGGATTGTGAAATAAGAGAGCTGGAAAAAGCAATACATGCTTTGCAGCAACAGGGGTATTATTATAACGAATACATTACCCCACGGATGATTCCGAAATCTCATGCAAAGGGCAAGATTGTTCTCAATAGCCGGGAGCTATCCTTTCTCCGATGGTGCTGCACGGAATTAACGCAGAAAGAAATCGCCAATGAAATGATGGTCAGCCCCCGAACTGTGGATGACTACCGGGATAACCTTTTCAAAAAACTAGAAGTTAATTCAAGGGTTGGACTGGTGATTTATGCGATCAAAAATGGCTTTGTGCAGGTCTGACAGCCATTTGCCCCAAAAACGGGGTTTTTCCCGTATGCGGGGAAATCGGAGTATGTTATTTTTACATCAGTAAAGAGAACTAACCCGGTAGACCTTATAATCTACCCGTTAAGCAGAAGTAGCGGTCCAATACCGGGGGGAATTTGGAACTGCTATTTCTGCCTCTTTTAAGAAGTTTTGGGTGAATTTTCAATTCTTCAGTCAGGTAAAAGTGCCTGTACAATTGTTTTTGGTTAGGAGAGGATTACCTCTCCTTTTTTATGATCATATCCGCCACCCGTTCTCCATCCATTGCCGCACTTACAATGCCCCCGGCATAACCGGCGCCCTCCCCACAGGGATAAAGATTATGCACCTGTGGGTGTGATAAGGAATCAGCTTTTCTGGGGATGCGAACAGGTGAGGAGGTGCGACTTTCTGTTGCCACTACAAGGGCTTCATTGGTAAAATAACCACGCATTTTTTTTCCAAAAGCCCTGAATCCTTTTTGCAGACTTTGGTGTATGAAACCAGGTAAAACGGCTCCCAATTCAATGGAAACAATACCGGGAAGGTAACTGCAATCGGGCAAGACCGCAGAATGTCTATTATTGCAAAAATCCTCCATTCGCTGAACCGGTGCCTGTAAATTACTACCCGCGGCTTTAAACGCAGTTTGTTCTACTGATTGTTGAAAGTAAAGTAATGCCAGTGGATCCCCCTCTTCAATTTGATGGGGGAGATTTTTTTTGAGATGTTGTAAAGCATCTTTTATTTCAACCTGTACCACCATACCACTGTTGGCAAATGGATTGTTTCGTTTACTCGGACTCCATCCATTTACCACCAGTTCGCCTGGCGCAGTGGCTGCCGGGGCAATGATACCGCCGGGACACATACAGAAACTAAATACGCCACGCTCATTTACCTGTTCTACCAATCCATAAGAGGCAGGTGGCAAATAGCCATCTCTAACGGCACAATGGTACTGGATAGAGTCGATCAGAGCTTGTGGATGCTCAATCCGAACACCCAATGCAAAGGGTTTCGCTTCTATCGATAACCCTTTATGCTGGAAAAGCTGAAAGATATCCCTTGCCGAGTGGCCGGTGGCCAATATCGCCGCATCGGCAGTAATCGTATCGCCATCGGCCGTAACCACTGCCTTTAATTCCTCTTTTTCAATAATAAAATCGGTTACTTTCTTCTCAAATAAAAAGATTCCACCGGATTGAAAAATTTGTTCACGGATAGCGGTAATAATATGTGGGAGTTTGTTGGTGCCGATATGCGGATGTGCTTCATATAGAATATTTTCCGCGGCTCCAAACTGGTGAAGCAGACTCAGTATTCGGTTAATATCGCCCCGTTTACTGCTCCGCGTATATAATTTACCATCACTATAAGTGCCGGCGCCACCTTCGCCAAAACAATAATTACTTTCAGGGTTTACAATGCCTTCTTTATTTAAAACTGCCAAATCTCTTCGTCTTGCACGAACATCTTTGCCTCTTTCCAACACAATGGGTTGTATACCATGTTCTATCAGTTTTAAAGCCGCAAACAGGCCTGCCGGTCCGGCACCAATGATAACAACACGGGTTTGAGCTTTGGATACATCTGTAAAATCAATGGCTAATTGCTTTCTTTGCTGAAAGGGCTCGTTGATAAATGCATGGAGGGTAAGACTGATCCATACCTGGCTCTGGCCCCGGGCATCAATGGATTGCCTGATGCGATGAAAACCACTGATGTCTTTTTCCTCTTTACCTGTTGTACGGGCAATATATTCTTTGATCAGTGTATCATCAACGGATTCGGAGGGGGTAAGCTTTAGGGAGATTTCTTTTTGCATACTGTTAGGTGTTTATCCTAAAAAGTGCTATAAGGTTCTGTATTGATAAGCACTTATGCTTATCAATACAGAATTAGGGTGATCTAAAAAGGGAGGTCATCAATATTATCTGATGGTGGAGGCATATCATTGTAATTAACAGAATCCGGGGCACCTCCGGTTTGTCCCATCTTCATGGTTTCCATTCTCCAGGCGTCCAGGTTGGTAATATAATTCTCTTTTCCATCCTTCACCCATTTGGTTCCTTTGATGTTGAACTGCACTTTTACATCATCACCCAAAATAAAGCGGTCGGGCATGGCTGTTTTATCCTGCACACATTGAAATTTAACATAATTGGTAATTACTCTGCCACCAATATCTTCTGTTTTTTCAATCACAAATTCACGCGTTTTGAATGTTTCTGTTCTTTGAACGATATCGAAAACAGCGACCAGTTTACCAATAATTTCGTAAGACATATTTCAAGTTTTTTTAAGTGCCCAAAAGTAGGATTAAAATTCGCTAACAATTCAAAAAAAGAAGCTCATGGCTGTATTAATATTGTATCTTTCAAAACACAAGTTTCGTGAACTATGACCAGGAATCTCTTCTATATTTCTATTTTATTTGTTCTGACCGTTGCCTGTAGCAGCAGCCAGCAAACTACGGCCCTTTCATACAAAGATTACCGGATCGAGAAAGACCTGAAGCCGGATTCGGGACTGGTTAAAATGCTGCAGCCTTATGCCGGTTCGCTGAATGCGACCATGAATAAGGTAATCGGGTTCTCAAACAATAACCTTAGTGCCAAACAACCGGAAAGTGGGCTGGGAAATTTTATGGCTGATTGCATACGCATCATGGCGGAGAAAAAATTTGGTAAAAAAGTAGATGCCGGGTTTATGAACCAGGGCGGGATCCGCTCTTACATCCCCCAAGGGAATATTACGGTTGGGAAGATATTTGAACTGATGCCATTCGATAACCTGATCGTGTTGCAGGAAGTGAAAGGAGCGGTACTGAAAAAATTTCTCGACAAAACAGCCTCTGACGGAGGATGGCCCGTTTCGACAGGGGTAATTATGGGGATTAAAGATAAGAAAGCCGTGAATATCCTGATCGGAGGCAAGCCCCTCGATGAAAATGCACTATATGTAATTGCCAATTCGGATTATGTGGCTAATGGAGGCAGTGATTGCGATATGCTGCGAAACATCACACAGCAAAACAAAGGCTATTTAATGCGCGATGCGCTGATCGAATTTGTATCAGAACTGACACAACAGGGTAAACCTGTTGATTTTATGATTGAAAAAAGGGTAGTCAATGTCAATTAACAGAAGAAAATTTATCCGTCAGACCGCTCTGGCCGGTAGTGCATTAGCAACAGCTTCATTATTTGCCAATGAAGCTGAAGCTGCTGTTAGCAGGCGGGTCACCATATTACATACTAATGATGTACATAGCAGACTCGACCCGTTTCCGATGGATGGTAGCCGTAACCAGGGTTTGGGCGGTGTTGCTGCCCGGGCGGCCCTTATACAGGAGATCCGTAATGAAGGCGGCGAAGTATTGCTGTTGGATGCCGGCGATATTTTCCAGGGCACACCTTATTTTAATATGTATAAGGGTGAGCCGGAAATGAAAGCCATGAAAATGATGGGCTACGATGCGGCAACAATAGGTAATCATGATTTTGATGCCGGGCTTGATAATTTTGCGCTTCAGTTACAACATGGCGGGTTTCCCTTGCTGATCTGTAATTATGATTTTGCAGCCACGCCCATGGAAACAAAGTTTCAACCTTATAAGATCTTCCAGAAAGGAGATCTGAAAATTGGTGTATTGGGAGTAGGTATAGAACTGAAAGGACTGGTGCCTGAAAATCTATATGGTAAAACAGTATACCTCAACCCAATAGAAGAAGCCAACCGGGCCGCAGAAGCTTTGCGCAAGCAGGGTTGTGAAATGATCATCTGTCTATCGCACCTGGGTGATAAATATGATGAGGATAAGGTAAGTGATGAAATAATGGCCAAAGAGTGTTACGACATCGACCTGATCATTGGTGGTCATACGCATCGCTTCTTTGAGGAACCCCGTAAATATCGTAATAGAAAGGGAGGAGATACGATTGTAAACCAGGTAGGTTGGGCGGGTATTCAGCTGGGGCGGCTCGATTATGTTTTTTCAGGCTTTAAAAAGAAAAATCTCGCAAACGCCCATACTGTAGTTATAGGGAAAAAAACAAGGGAATAAAAAATTTTTTTTTCAACATAAAGTCTACATATTCGCAGCCCCAATTTATTTTTTTTACTTATCCACATGTGGAAAAAATAAGATAACTTGAAGGCTTAGAGGGTTTGGATAGGTAATCAGGCAGAAATATTGTAACTCATTATAAATTCTTTCTTTTTGTATGGCTAAGAACGCTGAATCAGTCTGGAGCAATTGTTTAAAGATCATCAAAGACATTGTAGAATGGCAACATTTTAAAACATGGTTTGAGCCCATTACACCGGTAGAGTTAAAAGGAAACGTTCTAATGATTCAGGTACCCAGCCAATTCTTCTATGAATACCTGGAAGAGCATTACGTTAACCTACTTGCTAAAACACTGAAACGTGAATTGGGAAAAGAGGCAAGACTTGAATACCGCATCATGGTAGACAGTGGCAATACCAATGGACGCAATGGATCAATGGACGTGCCCGCCAGTAACATGAAAACCTATAACAACAACGAGATGAATTTTCCGTTGGTGATAGATAATCCTGTAAAGAACCCTTTCGTTATACCCGGTCTGAAGAAAATGCAGATCGATCCCCAGTTGAATCATATGTATGTGTTTGATTCATTTATAGAGGGAGATTGTAACAGGGTGGCTCGCCGCGCCGGTAAAACAGTAGCAGAAAAACCAGGCGCTAACTCTTTTAATCCATTGGTAATATATGGCGGGGTTGGTTTGGGTAAAACACACCTGGCACAGGCCATCGGAAATGATGTAAAAAGACTGCATCCGGGTAAAGTAGTATTATATGTAAGCAGCGAAAAATTCATTAACCAGTTCCAGGATCATAGCCGTAATAATGCGATCAACGATTTCATTCACTTTTACCAGCTGATTGATGTACTGATCATCGATGATGTTCAGTTCTTCAGTCGTGCAGAAAAAAGCCAAGATGCCTTCTTTGCTATTTTTAATCACCTGCATCAAAGCGGTAAACAACTGGTGCTGACTTCCGATAAACCACCCAAAGACCTGGATGGTATGCAGGAAAGATTGCTAAGTCGTTTCCGTTGGGGCCTGAGTGCCGATCTTCAGATACCCGATTACGAAACCCGTATCGAGATACTGGAAAAGAAAATGAAGAACGATGGGCTGGATATGCCAAAAGAGGTGGTTAAGTATGTTGCCTACAATATCAATACCAATGTAAGGGAACTGGAAGGCGCATTGATCTCTTTATTGGCGCAATCATCCCTTAATAAGAAGGACATTGATGTGGAACTAGCCAAAAAAGTACTCCGCAATTTTGTAAAAACCAGCAGCAAGGAAATTACCATCGACGCGATTCAGAAAATGGTATGCGAATACTTTGATGTGTCTTACGATAAATTGTTGCAGAAGACAAGGAAAAGAGAAATTGTACAAGCCAGACAGATCACGATGTATCTCGCCAAAGCTTTCACGAAGAATTCATTAAAAACGATTGGCGAACATTTTGGTGGACGTGACCATACTACCGTGATCCACTCCTGCCAGACGGTAAAAGACCTAATGGATACTGATTCTATTTTCCGTGAAAATGTAATGGAATTAACCCAAAAAGTACAACTGGCGGCTATGTAAGCGCCTTGTTTGCAAATAACCAGATTGCGTCCCGGGTAGATTTCTATCCGGGACGTTTTTTTTATTGTTTTTAGGATACATTTTTTGGCGGTTTACAGCTGGCAACCTATTTTTGCAACCCTCTCTGAAAAGAGCAGGACGGTGAGGTGGGAGAGTGGCTCAATCCAGTAGTTTGCTAAACTGCCGTACGGGTTAAACTGTACCGAGGGTTCGAATCCCTCCCTCACCGCGTCGCGTTCTCCGCCAAGATTCAGTGAAAGCGGATACACAACAACCGGTACAATACCATTCACCTTTGCGAACGCGAGGTGGAAGATTCGGGAAGTAGCGCAGGCCGGTAGCGCACCTGGTTTGGGACCAGGGGGTCGCAGGTTCGAATCCTGTCTTCCCGACCAAAGAGAAGATCAATCGAAAGATTGGTCTTTTTTTGTTTTCCGAAATCAACGATTCGTGCACGTGCTGGAACCCTTATCCAGCGCGTGTTTCAGCCAATTCGTCCTGTTTTTTCCTTGCGACAAATTGGCTTTCTCCTCTTACAAAATGTTAATATCAACTTGATTTTTCTGCATAAGAGTAGCAGAAAATATCAAAAAATATCAGGCTTGATTTGAGCAAATCCTTGAGCCGTTTCAGGCACACATCTTGAACTCAAGGATTTTTCGATAACACATTGACTTGCAACTAATTAAGGCAATTTTATTTGACTTGATTAGACGTAATCCGACTTGGATTCGAACCTGCGGGACACGTAGAAAATGTGCAGAAAGCATCAAATCATTTCAAAACGAAACTCAAAAAAGCCTGTCATGACAACGACACACACTTTTGCGGTTGATATTATCATCCGCCGCAACAAATCTGACAAAGAAAAAGCGCTGATCTATGCCCGGATCACAGTGGATGGAGAAGCCAAAGAAATTTCATTAAAAGAAAGTATTGTCGTTTCAGAATGGGACAGCAAAACAGAAACCGTTACCGGTAAATCTCTCCGCGTAAAATCAATTAATAATGCGATTGCTGAAACCAGAGATGGCATCAAGCATAAATACCGGTGGATGCGAGCGGAAGAAATTGACATCACAGCAGAATCTGTTAAACAATATTACCTGGGAGAAGCCATTCCACAGAAAGGCAAACAATTATTCGACCTCCTAGATTACTTCTCGAAAATATTTGAAGACAAATTAAAACATGGCGGGTTCAAAAACTATAAGACAACCGTCGCATATATCAAAGCGTTTGCTAACCAGCAATTCGATAATCAAACCGTTTACTTAAAACAGGTTGATATGCAATTTGCAACGGATCTTGAATTTTACATCCGCAACCAGCCTTTAAAAGAATTTGATCCCTGCCTCGGCAATGGTGTTGCCAAACATATCCAGCGTTTCAAAAGAATTATGAATTGGGCTGCAGAAATCAAATGGGTCAAGATAAATGAAATTGATCATTATAAATGCCCGGTCAAAAAAACGCACCGTAAAAAACTCACCATGCAGGAAGTGCTGCAACTGGAAAGCAAACATTTCCAGGACGAGAACTTAAACTATGTGCGTGATCTTTTTATTTTCTCCTGCTATACCAGCTTCGCTTACATCGATGTAATGACTTTGACAGAGGAAGATTTTGAATTTACCATGGACGACAAAATATGGTGCCTGAAATACCGTGTAAAGTCAGATGAACTTCAACGGGTTTTAATGCTGAAAACCGCTACACGGATTCTGAACAAATATCGTAACAAGGAAACTTTCCAGGATAGGAATACCATCTTCCCTTTTCTCAGCAATCAATATGTCAACAGGTGCCTGCATATTATTCAAAACGCCTGCGAGATCACTACACCTATGACCTTCCATGTGGCACGACACACATTTGCCAAAACAGTCGCATTGAAAAACGGCGTTCCAATGGAAACCATACAGAAGATTATGGGCCATACAAAGATTACGACTACACAGATTTATGCGGATGTAGATGAAGAAAAGATCATAGACGACTTCGGCAAACTTGAAGAAAGGCTTGATCAAAAACGCGATCAATTCCGGGCGAAACAATTACGTGCGGTTTAGTTCATTCATTATTTCAAAAAACTCTAACAATGGAAAACAGTTATATAAATTTTATAAAGGACATCAAACAACAAATCATTCAAAGCCGATACAATGCGGCCAAACTCGTTAACAGGGAACAACTGGTTCTATACTTTAATACTGGAAGGACACTTTCACAAAAAGTAAAGGCTGAAAACTGGGGAGAAAGCGTAATAAAGAAACTAGCGGATGATCTTCAAAGACAGTTACCGGGGTTAAAAGGGTTCTCATATACGAGTTTGAAAAGAATGCGTCAATTCTATGAGGCGTATCAAGACCTGGCAATTTGTTCCCCAGTGGGGAGCACAATTGGGTCACCAGCGGTGACCCAATTGCAAATACCTGAAAATCAACTTCTTGAGTTATTTTACGGGATTAGCTTCACTCATCACCTGGTTATCCTGTTCGGTACTAATACCCGTGAAGAAAGATGGTTTTACATTCACCAGTCCTCAACAAATGAATGGTCAAAAAGAACCTTAGAACATCACATAGATGCACAGTTATATAGTGTTCGCGGACAGTTGCCAAACAACTTCAGTCAATCATTGGAGGGCGATTCTAAAGTGAATGCACTTGAGGTATTCCAGGATAATTACCTGTTTGATTTTATCCAGATGGAAGAATCAGATACCGAGCGGGTATTTGAAGGCAAACTGATTTCACAGATCCGTGATACGATCATGGCGTTGGGAAAAGGTTTTTGTTTTATTGGTAATCAATACAGGCTGGAACTGGCTGGCGAAGAATTTTTTATCGACCTGTTGTTTTTCAATCGTGTTTTAAACGCACTGGTTGTATTTGAACTCAAGACAGGAAGATTCAGACCCGAACATGCAGGGCAGATGAATTTCTATTTGAATGTACTTGATGAAAAAGAAAAAAAACTTCACGAAAATCCAAGTATCGGCGTGATACTTTGCAAAGAAAAAAACAATACAGTTGTTGAATATGCTTTCAGGAATATAGAAAAAGGAATGGGTGCTGCAACTTTCAGTACCTCGAAGAAGATGCCTGAACAATTAAAGGGAATACTACCTGATCAGAATACGTTATCCAATTTGTTATAAGACTATTGTTTCGACAAGCCCCAAATAAGCAGTCCTGCGAATATAAAACCTGCAGCAGTTTGATTGGATCGACGTTTTCGTGATCTCTCAAACTGTTGCCTTATGTTCATTTGATGACGATATTGCACGACAGCATCTTTGCGGATAAATTCGGGAGAGGCAAGACCCAAAGGAACCTGTAAATTCCCCTCGACGTTCACCAGTTCTGGAATTTGATCTTCTCTTTTCTCAAGCAAAATTCCTTTTGCATCTGCCAGCGCAGCTTGCGGGAAAATAGCCTGACAGCCGCTGCTTACCTTACAATCGTAAATTCCCTTTAACAAGGCCAATGTAAATTCTCCGCCATGACCATAACGGTTATCCATTGCAACCTGTCCCGGAGAAGCTGCATACATTTTCATTTTACCGGCTGGAGAATTTAAAATATAACGGTCAAACATTTCACGCGCTGCTGAATAACCATCCGCATACACCCATCGTTCCATTTCTTTCGGGAATCCACTGATGGTATGGTAATATTTACGGCATGAATCCAGCAACAAAAATTGTCTTGGACCTGCTGCATTAAAGAGGTAATCATCCTGCAAATCATTTCCGTCCAAACAAATGAAATCGTTACCGTAAATATCCTGGTTGCCATGCCCTGAAAAATAAACGAATTGATAATCTGCGTAACTACTATGAATTGCATTCAAAACTTCATCCATTGTTGGATCCGCCAGCACAATTATTTCAGGCTCGCTCCATACACCACCACGCGGAGAAAGCAGGAACTGGTAGTAATTCTCAATATCATTTTCAACTCCATGCAGCCTGTTCTCACCACGACCGGGAGAGCCGATCAATACGGCTTTACGTGTAGGTGGTATGTACAATGGTTGATTCACTGACTTCAAGTTACAAATTATCCATAAACTGTGCGTATTCCGTGTAGCCCAACCGGGAGTAGAAAACCGCACTTTCAACGGGCTGCACTGCCTACGTCCCTTTGTATGATCCTACCCCCTTGTTTTTTCCTTGGCAACCACCCGTAAAAACCCCTAGGGTGTTTGACAAGGAAAAATACATCCTCCAGTGATCTATTGCATCATTCTTTGTGCATCCCTTTCCGCCATCAAACGGTTCACTTCATTTTCTACGAGGTTCTTAATGTCCAGCTTGATCTGGAAATAATTATCGAGCACATCCTGGTTAGAAAGATCATACACTTTTGGAATAGGCATAAACTCTTTCATTTCTGCATTTATCTGATCGGTATCCTGAACAAATTCTGAATGAAACATTTTCAGTTTAATTTTTTCATTCGGGTCATCTGCCACCATGCCCACAAATTGGCCTGAAGAAAGTGCTGCAATTTTTGAAGCAGGCATGGCATGTTCCAATTGCCATGATTTACTCGTCGAAGTATCCGTTCGGTTGATCGACATACTTTCCTTTTGCTGCACGATCTTTCCGAAACGTTCCGATAACATTTTGGCTGTATCGCCCGTCACCTGCCCACTGATGATGTTACCGCAGATATTTGTGATCACATCTGCCTGCTCCTTCCCGTAATCTTTGCGAAGCTGGCTGAAGTCCTGCATAGCAAGCGTTGTTGCTACCTTGTTGCTTCGCGCTGTTGCAATGAGTCCATCCATGTTGTTGAAGAAGATAGTGGGAAACTCGTCAAAGACGAGCGAGCATTTCTGTTTCCCTTTTTTGTTTACGATCTTAATCAGTCTTGAAATGTACAGGGACAATACTGCACCGTATGTACTTTGTTTTTCAGGATTGTTGCCGACACAAATCACCTTCGGTTTGAAAGGATCGTTGATGTCGAGTGTAAAATCATTCCCGGACAATACCCAGTATATCTGCGGTGAAGCAAGACGCGCCATTCCAATTTTGGCGCTTGCGATCTGGCCTTCGAGTTGTTCCATTGCATCGTTCTGGAATGCGGTAATAAATGGATTTACCAATACTTCGATTTCAGGTATGGTATTCAGCACAGGAAAGAGATCATCGTATTGCGCCTGCATGAGTTCGATCACGTGCGGCAGCGTACAATACCTGCCATCTTCAAATTTGCGCAGGAACCAGATCACCGCCGTTACAAAATTGATCGGTGATTCGACAAAGAAATCTCCCTGCTTTTTGATCCATTCGCGATTCAATCCTAAGAGGATGGTTCGTGCGGATTCTGTTGCATCGGTAATGTCGTACATCGATTCGGGGTCAAGGGGGTTGCATCTGTGCGAGCAAAGAAGGTTATCAAAATTGATGGCGTAGAATGCTGGTGGATTGGTATACGCTGATTGATTTTGCTGCAACCAGTTGTAAGCCGCCCTGGAAAGATCATCGTACTTAAAATCATAAATGAACATACCGAATCCTTTTTCGATCTGTTGCTTGATCAGTGGCAGGATCACGAACCAGCTTTTACCTGCACCCGGACTTCCCGTTACGAGAAGGCCGCGAAATGGGTTAATGATGTTGACACGGCTTTTGCGTGTTGTCTGTTGCAAGCGATAACTTCCAGAAAAGTTGATTGAATATTCATTGGTCAGCAATCGTTCTTCCTGCGGAAAGGTTTCATTGATCTCGTTGAAGACATCTTTTTTTAACTGTTGTTGAATTAACCGTGATGCGCGTGTTCCACCTGCCAAAAAAAGAACATACCCCAACGTATTGGTGAACATGTATGCAGAACCAATGGTAGTGTTTTGCCCGTTGATCTTTAAAATGAAACTGCTTACAAAATAAAGCAAGAGACCAGTAGCTATCAATCCCAGTAGCAATTTGATGTTGCTTTCCTCATCTTTCCTTCCTTGCGCACCCAGTAAAGAAACAATGAGCAAAAACAGTGAAATGATCTTTGCATTTTGAAGGTCGGCAAACAATCCTGTGCGTGCAATGCCGAGCAATAGATTATCAGAAAATTCTGAATAGAGTCCCCAGTGCACGAATGCACCATAACAGAAATAATAAAAATGCAGCAGCAATACAACAATGCTGAGCCACCTGGTCATGTCGAGTATCTTGCGTAAGTCCTGTTCGTTTTCTCCTGTTGACATAATGATAAATTTGAGGTTATAGTTTTCGTTTCTTTTTCTTTCGTTTGATCAATAATTCTTTCGGCGTGTTAGTGAGTTCGTTTTCGGGTAAGAACATTTGCTCCAGCAACGAATGATGGCTGGATAGTTGTTGCTCGTGCAGACTGGCACCAAGATTCTTTGATCGTTCACTCAGTTGTTTGTACAATCCTGCGATGCTGTAGGCTTTACCTATTTCGGAACCGTTGAATACGCTGCGGTTGCGGTTATCGACAAAAGTAATTCCGTAGATACGGCCCTCTTCGTTTTGACGAAGTACCGTGGTGATATTTTCTTTTGCGAGTGCGGCGATCAAGACGTTGAGTGTGAGCGGGTGCGTGTGGAGTATTTTGTCAAGTGTTACCTGCAACGATAAACCAGGTAGTTCACGATCCGATTTGTTTTCTTCGAATCGCTTTTCCAGGTGGCTAAGCGTTGGTTTACCGGCGATGGTGCTCGCTTTGATGGGAACCCCGGCGGGTGCTCCTTCCCGGTCGAGGAGGCGGTACAACAGACCGCCTTTGCGATAAGTAAAACTGTCCTTGTTGCCGCGGTCGGCCACCACACCGAAACCTTTCAGCACGGCATTGAGTTCGGCAAGCGATGTATAATTGTAAACGTTCACTACCTGCTTCAGTACATTCGAGATCGTGCGCTTGGTATCGCTTTTTCCATACACTGCTTTCATCAATGGAGTGTGGGAAACTTCATTCAGGATTTTTTTATTTTCTGCGCGAACGAGATTGTATTTTTCTTCGATCGCTTTGCGGGCAGGCTCGGAACGATCGCGGGCGATGTTGTGCGTATCAATGCGGGAACCATCTTCGCGGATCAGCGTGGCAAGGATATGGACATGCGGGTGACCTGCATCATCGTGCCTGTAAACGAGATAAGGCTGATCTGCAAAACCCATGCGCTGCATATAGTCGTTTGCGATCTCTGTCAAACGTTCATTGGATAATGTTTCAGAGGGATCGAAATTCAGCGAGACGTGCAGCGTTTTTGTAGTTGCTCTGTTGTTGAGATCATTGCGCTCCTGCAGCCAATAAAGTTTATCATAAAAATTTAATTGGTTGACAGCACGTGGAAAATGGTTTTCTGCAATACATACCGCCACGCCACGTTTCACTTTGTGTTCGTTGTAATTGAGCGTTTCCTGCATACTCGCAGGTGTGGTGATACGTGCGACCATCATGCGATGTTTTTGGGAATGGTTGTGCAGATGATCTCGGCAGTTGCTGCGATCTGTTTGCGCGTGTGTTCATACTCAGTGATCCAACTACGGAACTCGGGGATCATTTTTAAGGTGTGCAGTTTGCGCACCGCCTGGTTGAAATTCTGGCCGACCGCATTGAGTTCTTTGCGCAGGCGGATGATCTCGTTGGTGAGTGCATCCTGGGATGCATCGCGCGTGAGAATTTTTACAGGCTGATCAAAAGCGATCTTGCGTATGTAGTCGCTGTTGTTTCGTTCCGTTGTTTTTTTGCGGTTGGTTTCGAGTTTATCGAACTCTTCCTGGTTCATGCGCACGTTGACCCACCGGTCGCGCACTTTTCTCGTCTTTTCCATCTTCACATTTTTTATTTTTCTTCAAGCACGAACGAGTTCCGAGTGAGTGCCAATGAACCCAAACGTGTAACGTTTGTACATCTTGCAGCCGGCGCCAAGACGGCTGAAATGAACGAGGTTCAGGCAGCTTTTTTAAAGCTCACTGGAATTGATACTATAAAATTATTGAGGATAAAAAGAAGTGGAGCAAGCTGCCTGAATTTCGGGCAGGTGGGGTAAAAATTAACGCGGATTGGAGATAAGTCTAAGCGGATAAAATTGCTAAAATGAGAGCACATAACCATCCTGGCAATCGGCTGCTTCGGCGGCTGCTTCAAGGTAGGTGTCAAATGATTTCAGATCACCGTTTTCATCCAGCACAAATGCAGGTTCGTGGAACTTTTCAATGACGTAAAACGGTCCATCGTCTGGCGGATCGTTGGGGTCGATTTCCATGAGCATGAATAAGAGATTTTTCATTGCTGTATTTTAAGGTTAAACAATCGGAATCGGGTTGGTGGAAAAGGTTTTCAGGTTGAGGAAAAAACCACGGTAAGATGTCATTCCTTCGCGGAACAAAGACCACAATAAAGATCCGCCAATGGAAGCCAGGCTGCTATTGATAAAAAGGTCCTGCCTGTTTAATGCTTCCGCCAGCGAACAACTGGGTTCATTGCGGTCATCTGCTTCCTTAAGTAATTCCCTGTATTCATCCGTAATAAATGGCAGGTTGCAAACCGTTTTAAACTTCCTGGATTTTGGCTGTTCAATTTTTGAAACACTGGCGAGAACGACCTGGCCAGTGAACCGGCTGTTCCCAAAATCCATCCAGTACAAAGTGCGATCCCGATGGTTGTAATTTTTGCATTTGGAAAGCATTGCAGCGATCTCAAAACGTGCCTTTGCTGTATCGACGCAGGTAATTATAATGTTACCCCAATTATGGTGATCGTTCGCTGAAACTTTGTGCTGGAAAGCTTTCCAGTTTGTACCATAAAAACGGTTGATCCTGTTGATCAGCGCCACTGCCTTCGGCAAGCCAACTTCCGATTGCGCAAAATTCTGCCTGCCCCTGTTCGCATTGGTAATGATATCATCGTCGTAGACTTTTACAAAAAGGCCGGGATGTCCCAGTTCGTTGAGCGAATAATTGATCCGACCCAATTCGGTCAATACCTTGCTTCCCGTGCCACCTGCACCTATCAGCGTTACCGATAATGGGTTAGTTGGTGCGAGCAGGTATTTATCTGTAAAATGGACTGAGTGCTTATTGGTTTTCATTGATGGTATTTTTGACAGTTTTATTGAATGGAAGAAGTTCATTGATAGGAAAGATTGTTCCGGGCTTGCTAAGCGTATGGTAAAGCTGAATGATATTGCCTTTGACAGGTGAAACTTCGCCGATCAGGTGCGAGAAGTGACTGTTGAAAAAATAGTTTTCCCAGCTATTGATCAGCGACTGTAAATTATCTACCTCTTCTAAAGCAATGTCTACTGTTCCCATGCATACCTGACCTGTTTCATGGATATTGAAAAAAGGAGCTTTGAAAAGATGTGTTTTATCAGTCGGACGCTTATTTGATTTCAACGCAAAGACATACAGGTGATCCTTTGTTGCTTTCCAAAGTAGTGCGGGCAAATGATAGGCCTGGGAAGCAATCCCAAGTGCCTCACGGAAAAGCAGTTCACGTTTACCCGACTGCGTGTACCATACGACCGTGCCTTCTCCTTTTGAACTCAGGTAAAGCACATTGGTCGGCAGGACGCCAATTGGTTCTAAACATTGAGTTTGCTTTTCGAGGCCGAAGGAAAGTATCTTGCCCAGTTTCTGGCTTTCCCGAAGGCTCAATGGGTGAGCATTGATCATCCTGTTCTCAGGTGAAAAATCATAAGCTTCGACAAAGCTCTCTTTCTTTCGCCCTGGAGATTGGTAGATAACGATTGATTTAAAAGGAAGATATTCCTTTGTAAAACGCGTTGAAATATTTTTCATGTCAATTGATTTAAGATTTCTGCAAGTGAACCGATCGCATCCTGTAATGCTTCTTCAAATGAAAAGTCATGTATGGATTTTTTCTGCTCCCTGTCAAATAATTGCAACGCCATTGGTTGATCCAATGCTTCGCGCTCCTGCAAGTCCGAGTTCACATATTCCGTATACTGGTCGATCAGGATACCTTCAGTGGACCAGCAGAAAGTAAAATACTGGTACAGGTAACCCATTTCTTCTACCTCTGTGTGGAGAAATTTTCCGCTGCTATTTTCTGTAAATGAACGGTCAGGAAATTTCGTATGCAAGTCAAACAGTGTTTGAGCAGAGCTAAGCAATTGTTTATCAAAAACACTGACCGGTTCAAAGGAACGGATACGCTGTGAAAACTGATTGAGATGGCACTGGTTTTTGACCTCCCGGTTAAGGATTTTAAGGCAGCGTTTCATGTATGCGAACAGCAGGTAATATCCCTTATATTCTTCCTCATCCATGAATGATTCTTCGTTCTCGATCCATTCCTGGTTGGTTTCATAGCAACCAAAAACATAACTCCCCTGATCACACAGTTCCATGCCTGTTTTTTGGTACAGGTAAGCGTAACACGATAACAGCAAGCGGAAAGACTGAAAATTCTTAGCTCGATGCAAGCAGCTGAGTGCATCCATGGGCATCATGAGTAGTGTTAAGTTCGTGTCGTATTCACGGGCGGTGGCAAGGCATACTGATCCATCATCTTTGGAAACGATCACCAATTCAAGTAAGCGGTCTTTTTTTGCCAGTCGTTGTTTGGCATGTTCAAAAGAATTGGCGATGTTAGAAGGATATGGCAGATTCAGGAATCGTCTTGGTCTGAAGTGATAAAGTTTTGACAAATGATCGAGGCTCGCATAGTAAGACATTTCGATTGCAGCAATTGTCACTGTGTTGTTTAGTGCAAGGTCTGATACCGGAGTAAACTCCTGCTTTAAAAAAGCATAGGAAGCATCGATGGCGGCAGGCTTTGCTGTTTTGTTTTTCGTATGGTTGCGGCGTCGCCTAAGTAATCCAGTCTTTCTGCCCAGTCTGCGATCTGTCTGTAGTGTTTCCATAGCTCTTTTTGTTTTTCCTTAATCAATGTTCTTTGTTTTCGTTTTTTCATCGTTATCCTTTTGTGCCAAGCGTGGTTACAAATTTGTATTCTATACGGTCATTGGCGATTTCAGGTCCTTCAATTTTAGCAGTAGTGAGAATGGGATATGTTCCGGAGAAAAAGTTTAAAACCGATTCCGGTGTAAAATTTGGTTCGGGATCCGGTAATTCAACTTCGTTACCCTTGTTATCAAACCTGAATATTCGTGGCAGTTGTGTTGCTAATAACATAACGTTTCATTTTAAATTTTAATGATTAGTTGTTGTCCTCTTCTTCTTCATTTTCACCGGCATCCTCTTCATCCTGATCCTCGTTGTCATTGTCCTCATCGCTGTCCTCATTGTTTTCCTCCTGGCCTGCGTCATGTTCAGAACCTACTTCCTCTTCAGCACCAAATAGGGAAAGTGAACCATGTTTTCCTTTCAGCTCCTGCATCTTTTTTGTGATCTCATCAGCGTACTCAGGATATTCTTTATCTTTTGGTAACTGTGCGATAGCCTGTCCATATTTTTGTTGCTTTTCGAGGTCGGTTACTTTTTTCATTTGTTCATCGAACCTTCTGCGTTTGCCGCTTGAATTAGATGATGTACTGGTATTTTTGGTTTCATTATCCTTCTTCGTTTTGTCCAGTGCTTTTTCATGAGCGGACAGGTTGCAAAGCAGCGTGTTCTGTTTTTGCAACGGTTGTTGAATAGAATCGAAAAATCCCTTGTCTAGATCATCGGTAAAACCAGCGAGTACAAGAGCTGGTATCTGCTTAACAGACTTGTCTTTGATATCATCATGTACAAGTAAGACAGAGACAAGCATTTTATTATCCGGTTGGCGCTGAATGTTCAGGCGAAAATTACCGTCAAGGTTTAGTGATGCGAGTGTTGAAAAGAAATTGGTTTGCATACAACGAGGTTTATTGGTTTAAAATTTGTTGGTCAGTTGGAGGAGTTAGTAATTGCTTTGCGATATAGATGGCATAGTTGCTAATGTGGCGCTGCCATGCGCCTTGTGAAGGCGACCAACGGAAGCCATTTGATTTGAGTTTTTTACGCATCTCTTCTGCGGGAATTGCATCGAACAATATCTGCACCCGGTTGGCCTCCACATTAATAACGATACGGGCATCTCTGATGCGGATTTCTTTGGTTTCAAGCGCCTGAAGTTTTTCGAGGTGCGTAATGCGATCCTTTACCCGCCTTATCTCTGCCCAATTGTTCGAAAATTTGTAATGCGCGAAACCGAAGTCGTTCGGCTGGTGCAATTCCTCCCACATGGCTTCAGTACCCATATCAAGTGCCAGAAAAGCTGCTTTATCTTTTTTACGAAGGCACTGGTTGGCAGCTTTCATGAACAACTGATTTTTTTCAAGACTTACCAGTTTTTCTTTCAGTTTTTTAATCGCGTCGGGATCATCGGATGAGATCGCATCATTGGACTCAATGGTTTCCGCTTTATCCTGGTAATACTTTGCTTTGTCTTCCGCCTCAAATGCTTTACCGAACGTGTTGTGAATTTTGCTCCTGTAATTGCGGTCTGAGCTTTCGCTGTGATGGCCTACCATAATCGGTTGGCCAAATGGAATCACGGATGCCATTTGTTTTGCTTTATCGAAAAGTTCGCCTGATAACTTTTCATTTTTATCCGCCTGTTTTTTTGCGTTTTCTATACGTTTGCGTTTTCTTTCTTCATAGTCGTGTTTCATCGTTATTCTTTTTAGAATTGAATAATTGGTTAATTGAGTTTTGCCAACTCCTGAAGCTTTTCGAGAATGTCAATCCAATAGGATTTCTGAACCTCATCGAAATCACGGAACCTTTCGTCTGTTTCGAAATAGCCGACAAATACATTTGCCTGATCGATGGCTGCGTGCAGGTTCGTAATCGTTATTTTTTTACCGTTGCTATCTATGATGTGCATAAAAAGATATTTAAGGGCGGCGATGTTGATCGCCGCCCTTGTGATCAATTGAGAATTATTTCACCTTTAGCGAAACTGTTGCAGAGATCAAATGCGACCTGGCCACGTTGTTGTGCAAGACCGCCGTACAAGACCGATTTCATTTTGGCGGTATCGTCCTTGTATTTGCGGACATTTTGGAAATAGCCAGTGATGCCATTGTATGCACCAAAGAGCGTTCCGCGTGTGGTTTCCAGTTGTTGTGTGTCATTGACCATCGTGTAGGTAAAAGCGCTGTCACACATATTTTGGTAGTAGGTGGAACACTCATCGTTTTTACCAGCCTGCAATGCTGCGAGTGCTTCTTTGTTTGGTACAAGTGTTTGCTGTATCAAATTCTTAACCTGTTTGTCTGATACCGGTACTCTGGTCCATTGGTTGAAGATGTCTTCCATCTCCGCAGACAGCCTGTTGCTGATCCCCATCAGTTTATGCGCCTGTTCCAGCCGCTCTTTGGCATTAGCTGTATGCCTGATCTTGATCGCACCGGTATTATTCCGCAATGCGGCATTGAGCGTATTATTACAACAAATGCGGATCGGGGTAAAGGCTGCCATGATGCTTCCGAAGCCATCGTGCGATGTTGTGAGAAATAAATATTTCTCCAGGCAATCATCGTTTCCAACACGGATATAGCCCGGCAGTTTTGCCGTAATAAAAATGCGCTCCCCTTTACCCAGCGCTCCAGCAGTTTCATACATGATGCCCTCACCATCGACGATCGAATCGAAAAAGGAGAATGCGTCTACATTCTGCACGACTTCATAATCCTTGCCGACTACGCCGAGGACTGTTTCGTTATCCGTGCGAATCGTTGCGAAATAATCCGGAACCAGTACTTCGGGAATTTTGATACCATTTTTTTCGTCAGCGTTCTGGTTCTCATTATCGTAAGTGAAAATCGCCCGCTTCTCTACTGTGTAATCAAGCCCGGCAAATTGCAGCGCTTCCCTGCTGCTCGGATACTGCTCTACTATTGTTCCCAGTCCGTGCCATGCTTTTTCCTTTACGGAGAAGAAGCTGTGTTTGCCAGTGGCCTCGTTGAAATGGAGTTGATGTGCCATAGTTGTAATTTTTAAATGAATAATGTTGAGTAAGCAAATCAAAACGGCAGGTCTTCTACCGGTTCGGTGATCTCTGCAGCGGCAGCTGTAGATGCGGCTTCCATTTTTTTCGAGTGAACGAGTTTGATCTCACTGGCGTGACAGTTTATGCTTGCTTTTGCATTTCCAGCCAAATCATTGTAGGCATTGGCGTACACGCGACCTGAAACCGTTACGATGGCTCCTTTGCGTAAGATCTTCGTGATACCTGTTCCCATCCACCATGCTACGTTGATGTAGGTGACAAACTCTTTTGTTTCCGTTGATCCTTTCGGGCGGTAGCGATCATTGATGGCTACTGAAAAGTTGACAACTTCTTTGTCTCCTTTTACTGTGTTTACTTTTGCATCTGCTGTGATCCTTCCTGTGAATTCCATAACATTTGTTTTTATTGTTTAATAATTTGCAATCGGGGTTTTCTTATCAATCCCCGCGCACAGTGAAACAGCGGGGTTGATAAGAAACCGCCGATTCACCAGCCGTTTTTGCCGTGGAAAGAATTGACGCCTGTATAAGCACCCGTGTGGATTTTTTCAAAAACATTCTTTCGTATCCGATGATGTTGTTCATACAAATATTTTTTTAGTGAATGATAAACGCGAGGGGGCTTATCAATCCCCTCGCGCCAGTGAAACGGAGGGGTTGATAAGCATCCGGCTGTGATCTTATTTAATGGGTAGCCGGTAACAGGGAACAGGAAGTACAAGAGTGCGACGCAACGAAGCCTGGTGGATGGACCGTGGCCGGTAACAAACCACTCATTACAAACCGCCTGTAGTCCGTATCATTGAGAGAAGATGTGTTCTGCAACAGGCGGCTACAGGGTTTGTGCTGCCAAGTGTTTTGTTCGCGAAGAACCGTTCGGTATTTGCGCTGCTGTTTTTTCGAAAGTTGAATGTCCGCATCGCTCAAATAACGGTAGGTCCAGTCGTATTCAAATTCATTGATAAAGCAGGAAGTTATGCGGATCTTACGTTTCTTGTGATCGTCGATGAAACCAAAAGGCTTTAGTTCGATCAATTCTGCTTTGCCGGTCTGCCAATTGCGGATCAAAAAATCAGGGCGATAACAAAGCAGGTCCTCTTTTATGCCGGGTGTTAGCTTATCAAGATTGTAATACATTTCAAAACCGTTACGCAGCCAGGCATGTGTTTCTTCAATCATCAACGCAAACCTGAATTCCAGTAATGAATCGAGCACGTTACCGTTGTAAAAAACGGTTTGTGATTTATATTGATAGCTGTGGAACATAAAGATTGAATTTTAGAGTAAACGCATCTGTTTCCATTTTGGGTTTTGCGGACGCCGGCCACTGATGATGAGATCGGTTAATGAATTATCGGGAAAAACATGGCCCATGCGGCGGCAGTAATCATTGAACCACCCGGTTACTTCTGCACCGGTATTTAAGGAAGCGGCGCATTCGAAGTCGAGCAGTTGCTGTTCGTCGAGGATGATCTCATCATCAAAAACAATTTTGTATGTCCAATCGAGGTTTTTACGGGCAATGTAATTTTCCGCAACTGCTCTGCGCAGATCGAGTTGCGAATGGTTTTGAAAAACACGCGGTTTGATCTCGATCAAATGCGCTTCGAAAGTTTGCTTGTTGCGCACCAGGAAATCTGGTGTGTAACGCAGGTGGCATCTGCGGATTTTGTCAAGCGTAATTTTTGTTCCGGGGTGGTAGTAAATAGAAACGGGTGAGCGGAGGAAAAAATAATTCTCCATAATGCTCATTGCATATTTTAGTTCGTTGAGGGAATCAAAACTGCATCCCCAGCCCGTTACTTTTTTTACGCCCCGGTACGGCATAATATTTCTTTTGGCTGGCATGGCTTTCAAGTTTATGGGATGGTGAAATCATCGGTCGAGGTTCAGGAGTTCTGAAGCCCGCACTTCAGTGACGGATTTGATTATGCCTGCTTTGTTTTTGAACCGACGGTGGCGGATCTCGCCTTTGACCATGACGTGGCTTCCTTTTATGAAATTCCCCGGTACTTTTTCGGCAAGGAAATCCCAGGCAAGTATCTGGTGCCAGGTAACTTTCTTGATGAGTGTGCCGTCTTTAAGGCGGCGGAAATAATCGGTGGCGACATTAAAACGCGCCAATTTGGAACCGTTTACGGCAGTTGTCATAACCGGATCCTGACCCAGGTAACCGATTAACTGAACTGAGTTTTGTGTTTTCATTGCTTTGACATTTGGTTGATGGTGCAAAGCTCAAAACGGGTAGTGACGTAAAGCGTGTAAAGCGGAATTCATTCCGTTTATAAACCGAATTAATCCGGTTTATAAGTTTGGTATCTTTGGTCAGTAACCAACCAAAACCGCTATGAAAAACCACGTGAGTGACCAGATCCAGCATCCCTGCACCTATTGCGGAGAAGAGATTCCGCACTACAGGAGTAATAAGAAGTATTGCGATGAAGATTGCAAATCCAAACACTTCAACCAGTTACAAAAAGAGGCTAATCTTGAAATGGGGAGGGTGAACCGGATTTTGAAGAAGAATTTCCAAGTCATGAAAGACCTACTCGGTGCGGAAAAGCATGTCAAGGTGAAGAAGATCAAAATGGAAAAGAAGGGATTTAATTTCCGGTTTCACACGTCAGTGATCAAATTCTCCGGTTTGACTTATACCAATGTCTACCTGCTTTCCTGGCGGGATATCGAGAGCGAACAGGTCATCATTTCACGGGCGCCGGAGACAATTTTGGAGGAGCGATAACCTTGCACAATATTCCAACGCTCACCGCGTTATTAGTATCGCTTACTAACCCTTCCACATAGTTATCCCTGCCTTCAGGCGGGGATTTTTGCCAATATTTTACAAAAAATCATCGTCATCGTTAATAAAAATAGTCGCCTCAGTCCCAATAACCATAATATTATCAATTCTGCTTTTGGGACTTCTCTCATCCTCTTCGATTGTTTCTAATTCATCCAGTACCTGCCTGTCACCATGATAAGAAAACATACTTTGCAAGTATTGCTGCACTGACAATTGACCAAACTCAACTGGTTCCATTTGATTGATTAACCGGCTCACACCACTATCTTCCATTTTTTTATACAGGTATAAAAAAACTTCACGTTGCATACGGCGCTCCGCGATAAAATCATACTCTTGCGCAATAAATATTTTGAATCCTTTTGATCCAGAAACAATCTCGTAAGTGTACATGTTTAATCTATGGCCCTCGGCGGTAATAAGCTTGTAAAAGGAAACGGCCAACTTGCTTATAACTTTCCCTAAAAACTTTCGCATTCTGTCATCTATTGGTGTCGTGAATAAACCTTCGTTGTTTATTTCAATTTTAAGTTCTGTTGATACAAATTTTACAAGATCTTCCTGATACTTGATCGGTTTGTAAACTGATGATAAATTATAACTGTCGTACCGCGCCGAATTATAAAAATGTTGCAGTTGTTCAAGTAAAAGATTGCCTTGCTTGTTTACTGAAAAGCCCCGGGCTTTCTTCTTCACTCTTTGAATCAGGTCTTGATGGCTATGTGTTATGAGTGATTTCTCGAAAGCTGCCGGGTCAACTGAGTCGTCATGTTCCAGCATTATAATAGATATCTTTTCAAGCCGTTCAATGCCAACGGAAAGATTATATAAGAATTCAAAGCATTCGTGTTCCCAATAAAAACTCTGCATGTTCTCAAGGCAAAACAATGCATTATAAATAAATGAACCTGCCGCCTGTAACTCTGTCCCCAATCTAAAATTCTTCCAGTAGTAATGAGCATTGTTTTCCATGATCTGATAGTTTACTCCATTTGATGTGTTTTACCTTTATCCGGCGTGAGCTAATAAATAGATAGGTCGGTATGGGTCGCCGCCAAATGAAAATCGGGAAAAATACGGGCTAGTTCTTCGAAATTCGTTAAGTTTTTCTATAATAGATTTCCATTGAAGATTTGGTGATTCGTCAATCAGTCCTGCAATTTGTTCAGGCCCCAGTAAAGGCAAACTGGAATTTTCAATATGTTTATCTTCGACGGAAATATCAAATTCTATTTCGAAACTATGAGGATCAATTTTTACCCAGGCACATTCAGTTGCAAAATGTATATCCTCTAACTTATTAGCCATAGGAAATCCGGCTATTACAGGAATGCCTTGTTGCGTAAAATAATTTGCGCGTGTAAAAAGCATCTGATTCAACTTAATGTGAACCAGTGGGTCACCTGGAAAAGAAACTTTCGGTCTTCGAGCATATACTACAAGCAATTTGATATCGCACCATTGAAAAGAACCTTTTGATATTGTTGCACCTTCGCGAGTAGCCCAATAAAAAAGAGGAGTTATTTTGGGATAGTAAGGGTGCAGGTCAGCAAGAAGGCGAGGTATTATAGTCAACTCTGCCGTTCGTTCACTGATAAAACTTGTAGCATCGTTTCTCAATCATTAAACTTTTTGGTATTGAAATTCAACTTTTGTAATCTCATAAACGTCCAAATTTCTCGCTTCCAGTTTGTCATCATTGAATACCGCCAGATTAATTCCTCCATCCAACAATGAACTTCCGTACTCAATTGCATCGTACCCGAGTGATTTTACATATTCACATAAATATTGTGAAGGCAGATAATCCAGTTCCTTGTCGTACCTGCGTATCGGGCGTGATAGTTCTTTTTCAAGCCGGATGAGGTATTTCTGGTTCGCGAGGTGTTTAGGAAGTTGATCTGCAAAAACGAAAGGGCTGATAAGTTCAATCCCTCTCAGGCTGATAACATTTAGTGGTGCAGTTGACCTGAATTCAGCAATTGTGATATAATCAAGAAACGATGACCTGCTTTCATAAATCGTCGTCTCAATTTTTGTAGAAACATAAAGATAAGGTATGCCTTTAGGGTTGGCCCTTCCAGGTGTACTAATATCCGCCGGGGGCTTTCCCATTTCATCCAGAATAATGCCCGATTTGTCTGATACTCTTCCGCGATAGAATATTTTACCCGCATCATATGTGCGCGAAAAGTTCGCAAGCAACTCCTTTAATAAATCGAGATCAATTACTTCTGTTAGAAAAAACCGGTTGTTATTTTTTATTTCATTGGCGAAGCTGTCCCATTTCTGTTCGTGTATTGCTCCTGCAGGTGTTGGATTTACCATCACTTCCAATTCCACAGGTTGCGTCAACAATGGATCATTGTCAGGAAAACTGTCGGATAAAATTGCTGTCAAGAGTAGTTGGTGCCGGGCTTCTGGCAGCCTGAAAATATTCCAGGTGTCTTGTAATTTATGACGTAGCAATTTTTCTTCGGGAACCGTAATGCCCAGTTCAGCAATTGTTTTGAATACAGAAATAACTGGCAAGAATTGCTCGCCCAATTCTCGCGGGTCAATCAGATTTACGTTTGTGGTACCACAAAAATCACACTGCCCCGTCTCAGTCGAGTTAGAAAGGATAAATCCGATAATTTCCTTATCGTCAAAGCAGTTAGTACAACAGTTCATGGAACGCTATTTCAAGAAATCGTAAACGAGTTCAATGTGGTGCATGATTGACAACTTTTTAATGCTCCCCAATCCGGGATAATGCCCTTTGTTGTGGAGGTCGCGAAACTCTTCCGCAGCTTTGGTGTGTATATCTTCATCATCGATGAACTCTATCAGTTTTTCCAAAGCCTCACCAAACTTGCCGGCTACGTCCGTTGTGTCGCTATTTGAATCTGAAACAAAATGCCGTATCCAGATTTCATCATTGTCTTTTTTATAAGTGAGGTGTATTGCTATTGCGTATGGCAACCAACCGGATTCACTGTAGTCATCGCCGATTGTAAGGAAATCACCGAACCCTTTGTAGCCATCGTCTTCAAAATATAAATGATCATCGGTGAAAAATTCATCTGGTACTTTTTGGTAGTCCGCGTTCTTTATCTGTGGCTTGAATTTGTCTTCAAGCAACACCTTGGTGTCAGGCACAATAATGCCCCTATAGCGGCGGGCCGGAAAATTTTCACCATGCAAATTGTATTTTATCGTATGATCGTCACACCAGTTGCGTAACGCATCTATATCGTTGATCCTTCCATGATGTATCAAAGTAATTTCACGCTTGAATTTTACTTTGCCGATCAAGTCGGTCACTTCGTCCAGGTCAGTAAATTGATTCATGATAACGCCTAACTGAAAATTTTGATAGTTTGAAAGACGATTGTTGATCATCGAAGAAATGCTGGATGGATCACGGCTAAAATCGCCGTGCGCAGGATTTAGTGTGATTGTAAAATTGATGTTTTTTAAAACCAATATATCAAGCGTTCTTTCGAAGGCACCAGTAGATTTTTTAACCGGTTCCAAAACAGGGGAAACCACCGGTTTGCCGATGTGGGGTGCAATTTCTTTTAGAGCAAGCAGTTCGAACTGCTTACACCTAAGGTAAGGAAAGTACATAAGCTATAGGTTTTGGTCCAGGAACGAAAACAAATTGTTATACCCCTGTTTCGACGGGTTTATGCAGAGGCAAATATGTTTTAATTCTTTTGGCAGTTCTTTTGATTCCAACAGGTTCGTTTCATCTGGTATACGTTTGCGCAGGAGGGAAAGCATTTGATGGTGAACCTCTTCCGCTGAAAATTGGTTGACTACTTTTGCGCATTCTGTAAAGAACCGAATATTAGGAACAGCCGGTACTGTCCCCGCTAACGCTCTAACAACAGCTGAATATTCCTCTTTGCGCAGCATTTTCAGCATGGTTTCGTTATTCAATAATGACTGATCAATTACCGCTTCCTTCTCTTCAGTCAAATTAAACCTACCCGAAAGCGACAATACTCCAACAGAAGTTCCATCTAAAAGCGATGCATATTTATGGGAAAGGCTGTGATGCGTTACGATATAAATCTTGGAAAAAGCCTTTTTGTAATCGTCAAGCTGCTTAAATAGTTTGTCTGGCGTATCCAGCTCCGTTTTTATTTCGTAAACCGTAGAGGTTCCGTTAATAATCACAATATCTGCGATCGAATTACCAATTTTAAGTTCATTGAGTAAGGTTGCAGTACGCACGCTGTGACGACCTAAGAGTACATTGTTAAGGATCGTGTTTTTATACAGGTATTCGTTTCGGTAATTTTTTCCAAGATACCCGTAGGCATTCTCAATAAGGCTTTTCACCCGCATTCCCGGCTCGATGGAAAGTTGCTGATTATATTTTTTAAGTTTTTCGAGGACATAAGTGCTCTGACCACTTCGGGCGATGTCTTTAAAGACAGGGTTTGAGAAAATTCCCGAAAGAGACCGGTTAAAATCACTCGCAATGGCCATAGGGATAACTTATATCACAAAATTAGTAATAATCAGGGAGTTACCGTGTTAAAGACACTTCTGATTACGAGAACTTATTGTCTGCTTACTATACAAACAGATTACTTCCGTGAGGGGTACAACAATATATGATGCAAAATCAATATTTGCAAGTATCAAACCTTCTTTTTCGTAAATATTACAGTAACCTGTTGAATACACTTAGTTTATACCAAGTCTTCTTCCCTGATCTGGGGTCCGCAGCCTCTTGTGGGGAGCTAAGAGGGAATGAATGTACGCCGACGCGGCTTGAAATCAAGGCCAAACTGGAACACAGTACGGAGTGATCTCTGACCGTGTGCCCCTCAATTATTACCGGGACGAAACGATTCTGTGACTTGGTTCTAGATAAAAGGCGCAGGATATGGCGCTACCGGAAGCGGGTATTATTGGAGGGCGAATTACAGCTCATTATCAGCGGTCGAGTTCTTCTGAAGAATAATATTTTCCAGCTTCTCTTTCCATTTGTGAAAACCGTTCAGCGGTTGTTGGTAATCGTGCTCGATGAAATAATAATCCTTTTCTTTTTTATTCCGGTATAGCATTCTTTTTCCTTTTCTCATGGCTTGAATCAATCCAAATTTCTTAGGGATATCTTCCGTTCCAGCTATTTTCCAGATGTAAGTAGCCTCCGGAGTATTGTATGTTTCCCAAATCAGGAATAGGTTGTCCCCGTCACGGATCACGAAAACAAATGAGAATGGTTTACCGCTGATGGAAAGTTTTTGTATGTCGATTGCTTGCCTCGCAGACAGGAAACGAAGATGATGATAATGTTTTGTTTTGCTTTCCTGAACCAAATCATTCAACACTGACTCAGTTGTCGTCGTTTCATCCTTAACAGGCTCCACCAAATCGTCCAATGGCAGAATGTCGTCCCTGTCTCCGGAAAGAATTACCTCATGAACCCATTGGTTGTGTATCTGCTGGAGGATGGATCCGTCAAGCTGCAAAAGATCACAACTATCGACGGAGACGGCTACGCATTTTCGGTCCACCATATCAAAGGTGATAGTGCAGGGTGTTTTTTTACTGCCGAATAATTTCCATATGTAATTTTTTATCGCATCGAAATATTTTCTAACTGCTGGATTTTGCAAAGTCACCCGCACTTGCTGAAAAGCCGCTTTCACCTTTACAGTAAACTTAATGGTTCCATCATCGAACTCCGCCTCGCGTATATCAAAGGTCAGCGATTCGGTAAACCGGTTGCTGCGAGGTTTTGGCTGCTCAACGGGCCGGGGTGGCGGTTGTGGAAATCGTGGAGGCGGTGGAGTTGGCGGTTGCTGGTACCGAACACTGATGGGCTGCGTATATCCCGAAGCGGTTGTGATCTGTATTATTCCGGGCGTTCGCGGTTGGTCTATTACTATCCGCGCCACCTGCATTGATTCAAACATACGACCATAGTTGTCGAAAGTATGCCTGTAACCGTTTTCGGGTGCCTTGCCGTCCGGTTTTAAATAGAGAACGCGGTCACGTTCATTGTAATCAATAATCCGAAGTAACTGGCCGGCTGTATAACCGTAGACCGCCTCAACAGCAATGCCATATTCCCAGCTTAAGAAGATCTGGCCGTCCTGACTTAGCAGCACAATTGTTTTATCAGCTAGTTCGCGTGGCAACATATCCCAATAAAGGTATAAATCCCCGCAAATAAGAAGCTACATTACCAGCTTTTTTTGAATCGCTTTCCAAGGTTGGCTCGAACTTACAGGTTATATTTTTGGAGAATAAAGAGTCAGATACAACGTTGAATAAAAACATCCATCACATCCATTTTACAAAATCAAGTGAAACTGGACAGTATGGATTTTTTGAGGTTACTGCTAAATAGAATAAATCACAGCTACCAGAAACACTTCGATTACGATACTGGATTATCTGTTTTAATCTTGTATTTTCCAAGCCGCAATATGGCTATCAATACTAGTAAGGTTTTTTCCAGTGTATATTGATCAGGAAGCAGGAAACAATGGGCGATTTGGTTCCGCAGGTTTAAACCAAACCGGCCAACAAACACATATCTGAATAACATTCTGTCATCTTCATTAAATTTTGCCTGAATCTCTTTTGTCTCAAGCAATTCTTCGATAAACATTTCCCTAATCACCCCTTTGGCATTCACAATTGTGTTAGCGCCAAGCAATCGTGCAAAATCACGCAGTAAGCCTTCAAACTTCAGAGTAAGAGAATCCAGGGGGAGCACTGGTATCACCGGAGCCTTCATCTTCTTGAATCGCAGTTCGAAAATATTAAACAGCTCATATAAAGCAGGGCTAAGGATGCTAAGCCAGTTATATGTAACAACTTCGCCGCCGGAATTGGTTTTAGTCAGGTTGCCGCCAATCCAGCTATGCGTCTGAATAAACCTGATTACCGAATGATAATTTATTTTATCGTGTGTGTACCCGTAATAGAAACACAGCATCAGTTGCTGGTTGATAAACATTTCAATATCCATGTGGTACTGTTCATGAAGCTTATTTAGGTCGTGCTCCTCCTTCTCAGATATTTTCTTTGTAAAATTCTTATTCGTATCGGCTTTGTAAAGCGTAACATAGTCAAGAAAATTTCGTTCCCCTTTTTGCACTCTCTTTTTGATGAGTTCCATTTGCGGAAACAGTACCGGTTCGTTCACAACAAAATGGATCACGTCCATATCTGTATGACCAGACAGGATTTTTTTTATTCCTGCTTTGAAATGATTGAAATGTTTATTTAGTTCCGTTACGTTGAAGTTGGTTTCAACGGTTGTAAATTTCAGTTTCTTGCGCAGTTCGGTGTACCGGACTGATAGTTCATGCACTTTAGCTTCATTTTTTGCCAATTTGTATTTCTGAATAGCATTCTGACAATCAATCATCGCACCCATGCCTGAGCTTTCGGTTTCATCTATAGAATGTTCATACGCCTCTGCCAAACGATTGTTCCAGATTTTCATATCACCGCCAACCGACCTTATTAATGAAATTGCTACGCGCGAAAGTTCTTCCATGACCCTAAGTTCCGCTGCATCGCCGGTATGATACATTTCTTCCGCCTGCAGGAGGCATTGTTCCAGATCCTTCCTGTCAAACTGTTTACGTTGCTCAAAAAGGAATTCCATCATACTTACGCGGAACGTAGGGGAGAGAACTCCTCTGGTTAAAGCAGTTGTCAGTATCAATTCTTTTACTTCGTTCAAACAGTAAGACGATTTGATACTGTGCGGATACATATTTTCAATCGCTGACCGGATCATATAACACCTTTCACCTGCAACGAACGGTGCGGCGATGAGCTGGTTTGTAAAATCGATGTATCCATCTATCAAAGCCCTTATCGCTTTCCCGCTTGTCGCAGTCCGTTCCGTATTGGCAACCACTTGCGCATACCGGGCTTTTGCTGAGTGGTTCCCTGTCTTCCCCAAACGTTCTAACAGGTAGTCTGTCATTTCAGGTGTGATTTCTTTGGGATTGGGATATTCAAAAACAGTTGTACCGTCCTCGGCAATACGTTTGAAAATTCCTTCAATCTGACCGTCATTCAACATAAAATCCATTGCGAACAGTTCAGCCGCCAATATATCTTTCTCCTGCTGGCTCTCCAGTTCGTCCTGCAATTTTTTAATTGCTGAACTGACATGGTGATGAGCGTGTACATTTAATGTATCAATCCATCCATAATAGTCTTCGAGTGTTTTCATTCTTCAAGATGTTTATTGAGAGATGCTGCCAGGATCATTGAAGTTATAACAGAATGCAGGGACTCCAGCCAGGCGTAAGGAAGGTTGTTCTTGATCTCGCTCTGGTCACCGCAACACGCAGCAGGAGTTTGCTTTGTTGTAAAGCACCGGGCTTATCACTTTGATAAACAATTTCTTTATATTTTTCTTCCCAGATAATAACTTCATCAAACTCCTTTCCCTTGGCTTTATGAACGTTCATAACAAAAATGCCATTCCATTTGCGATTCGCCATTGCAAAATGTTCTTGTGTAAGCGCAGTCTCCACAGCATTCAGTGCATTCAGGTAACATCCATTGCTGCGCCACATTTCTGAAAGCGTTTCACTTAATACCGCGCCGCGATTAAGCAGTCGAATATATTGCGCATCTTCATAAATATGCCTGATGGCTTCATGCTGGCCATTTTGAAATAACCGCCTAACAGCAAGCCAATCCTGTTCAGGAATGCCATTGAACAGGAGTTGTTTTCTTTTTCCAGCAATGGCGCCGATTTCAGTCACAAGGGCTGTTTTCGCTGGACCCTTGACTTTCCCGGTTTTTACGAACGACTCCAAATGATTGGCCAGTTCAAGATTCTTTTTTGCGATCTTCTCGCCACGTCTTCCCTTGATATGATTTATCAGCATCGTTGTCAAGGCGTGAACATTATTTTCAGTTTCGCTCAGTGGCTGAAGTAGCAAAGCGATGACCGCCGCCGAAAGAGCAGGGCCTTCAGGATCTATCATCACTTCGTGGTGGAAATTGTTTGCAGCCAGATAATTAGATACCTGTAAAGTTGTATCTTTTGAGTTTACCAATATTGCAACAGAAATTTCGCCACCGGCGGCAGTTTTTTTTATCCGCTTGATACTGTTTGAAATGGCGGCTTTCAAATGTAGTTTGGGCTCCTGGTAAAATTTATACCTGACAACCTCAACGTTCTGATAGTTCTTTCCAATGTTTTTGCCCGTAAGCAGATCATCTCCGAACTGTACAATATCTGTGTTACTACTGCGGTTATTTTCCAGGCCAAAATCTACCCTCTGCGGGGAGAAGTGCGTGTCAAATTCGGGAATGCGTGTAATGGATGCTCCCCGAAATTCAAATATCCGTTGATTCAGATCCGCGAGTGCGATGATCTTGCTATACTTTCCTAATGACTGGATAATCTTCCATTCAAACCTGTCCGTGTCCTGAAACTCATCTACAATGATAAAAGGATATTTATGAGCGATGAGTTGGCAAACCCTGTCCGACTTCTCGATAATTCGTGCTGCCGTCCGAGCGAACAAATCAAAACAGATGACACCCTCGTTCGTCAACAGGTTCTCTTTGAATTTTTCACGTTCATCGTCTGTTTCAACATGCGCCATTCGTGCAAAAAGATTCGGCGGGGTAATTAATTGAAACCGTTCATATTGATGCAATAAATATCCAAAGGATTTAATCAATGACCATGCAAAACTGTGATAGGTGTTGATCTCGATCTTACGCTTTTGTTCTGCTGTGATCAATTTTTTTGCCTGTTCCTCAACTCTTGCCAGGGTAGCCCTGGCAAAACTGAGGAATAAAACCTGTTGCCCCTTCGATAGCCGGTCTTCTTCAACAAGGTTTTTGGCTTTCAATAAGGCAATGGTCGTCTTGCCGGAGCCAGGACCGCCTTCGATCAATAAATGCCCGTTTGCATCAAGAATAGATTGCCTGTTATCGTCTATATGAAAACTCATACTCAGATTTCTGGTGCCGGTGCTTCCAGCGTTTTACGGATTTCCTTAAGAACAGTCCTGATCGTTTTGGGGATATGCCCGCTGGCGGTGCAGGAACCAATCAGTTCCGGCGCGCCATTAGCGCCCTTGTCCCATTTTAGATAACGAAGTAATGCAGGCTTGACCAGATCAATATCATTGGCGTCATCAGCCTTGTGTTTATCAAGGTGAGTAGGCCACTCATCATTCATTAAAAGGTCGGAATAGAATTCTTTTAATACATCTTCATCAGTTTCTTCAATTATCAGTTTCTCACAGCCTCTATGGGGAGATTCAAATGGATATTGAACGGATGCTTTTATTTTAGCCAAAGCATCATCTTCCTGTTTGTCAAAGGTAGCAAATACCGTTTTACCAAGGTTGGTGAAATACCTCCCATAGGCTGCAATCGCGGATTCGGATTGCACATCAAAGACTGCTACACCCATCGCTTCCAGTGATGCATATTTACTACTTAACATCTCACTTAACCTGCGGGCAGCTGCAGCATAAACTTTTGCTTCTGTCGCACCTTCTGTCAATAGTATTCTCTTTGCAAGAAGTGCCTCCGAAAACCGAAGCCTGAACTCAACATTGTAATTTTTAGCTTTGATGCCTGAAGGAAGAATAACAGGTTGCGAGCGCATGGACCCCTTGTTGTCCCGTTGCACCAATATGATCTGCGAAGGTGGAAATTCTTCGAGTACAAATGGAGAATGTGAAGTAAAAATTGCCTGCGTTGATTTTTTCCGGATGGAATCGATAATCCTTTTTTGCGTATATGGAGGTATGGCAATTTCAGGTTCCTCCATTGCAAAAATGACATTCTTTTTTGCATCGGCAATCATGGAAAGTAATGCTAATACCATCGTGTTGATGGTTCCGGTTCCCTGATGTTGAAAAGGTGCGTGGTAACTGTCTTCGCCAGTTGACATAAATACTGTCAGGGTCTTTCTTAAATGTTCCCGCGTGAGATCCGAAATTTTCAGGTGTGGTTCCGTTCCCCAATCGGATGGCACGAACTCGCGTAATGCTTCCTGTACTCCAGTTAAGATATCCTTGATTCCGAGTGAGGGGTCGGATGCCACTTCTGTATCACGCACTTTACTTAAAATATCTTCCCACATCTTAGGGCGTATATCACGTATGCGGAGAATGATGTCGAGCAGGGATCCTCTTTCCATACTGAGCGCCCTGGTTCCTGTACGCAATGCGCGTAAATACAAAAAACCACATTCGCGTTTATCCCCTTTGCCGAATTTTGCCATTGAGCCATCTTCTTTCTGTGGAAAGCAGAAGCATGTGTCACCTTCAAAATCATCTTCCTCCGAATTGTATTTGCCGACGAATTTTACGCGCAGCGCTTCGACAATTTTTTTATCGTCGACTTTATCAATACTTCCAGCGGGTAGTATAGTCCTATTTTCCGTATTCCAGAATTCAATGTGATACATAAAACGATCACGCTGGTCGCCGCTAAGGTCGGTTACTAGTACTTCAATTTCGATCTCAGGACCTGGTTGACCTTCTTTATAGTATTCACCATTGTAAAAATCATGTTCATCGACCACTGGGAGCCTACCCATTCTATCAGGACCGAGTACGAGATCTATCGCCTCAAAAATGGTCGACTTTCCGGCGTTATTGTCTCCGATAAGGACGGTATGACCCTCTAAATAAACCCTAGCACTGGAAATTCCTCTAAACCTCTTAATATCAATATACTGAATCTGCATTTTTCTGTTTTTTTCGCCTTTGAAATGAAATAAATATACTCTTTCACTTTAGCTATTACAAGTTTTCATAATTTTTGACTGATTATCAATAGTTAAAGGACATGAATGAACGAACACCCGAGAGGATTTTTAATCTTTTTTACTATGCCAATATGGAAATTATCGGATCGGTCGGGTATGTGGAACACCTGCTCGGCGGTACCGACGAAATGAAAATCGCTTTTTTGAAACTGGCTGTAAACGAAGATTTCAAGACTGCTGTAAAAATGGAGTTGCCGGACAATTTCCAAATCAAAATTGATGGGGTGGTTCGAAAGGGAATTGATTTTCCTTCCTATCGAAATCTTTCCAGCATGGGGCACGATACGTTGATCTTCGATAATATTTATCGAACGCTTGATATTCCGAATAACGCATTAGTAGTAATTACGCCTGTAAAAAACGGGGAAGTGTTGATAGAAGGAAATGACCACATAAAACCGGCACAGACACCCCAACCAAAATTTGTACACGTGGATAAACAAACCGATTGGGTGACGACTTACATCGACAAAGATGGCTTTCATTTTGATCAGATGATGAATGACGATTTCATTGCGGCCGTCCGAATTTTATATAATGCCAGGCATTATGTCTCGGCAATGAAACTATTAATGATCGCTGTCGATACGATCGCCTTTCTAGAATGCGGCGACGTACCAAGGAATTTTCATACATGGCTGGATACTTATGTTGATCTTGCCAAACTGGATATTACGTCGACTGAGCTTTGGGAGTTCAGAAACTCAATTCTGCACATGACCAATCTGGATTCCCGCAAAGTAAAAAACAGCGAAGTAAAACGCCTGATGTTTTATATTGCTGCACCCGGCACGGGATATGCGAAAGAAACAGAAGAAGGCAAGTATTTTGAATTTATGGAAATGCTGAAAACAATTGCTGAAGGAATATCTAGGTGGGCCAAAAGCTATGATACCTATAAAGAAAAATTCGATTCATTCGTAGAAAGATATGACCGGGTTATTTCTGATAAGAGAATGACCAACACCTATTATAACCAGCAATTTTAAGCAAGCAACTCGTCGCCGAGCCTGGTTTCAGCGCAGCTTTTTTCTCAGAGTATTATCCAGGTAATACGGACAATGTGAGTTTGCCGGGCTCTTTTCGTCATAATGGCCGCCACGACCGTACCTGATTTCTTCGTAAGGGGTACCATCCTTTGCGTACTCAACATAGATTGTCGGCAAACTGTAATAATCATCCGGGGCCATATCGTAGTCTACAATATACGCATAAGAAATCCGCAGAAACGCATGACAACTTAGTTTTGAATAGGCAGGATTGTTTTCTCTTTTGTCTTTCGGCCAGTCCATCAAATCCCAGTTACCCTCTTCATCTACCAAAACGTAACCTCCATGGGTGATTAATTCGATTCCATTATCATACAGGTTGTAAAACTCTCCTTTAATCCAACTGCTCATCGGGGTATCTTTTGCTTCATCAACGTTCGGCCAGCTCTTATCGTCAACGGAACGTATGATCACGTTGTGGTAGACAAATTTCCAAAAAGGTTCATACCGGAGCCTGTTCCAATCCTTTTTGTCCACTTCCAATATGAAATCCTTTTGTATCTTTTTTTTCAGCGATAATTTTCTTTTAATTGCTGCAATGTTGTTTGTTCTTTTCTTAACGGATGGTTTAACATTTTCGCGATCGAGAAGCGCAGCGATTTTTTCAATCCTGTTTAATGGTAGTTTGGCAATGATCCTCAACAGCGACTTAAAATCGAGGATATGTTCATTGGTGTCAAATGAAAAATCAATGGATACTCCAAGTGCGGAATAAGATTTTTGTTTTGCACCCAGTATGACGATCAGCAGTTCATCGTATTTGAGGTACAGTTTTTTTTCAACGAACTTGTTGAGAGTGCTTTGCATTTTGTCTTTCGTCTTCGTTGAAGTTACCTGTATAGCAACCTTGTTCTTTCCATCGACCAAATCGACTGCTGGAAAGTTGGACTGCAAAAGATTTGCGTTTACGAGTTTATAATCAAAGACAAGGTTTAGCAGTTCGCACAGCGTATGCTCTGAAAATATATTCGCATCGTACAGGTTCAGCGAGTTCAGGTTCTCAATCTGGACCTGCCACTTAGCAAATTCATTGGAAATCAGTTTAATCTTCAGTTCCCGGTTATTCATTATTTAAGATACTGCATTTATGAAATCTGTCATTATAGCCCAATAGTATCATGGGTATTGAATATGCAATTAATTATGCAAGCCCGGATATTGAAACCTTTCAATTGGAAAATGCGAAAAATAATGGGCGTAGTTTATTGTTCCGCGATTACCAGAAGATTGTCAAGGATTAAAAGAGCGAAGTTTGTATCATCTTCGGTACAAAATGTTTGGCGTGGAATGTCCCGATGATAACAAACGGGTTTAGTGAAACAAAATGATGCGTTTTGGTCGTGCCCAAATAAAAATGAAGGTCCTTCGTTTTGGCAAAATCATCCAGGTATTTGGCACGGACATCGGCACAGGCGAGGCGTTCTGCTTCGGGTAATTCAACACCTTTCAACTGGTGAGTCTTTAAACAATTCCAGAATAATTGGCCGATTTCCCAGTCTTCGATCATTAACGTTGATTTTTTACCAACGTCATCTACGTATTCATAAGAGAATTCATACGGCAGCTTCCTTACTACTTCCGGGCGCTGGCTAGGGAGGGTTTCAAAGATGTTCAATTGCTTTAGGCTTTCCAGTTTTTCTTTGTCCCACTCACGTTCGACAGCTTTCACTTTCAGGTCCTTAACTTCTGTGGGTTTAAAGACGGCGAGTGAAGTCATTTTATTTTTGTCCTTGGCTTCAGCAATCAGTTCTGCAAGGTTCGTGTACACTTTTTTCATCACCAGTTTCCGTCGTTCATCCCAACTGCCTCCGTCAGCTCCAATGGTACCGAGGATTGATATTTCTGTATCATGAGCAACAGGCCGAAAACTTTCAGGCCGGAAATCCTCGGTGTTTTTAACCAAGTCCATTTCGATCCACTGGTATTTGCTGTATTGCGGTGCGTAGTCCTTTTTACGGAACTGTACCGGGTAAATGCGGATCCAGCTGCCATCTGGCAGGAATCCTGCGGTGCATACCAGTTCCTCGTACTTCGTGGAGATGGTCGGATAGGTTTTGACCGTGATCAACACCCTGGTTATCGCCATTAAATGTGTTTTAGTTCATAATGCCAGCCGGGGAGCCTGGTGATTGCTTCGCTTAAATGTTTGCGGTGACACTGACAGATATTGGCTTCGAAACAGGTCAATGCGATCCGTTGTTTTTGCTGCAGAAGGGATAAGATCTTCTGTTGCGTATCTGTTGTCCGGGGGAGGGTATTGCTGCGGTATGAATCAAATAGGTTGTCGTAGTCCGCCTGTTCATTCAATTCTTTCCTGTCTTCGGACTGGATACCTACCTCTGCAAAATGAACGTATTCGATGCCCAGTTTATTGCAGCAGGACGAAAGAAGGCTCTTGGAAAACCCGTATTTCTGGCTCAGCGGGTTATTGCGTACATCAACCAGCACTTTTACATCGTTTCTTACCAGCTTATTCAGGTAGGCCTCCAGGGAGATCCCTTCGTAACCGATGGTATACAAAATGGTCTTGTTGGAGCTGGGTCTCGCTGTCTCCACCTTATCCATCTGATTACGGTTCAGCAATTGCGGGGCTTTGACGGAATTGATGGCGTAATACGGGTATTGCGTATAGGTGTAGGTCATGAGCGCATCTGCGTCATGGTTGCGGAACAGGGTATACACCTGGTTCACCAGCTTGCGGTCAGCATCATTCAGGGTAGAGAGATATGTTTGCTTGTCCTTTTTCGTAAAGGATTGCTCGTCTTCGGTCAAAAAGCCGTGTTTGACCATCGCGGTCAGGTCGGCATTGGCTGAAAAGGAAAAGCAGCCAAATTTAAAGGGGATGAAATCATATGCCGGCTTTGTCTGGCGCTGTGTAATGAGGAACAGAACCTTCTGTAGATTGATTTTCATCAACTTACCACCAAAAACCTCTAAAAGCGCCAATATCATTTTCCTTCTGTAGAACATAGTTGCAAAGCTAACTTTCCTTTAGCAGACTAAATGTATCCATTGGCGGTCATTCCTGAAAGGGGTGTTAACAATTCAGGTGGCATTTTACAGCTTGTTCCCATTTTCGCCTGCATGAATAGTAGTCAGGTGTATGATCTTCTCAAGGCGGGTTTCTGTTACGGTTCCAGTTCTATCCAGCCCTTGATGTGTTCTTCTATTTCAGGGAATGCCTGATGTCCTTCGAGAATAAAGTTCCTGTTCCTTATAATTCATTCATTAATCTGCAAGTGCCGCACTATAACCGGCATCTTTTATCGCTTTGATCACGGTTTCCGAAGAAATTTTCTCGTCAGTCACCACGGTTAGGATTTTATCAGGTGATTGCACATCAACTTCCCAATTGTCTTCCCCTACGGCCTCATTCAAAAATGGCGTGTTTTTGGCAATACATCCTGCGCATTTAATGTTTGTCTTAAATTTGATCGTTTCCATTTATTTTAGATTTTATTTTAATTGTTTATTTTTACAAAGCTACCAGCAGGTATTATATATGTTGTTATAGAATGGAGCGTGTTTGTTATATAATTATATGTTTCATCCAACTTCTATCTCAACCGACCCATTTAAGGGAATACTTTGGCAGAGAAGAATGTACCCTTGATTTAACTGATCTTCGTTCAACGCATAATTATGACGCATGTGAACCTTTCCTGATAGTAGTTTGCCTACGCATTTGCCGCATGTCCCTGATTTGCAGGAATTGGACATTTCAATCTTATCTTCAAGTGCCGAATCAAGAATAGATGTGCCCGGCTGAACACTTAATAGATTGGTTTGCTCCCTGACATGTAATAAAACTTCCAAAATTGATTCCGGTATCTTAATAGTTGGCGCTTCAACAACAGGTGGTTGAAAATATTCTTTGTGTATTTGTATGGGATCTATCTGTAAAGTGGAAAACACCTCGTCTGAAAGGGAGATTAATCCAGGGGGGCCACAAACAAAAAATTGACTTTCATTGATCTTTTCCCCAAGATGAGTTTTTAATAGCTTCTTTAGCATAAGACGGTTTAATCTTCCCTGTAAGTATCCAGTCCCAGGTGTATTTTGGGCCTGCCCGGATGTAAGTATATACTGTATCCGCAATCGCTTGGCGTATTGCAGTTCAAGTTTTTGCAGATCTGAATGAAAGATTTTGCTTTCGATATTCTTACTTGTGTATAGTAAAAATATTTCAGCTGCGCTATTTTGTAAAACATCATTAACCATTGAATAAATAGGGGTAATTCCACTACCACCCGCAATAAATACATATTGGGCTGAAGATTCAGCGTCAATATGAAACAGGCCTTGCGGACCCGCTACATTCCATTCTGTGATCATATCTGCATATTCATGAATATAGTTGCTCACCAATCCACCCTCGATCCTTTTTACTGTAACAGCAGGAAAAGTTTCACCTGGACTGGAAGAAAGTGAATACGAACGACTTTGCGTAACCCCGTTAATCTTCGCACTTAGGTTAATAAATTGCCCGGCTTTATAAGTGAATGATTCACTGCCGGGATTGAAAACAATTGTTTTCGTATCAGAAGTTTCCTGTAACACCTTTTCTGTTTTCCAAATTTGAATCATATAACAGTGTCATTTTTTATTTGAGCGAAGAAAACTTTAACCGTAAACTATTACTTACCACACTTACCGAACTTAACGCCATTGCAGCACCTGCGATCATGGGATCGAGTAAAAAGCCATTGACAGGATACAGCACTCCGGCAGCAATCGGTATGCCGATGAGATTGTAAATAAAGGCCCAGAACAGGTTTTGTTTGATGGTTGCAACCGTTTTACGCGATAGCGTAATTGCTTTTGGAATAACATTGAGATCAGAGGTAATTAAAGTCATTTTTGCCACATCCATTGCAATGTCTGAGCCTTTTCCCATAGCAATACTTACATTGGCCTGTGCCAGCGCCTGGCTGTCATTTATTCCATCTCCCACCATGGCAACAATCTTTCCCTGGTTCTGCAACAGTTTAATAAATTCAGCTTTTTCTGACGGCATCACCTCTGCTTTAAAATGGGTGATTCCAACTTCGTCAGCGATCGCCTGAGCAGTTTGTTTATTATCACCTGTTAACATATAAACATCGATTCCTAACCCCTTTAAAGTATTTATCGCCTCCGCAGAGGTGTTTTTTATTTTGTCGCCGATGGCTATTACACCGACCAGTTTTTGATTCTTTGCAAAAAAGATAACTGTCTTTGCTTCCTGCTGTAACCGATTCATATGAACAGACAATGGACCTGTGATCCGCACATTGTTTTCTGCAAGTAATTTGTGATTACCTACTAAGAATCGTATACTGCCATACATAAACGCAACACCTTTGCCCGTGATACTTTCAAAAGCACTGATAGGAAGCGATTTAACATTCCCTGCAGCCAGGTAAGTGGTGACAGCTTCTGCCAACGGATGTTCTGATAATACTTCGGCTCCGAGTAACAGGGCCTTCAATTCGGTTTCGTTTTCTGCTGCATCCCAATAAACATCAATCACCTTAGGTTTGCCTTCAGTGATCGTTCCGGTTTTATCAAGTATGATATCTGTAACCTTGTGCGCCATTTCAAGGCTTTCTGCATCTTTGATCAGTATCTGGTTTTCTGCTCCTTTACCAACGCCCACCATAATAGCCGTGGGTGTTGCCAGCCCCAAAGCACAAGGACATGCGATAACCAAAACAGTTACCGCTGAGAGTAGTGCGTGGGTAAATGCATTGTCGCCGCCTAAAATCATCCATACAATAAAAGTCAGAATGGAAATACCAATCACTACCGGGACAAAAATGCCCGCGATTTTGTCAACCAGTTTTTGAACAGGTGCTTTACTGCCTTGTGCCTCCTGTACCATTTTGATGATCTGTGCTAAAACGGTATCTCCCCCAACTTTTTCTGCTTTGAATTGGAGGCTACCTTTCTGGTTAATCGTACCCGCGAAAAGCGGCTCGCCTTTTTTCTTTTCAACCGGGATGGGTTCTCCACTGATCATACTTTCATCAATAAAAGAAAACCCACTGACAACTATCCCGTCAACCGGTATTTTTTCTCCCGGTTTAACCAGCAGGATGTTACCTACAGACACTTCGCTGATGGGAATTTCTTTGAATTGATCATTCCCGACAACAATCGTAACTGTCTTGGGTTGCAAACCCATCAATTTCTTTATAGAAGAAGATGTATTCGATTTTGCTTTTTCTTCAAGTAATTTTCCAAGTGAAATAAAAGCGATTACAACAGCAGCCGCTTCAAAATATACATGCGCGTGCAATCCCCTGTTATGCCAAAAATCCGGATAAACAGTAGTGAAGGCACTAAACAAATAGGCAATACCGGTGCTTAAGGCAACCAGCGTATCCATATTAGCTTTCTTATGTCTTGCCTGCTTCCATGCATTGATAAAAAATGTTTTGCCAAAATAAAAAACCACAGGAGTAGCCAGCGCCATCATGATCCAGTTGCCGTAAGGCAGGTCCATAAAGAACATTCCGATAATTACAATCGGTAACGAAAGTAACGATGACCAGATCGTTCTGTGTTTGACCTCTCTAAGGTGAGAGTGTTGCGCCTTTTCTTTTATTTCGTCACCGTTCTCTTTATCAATCACTAAATCATACCCGATGGACTGAACGGTTTTCTGTAAGGTTTCAGGTGATTGGATGGAAGGGTCATAATTAACCCAAGCCGATTGATTGGCGAAATTGACGCCTGCATCTTTTACGCCCGTTACTGATTTCAAAATGGATTCAACGCTGATCGCACAGGCTGCGCAGGTCATTTCAAGAACAGGAAAGCTTTCTTTTATATAATTCTCTGACATAATCTTTGTTTTGTGCAAAGCTCATTCAGGCAGATATTTGTATTGTTACAGAATTATTACTAAGATGTATAGGATTGTATGATAGCAGTTACACCTTATCGATAGGTTTTCTTTTATTCTCTCTTAGCTGTTTGAAATGTGATGGCGTTAACCCGGTTGTTTTTTTAAACTGTTGTGAAAGATGTTGTACACTGCTATAACCCAGGCGATCAGCAATTTCACTTAATGTAAGTTCATCATACATCAGCAGTTCTTTTGCTTTCTCGATCCGTTGCAGAATGATATACTTCTCAATGGTAATACCCTCAATAGAAGAAAACAAAGAGGATAAATAGTGATATTCCAGTTTAAGCTTGTCAGCGAGAAAGGCTGAAAATTTCAAGTTCAATTCTTCGGCTTCATAGTGAACCAGGTGAATGATGGTATTTTTGATCTTGTCAACAATTTTAGCTTTCCGGTCATCAAGCAGCTCAAAACCCATCTTTTCCAGAGCGGAACCTAAAACCGGCAAAAGATCATCAGTAATCTCTTCGCTTAGCTCAACCTCGCCTAACTGGATCCGGTTGTAACCGATATGAAAATCTTCCAGCTGCCTGCGAACTGCCATCACACACCTGTCGCAAACCATATTTTTGATATAAAGCTTCATAGCGCAAATATATTGTGTACCGATAGGATATGACTGCCTTTATTTTATGTAATACCTTATCATATTCTTTATAGTGGATTAATTTCTACAATATGAATCTCCTGTATCAGGCATATTTTTTTACCTCTGAATTATTTAAATACGTTCAAGATGAAAAGACAACATTTTTTTACCGCCGCAAGCATTTTTGCCCTTTTTGCTTTGTCATGTAGTAAAAACGAGAATGGGCTAAAACTTCAGGCCCATAATGAAAATAGAATGATGGATAGTATGCATTCTATGATGGCCCGGATGGAGGCAATGACACCCACCAATGATCCAGAAGTTGATTTTGTTAAGATGATGATTATGCATCATCAAGGTGCGATAAACATGGCCGGGATCGAACTACAGTCCGGAACAAGTGACACATTAAAGAAAACAGCGCAGAAAATTATCACTGCGCAGCAAATGGAGATTCAACAATTGAATTTGATACTTGCCAGCCTTTCCAATGACAATACTGATCCCTCTTTTACTGCAGAGCAAAAAGAAAACATGATGAAAGGGGCAAAAGTTGCCGATATTCAAGTTATAACTGGTGATATTGACAATGATTTTGCTACCTTAATGATTGTACATCATCAGGGTGCCCTAGACAATGCATCTGCTTATTTGCATCATGGAAATCACTCACAGCTTAAACAGATAGCTACGAATATAATGTCTTCCCAGCCCAAGGAAATCCAAGAACTGAGCAACTGGCTTGTTTCAAATCGACGATAAACAAAATTGAATGATAGATAGGATTTTACCTGTTTCTTCAGCTTCTGGCGATAATAATAACCTGAAAATTTTGAATGGCTGTCTCAAACACCTTGCTTAAGACCTAATTGAAACTATAGTGAAAATGAGGTGTTTAGGACAGAAAACAGGAATTGTGTAAATATTTCTCAAAATTATGTAAAAAGTAACCGGATTGGAAGCTTAACTTTATGTTCTCGCATTTTTATGTTCTTACATAAATTGCAAGCTTTCCGGGGACCCTATGATAAAAAATATATCCATACGTTTTAGAGCGGCTTTCCTGCTGGCTGTATTCTTTTTGAATACAGCTGTTGGTTTTGCATGTGCAATTGGCGTGGATATGGGTTTTAATGCCAAACATCATAACGAAACCCCAGTTTCTCCCCCTATACATGTGCATGCAGATGGGAAAAAGCATGTACACAAAAAAACCGGTGGACATGCCCATAGCAGGAAAGCCCAAGCCCACGAAAAATCTGACAGTAAAGACAATTGCTGTAAGGATAAAGTTGTAAAAATGGAGCAGGCTGATAAATCAAGACCCGCATCCACTATAGGTGTTATTGTACCTTTGCACTCTTCAGCGCTGCCTGTTTCATTTTATCATTTTAATATTTCTGAATACGGTTCGGACAGAGAAAAGAACATCAAGCAATTTGTCCGATGTCACCATCCTCCCATACAAGATATCCGTATTGCCATACAGTCATTCCAGATTTGATTTGATGTTATCCCTTAGATCCGTATAGCTATGCCTATGCGTGTAACAGATTTATTCTTATCAAATCAAAGAAAATGAAAAAAATATTATTTCTTGTTGCCGTCCTCGCAACAACACTGGGTTATTCCTTTGGTCAAACCAGTCCAAAAACAGGTCCTTTGCAATTACTTAGTTTGTATTATGAGATCAAGGATGCGTTGGTCGCCGGTAACGCAAATGCAGCATCAGACAAAGCAACTGATCTTGTAAAGGCAATTAATGATGCGGACGCGAAAACAATCGGAGACGCAAATCGTGATGCCCTGTTGAAAGACATCGACGCCATTGCAAAAACAAAAGATCTCAAAGAGCAACGTGTACACTTTGCACCGTTTTCTGATAACATGATTGCGCTTGCGAAAACTGTAAAGCTTTCTGCTGACCCGGTGTACCAGCAATATTGCCCGATGAAAAAAGCATCCTGGTTAAGTAGCCAGCAGGCAATCAAAAATCCTTATTACGGCAGTTCTATGCTTACATGTGGCAGCGTGAAAGCCACTTTGTAAAAACTATTTATTTATCCCTAATCATTCGTTATGAAAAAGATATTCATAGGTGTGGCATTTATTGCCATTGCACTTACCGCATGCAACAACAATAATAACACGACAGAAGAAAAGAAAAGTGCAGATACCACTCACATGGCAGCAATGCCTGCACCCGCAACAGGTGGTTCTTCTGTGAAAGAAATTGTTGAACATTACCTGCATATAAAAAACGCATTGACAAAAGATGATGGAAAAGACGCTGCCAATGGTGGTAAAGCATTGGCGGACGCCTTTGCGAAATTTGACCAGGCTTCAATTACACCCGAACAAAAGAAAACCTACGCTGATATTGTAGGTGATGCTACAGAACATGCTGAACACATCGGTATGAATGCTGATAAGATAGCGCACCAGCGCGAACATTTCGAGACACTGAGCAAAGACATCTATGACCTGGTAAAAGCATTTCCAGCGCAGCAGACGCTTTATAAAGACTATTGTCCTATGTACAATAATGGCAAAGGAGCAACCTGGGTAAGTGAAACAAAGGATATTAAAAACCCTTACCTGGGAACTAAAATGCCCACCTGCGGTACTCTTAAGGAAACAATTAAATAACTATGACCCGCAATAAAAAAATAATATTATTTGTGGCTGTGGTATTGATTGCCATCCAGTTTATACAACCTGCCCATAATATAAATGGGCAGGTGTCGCCGGGGGATTTTGGCAAAATTTATTCTGTGCCAGTTAATGTCCAGACATCTCTTCAGGTTGCCTGCTATGATTGTCACAGCAACAACACCCGCTATCCCTGGTATGCAAATATTCAGCCGCCGGGATGGATGATGGCCCGGCATATAAAAAATGGAAAAGCCAAGTTGAACTTTAGTGAATTTGGCTCCTATACAGGAAGAAGACAGATCAGCAAGCTGAAGGGAATCGCTACACAGATCAAAGACGGTGATATGCCCCTGTCTTCATATACGCTTATCCACAAAAACGCAATTCTCTCAGCGGCAGATAAGAATTTAATCATTGAATGGGTATATAAAACTGCGGACAGTCTCTCCGCAATTAGTAACTAATTAAATAACCTATCATGGAACACGCACATACCAATCAAAACGCTTCCGGCGAACATAAGATGCAAAATATGGAAGCGCAGCATTATACAAAACTGCTGGTCATGATCATCCTTTCTTTTGCTGCTATGTTTTTTCTAATGTATGCAATGGTAGATCATTTCCCCAATGTCGTTTTGAATATTAACCAGGTGTATATGGCAGCCCTGATGACGGCAGCGATGGTGGTAATAGAACTCGTGATTATGGGCGGCATGTACAAGAACAAAAAAAGGAACATCATTATTCTTATTGCCGGAGTTCTTGTCGGAACCTTCTCGTACCTGGGGATCCGCCAGCAATCTTTTGTGGGCGACAAGCAGTTCCTTAAGTCAATGATCCCCCATCATGCCGCAGCTATATTGATGGTGGAAAAGTCGGATTTGACAGACCCGGAAGTCAAACAACTCGCCCAGGACATCATCAGTTCGCAACAAAAGGAAATTGATTTTATGAAAGCCAAAATAAAGGCAATGGAAACTAAATAAGGCTTAGGTATATTTTATCGGAAAAGTTTGTTATGAAAAAAATAAAAATAGTAATCATAAAAATCTTGAAAAGCATATTTCTCCGGAAGAAAGAATGTTGTAAATAATCAATCAAAAGTCATGAAAAAAATAATCATACTCGTAAGCGGCTTACTTTTTAACCTGGTCGTATTTGCGCAAATCAAGGATGTGGATGCTGTAAAAGCGATACTGAAACAATACAGCGATGCAGTTACAAAGCTGGATATAACCGGCACAGAAAAACTGTTTACGCCGGATTCAAAAATATTCGAATCAGGTGGTAGTGAAGGTAGCTATGCACATTATATGGAGCATCATCTTTTACCTGAATTGAAACAGTTTGTATCCTTTAAGTTCAATGATTATAAGGTTGAGGTACAGCTTGATGGCAACTATGCTTTTGCCGTGGAAACCTATAATTATGTTATTGTCACGGACAAAAATAAAGATGAGGTAAAAAGAAAAGGCATAGCAACATCTGTTTTAAAGAAGTCGAACAATGAATGGAAAATTATGATACTTCACAACTCTTCAAGAAAATGAGTCATATGGCAGGTATTCAGCTACAAAAGTACCGGTGCCCCATGCACCCTCAAATCGTGCAGGATACACCAGGCAAATGTCCTTTGTGTGGCATGGAACTGGAGCCTATGCAAATGGATAGTCATACTTCTGTTGTAAAAGGACATGGCAACCATGGAGGAATGATCGCAGATTTCAGAAAGCGCTTCTATGTGATCCTTGTATTAACAATACCTGTTATGCTGTTGTCTGAAATGATCCAGCAATGGTTAAATATTCAGATAAGTTTTCCGGGATCACGATATGTATTGCTGGCCTTGTCCTCTATTGTTTTCTTTTATGGCGGCTGGCCCTTTCTCAAAGGGCTGGTAAGCGAAGCAAAAGCAAAAAATCCAGGTATGATGTTCCTTATTGGCTTTGCCATTACGGTAGCATATATCTACAGTGTAGCGATCGTGTTGGGACTAGAAGGCATGGATTTTTTTTGGGAGTTGGCAACGCTCATCCTTATCATGCTTTTGGGACATTGGATAGAAATGAGATCTGTTGCCGGGGCATCAAAAGAGTTGGAGTTGTTAGTACAGTTAATGCCATCGGATGCCCACATGGTGATGCCTGAAATGGTACATGATGTAAAAACAGAAAGCCTGAAAGAAGGCGATATCATTTTGGTAAAACCCGGAGAAAAAGTAGCAGCCGATGGAATCATACAGGAGGGCGAAAGTTATTTGAATGAATCAATGCTCACCGGCGAATCAAAACCGGTGCAAAAAGTAAAAGGCGATAAGGTAATTGCCGGTGCGATCAATGGGAACGGTTCTATTAAAGTAACTGTATCCCACAGTGCAAAAGATTCTTATCTCTCGCAAGTCATAAAACTGGTAGATGATGCCCAAAAATCAAAATCAAAAACACAGTTGCTGGCTGATACAGCCGCGAAATGGCTGACCATTGTTGCATTGGTAGCCGGCATGGCTACTTTTTTATATTGGTACCTGACCGGGCAGCCCTTAGCCTTTGCAATGGAAAGAATGGTTACCGTAATTGTTATTTGTTGCCCCCATGCTTTAGGATTAGCAGTTCCTTTGGTAGTGGCTAAATCAACGGCCCTGTCAGCAAAGAACGGATTGCTGATCAAGAACAGGACGGCCTTTGAAAATGCAAGGAAGATAACTACCATCGTATTTGATAAAACAGGGACGCTTACCGTTGGGAAATTTGAAGTATCAAAAATTGTAACGCTCCAAAAAGAGGTAACGGAAAATGAAATCATCCGGTTGTCTTCGGCCCTGGAACAAAAGTCTGAACATCCTATTGCCACAGGAATTTTGCAAAAAGCAAAAGAGCTATCGATCAAAATCCCAGAAACAGAAAACTTTAATGCCATCACAGGCAAAGGCGTTGAAGCGACGATCGAAGGCAAAAAAATAGCGGTGGTTAGTCCGGGATATTTAAAAGAAAACAGTATAGCCCTCCCCGAAGGCTTTACCGCCAATGATACTGAAACGATTGTATTTGTCATTGTCAATAATCAATTGGCCGGATATATTGCTTTGTCAGATGAGATACGACCTGAATCAGCGGAAGCTATCAGAATTCTGAAGAAAAATAATATCAAATCTATTTTACTAACAGGAGATAATAACAAAGTAGCTAAAAGTGTGAGTGAAACATTAGGTATGGACAGTTTTATTGCAGAAGTATTGCCGCACCAGAAATTAGAAAAAATTAAAGAACTGCAAAGCAAGGGGGAGTTTGTTGCCATGACTGGTGACGGTGTGAACGATGCACCGGCCTTAGCCATCGCAGATGTTGGCATTGCTGTTGGAAGTGGCAGTGATATTGCGGCAGAAACCGCAGGAATTGTTTTAGTAAACAGCAATCCAACAGATATTGTCAGCCTGATTTTATTTGGCAAGGCCACTTACAGAAAGATGATTCAGAATTTAATATGGGCAACAGGATACAATGTTATTGCATTACCCCTTGCCGCTGGCGTTTTATATAAGCAAGGGATTTTATTAAGTCCTGCCGCAGGCGCCGTTTTAATGACAGTAAGTACAATTGTGGTTGCTATTAATGCAAGCATGTTATCCGTAAAAAAATAAAAGTATTGTTATGAAAAAAATAAGTTTAATCGTTTTTGGGATGGCCCTTTATTTATTTAGCAGTGCCCAGGATATGAAGGGAATGGACATGGGTAAAAAAGAAAGCAAAGAGCAACCGGTTGTAACCTATACATGCCCGATGCACCCTGAAATTCACGCTGTAAAACCTGGTAACTGTCCTAAATGTGGTATGAAACTGGTAAAGGAAAAACCAAAGGCAGTTGCAAAACCTGAGAACGGTAAACCTGCTATGCAAATGCCGAAAGACACCATACCAGTAGCTAAATCGCAACAATCCATATCCTATACCTGTCCCATGCATCCTGAAATACATGCAGCCAAACCGGGTAACTGCCCCAAATGCGGTATGAAACTAGTCGTAGAAAAGCTTAAAAGTAGTACGCCCTCCTCTGGAAGTGAAGATCCCAAGGGTATGCAGATGGACAAGATAGATACAGCGGCTAAAAAGCAGGACATGAAAATGGATCACGACATGGGGAACATGGAGGGAAAAAAAGTAAGCCTGGGTCCAATAAAAACAATCCCAAATAATATACCACCCCGTACAGTGCGTTACGATTTATATATCGCCGACACGCTGGTAAATTTTTCAGGCAAAACAAAGAGAGCCATTGCCGTAAACGGCCAGATACCGATGCCAACATTGACATTTACAGAAGGCGATACGGCGGAAATTTATGTACACAATGAATTGAATGAGGAAACATCGCTGCATTGGCACGGCCTTTTTTTACCGAATCAATACGATGGCGTTCCTAATCTAACACAAATGCCTATCAAACCTCATACAACGCATTTGTACAAATTCCCGATCATTCAAAGTGGAACGCATTGGTATCACAGCCATACGGGATTGCAGGAACAGATTGGTATGTATGGTATGTTTATCATGAATAAAAGACATGAGTGGAACATACCTACCATACCCCTCATATTGAGTGAATGGATAGATATGAATCCGAAAGAAGTCCATCGCAGCCTCCATGCAGCTACGGATTGGTTTGCTGTTCAAAAAGGCAGTACGCAAAGTTATACGGAAGCTATAAAACAAGGTCATTTGAAAACAAAACTTACCAATGAATGGAAGCGGATGAATGCAATGGATCTCACAGATGTGTATTATGATCAATTCCTGGTCAATGGAAAAAATCAATTGGAACAACCTCAATTTAAAGCAGGCGATAAAGTAAGACTTCGAATAGCAAATGGCGGGGCATCAGATTATTTCTGGTTATCATATGCAGGAGGTAAAATCATAGTAGTAGCCTCGGATGGCAATGATGTAGAACCGGTAGAGGTTGACAGGTTGATCGTAGCTGTTTCAGAAACCTACGATGTAGTTGTTACTATTCCGGAAAATAAAAGTTATGAGTTTTTAGTAACTCCGGAAGACCGTACCAAGTTTGCATCCGTATGGCTTGGCGCTGGTGAAAAAGTTGCCGCCACAAAAATGAAGCGGCCAAAATATTTTGCCGGCATGAAGATGATGAACGACATGATGGACATGAAAGGGAACCTGATTGAAATGGAAGGCATGGTTATGCAAAACCAGATCATGGACATGAATACAGTTATGTATCCTGAAATAACTGGAGAAGAAAAATCCAAAAAGGAAATGAAAATGAATGCGGCTCCGGTCCAGGATTCACATTCCATGCAAAAGCCCAATAATAATAGCATGCAGGGCATGAATATGGAAGCTGAAACACCAGATATTGTTACCCTTAATTACAACATGCTGAAATCCCCAACAAAAACTTCGCTTCCAAAAGATGCGCCCATTAAAGAGCTAAGGTTTGATTTAACAGGAAACATGAACCGTTATGTATGGAGCCTTGACAACAAAGTGGTTTCGGAATCAGATAAAATATTAATTAAAAAGGGAGAAAATATCAGGATCATTCTTTACAATAACAGCATGATGCGCCACCCTATGCACCTACACGGTCATGACTTCAGACTATTGAACGGTCAGGGGGAATATGCTCCTATGAAAAATATCATAGACATTATGCCCATGGAGAAGGATACATTAGAGTTTAACGCTAATGTTTATGGCGATTGGTTTTTTCATTGCCATATTTTATACCACATGATGAGCGGAATGGGTAGGGTGTTTACTTACGAGAACCAACCCGCAAACCCCGAGATACCTAATCCGAAACTGGCAAAGCGAAAATTATTTTCCGATGACAGGGAGTTCCACCCGATGGGCAGGATCGGTATAGAAAGTAATGGGACTGACGGTGAATTCATGTTCGCGCAAACCCGGTGGAAAGCAAGCACCTTGTGGCATCTGGGCCTGAGCGATATGCATGGGTATGAAAGTGAAACTATGATTGGACGCTATTTAGGCAGGATGCAATGGTGGTTTCCGTATGTTGGTTTTGACTACCACTACAAAGTAGAGGGCGACGGGCCAAAAAACATATTCGGCAATGAAGACAGGAACTGGTTTGGACAGGCAAGTAATAAAAACAACCGGAAAACCGTAGTGGCCGGTGTAGCCTATACGTTGCCAATGCTCTTTGTGGCAGATGGACGGATAGATGGTGATGGTAAATTCCGCTTTCAGTTAAGCCGGGAAGATGTACCTGTTACCAGCCGTTTACGTTTCAACATCATGATCAATACAGACAAAGAGTACATGGCCGGATTTCGCTACATCACCACCAAATATATTTCCCTGTCCACCCATTACGACAGTGATATGGGATTAGGCGCAGGTATTACTATAACATACTAAATAAACAGTAACGATTTCCTAACCAATAAATCTAATAACCATGAGTCATCAACAAAACCATCAATTGATTGCCGCGCTTAACAATTGTGTGGCAGAATGCAATCATTGTACAACTGCCTGCCTGGGCGAACAGGATGTGAAAATGCTGGCCAAGTGCATCGGGCTTGATATTGATTGTGCTGATATCTGTACTCTTGTTGCCGCCCTCACAGCCCGCGGCTCCGAGCATGCCAAGCACCTGTTAAAGGAATGTGCAGAAGTGTGCAATGCCTGTGCTGAGGAATGCGAGAAACATGCGAAGATGGGTATGGAGCATTGCAGGACTTGCGCTGAAGCATGCCGTGCCTGCGCAGCTGCCTGTAGTGCAGGTTAAATCTAAAAAAGAATGCAGGTAGTTAACCTGCATTCTTTTTGCAAATTGTAATATCAATTTAATCAGTTAGAAAATATCCGAGTAGATATTTTGTCATCATTAAATCAAACAACATGAAAACGATTTCCATAGTATGCGCTCTCTTCACCGGCACACTAATTTTCGCCAGTTGCAACAGCGGCACGACAACTACCGTTCAAGCCAGTGACAGTGCGACAATAGTCAAACCTGATACTGCCAGCGCTATGAATGCCCATGACATGAGCAAAATGGATGATGGACTGATGGGTTCTATGAAAAGCATGATGGATAAAATGAGCAGTATGAAGATGACAGGCGACCCTGATATGGATTTTGCAGGTATGATGATAGAGCATCATCAAGGGGCTATTGATATGAGTGAAGCCCAGATTAAGTCAGGTACTAATGAAAAATTGAAAGCTATGGCCCAGAATATCATCACTAAACAAAAAGGGGAGCAAAATAATTTGAGGGATATCGTAAAAAAAACGAAGCCTATGAAAATGGAGATGGGCCAGGGCGATGCATTGAATAACTTCATGAATGAAATGAAAGGTAATATGAACGCAATGGAAATGTCTGGCAATACAGATAAGGATTTTATCCGGATGATGATTTCTCATCATGAAAGTGCGATAAAAATGGCCAAGTCGGAATTAGCAACCGGCATGAATTCCAGCCTTAAACAAATGGCTAAGAACATGATTGCCGATCAAACCCTAGAAATTAATAATTTTAAAAAGCTACTTCCTGAAATTAAATAATAATTCTGCCTGTTGCACTTCTGATTCTGAAGTTATATATAGTACACTTAAATAAATTTTATAAAAATTAAAAAAACGAAAATGAAACAAGTAAAAGTTCTGTTATTCTTTGTATTACTCTTTACTGCATCTTCCATTTATGCCCATGACAAGACAGATACTATCAGGGTTAGTGGAGGCAATTGTGAAAACTGTAAACAGCAGATTGAAAAAACTTTAAAAGTAGAGGGCATTATAAAAGCAGAATGGAATGCAAAAAACCAATTACTGATAGTTACTTATGCATCACATACAATTAGGAATATTGATATTCAAAAGAAGATCGCGGAGGCCGGATACGACACCGAAAAACAACGGGCTACCGATGAAGCTTACAATAAGTTAGAAGCATGTTGTAAATACCGAAAAAAATGAAACATCCACCTACTTTAGGGTTCTACTACTATGTCAATATATTGAATCTTAACCACTCAATTTGTGAAGGATGAAAGTCAATAAGGATGCAGACTCAATGCAGGGTAAATCAAATCAACGTTTCCAGGCATTGTTTAACTATGCAAGTATTGGAATCTTACTAACGGACGCAGTGGCATGGAAAGATGATGGGGATGACAATGGATTTTAGTGAGACGGTTACAAAGTGGCAACCATCTAAAATCAAAGAGTGGGAAACAGTTGGTGAAGCGAAAATAATAATCATGTCCTGGTACCGGATGTGGTTTGAAATATCTGCGGGCGAAAAGGGAACTATTGTTACTATTTCAATACAATATTTACCTCCAGTGAAGTGGTATTATGCAATCCTTTCCTTCATTTTTGCAGAATGGTATTGCAACTGGTGTTTGAATAATATGCTGAATGATACGAAAAAGAGCCTGGAAAAAATCTCACTGATTAAATGATAAAACTTAAACCATATTCTGCATCAATTCTTGCACTGGGGGGATTTCTTCTTGTGGGTATGGGAATATATTTCATTTTTGTGCGACAACCTTTATTGCCGGAAGATTTACGTTATCTGAAAACAACTTTGGCAGTGATAAATAATTCCGCCAGAGGTCTATCTAACTGGCTTCAAAAAGTCTTTTGGGTGATGGGGGGCTACATTTTTACAACAGGGTTGCTGACGGTTTTCATTTCACTCACCTCTTTTAGAAAACGGTTGCCCGGAGCATTTAATATCGTTGTTCTTGCAGGAATCAGTTCAATAGGATCAATGGTGGTTGTAAATTTTATTATTGATTCTGATTTCAAGTGGCTATTGCTAATTTTTACTTTGCCATGGGTATTTGCATTAATTCTTTACCGGCTTCATAAATAATCAGAATGGAACATCTATTTTATTTAAAAATGCCAATGCATGAGCATTCCCTGAAAACAACCAACTAATCAGGAAATATAACTATTTTACCTCTGCCTTTTTTACCCGGTACTTCATGCAAGGAAACTTATCTCAAATTATTCAGCAATACAAAACTGATAAAGAGTCAGTTTATAATACATGGTTCATAAACAATGAAGAACGGCTAAAAGCTTTTCGCTCCATTCGAAGGGGGGTAATGCAAGTTGTAGAGGATATAAAGTCACATCGGTTCCCTAATGATTTTAAAGGGTCATCCCTAGAATTTGTTCTCTCCTGCATTGCAGAACAAAAACAGGTTTTTGAAGGTGCTTCACACCCATTTTACTGGAAACCCAAACTCCGTATCCCGGATATTTATGAAAATGAATCAAATAAACAGGGATTTGGCCAGTTCCTTGAAAATTGCCTGAATGCTAAAACTGAAGAACAGATTATCAGGCAAATCATTACCCTTGATAATAAAAAAATCAAGGGGTTAGGTCCTGCTGTTGCCAGCATTCTGTATTTTCTACATCCAACCATCATTCCTCCTTTTAATACAGCAATTATCAATGGGTTCAATTTCCTCTTTAAGGATAAAAAAAAATTAGGGAGCTGGAGCGAATACTTGAAATTAAGGGAGGTATTGATAGATACAAATAACCAGCATCGTGGAGATCTGTCATCGGATTTAGGTGCTGTCGCCGGGCTTCTTTTTGAAATAGGTTCTCAAAAACTTGTATTGGGCGCGGATGAATACCTTTCTCAGAACGAACGTCAAAAGATAGAAAAACTCATCGAAAAACGGCGAGAAGCTGTGGAACAGGAAAAGGCAGAAGATGACCTACATACAGAAATGCAGTATCATTTATTAAAAATAGGTAATGCTTTAGGATATGATGTAATCGCTGCATCAAATGACCGGTCAAAATCATTTAGTGGTGCTAATTTTTCATTTATCAGTTTACAGCAATTCCCCACAATAGAGTTAGAGAAAGATACCCTCAACACAGTGAAGCTGATTGATGTACTATGGTTCCAAAAGGCAACTAATAATGTGATTGCAGCTTTTGAAGTGGAAAAGAGCACAAGTATCTATTCCGGGATCCTTCGGCTGGCAGATTTGTCTTTTACCATTGCTGACGGAGATGAAGTATTTTATTTAATTGTGCCTGATAAAAGAGAGAAAGATGTTGTATTACAGTTACAGCGTCCAGCTATCAGGCAAAATAAAGTAATTATTAAATATATAATGTTCTCTGATTTACGGCAGCATTGTGATGCACTTTGCAGGTTTGGAGAAACACATCATATCATGGAAAAAATTGCAAAATCTGTATAGATTAAGGGAGTTAGATTATCTTGAACTTATTCCTTTTAACACTATACTCGAACTTTCAAAACCACAGGTTAATGATGTATATACGAAAGCTTGCAATTCTATTGCTTATGGGAGCGCTGGGTTGTCATCAGACTGAAAAAAACAACTCTGTTTCAAATGATTCGGAAACTGCCAAAATCAGGTTAATGGATTTAAAAGGTCAACCGGTACGTCTCGAAAATTATAAAGGGAAAACCGTTTTTATAAATTTCTGGGCCACCTGGTGCAAGCCTTGTGTAGAAGAAATGCCCTCAATAGAAAAGGCACAGGCTATGATGAACGATAAAGAAATAGTTTTCCTGCTGGCATCAAGTGAGAGTATAGAAGGAATAAAAGCATTTAGCATCAACCATAATTATAAATTCAAGTATGTGCATTTGGAAAACGGGGAATCGCTTAATATCCAGGCGCTACCCACCACTTTTATTGTTAATCCTGGGGGGAAACTCGTTTTCTCAGAAATGGGTTCCCGTAATTGGGGTGAAAGTGATAATATCAACCTGATCAAAAAAATAACCCAACAACATGAATAAACTATTATCACTTTTTGCATTAACTGTTTTGGTTATTGCCTGTAAAAATCAATCAACAGAGCAAAGCAATGTAAAGCCGCTTGTTCTAAATGTTGATTCAGTCAGTGGGGAACCGTTTTTGTTTACAGATTCCGCTGGTGTTAACTTTCTTTCATGGGTTGAGAAAGCGAAAGAAAAAAGCACGTTTCTATTTTCAAGGCTGAATGGAGAGGAATGGTCAAAACCGACTGTTATCAGTTCAGGTGATAACTGGTTCGTTAACTGGGCGGATTATCCGATGATTGCATCAAATGGATCAGGTGGCATGGTGGCTCATTTTCTTGAAAAAAGCGAAAAAGGGAAATACACGTATGATGTAAAATTAATCACCTCTGCTGACGCTGGAAATACCTGGAGTAATTCAAGAATTCTGAATGAAGATGGCAAGAAGGCGGAACATGGATTTGTTTCACTTGTTCCCTATGGAAATAATTTTTTCGTTGCGTGGCTTGATGGAAGAAATGCCGCCACCGAAGGTGAAGGTGGGCATAGCGAAGGGCACCATGGACAGATGACGCTGAGAGCTGCTATCATTGATAAATCTGGAACCAAATCAGCAGAATGGGAACTCGATGGCAGAGTGTGTGATTGCTGTCAAACAACAGCAGCGATCTCAGCAAATGGTCCTGTTGTTATTTATCGCGACCGTTCTGACGACGAGATAAGGGATATATCTATTGTCCGGTTTGTAAATGGCCAATGGACAGAATCTAAAACTATCTTTCCGGATAATTGGAAAATTGCTGGCTGCCCCGTTAATGGCCCAAGGGTTGATGCACGTGGGAATAACATTGCTGTAGCACGATTTACATCACCGGATAAAAAAGGGCAAGTAAGCGTTGTTTTTTCCCAGGATGGAGGTGCAAGTTTTGGCGCTCCGATCCGTGTTGATGAGGGACAAGCCATTGGCAGGGTAGACATTGTATTGCTCGATGATAAAACTGCTATGGTGAGTTGGATGGAAGGCGAAGCTATCAAAGCTGCAAAAATCCACGCTGATGGTAAAAAGGAACCCTCTATTACAATTGCATCTTCATCCCAATCAAGATCAAGCGGTTTCCCGCAAATGACAAAATCAGGGAATAGTATTTTATTTGCCTGGACGGACGATAAATTGAAAAAAATAAATACGGCACGACTCGCTTTATAAATTCTGAACGTCATTATAGATATTTTTATGAAAAAACTTGTATTATTTAAAATTTTCCTGATCACAGTTTCATTATCACTTTCCTGGAAAGCACCAGATACTGGTGTTATAGGTGCAGGAACACAACCTCAAATCAGCGTAGATCCTAAAGGCGTGATGAGTGTTGTTTTTGGGAGAAACGACAGCATATTTTGCGCGACTTCTGTTAACCAGGGAACTACATTTTCCATCCCTGTTCTTGTGGGCAAAGTTACCGGGATGCATTTGGGGATGTCAAGAGGGCCGCAGATTGCCAGCTCAGCTACGACCTCACTTATTACCGCAATGGATAAAGCAGGAGATATTCATTTTTTCCAATTGGACAATAACAAGAGTGCGTGGATCAGCAAAGGTTATGTAAATGATCTGCGCTATTCAGCGCCGGAAGGCTTAATGGGATTGGCCGCAGATAAAAATGATCATTATTATGCTGTATGGCTGGACACCCGCCTGGAGAAAAAAAATAATATTTATTTCTCTTACCTTAATCCGACACAAAAAGGATGGTCAAAAAACACACTGATTTACCAGTCGCCGGATGGTCATGTATGTGAATGCTGCAAACCCAACATCACGGTAAAAAATAATCAAGTGGCAATTATGTTTCGCAACTGGATTAGCGGATCACGTGATATGTACCTGCTTCAATCAACTAACGCCGGACGTAATTTTAGACCTGCTCAAAAACTTGGAGATGGCACCTGGCCGCTGAAAGCGTGTCCGATGGATGGAGGTGGTCTCGTCATTGATAATAAAGGAGGCATACAAACTACGTGGCAGCGGCAAGGTGTCGTATATACCTGCAGGCCAGGAGAACCAGAAATAAAAAGAGTAGATGGTCGCGGGCCGGCCATCACGTACAATCCAAAAAATGATAAATGGTTAATTTCCTACCAGGAAGGAGAATCGGCAAAAATCATCAGCTCCGAAGGTGAAGAAATGACTACCGTTAGAGGTAGTTTTTTGAAAGCCTTTGTATTGAATAAGGACAAAGTGTTTTACGTATGGGAATTTAATAAATTGATTCTTTTTAAACAACCAAAATTGTCAGAATAGGCTGCCTCAACTCATTTATTAACATAGCGTAATTTCGATTTAGCCTACAAAAAGTTTATATTTACATCAGCAGAAAATGAAAAAGCTACTGGTTACCATATTAGCTGTTGCATATCTCACCGTTTCAAGCGGCGCGACCATCAATTTGCATTATTGTATGGGTAGGCTGATGACCGTCGATATGAAACAGGAGCAAAAAGGTTCCTGCGGCACTTGTGGCATGGAGAAGGCAGGGCATAAGGGCTGCTGCAAGGATGAACAGAAAAAACTGCAGATCGAAAAGGACCAGAAGATATCTGAATCATCTTTCCAGTTTCTCACTGTTGTTTCCGATATAAGTGTTCCAGCATATTCTTATTTCAGCTACGTTCAGTCAATCGCTATTGACTATCCTGTATCTCACGCACCGCCGGATTGGGGAGCAGTACCTATTTTTATCCGCAACTGCAATTTCCGTATTTGATTTTCTTTCTGTAATGTAATACCCGCTTCCTGCGGGCAAAGGCATTTCTATAAGGCCTGTATTTCTACCCTTAATATTAATAAAAATATTTACAAATGAAAAAGTTTCAAATACTGTTTGCTATGCTCTTTGCATTGGCAACTACTCAATCTGTTAACGCGCAAAGCAATAAATCTGATCGTATCAAAGATGCTAAGGCACCCGCTACCATTGTTAGTTATACCTGTCCCATGCACCCGCAGGAAACCAGTGACAAGCCGGGAAAATGCTCTAAATGCGGCATGACCCTTAATCTTTCGAAGAAAGAATTGATGAAAGCTGGTGTTGTGAAATATGCGTGTACGATGCACCCGGAAGTGATAAGCGATAAGCCCGGCGAATGTGCCAAATGCGGCAGGAACCTGAACTTATCAAAAAAAGAGCAGATGAAATCAGATGTGATTAATGGTTATACGTGCCCCATGCATACGGATGTGATTAGCAATTCGCCCGGCAAATGTTCTAAATGTGGTATGGCCTTAACAGCGGTAAAACCTAAAACGAAAGATTAGTAATTATTTTTAAAAAGACGATCACCTAAAAATTATATCATGAAAACATTTCTTTTTTTAATAGCAGCAACAATTTCGATAGTTAGTAGTGCGCAGGTTTCAAAAGTGTCTTTGCAGGCAAGTGGTTTAACCTGCAGCATGTGCAGTAACTCTATCAATAAGGCTTTAAAGACAATCGATTTTGTGCAGACTGTAAATCCAAATATCAAAACCGCCACGTTCGAAATAACCTTTAAGGAAGGTTCTTCTGTTGATTTCGATAAACTGAAAAAGAAAGTAGAAGATGCGGGGTTTACTGTTGCGAGCTTTGTTGCTTTTGTGAATTTCAATAATACAGAAATAAAATCCAACGAACCCGTTAAGGTCGGTGATAAAACTTTTTACATTCTTAATGCAAAAGAAAAATCTTTGAACGGCGCAAAACAGGTAAGAATCGTTGATAAAGGATTTGTATCAACAAAGGATTTTAAGAAAAATACACTGGCTGCTCCAACCAGCGGAAACGGCGTGTATAATGTAACCATTTAATCATCGGGCTTTGCTTAGCGGCAAAGCCCTTTAATTTTTTATATGAGGACCAAACTAATTATTGTGTTGTTGCTGATCTCGTTCAGCAGCATGGCACAGGAGCTGTATGTGTATACAGAACCGGCCAGCAACATGGCTGCCAAGAGTATCGGCCTTCGGCTGAATAATTTCATCATGCCGGAATCTTACACAGCCAAAACCAATTATCACATGATACCTGAGATAATGGTTGGCGTTTCCAAAACCACCATGGTTCATTTTGATGCTTTTCTATCAAACAGAAACAAAGGATTGTCTGCGGAAGGCGGCAGCATCTATGCCAAATACCGCTTCCTGAGTAATGATGAAGTGCAGAAGCATTTTCGTATGGCAGCTTTTGGCAGGTACAGTTTTAATAACAGCGATATTCACCAGGAAGAGATCAACCTATACGGTCACAATACAGGATTTGAGACCGGTGTTGTTGCTACACAGTTACTACACAAAGTGGCAATTTCATCAGGCTTGTCATTTATCAAAGCGCTGGATAACGGCGGCAACAATAAATTTCCCTACGGAAATCTCGACAGGCAGGCGGTCAATTACACTTTATCAATAGGGAAATTGATGTTACCAAAAGAGTATACGGACTATAAACAAACCAACCTCAACCTGATGTTAGAGTTCCTGAATCAATTCAATCTTGGATCAGGCAAATACTATATGGATATTGCACCTTCCATGCAGCTTATCTTTAATAGTGTTGCCAGGGTTGACATAGGTTACAGGCAACAATTGAGCAGTTCACTTTACCGTACTGCCCCGAATGGTTTGTTTATGCGGTTAGAGTATAATTTATTCAATGCGTATTAAACGGAAGGAATTGAACGATTCCGCTAAAAACGAGTGATGTTAATAGATAATTATCTTTCTGTTTACGATTTCAAAGAATTTCATTCCATTAAAGCGAATGGTCCAGCTAATGAAATTTATCACAAAATGCTACATCGTGATTTAAGCGGGGCTACAGTAGTTACATTACTTTTCTGGTTAAGAGGGATTCCGAAAAGAGCATATACTATCAAAGGCCTTACGAAAATGGGCTTTATCAAATTAGAAGAAATCCCTGGAGACGAAATTGTGTTTGGAATAGTTACAGAAAGTCCCATGTTCAATGGCTGCGTATCAATTTCTTCACCGTCGCTATTTATTGAAACGAAAGGAACGAGAATAATCAAAGCCGTGATTAATTTTAAGGTTGAAGAACAAGGTTCATCAAAATGCATGGTTTCAACTGAAACAAGAATATGGTGCGGTAGCAGGGGAATGAAATCAAAATTTAGGGTTTATTGGTTCTTTGTAAGGCCCTTTAGCCAGATTATCCGACGATATATGCTTAGGCAAATAAAGACTTAGTGCATGAAAATAACCAATTACCTTACTGCCTGCCCTGAACATAGCGGAACCCTAAAAGTTACAATAAACATAGTATTGCAATTCAAACAAATAAATTACCTGGTAATAGATGACATTTAAAATTTCAAAAAATATAGACAAATTCGGCACTGCAGGGTTATTTCTGACAGCAATATTTTCACCCTGTTGTTTCCCGATTTTTGCATTTGCGGCATCTGCTCTTGGATTGGGCAGTGCAGAACTTTTTGGTGGCTGGACGATGTGGATCTTTCAGGCTATGGTATTTGTCTCAATATTTGGGCTTTATATTTCTTACCGAAAACATAGTTGCTTGTATCCATTATTGGTGGCTGTTCCCAGCGGGCTTATCATTTTTTACGCATATCACTTTAATAATAACGACAATTGGATATATTTTCTCTACGCTGGTATGTTTGGAATGTTGGCTGCAACCATCTGGAATTTTCAAAGGAACAGGCTACACAAAGCTTATGAAATTGAAATGCGATCTACTATTACATGCCCAGACTGCGGGTATTCCAAAGAGGAAATAATGCCAACGAATGCATGTACTTTTTTTTACGAATGCGAAAACTGCAAAACACGATTAAAACCAAAACAAGGGGACTGTTGTGTTTTTTGCAGCTATGGAACAGTGAAATGTCCGCCAATGCAAGTTGGATATAATTGTTGTTAACCCCCAAGTTGGCCGTTAATGCCCTCTAGATGATGACAGATATTAAATAATCTATTTCGATTGTATGGCATTTTAATCAACCGGGACCAGGTAACTCCACCTGCTACTATACAACTGCAAAGCGTAGAATATAGTGGACAGACAAAGACACTGAGACCATAACGTAAAAGGATTAATCCAACAAAGAAAGGTGGCATGTTTTTTTCATATTTTAATAAAACTTAAATTATGATAAACAATAACGAAGAGCCAAAAGACGCTTCAAACCAGGCGCCTGGCACAGGTAACACGAATCAGGAACAGCACGAACATGCTGAGCACCATCAGGAACAGGAACACCATGCGCACCCTGAACATCATGATGGGAATACGGATCCTAATGTGTTGGAAAAACACCCAGAGCCGGAGCATCATGAACATGATGAACACCATGATGAGAAAGAACATCATCCTGGGAAGTAAACCTAATATTTTACCCGATTAAAAAACAGTTTTTAATCGGGTAATCTTAAAGATGGACTTTACATATATTTTTCACCACATCCTACTTATAAGTATAGTAAAAGGTTTTTGTGTAGTTAGGCAATCTATCCACCGGAATAAGAAAAAGGATTTATCAAATTCAGCATTTAGATTGAATTACTTGCTGAATTTTTTGAAAATGCTTTTTACTGAACTTTCAATTTCCTGATCTGATAACAGTTTGGTATTTACCTCTTTTGTTGTCCAGCCCTGCCAGAAGGTTTTGTCTGTTTTTGCATCGATTAAACTTACGGTTAAAGTGCCTTCTGTTACCTGGTATTGCGAATTGTTATAACCGGCAAAGCGGGATGGATAGTAGAGAGTTCCCAATCTTCTTGTATAGGGATTGTAGTACATGCGCGAATAGGAGGGCGTGTAAACAGGATCACTTGTTCTGCGGGTATTTCTTTCAACCAGTACATCATAAGCTAAAACAGCATCAGGGTTTGCGGGGTCTTCTCGCCATCCTGCACTTATCAGACTTTGATTTACAGCATTTCTGATTTTACTTTCCTGAATGTCGTTGTGTTTATTCTGCTCGTGCACTTCCTGTGTTTCTGACCATGCAAACGTTTTGTACTGGCTAAGATCGACTGTATCATCCCGCTGAATGTAGGCCTTTGAGGAACAGCTGGTGAACAGTATAGCGGAAACGGCAAAAAGAGAAAGGAGTTTTATAAACGGGTTTTTCATAAAGGTGTTTTTTTTAATAGGTCAAAAACTATGCGCTAACCCAAAAAGGTCGTGTTAAATCGCTCACAATGCTGTTGAGGTAAGGAGCGGCCAATAACCTGCAAATTTATTTGTAAAAAAATTGTACCAAAGTCTTTCCAATTGGCACAAGAACTACTTTTGACTCATGACCCCTATACAGTTTAGAAAAGAAGAAATAAAGGGACTGTTTACTTATCTCTATGTCGAACCGCCCGCATACGAATCAATGCCGGGATTGTCTGACGGAACAATATCGGATCCGGCCACAGGCCTTCAACCTGTAGACCCTATCATATATAGCAGTCTTTTCCGCCACTATTTGGCACTGGCGGATTTTTGTTGTGGTAAGATGGACAAATATGTTTTATTGCCGCCGTCTCCAGACACGGGAAATTCAGACATATTATTATCGTTCGGGGCATCGCGGTGGCGATTTGAATTGCTTTCAAATGACTTTGACGGCCTGGGCGCTGATAAAGGGTTTGTACAAGCGATGAATTATGATACTGCCAACCCATCTGTTGTGCTTTTTGCGTCGAACAATTTTCCTGATCTTTCCCTGCTTCCGGAAGACCTGTTTGGGGAAGCCTCGTCTCAATGCAGCCTTTTCGGACTCAGCCCAAACAGATCGGGAGACGTGCTTCATTTTTTACAATCTGCAGCTGCCCCTGAAATCCAAAAGTTTCTTCAGGAAAGCGAGTTATTTTTTCATGTTTCCATTGCCAAACAGCTAGGCAGCTACAATTCTATTCTGATTAAGTCACCGTTTGAAATTGACAGAGACCTTGCCGCGTTTCACTCGATCCTCGATCCGGATAATTAATCCTCCTGGCACCTGTTTCTCATTGTTTCTTAAAAGGAAAATCTTACCCTAGTATAGATTTGGCGTGCAGGCACGCTTTTTTCTTCTGTTCTGTAAACCAAATGTATGGATGGGATTAAAATGGAAAAATGGCGGACTTCTTTTGAAAAAGGGGTATCAGGACTAAAGGCCAGTTATGAATCGCTTTTACTGCCTAAAACCTTTGAAGAGACCTTTACTTTGCAAGCTGATGAAACCAAGCATACTTTTTACCTGGAGCTAGATCCGGAACTACCTGCAGAAGTGCAGGATAGCCTGGAAAAACTACTTATAGAAACGGAGCCTGAGGACTCCATATAATGTAATTGCAACCACATTGTGATTTTTTACCCTATCTATTAATTTTTTTTGCCAATAAACACCCTACTTTTGCACCCGATGCGTATTACCGTTTTCATATTAACGTTTATTGTCCTGGGGCTGAGCCTTCTTCCTTGTGCAGACAGAGGTAACGCTATGAAAGCTGGAAAGGCAAAAACAGAACTCACCACCCAAACCAACCACGACGAAAACCAGGGTGACAATGATCTTTGCCCGCCGTTTTGCCATTGTGGTTGCTGCGCCAATGTATTCATCAAAACCAGTTTCCTCTCTTTGGAAATGCCTCTAAAGATTTACATTAACAAAATACCTTCTTATCTACCCGGAGACATCACCGGTATTTCATTGCCCATCTGGCAACCTCCACAGTTAATAGCCTAATTACTTAGTTGTTGTGCGTTAAAACGTACAGAATTCTGCTGTGCCAAATGCACGGTGTATCATCATTTTATCACTATCCAACCATTGTGGTTATGGCTACGTCAAAGCCGCCAGGCCGCAAGCAGAAAATTGTTTATAGCAAAATAAAAGACCCGGTTAAACCGAAATGGATCCGAATTACCAGGTCCATTACCATTGTTGTACTGTCAATTGTTCTGCTGCTGGCTATGGCGGGTATGTTGTTGAAATACTTTCATCTGATTTCAAATCATTTTTAGATCATGTTAAATAAGATCATAGATTTTTCTGTCAAGAATAAATTAGTCGTCGGCATTTTCACCTTTGCGCTCATTATATGGGGCGTAATGTCTTTAAATAAACTTCCGATCGATGCTGTTCCTGACATCACCAATAACCAGGTACAGATCATCACAGTTAGTCCATCACTGGCCGCTCAGGAAGTAGAGCAGCTTATTTCTTACCCGGTGGAACAAACCATGTCCCTGATTCCGGAAATACAGGAGGTTCGCTCCATCTCCCGCTTTGGGCTCTCAGTAGTTACCGTCATCTTTCATGATGATGCCAATATTTATTGGGCTCGCTCGCAGGTAGCTGAAAGGCTTCCGGAAGCACGAAGCAAAATACCGGAGGGTACCGGAGAACCTGAAATGTCACCCATCTCTACCGGACTGGGCGAGATATACCAATATGTACTTCATCCCAAAAAAGGGTTTGAAAATAAATATAATGCAACCGACCTGCGCACCCTGCAGGATTGGTACGTAAGGAGGCAACTGCTCGGTACACCCGGCATCGCCGAAGTCAATAGTTTCGGTGGTTTCTTAAAACAATACGAGATCGCCCTGAACATAAACCAGACACGCAGTTACAATATTTCCATCGGGGACATATTTACCGCGCTGGAAAAAAACAACCAGAATACCGGCGGTTCTTACATTGATAAAAAACCAAATGCTTATTTCATACGCAGTGAAGGTCTCATTACCAACCTTGGTGATATCGAGCGCATCGTGGTGAAAAAAACTGAATCCGGTTTCCCCGTTACCATTCGCGACATTGCAACCGTTGGTTTTGGCGCAGCCAATCGCTATGGCGCATTAACGAGAAATGATCGTGAAGCTGTTGGAGGAATTGTCATGATGCTTAAAGGCAGTAACTCCAGCGAAGTGGTAAAAAGAGTAAAAGAAAAAGTCTTACAGATACAGAAGACCCTTCCTGAAGGCGTGGTGCTCGAAGCCTTCCTTGACCGCAGTGAATTTGTAGGCAGGGCGATCGACACGGTTAAGAAAAATCTCATTGAAGGAGCCCTGATCGTCATATTTGTACTCGTGGTGTTCCTGGGTAATATCCGCTCAGGCCTGATCGTTGCCTCCGTGATTCCACTGGCCATGCTCTTTGCCATTTCGCTGATGAATCTCTTTGGCGTATCGGGAAACCTCATGAGCCTTGGCGCTATTGACTTCGGTCTGATCGTCGATGGAGCGGTCATTATTGTGGAAGCGACGATGCATCACCTTGCCAGCCGTAAAGAGGGCAGAATTGACCAGGTGGAGATGGATCGCGAGGTTGGTTCGTCGGCAAAAAAAATGATGAACTCGGCAGCATTCGGGCAGATCATAATATTTATTGTTTACATGCCTATCCTGGCACTGGTAGGTATAGAAGGTAAAATGTTCCGGCCGATGGCACAGACCGTTTCTTTTGCTATCCTTGGTGCATTCCTGCTGTCACTGACTTATGTTCCCATGATGAGTGCGCTATTTCTCAGCAAAAACATAAAACATAAACGAAATCTCTCAGATAAGATGATGGATTTCCTCCATCGTATTTATACACCTCTGCTCAGAGGCGCTCTGCGGATGAAAAAAATAGTGGTACTGATCGCAGTTTCTTTGATGGTTATTGCCTTTTTCGTGTTCTCTAAATTGGGTGGAGAATTTCTCCCACAATTGGAAGAAGGCGATCTCGCGGTAGAAACAAGATTGTTGACGGGAAGTTCACTAAGCCAGACTGTTGAAAAAATAACACAGGCTTCCAATATACTCACCAAAGAATTTCCGGAAGTGAAAGAAGTGATCGGTAAACTAGGGGCATCTGAAATACCCACTGATCCCATGCCAATCGAAGCTGGAGACATCACTATTATTCTTAAACCGAAAAAGGAATGGGTAAGTGCAAGTACACGGGAAGAGTTGGCTGAGAAAATGAAAAAATCCCTGGAAAAAATCCCTGGTGTAAGTTTCGGCTTCTCACAACCCATACAGCTCCGTTTTAATGAGCTTATCTCGGGAGTACGCCAGGACGTGGGCATCAAGATATTCGGAGAAGACATGCAGGTGCTTGCCGAACTGGCTAAAAATATCGGTAGCATCGTTCCCACGGTCAAAGGTGCAGAAGACTTGTACGTAGAACAGGTGGGTGGTCTGCCGCAGATCTCCGTTAAACTCGACCGCGACAAGATCGCACAGTTTGGTCTAAATGTATCCGATATCAACCAGGTAATTAATACTGCCTTTGCCGGTGGCAAGGCTGGTACTGTATTTGAAGGAGAGAAGCGATTTGATCTTGTTATCCGTTTACAACAGGCCGAACGCCAGGGCATTGAAGATGTACGCAGACTCTTTGTAATGGCTGCTGACGGAACGCAGGTTCCGCTCGAACAGGTGGCTGATATCAACCTTGTATTAGGACCCAACCAGGTGCAGCGCGAGCAGGCGCAACGCAGGATCATTGTTGGCTTTAACGTTCGTGGAAGAGACATCGCATCAGTAGTAGAAGAAATGCAGCTGAAAATTGACAAGAAGATCAAAATGCCGGTGGGTTATTACATTACTTATGGCGGCCAGTTTAAGAACCTGGAAGAAGCTAACAAAAGGCTGTCCATAGCGGTACCTGTAGCATTGGGGCTTATTCTTCTGTTACTGTATTTCGCTTTTGGCTCCTTTAAATATTCTTTACTCATATTCACCGCAATCCCGATGTCAGCCATCGGCGGAGTGTTCGCACTGCTGATCCGCGGCATGCCTTTCAGTATTTCAGCCGGTGTAGGTTTTATCGCCCTCTTTGGTGTAGCCGTACTGAACGGGATCGTGCTTATCTCGGAATTCAACCGTCTTAAAAAAACGGGACTAACCAATTTAAATGATATCATAATGAAGGGAACAGCTATCCGATTGCGCCCGGTACTAATGACTGCAGCAGTGGCTTCACTTGGTTTCCTGCCTATGGCACTTTCATCAGGCGCCGGTGGCGAGGTACAAAAACCGCTGGCGACAGTTGTGATTGGTGGGCTACTTACGGCAACCTTGCTCACACTCATTGTACTGCCTGTGCTTTACACTTTCTTTGAAAGGTTCGGCAAAGGTAAAAAGCCAACGAAAGTTACGGCGGTAGTGACCATGTTGTTGCTGTTCTTAGGCGGTTCCACTGTAGTGAATGCACAGGTGCCGGCCACTGCCACCAATACGAGGATCAACCTTCAGTCGGCCATAAGCCGCTCGCTCGATGCCAACCCCAATATCAGGGCGGGCAACCTGAACATTGATTACCAACAGGCGCTTAAAGGGGCGGCAAAAGATATCGGAAAAACAAATATCACCTTAACGCTGGGCCAGTATAACAGTCCGATCGTGTACGACAACAATATCACCATTACGCAGAACATCCCCAACCCTGTGTACTTAAAACGGCTTTCCGAATTAAGTGATGCATCGATCGATGTGAGCCGCCTACAGGTGGGCATCTATAGAAATCAGGTAACCTACCAGGTCAAAAGCCTATACTATCGGTTGATTTACCGGCAGGAACAGCGCAGGCTTAACGACACACTGGTTAGCTTATATGAGCGGGTACTCAAAGCAGCTGACACCCGCTTTACGGCTGGTGAAACCAATATCCTGGAGAAATACAACGCCAATACCCAACTCCAGGAAGCCATCGCGCAGAGCAATCAAATTGGCGAACAGATCAGGACTGATCTCGGCCAATTGGCGAGTTTTACTTTCGACTCAAGCCTCAGCGGAATAACAGATACACTGTTGGTAGAAAAACAACTTGTAATGAATCTCGATTCCGGCTTGCTTAGTAATAACCCTGAGTTGCAGGCACTCCGGTCACAGATCGCCGTTGCGGAAAAAGAGATCAGGGTAGAAAAGAGTAAACTCCTGCCTGATTTTAACGTGGGCTATTTTAATCAGTCACTGGTAGGTACTTACGATGTAAACGGGTCTCCTAAATATTATGGTGCAGGTAAACGTTTCCAGGGAATTGAAGCAGGAATCAGCATACCGATTTTTGCCCGCCCCCAGAAAGCCCGGATACGTGCGGCCGAGATCAATCGCCAGCGCAGGGAAGCGGAAGTCCAGGCGTTTTATTTCAGCCTTTCACAAAGAGGGTCTTTACTCCTTTCCGACCTACGGCGAATTTCGATTCAACTGAATTATTACCGCAAGACGGCACTCCCACAGGCACAGCTGCTCATACGTACCTCGCAACGAGCATTTGAGGCAGGAGAAATGGATTACTACCAGTTGTCTCAATCACTGAATAATGCAAACACTGTCCGTCGTCAATACATCGAATTATTGAATCAATACAACCAGTCAGCGATCGAACTGGAATTAATTACAGGTTTATAAATTTTTACTATCATGCGCAAAACAATTTATGCAATAACACTCGCCCTTTCTTTTTTCTTTATAGCCTGTTCTTCCAAAAAAGAAGAAGTTCCGGTAGAGAAGGCAGAGGAACACAACCCGGATTTGGTTGAATTTACCAACGAACAGTTCCAGACCGTGGATGTCCGTTTCGGTGGGGTTATCACTACCAACTTAAGCAACTATATTAAAGCATCCGGCACCATTGATGTGCCCCCACAGGATCTGGTAAGTATTACTTCACCTTATGGAGGTTCAATCAGGACCACCACTGTCATCGAAGGAAAATACATGAAGAAAGGCGAACTGATCGCCACCATTGAAAACCCGGAGTTTGTTCAGGTGCAGCAGGATTATTTGGAAACCAGCAGCCAGCTCAGTTTTTTACAGCAGGATCTTACAAGACAGGAAGAACTGGTGAAAGAAAACATCGCAGCGCGCAAATCGTTACAGAAAGCAACGAGTGAATACAACACCATGAATGCGAGGCTTGAGGGCTTGAAGGCCAGGCTGCGAATCATGAACATTAACCCGTCCAGCGTTAAGGCCGGTAATTTTACTTCCGTAACCCGTATCTATGCCCCGACCAACGGCTACATTACCCACGTATATTCCAACGTCGGCAAATTCATCGGACCCAACGAATTGATGGCTGATATGGCCAATACCAATAACATTATGATCAGGGTTAAAGTGTTTGAAAAAGACTTGCCGAATATAAAACTCGGGCAAAAGGTACGCTTCCGTGCCACCGGTGACAGCGTAGAACGTACGGCCAAAGTATTCCTGATTGGTAAAGACATCGATACCGACCGGACCGTGGAAGTGCATGCCGCTATTGAAAGATTAACCAGCAATATGCTGCCCGGTATGTTCGTCAATGCCATCGTTGAAATCGGTACGTCCAGCACACCAGCTTTGCCGCAGGCTGCGGTCGTGCCTTCAGGTGGCAAGCATTACATTTTTGTGGAAGAGCCATCCAAACAAGGAGAGCAAAACACAAAAACAGCGGACAATGAAAAGCACCATTCGTTCAGAAGGGTCGAAGTGGGTATAGGCGTAACGGAGAACGGTTTTACGGCCGTGATCCTGCCTGAAAAATTTGACCCCAAAAGCAAGATTGTAATCAAAGGTGCCTATGACCTGTTATCTAAAATGAACAACTCGGAAGAGGAAGAAGAATAATCAGTTTTAAACCTCTTACAAGATGCTTCAACTGCTTGAATTTACGCATAACAATATCATCGCTACCCGCACAGACACCATGTTGAGCGCTGCCGGGTATGCGAAGATTCTTCCGCTTGTTCACAACATTGAAAGCAGGGGCAAGAAGGTCAGATGGTATTTTGAAATAGATGATAATTCCATTTTAGACGAAAGTTATTGCAGCAAACCGGCGACCGATGGTGATTACCAGCTGGCTTTCCCACGCGCAGCAGCGATGGAGAAAATAGCGATAGTTGCGACTGAAAAATGGCAGGTATTTCTAACAGTAATAAAAGGAATTGCACCAAACGCAGACGTTCGATGCTTTGGTTTGCAGGATCGCAAAAAAGCGATGAAATGGATCGAACAGGATAATGGCATTTTGAATGAAACCTTAAAAACGTAGACAAAATGGTAAGACTTAAAATAAAATATGATCTGCCAGCGGGTCTTGTCGTGTTTCTTGTCGCACTTCCTCTTTGCTTGGGCATCGCGCTGGCTTCGGGAGCGCCCTTGCTTTCCGGAATTATTTCTGGAATTATTGGCGGCATTGTGGTAGGCACACTTAGTGGTTCCTCCACAAGTGTTAGTGGGCCAGCCGCTGGTCTCGCTGCTGTCGTGCTTGCGGCGATTACAAAACTTGGCGGTTTTGAAGTATTTTCTGCAGCCCTTTTCATCGCCGGATTTTTACAGTTGCTATGCGGATTGCTGAAAGGAGGATTTATTGCAAACTATATCCCTTCCAATGTAATCAAGGGCTTACTCGCAGCTATCGGTATCGTGCTCATATTAAAGCAGGTGCCTCAGGCCCTGGGATACGACAATACTCACCAGGATGATTTTTCTTTTGTACAGACCAATGGAGAAAACACTTTTTCGCACCTATTCAATACCTTTTTTCACATTACGCCCGGTGTTTTTCTGATCAGCCTGATATCAGTATTGGTGCTAGTTTTTTGGGATAAAACGCCAATGAAAAGAATCCGATTTTTACCTGCTTCCTTATTCGTAGTGATATTAGGGATCGGTCTGAACTGGTTGTTTGGTTTAGCCTTCCCTGCATTGTACCTACGGCAGGGGCACTTGGTAAACCTGCCTGCAACTAATGTGGCGGACTTAAAAACTTTTTTCAAAATTCCACCACTCACAATGTTCGGCAATTACCAGGTATGGCTTACCGCATTCACACTTGCAATTGTTGCTTCACTGGAAACCCTCCTGAACCTGGAAGCAGTCGATAACATAGACCCTCATAAAAGGGAATCTCCGCCGAACCGTGAACTCTATGCGCAAGGAATAGGCAACATGGTCGCCGGGCTGGTGGGCGGCCTTCCGGTTACATCCGTTATCGTACGCAGTTCTGTTAACATCAATGCAGGCGCACAGTCTAAATTTTCAGCAATTACACATGGAGTTTTACTACTTGTTGCCATTTTAGTACTAAGTCCCTTTATCAACCTGATCCCATTCGCCTCACTGGCCGCAATACTGATTTTTACGGGCTATAAACTCGCAAAAATTTCAGTTTTTAAATCCATGTTTGCAAAAGGCTGGAACCAGTTCATTCCTTTTATCGTTACAATCGTAGCGATTATTTTAACCGATCTTTTAATTGGAATAGTCATAGGGCTGGCGGTTAGTTTATTTTACCTGTTGAAGAGCAACTACCAGAATCCTTTTACCATAGAAAAGGGTCTTGCATACAGCACGGGGGAAATCATGAGGATGGAGCTTCCAAGTCAAGTCTCTTTTTTAAATAAAGCCAGCATCAAATCAACACTCTGGAGTGTGCCCCACAATGGCAGTGTGGTCATTGATGCCAGCTACGCCGATTTTATTGACAACGATGTGCTGGAGCTTATCACCGATTTTAAAAACGTGATCGCGCCAGAACGTAACATCAAGCTTAATCTCTTAGGCGTGAAAGAAGTCTACCAATTATTAGATCACATACAATTTGTCAATGTACTTGATAGGCAGGCACAGGAAAAATTGCAGCCATATGATATCCTGAAACTCCTTACTGAAGGTAATGACCGTTTTATGCTGGGACAGGGTAGTGAAAAATATTACCGACATCAGGTAAATGCAACTTCTTCGGGACAGTTCCCCATGGCCGTGGTAGTTAGTTGCATTGATTCAAGAATTGCATCGGAATTGATATTTGATGCAAACTTAGGCGATATCATTTCCATCCGCATCGCCGGAAACATTGTCAGTACTGAAATCCTCGGCAGCATCGAATTATCTGTTAAAGAAATCGGGGCCAAACTGATTGTGGTGATGGGACATTCCAACTGTGGCGCTGTGGGAGCTGCTATTCACGCGCTCACCGGAGGCAACATTGATTCAGTTACCAAAAAAATTCAACCCGCCATAGACCGCACCCGGATGACTGGGGTTCCCAAAGATATGTTTGCCCAGCATGTTACTTATCTCAATACTCAGAATTCAGTGGACGAAATTTTAGCCAACAGTACCTACCTGAACGAAAAGGTCATCAAAGGAGAATGTGCAATTGTTCCCGCTTTTTACAATACTGCAACAGGCGAAGTATTGTTTGGCGAACAAGGCATTACCGTTAAAGCAAGTCAAACGCCAATAAAAAATTAAAAGTACGGTTATGGACATCGGATTTGAACTCATCATCATCGTAAAATTACTGGCCTCTTTTATACTCGGTGCCTTGATCGGGTATGACAGGGAAATACATGGGAGGGATGCAGGCATCAGGACATATGCTGCTGTATGTATTGGTTCGACACTATTTACAGCTATCGCATGTCATCTCACCGGTGACCCTGCTGCCGCCTCCAGGGTGATTGCTAACATTGTGACAGGTGTTGGTTTCCTTGGCGCGGGAATTATCTATCGAAACAACAGTGCAGGCACTTCGCACGGGCTTACTACTGCAGCAACTGTTTGGTGTACTGCTGCCGTGGGGGTGGCTATCGGCCTGGATATGTATATCATAGCATTGGCTGGCGCACTGACCCTGTATTTTCTCCTTTCCCTGCACCACCAGAAATGGTATATTCAGTGGAAGAAAAGAATGGTTAAGGGTGCGGGGCATCACGAAGACGAAGACTAAAATCATTATCCAAGAATTTTTCAGTTATGGCACAGGATATTGTTGCACTTTCAGCAGGAGGTAAACACAACCGGTCACTTAAAACCGTTTTCATTATTACGTTCGGCTATTTCGTGATCGAGGTGGTGGTGGGTTTTATGTCCAACAGCCTTGCCTTATTATCTGATGCAGCACATATGCTTACGGATGTTGGAGGACAAGGCCTGGCGCTGTTTGCTATCTGGATGTCTTCCCGGCCGCGCAATGCATGGAAGACATACGGTTACTACCGCACGGAAATTTTTTCGGCACTGCTCAACGCGGTTGTTTTGTTGTTTATTTCCGGCTACATTTTATACGAAGCCTGGCAAAGGTTCAGCAACCCGCCCGCTGTAGCTGGTATCCCTATGTTGGTGGTGGCTTTCTGCGGGTTAATCATCAACCTGATTTCGATGAAGATATTGAGATCCGGTTCCAGGGAAAGCATCAATATCAAAGGAGCATTCCTGGAGGTGGTAAGCGACATGTTGAGTTCTGTGGGAGTGATTATTGCGGGATGTATCATTTTGGCGACAGGATGGTTATACATTGACCCAATTATGAGCGCTGCCATTGGCCTTTTTATATTACCCCGGACCTATAATCTTTTAAAAGAGTCGGTGAATATCTTACTCGAAGCCGTACCTAAAGATATAGACTACAATGCAGTGAATAACCTATTTACTGCCAAGCCTGGTGTCATCAGTATTCATGATCTCCATATCTGGACACTTACTTCAGGTATGTATGCCTTAAGTGTGCATGTAATTATGGAACCCGAAACCTCACTTGAAGAGGCCAGCGAAATTTCACGGTCACTTAAAGAATTGCTGGCTACCAGATTTAAAATTAACCACACCACTATCGAAATACACATCGACAAAACAGAGGACGTTCTTAATAATATTTAATCCATGCGCCATATCATGAAAAAGATCAGATACAGGAAATTGAAACAAACCAGCGGCATAACCAAACTGCTATTTGCTATTTGCATGGCTGCAATTGTTTTTTTCCTGTTAAAGCTTACCAACATTGAAATGCAATGCCGCATGATCCTCGCATGGGATGCCTTCTGCCTTACTATGATCGCACTGAGTTGGGCTCTCTTCTTTTCAACCGGAGAAAAAGAACTCTGTGACGTCGTGGCTGTTCAGGATGAAGGATTAAAAGTAATTTTTACCATTGTGCTCGTTGCGCTTTGTTTCAGCGTATTTGCCACGTTGTTGCTTTTAAGCAGTCAGTCAGAACCTTACATGGATAAAATACTCTACATGACAATCACATTGTCGCCTGTGCTCTTATCATGGATACTATTGCACACCATTTTTACCATCCGGTATGCGCATCTGTATCACGATCATAATTCACTGGCAACAGGAAGCAATGTGGGCGGTATCAGTTTCCCTTCCAAAGAAGCCCCCGACTATGTAGACTTCGCTTACTTTTCTTTTGTGATCGGTATGACCTTCCAGGTCTCTGATGTGCAGGTTGAATCAAGGGTAATCAGGCGTTTTGTGCTGATGCACAGTCTTATTTCGTTTGTGTTTAATACGATAATAGTGGCTTTGACCATTAATACCATTGCGGGATTTGGCAAATAGTGTGTAAATAGTAAACAATTAAAAACAGGGAAAGTGAAAAAATATTTTTATTGTCTTGAAGCACTTATTGTTGTTTGTATTGCAACCAATGCGTATTCATTTTTTCACCATGCCTTTTTCAGGTCCGGATTTTCGACAACGGTAAACATGCTGACACCTTTAGCAGTATTTGTGTACTTGAGAATAGCATTTGTAAAAAACAAAAACGCAAAAAAAAAGCGGCGAACCGACTATGAAAAAATATTCAGCAAAAATTAGTAAGTTTTTTAAAGCCCTAGGGCCAGGGCTGATCACCGGTGCCAGTGATGACGATCCGTCGGGTATCGCCACCTATTCCCAGGCGGGCGCGAAATTCGGCCTTGCGACCCTATGGGCTTCGCTGATCACTTTCCCGCTGATGGCAGCGATCCAGGAAATGTGCGCCCGCATCGGCATTATGACTTCGGTTGGATTGACCACAACACTTAAGAAACATTATTCCAAACCGATACTTTACCTGATGCTTCTCTTCAGTGTCCCAGCGATCATCCTAAATATTGGGGCAGATATCGCGGGCATGGGTGCGGTCGCAAACCTGATCTTTCCTTCGGTATCACCTCTTTTATTCAGCGTTTTGTTTACTGCGGTTCTGATTGTTATGATAGTCTACCTTCCTTACCAAAAGATCGTGTCTGTCCTGAAATACCTATGCCTTTCCTTGTTCCTATACATTGCTGTTCCGTTTTTTACGCACCCGGACTGGGGAGCAGTCCTTAAAAATACGTTTGTTCCTACCATCCATTTCAATAAAGAGTTTGTTGAAATACTTGTTGCTATTTTAGGTACAACCATATCGCCTTATCTTTTTTTCTGGCAGGTTACCATGGAAGCCGAAGACGTCAAATCTTCCAGGCAGCTCATACTCGCCAGAAATAGAATTGCCCGAAGGGATGAGGACACCAAAGTCTTAGAGGCAAAAACAAAAAACTTCCTCAGCCTGTTGATTGCTAAAATGCGGCTTGATGTAAACCTGGGAATGCTGCTGTCTAACCTGGTTATGTTTTTTATCATCCTTGCCACCGGCACCGCCCTGTTTGCCAATGGAATTACACAAATAGATACAGTAGAACAGGCGGCTAAGGCATTGGAGCCTGTGGCAGGAAAAGCTTCCTACCTGATATTTACCATTGGGGTAATCGGAACCGGCTTTCTTGCTATACCAGTCTTAAGTGGATCTCTCTCCTACATTGTATCTGAAACTTTTGGCTGGAAGGGAAACCTGGATGCAAAATTTTACCGGGCCAAATCCTTTTATATTGTTATCATCATTTCACTTTTACTCGGACTCTCCATTAACTACTTTGGTATCAGCCCAATCAAGGCACTGCTGTATACAGCCATTCTGTATGGATTAACTTCGCCTATACTGATAGCGATTGTCCTGCATATATCCAATAATAAGAAGATTATGAAAGAGAATACAAATGGTAAGCTATCCAACGTACTCGGATGGCTTACGCTGATAATAATGTCAGTTGCTGCTATTGCACTGATCTATTTACAGTTTTAAAAAAACGAGAGAAAATAAATAAACAAATGTTCAGTATTCTTATCGGAAGTTTTTTATTGAGTGTTTTACACGCCATTATTCCCAATCACTGGCTACCAGTACTTGCCATAGGAAGAAGGGAAAAATGGTCGGCTGCTGAAACTTCCAAAGTGACCCTGGTGGCAGCACTGGCGCACGGGCTGAGCACGGTTGTCATTGGCCTCCTATTAGGGTTTCTGGGGAATTCAATGGCACAAAAGATCAATCATTTTACGCACCTGGTGGCCCCAATTATTTTCATCATACTCGGAACTTTCTTTATCTACCGTCACCACCGGCATAAACATTTTCAACTCTCGGATGTGCCGCAGAAAATTTATAGCAAAAATCGAATCATTATTGCGTTGGTACTAGCTATGTTTTTCTCGCCATGTATGGAAATCGAAGCTTATTTTCTGATGGCTGGCACCCAGTCACAATGGCTGGTGGTAATTATAGCTGCTATGTATGTAGTTATTACAGCCGCTGGCATGACATGGCTGGTGTCACGGGCATATAAGGGTTTGCTAAAACTTAACTGGCATGCATTGGAACATAATGCAGGCATCATTACAGGCATCACACTTATCATAACAGGTATACTATCATTTTTTATTTTTTAAATTTAATACCATGGCAAAAGATCGTTACAACACGCAGGATGATCAGCAAGCTGAAAAATCATCTGAACCGGAGGCGACAGAAAGAACTGCTGTACCATCCGGCAAACCGGAGAAACATAGCGAAGATGACGGGCATGATCACGGTGAAAAAAAACACACTGAAGACGACGGTCACGATCACGGGGATGAAGAGGAACATAGTGACGATGATGGGCATGATCATGGAGGAGCAGAAACGACGGGCTGGAAATCGCACTGGGATCTTCTGCTGGCGCTTGCGATATTAGCCGTATTGATGGTGCTCAAATTCGGGTTTAGATATGTTCCACCCCCATTGCCCGATCTTATCATAAACCTCGCAGCTTACCTGCTGGCAGGATGGCGCGTGCTGGATATGGCATGGCGCAAAGCGAAGCGGGCTGATTTTTTCAACGAATTTTTTCTCATGTCGGTTGCAACGATCGGTGCATTTATTATCGGTTCATACAGTGAAGGTGTTGCAGTCATGGTGTTCTATTGTATAGGGGAATGGTTCCAGGATGCAGCGGTCGCTAACGCCAAAAAAAGCATCAAGGCATTGCTGGATGTGCGCCCCGATAAAGTATCGGTGTTGCGTAACGGTAGCCCACTGGAAGTATCGCCCGCAGAAGTACTGGTCGGGGAATCCATACAGGCGAAACCGGGAGAAAAAGTAGCACTTGATGGTGAACTGATTTCTGAAAGCGCTTCGTTCAACACTGCAGCGCTCACTGGAGAAAGCAAGCCTGATACCAAACGCAAAGGCGAGGCAGTGCTGGCTGGTATGATCAACATCAACGGTGTTGCTGAAATCAAAGTGACCGCGCTTTTCAAAGACAGTAAACTCAGCCGCATTCTTGAAATGGTGCAGGATGCAACCGCGCGTAAATCACAGACGCAACTCTTTATTTCAAAATTTGCCAAAGTATATACACCCATCGTATTCCTGCTCGCACTTGGCGTATGCCTGGTTCCCTACTTTTTTGTAGACAACTATATTTTTCAGACCTGGTTTTACCGTTCGTTGGTGTTCCTGGTCATCAGTTGCCCTTGCGCGCTGGTAGTATCCATTCCCTTGGGTTACTTTGGCGGTATCGGTCTTGCATCCAGGCACGGGATACTGTTCAAAGGCGGAAATTTCCTGGATGTCATGACAAAGATCAATACAATCGTCATGGATAAGACAGGCACACTGACCAAGGGTGTCTTCAAAGTACAGAAAATACAACCGCAGGATATGTCGGAAGACGAACTGGTAAAGTTGACTGCTGCTGTTGAAGCAAATTCTACCCACCCGGTTGCCAAAGCTGTTTCTGACTATGCAAAGGAGAAGGGGGACCTCGCAAAAGCAACGGATATCGAAGAGATAGCGGGCCACGGTCTGAAAGGCAAAGTGGATGGTAAAGAAGTGCTTGCGGGTAATGTTAAGCTGCTTAAAAAGTTTAATATCAGTTATCCCGCAGAAATTGAATCTATAGCAGATACCATTGTTACGGTGAGTGTGAACGGTAAATATGCCGGTTATATAACCATTGCTGACGAGATCAAAGAGGATGCAGCAGCCGCGGTCAAAGCCATGCATGAACTCAACATCAAAACAGTGATGCTATCCGGAGACAAGCAGGCTGTGGTAGACAATGTTGCTAAACAGATAGGTATTGATGAAGCATATGGAGATCTTTTACCGGAAGGGAAAGTAGAAAAGGTGCAGGCACTGAAAAACGAAGGCAGGCATATTGCATTTGCAGGTGATGGAGTTAACGATGCACCTGTGGTGGCGCTCGCAGATGCGGGTATTGCGATGGGAGGCCTGGGCAGTGATGCAACAATCGAAACAGCAGACGTGGTGATCCAGAACGATCAGCCGATGCGTATAGTGGTAGCGATAAAAATTGGAAAGATTACCCGCAAGATAGTATGGCAGAATATCATTCTGGCCATGGCTGTAAAAGTGATCGTGCTGATCCTGGGTGCCGGTGGTATTGCTACTTTATGGGAAGCCGTAATTGCAGACGTAGGTGTTGCTTTACTGGCGATCTTAAATGCAGTAAGAATACAGCGGATTAAATTTGACGACACGCAGCCGTGATAAACAATGGGCTAAAAGCAAAAAAAATGCGGGTATAAAACCCGCATTTTTTTGCCCATTACATAAAAATGAATTTAAGACATCAGGCTGGCCATACCCATAAGTGAAGCCAGTACGATTACGCATTTGTAACAATATGTTCTGTTCATTATAATTGATTTTAGTGGGTGTTAAAGATACGAAAGCAGGGCTGGTTGGATATGTTAAATCTGTACACCGTCAATGAATAAAAAAACTCGCTGCGCCTACGAGTACAAGCAATAGTGCCGTTATTTTTTTTTGACGTGTATTACCATGCTTCGCGTAAATCCTACCAGACCATTTGCTAGCCAGGAACGTTATCAGCAGTACCCCCGAAATATTAACCATAGCATAAAACATGGCGAGCAATAAGATATTATTAAAACCATAATCCGCGGCCGCGATAAAAAGATCATGCACTTCCAGGCAGGGAGAGAGCAGCATCATAAGGAAAATGCCCACCATCCATGCCTTGCCTGTGCGCTTTTCCTGTTCATAACTTTCATCTCTTCGTTCATTTTTATTGGCAACCAGGAAATAAGCAATGCCGAACAGGATAAGAACAATTGGTGCGGCGAGGTGAAGGTATGTCTCATAAGTATGGGAGAGTTTTGTTCCCGCTATTCCAAATGAAATACCCAACAGTAAAGTACCCATAACATGCGCACATGCACATATACATGCCATCAGCTCCAGGCGCTGCCGGGTCCAGTTTTCTGACCTGCTTAAGGCGGCTAAAGGAAGCCAGTGATTAGGTATAAGTGCCTGCATCAGAGCCAGCAGGCATGTGTTAATCAATAGTTGAAGCATTGCACTTATTTAATAGTGTTTAACGAGGCAAGCTTTGCTATTTCATTAGTGTTGTCTTTAATGAGCTTGACAGCGATATCCCGAAGATAAGAGTCCTTTCCTGTCTTAAGGTACGAACGGGCTATCATGATTTCACTTTTTTCAATGAGGACCGACATTTCAAGAGACAGTTGATCATCTGACCCTGAATGAGCCATTTTCTCAAAATCATTTTCCGACATGGGAATTTTATACAAAAGTTGATGGGGCTTTTGTACACTGGTGTCTTTGATTACAATTTTGGAAAGAGCACCAATTAATTTATAACTGCGTGAGATTATATCACTTGCTAACACGACTGGGCCTTCCCGGCCTCCTACCGATAGCTCAACATTTGCGATATCTATCAATGCCTTTCGATGTATAGTGATTAATTTGATAAAAGCAATCTCTGTATTTACTGCCTTTTCCGCATCTTTCAGCTCATGCGTTAGCTTGTCAGTAAAACCGATAATGGTTCCAATGTGATGCGAGGTGTCAGGCTTTTGATTTTTTGCTTTTATATCTGCAGTATCCGGCTCAGGCCCATGAATGTTGTGGTCCGACGTGTCGTGACAGGAAAACAAAAAGCCAACATATAAACATACAAGAAGCCCCCGGATCATGGCATTGTTTTTTTTACAAATTTACTATCTGTAAATATACCAATGTTAGTCCCGTTCAAATGGTTTAAATTTGAGAATATTTTTACGAAAGATCAGGCCTCTTTTACCCATTGATTCTCTATTTAGATTGCACATGAAACAGCAAACTGTTACTGTCATAGGCGCATTTCTATTTACTGCAGTAATTCTATTATTGGGCTATATTGCTTTTGGTTTTTGGACAGCGTTGATTTTTACCTCAGGTTTTCTTGGCGGTTATTTGTTGTGGATCTTCGTAACGGGAAAGCCATCCTTTGCTTCCCTACGTGTTCCGTTTTGGGTATCATTTTCTTTATTCATCGTACATAGAGTTGAAGAAAAGATTTACGGTTTTTTTGCCCGTCTTTCGGATATTACCGGCGTTCAAACACCCGCTATTTCTTCGTGGCCTGTAATACTGCTCGTGCTGGTTTCTGTAGGTGCCTGGATTACCATTCCAGTTCTTGTAAAAAAGGGTTATGCATTTGGTTATTATTTAGCATGGACATTTTTTGCGGCTATGGGAATTACAGAGCTTGCCCATTTTATTTTTCCTTTTTTTACCGGACAACCGTACGGATATTTCCCTGGGATGGCCAGTGTTTTGCTACTCGCACCTGTTGCCTGGTGGGGAATGTACAGGCTTTCACGGAAAAATCAATGATCCAAGTGATCAACAATTGTTGATTCATTTTTTAATAGTGAGGAAACCACCCTGTTACACGGTAATTAAAATTGACATACAATGGGAATAGAACTTGAATTAATTATTTTGCTCATCATACAAGCTTTTGCAAATTCATTTTTTGCCAAATTTGAAATTGAAACTCCTGCCTGGAAGAAACTCCTGAAATGGTTGCTGATCGATACGATAACCCTTGGGCTGTATTACATTATTGGCCACTATGCAATTATTCTCCCTTTTGTATTAATTGCAGCTGGAACTATTATTCATTTTAGAATCTGCCGCAAGAATGGCATAGATCCATTGAATGCCACCCCACGCAAAAAATATTATAATCTTAGGGGATGGAATTGGGTCGAGTAAAATGAGATCACTTAATCTACAGTTTTGCCGAAAGTCAATTCTTGCCGCCTGCGCCGTAATGTAATTTCTATTGCGCTTTAAAATCCGTAGCTATACTAATCTGGATCATTTATACATCTCATAAGAAACACCCAACATTTTTTTGCCGTCATAAAATGCAGAACTGTACAAATTACCTTTTCGATAAATGAGAGATAAGTACGGGTCATGCACTTTGTTTAAATCGTTGTGCACCGCTTTAGCATCTTTATTAAATCCTGTTTGAGATATATAAAACATCAATTCAACCGCTTTGTTTTTAGTAAGTGTTTCTTTTTCATTCCATGAAACGTATGCAAGGATTTTCTTCCTGACTTCTACACTGTCTGGTAGGTCAATATGTCCATCAAGGAGGAAATGTTTAACAGGAAGCGAATCAACCGATGAGACTGTCAAATGACTTCCGCCAGGATCAATCGGAAAGATCTCAAATTGAGTATACTGCGAATCGCAGGCATTCAGAAAGCCCAAAGTTAATCCTATAAAAAAAAGCGAAAATATATTTTTAAGCATGCTGTAGATTTCTAAAACAAGGTAATAGTAAAAAAAATAACTGTAAAATTGCGAAGAACTTTAACCTGCGTGGGAAATAAAAGAAAAAATGGAAAAATTACTCTTGGGTACCGAGCCCGAAGACTAATTTCCATGCTGCAATATGGCACCTAATAAGAGGGCTTAAAAATAAGTCGAGAATCCGAATTGAAATCCTGCCAGCCTGGATGGAGGATTACCTAAAAGATCTGTTTGCCAGTTATAGCGATAGTTAAACCTGAAAACTGTTTGCGGTGTCGGCCGCCAGCTGATGGCGGGAACAACTGAATAAATATGATCTGCAATATTATCCCCAGTTGAGATAAATTTTCCTTTATTCCAATCCACATGTTCTAACCTGATCGCTGCGTTGATAACAGATTTTTCAAAACCAAAAAGTGATCTTGAATATACGGGTTGAACAATATCCAGGAATCCACCTTGTTGCGCGCGCCCAAACTGCTCAGTATAGGTGTTGGGAACATCTACCGAAACCCATGCCCATTCACCATTGATGAATGTTTTTGTTTTGGAAAGTGTTGTGTTGAAATCAATCGCATACACATTTACGTTTCTTTTTTTGTCGAGGATAAGGCCGTCGTCCTGGAACTTATTGTAAACGCCACCCATATAAGAAAGTCCGATCTCTCCAATGCGGTTGTTACGCAGGGCAAATTTTGCAGTAAGCAACGGCACACCATTAAAAGATTCTTCAAACCTGTCGGGGTTTTCCTTTGCTGCAGGCAGATAAGTTTTGTTCTGCCCATTCGATATGATGCTTTCATCAAACCCGTTTGTTAAATAAAGTTCGTATCCATATACCCAATCTTTGCTGTATTTTTTTCCATATACGCCGAATCCAACATTACTCCAGGTAGCGGGCAGCATCTGTGTAGCAGAAATCGGACGGTCAACAAATTCCCATTTGGGGCCATCGTGGTTCTGGTTAAAAGAACCGATGGGGTTCATGACCACGCCACCGCGGAAATTTAAAAGGGGTGCCAGTTCAAAATCGATAGATGCAAATTCTATATTGATCTCTTTGGTTCCATCTTCGAATTCGATCTCGGAAAGAAATTTTAGTCTTTTGGAAATGGAAGAGGCAACAAACAATGTGAGCCTTCTCATCTGGAACTGGTGGCCCTCGCTGATACCATTTTCATTCAGGTATTGATAATTGGCTTCTACATATCCTCCCAACGAAACAGGCAGCTTACCGGCAGCGAGCAACGGCCTGTTGTACACGGCATCCATATTCAATAACATCCTTGAAGTATCGGTAACAGGTTTCCGTAACAGGACCGGGTCTATTTGCGCAAATCCTTTGCAAATACTCAAAGCCAGCAGAAATAATATCGCGAGATTTTTCATGATTGTTTTCTTAGGTCGATGAATATGTCGCTGTTAGTAACCTGTATGGGGAAACTGCGTAAGGAATTATCTGCGGGACCATTGGTAGCGATGCCCTTGTTGTTGAAGGCGCTTCCATGGGCAGGGCATTGCAGCGAATCGCCGGATGCCTGCAATTCTGTTCCCTGGTGTGTGCAACGCATCCACAAGGCAGAATATTCCTGGTCGCTGAAACGGTACACATAGATGGGGTATTGCAGCGTATCATTTCTTATGATGATAAAAGAGCGGTATGCCGGTGTTCCCTTCTGGTTAAAATTGAAATCATTTTTACTGATCCTTACTCCATCGTTGCTGATGTTGCCCGCAATAAAATGTGTTACGCCACATGATGAAAGCACAGAAGCCATAGCCGTCATTGATAAGCAGGCCGTGCACGCTTTAACGATAAAATCCTTCCTGTCCATTTCTCTTTTTATAATGATTCTAAAAACTGTATCAGTTTCGCTTTATCTGACGCGTTAAGCTGTTGAAATTTAGTTTTACTCTGTGAGGCTTCACCACCATGAAATGAAACGGCTTCTTCGATACTTTTCGCTCTTCCATCGTGCAACAGGAATACTTTACCGCCCTGCGAATTTTTTGATAGGCCCAAACCCCAAAGCGGAGGCGTTCTCCATTCGGCTGGCATAGCTGTTCCTTCAGTATAACCGTCATTTAACGATGGTCCCATATCATGCAATAAGAGATCGGTGTAAGGAAAAATTGTTTTATTAGCTAATGCTGCGATAGTTGAAGGGCCTGTTTGCATTTGCGGTGTATGGCATTTGCCACATGAAATATTGGTAAAAATCTGTTTACCCGCTATTACATCCGCATTGTTCTGATCCCGATGTATCGGCGCTTTGAGGGTTTTCAGATAAAAGATCACATCCAGTACTTTTTGATTGGAGATCTCCGGATCGATCTGTAGTCCATTATATGTGTTGTAAGATTCATAGGACGAGTTCACACCCATATCCTGGTTGTATGCGTTCGCTGTTTGCTGTTGAAGATCATAAACTGCTGCTTTTTTACCGAAGCGGCCAATATATCTTCCGTTACGCTCAATCGTTCCTGGGCGTGATAAACAGTACACGGGAATATGTATCCAGTTGGGTCTTCCGGATATACCGTCGCCATCTGCATCCAGTTCATCTGATAAACCAAGAAGGGTAGCATCAGGCACCGCTTCCAGTAATCCAAGTCCCGTATTGGCGGGAGGTGTAAAACTGGAAAAAGTTGCGCCTGTTGGAATCGTTTCAGGCTGAATGCCGGGTAGGGCCCTCGATTGTAATTGCGGGCCTCCCAGATGTAAGAATTTGTTTCCAAGTGTATCGCTCTGTCCGAAACGTGTGAGCGTGGTAAAGGGATGTCCTTTTCCATCGCCCGCGTGACATGAACCGCAGGAGGTGGCTACAAAGGTTGGCCCCAGCCCATTAGAACTGGTGAAAATATCATCATTAAAGGCAATGTCCCCACGCAGGAAAGCCTGGTTTTGTTCGCCGCTCAGACCTTCAACAGGCCCGTCCAGCACACTATCATCTGCGGGAAGGCCTGGCAATAGCTTATTGCAGGATACCATCACAGCAACCGACACCAGAAGAATTAAAATCAATAATATTTGCCTTTTGCCCATCCGTAATTTTGGCTAAAGGTAAAATATATTTTGCTATGCCAAAATATATTTTTAGACGAGCCTAATAATTTTATTTTGTAATTAGATGTATCTTTCGGCCATGAAGTCTGCAACTCTTTTGAGTTTTACGGAAGAAAATTACCTGAAGGCCATCTATTCCCTTACGCAAAGGCATGGGTCTCCAGAAGCGTCTACCAGCCATATTGCGGAACAACTATCAACCAAACCGTCTACGGTTACCGATATGCTACGCAAGCTTGCTGACAAAAAAATGATCGCTTATGAAAAGTATAAAAAGATTGAGTTAACCAAATCCGGAAAGCAGCTTGCAATTCTGGTAATAAGGAAGCATAGGCTATGGGAGGTTTTTCTGCATGAGAAATTACAATTTGCATGGGATGAGGTGCATGAGATAGCGGAACAACTGGAACATTCAATCTGAAGAACTTATCACCAGGCTTGAAAAGTTTTTGGGATTTCCGAAGTTTGACCCGCATGGAGATCCGATACCATCTGCAACCGGTGAACTGCAGGCAGGTCAAAGAATTACTTTGTCGGATGTACAAATCAATAAAAGCTGCGAGGTAGTTGGTGTAAATGATAGCTCTGCTATTTTTCTTAAATATTTACAACAGGTTGATATTGGTATCGGCACCATAATAAAAGTATTGGAGAAGTTTTCGTTTGATGGATCTATCACTATTAGCCTGGATAGAAAAGTAAAGATTTCAGTATCAAAGAAGTTTGCTGATAATTTAATGGTGGTTCTGTAAATAGTATGGTCGTTTATGTGCAAGATAATTTGTACTCCTGATTGCTAGTAATCATACTATCCGGGTATGTAATTTGAAATAATTTTTTTTGAGTGGTAGATGTTACCGCTAACGCCTGGGTGATAGTATTGGTACAGGATATCACAAGCATAAGTTTAACCTGTAATTATTTTTTTAGAAGATCGGTAGCTTCATCAGTGCTTAGCTTTTTTGTGTCAATAGTATTTCTCAATAACGTTACAGCCTGCTTTAATTCATCAAGCTGTCTACTTTAATCTTTTACCTTTTTCTCATTGATCGCATATACTTTAGTCAAGTACTCTTTAATCAATTTATTCGGCCATATGCGTAATTGGGTGCCTCTCTTTGAATTACCCGGTAGCCAACAGAAATTATAAGATACAGATTGTAGTATTCAATCTCCCGCTTTATGTTTCTTTTCCTTCCTGCCGAATTTGTGCAATTTTTGCACAAGTTGTAGTTTAAAATGGCGGAAGGGTTCAATTTGCGTGGGTTTTCCAATTTGGCTGGATAAGAGGTCCTTATCACATCCTTTTTTGGACTAATTTTAAAATTTGTAAGCGTGCATTCTTTCCTAGAATACTTATCGGGAATGTACCGGGAAATTTAAAAAGTTAGCTGTCAACAGAGTCAGGACATCTCTTTATTGCCCTATAACTATCGTCCCGGAGGGTTATTTCTTTCAGCCTAGGTATCTAAGCTGATTTTTGGGTGAGGGATGGGGGTACTCCCGTCCCTCTTTTTTTAAGCTAAATAAAGATTTTGTATTCGATATATGTTGATTTTAGTATATTTATTATACCCAATAATCAGTAAGATGCCGTCCTGGAATGTGATTAAAGCCGGACGACATGAGAGCCATTATCGTAGAAGATGAAATGAAAAGCCAGGTGCACCTAAGCCGCCTTCTGGCGAAGCATTGCCCTGAGCTTGCAATTTGTGGAATTGCCACTAGTTTGACGGATGCTTTTTCTTTGGTTATCAGGTTTGCACCCGACCTGATTTTTCTGGATATAGAATTAGGAAAAGAAAATGGGTTTACATTACTTCAAAGAATTCGTGAGAGAAATATAGAATGCGGCGCAATTTTTACTACTGCACACGAAAAGTATGGTATTCGTGCAATCAAATTCTCTGCTCTTGATTATCTACTAAAGCCGATAAAATCAGACGAGCTAATTGAAGCGGTTCAAAAAGCAATAAACGTTCAATTGCGTGCGGGAAAGAACCAGCAAATGGATCACCTTCTCGAACTGCTGCAATTGAAGGCGGGGCAGGAGCAATCCATCGCCATTCCCTTAAGCCGGGAACTTCGATTTGTTCAGCTTAGCAACATTTTACAAGTCAGTGCCTCTAATAATTATTCGATCTTACATCTGGATGACAAGGAGAATCTTACCGTATCGAAGGGGATTTATCATTTTGACAAGTTACTTGTGCCTGCCGGATTTATTCGGGTACATCAGTCACATATTGTCAACCCCCGTTTTATCCGTGCGATCAAAAAACGGGATAACAGCCATGAACTGCAGTTGAACAACGGCGATATCGTGCCTGTTTCCAGGCTGAAGGTGGAGCAGGTGAAAACCGTTCTTTTGAAAAAGCGGGAGTAATACTATGCCAGCAAGTTGATATAAACGAGTTTCACTTCTGTACCTGAAGGTATGTGATTGATCGAAAACTCTATGGGCTGCGATGGATGGAGTTTTGCATATTGGAATAGACGCTCCCGCGTGAAACTAAGGCCATGGCCACCACCTGTTTTGATATTTGCATTACTGCCGTTACCATTGTCAACAATTATTACGATCATATCGAGCTGATTGGCTTTTATAAAGACATTGATTTTGCCATTGGTTCCCATATGTGACACACCATGCTTGACAGCATTTTCCACAAGCGGCTGCATGAGCATTGGAGGCACTTCCAAAGTACTGGCTTCAATCGATTGATTGACAGAAATAGTATACTGGAATCCAAAGCGCAGTTGTTCTATTCGCAAATAAAGATCCAACAGCGCCAGATCCTCTGCCAGGCTGATCGATAATTCACCAGAATGTTCCAGCGTCTGCCGTAGTATGTCGGAAAACATAGAAAGATAACGATTGGCTTCTTTGTTCTGGCCGTTGGAGACTAGTCCCTCAATCGAACTCAGTGCATTGAAAATGAAATGCGGGTTGAGGCGCGATTGTAGGGTGCGTAACTGTTCCTCCACCCTTGTGCGGTTGTCTTTTTCTCTGGATAATTTGCGTCGATAGAACCAGGCAGTGATCAATATTGTTGCCACAATCAGGAGGACAAGTGCACTCAGTCTTACCCATGTTCTTTCGTACCAATGGAGGGCGACGATGAGAATGTATTTGCTGGTGAGTTGCTGGCCTGGGAATTTTAATTGCAGTTGATAGGTTTTATCGCCGGTGAGATTGGAGAGCACCAATACATGTCCTGTCTGCTTCCAATCACCCGCAGAATCTGCGACATCAGTTAAACAATATTGTACTACTTCATCTGTTAGATACTTGTATGTTTTAATGCGAAACTCAGGGATTGAACCAGGCGGTATACGAAGGTAATTAGCTGGCAAATCCCGATAACCTGTTCTGTCATTATATGCATGAAGGACCTTCATTTCAAGCCGGTCCGGTTTCCGGCTTGTGTCATAAAAATTGTTTAGCCTATAACCTATTATTTCTGGAGTTCTTTGGACTACTTTAAAAGACAGATAAGGATGGACAGAAGCTTCACCTGCTTCGCGCCACGCAATGTTGAGCACATCATCTTTTTTGAGTTTAAGGTTCATCAATACCTGCATACTGTCTTTTTCAGAAAGCAATATTGGTATCCAAACCTTTTTATCCTGTTTCCCCAAACAATATAAAACCCTCACCTTTCGAGCGCGTTCTATCGGAAAGGGTTTTTGATTCTTTTTTTGTAGTAGGTGGTCGAAATTAAAGGCTCGTCCTCTTGGCAATAATGATAATTGCAACCTGCCTGGGGAAATTTCAAAAACGTTGTCTTCCTGCCAATCAAATACTGAATGATCAGAAGATATCAGAAGAGGGATGTTACCAATCACGCCAATACGCTGGCCCAATGAATCCGGCACGGCATATAAGCACGAGGGTAACCACAACAATAGATACGACCATATTGCGGCGGCGGATTTCATGAGTATGAAGATACCAATTCCTTTTAAATTCTAACCGTTGCACATTACTTGTAACCGTAGCAACAATGGTCTCTGATGATGAAGCAGCTGGATAAGAGTTTTGGTCAAAACATACCCTATGAAACGGCAGATCATCTATTTTTTAGCCATTTTTTTATTAATTGTTCCTGCCTGTCGCAAATCAAGTTCTCTACTCCCTAAAAAAGAGGAAGCATTTTTTTCTTCAAAAGAGGAAGCTGCTGATAAAGTGAACGGGTTTACTAGACAGCAAACCCGACTGGTGAAAGCTGGCAACATCACCACTATATCGTATATCCATACCACGACCAAAACGTATGCATTTGTTTTCTACGAGACGGGGGAAGGTCCACAGAACTTAGTTATAACAAGAAGTTATTCTTCAAGCGGTGAGGTTCAAAAAGAATCGGCCTCTACCTGTAATGGCGCAACGTGTAATTGTCAGGTACAGGCGACCATAGATAACCAGGGAAATGTTTCTATAGGCTGTTCCTGCTCAAGTTGCACTCTTGTTAGTAGCTATTGATTATGTTTTTCGATCCGTCATCTCAGCATCTTAACCAGTTCCGGCAAACGGAGGAAATTCCTGCGCGATTACAAAGCTTAGTGATCCAAGGAGGTAACAGGCGGTGTTTGATATCTCGCGGAATACAGATTCTGAGCCAACAAATTGTGCATCCAGAATTTGATCTATACGTTCATCTTGTTTTTAGCAAAGATTCAATTGAGTTGTTTGGGAAGGCTACGGTTAAGAAATGGTTGTGGGTAATACAGCATGAAGGTGATGCGGAGATCAGTTTTGCGGGTGGTGAATCCTTTGCTTTGAAAGCCAATCAACATTTTTTTGTTCAGGCGGAAGGAGCGAAAGAAAATCGTTTTACATTTTCACAAGGTCGATCGGTGACCGTGATAGTCAGTTTGAAACCGGCGGGAGAAAAAGTGGTGAGACAGTTCTATCCGGATCTGTGGAAGAGGTTGCAAAGTAAACAGGATGTTACACTGCATAGCTCAACGTATATCGAACATTATTATAGGGAAGGATTGATTCAGCTGGTGGTTCCGGCTGTCTTGCTTTCAGCTTTTCTTTCGGCGCAGTGGCGCATGTTGTTACTGTTATTCTGTAGGCAGTTAAATGATGTACCGTTAGCCGAGGGAAAGGTGGTGCTGGCCAAGCAACTACTTGATCAATACCCGGCCCAAGCTTGGAATTTGCATGAACTCGCGCGGCGCGTGGGGTGGAATGTGCAGGATTTGAAAACTGTGTTTAAAAGAATATACTCGGTGTCACCGATCGAATACCTGCGCCACGTAAGGCTGGAGCTTGGGATTCTTCTGGTGCGATCGACAACAAAGCCCATTGTGGAGATCGCGCGGGAATGCGGGTTTAAGCGGGCACATCATTTTATCCGGGTTTTCAAGGCGTTTACGGGGAAGACGCCGGGGCAAGTAAGGCGGGAGAGATGAGTAAGTATCTTATTGCCAGCCAAATGTTGAAATAATGGAAGACTGGCTGCGATAAAGTAGCTCGACACTGTTCCACAGTGGTACCATACTTATTGTCTGAAAATTCAGTCATTATGGCTAAAAATAGTAGGTAGTGACTGATTATTCAGTCATTTTTATTCCTTAGATTTGTCTGAAATATCATACGTTAACGGCTTAAATAGCTACTAATGACTGAAAAATCAGACATATACTGGGATGCAATGAGTGATAAAGGGGTTCTTGCCATGCTGGGCCGCTTTATCAGGGAAACAAGGCTGGCGCAGAATAAAACACAGCAGGAACTGGCCGACAGTGCCGGGATGGCAAGGTCCACTCTCGCCCTGCTTGAAAACGGATCGGGAGGCACCCTGCTATCACTCATAGAGGCCCTGCGCATGCTGGACCAGTTACACCTGTTCAAAGCGTTCCAGATCACCAACCAAATCAGCCCCTTATTGCTTGCCAAACAAGCACAAGGCAAACGTCAGCGCGCCAGCCGCAGTGAGGACAAGCAAGGCGACAAACCCACAACTTCCAACGAAAACACCTGGTAATGATAGAAACAGCCTATATCAATCTATGGAACAAACGAGTGGGTGCGATTGCGTGGGACAGTGAAAGCGGTGCAGGAAGCTTTGAGTTCGAGCCATCCTTTCTCAGGCAGAACCTCGACATCTCCCCATTAAAGATGCCTATTACGGTAGCGAGAGGCGGACGAATATTCAGTTTTCCCGATCTTGTCCGCAGTCCCACATTCAAGGGAATGCCCGGCCTGTTATCAGATGTGTTGCCTGACAAATACGGTAATGCACTTATCAACGCGTGGCTGGCACAAAACGGCCGGCCAGAGAACAGCCTGAATCCCGTGGAAATACTTTGCTTTATCGGCGAGCGTGGAATGGGCGCGCTGGAGTTTGAACCCGTGGTACCCAAGATACCCGGCACTTCCACGAAACTGGAAATTGATAGCCTGGTCAATATCGCGCAGGAGATCATGTCGGGCAGGACCAATTTTGCGGCCAACCTTGCAGATGATGCAAAAAAAGCCTTATTCGATATACTTAAGATCGGTACCTCAGCAGGTGGTGCAAGGGCCAAAGCGGTTATCGCCTACAACCCGGTTACTGGCGAGGTAAGATCAGGCCAGGCCAATGCACCCAAAGGGTTCACGCACTGGCTGATCAAATTTGACGGAGTAGTAGATACACAACTGAGCACCGGTAGCGGACCGCTGGGAACCAGCAGCGGTTACGGCCGGGTTGAAATGGCTTATTACCGGATGGCTGTTGCCTGTGGCATCGAGATGATGGAATGCCGCCTGTTGGAAGAAAACGGACGGGCGCATTTTATGACGAGGCGGTTTGACCGGATGCCCGACGAAGGAAAGCTGCATGTACAAAGTCTGTGTGGGATACAGCATTATGATTTCGCGCAAATCAATTCCTACAGTTACGAGCAACTATTCCAGACCATGCGTATGCTGAAACTACCATACGGTCAGGCAGAACAACTCTACCGCCGCATGGTATTCAATGTGCTGGCCAGAAACTGTGATGACCATACCAAGAATTTCGCCTTTATCATGAATAAACGGGGAGAATGGCGACTGTCACCTGCCTTTGATGTCTGCCATGCCTACCGACCCGGCAGCGAATGGGTAAGCCGCCACGCGCTAAGTGTAAACGGGCAGCGGGACAGGATCTCCGAAAACGACCTGCTGGCGGTAGCCAACAGCATGAATGTTAAAAAGCCGGAAAGTATTATTGCCGAGGTCAGGACGCAGGTGAAACAATGGGAAAAGTATGCGGATGAACAACGGGTGCCTGTGAACCTGGCTAAGGCCATCAAAGACACTTTGTTAGTCTAAGCAATGACAGGCCATCTTACTTATGATTTATTTGAAACTAAAATACCTATTGTAGCTGGTTATTCGGGCCTGATTGCAAAAATTTCTATCACCGTCGTTATTTCTCATCTTCAGTCCAAAATGGGATCTCAAAGTTTAATATTTTGCTTAACGGAATTTTATAGGTTCTGGCTAGTTCAATTAATGTATCAAATCGAAAATCAATTTGACCTTTCTCAATTTTAGTAAGTTTGCTTTGATCAAGAGTTGATTCAAATGAAAGCTGTCTTACACTTGTAATTTTAAGATCCTTCACCCTTCTATTTCGAAGGTATTCTCCTAACAGTTTTCTAATATCTTTTTTCCTCTTTAAAGTCATCTTGATAAAAAGGAAAGATGACTGTATTTAAAAGAAAAAATATGGTCGAAATCGCCCATATTTGAAAAACATTAATTATATTTATGGCAGATTAGTATTTTGCGATACTTCAATAAAGACATTTGAAGCATTCGCTTTGAGTCTCACTCTTGAAACCTCGGAAATTTCATCAGCACACGAGACAATAAGTAGAATGCCCACGTTACGGCGTGGGCTCTCTTATTCGTGTGCGGGTCCTCCGAGGTACCCAAGAGCGGTAAGTTGAGTTCCACGCTATTTTTTTGCCCCAACTCTTCTTGCTCTAAGACTCCTTTTTGGTCACAACCCAAACAGGACGTTATGAACACAAAGCAATTTTTAAGTTTTAGTCCCTCACCCACATGGGCGTTGCACCTGCTATTAACGCAGTTTGCAAAGAAGCCCAAAAACCCAATATAGGGAAGACAACGGGCGGTTTCGTCCCGCCCATGTTTTATTCTTTATTTCTTCACCAACACTATTTTCATGAGACATATTATTCGTGCGCAGGTGATGCTATGCATGGCCATATGCTGTTTTATCAAACCCGCCAGTGCGCAAAACCATTACCAGGCAAGGCTATTGGACAGGTTAACACGCGAACCCGTAGCAGGGGCTATGGTCAAATTAAAAGCTTCGGGGCAAAATGTCACCAGCAACGCAAACGGGAGCTTCCGGTTTCCCAACCTTCTTACAACCGATACGCTCCTTATTCAAAGTACTGGATATGAAACCTTGGTCCTGCCTCTTAACACCCGACTTACCGAATACTTGCTGCAACCCGTCTTCGGTGTATCCGCGGTAACAGTCCAGACCGGTTACCAGAGCCTCCCCAAGGAAAGAGTGACAGGATCATTCGCACAGGTCAACAAAGAACTGTTAAGCCGCAGGATATCCACCGGCATCATTGACCGACTGGATGGTGTCACATCAGGTATACTCTTTAACAAAGGCACCGCGGATGAAGCGCTTACGATCCATGGCCGGAGTACACTCGACAGAACCGGTGGACAGGCAGATCCATTGATCATCCTGGACAATTTTCCCTATGAAGGCAATATCGGCAATATCAACCCCAACGACGTAGAATCAGTGACCGTCCTGAAAGATGCGGCGGCAGCATCGATCTGGGGCGCGCGATCAGGGAACGGTGTGATCGTGATCACCACCAAACGCAGCCGTTTCAACCAGCCACTCCGCGTAAATTTCCAATCCAGTATCACGACCGGCGGTCGGCCCGACCTGTACTACTCGCGCCATTACCTGGCCTCCGCTGATTATATCGATATAGAACGCAACCTGTTTGACCGGGGTTATTACAACGCGCTCTTAAATAACACCACCACCCGAACGGCTGTTACCCCCGTAGTGGAATTGCTTGCTCAAAGGCGAAGCGGTATGATCTCGGAAGACCAGCTTACCGCCCAGCTCAACACTCTACAGGGGCGGGATCTCCGTGACCAGTTCAGCCGGCACCTGTACCAATCGACCCTCCAGCAACAATATGCGCTGCAGTTGAGCGGGGGAGGCGGTGCACACCATTACCAACTCTCGGCGGGCTATGATCAAAACAGGGAAGCGCTTATTTCAAATGGGTACCGCCGTTTTACGCTCCAGGCCCAGCAGGTGGTACGCGTGAGTGCGAAACTCGAAGTTTCCACTTCCTTATATTATACGGCAGCCACGACAGAGAGCCCAAATCCCTATTCTTACCGCAGCTCCGCCACCGGCTACCTGAGCGGCACACAGCTGTATCCTTATGCACAACTCTCGGGTGAAGATGGTAACGCGGTTGCCACCATCCGCGACTACCGGCCGAATTACCTGGACAGCGCAGAAGCACTTGGATTTTTGCCCTGGCGGTTCCGGATGCTGGAAGATGTTTCCCAGTTGCAGCAGCAATCACGCACCAACGGGCTGATCCTGCGCGCCGGACTCAGCTATAAATTTTCGAATGCTCTGAACGCGGAATTGCAATTCCAGCAGGAGGTACAAGACGAATCGGGCCGCATGCTATACGGCGCCGGGAGTTATTATGCGCGCAATACGATCAACCGGTATAGCCAATACAACGCCGCGACCAAAACCTTTACCTATCCTGTGCCGGTTGGCGGCATCCTGGTGCTCTCGCAGGCGCGGCTGGTAGCTCAAAACCTAAGGGGACAACTAAATTACCAGTCGCAATGGGGGGACCTGCACCATTTTTCCGGTATCGGCGGTTTTGAAATCCGCCAGCGTACACTCACCGGCTTTGACCGCATTGCCTACGGATACGATGAATTTTATGGAATCGGCACAGGCAACCTGAACTACCAATCCGGCTTCCCGCTCAACCCTCAGGGGAACCTTACGATCCCCGCGCCCTCAGCCTCTACGAGTGAAACACTGAACCGCTATGTATCCTTTTTTGCCAACGCGGCTTACCGGTTCCGCCAGCGATATACGCTCACGGTAAGCGGCAGGACCGATGGCGCGAACCTTTTCGGTGTCAGGACCAATGAACGGATCACCCCGCTCTGGTCAGCCGGCGCCGCATGGGAGATCCAGAAAGAAAAATGGCTCCCGGCCTCACTGTTCAGCGATCTTAAACTCAGGGCCACGTACGGATTCAACGGCAACGCGGTCAATGCAAACTCATTGCTTACCGCCTCTTTCCGTACCAGTTCCTTTACCGGCCTGCCGACCGCCAACCTGGGTTCGGCACCCAACCCGCAATTACGGTGGGAGAAAGTAAATATCATTAACATCGGCCTCGACGCTGCCAGCCGGAACCGCAGGATCAGTGGAACAATTGAATGGTACCAGAAATCCGGTACCGACCTGATACAGGACGCGGTGCTGGCACCTTCTACCGGTTTCACCAGTTTCAGCGGGAACGGTGCGGCCACACGGACGCGAGGTATCGATCTTACGCTCGCCATCAACGTGGTTAGCCAAGCGAACGGACTGCGTTATGATATCCACGGCCTCTTAAGTACGGTATCCGACCAGGTACGCTCTATCGACAAACAGTACCTGGCAACTGACCTTGTCAAAACCAACGGCGACCTGATTGCAGCAGTCGGGAAACCATTGTTTAGTATCTGGAGTTATCCCTGGGCCGGACTCGACCCGGCAACCGGCGACCCGATGGGTATCGTGGGCGGCAAAGCCAGTAAAAATTATGCACAGATCATCAGCAGCGCCAGTCCCGACAGTCTGGTATTCCATGGCTCCGCGCGTCCGACCATCTTCGGGTCCCTGAGGCAGGAACTGTCCTACCGGAAATGGACGCTGTCGGTCAATATCACCTTCAAAGGAGGGTATTATTTCAGACGCAGATCGTTACCGCTTAACCTGGCTGACCTGGTGGGCGGCCTGCAGCACCAGGATTACGGGCTTCGATGGAAGCAGCCGGGCGATGAACAATTTACTCAGGTGCCTTCCGTGGTATACCCCGCCAATACCCAGCGTAATGAATTTTATATGGCCTCCGATGTACTTGTCGAAAAAGGGGACCATATCCGCCTGCAGGATATACGGCTCACGTACCGTGCGGGCGGTTTCTCTACAGGTTCGAGTATCCAGGTGTTCGGGTACCTGAACAACGTGGGGATCCTGTGGCGGGCCAATCAAAAAGGAATCGATCCAGACCGGATCGACTATCTGCCTTCCAGCAGCAACCTTCCACCGCCCGTAAGCCTGGCTGTGGGCATCCAGTACCAGTTTTAGTCATCTCAAATTTAAAACACATGAAACCGATCATACCTATTTTACTGTTCCTGGCGGCGGCCGTGGCCGGCTGCCAAAAACAAACCGACTGGCTTGATGCACGTGTCAACCGGAGCACTATTGTACCCAGCCGACTGTCTGATTACCAGTCCATGCTCGATGCAGACGTCATGTTCCAGAACTATGGCTACCTGGCGCGGGTGAGCAGCGATAATTATTACGTAACCGAAGCTGATTTCCTAAGCGCCACCACGGACCTTGAACGGTCAAGTTGTACCTGGGCGCAGGATGTGCTGGGTACCCGTGTCCCAACTGAATGGACACGTATGTACCTGATCATAGCAACCGCCAATATCTGCCTAGAAGGGCTGGAGAAATTGTCAGCGGGCGACGGCACTGATATCCAGCGGAAACAGGTAAAAGGCACGGCACTTTTTTACCGGTCGATGGCATACTATAACCTGCTGCAGCATTTCTGCCAGCCTTATGATCCCTCCAGCGCCGCATCGCTACCCGGTGTACCCCTCCGTTTCAGCGCGGATGTGAATGAAAGACTGGGAAGGGGGACCATCGCGCAGGTTTACGAGGAGATCACCGGCAGCCTGGAAAAAGCCATCCCCTTATTGCCGGCCAATGTGGCGCTCAAAACGCAGCCTTCGCAAAACGCTGCCCGGGTTCAACTCGCAAGAGCTTACCTAGCTACAGAGCAGTGGGCCAAAGCCGAAGTGATATCGGGACAGGTACTGGCCGATAACCCTGTACTGCTGGACTTTAAAAAACTGAACAGCGCAGCCAGTTTCAGTTTTCCCACTTTCGAGACCGGCAACCCCGAAGTGATTCATTATGCAGAAGGAACCGCGGTGAGCCTTATGACTTCCAACAAGATGATCTGCGATCCGGTGCTTTTCAATATGTACGCAGGCACAGACCTGAGACGCACCATTCTGTACCGGCAGTTCAACGGGATGCCCATCTTTAAAGGACAATACACCGGGCGGGCCACGCCTTTTGCCGGGATCGCCTATAACGAAGTGTACCTGATCCACGCCGAAGCCTGCGCTCGCCAGGGCAAAACCACTGCTGCCATGCAGACACTGAACCAACTGGTGGCGACCAGGCATTCTGCGCAGTTCTCACCGTTAAGCGCAGGAAGCGCGCAGGAAGCACTGGACAAAATAGTAAGCGAACGGCGCAAAGAAATGCCCTACACGGGTAGCACAAGCTGGGAGGATTTGCGGCGGCTAAACCGTGATCCACGCTACCAGCGAACGCTGACCCGTAAAATTGGTACGGCAACCTACACGCTCGCTCCAGGCAGCAAACGATATACTTTCCCGATACCGCTGCTGGAAGTCCAACTCACCGGGATAGAACAAAATGAAAGGCCATGAGAAGAAATCAACTATTCTTTTTCGCGCAGGTGGTACTAATGATCCTGACAGCATGTAGCCTGCGGGGACAGGCATTCAGTATCCAGATATCCATGGACAGCAGCCTTCAAAATTACCGGTACGCGGTGCTGAGTTTCCAGCAAGGTTTTGGTCTGGTCGTGCGCGATACAGCAAGATTGGGAACGGATGGCGCGCGGTTCACCGGCCTGCTCGAGGAACCGGTACTCGCCACTCTGAAGTTATACAGGGACAGCACTTACACAAACCCGTGGTTTTGCATCTTTGGTTTTTATGACGACAGCGTAAGTTTACACTGTTCACCTGGCAGGCGAATCCTGGTGCAAGGATCCGCGACACAGGAAGCTATCCTAACACACTCCGAGAACGTTCGCGTAAACGAAGCATTGCGGAAAACCGGTGCCGGGGTTTCATTACGAACTCTCGAAGATGTTTTTATCACCAGTCACCCTGCTTCACCGTACAGCCTGCTGCTGTTTAAAAAATACGCGCAACAGATCCGTGATGACAGCCTGCTTGCCGCAAGGTTCAAGCAACTGTCCACTTCCCTGCGGCAAGGCCCGACCGGCCGATGGGTGGAGCAACAAAGACTTTTACTGAAGCAACAAGATCGCGGACAAAGAGCACCTGATTTTTCGCTTCCCGATGCGCAGGGAAGGATGGTAAGCTTAAGCGATTTCAGGGGTAAGTATGTACTTCTTGAATTCTGGTCCACTACCTGCAGGCCCTGTCTTGAAGAAATACCCCAATTGGCCATTCTGAAATTGGCTCTGAAGGACAGGAATTTCGAGATCGTTTCTGTCTCACTTGATACCAAAGCCTACAAAAGCAACTGGCTGCGAATGATTGATACCCGAAAGATGCATTGGGTTCACCTGGGGGACGGAAAAGGTTTTGCTAACAAGGCAGCGGTGCTGTACGGGATAAAGGGGATTCCACAGAATTTCCTGCTGGATCCCAATGGAACGATCCTTTCTACCAACCTTAGCGGCAAAGCAATGAAAGACATCATTGTGGGAGTGGTGGAAGCGTCAGCGAAAAGACAATAAGTAAAAAGGCGACCCGGCACGGGCCGCCTTTTTATAACCGTACATAACTTCACCTAGCGAATGCATGCCGGTTTGCCATTACTTTTTCGAATTGTCGTCGGGACGAAACACCAGGTCCTCAGTGCCGGCAACTTCATTGTAATTGGACGGGTCACTGGGATCGCCTGTGCCTTTGTAGGTGTATTCACAAGCGAAAGGCGCATCAACGCAAATCCCTTCCAGGCCGATTTTTGAATGCACGCCGGTTTCGTCGATGTAAAAGGGATCAGCCGACACTTTGGTCGTAAAGGCACTGACCGTAGCTGCTACAATAGCCGCTGCGAAAAAAACAGATAGCTTTTTCATAAAATTGATTTTATTGGATTGCCTACTTGGTTTAATGGGAGGCATCGGCATTCCTCCTTTTTTCATGGCCGTGAAATATGTTGAATGATCTGTTATAGAAAATAGTAGTGAGTAAAGCGAGTACAGTTAACGAAGTGTTTACGATCAGATGGTTCTTCCACGAAAGCTGGCTGAAAAGGCCCCCGCAGGGACAGGTGGATCTATTCCGCCCGCTTGATAAAATCCATGTGGTGTATGCAGTAAACAAAAACAATAATGCCGTTGTGATCCACAATCCTGTTCTACGCGTCCTGTGTATAAGTAACAAAACGATTGCTGCTGATTCAAACAGCGGTATGCAATAAATCAGTGTGTAGTTAAACCATTTTTCAAATGGCTGAGCGAGCATCGCGCGGTTATAGTGCTGCCAGTTGAGCAGCTTGGAGGCCGTGGTGTACGCGAGAATAAACACCAGGGTCAGGCAGGACACGAGTATCGCCTTGCGTGTATTCATGGGTAACTGGATTTAAAAATGGCGCGGGGGGCGAAGTGCAAGATATGCTGATACAAAGCGAACGAACAAGTGATGCAGTAACCGAAAAAGAAGTATTGATAACCTGGATAAATAAATTATTGTTAACCGATGAGATTTTTCTTTTTTGGTTATGGAAACTTCCTGGTAGGTTATTTAAAGTATTTATTATTTGATATAATGGAGTTTGTTTCGTTTTATAATCATCGGCATTAAGGAAGCCGCAACATAAATCGAAGCATTAATTGACTTCATATAGCCAGTATCCACGATTCCCCCTTTCGTAAAAGTGGCTAGTTGCATTTCCATCAAGAGCACTGCCGGTGATTTCCAAACGTCACCTAACCACTATTATACTATGAAAAAGATCCTATTGATTTTGATTAGTGCCTTTATGGTAATTTCCTGTCAGAAAGGGGAAATTCCACAAACTGATCCCACATTGAACGTGCTGAGGCAAAACCTAACGGCAGTTGATTTCGCCCTGATCGATCCTTCTACCGTCACCAGTTTCAGTAGCCGCAAGTCCAATCAACGCCTGATACGCGCAGACTTTAAAGGGAAGGAGCGGTTTCATGATTTTGTTGTCCTCCAGCTCGACCCAGACGGAAAAGTAAAAGACGGTAAGATCATTCATATCGAAGGGAAACCACAGCCCTTGTCCAGTAATAAGAACAAGCAGACATTCAATGGTAGTATCGAGACCAGTTCCCTTAAGCATACTGATGTTAAAAGGTCTGCTATTAAGGATGGTTTTATCATGGACCTGCACTCCAGCCAGGTGCAGACAAATGGTGTCAGGCTGAATTACGAATGCGCAGACTGTACGCTTCCAGAAGTCATTGTCAGTTCCAGTTATTCCAATGGCGGTTATAACTGGCTGAGCTGGCTCAGCATCTGGTCCCTCTTCAATGACTGGCCTCGTATGGAATACTTGCTGACTGATTACAGCGGCGGTGGTGGCGGTGGTGGCTATACACCGCCTCCCGTAATCAGCCCGGATGAAGAAAACGCCGAAAACAAAGAGAAGATCGATCCCAAGAAATATATGGATTGCTTTGGCAACGTACCAGACGCTGGCGCTACATGCACCATCAGCATTTACGCAGATATTCCTGTGGATGGACACCCTGAGATCCTTTTTGACTGGAGCCAAGGAAATCCTGGTCATGTGTTTATCGAGATGTATAAACTTGGACAAAATGGGGGTCTTGTTACGCAAACAATCGGTTTTTATCCCAGTACGGGTTTCAAAGTTCTTGGTGGCGGGGATGTAAACTCCAAGGTTGTTGACAATGCGTCGCATGAGTACAACGCGCGGTATACTATCCCTATATCGCCTGGTCAGTTACAGGCGGCTATCGGGCAGGTCAATGCCTATAGCGGAAATTCCTACAATATGACGACATTTAATTGTGTGGATTTTGCTCTTGGCATATTTAATGCCGCAACTGGTGGCGGACTTTCCATTACTAAGCAAAATATCCCTGGTTATCCAACCACTGGTGGTTCGAATACGCCACAAGGGGTATATAACGCAATAAATGATTTGGGAGGATGGGGCACGCCCGGAGCATCAACTGTGGGAAGTAAAGCCTATGGCGGCTCCAGTAAAGGGCCCTGCAATTAATTTTATTAATCTTACTGCCATGAAAAACATCATTGCACACCCACTTGTACAGCTTTTATCTTTTCTGATTATCCTGGTCAATGGCATCGAATGGAGCGCCATGCCTTATGGCTGGTTTGTTCTTTTTGGTACGGCCGATGGTAAAGTATTCGCGATCATCGGAATGTTCGCTATCCTGATCTGCCTTGCCAGTATTTTCTGGAGACGAAATTTCCTTCAGCCGGTAAGCCTGCTGGTCATGTGGTGTTCATTGTTTGCGTTTTACTGGCAACTCACCAACAGTCACAAACAGATGGTCTTTAAAGGCGGACCAGGGCTTATTACCGTCCTTGTTTTTCTAACTGCGACTATTATGGTGCTCAATGCGAGAATGCAATGGAAGAACTCTTAAAATTATTAGAATCGTTTCATCCGGTTGACCCACAGTTACAAATATTCCTTTTACATCACCTGCCCAAAGAAACGCACCGGGCTAATAAAGCCATCCTCGAAGAAGGACAGGTATGCGACTGGATCGCATTTATCGAGAAAGGGTTGCTTAAAATTTATTACGAGTGCGAAGATATGAGTGAAAGGGTTGTCTGGTTTCATAAGGAAGGTGATGTGATGGGATCGATGAAAAGTTATTATTCAGGATTGCCATCGAAGCTGACGATCCGTACGATGGAAGAAACGGTGCTGCGGCGTATCAAGCGGACAGAACTGGAAGATCTGATGCAGAAGTTTCCTGATTTCAATATCAATGCGCGGAGAATCACTGAAGGCTATTATTCGATGAGTGAGGATCATGTGATACTTCTGGCAATGCCGCCGAAGGAACGCTTTAAAAAAATACAGGAAGAATATCCGTGGATATTGAAAGACCCGAGGATTAAGGATTATATGGTTGCGGCCTATTTGGGAATGGATAAGGCAACGCTCAGCAGGTATCGAAGGGGGATAGAATAATTTAGAAAGGATGGTTCCAACAAGGCCGTCCTTTCTTATTGCGGACAATCGGGAAAGATCTCCATTTAGATATTCATACTTTGATTTTCTTCCACCCAGCTTTGCTAACCTTCGTTCTTTAAAAACTCAACGGAGTAGTTGCGGGAAGGCCATAGATGATATTTTGGTTGTTAAGCATACTGCCGTTGATCTAACTATATTGTCTTAATTTACCATATAATTAATGTACCTTATTTTAAAATACCAGAATGCTTATACCTATTTCCAGAAGGCAGTTCGATGCTTATTGTTATTCACGTTCTCCTTACATCAGGTATGTAGCTAAGGAATTAGCATGGTATACAGTTTTCGACAAAAAATTAATAGCTGCAATCGCTATGGATTACACAGACCGTGATTATTCCTATATTATCCTTGCACGGGACAAGCGTAAAGTATTCAGGACACTCGAACCGCCTTTGGATTTTTATGATTCACAGGAGGAAGCGGTTGAAGAACTGAAGAAAGCACTCGCCAAATATGAAAATGACGGTAAAGAAATCTATGAGCAAGGCGATGAAAAAGCATTGCCAAACGAATTGCTGACACCACAGGTAGCTGACAGTAAATTGCACAGGCACTTTACCGTTCTACAATCACGTGGCCATGAATCAGCAAGGAAAATCTTAGCTGAGATCGCTTACAGTTTTGTCGATGTAGATGGTAATTATATAAAGGATTTTCAGACAACCGGATTTGACGCCCGTTTGTGGGAACTGTACCTTTATGTATACCTGTATAGTTCCGGTTATAAGATTGATAACAGTTTCCAGGCACCAGATTATTTAATCTCCTTCTTCGGAGAAAGAGCAGCTATTGAAGCGGTTACAGTAAACGCAAATAAAAATTTCGATGAAGCCGCACCGAAAACACTCAAAGATGTTTTGCGGCTTAACCATGATTACATGCCTATCAAATTCGGTAGCTCTTTGTTCAGCAAACTACAGAAAAAATACTGGGAGAAAGCGCACGTTAAAGGAATTCCATTCATTCTTGCCATTCATGATTTTCACATGCCATCTACCCTTGAATCTTTTGGCTCAATGACCTGGAGCCGGGATGCGTTGGGCGATTACCTGTATGGATACCGCATGAAAGTTACCATTGAAGAGGATGGCAGTATTAAAAGACATATACGCGATAATGGACGGCATATCGAACCGATTATGGAGAAGATAGAAACCCACGAATGGAATGAAAAAACAATTCCTTCTAATTTTTTTGGGTTACCAGACAGTGAAAATGTCAGTGCGGTATTGTTCAGCAACAATGCAACACTTGCCACTTTTAACCGAATGGGTAAAATAGCCGGGCTTGGTACTGATACCGTAAAAATGTTACGGCATGTCCGGATGTATGATCCGGACCCATATGCAGTGGATCCAATTGAAATGACGCTTGACCTTGATTCACGTGATTATGAAGAAGGATGGGCGGATGGTTTAATCATGTTCCATAACCCGAAAGCTAAATTTCCTGTAGATGCTGATATGTTCCCCGATATATCACATATGTATTTTGACCTGGAAGATCTTGTTATGCACGGAAAGGTGCAGCCTTCCAATATAATCTCATCTGTTACTCAATGCCTTATTGCGAAACCATAATATGGATTTTGCATGTGCAACAAAAAAAATAACAGGCGTTGATAAAGTAACCAATTTCTTTATCAGTGTTGCTGCTGCAACATTCTTCCTTCTACATTAATAATAATTTTGGGTTGTCAATCAGATCATCTAAAATCTATTGTTATGAAAACATTTGTGATGTGCGTGCTGATCCTCGTGAGTTTGAATACAAATGCGCAAAGCATTGGTCTCAGGCTGGGACATACGCTTACCCCTTCCGATCATGTATCCTTAAAGTACGAGCACTGGACCAACGGTGTGCTCAATTTTTCGCTCGCTGGTTTCTTTGAGCGTTCCAGAAAAAATGCATTACTTTATTCCTGTTACGGCGCGGATCTGCTGGCCGAATATTCTCCCCTCGTGGCGGGCGATCCGTTGCCACTTTTGTCGTGGCGCGCAGGACTGGGTGTAACCTGGCAACTGGTGTCGGAGCCGTGGGTGTACAAAGGACTTTCTCCTTCCGAACGGATGAACTATGGGCTCTCGAGTGAAGCGTCCGTTGAATGCAACCTTACGGATGTATTCCGGCTCTCGCTTTTTGCGCAGCAAAAATATTTATTGCGACGATCGCTTGGGTCAACGCGATTCTGCTTCGGGCTGGGGCTTGCGTACCGGTTCTCCTCTTATTAAATCTTCCTAACCTTTCAATCTTTTTTCATGCGAGCAATATTACTATTGTGTGCAGGGCTCTTCGCGTCCTTAAGTGTAAGTGCGCAACCCTATTCACTGTCAGCCAGTGTCGACAAATTATTTTACTGTACCCCTACTTCGAATATCAGGATGTACGGGAAAGTAACGAGCCCGACACCGAATATGTACAAAGGCATCCGTTACAATTACTATTACTACAACAGCTTTTCCAACTCTTACGACATGATCGGTTGGTACCAGATCATCTGGTCAGGCAGTACGCCTTTCCAAACTTATATCAATATGCAGCCGGCTTATTTTGACGGATCGCAGTTTACCAATCCTGTCAATATTCCACAGGGAACCAATACGCTTTGGATGTCACTGGATGTCAATTACCAGGCATTCCGGAACAACAATACCGGGCAGCAACTGGCGATGGATATTGAGGCGATTGACCAGGGGAACAATACGACAACGCGCAGTTCAAAGATCCTGTTTAATGTACCCCTGTTGTATACCAACCCGGTGACTTTATCGAGTGCGCCGATCACTGCATCTGGAACGACTGTGTGCGGTGACAATGTGCTGATCAGCGGTTCACCGAATTATGCTTCCTATGGTTTCCGGTACGACTGGTACAAAGACGGGGCGCCTGTTTTATTATCAGACAATACAGGAACGGTTACCGTAAACACTGCGGGAAATTATTACGCCATTGTTAGTGATGCCTGCCAGACAGCGACTTCGAATACGATTGCGATTGCTTCGGGTTCGGCTCCTATAGCGCCGACTTTGACTTCTTCTTCCGGAACATTTTTGTGCAATGGTGGATCAACAACCCTTACTGCATCAACAACAGGTGGAACAGTTTATTGGAACACGGGCGCGACAGGGACTTCGATTACGGTGAGTGCGGCGGGTGATTATTATGCGTGGGAAGTGAACGGGTGCGGGCAGAGTGCGAACAGTTCGACCGTGCATATCACAACTGGCGGTTCACCTGCGGCGCCCGTGATCAGTTCGAACAACGGAACACTGTTGTGTAATGGTGCTACAACGACGCTCACTGCATCCGGTGTGGATGGAACGGTGACCTGGAGTACGGGTGCGACCGGCAATACAATTACAGTGAGCAGCGCGGGTTCGTATTACGCGAGCCAGGCGAACGGATGCGGTACAAGCGGCAACAGCAATACGATCGCGGTTACCATTAGTGCTTCGCCTGCTGCGCCTTCGGTTAGTTCCAGCAATGGAAGTTTATTGTGTAATGGTGCCGCTACTACTTTAACCTCATCAGGCATTGATGGAACCGTTAGCTGGAGCACGGGGCAAACGGGGACAAATATTTCTGTTTCCAATGCGGGAACTTATTATGCCACCAATACCAATGCCTGCGGAACAAGCGTGAACAGTAATTCAATTGTGATCAGCACGGGCAGTACGCCTGATGCACCATCGATCACTTCTTCGAATGGTACGCAACTTTGTAACGGCTCATCAACAACGCTTGCAGTATCTGGTGTTACGGGTTCTGTTACGTGGAGCACGGGGCAAACGGGCGGAAGCATTTCTGTTTCCAATCCAGGAAATTTTTATGCGTACCAATCGAACAGTTGCGGCACGAGCGGCAACAGCAATACGGTTGTGATCAGCACAGGCGGTACACCAGCGGCTCCAAACGTATCAAGCAGCAACGGTACTTTTTTATGCAACGGATCTTCTACGGTTCTTTCGGCATCGGCGTCCGGTGGCGGAACGATCAAATGGAGTACGGGGCAAACGGGGAACACGATCACGGTTACTTCACCCGGCAATTATTTCGCGTGGGAACAAAATAGTTGCGGTAATTCTTCCAACAGTAATACCGTTGTTATTACAACGGGGAGTGTTCCTGCAGCGCCTACTGTTACGCCGGGATACAACCAGCTTTTATGCAATGGTGCCACTGCTAATTTGGTGTCAACGGGATCGAGTGTGAGTTGGTCTAACGGTGCAAGCGGTAACAGCATTACGGTTTCCAACGCAGGCATCTATTATGCGGTGGATCACAATGCTTGTGGTAATTCATCACCTTCCAATCAAATCGTTGTTACGACGGGATCATGCCCTTTACCAACACCCGGTACATCATATACGATCTGTCCCGGCACTTTGAAGACCCTGGACGCGGGTGCGGGATTTGATTCCTATGCGTGGAGCAATGGAGCGACAACACGAACGGTAAATGTTGGACCAGGTAGTTATAGTGTGACGGTGACAAAAGAAGGATGCACTGCGTTGTCGGGTTCTGTTACAGTAAATTATTTTACGGTTGTTGCGCCGGTGATCTCTGCATCGGGTTCAACTACATTTTGTTCGGGTGGAAGTGTTACTCTTACTTCCACACCAGCTGCGGCTTACTTGTGGAACACGGGAGCGAGCGGATCGGCGATCAATGTTTCGACTGCGGGCAGTTTCAATGTCACGGTTACTGATAACAACGGTTGCCAGTCGACTTCGAATACCATTACGACTTTTGTCAACGCATTGCCTGGCGCTTCGATTTCTGGTAGCAGTTCTGTTTGCCAGAATGGTGCTTCGCCTTCGGTAACCTTTAGCGGCAGTGCGGGTACTGCGCCTTATACATTTTCTTATCGTGTAAATGGTGGAACTGTGCAGACGGTAACTACGACAAGCGGTAGCAGTGTGAGTGTGAATGTTCCGACTTCTGCTGCGGGCAGTTTTACTTATTCATTGGTTAGTGTTTCTGAATCGAGCAGCACGGGTTGTTCTGCTGCTGCCAGCGGATCTGCAACAGTCGTGGTGAATCCACTTCCTACGGCTTCTGTTGCAGGTACGACAACAGTTTGTCAAAATGCTTCTGCGCCTTCCGTTGTGTTTACGGGAGCAAACGGGGTTGCGCCTTATACTTTTGTGTACCGTGTTAATGGAGGAGCTGCGCAGAGTGTAGCAAGCTCAAGTGGCAATGCTGTTTCGGTATCTGCACCAACCGGCAGCGCGGGAACATTTACCTATAGCCTCGTGAGTGTGACTGATGCAAGCAACACGTCATGCAGTAATACTGCATCGGGTTCTGCAACAATCACGGTGAACCCTTTGCCAACTGCCACAATAGCAGGCACAACCGCTGTGTGCCAGAACGCGGTTTCACCTGTTGTAACCTTTACGGGTTCACAGGGAACGGCTCCTTATACGTTTACGTATTCGATCAACGGCGGTGCTGCAAAAACGGTTACCACATCGGGCGGAAACAGTGCGAGTGTATCTGTTCCTACTACTTCAGCAGGATTGTTTACTTATACTTTGCTTTCTGTACAGGATGCAAGCAGTACAAGCTGTTCTGCTGTGGCTGGCGGAAGCGCGAACATCCGCGTAAATGAATTACCGGGCGCTTCTGTGAGCGGAAGCACTTCGGTATGCCAGAACAGTGCATCACCTTCAGTTGTGTTTTCTGCAACGGGTGGAACTGCACCTTACACTTTTGTTTACCGTATCAATGGCGGTGCGAATGTTTCAGTATCTACTACGGTTGGCAACAGTGTTGGTGTGCCTGTTGTGACTTCTACACCCGGCAGTTTTACTTATACGCTGGTAAGCGTGACGGATGCGAGCAGTACGGCCTGCAGCAATGCAGCTACGGGATCTGTAACCGTGAATGTGAATGCATTGCCTTCTGCATCGATCAGCGGGACAACAGCTGTTTGTCAGAATACTTCTTCACCATTTGTTGTATTCACAGGATCACTCGGAACTGCGCCGTATACTTTCACTTACCGGATCAATGGTGGTGCCAATCAAACTGTAACGACAGTAACAGGCAACAGTGTAAGTATCGCAGCACCTACTACCACTTCCGGAAGTTTTGTATATACACTCATCAGTGTGCAGGATGCGAGTTCGACTACGTGCGCAGCGAATGTTCCGGGTGATGCGACTATTACAATATACTCTTTACCTGATGCAGCGGTGATCGCTGCTGATAATTCCCATCTCTGCAATGGTTCGAGCGGTGCGATTAAAATACTCAACTATACGAGCGGGTATTCTTACCAGTGGAACTTCAATGCAACCCCACTTCGTTTGAGTACAAAGGATACGATCGTCAACAGTCAGCCTGGAAAGTTCACTGTTCAGGCGATCAATGCACAGGGATGTAAAGCCGCAGCCATTTCCAATGAAGTGCAGATCACGATCGGCACTGTGCCTGCGCCGGTGATCCTCGGATCACGCAAAGTATGTGAAGGTGGTAAAACCGAACTGATCGCAACCAATGCGGGGCAACCCTTTGAAGTCTGGCGGTGGACTGATCCACCAGAAAGTATTTCATCGAGAAAAACATTTGGGTGGGACAGCAATTTTTTCGCGGGCGCCGGGCAGTATCAGGTTATGGTGATGGCGCAAGGATGCTATGACAGCACAACAGTGACTGTTACAGCTGATGATACTGAGTACCCGGCGGGCAGGTTGATGATCACACCAGATTCTATTGTATACGGAGGACAGGTAAAAATGATTGCAGAGGTATCGCACACAAATGAATTCAGATGGGATTTCGGTGATGGTACCCAAGCTGTAACAAGTGACAGTGTTGGAATGCAGCATTATTACCTCGCAAAAGATTCGGTGCATGTTGGTTTAGACGCAGTGAGTAAGCGGAACTGTATCACGCATTTCGATGCATGGGTGAAAGTCTTACCACAGGCGGCATTACCCAAACCACAAACATTTGTGCGGGGGAATTTAAAAGACTGGAACGTGTTCCCGATCCCTTTCCATGATCGTCTGAAAGTATCGGTAATACTGGAAAGAAAACAGGAGATCGTGATACAGTTATTTACCGGCGAAGGAAAGCTGGTGCGCAACTGGCGGAAGACGGCTGAGAAAGGTGAAAATCTTTTTACACTCGACGGGCTGGATGGATTAACGCCGAACGTGGTCTATTTCATTACAGCGATTTACAACGGACAAAAACATTTTGATAAAGTTTTTAAATACTGATCTATGAAAAAAATAGTATTCGGTTTGCTGTTGGGCGCTCTTGCTTCATGCAGCAACCAGAAAGATGTGATCATGCAGACTGCCTCAAAGCCTGTGATACAATTCAGCAAGGATACGTTGCATGTGCGCGAGAAGGACTGGACGAATGTGCGGGCAACAGGGAATGGAAACGTAACTGTATATGTAAGTGATCCGGGACATGAAATGAATATCCGGATTGACAGCGTGCCTGCAGCGGTACACCTGTTATATCGCGGAACAGAGATAAGTAGCGGTGCGTCAATACCGGTGATGGATAGCGTGCAACTTTTTTGCGTGGCGGATCTGCCGGGGTTGTACGAGATAGCTATTTATTTAACCGACCGGCTCGGGCGCGGTGAAACAAAAAAATTATTCGTGCGCTGCGTTCCAAGCACTATGGCCAGCCCAAGTTTTTTCTGGCGCGATCTCGGGAGTGAACAAATGCAAAGCTGGAACTATGTGTTCGATGCTTCGAATACCAATAAACCTGATGGCACGATCAGCGAATATCATTACTCTATCAACGGCCAGGAAATCAGTACCAATCAACCTGTGATGTACTGGACCTTTCATGCGAAGGGAGATCATAAAATCGGGCTTTATGTCGTGGATGATCTTGGGAACAAATCAGTAACGCTTTACCAAACACTCTCTATTTTATGAGAACGATATTATTTCTGATATGGATACTATGCGTGACTATCCTTCGCGCGCAGGTGGTTACAACATTTCCTTCTTTATCCATACATGCAAGCAGCAGGGGTATGGGAATGGGTGATGCAGGGATCGCATCGGCAGAAGGCGCGCAGCAATTGTTATACAATCCTGCGAAGAGTGCATTCACCCAATATTTTCACCAGGTATCTGTTGGATACATGCCCTGGCTCACGGGGATCTCCCCTGATACGCGTATGATGAACGTGGGTTATGTAGCGAGTGTTAACACGGCGGCTTTCGGGGTTTCTTTGAATTACTTGAACCTCGGTTCCATTGACACGCGCGATGATAACGGCGCAACGCTCAGCTCTTATACGGCGCGTGAATACAACGTGGGCGGATCCTTCGCTTTGCAGCTGAACGAGCATCACGCACTAAGTACAACCTTGCGTTTCCTCGCGCAGAATGCGTATGAACCCAACCCTGTGAACAGGTACAGTGTAAGCGGTGATGTGGGTTACTATGGTTTTACGCAAATCGGCGAATCGGCGAGCCGACTGGAATGGGGCGCTACGGTGAGCCACCTCGGTTCGAAAAAAAACAACCTGCCAGCAACCGCAGCACTTGGTGTCGCTTACAAACAACAGATGGAATTTCATTCGGTGCAGGTTTCGGTAGATGCTGCGCGTTTGCTGAAAGACAATTTCAGCGGCATGCGTTACACGGCGGGAGTCGAATACGGGTACGTAGATCAATTCTTCCTGCGTGGTGGCGCATCGATAGAGAAAGCAACAGCGGGCAACCGGAAATATTTTTCATTCGGAGCTGGGTACAGAGGATTCGTGGATGACCAAGGCTGGCAGATCGACCTGCACTATTTGGTGCCGTTCGGCGCAAGTGGTGGACTATCACCATATCAAGGATCATGGGGACTTACGATTGGTTTTAACCTTGGCAATTTTCAATAAACATTTATGTTCTACGGGATCGGATGGATACAATACATAAGGACCATTACGCTGGTGGTGCTTGCTTACTACCTCGTAATAGGCTGGATGTACAGAAAAGAATTGTTGCAATGGTGGCGCGAGAAAAAGAAACCGTGAGGTGTGAACACCGGCGCAACACACATGCCCTGCCGGTACAGTGCAGGAGAACCGATTGCGAGGATGAAGTAGCGGCGGGCATGTTTTATAAAAAATAAAAACGTGAAGTATGAAACAGTGGAGAAAGAAGATACAAATACTGGGAGCTATGTTCATCGTTTCGCTTGCAGCTATTGCTCAGGACGGTAACGCGGGTATACTCGATGCGAACCAGAAAGTGAGAAGCTATTTCGCATCGGGCACGCAACTCATGTACGCGGTTGGCGCTATCGTTGGGCTGATCGGCGCGGTGAAAGTATTCAACAAGTGGAACGCGGGCGATCATGATACGGGCAAGGTTGCCGCTGCATGGTTTGGGTCATGTGTGTTTCTTGTTGTGGTAACAACGGTGATCCGTGCATTCTTTGGAATTTAAAATGTGCAAGTATGTGGGAACATTGGCCGGCAAGGGAGTTACCGAAGATTGATATCGGGGGAACGCAGTTCTTTCTTGACTTGCGTTTATGGGAGATGCGCGACGTTGATGATTTTATGAATAAGTTTTCGATTGATGATTTATTCGAAACAGAAACGGGATTCAAACTTTGTTTTGATCCGAAGACTAAAAATCTTTTCGATGGTACAGCTGAACAATATGAAGCGCGAAAAGAAGAATTGAAAATCATTGACCTGCCATCACTTGGCGAAATGGATCCGGTTGGGTGGGAAGCGTACGTCAAAACATGGAAGGATGAGAACCCGGTACTGGCAGCGATGATCGAGCGGATACCGGAAGTGATCAATGAGATGCCGCACCCGAAACAAAAAGGCGTTACAACTAAGGACCTGTTACCGAAAAAACCAAACCGTGAACCGCTTTTGCCGAAGAAGCGATTGCGTAATGGAAAAGGAAGAAGATTATGACAAACGTGTATTCAATTAATAAAGGAGTCAACAGGCCGGTTGTGTTCCGTGGTTTAAAGGCGCATTATATCTGGTGGCTTGCGGGTGGGTTGCTTTGTGCGCTGCTGCTGTTCGCCGTCATGTATATCCTGGGCGTACCAATGATCATGTGTTCGCTACTGGTGGGTGTTTCTATTACGTTGCATGTGATGCGCGTTTACAAACTCAACCGATTGTATGGTGAACATGGATGGATGAAAACCCGAGCGAAACGCGTCACACCAAACCGAATTTATTGCGATCAATTATTTACAAAATGAAAAATATCTCCGAACATATTCCATTATATGGTGTCGAACATAATATGATCCTGTCGAAGATGGGTGACTTAACAATTGCCTATCGTGTAACGCTTCCTGAAATTTTCACCTTATCAAACAATGATTATGTATCTCTTCATCAATGCTGGATCAAAGCCATCAAGATCCTCCCGGTCGGTACTTATCTACATAAAACGGACCGGTTTACTCAAGTTCCGTACCGCGCTGATTTCGGTGCCGCAACGTCGTTTCTTTCACATAGCAGCGATCGGTATTTCCATGAACGTCCTTATCTCGAACATTCCTGCAGAATAATGCTGACAATGCCTGCGCAGACACGTAAACAGGTGAATTCATTATACTCTTCGTTGTTACGGAAACATCTGGTTCCTGTTGAAACCATTGATCCTGCATTCTTAAAAAGTTTTGAAGGTGTGTGTTCACAGTTTGTGCGAATACTGAGTAATACGGGAATGATTAGCTGTGAACGATTGGTAGAAAATGAACTGGTGGATCTCGTGAATGAATACTTGGTTCTCGATAGTGATGGTGTTCGGCGCGATCTTGATTTTTCGGATGGTGTACGTGTTGGTGAAAAACATTGCAGTATGTTTTCATTCGCTTCGGCGGATGAATTGCCGGGGGTATGCGGGCCAAGGATCAGCCACGAGAAATATTCTACTGATACGAGTAAATTTTCCATTGGTTTTGTTTCACCGCTCGGGCAGTTACTGGGCGTGGATCATCTGTACCAGCAATTTATTCGTGTTGAGGATAATGAAACGGTGATCAAGGAGCTGGAAAAGAAAAAGCTACGGCTTCGTTCGCTGTCCGCATATTCGCGTGATAATGCTGTGGCGCATGATGCAACGGATGAATATTTGCGTGAAGCGGTTGCGGAACAAAGGCTGTGTGTACGTGCGCATTTTCATGTGCTGGCATGGACAGATGATGCGAGTAAAATACAGGAAGTACGGAATGCGTGCAGTGCCGCGATGGCAGCAATTGACGCATCGCCGAAACTGGAAACGGTGGGTGCGCCGCAACTTTTCTGGGCGGGGATTCCTGGCAATGCGGCTGACCTTCCGGTCAACGAAAGTTTTTTGTGTTTCCTGGAACCGGCTGCGTGTTTTATTGCGACTGAAACGGGGTACCGATCTTCCGGCGGAAGTTTCGGTATTCGTCTCGGCGACAGGCTCTATGGTCAGCCGCTGCTGGTGGATATTTCTGACGAACCCATGGCGAAAGGTGTTACCACCAACCGCAACAAATTTATCCTCGGCCCTTCGGGAAGTGGCAAATCTTTTTTTACCAATCACCTGGTGCGTTCCTATTACGAACAGGGTACGCATATCGTGCTGGTCGATGTGGGACATTCCTACAAAGGACTGTGTGAACTATTGAACGGTTATTACTTCACGTATTCGGAAACAAAACCGATCTGCTTTAATCCTTTTTTCGGCGGGGTTCCTGACAGCGAGAAAAAAGAAAGCATCAAGACGCTGCTCGTGGCACTCTGGAAAAAAGACGATGAGCGTTTTACGCGCAGCGAATATGTCGCGCTCTCCAACGCATTGCAATTGTATTATGAGCAGACTGTAGCGTTCAGGTGCTTTGATAGTTTTTATGAATTTCTGCAGGGTGATTTTACCAGCGCGTTGCGTGCAGATGCAGTGAAGGACAAGGATTTTGACCTTGCTAATTTTATCTACGTGCTTCGTCCTTTTTACAAAGGCGGTGAATATGATTATTTGCTTAACTCGGCTGAGAATCTTGAATTGCTGGATGAACGGTTCATTGTTTTTGAACTGGACAATATTAAGGATCACCCGATCCTGTTACCTGTTGTTACGATCATCATCATGGAAGTTTTTCTTTCAAAACTGCGAAGGCTCACAGGTGTACGGAAAATGATCCTGATTGAAGAAGCGTGGAAAGCCATTATGCGTGACGGCATGGCGGAGTATATCAAATACCTCTACAAGACTGTGCGTAAATATTTTGGTGAAGCGGTGGTGGTGACGCAAGATGTGGAGGATCTTATTGCTTCGCCAATCGTCAAACAGGCGATCATCAACAACAGTGAATGCAAGATCCTGCTGGACCAGTCGCGGTATGAAAACAAGTTCCAGGTTGTGCAGGAACTGTTGGGGCTTACGGAAAAAGAAAAGACACTTGTGCTATCGCTCAATAAAGCCAACGATCCCGCGCGCAAATACAAGGAAGTGTTTATCTCGCTTGGTGGCCGCGTATCAAAAGTGTACCGCGTGGAGGTTTCACCGGAAGAATATCTGACCTATACAACGGAAGAAAAAGAAAAACTGAAAGTCACACGTGCTGCTTCTGCGCAAGGAAGTATGGAAGCGGGTATTAAATCATTAACGATATGAGAGAAAGATTATTGTGGTGCGGTGTTGCGCTGATCTGTATTGCTGTTGTGGTCTACGGGATCTGGTGGTGCTCCCATTCAAGGAAGCAGATCGTGGATGCTGTTGTTAACCTGTACATCAAAATATTTTGCGAAAGATGAAAAAGTTAATGATGATGTTGGTTTTGTGTGGATGTTTTTTTCGCAGTGATGCGCAAAGCATCGATCCTGTATCGCTGGTGATCGCCAAAATCATCAAGGCTATCGACCTGCAGGTGCAGAAACTACAGAACCAGACGATCTGGCTTCAACAGGCGCAGCAGGTGGCGGAGCATGAGTTATCGAAACTGAAACTTTCGGAGATCGCGGACTGGCAAAGGAAACAACAGCAATTGTATGCCGGTTATTTCCAGGAACTGCAAACCGTTCGCAACGCAGTGAAAACACTTCCGCAGGTAAAACAGATCCTATCCCTGCAAGCAGAACTGGTGATAACGTATAACCGGATTGCAAAGGTTGGTGTATCGCGCAGTACGGCAGATGCATTGCTGGGTTTGTCTAAAGATGTTTTTTCCTCATTGCAGGAAGTGACAAGTGGTAATGCACTTGAAATGAAAGATGCGGATCGTGTAATGATGATCAGTTCCCTGCGTGATGCGATGCAGGATTGTTTAGATAATATGAAAGAACTGGACAAGCAAACTAGCAGGTTTGCAACCAGTAAACAACAATTGCAAACGGATATGAAAAGTTTACAACGATTAAAACAGTGAGTATGAAAACAGTGATGGTGATATTGATCGCTTTAATTAGTAGTGTGCGGATATATGCGCAGGCACAGGAACTGCAGCAATTAAAACTCGATCTTGAAAAACTTGCACAGTTTAAACTGATCCTTTCCCAAATGAAATCGGGTTACCAGGTTTTGCAGAGTGGATACAACGGAATACGCGATATCGGGAAGTCGAATTTCAACCTGCATCAAAATTATCTCGATGGCCTGTTACTGGTCAATCCTTCGGTTAAAAACAATCCTGCCGTTGGACGCGTGTACAACACGCAAATAAAGATTGTTTCGGACAGCAAAACTTTGCTGCTGGATATACAAAAAAGCGGGGTGTTTACGGCGGCTGAATTAAATGAAGTAGCCATCGCGTGTAAAAATATTACGGATGTTGTCGGTGTAGATGCAGAACTACTTTTATCTGTATTGACTCCGGGAAAATTCCGGATGAGTGATGGTGAGCGAACAGAGATTATGGGTACGATGGAGCAATCGGTGCAGAAGCAGGCGGCGAAATTAAAAGTTTTGATCGATGCGTATAACAGGCTTATGATGCTGCGTGGTCAGAACAGGCGTGATATGGAATCGCTGAAAGGTTTGAGCAAACAATAAAGAACAAGTGATGAAGAGAATAGTGTGTGTGATGTTGATGGTACTGCCAATGGTTGTCAGTGCGCAATCCATTTCCAACGGGGAGGGTTTGCAGTTTGTGCTGGATCAACTGTACAATAATATGATGCCGATGTGCAGCCAACTGATCGGCGTGGCGCGCGTGATCGGCGGGCTGGCTACACTCTGTTATATCGCTATGAGGGTATGGAAAAATATTGCCTCGGCGGAGCCAGTAGATGTATATGGTTTAGCGCGGCCCTTCGTGATCGGGCTATGTATCGGCCTGTTTCCGCAAGTGATCGCGCTGTTCAACGGGATCCTGCAACCCATCGTTATGGCTACTTCCGCGATGGTGAAGAACAGCAATGCGGCGATGGAAAAATACCTCGCGCTTCATGACAGCAGTACGATGGGAATGGGTGCGCTCAATCCTGCGAACTGGATCCGGGAGGGCATTAAACAAATACTTGAGTTTGTGTTCCAGGCGGCGGCGCTGATCATAGATGTGATCCGCACGTTTTACCTGATCGTGCTCGCGATCATTGGCCCCGTGGTATTCGCGCTTTCTATTTTCGATGGGTTTCAGCATTTGCTGACTGTATGGTTGGCGCGGTATATCAACGTCTACCTCTGGCTGCCGGTGGCCAATATTTTTGGCGCGATCATCTCGAAGATCCAGGAGAGCATGATGACGGATACCATGCCCAATATTCCGGGCCAGCCGTTTTCGACTACCGACTGGGCGTATATCGCGTTTCTGTTGATCGGGATCATCGGGTATTTCACTGTTCCTTCCGTTGCGAATTATATCGTCAATGCCGGTGGTGGTAATGCGCTCCTGCATAAGGTTACTACCATTACAGTGGGTGTAGGCAAGCAGGCAGCGACAATGGCAACAACAGGTATGTCAGCAGATGCATATGGCGGCGCTGCCAACAAGATGAGCAGCAATATGAGTGATGCAGCCGCAAGCGGCGGTTATTTCAAGGACAAAGTAAGCGGCAAATAATATGTTTAAACCTACTCAAAATATTGATACTGCTTTCCGCGCGATGAGGGGCTTTATGCTCATCGTTGTGATCGGCAGTTTGTGTGTCAGCGTGTACGCGATCTATAACAATGCGCAGCTTGCTGCGCGTATGCAGGAAAGAGTGTATGTACTGGCCAACGGCAAAGCAGCGGAGCTGCTTGCGGGAACACGCAAAGAAAATATCGGCGTAGAAGCAAGGGATCATGTGGCGATGTTCCATACCTGGTTCTTCTCACTTGACCCGGATGAAAAAGCGATTACGGCATCTGTCAAACGTGCATTGTATATGGCAGATGGATCGGCGAAAAAACAATACGATGACCTCATCGAAACCGGATATATAGCAGGAATTATTTCGGGTAATGTGAGCCAACAAGTAGTAATCGACAGCGTGAGCGTGAACACCGTGGCCGAACCGTATTTGTTCCGCTGTTACGCGACACTGAAAATCATCCGTTCCACCAGCGTGGTTACGCGCAGCCTTGTAACGCAAGGCAGTTTGCGCAGTGTTGCGCGCAGTGACCATAACCCGCACGGCTTCCTGATCGAGCATTGGGAAATCCTGGATAACAAGGATCTTAAAATTGAAACACGATGAACAAGCAACTGAAATTTTACCTGTTCCTTCCTATACTGGCGATACCTTTTATCAGCGTGGCATTTGCGTGTATGGGTGGTGGAAAAATAAAGACTGATCATTCAGTGCAACGTGGTGGCATGAATACGCGGTTGCCGGATGCGCAGATCGCAAAGGACAGTGCGAAAGATAAAATGAGTTTTTATGCGCAGGCGGTGAGTGATTCGGTTAGACACGAACAGCAGTTGAAAAATGATCCGTATACAAATCGTGCGGAGACAAAAACTGTTGAAGAGAAAATTGAGGCGATAAGGGAACGGATACAAATGCCGCAAAGAAGCAGTTCTCCACCTGTGCGCGATGAACAGCCTGTGTATACAGCGCCTGTTGTGACTGCAAAAGAACGCAACGCCGACCCGGACCTTGAAGCCATCAACCAAACGATTGAAAAACTGGCGGCACTGCAGAACCCTGTAAAGTCGCCGAAAGAAACAGCCAAACAAAATGCAGCGGCTTTGGGTGTGCAGTTGGCAACCAATAGCGAAGAAAACTATTTTGGTAAGACGCGCGTGAAAAATATCAATGGATTTTATGAAGATCAGTCAGCAGTTGCACCCGGTGGATCGATGACTGCTACGATACCGGTTGCGCAGGTTCTGCAGGCAGGGTCGGTGGTGAAAATGGTGCTGAACAATGCTGTTACGATTGGCGGGCGGACGTTGCCTGCGGGAAGTATGGTCTATGGAACTGCTGCAATTGAAAATGAACGGTTACTGATCCGAGTTCCTTCCATTCGTTTCCGCGATGAAATATTACCAGTTGAATTGAGTGTCTATGATCTCGATGGCATGGAGGGTATCTATGTACCGGGATCTATTTCAAGGGATGTTTTGAAATCCACTGCTGAACAGTCGATGCAGTCGATGAACCTCCTTTCGCTTGATCCCAGTATTAAAACACAGGCCGCGATAGCGGGCATCGGGGCAGTCAAAAATATGTTGTCTAAAAAAGTAAAAGCCGTGCGCGTAAGCGTAGCCGCGGGCTACCAGGTTTTTTTGCGTGATAACCATTCAAAATAGAGAAGTGATGAAAAGGATAGTGTGTATAGTGTTTTTATTTTTTGTTGTGGCATTGAAGGCGCAGGTGACAGTGTTGGAAGTAACTACAAATAAGACCACGAGTTTACTCTTTCCTTCTGCGATCCTTTCGATCGATCGTGGCAGTGAACATATCCTCGTGCAGAAATCAACAGCGCAGGTCTTAAAAGTAAAAGCAGATTCGGTGTTTGCAGATACGACCAACCTGACCGTGATCACAACCGATGGGAAGCTGTATTCTTTTCTTGTCGTGTACGCTTCGTCGCCCGCTGTTCTAACATTTGACCTGGGTGCGGGTAAAAATATTTTGAACGATACCGTGCTTAACTCTCTTGCACAAAGGGTGCGGGGGATGGATCACCGATTATATGGTGTGCGTTATTCGTCTGGTTTGGTATTGCTTCGGGCGCAGGGGATTTATACCAATGGTAACGTGATCGCTGTGAAACTTCGGATCGATAACCGTTCAACGCTTTCTTACGAGATCGGCGGCGTGATTGCGTTTCTATCGGGCGGAAGTTCTGCGAAGCGGCGTGCGGTGCAGGATCGCGAGATACCCATATTAGTAAATGATAAAGCGACCAACACAGTTCGCGAAAAACAAAGCCTGGTGGTTGTGGTCATTGTTCCCAAAGCGGGACTTGTGCCGGGGCAAACCCTGCAAATTCATGTGCAGGAAAAAGGCAGCGACCGGCAACTGCACCTCGACCTTCCCAACAAATACATTCTTAATGCAATCCTGCTTAACTGAAATTTATGCATATAACTACTTCGCATTTACCCAAGCTGTGCAAATCACTGGAAGATGCTTTGCGCAATGAAAAAGAATGGCTGGCATTTGACAACGAGATCCAACTGCTTTCTGTCTATGACCTGCATTATTTTGATTCTCCTTCTGCCGCTGCGGATTTTCAACTCTTCAATCACCACAATGAAAAAGAAGTGACACTGCTTCCCGTGGATGCTTTGCTAGGATATGTACAGGATACGGCACGTGAACAATTGAAAGAGGGCAAACCTTTTAACCATATCGAGATCGATGATGAGCGTGTGCTGGGTTATTACTCTGATATGAAGTTCAACAAAACAGTGGCGGAGCTGGAGGAAATGCTTGACCAGCACAAATGGCAAAATGCAGTTTACCAGCCTGTGCAGGTGCCTGCGGAAGGAACCGTGTTGGGCGACATACTACATGCGATCCATCAATCTTTCGCGGTGGAACAAATGGCACGTTTTGCGATCACCGGTGAGCGTGCGGCGGAGCGTGTTCAGGAAATGGTTACGCGGCACTGGACAGGTACACCGATGGAAAAATTTATTCCTGATGTGTTGTCCGGAAAAATTCTACAGCAATCTATTAATCACGAACATAAAACAATCTCTATGACACAGAAAAACCTGGAATACCTGCAGAAACAACTGAAGGATGCGGGATTCAATGAATCGATTTTCCCTGAGCTGGAAAAGAACATGGCGGAAGGAAAGGAAAATTTCGAACTGAAAGACCAGTTAAGTTTTGGGAAGGATGAGCTTTCCGTTACGCCGCATTTCGCGCGTTCCAAACAGGAAGGAAGCGATATGTATTTTTTCAACAAGTATGATGCTTCCTTAAAAAATCAAAGCGTGAATACCACGCAGACATTTTTCATCAACAACAAGGGACAGAGCATTGATCTTGCTGAGGCGAAGAACCTGCTGAACGGGCGGAGCGTCTACAAGGAGCTGACACCGAAGGAAGGCGACAAGTACCGCGCATGGCTGAAGCTGGATTTCAGCGAACGGGATGAGCATAACAATGCTGCTATGCGTTCCTACAATCGCGGCTATGGTTTCGATCTGAAAGAAGCGGTGGGAAGGATCCAGTTAAAAGAAATGGGAGACCCTGCGCAGATGGAGCAGTTGTACAAAGCATTGCAACAGGGGGAACTGGTGAACGCCACGCTGATCAAGGGCGGAAAGGAAATCCCGATTGAACTGACCACTGATCCGAAACACCATACCTTAAAGATGTGGGATAAGGATGGGGTTTCGCTGTTCATGCCGGGGCCGAAAAAAGAAACGAAGTATGGTGAGGCGCCGGTGGACCAGAAACGTATTGAAGAAGGCACGGAGTTGAAGGCCGGTGATGCGCTGGTTAATACGGCGAACAGTGTGCAGAACGGCGAAGCGCACACTGCGAAGGCGGAGAGCGTGACCAACCAGATTGATAAAAAAAAAGACCTGCTTCCAAAAAACACACGGCAGAATAGCCTACTGCCTAAGAACCGTGTTCGGCAGGGTAAGGGGCAGGGAATCGCTTAAACCTAAACTATGAACCAGAAAAATATCGATCAGCTCGCAACCCGCCTAGAGGCATTGGGTTGCGGGCCTGCGATCCGGCAGCGGCTAATTGCATTTGCGTGCTTCGGGCCTGCGGCATTCGAGATCGTGCATACGACTTCGCTGCCAGATGGCGATTGTGATTTTATCATTCACTGTTCGAAAGGCGACCAGGGTTTGTATGATGCACTATATTATACGGCTGTCTTAAAAAGGCGTCCTCTTATTCCTGTTGGAATGGAAGGACTGGATCAGTCTCTTGGCGCAATTAACTGGGAGCGCCTGTTGGCGGCGCGGGAACATGTGGTGGAGGGATCGGACGGGGATGCGGTGAAAGCAGCTGACCTGATCAGCCAATTGAATGAGGTTGATGCGGGCGGTGTGCTGCGGTTCAGGCACTGGGCGGGGACTGCATTGGAAAACGCTGTCCCAAACCTGGCGGTGCTGAAATCGCAGCATGAATTGTCGCAGCGGTTTTACCTCGTGCCTGACCAGCCGCCCATCCGGTTCGATGAGGCGCAGCGTTTCCTGGCCAGCCGCTGGATGGAAAAAAGGATCACTGCGGACAGGAAACTGCTGGTAAAAAATGACCGGGCGGAAAGTGCCAGCACCGGGGCGAAAGGTGGCAAACTACTCACCAAAAGGACAAAGGCCAACCGCAAACCGGGCCTGTTCAACAGATGAGCATCGAGGCATTTTTTGAAACGATCAGCGAGGACCCGCGCATCACAACCGCGCACATCAGTATTTACCTGGCAATGCTGAGTGAGTTTCAGAACGACCAATGTGAAATGTATCTCGTCAACAGGACGAGGATCATGCAGCTTGCGAAAGTGAACGCACGATCGACCTATGATAAAGTGATGAATGACCTTGCCGATTTCGGATATATAAAATACTATCCGGCATTCGGGAGGAACAGTAAAATAAAATTCAATAAACTGTAAGGAGGGTTTATGAGTATAGATATTGTGACGAAGGATGACCTTCTTGTTTTCAGAAATAATTTACTCGCCGATCTGAAAGCAGTGATCAGCGAGGTGGTGCAGAAAATTCCGGAATCGCCAGAGGGATACAAGACCAAGCACGTACGTGCAATACTTGGTTGTTCGGTGAACAAACTGGTTGCTTTGCGTATTACGCGAAAGATCCGGTGCAAGAAAGTGGGTGGTACGCTTTATTACAACAAGGATGATGTAAAGAAGCTGGTGCAGGAAGGGTACTAGAAAATTTGATCAGACTGTTATAAAAGTAAAAGCCCTCAGTTGAGGGCTTTTTATTTCTAAAGACTTGCAGGGTGAGTGGTAGGGTTCTTTGAAATTGCTGGATAAATTACAGTTACATTATTTTTCATAATGGCCTTCTTTTTTTTGTTTTGTATCTGTGTTTCCACAGAGTTGTTTTTGAATAATTGGTGTACTATTTCTTTTGCTTCCAATACATGCCAAACAATTACAATCAAAATCAGCAATAACTTAAAGAACTTAATGGTTACTCTCTTTCCCTGGGCCAAGCTTGTGGCTTCAAAGTTGAGGACGCAGGTTGTCATCCCTGCACCAGTTTGCAAAGATAAGCTACAATGAAAAAGTAACGAAAAGTGATTGCCTGATACACTGGGTTTTGTACCTTTACAATAGCTCTTTCAAAAACACATTTTCTACCTGTGAGACATGGCTTGAGTTGTATGCCAAAAGTCTTGTAAAGTGTTGAAAATTAATATATTGTAAGTCGTTTCGAATCCTGTCTTCCCGACTTAAAAGGGCAATCAGTTTTGATTGCTCTTTTTTTGCTATATATAGATTCAGAATAATGATTTTATAACCATTCTGGCTTGAGGATAGACTCTACCCAGCAAACTTTTTGGAAGTGCTTAGATTCCCTCTTGCAGACGCTGCTACCTCAAAATTGGTATCAAAAACCCGAAAACAACTGCAAGCATTGAAAATAATATGTTACGATTAAAGTTAATATGGAGGTGCAGGGTGAAAGATATTTCCTCAAACTCTCTCATTACATTATAACAAATCTAATCTTGGAAAGGGAAGAAAGATAGCCTTAGAGATTGTATAAGACATTTTAGCGTATGACTTTTTGGGTATCCCCTTTTTTTTGTAAGTGATCTAGGGCTTCATTTTTTACGGTAAATGTTACCGCCGGATCATTTTGTCTTTTACAATTCGTTCTATCACTTTTTCCCGTAGGGCCTGACTGATCGCTATTTTCTCAATTCCAATATCCAGAATATTGCCCTCGATACTTTTTACCCGGCGCATATTCACGATAAAGGATTTGTGAACTTTGATAAAAGTATCTTCCGGCAATTGTTCCTCCAGGCTTTTGATCGTAACATATACCATCATTTTCTTCGATAAGGTATGGAGCATCACATAATTCATCATCGCTTCTGCATAGATCAGCTCATCATAAAAAATTTTCTCCAGCTGGTTATTACATCTAATAAAAAAGTGATCGTTGGGTTTCTTTGCGGAAATGTCGTTTGTTTTTTTGAGTTCCTTCAATTCTTTTGCTTTGTTGCAGGCCTTTAAAAACCTTTCAAAAGCAATCGGTTTCACAAGGTAGTCAAGTACTTCCAATCCGTATGCTTCAACAGCATAATCAGCATAAGCTGTGGTCATAATGACACTGGCACGTAATTTTGAGTTTTTCAGAAAATCTATTCCGTTTATCTTGGGCATATTAACGTCCATAAAAAGGATATCTATTTCCTGTTCATTGATAAGTGTTATCGCCTTTAAAGGGTTATCGGCCTGGCCGGTTAATTCCAGATAATCTATTTCTTCGATAAATTCTGCCAATACCTTTCTGGCAATTGGTTCATCGTCTATGATGATACATTTTAATTTCATAACAGATCAATCATTAAATGTGCCTGATAAAAATCTTCACCAGTATGGATAGTGAGTGTATGTTTTTGCGGGTATAAAAGTTCCAACCGCCTTTTTAAATTGGAAAGGCCGATACCGGTTGCCCTTCCCTCCAACGAAATTTGACGCGGTTCAGTAGTGTTCCGTATAGAGGCAAAAAAAACATCCCCCTTTGTATAAACTTTGATATCAATCCTGTTTTCACGATGACTAAAATTACTCACAAATTTAAAAGCATTCTCAATCAGCACCACCAGCAGTAAAGGTGCGATCTGTAACTGCTGGTGCAACTCTCCGGTTTCCATATTTACTTGTAATTGCTCATCTTTTCTCAGACGCTGAAATCCTACATAATTATCCAGATAAGCGATTTCTTTTTGCAGTGATACTTTCTCTTCACTGCAATCATACAATTGATAACGAAGCAACTCGGAAAATTGTAATAATGTATTCCTGGCTAGCTGGTTACTTTTGTCTATATGACCGTAAATCGTATTTAATGAATTGAATAAAGCATGCGGATTGATCTGCGCTTTTAAATAGTCGAGCTCTGTTCTTGTCCGCTCTTTTTCCAGTAATTCGAATTCCTGCTGTGTTTCAATTCTTTCCCTGATCATCCGGACGGTAGTAATAACAAGTACCCAAAGAGAAATGTTCAATACTGAATTCAGGTATAACGAGGCTATATCAACAACCCTTTTTGGGGAGAAAAAATGGAGATTCATTTGTATTGCTACCAATGCTCTCAGCCAGGCCGATATTGCGATTAGAACTATTAGAAAAAGAGCAAACAACAAGTATCTTTTTTTTACCAGGAACTGTGGAACAATGAGGTTGTTAACGGCATAATAATCCACCATGATAAAGATCAGATAGCAAAACTCAATGGTCATCGTTTTGGTAATTGGTACTGAATAGCTGCGGAAAAACAGTACCCATAAAAAATAGATACCCAGCCAGAACAGGATATGATATAGCGGTTTATTTCTTTTCAAGGAAATGCTTTACGTAAAAGTAAACATCCCAGTAATGTTTACTTGCACTATTACACCAAGTGTCCTAAATACGTGATAAACCAGTACTTAATCAAGAAAAACGGCTGGTTGCTGTAAATAGTTTCCTCTCAAAAAAGGATTACCTGATGTTTACAGCATTAATTACTAAAATCACAGAAATCATGGAAAAAGACGAAAATATGGAAATCGATCAGAACAACGACGGGATAGACCGTGCCGGGTTCTTAAAATGTATGGCATGGGCCGGTACTGGTGTGCTATGGATGATGTCGGGTGGTATCCTGAAGTCTTATGGAATGAGTCAACTGATTGACCGTTCAACCGGTGGCCTGAAAAAGGACATCATTATTCCTAAATCCGATTTCAGCTTTGTACAGATCAGCGATAGCCATATCGGATTCAGCAAACCAGCCAATACAGATGTGGTAGGTACTCTGCAGGCCGCTATTGACAAAATAAATGGTATGCAAACTCGCCCTTCTTTTGTGCTGCATACTGGCGACCTGACACATCTTGCCCAGGCTGATGAATTTGATATTCTCGATCAAACACTGAAGAGTGTAAAAACGGAAAAGATATTTTATGTGCCCGGTGAACATGATGTAACCGATAATGGAAAACTATACCTGGAACGCTTTGGCAAAGGAACACAAGGAGATGGTTGGTACAGTTTCGATTCGCATGGTGTTCACTTTATCGGATTAGTAAATGTGCTCAGTCAGGGCGATGGCGGCTTGGGTGTTCTGGGTAATACACAACTTGAATGGCTGGAGAAAGATGTCAAACATTTGTCAAACAGCACTCCGATTGTGGTTTTTGCTCATGTGCCTCTCTGGGCCGTTTACCCGCAATGGGGCTGGGGAACCACCGACAGCGCACAGGCACTCTCTTATCTGAAACGCTTTGGTTCCGTATCGGTACTCAACGGTCATATCCACCAGACTATACAGAAAATAGAAGGTAATATTACTTTTCATACAGCGATGTCAACTGCATTTCCTCAACCAGCACCAGGTGCAGCTCCTTCACCTGGGCCTATGAAAGTACCGGCAGAAAAGCTTCGTAATGTATTGGGATTGACCAGTGTGAATTATGTTGAACACAATCATACCCTCGCCATAACTGATATGCCACTCATGGAAAACGTGGAAATGAAAATCAATCAATAAAGAAATGATAAGAAGTATTTTACTGCTAGCTGCTTTTGCTGCAAGCAGTATTTCAGTTGCGCAATACCAACCGGTTGATGTCGGCTCATCTGTCAGATTTAGCATTAAAAATTTTGGCATCAATACAGGTGGTTCCTTTGCGGGGTTGCATGGCAAGGTCAACTTCGACGGGAATCACCCAGATGCCGCTTCTTTTGATGTGAGTATTGATGCGGCCACGATCCATACCTCAATTGATCTCAGAGACGAACACCTGCGGGGAGAAACGTATTTTGATGTCAAAAAATATCCGCAAATCCATTTTGTATCTACAAGAATCACACCATCAGCAACAACCGGTGAAATGATCATTTCGGGAAAACTGACGATCAAGGATCGCACAAAAGACATTTCTTTCCCATTTACCGCAGTTCCAATGCAGGATGGATTTCTTTTCAAAGGAAATTTTCAGATCAATCGGAAAGATTTTGGGGTAGGGGGATCAGGCCCCATTTCCAATTCGTTGGAGGTTCAGTTAACCGTCCTTACTAAAAAATAAAGAAGAGCCATGTTCAGAAAAAAAATAAGGGCATCAATCGTTTTGCTGGGAGCTGGCATAATTGGTGTTGCAGCAGTTGCTGATCCAGGGATGGGTGAAAATGAGTTCACTAACCTGCAGGTATTACCAAAGAATATCAGTAAAAAAGAGCTACAACATATCATGGTTGATGATTTCCAGGATGGACTTGGCGTGGGCTGTAATTATTGCCATGCTCAGGAGAAAGGATCATTGCATCTTGACTATGCCAGCGATGAAAAACCTGAAAAGGAAATTGCCCGATCCATGATGCGCATGACGATTGACATCAACCAAAAATATTTTAGTGTGGAACACCCTATGATTGGAGACACTACCCTTATCATATCCTGTGAACAATGCCACCAGGGTACTTCACATCCCGGGAAATTATAAATATATTGGAATCGGAAAAATGATTCACTGATTTCCTTTTCCAATTTTACGGTATGCCTCTTTCATCGCCGCTTCATTTTCTGCCAACACATACAATATATCGCCTGCTAGCAGTAGGGTGTTGCCGGAGGGGGTCACATATGCGTTGTCACGTTTAATGGCAATGATGTACACTGTTGCTGGCAATCCAATAGCCACGAGTTTTTTATTGACAATGTTTGAATTTTCTGTTAGGCCAATTTGCTCAAGCCTCGATTTTTTACTTTCCGAAAGCTCCTGTTCTGTTTTTTTCTTTGTTGCTGCTGGAACCGACAGGTGCAATTTTTTAGCTACCCAGCCAAGTGTTGTACCCTGTAACAACACTGAAGTAATGGATATAAAAAAGGCAAGATTAAAGATCAGCCCTGCTTTCTCAATTCCGGCAATCATTGGGTAAGTGGCGAACACAATCGGTACGGCACCGCGTAATCCTACCCAGGATACAAATAGTTTGCTCCTGGCATTAATATTAAAAAAAGCCAGGCTGCTGAATACACCCAATGGTCTTGCAACAAAAATAAGGAAGGCCGATATAAGCAATCCCATACCAATTATTGGTAAGATATGGGAAGGAAATACAAACAATCCAAGAGTCAGAAATAAAATGATCTGCATTAACCAAGCCTGCCCCTCATAAAACCGGATGATACTTTTTCTATGAATAAAATCACTGTTGCCAAGAATGATCGCAGATAGATAGGTGGCCAGAAATCCATTGCCACCAATAGAATGTGTAAAGGAATAAGTGAAGATCACCAGCCCTAATACCAATACAGGATACAACCCGTCTGTATCCAACTTGATTCGGTTGATGAGCCATGCTGATCCCTTACCCATGAGGAAGCCGATGAGAGCGCCCAATAGGAATTCTTTAAAAAAAAGGGGAACGAGTTCGAGCGGGTTCATGTGCTGGTTAACAACGACAGTGGTAAGTGAAATAGTCAGAAAATAGGCCATTGGATCATTGCTGCCGCTTTCTAGTTCAAGTACGGGCCCGAGGTTTCCTTTCAGGCCAATTCCTTTGCTTCGAAGGATTGAAAATACAGCTGCGGCATCTGTAGCAGAAACAATAGAGCCGAGTAAAAGCCCTTCGGCCAGTGTAAACCCCCATACAAAATGAACAAATAATCCTACGGCGATTGCTGTAAGACAAACACAAATAGTGGAGAGGGCTATTCCCCTCCACAAAACAGGCCTGATACTTTGCCAGCTGGTATCGAGTCCGCCTGAAAACAGAATGAAATTCAAAGCAATAATTCCAATGAATTGTGTCAGCTGCGGATCAGCAAAAAGAATTCCTCCGATCCCTTCCGAACCAGCCAGCATACCTATAACCAGGAATAAGATCAATGTGGGCACACCGAAATGGCGCGAGGTTTTTCCAGCTAGTATACTGGTTAGTAAAAGAAGAGAACCGGTTAATAATATATTTTCAGAGGTAATCTGCATATTTATCCTCCGTCTTTCTTTTTATCACGGGTGTGAATAAGTTTAAGAAAGAAAACGGCGAGGGCGATAAAGCCAAGAAGCCACAGAAGGGTCACGATATGATCGGGCATAAGGGTTTTGTTTATTAATGGTAAATAATAGGCAATGCGAAAGCGTTGCTCACAGTACAATACTTAATCAGTAAGCCGCTGTTACCAGAAATAATGAAAAGGGAAGATCAATAAAAAATGAGAAGGATATCTATAAACTGACTGGCGGGTAAACGAAAATAAACCACCCTTTAATTTATCAGGCTTCGGTAGTACATGCATGGCTGCAGAGCCGCTTAACAGTTTGGTACTTGCATGTTGCTGACTCACATACACTGTATGTGCGAAGCTGAGTAACAGCTCTCCTTTTTTTTCTAGGGAGGCACGGGAAAAATCATTCGAGCAGACGGAATGATTTAAAGAAATAGTAGCAGTAAAATTATTCATCGCCGAATGACCGAATACGCTGCTACATGCGAGCAGGAAAAGTAACGGTAGTAATATTTTGCGCAGCGGGAACATTTGTGCGAATATAATATTTTAAATTTTAATTGAATATCCTGACCGTATTCCCGCTTCATTTGCTGCTTTCAGTATTGTGTCTTTTCCCGGTAATCTGATCGTGAATCGGCAAATCAACGTTTGAACAAAAACTGATCAAACCATCAAGGAGTAGGCATATACTATATATATGTGATTAGCCTCTTATATACTTCTATCGAATAGAATCCTAACCCCTCTTTCTAGAACCAGGGTTAAGACCTGTATTTTACGACAGCTCTTTATAACAGTGCAGAATGATATTCCCTTTTGTTTATATTCACTGCTTGCACTCATTGCATGACCAACTGGTATAATAATTAATGTTAAAGTGAAGAATGCCTACACTTTTTTGACATGCCTGGTTATTTAATCAAATGGTTACGCTATAGTTTTTTCATAAAGCGGAAGTTGTGTGTATTAGTCAGAATTAATACTGAGTGTATATTGAATGTTTGATCACTCACGAATTGAGTTTGAATAATGCAATTGCTGCGTAAGTTCTTTCTCAAAACGACACACTTTGGATTTTGCATAACTATCCGGACGGCTCATGTAAAAGGATGAATTAATAGTAAGATAACAATTGCGTAATAGCAGTTTAACGAAGGAATACGATGAAATTGGCATCCTAAATCGGAGTGTAAAAAAAGTATACAAAATAGATTAATAAGCAGAATTATCCGGGGGTAACTGTATCTACTTTTAACGGACAAAACTATTTCTAATGAGAAATTTATCAAAAAATCTTCTGGCATTTTTTGTTTTCCTATGTGCAACGACCCCGCTCATTGTGCAGGCGCAAGTCACTACCGGCTCTGTAAAAGGGACAGTTACAGATGAAAGCGGAAAACCAATTCAGGGGGTAACTGTAAGTATAAAAGGTACCAGGGTTAATACAGTAACCGAGGCTACCGGCTCTTATACTATTAAAGCAGATAGCAAAAAAAACATACTTGTCTTTTCATTCACCGGGATGGCTTCCCAGGAAATTGCCATTGATAGCCGATTGGTAATTGATGTAAGCCTGGTGCCTGAGTCAAAAGAACTTCAGGATGTAGTAGTAACGGCGTTGAATATGAAACGCAACCCGAAAAGCCTTGGCTATTCTGTTGTGCAATTAGGTGGTGATAAAGTAAATACTGTTCAAACACCAAGCCTTGTAAATGCGCTTTCAGGAAAAGTGGCAGGGGTGGATGTTGGAAATATCGCGAATGGTGTAGCAGGAACCAAACGGATCGTTATTCGCGGAGCTTCTTCACTTACCGGTAATAACCAGCCTTTGTGGGTGGTGGATGGAATTGCCATTAGTACAACTACTTTAGGCGGACTGGCAAGTAACCCTGCAGAAGGTGGATATGATTATGGAGATGGATTAACCGGTATCAATCCCGACGATATTGAAAGCATCAGTATATTAAAAGGAAATGCCGCCGCTGCATTATATGGTTCAAGGGCGTCTAACGGTGTTATTCTCGTAACAACCAAGAGCGGAAAATCATCCAAGGGGAGAATGAATGTAGACCTGAGCTCTTCTTTGATGCTGGATAAGATGATCGACCAGACAAATTTCCAGAACGTATACGGACAGAGTGCTATCAACCAGTTAAATAGCAATGAATTTCCAACCAATGCGGCCAACGCAATGGGTTCAGATAGCTGGGGGCATATCATGGATGGTACCCCTTCGATTCAGTTTGACGGTGTGACCAGGCCATTCAGTCCTGTGAAAGATAATTATAAAAGATTCTTCAATACAGGTAGCACGATCAATAATTCGATCGCATTGTCTGGCGGTAATGCCGACCATGATTACAGGGTTTCATTGTCGGACCTGAGAAACTCCGATATTGTTCCGAATGCCAATTTCGGCAGAACGGTACTTAACACAAAAGCGCACTCGAAATTTGGAAAAGTTGATGTAGATGTTGTGCTGAATTATATTTATGAAAAAGCGAACAACAGGCCATTCATTGGTGGTAACCACGATAACCAGTTTTATTCATTACTTTATTTACCGAATACACTTGACATCAATTCGCTGAAGCCAGGATATGATTCCACTGGCCGGGAGTTGTTGTATACACAGGGTGTATCCAATCCTTATTATATCGTAAACAAGGAAAAGGAAGAGGATTCGAGAAACAGGGTAACCGGATCTTTGTCATTAAAATATCAGATCACAAACTGGTTATATGCAAGAGGTAGAGTAACAAGAGATTATTACCTGGCAAAACGTTTACAATATATTCCCGACAATAATCTTTCTTCCAGTTTTCCATATAACTCACCCAGTAATATTGGCGGACTTCTTAACCAGAGATCCGTTGATAATTCCGAAAACAACTATGAATTATTATTAGGAGCATCGCCAACATTGAAAAGCAAATTTGGTATCAATGGTTTCCTGGGTGGGAATATTAACTGGAGAACCAATTCGCAGGCTAATACTTCTGGCAATACTTTTATTGTGCCGGGCGTATATACATTCAATAATATCAAAACCAAAATTCCGACAACCAGTGAAAGCAGGCAAAAAACAAATTCGCTTTTTGGAAGTGTAGAATTGTCGTATAATAAATACCTGTTCTTAACCATAACCGGTAGGAACGATTGGTTCTCAACCTTACCTAAAGAAAGTAATAATTTATTCTATCCGGCCGGATCATTATCCTTTGTATTCTCTGACGCCTTCACCTTACCTTCCTTTATTAATTTTGGAAAGTTAAGGGCTTCAACAGCACAGGTGAGCGGCGATACCGGACCTTACCAGCTTGATCTCAGTTACTCACTCGATGCCTTCCCTTATGGAACATCACAACTGCCACTGCAGGCGATCGGTACTACACAAATTCCAAACAGGTTTCTCAAACCACTTTTGTCAACGGATTATGAAGTAGGTCTTGAGATGGATTTCTTCAAGAGCAGACTTGGATTTGACTTCGGTTATTACAACAGACAGATCAAAGATGATATTGTAAGAACAGCGGTTTCGAGTGCTACTGGTTTTTCTACTGCCATCCTTAACGTAGGCAAGTTGAAAAACAGCGGTATCGAACTTTTGGTCAGAGGTACACCTATTAAAGGAAGAGATTTTTCATGGGATATTACCGCCACCTACTCTAAAAATGATAACCAGGTTGTGGCACTCGGTGCCGGAACGCAGGGCGCCCCGATTCAATTGGCAACATCAAAAAGCGGGAATGCCGTATTGCAACTTGTTGAGGGCACAAAATATGGCGGTATTTATGGGTTTACTTATATGCGCGATGCAAAAGGTAGTAAAGTATATGACACCCGCGGATTTCCTTTGCCCGTTTCCAGTTTATCGTACCTGGGAAATGGTGTGTATGATCAGCTATTCGGTATGAGCAATACATTCAGGTATAAAAACCTTTCATTGTATCTGTTCATCGATTCAAAATTTGGAGCCTCTATTTATTCAGAAACCAATGCAACCGCATATAAAAACGGTAAACATATGGCTACGCTGGTTGGGAGAGAAAATGGGTTGCTGGCTGATGGTGTAAATCAGTCAGGTGGAGCCAATGCCGTAACCGTACTGGCAAATAGTTTAAGTTCTTATTATAACCAGATAGGCGGAATTTCTGAGCAGTTTGTTTATGATGCAAGCTTTGTAAAACTCCGTGAAGTATCCTTAAGCTATAAGTTCAATAAAACATTTTTAAATAAAATCGGGTTTACAAGCGCAGCAGTTTCATTGGTAGCAAGAAACCTGTTAACGCTTTATAAAGATAAGAACCTCGAAAATGTTGACCCTGAAAGCAATGTTGCCAGCGGTAACGAACAAGGTATCGAAAGACTTACCTACCCGGTAACAAGGAATTATGGTATTACATTAAGATTCGGATTCTAATATCTCAAACAACAAACTAACATTCTTAAAAATAAGTCATGAAAAAAAATCGCAGAAACTCCGGTATACTAGTTTTACTGCTAGTAATTATGGGTACGTTCTCTTCCTGTGACAAAGGATTCGAAGGGATCAACACAAGCGTTGACTTCGTATCAAACCCTAACCTGGATTATGAGTTGCCTTTTGTGCAGCTTACCATGATAGATAAGAATTATTATACCCATGCCTATTATGCAGGGCCTTACGTAGGTCATATTAATTCGAATGTTTCTTTTCCTTCAATAACAGCGTATAAGGAAACAGAAATGTCTGAGCACTGGGTTTGGGTATACAGGAATCCATTGAGAGGCGTTGCCGATCTGATCGATCATGCGAAAGCAGATCCCAATAACATCAATTACGTAAGTATCGGGCGTATCCTGAAAGCTTACCTGTTTCATCAGCTGACAGATGTATATGGCGATATTCCTTATTCTGAAGCGAATAAGGGATATACCGACCAGTTGATGACACCTAAGTACGATAAGCAACAGGATATTTACGCTGATCTTTTTAAAGAACTGGATGAAGCAATAGCGGCATTTAATCCGGGAAAACCAACACCTGTAAACGCTGATATTGTGTATAAGGGTGATATTACGAAATGGAAAAAATTTGGATACAGCTTAATGCTTCGCCTTGGTTTACGGATCATGAAGGCGGATGCTGCCAACGGAAAAAAATGGATAGACAAAGCGATCGCCGGCGGCCTGATGGCAAGTAAGGCAGACAATTTTGTTGTTAACTATACCAACCAGATTTCGGGTACAGGAACAACTTCGAACGGGATACCGCATATATTTATCAGTTCAAGCTATATCACTACTTATAGACTGGCTGCTCCTTTTGTTGACTCGCTTAAAAACAGAAATGATCCACGTACGAGCATTTATTGCATGAGACAAAAATTACCGTTAACATTTTACCAGGAGGGCGACCATACACCGGCTAACCAGCGGGGAAGAAGCCAGTTTGATAATGTTACCCCGAGGGATAGTTGTTCCGTATCGAATATTAAAACATTCGGAAGATATGATGCACCTTATATTCATTTGAGTTATGCCCAGGTACAATTGCAACTGGCAGAATGCGCTTTTCGTGGTATCATTACCGGAGACGCGAAAGCATATTACGAAAATGGAGTACGTGCAGCCATGGATGAATTATCGGTTTATGGAACGGATGCTGTAATCACTGCCACCCAACAGAATGATTACCTGAGACTGAATCCATATGATCCCGCGAATGCATTGAAACAGATCAATACCCAATACTGGATCGAAACCCATTATAACTGGTATGAGAGCTGGGCCAATGTACGGAGAAGCGGTTTCCCTGATACCTATGCAGGACTTGACCTAACCCTAAGTTCTAATTTAGGCGCCCAGCTTCCAAGGAGACTCTATTATCCGAGAGCAGAAGCTTCCGCGAATCCTGTAAACTTTAATGCAGCGATTGCAAGACAAGGCGCAGATTTAACAAGTACACGTATATGGTGGGATAAATAGTATTTGGAGTAGTGAATAGTCCATACAGTACCTGCTGTATGGACTATTTATTTTAAAAGCCTGGTTGGATTATTTAATTTCCTATGTGTTCTGTTGAATAAATACAACAATACTTGAAAATAATGTCCGATAAATATTTAGTCTCTTCACTGTTACAGGTAATCTTGTGTGCCTTAATGGGCATCATTTCTCCTGCTTTTAGCAATGCACAAGAGAAGGTGGCTGGAAAGCAAAAAAATATTTCTTCGGTCCCGTTCCCGCATTTGCCATTTAATAACGATACGGGAAAAATTCAGTTTGCTATTATTTCAGATTTATGGGGCGGTAATCGACCGGGTGTTTTTGAAGATGCCGTTTCCAAGATCGAATTACTGCAACCCCAATTCGTTATGTCGGTGGGCGATCTGATTAATGGAGCTACGTATGACACACTACTGATCGATAAACAAAGAGATGCCTTTGAGCAATCAATCAGGCCGCTGACAATGCCTTTTTTTTACGTACCTGGGAATCACGATATCGGCAACCCGGTTATGGAAAAACAATGGATCAAAAGATTGGGGAACCCTTATTATTCCTTTGTGTACAAGAACGCACTTTTCCTGGTCATTAATACGGAAGATGGAGGACATGGAGGTATCGGCGATCAACAGATCGAATATTTTAAGACAGCGATTTATGATAATCCAAAAGTAAGATGGACCTTTCTGTTTATGCACCGGCCCGTATGGCAGGGCTTGAACGGGAAAGAAGAAGGGTATGAAAAAATTGAAGCTTTGTTGCAGGATCGAAATTATACTTTGTTTTCCGGGCATCATCACACATATGTAAACCTGGTCAAAAACGGGCGTAAACATTTTGTCCTGGGATCAACAGGAGGAGGAAGCGATCTGCGCGGGGAAAAATATGGGGAGTTCGATCATATCACAATGGTTACCTTGGGAAAAGAGGAACCCAAGATCGTTAATCTTGCACTGAACGGCATTGTTAAAGAAGATGTTGTGAATGAAAAAACATTCCCGCTAACCCAAACATTGATCGATGAGAACTGGATGCATATCCGGCCTGTCGTAAGCGAGCAACAGTGGGAAAAAACGATTACGGCCCAAATCGAATTCGAAAATACAAATGCTGTTCCACTGGTTGTTTCCGGAAATTTATGTGCGAAGAACGGATATCACATCAGCCCATGCAACATCGACATAACAATAGCGCCGAAACAAAAAATCAGCCAACAAATTGTGATTGCCAATAAGAATAATATGCGGATTGATTTGGCAAAGCTGTCATCTATTGATCTTACTTTAAATGGCAGCTATATGTATAACAACACCAGCTATCTCATACCCGCAACAAAAAAGCTTTTGTTGAGCTGGAAATTACCGGTGCCGGATAAAAAAAATATCTACAAACCAGTTTCGAAAACTTTTCACGGAATAGATACATCTGCCATGATCCCATTGAACAATCCAGAATACCTTGACCGGAAATGGTATTGGTCAGGGACAAAAGATGCTTTTGTGCGGTTTAAGCTGGAGAAAGAAGGGGGGTATATTCATATTGTGGCGTTGGTTACAGATGACCAGTGGGTATTGAGTGATAAGGGGCAGAAAGATGTTTTCTATCTTGACCTCGAGAATGCCGATGGGGGTCATAACCGAATTGTTGTATCTCCTGATAGTGATCAATTCAATATAGAGGGAAAAGGAACGCTAAGAAATGAGGATGTCGTTCTTAAAAGATATTTTACAGATTCGATACTATTGATGGATTATCGTATTTCTGTGGATAAACTCAGGAAGAAAGACCATTCTGTCAGGATCAATATCGGGTACCGTGATCAGGATAATCAACCGGATAAGCAATACGCCGTTTTTTTCTGGAAACCTGTATGGGAAACAATAGGTGATTATAAAAATTCAGGCTCTTTTCTTATAAAATGAATGTACTATGAAACAGTTTTTTTTGATAAGTAACATTATTGTAATGCTATGCTTTTCCGGTTTTTCGCAGGAAGGGCAGTATGTTTCAAAGGTAAAACGATATGGTTCGCGGCCGGCTTTGATACGGGGCCCTTATTTGCAGGCGGCTACTTCCACCAGTATGGTTGTACGCTGGCGAACAGACGAAACGGATGTAAGCTTTGTAAGATATGGTACCGATATGAACAAGCTGGATAAGCTTGCTGGAGCCGGTAACCAAACACGCGAGCATATTGTAACCCTTGCAGCCCTGGAACCGCAAACCAAATATTATTACTTGATCGAAGGACTTAAAGACACTTTACAGTTTGATGCATCGAATAATTTTGTTACGCTACCGCCAATAGGGAAAGAAGACAAATACCGGATCGGTGTTTTCGGCGATTGCGGAAACAACGGCACAAATCAACGTAATACAAGAGATCAATTTGAAAAATACTTAGGAAAAGATCCACTCACCGCGTGGATATTGCTGGGTGATAATGCTTATTCGTTTGGTACGGATATGGATTACCAGTCTGAATTCTTTAATGCGTATAAAGACAGGCTTCTCAAATCCTCACCACTTTTTCCGGCACCCGGTAACCATGATTACAAAGATGAATCTTATGTGGCCGAAATAGCGCAACGCTCAGGCGAAATCGCTTACTATCAGAATTTCACCATGCCTACAAAAGGAGAATCGGGTGGGGTGCCGTCCAATACTGCTGCTTACTATTCATTCGATATTGGTAATATTCATTTTCTATCGCTTGATTCGCATGGTACAGAAGAAAATGGAGCCAGATTATTTGATACATCAGGTAAACAGGTTCGCTGGGTAAAATCGGATCTTGAAGCCAACCGGAATAAAGGATGGACAGTTGTGTATTGGCATCATGCTCCTTACTCTATGGGCTCTCATAATTCAGATACTGAAAAACAAATGGTAAAGATCCGTGAGAACTTTATCCGCATATTGGAACGGTATGGGGTAGACCTGGTTTTATGCGGGCACAGCCATTCATACGAGCGCTCGAAGCTTATGCAGGGACATTATGGTATGGAAGAAACATTTTCTCCCGACAAACATCTTCTCAGTCAATCATCGGGATTTTATGATGGCAGTAATAACTCCTGTCCCTATATTAAAGACAGCACAGGTAAGGGCACCGTATATGTACTCAGTGGCTCCTCAGGTAGGGTGGATGGTAAACAGCTTTCTTTCCCACATGATGCAATGCCTTTTTCAGATATCAGTACAGGCGGTGCCTGCATCCTGGAAGTGGAAGCTAACCGGCTCGACCTGAAATGGATCTGCGCCGATGGGAGCATTCGGGATCGGTTTACGATGATGAAAGCAGTAAATAAAAAAACAATCATCAATAGCAAACAAGGAGAAGCGGTTAGCCTGAGAGCTTCTTATATCGGCAAATACAAGTGGGAAGGAATGCCGCAAACGGAAAGAGCAGTTGATGTTAAACCTCCGGTAGGTATATCAACCTATACTGTCAGTGATCCATACAGTTGTATAAAAGATACATTTGAAATACATGTTTCAAAAAAATAAAACAAGGACCATGAAAATAGTTGTGCTGTGGGTATTCGTGTTATTGATTTCTTTTCCTGGAGGGAATTATGCGCAAAACTCCAGCCCGGCTGTTGCAAAAGGAGCGGAAAAATTTTCTAACAAGCCGCGTTTGATCCGAGGCCCTTATCTGCAGGTAGCTACGGATACGAGTATGGTTATCCGATGGAGAACCGATGCTTCAACAAGAGCAAGGGTAAGAGTCGGAACCACTCCTGGAGAGCTAAACAAAAATATCGATGATCTTTCATTGCAGACAGAACATAAGATCCTTGTAAAAGGACTAACTCCCAATACGCGTTATTATTATTCTATTGGCACATTAAAAGATACCCTTCAGTATGGACCGGATAATTATTTTAATACCTTGCCTGTACCCGGTAAAGAAGGAACTTATCGTATCGGCGTGTTTGGCGATTGCGGCTATTTGTCCGTAAACCAGCTAAATGTGCGAGATCAATTCGTAAAATACCTGGGTAACAATGAGCTGAATGCCTGGATCTTATTAGGCGATAATGCTTACAACGATGGCAATGATATGGAATACCAGGCAAAATTCTTCAACCCGTATAAGGAAACACTTTTAAAAAAGTATCCTGTATTTCCTACACCGGGTAATCACGATTACCATGACGCTGATTTTACTGCCGAATTTGCACAACAAACACATACTACACCTTACTACCAGAATTTTTCTATGCCCGAAAAAGGCGAGGCTGGAGGTGTTGCATCAGGCAATCCCGCTTTCTATTCATTCGATATAGGAAATATTCATTTTATCTCTCTTGATTCTTATGGGATGGAAGAGAATAAATATTTTCTTTTTGATACCCTCGGACCGCAGGTGGAATGGTTAAAGAAAGATCTTGCAGCAAACCGGAATAAAGGCTGGGTGGTTGTGTACAGCCATTATCCACCTTACTCTAAAGGCACTCACGATTCTGATACGGATGGGATCATGACAGGAATACGAGAAAACCTGTTACGAGTGTTGGATAATTATGAAGTAGACCTTGTGATTTGCGGCCACAGCCATGTTTACGAAAGATCCCGGTTAATGAAAGGGCATTACGGAAAGTCTGATTCATTTGATGCCGCCAAACACAACCTGAGCAGTTCAAGCGGCATGTATACCAGTAAAACAAATCCGGCAGCTCCATATATAAAAGAGCCAGGTATCAACAAAGGCGCTGTTTATGTGGTTACCGGTACTTCTTCTTATGTAAGCAAAGCGGCTTACACCTTTCCACATCCGGCCATGTTTTATTCCAATGATACAGATGCAGGTGCCGTAATGCTTGAAATAAATGAGAACAGGCTCGATTTTAAATGGATTTGTGGAGACGGCGTAATACGTGACCAGTTTACAATGATGAAAAATGTGAACCGGAAATCGGAAATCAAAATAAAAAAGGGAGAAACGGTTACACTCACTGCTTCTTTTGTATCTGATTACCGATGGAGTAACCAGGCGAATACAAGAAGCATTACTGTATCGCCGCAGAATACCACAACCTTTACTGTAACCGATACAGGTAATTACCTGACGGATAGTTTTAAAATTGTTGTAACAAAATAAGCAACTTCTTTTTAGCAAACTTATTCCAAGCCAATGAAAGCCTTTTTGTATTTCGCAGCCTGCTTTTTCTGCCTGACTGCTAATGCGCAGGATCTCAGCTACAGCAAACCGGGTAAACAATTTTACAAGGAATTGCCTAATCCAGTAAAAACCGATCTGGCAGAATGGGCTAAACTAACCCAGGATGTAACGGTGCGTTATGCAAGTGATAATATAAAATATCCTAAAGAAAAAGTACCCACTGTTACAGCCGGATGGAACTGGGAAGTGAAGGCCTGGAAAGGAGAGAAAGTACAGACCCAGGTGCTTGTCTGGACAAAAAAAAATATACCAACCTTGCGTTGTGAAGTATCAGCATTGGTTTCTGAAAAGGGGAGTACGATAGCGGCGAAAAATGTAAAAGCGGCATTTGTGCGTTATACCATGTCTGATGTATTTGATGGAGGTTGTTCACACGGACCGCAAAATAAATATGATTCATTCCTTGTGGCCGACCCCATTGATATTATTGACAAGCTGCCTGTTGACGCCAATACCGTACAGCCAATCTGGCTTAGTGTAGAAGTGCCTGCCAATACTCCGGAAGGGAAATATACCGGAACCTTAACTGTTGTTGCAGATAAAAAATACGAATTGAAAATAACTGTGGCGGTTCTTAAACATACCCTTCCTCCACCATCTCAATGGAAATACGATTTTGATATTTGGCAATACCCCGCACCCATTGCACGGATACACGATGTGCCATTGTGGAGTGAGGAACATTTTAAATTAATGCGAGGGTATTATACTTATCTGGCTAATGCGGGACAAAAAGTGGTTACTGCAAATATCATCGAACAACCATGGGGATTGGATCATGTTCATTTTGATGATCCATCACTGGTTACGTGGACGAAGAAGAAAAATGGCACCTGGGATTATGATTTCAGCAAGTTTGACCGGTATGTTTCTTTTGTGATGAGCTGCGGGATAAACCAGCGGATCAATTGTTATTCCATGATCACCTGGGATCTCTCTTTTATTTACTATGATGAAACAATGGGGAAAAACAATACCATTAAGCTAAAACCAGGCACACAAGAATACCGAGATTTCTGGTTACCCATGCTTACCCGGTTTACAGCTTTCCTTAAAACCAAAGGATGGTTTTCAAAAACAACGATTGCAATGGACGAGCGGCCAGTAGAAAGTATGCAGGCGGTAATTGCTTTATTAAAAGAAATTGATCCTGCTTGGAAAATAGCATTGGCGGGCGATACGTATCACCCGGAAATAGAAAAAGATATTTATGATTACTGCCTTGCTTCTTACCTTGATTTCGATGATACCGTTTTGAAACAACGGAGGGTCGCGGGTAAGCCCACCACTTACTATACAGCCTGTCCGGAAGAATACCCCAATGGTTATACATTTTCCCCACCTGCGGAAAATACCTGGCTAGGATGGCATGCGGCCGCAAAAGGATTAACAGGTTACCTGTTTTGGGCATACAATACCTGGGTAGCCAACCCGCTGATTGATTCGCGCTGGAGACGTTATCCTGCGGGAGAACTGTTTCAGTTTTATCCCGGCCCGCGTACTTCAATCCGGTTTGAAAAATTGGTGGAAGGCATCAGGGATTTCGAAAAGATAAGAATATTGAAAGAATACCTGGCAAAACAAGGCAACCAGAAAGGATTGGCGGAGATTGATGAGGCCGTAGCTGGGTTTCAATTGGGAAAACTAAAAACAATTCCTGCGGCAGAGATGGTTAGTAAAGCAAAGGCTATCCTCAATAAATTTTAAAGATCTCATCACTTTTTTAAATAGGTATCTATGAAACCAGTCTGTTTGTTTATTCTCATTTCCTTACTGCTGGCAGAGGCCCGAGCACAAAAAAAAATCACGAAAGAACCGGTTAAAAAGAACATGGATAAAGGTACTAAACTACTAAGGGGCCCCTATTTGCAGGTAGCAACACCAACCGGGATCACGATAAGATGGAGAACAGATCAGCCTGAAAAAGGAATGGTTCAATACGGCGACTCTCCGGAACACCTGACACAAAAAGTGAGCGATACCAAATCCGTCAGAGATCATGTGTTGACATTGGATGGGTTAACACCGGCTAAAAAATATTACTATGCCATAGGTGGACAAAACGGGATATTACAAGGTGATCGGGATAATTCCTTCTCCACCTTGCCGGTACCGGGTACAGAAGGATTTTATAGGGTAGGGATACTGGGAGATCCCGGAAGCCTTACCAAACTCCAGCGTAACGTGCGCGATAAATTTTTACAATACCTGGGTAAGAACGAATTGAATGCATGGGTTGCACTCGGCGATATTGCATACAACCAGGGAAAGGACGCTGAATACCAGGCGGAGTTCTTCAATGTATACAAGGATCAATTGTTAAAAAAATACCCGCTGTTTACCCTCCCCGGAAATCATGATTATGCGGATGAAGACAAGGTTACTTTTTATAGTCACGATAAGATCAATTATTACAACACGTTTTCCATGCCGGTAAACGGCGAAAGCGGGGGACTCCCTTCACATAACCAGGCTTATTATTCTTTTGATGTGGGTAATATCCATTTCCTTTCGCTTGATTCTTTCGGGCAACAGGATAGCACTAAATTATATGATACATTGGGTACACAGGTACAATGGATCAAAAAAGACCTGGAAGCCAATAAGAATAAGGACTGGGTTGTTGCGATGTGGCATCATCCGCCATACAGTATGGGTTCTCACAATTCAGATGAGCAGGATGAGTTGATTTATGTAAGACAGAATTTTATTTCTATCCTGGAGCGGTATGGGGTTGATGTCATTTTGTGCGGCCATAGTCATTTGTACGAAAGATCAAAGCTGATCGAAAAACATTATGGAGAATCTGATTCGTTTAATCCCCGTCAACACATAGTAAACAATTCGTCGGGATTGTATAACGGAACACCTAATTCCTGTCCATATAACAAGGATGATACAGCCACGAGGGGAACCGTTTATATTGTAAACGGAGGATCTTCCGAACTAGGAGCCGTGCAAAAAAAATATCCGCACAAAGCAATGTATTACTCAGATGCAAAACATGGTGGTGCCAATATTTTTGAAGTGCAGGGTAACCGACTGGATTTTAAATGGATTTGCGAAGACGGCGTAATACGCGACCAGTTTACGATGATGAAAAATGTGAATCGGAAATCTGTGATACATGCCGGGAAAGGAGAACCGGTAACGCTTACTGCTTCATTTGTGGGAAGCTATGAATGGGACAATAAACAAACAACGAAGAGTATCCGAATTACACCACCGGTAGGTAGATCCATTTATTCGGTTCGGGATAAGTATAACTGTATAACAGATAATTTTGAAATTGTCGTATCCAATTAAGACCTAGCGCAGATGAAACACTTCCTGGTAATTGCAACCATTTCAATCAGTATTGCGATCCTGACAATTTCCGGTTCGGTGGATAACAAACCAGTAGCCAGTGTTGCGGCTACGCTGGAATATTTCAAGATACATGCCGATCAGTTTGGCAGTAGTACCCAAAAGTTGGAGACCGATATCAGGGCCATTGAAAAAAACAATCCACAATCGATCCGCAACGCAAAAGAATCGTTGAGAAAATGCAGGCTGGCCTATAAGAAGATCGAATTTTTTCTTTCCTACTTTTTAACCAATCCCTCAATGGTGTATAACCAGCCACCGAAGTTTGAAGTGGAGGAGCCATTCATGGAATACAGGGAGCCTTCTGGCCTACAGGTAATTGAATCCATGCTGTTTGAAAAAGCACCAGTGCTTAAAAAAAAGGAACTGCTCGAACAGGCCGCGTTGATCAATGCCTCTGCGCAGGATTTGTATTCCTTGCTATACACCATTGAAATCACAGATACACAGGTGTTGGAAAGTATCCGGCTTGAGATCATTCGTATCATGGCACTGGGCATTACGGGGTTTGATGCACCAGATCTCAAGTCTGGTATTGTTGAATCCGGGAAGGCACTTGAGTCTGTTAAAGCCATTCTTGCTCCTTTCCTGGTAAAAAAATCTGCTGAGTCTGATAGCGCCGCTTTTTACTTAGATGCTACACTTAAATTTATTCAAAAGAGTACTGATTTTGATTCATTTGATCGGTTGGAATTCTTAACCCGCACTGCGATTCCGCTTCAGGTTCATGTAAATAAACTGATTGAAAAACTGGGTCTGCAATCAGAAACTACAAAAGCCGCTGGATTGTATTCCGGTAATTTGTTTTCCCCAAAAGCGATTTCTATTAACCGGGTAGCAGGAGCGGGGCCGGATATGATAAACCTGGGAAAGAAACTTTTTTTTGAGAAAGGACTTTCTTCCAACTATTCAATAAGCTGTGCAAGCTGTCACCAGCCGGATAAATTTTTAACGGATCAATTACCCAGGAGTATCGCTTTTGATAAAAAATCCACTGTTCGAAGGAATGCACCAACATTATTATACGCATCGTGTCAGTATACTCAATTCTGGGATGGAAGGGTGAAGAGCATGGAGGATCAGGTTCTTACCGTACTCCAAAGCCCAGTAGAAATGAATGCAGATCTGTCTATGATAGAAACGCGTATCCGGGATAATGTTCAATATGCTTCTCTTTTCAATAAGGCCTTTCCGGGAAACAAAGACAGTTCGGTAAACAGGCATACCATAGCAAAATCAATAGTATCTTTTTTGCAAACACTTACTCCTTATTCTTCTCCGTTTGATAAATATATGGCAGGAGATAAAAAAGCGCTGACTGTTACACAGATTAAAGGGTTTAACCTGGCTATGGGTAAAGCACAATGCGGTACCTGTCATTTTATGCCACTTTTTAATGGATTGATACCTCCTTTGTACAACAGAACAGAACTGGAAGTGCTGGGAACAACACTAACCGATGATTTTACCCGGCCGGTAATGGATACCGATAGTGGCAGGTTTGCAGCTTACCCGATTCTGTACTATATGAATGCGTTTAAAACACCCACTATGCGCAATGCTGCCAAAACAGCTCCGTATATGCACAATGGCGCGTTCGCGACACTTGAAAAAGTACTCGCTTTTTATAACAAAGGCGGGGGTGCTGGAATGGGTCTTGCTGTTCCCGTTCAAACCCTTTCTGCAAAACCATTGGGGCTTACTGATAAAGAGATCAAAGATATTATTGCCTTTCTTCATTCCTTAACCGATTGCCTGGATGGCAATCATACTTCACCCTGAAAGAATCACCCAAACATACTGTGTAAACCTGTTAATTTTTTTTATGAAAAGAATCCTTGCATGTATCATTTTATTTTTTAGCGGTCAGTTAGATCTTCAAGCTCAGTATAATATCAAAAACTTCGGAGCAAAAGGAGATAAAGCAACGCTGGATACACGCTCAATTCAGTCAGCAATTGATAAAGCTGCTGGCAACAAAGGAGGCGTTGTTGAAGTGCCTGCCGGAACTTATAAGATCGGTACATTGATATTAAAAGACAATGTTGAGCTGCATTTACAAACCGGTGCCACTTTATTGGGGAGTCCGGATATAAAAGACTACCAGGCAGTTATTCAAAAATTTGAATCCCGCTCGAAAGACCTGTATGGTAAATACTTTATGATCTTCGCGGAAGACGCGAAAAATATTGCTATCACCGGCTCCGGAACCATTGATGGCAATGGATTAAAACATTTTCAGGAAGTAAAACCCCAGAACATGCGGCCTTATATGGTTCGCCTGGTCAATTGCCGGAATATTACGATCCGGGATACCTATTTTATGGAATCTGCTAACTGGAGCTTACACCTGCTGGGTTGCGTGGATGTACGTATTGATGGGATTGTAATCGAAACACATGCAGAAGGTAACCGAGATGGATTGGATATTGATGCCTGCCAGCGCGTAAGCGTTTCGAATTCGAGATTCTCAACAACCGATGATGCAATCGTGATGAAAGCTACAACAGATGTTCTATGCCAAGATATTGCTATTACCAATTGTCATTTCCGATCGGGTGGATCAGGCGTAAAAACCGGTACCGAATCCAATGGCGGGTTTAAAAATATTACAGTGAGCAATTGTGTGATGAAAGACATAGATACGCATGCCGGTATTGAACTGATGACAGTTGATGGCGGTATCATGCAGAACATTCTGCTTGAAAATATCACCATGGAAAATGTAGCTACCCCCTTTTTCATCCGGCTGGGTATCCGAGCGCGCCCATATAAGGACGGACAGTATGTTGACAGGGTTGATGATGTAAAAGATATCTCCATTAACAATGTATCCGCCATAAATGCAAAACTTCCTTCGAGTATCATCGGACTGCATGGTAAAAAAATGAAAAATATAGCTGTTACCAACTATACGGTACGATATGCCGAAACACAGGATGCTATTGCCTACAACCATGTACCGTTCCTGGAATTCGATTATCCTGCGGCTGTTATGTTCAGTAAGTTACCCGCCTATGCCCTTTATTGCAGGAGTGTGGATGGGCTGTATCTGAATAATATCAATCTGTATTCACTGCCAAACGAAAAAAGACCGGCTGTTGCAATGGATCGCGTTACGAATGCCGCGTTGTTTGCTGTAAAGGCATCTGCTAAAAACCAGAAAGCACCTATGATGCACCTGAGAAACTCAGATAATATCACCGCTAGCTATTGTAGAACTTTTGATGCGAATGATCTTCTGTTCGAATCGGAAGAGGGTACGGTAAATAATCTTGTGTTGGTTAATAACCAGCATACTGCTGAGCAAAAGGAACTGGTGAAAGTAACTCCGTTACCAGATCTTTCTATTTTTGAAGACTTTCCCACTGAGATTAAATTCAATGTTTCGAACGGAGAGAAGTACAAAGGCATGACGGCTCACGATCTGTCAGAGCCGCTTATGGCAGAGATGGATATTACCAAACGCGGCGCGCTGCAATTATGCCTGTTGGTGCTGAATGAATCGGAACAGCCAAGGAAAATAAAGATCAAATACGAAGGCATTACCCAGGAATTTACGATCAGCTGGAATGAATGGGGATGGGCTCCGATTTCGCTGCTGAAGTCATATCCACAAAGCAAGAAGGTTCGTTTTGAAATTGTTTCCTCGGAACCCGGGAACAAACTGAAAATCGCGAAAGCGTACATGCGTTACCAAGACATTGAATTCACAGATTGATATTGGTAAAAAAGTATACAAGTTCAATATATTATCTGATAAGCTTCTAATAATACACCGGTAATTTTAAGAAACTTGTTTTTCTAAACCCAAGGATATTGCCATGCAAATATTGGAATGTAAAAAAATGCTCATCTGTTGCTGCATTCTCTTATGTATACAGGCGAATGTACATGCACAGGCTGGAGCAAAGCCCCGGAAATGCATCATGGTATTTGGCGCACATGCAGATGATGTGGACGAAAATGCCGGAGGAACATTAGCCAAATATGCAGCTATGGGTTATGAAGCCATCTATGTATGTGCTATAAATAACCTCGATGGCTGCAACCTGGAAAGAACTCCGTGGTATGACAAAGGCACTGACTTTACGATTTCTTCTTCCCCCAATAAATACAGGGTAGGAGCACTGGAGACAAGCCAGATACGGGAAGAGGAAGCCCGTGCTGCAGCTGCGGTGTATCCTGCCACCCCTGTATTCCTTAACTATAAGGAACCCACATTCTTTATAGGACGTAAAATGGTGTATTACGGCAGCGAAGAATACCAGCAATATGATCCGCCCGGCCGTCCGCTGATACCCATCGCTACTTACATGGATAAAGAAGTTGATTTTGTTTGTTCCCTGCTTGAAAAATACCAGCCCGAAATTGTTATCACCCACACTATGGGCGGAGAGAAAATGGATCATGGTAATGCCGGCTATATGATTTACCTCGCATTCAAACGGGCAATGGAGAAAAGCATACCGGTAGGTAAATTATGGATGACCGTGAATGGCTGGCTTCTGGACAAAACTGCACAAACCAATGGAAGAGGGAAACCGGACGTGCAGGTTAACGTGAAAGATTTTATTGAGACCAAATACAAAGCCCTCAACAAACATGTCAGCCAGAACGGTGGCTTCGGCAGGGATTATGTTACTGGTAACCGTACACAGCCCAAAGAAGTAATAGAAGAATTTATTACCGTACTAGATAACACAAAATAACCTTACTGTTATAAGCAATTGTATGCAAAAAACTATTGTTGCCTTTATACTGGCTAGCCTTTTTATCACAGATGCCTGCATCGGGCAGCCGGAATTTACCCTGGTTAAGGAATGGGGCGGGTTTGGAGACAAGCCCGGACAGTTAAAATTTCCTGCCTTGATAGCTGTGGACCAAAAAGAGAATGTATATGTGGTAGATCAGCATAACCACCGGGTACAAAAATTTGATTCCAATGGAAATTTCATTACGATGTGGGGAAAGTCAGGCACCGGGCCTGGCGAATTCAATTATCCATATGGAATTGCGATTGATTCAAAAGGAGATGTTTTTGTATCCGATATGAATAATAACAGGATACAGAAATTTTCATCGCGTGGAGATTTTATTGCAACCGTTGGTATGTACGGATCGGAAGATGGCCAATTCAAATATCCTTATGGAATTGCCTTCGACCAGGACAATGTTTTATACGTAATAGATGCATTCAACTACCGGGTACAAAAATTTACGAATGCGCTTCAGTTTTTAGGCAAATGGGGATCAGCCGAAAGCATCGGTATTAAATTATACATGCCTCATGAGATAGCCGTTACAAAAGACGGGAAAGTAATTATGACTGACAGGCAGAATCACCGCGTAACTGTTTTTTCGAAGGATGGTCAGATAATTAAACGCTTTGGAGAATATGCCGAAGGAGCGCTTGCAAATGGGGGTGCATTCAGCGAACCACACGGAATTGCAGTAAATGAGGCTGGTGAAATACTGATTTCGGATCGTTATAATTTCCGGATCGAATTGTTCGATGCGTCCTTTAATTACAAGGCAAAATGGAATACACCAGGGATTTCAGACGACAGCAAACATTTTCCCCTCGGCATAGCCACTGGAAAGAATCAAATAATTTATGTAACGGATCATTATGCCCATACCATTCAACAATTCAGAGTTAATAACAGGAATAAATAGCCCAACAATATGAAAACCAGAAGCCAAACAGTATTGTGTTCTGTTGTAATAATATTCATTTCGGTTTTTCTGAAACCGCAAACAGGATTGGCATCAGATACCGGTAGCCCATTGATTTTTCCCATACCGCAACAAATGCAGGTTACAGCTGCTTCTTTTGTTGTAGATGAATCCATACTGATCGCTCTCCCGGAAAATGGTTCTGATAAAGACAGATCATTAGCTAAATTATTGGTAAAGGAACTCAGCAACCAATATGGCATCGCCGTTAAAATTGCATCCGTCAAAAATATTCCAAGAGATAAAAAGGTTGTTATCATGGGAGCTTTGACCAATCCTTTGATCGAAAAATATTGTAAGGAGCACCAACTTGTGCTGACAAAAAGCACACCTGGCCCCGAAGGATACTTTCTGGAAGTTTCCGAAAAAAATGTCTTTATCGGCGGATCGGACGATGCAGGAGCTTTCTTTGGGTTTCAATCTTTACGACAATTATTACAGAAAGGAAAAGGGAAAAGCATCCAGGGAATAAAAGTGAAAGATTGGCCCAATCTGTCGTTCAGGGCAATCAGACTATATGTGCCGGGCCCGGAGAATATGGCTTATTTCAAAAGGTTTATGAGCGATTTCATGTCTCTCTATAAGTATAATAAGGTCATTATAGAATTCAATTGTATGCGCCTGGAAAGACATCCGGAAGTAAACACCGGCTGGCAGGAGTTTGTAAAATATATGCAATACACACGCTCCAACTCTACAGAGGGTATCAGGGGAGAAGAAAAAAATTCCAGTCATTACGATGCGGGCGATGGATTTATCATTGAAAAAGAAACCGTACGTGATATTGTAAAAACAGCCGCAGAAAATTTCCTGGAAGTAATACCGGAAATTCCTTCGTTAACACATGCGTATTACCTGTTGACCAAACACCCTGAATTAGCCGAATACCCGGGAGATACCTGGCCGGATACTTATTGTCCATCTAATCCGAAAAGCTATGAATTAATGTTTGATGTATACGACGAATACCTCGAAGTAATAAAACCCAAAATGGTTCAGATCGGGCACGACGAGTGGTGGGGTGCACCAACCGGCGTTTGCCCGCTTTGTAAAGGGAAAGATTATTCAAAATTATATGCCGGGGATGTACAGAAGATCCATAATTATTTTGCGAAAAAAGGAATCAAGACTGCTATGTGGGGAGATTATTTACTGGAAAGTGTTCGTGAAAAAGGAACACAGAAAAGAACGTCTTCAACAGGTATAAAATACGAAACCCCCGGCGCATTACCACCTTCCGTTGTAAAAGAGATGATCCCGAAAGACATTTTGATATTTAACTGGTTCTGGATAGACCAGGTGAAAGAAAAAGAACTGAACGATATGGGATTTACGCAGGTCTATGGAAATTTCACACCTAATATTAGTAACTGGGAAAAAAGAACCAAACAGATTCGTCTAGCTGGCGGGGCGCCTTCTTCCTGGGCGATGACGAATGAATTTAATTTTGGCAAGGATCTGATGCTTGATTTCCTTGGCTGCGCAAACCTGATGTGGTCATCACAACCTATTGAGCCGATTGATTTTCCGGCAGTGGTATGGGATCTCATTCCATCCATCCGTACCAACTTAAGTGCCAAAAGAGTACCCAGTCAGGATGGCAACCAGGTAGAACCTGTAACGATCTCTCCATACTTTAATCTTTCCAAAGAATCTAAACTGTTTGACGTGAACATGCATCATATCAAACAGGGACAATTAAAAAAAGACACCAAGCTGTTTACCCTCGCAACCAAGAGCGGAACGGATAATTGTGTGATAGCGGTAAGCAGTGTTTCAGGACCCGGAAAAGAAACAAATGGGTTGCCGCAAAAAGTAGAAGGAATATCCATTGACGAAGATGTGAGCAGTCTTATTTTTTTACATGCATCGGCGCTGCCAGCGGGAAACCAGAAAGCTTATTTTAATATTCCCAACAATTTTGATTCTCCGGATATGCTCGGCTGGTACGAGGTTGTATATGAAGATGGGTACAAAGAAACCATTCCCGTTCAGTATGGCGTGAACATAATGGAGTGGAACCCTGGCAGTATCCAAAGCCTTGATACACTTGAAGGAGAAACAGGCGCTCCGCAAAAAGCATATTGTTACCAGGCTGATCCGGTTAAAAGTTCAACGGATCCGAAAGATTCATTGACCTTTTTCTCATTTGAGTGGGTGAACAAACGGTTTGGAAAAAAGATCAGGGAAGTGAATTTGTATGGCACGGTTCGGTACCAGGCATTACAACAGAATTATGGTAATGTTGAAACAGCACCAATGAAAAACAATGCCATTCTTCTCGCGGCAATCAGTAAAGTAAAAAAAAGAGAACCCATTCTTCCTTTAAAGAAATAGACTTTAGCGACAAACAGAGGCTTGTTAAAAAAGTATATGTATTGAATGGATTATCGAATATTTATCCTGTTGTTAGGTGATACATTTATGGTGAATATTGATCACTGATTAGAATCTGCCATATGCGAAAAAAGAACCGTTCATTGTCGATATCACTGCTTGCCTGCTTTGTTTTAAGTGCCATTAATAACTATGGACAAAACAGCAAAAACACTGTAGCCGAGAATTATCAGCCAAGATATTGGGTAGAAGGTACTACCAGTTACACAAAAAATATTGATAAGGCAACAGAAGAATCGATCGGTAAAATGATAGATGATGTATACGCCAAAGGCTGGCGAGGCGTATTGTATTGGGGAGCCAGCAGGAACGGCTCAAAGATGAATTATTATTATAAATCTCCCTACCTGGAAAAACAACCCTGGGCGGTTTTTGAGAGAGACGGGTTAAGTCCCATTGTAGCCGCTGCCAAAAAGAAGGGGATCAAAGTAATGGTGAATATGGAAGGTGTTAATCCTTATCACTGGGAAAAACACCAATGGAATCCTGCAACCATTGCATCTGCAGCAAACGATCTGGCGGCAACCGGTATCGATGCGGTTTTCGAAGAATGTTTTGAGGTGAGGTCAGATGTGTTTAGCTCGCTTGCAAAAACATTAAAGCAAAACAAAGTAGACTATATTTCGGGAACAGATCCCATGCTTTTGCGTGAATCTAATTTTGCTACACTCTGGCCGCAAACAGGAACCATAAATGTTTATAACTATTATCTTAAACGGGATAAAATTTACAATATCGCCACATTGGCGCAGCATGGTTCACTAGGACTCGGATGGGCAAAGTACTGGAACAAGCCTACTTCACTGATTTCGCCGGTAAACCGTAACTGGGGAATCGCAAGCGAATACACACCCGCAGTGATTCCTTATTTATGTATGCTCAGGGCATTACAATTCCGGATGGATAATTTTATCATTTTTGGTGGAATGGATTCTTTTGATCCCATTCAGACACAATCTTGGATCAAGGAATATGTAGACAAACAGGAAAAAAACAGGCCGGTTCTGAACATAGTTGTTTTATTGAACAAGGGCACAGATTATTCAGGTAGCGATGGTGGTGATGCATCCTGGAACCGATTGTTCAATTCTGGAGATGCCATCACTTCTGGTGCATTCAATGGTGGATACAATATTGTTGTGAGCGATAAAGTAATACCGGCAGACGCCTATTGGATTTATGCACCAGGTGGGAAAAATGCAATATTACCAAAAGACGTAGTAGCTCTTTTTGATACTGATAAGAAGGTTTTTCTGCAGGCGAGCAGCGGTTTTCCCAACGGCCCGGGTATTGACCCGGGCTGGAAAGCTGCATTGGATAAATGCGGAATTGATGCGGGCAAGAAATTTATTTATGCTGGCAGCAGCGACAGTCAATCTGAATCCTCATTACCAGAAAACCAGGACGAAGAGATCCCATATACCGGATACTATAACAACCGCTATCTCAGGTTTACCGGTTCGGATGTACAGCGGGGTAAAGATTTAAGGGCCGGAACCATTATTCCTAAAGAAGCGATCAATGGTACTGTGTATAGTATGCCAAATAAAACATATGGTAAAGGCCCCTACATTGCAGGAAAAAATAATAAGTATGCAGTAACCACTACCGCTTTAAACTGGGAAGTTGCTTATCCGATTTCTCACCTCCTTTCAGGAGGAGGTGTGGCCCCTTCTTCCAATGTATGGGGTATTGCCGGCAAAAATGTAACTGCATTTCTTGCTATCGAAACTACAGAACTGGAACTTGTTATTCCCGGCCTGGCTGATGGGTCAACCATTCATGTTGTGGTTTGGGATAATAAGAAAAATAAAAAAACAGAAGAAACCATTACTTACAAAGCACCCTATAAGCACTTCCTTAAAGAATATGATTTCATCATGATCGATACGATAAGTAAGTAAAGATTAATTGTATACCCGATATGACTGCAAACATAGAATCAAAACAAAGTGGCCAGCGACTGGCATGTGTAGATGCTTTGCGTGGTTTTGATATGCTGTGGATCATAGGTGGCGGGGAGATAGTAAGAAGTGTGGCCAAAGCAAAACCCGATAACCGTTTTTTGGGCTGGCTTTCAGAAAATTTCGATCATCAATGGGGACAGTTTGGTTTTTATGACCTGATTATGCCACTGTTCCTTTTTATCGTTGGAGTTGTAATGCCACTTGCTTTTACAAAACGCCTGGAAAAAGGAGAAAGTAAAAAAGAAATATACAAACACGTTATTAAAAGAGTGATCAAGCTGTATATTTTTGGATTAATCGCTTCGGGACATTTGCTGACATTTGATATCACCAGAATTCATCTTTGGACCGATACTTTACATGCAATTGCAGCGGGATATCTTGTGAGTTCCATTCTGATACTTGAGTTACGTTTGAAATGGCAAATCATCGTCACAGTCGGCTTATTGCTATTGTATTGGATTATAATGACGCTGGTTCCCATCCCAGGAGTAGGGGCAGGAATCTTTGAGCAGAAAACAAACCTCGCATTATATATCGATGATAAAGTGCTGGGGCATTTTCAGGAGGGAGAAGGCTGGACATATATTCTTACCAATATAACATTTGTCTGCTCTGTTATGCTGGGCACATTTGCCGGCAGGATTTTACTGGGTACACAAACGGAGAAAAAGAAAATATACCAGCTTCTCTTATTGGGCATTCTTTGTATGATGGTCGGAAAGCTGTGGGGATTCGTATTTCCAATCATTCATCATATATGGACAAGTTCGCTGGTGCTTTTTGCCGGCGGATTGAGTTGCTTGCTGCTTGTGGCATTCTACATTATCATTGATGTATTGGGATATAAAAAATGGATACTCCCCTTTACTGTAATAGGCATGAATGCGATAGCCGTATACGTAGCTACACATCTATTCGATTTCAAACTGCTGGGAAATGTATTGGTGGGCGGTTTGACTAAATGGGTTGGCCCATGGGATGATGCGCTCAAAGCATCCGCTTCCCTTGCTGTTGTGTGGCTGATACTTTACTGGATGTACCAAAAGAAAACATTTGTAAAAATATAAACCGTTTTATTTCAAAAAAAACTAACCAGAATGACCATCATGGGAAGAACAATCCAAACAGCAAAGCAACTGGCACTATTGTGTACTGTTATTTTTTTATTTATAGGCTGTAAAGACAACGAGAAAGAAGCTGTTGTAAAATCCGAAGTGTTGAGTGTTAGCGATAACCTCGCGAAAAAACCACCCATGGGCTGGAACAGCTGGAATGCATTCGGGAAAAATATCAACGAAAAAGTTGTCAGGGAATCCGCGGATGCAATGGTTAACTCAGGTTTGAAAGACGCCGGGTATGAATACATCGTTATAGATGATATATGGCAGGGAGGGCGTGATTCTGCAACTGGCAACCTGGTTGCCGATCCAAACAAATTTCCATCCGGTATGAAAGCATTGGCCGATTATGTACACAGTAAAGGATTGAAATTTGGCATTTATTCTGATGCCGGAACCAAAACATGCGGAGAGATGCCCGGCAGTTATGGATACGAAGAAAAAGATGCTAAATTATTTGCATCCTGGGGCGTTGATTTTCTGAAATACGATTATTGTTTTTGCCCTGATCTCGTTTCGTCCAATAATGATTACAAAATGGCCATTGACAGATACAAAGCCATGGGCGATGCACTTAAAGCAACCGGTCGCCCGATCATTTTCAGTATTTGTGAATGGGGACCAAGATCACCGTGGCTTTGGGGTAAGGAAGTTGGTGGACATATGTGGCGCACCTCTTATGATGTGGCAGATATATGGGACAAACCCAGGAACGAAACAAGCCCGATTGGCATACTCACTTCTATCGATGTAATCGCAAATCTTGGCCGTTTCTCAGGTCCGGGGGGATGGAATGATCCTGATATGTTGGTAGTAGGACTGAATAATTCAGGTTATATCAAAGGTGGAGGTTGCAACGAAATTGAATACCGTACCCAGATGAATATGTGGTGCATGTTCGCAGCGCCGCTGATGATCGGTTCTGATATTAATCACATGACCGAAGAAACCAAAACAATCCTCTTGAATAAAGACCTGATTGCTATTGACCAGGACACATTGGGTAAACAAGGGTTTCGGGTAATGAGTAATGATGGCCTGGAAGCCTGGCAGAAACCGCTGAGTGGTGACAGGGTAGCCATTGCATTGTTCAACCGAAATTCTACCGGTAAAAAAATCGCCGTAACATGGAAAGAGGTGGAGCTTGATACTGCCAAACGGTATGATGCGTATGATGTGTGGAAGCATGGAACAGTGGGCCAATCACTTAATGGATTAACGGCTGAGCTAAAGGCGCATGAAAGCAAAGTATTTGTACTCTCTGTTGCAGGTTCTTCTAAAAAATAAAAGTGTTCATGTAGCTAATAAGTGCGCGCTCAGTTATGAGGAAATCAAATAACAGGATGAGGTTATAAAATAAAACAGCAATTACCATTGATCATTAAAAATCATTTTATGCGTTTACTGTCAAAAATTATTCTTTCAGTTGCGGGGATGACCGTGTATTATACCAGCCATGCACAAACAACAATGGAAGTATATAGAAAGCCACTTACAGAGGTTTTGAAGGAAGTGGAAACGAAATTTCATGTAAAAGTAAATTATGATGATAAACTGGTTCGTAACCTGCAGGTCAATTATGCAACATGGCGCTTTACTTCTGATGTAACGGGTACGCTTGATAATATTCTAAAGCCACTGGAGTTAAGCTACAAACAATCGGCAAAAAATGTATTTCAGCTATCTCAATATGATTATTACAGGCGTAGCGAAGCAGAGGGGAAAAAACACCTCGATCAGTTGCTGACTGCTTACCCTGATGCGAAAGCATTTGATCAAAGAAAAAAAGAGCTTAAAGAATGTATTGCTTCTGCGCTCGGAATAAACATGGATGCGAAAAGAACTCCACTGAATGTGATAAGTCGGTCCAAAGTGATAATGGATGGGTACAGTGTTGAAAATGTGGCATTCGAAAGTATTCCTGGTTATTTTGTAACAGGAACATTGTATAAACCAACCAAAGGAAATGGCCCTTTTCCTGTAATACTAAATCCGCATGGCCACTTTTTTAATGAACAGGATCCCTCAGTTTCAAAAGACAGCGGCCGATACAGGGCAGATATGCAATACAGGTGTGCGGGATTTGCGCGCATGGGAGCTGTTGTTCTGAACTATGATATGTACGGCTGGGGGGAATCGATGGTGCAAACCGGGGGGCCACAGTATCATGAAACGGGCTTTGCTGCTTCTATTCAAACATGGAACAGTATTCGTGCTTTGGATTTTCTTTTGTCGATACCCAATACAGATAAAACAAGGGTTGGAATAACCGGTGCATCTGGCGGAGGAACCCAGACCATACTAGCCGCAGCGCTGGATAACAGAATTACCATGATGGTACCGGTAGTAATGGTCTCTTCCAGCTTTTATGGGGGATGTCCCTGCGAAAGTGGTCTGCCGATTCATGACGACTGCAAAGGCAATAAAACGAACAATGCTGAGATCGCGGCTATGATTGCACCGCGCCCGATGATGGTGATCTCTGATGGCGACGACTGGACAAAATCCGTTCCGGGTACCGACTATCCTTATCTACAAAAAGTATATGCGTTCTATGGAAAAACGAAAAATGTAGAAAGCGTATACCTGCCCAATGATAAACACGACTACGGTATCACCAAACGCAGGCCCATGTACCAGTTTGTGGCCAAAGTATTCGGATTAAACCTGCAACCAATTACAGGGAAAGGTGGATCGATAGATGACAGGCTGATTACTGTTTTGAAAAACCGAGACCAACTGGTTTTTACAGAAACGAATCCATTACTAGCCGGTGCGCTTCACTCACACGATGAAATCATGCGGGTATTTAAAAGCATTCATGCCAAATAATTCCTGGTTACAATATGAATTATTGAGAGGCGGAGTTTAACTAAAATAAAATATAATTGAAATATTCATCAGCAGGTACGGATTTTTTGCCGGAACAGCCCGAAAGAATCATCCAATTTGGTTCCGGTAACTTGTTCGGCAAAATATCCCTGGCTGATATGAATCTGCGGCTTGACGAAAGAATGAACAAGCTAAGCGTTGTTATTGTAAATGGCAGGAAGCATGTCTTTCCGAACTCCAGCGATGATACACTTGCTGTAAGCAGGATGTTATCTGTTAAGAAAGAATGGGGCGAGGTTTTGAAATGCTCACGGAATGAACAACTGACCATTATCCTCGCTGATTCAAAACCCCTGGATAAGAATGTATTGACAGACAAAATGAATGCCATTCCACCTTTTTCTTTTCCAGGTAAATTACTTGCTTTCCTGTTTCACCGGTACCAGCATTTCGATGGAGCCTATGACAAAGGTTTTACCATCGTTTCAGGCAAACAGGGTAAAACCGGTTATGAACTGTTGGAATCCGTTGTATTGGAACTGGCGCATTTAAATGGAATGCGCCCTGCATTTCTCGATTGGATAGAGAATGCCAATCACTTTCGCAATATGAAATAGACCGGGCAGCCGTTATTTAACTTTGGTTGGTTTTTAAAAAACGATTTCTGTATTCTTTGGGAACAATGCCAATGATCCTGTTGAAGTGTCTGTAGAAATTAGACAGGTTATCAAATCCGCTCTGGTAACTGATTTCCGAAATACTATGGTTGTTTTCCATTAATAACTTACAGGCATGCCCGATCCGGATTTCGGTTACATAATCAGAAAATGTTTTCCTGGTATGGTGTTTAAAATAACGCGAAAATGCAGCAACGCTCATGTTAAGTTTTGAAGCGATCTCCTGAACATAAATCTCTTCTGTATAATGCTGCATGATGAACTGAAATACATGGTTAATTTTATCAGAATCTCCGCTGGTATTTGCTGAAAATCCCGGTGAGAGGAGTGGCTTCAGGTCATTGCTTTGAGATAAGCGTATCAGGATTTCTAATAGACTCAACAGGCGTTGCGGGGGCTTCTCATTCTGCATGTCTTTCAACTTCCCGATAATATATTTTTTTGTTTTCCCCTGGATGTCCAATGCCAGGGCGGACTTGTCAAGTAGCTTATTGACCTGCTTCATCTCAGGAAGATCGAAAAAATGATTACCCAGAAAATCCTTTGTAAAGTGTATAAAAATAGACTTTGCTTTCAGTGTGCTGTTCTTTGCATAGTACTCTTCACTGTTCCGGAATAAATGAGGAATGTTGGAGCCGATCATAGAAAGATCACCTTCCTCAAAATAACGCACATTGTCTCCGATAAACCTTGTGCCACGGCTTTTATCTATCAACACAAGTTCGAATTCCTTGTGAAAATGCCAGGGATTGCTGAAATAGTCGCAATCAAGCACTTTGTATAAAAAAGAAGCATCAGATGCGATGGGCAGTTTATGCAGGAGAGGTTTCATGTGTTATATTAACATGTTTTCGTGAATTTATACATAAAAATGTTTTTAAAGTATATTAATGAATGTATTTCTTTTTAATAACAGTGAAATAACATTGACCACACAATAGGTAACAACTATCTTTCGTCTGGTAATGCCTTTCGTTTTTCAGTGATCGGCAAAATCTTTCAAAAAGTATATAAGAACGCGCAGAACAGTGTTAATAAAGTATACATAATCAATTAATAAACAGAAGTATGTAAATGCAGTAATTTTTACTTTTATCACTCTATAATTTAGTACTATGTTATTTGCAAAAAGCAGCGCAAAAACGATAAACAGCCAGGTAACAAACAAAGTGGTTCTTTTCCCATTGGGGGCCATAGAACAACATGGTCCGCATCTTTCTGTTTCAACGGATACGGACCTCGTATCGAATGTTGCAGCAGGTGCAGAGAGCAAACTTCCGGATGATATTCTATTATGCCCAACCCTCCCGTTTGGCTCAAGCCATCACCATCTTTCAATGGGTGGCACGATTAGTATTGCAGCTGATACCTATAGCCAGGTAATAGTACAAATGGTAGAATCGCTCCTGCAAAATGGATTTCGCAGAATTGTACTCCTGAACGGCCATGGTGGTAATATCACGCCTGTGAGACAGGCATTGTCGCTTCTCAGTCATACATACGATGCAAGCATGCATCCCAACATAGTACTGGCAACTTATTGGGAACTGGCGGCAAAGTATTTTACGGGAGCGGCTCCGATGGAAAGTCCTGCCTTAAGCCATGCATGTGAATACGAAACAAGCCTGATGCTTCACTTATGCCCAGAAAAAGTATTCCCAGATGAAATTAAACGAGCTGCCCGGCCATTAAGCAACGGTTATATACCATGGGAAGATGATGAGCCATACAGTGGCGTTTCCATTGTAAAGAAAACGCAGTTCATTTCCAACAATGGCAGCAGCGGAGAACCGCAACTGGGGTCTGCTGAAAAAGGCAGTTACCTGTATAGCCATGCAGTAGAAGAATTGGTAACATTTATTGGGTCTTTTAAAACCTGGCCTTTTCTGGAAGACCTTTCAAAAAGAAAATAATGAAAGTTGAAATTAAACATCCTGACAAAGAAGTATCAACCGGTGCCTACTCGGCCGGCGTTTTGATAGACGGCTGGTTGTTTGTGAGTGGTCAGGGTCCTGTAGACCTCTTCACAGGTGAAGTGATTCATGGAACCATTGAAGAAGAGACCCTGCATACCCTTTCGCACATTAAAAAAATTGTTGAAGAAGCCGGTGGAACTGTTGAAGACATTGTTAAGTGCACCGTTCATCTTACAGATATCAATGATTTTGACCGGTACAACAAAGCATACGCTACTTTTTTCCCTGGCATCAAACCTGCCAGAACAACGGTGCAGTCTGTTCTTTCAGATGGAATCAAAATAGAGATCGATGCGATTGCCAGAATAAAATAAGAAAACAATAGGATAAACTGATGCTATGAGTAAAAAGATTAGAATTGGAACGGTAGGGCTTGGATTGATGGGCAGCAGTATTGCAACCTGCCTCCTGGCTGCCGGACATGAAGTGACATCTTTGATTCTGCACATTGAAAAATCGGGTGAAGCAAGAAAAAGGATATTGGGATTTCTGGAACAACTGAAAGAAGAAGGATTATTGCAAGAAGCCCCCTCAACGGTTATTGAAAAACTGGTTATTACGGATGATATTTCCATGCTTGCCGGACATGAATTGGTAATAGAATCGATTGTAGAAAACCTTACCGAGAAGAAAAAACTATTTCTTGAACTCGAAACAGTATTGTCATCATCCGCCATTATTGGTAGCAATACTTCGGCCATACCGGTAACCATATTGCAAAACGGATTGAAGCATCCGGAAAGATTGCTGGGGATACATTGGGGCGAACCCGCTCATGTGTTACGCTTCCTGGAAGTGATCTGTGGCAAAGAATCGGACGATACATATGCTGAAACCGTAATGCAACTTGCCACAGGTTGGGGCAAGGAGCCTTCTCTCGTAAAAAAAGATATCAGGGGGTTTATCACCAACCGGTTAATGTATGCAATGATGCGCGAAGCATTTCATCTTGTAGAAAATGGATATGCAACTTATGAAGACATAGACCGTGCCTGCAGGAATGATTTTGGTTATTGGATAACATTTGCAGGCCCATTCAGATTCATGGATCTAACAGGGATACCTGCTTATCTCACTGTTATGAAAGACCTGTTCCCGGAACTGGATAATTCAAAAGCGGTACCGGATTTTATGGAAAAACTGGTAGCGTCGGGCGCAAAAGGCGTAAGCAATGCGCATGGCTTTTACCAATACTCTCCGGAAACTGCCGAGAAATGGGAAAAATTATTCAATGAGTTCACATACGAAATAAGAAAACTGTCAGAAAAATATCCGCAAAATATTGGGGACCGATAATTATGAAAGATACCATTATCAAATCGATCACGGCAACGGAAGTGGTTGTGCCATCAAAACCAGACAGCCTTAATTCTGAATCAGTCTACGATAAAGATGTAGCGTTTGCAAAAAAATTCCTGACCGGAGGCAGCTGGACTGAATTTGCCATTCAATCAAAATGGATCATTGAAATAACATTGCATAACGGGCTAACCGGAATAGGTGAAACATACAGGAGTGCTTCAGAAGAACTAGTGGTTTCGGCATTGACCTCTTTTGTCGGAAAAGATGTGCTGAAATTAAACTGGAGAAGACTGCCTGTTACGGACCAGCGGATCTATGAATCGTTTGAAGCGGCGGTTCTGGATCTGGTAGGTAAAATATTGCAGGTGCCGGTATATCAATTGCTTGGTGGGGCTTACAGAGACAAGATCGAATGCATGGGCTGGACCGGCCGCAGAACGCCTGAAGATGCGGCGCAGAAAGCGTATGAAGCAATGCAAAGAGGGCATAAGGTATTTAAATTTAAATGTTCTGATGAGGACCCTGTCAGGTTATGGACAGAAGAGATCAAAAAGAAATGTAGCGACGGAATTAAAATTGTGTTGGATCCTAATCAAAGATGGAAGGATGTAGAAACAACCTTACGGTTAATGGATGGCGTTGAAAAGGAAATCATGCTCGGGCTTGAAGATCCGATACTGCACGAAGATGTGGCTGGCTTTAAATTCCTCAAAGATAATCTTGGTATTCCCATGTATCGTCATATCTCTTTGCCATACACCCAGGACATCAGGGATATCATTGCTTTTATCAAAGCAGATGCGGTAGATGGATATAATTTCAATGGCTCGGCCTATAATTCCGTATTGCTCGCCGAAATAGCAAACCTGGAAGGAAAACAATGCTGGCGTGGATCTGAAGTGGATCTTGGCATACTGGAAGCAATGGCATTACATATCGCGGCAGCAAGTATCAATTGCACCGTACCCTCCGATATTTTCGGAGAACTTGTGCGGGAAAATGATTTGATAGAAACACCGATTGAGTTCGTCAATGGTTCTGCATTGGTTCCTCAGGGAGACGGATTGGGTATTACACTTGATCGTGCTGCAGTAGACCGATTCAAAACAGGTAAAGAGCTTAGAGAAAGCCTATGAGAAAAACAATCCTTTCCTGGACATTACTGATTCTTTGCAATGCGATGTGGGCAATGCAGTTCACCTGCATCAAACTTACACAGGATCAGGCAGGGCCCTATTTTACCGTATGGGGACCGATGTTACTGGCAACCCTTCTGTTGTTGCCATTTGCTTTACGAGATTTCAATAAAAGCGGAAAGCAGCTAAAGGATATTCTTGTGTTTGTTCAGCTGGCATTACTGGGAGCATTCCCTGCCCAGGTATTGATGACGTGGGGAACCCAGTATTCGCTGGCGAGTAACGCAGCGATTATTACACTAAGCTTGCCGGTAATTACCGCTTTTTTCGCTTTTGTAATGCTGAAAGAAAAAATGAATAAAATTCGCTGGCTGAGTTTTGCCATTGCGATCGTTGGAGTGGTATTGTGTTCAACAGGAGATCTCAGGCAAATGGATCTGGGTTCAAAATATGCAGTAGGTAATATCCTAATCTTTCTGGCTATCCTCGGCAATGCATTTTATAATGTAGGATGCAAAAAGATCGCGCAGAAATACACGGAGATGGAAATGATTTTTTATACATATGTGGTTATGGTAATCCTGCTTACGCCATTGGTATTGATTTATGAGCCGGATGTATTTAGCCGTATCTCATCTTTTTCCGGACAAACATGGGCAGGATTAACATTGCTCACGTTGTTTCACAATTTCCTTTCCATGGTACTCTTTTTCAAAGCACTGAAAATGCTTGATGCAATGCAGGTGGCTCTGTCTAATTACCTGATTACTTTCCTGGGACTTCCTGTGGCGGCTATCTGGTTAGGTGAAAAATTACATAACCAAGCTATCGCCGGTGGTATACTCGTGCTGGTCTCAACGTTAATCATTACCATAGTTGATTATAAAATGAATCATACCGTTAATAAAACAGTTTAACAGAAAGAAATGAAAAGTAAAAAAGAATTATCAGGCGTAGTCCCTATTGTGCCAACACCGTTTACGGCGAATGAAGAGATAGACGAAATGGCTTTGCGGAAACTAATTGACTTTGCGATATCAAGCGGAATTGAAGCGGCATGTTTGCCCGCATATGCCAGCGAGTTCTATAAACTAACTGATGAAGAAAAACTTGAAGTGGTGAGAATTGCTGTGGATCAATCTGCAGGACGTATGCAGGTTGTGGCGCAATCCAATCATCCTTCATTAAAGGTTGCCATTAAACTGGCGCAGGCAAATGTAAAAGCAGGTGCAGATGTAATATCGCTGGCTGTTCCGCGTATTTTCAGCATACCGGAAGAGTCACTGAAAGAATACCTCTCAGGTTTCTTTCAATCCATTCCTGAAACACCGGTTCTGATCCAGGATTTTAATCCCGGCGGTTCTTCCATCAGTGTTGGGCTGATCACAGAACTGATGGAGAAACATTCCAATTTCAAATATTTAAAACTGGAGGAACCTTTGTGTGCCCCCAAATTTGAATCTATTATAAAAGCAACCGATGGAAAAGTTGGCTTGTTTGAAGGATGGGGTGGATTATATATGCTGGAATTAATACCGGTTGGTATCGCAGGTGTAATGCCGGGCCTGGGTGTTTCAGATATATTACAGAAAGTATTCAATCTCCGCAAAAGTGGCGAAAATGACAAAGCCTTTGACCTTTTTGAAAAAGTAATGCCGCAAATATTTTTTGCGCTTCAGAATATGGAACTGTTCCATTATATCGAAAAAGAATTGCTGATAGCCCGCGGTGTACTAAGTAACAGCGTTGTGAGAAAAGCAACATATCGTCCCGATGCTGCAACCGCGGCTTATGTAAAAGAATTGAACGACAGGGTTGTAAAGCTGGTGAATGCGGGATTATAACAGGTTGGACTTTTAGTATATACAATGAACATGAAAACTAAAATGGACGATACGCTTTTTTCATTCATACGGGAGCATTTATATGTACCTGTAGTTTGTGATATCCTTGACGAAATGGGATATCACAACCAGGCAATGCATCACAGGTTGCGGCCTCTTTTGCCAGATTCCAGGAATTGCGGTTTTGTAGGACGTGCCAGAACATTTCGCTGGATGGAAACGGATCATGTTGCAGAAGATCCTTATGGACTTGAAATCGAAGCAATGGATTCCTTGTCAATAAATGATGTGGTTGTTCATTCAACAGATCATGCCGGCACTAATGCGCCATGGGGTGAATTGATGTCTACGATCGCAAAACGGAACGGTGCGGCCGGATGCGTTTGTGACAGCCAGATTCGCGATTGCAACAGGATCATTGATATGGGTTTCCCTGTCTATTATTCAGGTATCAGACCGCTCGATTCAAAAGGAAGAGCAATCGTCACGGCTTACGATGTGCCGGTTCGTTGTGGCCAGGTGTTGGTATATCCGGGGGATATTATCTATGCCGATTTTGACGGGATCGTTGTCATTCCGAAAAACGTAGAATCCGATTTGTTTGCAAAGGCACAAGAAAAAGTGTCGAACGAAAATGCATCGCGTAAAGAATTACTCGAAGGAAAATCCCTGCGGGAAGTATATGATAAATATAAATCGCTCTAATTAATAACTTATGAAAAAATCGAATCAAAGTGCCGCGGGCAATGGTATTTTAAAAGAGGCTTCAGAAATGCATGATGAAGCATATAGCATAGATACTGAACAGCTGGAACAGTTTAATGCGCAGAAAGGCAATAAGTTTAAAGACCAGGTAGCGATTATTACAGGTGCAGCATCCGGACTTGGTCTGGCCATTGCAAAGCGATTACTGGGCGAAGGGGCTAGGGTAAGTGTGCTGGATATTAACAAAGAAGGCCTCGAAAAGGAATATGAAAGTCACCATGCAAAATGCCTGATGCTTCCTATCGATATTACTAAGCCGGAATTGATCAACCAGGCCATTGAATCTGTGATATCAGAATTTGGGAAGATCGATATTCTGATTAACTGTGCCGGTATAACGGGCAAGGCAAATATCCTTAGCCACGAAGTGAATAACGAGGACCTTCATAATGTTTTCGAAGTGAACTTTATGAGCAGTTTTTACATTACGAAGGCGGTATTACCGCATATGATGAAAAGAAAGTACGGGCGCATACTTCATATGGCATCAATAGCCGGTAAGGAGGGGAATGTAGGCATGCTGGCATATTCGTCTTCCAAAGCCGCAGTGATCGGTATGACCAAAGTACAAGGGAAAGAATATGCGGAAACAGGTATTACCATTAATGCATTGGCCCCGGCCGTAATACAAACTCCATTGGTTGATGCGTTACCTGAAAAACAAATAAAATACATGACCGATAAAATACCGATGAAACGATGCGGAACATTGGAAGAGGCGGCTAATCTTGTAGCTTTTATCGTGTCAAGAGAAAATAGTTTTGTTACAGGGTTCACATTTGATTTAACAGGGGGCCGCGCTACCTATTAGGCAGGCCCGTTGATTATTCTATTATTATGAAGATTCTTTATTATAGACAAGGCAGTGCCCTCATGCCCGGAATACTGACAGACCGGGGCATTATTTCCATAAATGGGATCTGGGGATATCATTCTGACAGACAGATCTTGAATCGTTCCTTAACGAACCAGGAAATCGAAATGCTGAAGAGCCAAATAAAAACCATCCATGACCTCTCAGCGGTTACTTTGGCAGCAGATGGCTTAATCTACGGTCCCTGTGTTTCAAATACAGCTAAAATAATTTGTATCGGCCTTAATTACAGGCAGCATGCTATCGAGAGTGGTATGCCGATACCTGGTGTACCTGTCGTTTTTTCCAAATATGCCAACACGCTTACGGACTATGGTAGCCAGGTTTCACTTGGAAAAACGGGAGAGCATTTTGATTACGAAGTGGAGCTGGGTGTTATTATAGGAGAACGGTGTAAAAATGTTGCTAAAAAAGACGCACTGAATTATGTGTTGGGTTATTGCGTTGCCAACGACCTTTCCTGCCGTGATCTTCAGTTCCAGACATCACAATGGCTGATCGGAAAAAGCCTCGATGGCTTTCTGCCGCTTGGTAAATATTTTGTAACCGCCGATGAAATACCCGACCCACAACAATTACAACTCAGCTGTTACCTGAATGGGGAGCAAAGACAAAATTCAAATACCTCGGATATGATATTCTCGGTTGCAGAGATTATCGAATTCTTATCCAGTCACATGACACTGGAGCCGGGAGACCTGATCTTAACGGGCACCCCGAAAGGAGTGATCATGGGAATGCCCCAGAAAATATGGTTAAAACCGGGTGATACCGTTAAGGTGGTGATCGATAAATTGGGCGATACTGAAAATACGATGTGCACTTAATTGATATGGGGATGGTATTGCATGATACTCCTTTATACCCAATAAAATCAGCGGTGTTATGTCGACAATAGGTGTGAAACGTAGTTGCCAATAACTGACTAGTTAAATTTGTTTAACAATTGCACCGTCTCAATCACCCGATTTCGCGATGGTGTATCTTTGCGAAATGAATATTCTGTCCTTTCTCAAGCTGCATATGCTATCTCTTTTGCTTGGAGGAATGGCAATGGCTGGGTCATTGGTAGAAAATAACAAGCCATTTTCCACGAATGCCGTACCAACAGAAGCCAGTTATTCCATAGACGATACGGATAGCCCTTTGGGAAATGAAATGCGGTATGCAAGAATAAGCAGGTACACTACCCGGAAGACTGGCTTTAAAAGAACACCTGATTTTACAGGATCATCACTTACTGCTTTCCCGACAGAAAAGATATCGCATACACCTGCTATTTCCGCAAAGCAGAAACTGACCCAGAATAGTTATCTGCTCTTTATTTTTCCTTTTCACCATTTCTGGTAGAAGAAGTCTTCTCATTTCATTATTCAGCGAACGACATCGCATCATACGTGCAACTATTTCATTTATGTGTTGCCGGCTATATTATTCTATTAATTACTCGCATTCCTTTTGTTGACAGGTAAGGCTGATAGCATGAGGCTACTGTAAAATAACCCAATCAATACCCGTATGAATTGCAATAAAATGAAAATTATTTTTTTTGGCCTTTTGTGTTTGCCGGTGCTGCTTGTCGCACAAACTGTAACCATTTCAGGTCAGGTGAAAGACAGTAAGAGCAAAACAGTACTTCCGTATGTTAACATTGTACTCAAAACAAAAACAGATACTGCTTTTGTAGCGGGAACGATAACGAATGAAGAAGGAAGATTTTTGCTGACAAATATGAAAAGCGGAATCTATATCCTGGAGACGACCTATTCAAATTTTAGTAAGTATCGGCAGGAAATCATAGTAGGAAGTCTGAGCCCTTTTCTGGACGCAGGCGTTATTGAACTAAAAGAGGACCCCAAACTGTTAAGCGAAGTTACCGTAAGCAGCAGTAGGCAACGGGAGGGTGTGAATGATAAAATGGATAAAAAAGTATTTACATTATCCAACAACATCAGCCAATCCGGAGGTTCTGTTTTGCAGGCCATGCAAAATTTACCAGGCATTACTATGCAGGAAGGTAAAGTTCAGTTGCGAGGCAATGATAAAGTAGCCGTATTGATCGATGGGAAACAAAGTGCGATCACTGGTTTTGGAAGCCAGACGGGACTCGACAATATACCTGCCTCCGCTATTGAAAGAATTGAGATCATCAACAACCCTTCGGCAGCATACGATGCGAATGGCAATGCGGGTATTATCAATATCATTTATAAAAAAAATAAGCAGGAAGGGTTTAACGGGAAGGTCGGATTTACAACGGGCCTGGGAGCTTTATGGGAACGCAAAGCGAACCTGCCTGGTATCGCGCCGCAATATACGGCAACGCCCAAGCTGAACCCATCTGTATCACTCAACTATCGTAAGAACAAACTGAATACTTTTTTCCAGGGAGATTGGTTATATACACAAACATTAAACAAGAATGAATTCTCACAACGTATTTACACAGATGGAACCATTATCAACCAACAGGTGAAAAGAAATCGGACCACCACTTTCGGAACAGTGAAAACAGGAATCGACTGGACACCTGATGAACAAAACAGTTTTACGGTTTCTGTTTTTTTAAATCGCGAGAAGATAAGCGATAATGGGGATGTACCTTATTTCAACAAAGATTACCAGCAAAGGCTTCGTTTATGGCAGTTTCTGGAAGATGAAGTGAAATATACCGCAGTGGCATCGGCCTTGTACCAGCATAAATACAAGCAGCCTGGCCATGTACTGAATATGGGCTTCAATTACACATTTCACAGGGAGGATGAAAAATATTTCTTTACCAATATTATGCCTTCCTACACGGGCCAGGACGCATTTAAATTATTATCGGATGAACATGTATCTGATTTGAACATCGATTATGTACGACCACTAAAGCATGGTAGGCTTGAAACAGGACTGAAGTTCAGGTATCGCTCTATTCCCACCAATATGCAGTTTTTTCCGGGACTGAATTCGCTGATTGATGCCAATGCGGGCGGATGGGCGACCTATAAAGAAACCATCCCGGCTCTATATGGTAATTATGTTTTTGAAAGTAAGAAATTGGAATTGGAGGCTGGCTTGCGACTGGAATATGTGAAAGTAGATTACCAGGTAAACCCGGATCATAATACATATACAAGCGACGGATACGATTATGCCCAACCTTTTCCAAATCTTCGCTTTTCCTATAAACTGGATGGCCGGAATAAATTTTCTGTTTTTTATAACCGCCGGGTAGATCGCCCCAATGAAGTGGACATACGGATCTTTCCAAAGTATGATGAACCGGAATTATTAAAAGTGGGCAACCCCACGCTTCGCCCGCAATTCACCAATAGTTTTGAATTGGGTTATAAGAACACATGGAAGAAAGGAAATGTTTATGCAGCTGTTTATTATAAAAAAACAGATGCGACCATAACACGTATCGCAACGATCGTTCCGGGCAATACACTTATTTATAATATTTTTCAGAATGCGGGCAGAAGTAATGCGGCAGGAATGGAAATAACCCTGCAACAGGAATTATCACCCAAACTTTCTTTGTCAATGAACGGTAGCTTTTACCGCAACTCAATTCATGCGTTCAGTGTATTGAACAAGTATCCTGTACCAACCTTGTATGCTATCCCAGAAGCGCAGATCACTTCAGGAAATCTGAAACTGAATACTTCGATAAAACTTCCGGGTAAAACAGACCTGCAACTGGTAGCGATCTATATGGCACCGGATATCATTCCGCAGGGAAAGATCGGTGCCCGGTTTTCAGTGGATGGAGGTGTAAAAAAACAGATCCAGAAAGGAAAGGGTGAGTTGTTTCTCAATGCAACGGACCTGTTTAATACCCTGCTCATTAAAAAAGAGATCGTAGGTAACGGATTTACATTAGCCAGTACCGATTACTATGAAACGCAGGTATTTCGTTTGGGCTACAGTTATAAATTTTAAACTGTTGAATGCATAAAAAGAGAGCGCTAACCACGTTCCCTTTTTTATTGACATGTACAGCATATAAACGCAGAACCATCCATTATCTTGTGCAGGAAGTATTTCTAATCTTTTTGAGGTATCTTTAATAGCAACTTTATAACATATTTCAGAGCAAACAACAGAATGGATATAAAATATCCGGATATCAGAACCGTTAATGTTACCCGCTACCTCGCACCCCTGCGCGAAGGAGGTTCACTGCCTGCAATTGCAGAAGCCGATGATGGATTTTTGTATGTACTTAAATTCAGAGGTGCCGGGCAGGGCGTTAAAGCACTGATTGCCGAATTCATTGGCGGAGAAATAGCAAGGGCATTGGGATTGAAAATTCCTGAAATTGTTTTTGCAAACCTGGATAATGCTTTCGGAAGAACTGAACCGGACGAAGAGATACAAGATCTCTTAAAAGCAAGTGTAGGACAAAACCTGGCGCTTCATTATTTATCGGGTGCTATTACGTTTGACCCGAATGTTACGAAAGTAGATCCTGAGATAGCTTCAAAAATTGTTTGGCTCGATTGCCTACTAACGAATGTTGACAGAACTGTTCGTAACACCAATATGCTCATCTGGCATAAGGAACTCTGGCTGATCGATCATGGAGCATCCCTGTATTTTCATCATTCATGGGATCATTGGCAGGATGCTGTTACCAAGCCTTTTGTTCAAGTGAAAGATCATGTGTTGTTAAAACAGGCAACGGTATTAGATCAGGTCAATACAATCTGTGCAGCCATGTTAACACCGGGATTGATAGACTCCATTGTGTCGCTTATTCCTGATGAATGGCTCATTGAGGAAGAAGGTGTTTCTGTCGCGGACAGGAGAAACGTATATGCGGACTTCCTAAACGGAAGAATCGCTTCATCTGATGTTTTTGTAAAAGAAGCCCAACATGCCAGAGAATCACTTATTTGAGTATGCCATCATACGGATCGTACCCCGGGTGGAACGCGAAGAGTTTTTCAACGTGGGTGTAGTACTATTTTGTAAAGAAAAGGATTTCCTGGAAGTGAAATACGTATTGGACGAAGAGAAGCTGCGTTTCTTTTGCAAAGAGCTGAATACGGATGAGATTGCGCAATACCTTTCAAGTTTCGAAAAAATTTGCAGAGGCGAAACAGAAGGCGGGCCTATTGCTAAACTAGACAAAGCTTCCCGCTTCCGGTGGCTTACCGCAACCCGGAGTACGGTGTTGCAAACATCAAAAGTACATCCCGGTTTATGTGAAGACCCCCATAAGGCATTGCTTCGTTTGTATGAACAGCTTGTTTTATAATCAATGATCATCGTCAATTCCCTTAGTCATGTATGATATCTGTTGCATCGGACATATTACACTTGATAAAGTGGTAACAGCCCAAAAAGAAGTATACATGGCAGGCGGCACTTCTTTTTATTTCTCCAACGCCATACAGAATATGGGCCTCAGGTATCACCTCGTTACAGCTTTGGCCGAAACAGAAATGCATTTTGTGCAAGCACTGCAGGCTCAACGGGTTGATGTAACGGTCTTGCCAAGTAGGTATACGGTTAATTTTGAAAATATTTATCCTGAAAACCAGGATCACAGGGTACAACGGGTTTTGCAGAAAGCAGAACCTTTTCAGTATGAGCAGTTGAAGGAGATTGATGCGAAAATATTTCACCTTGGTCCATTATTAGCAGATGATATTCCCGCAGAATTGATCCAGGCACTGGCAAGCAAGTCCCTTGTTTCACTGGATGTACAGGGCTACCTGCGGGAAGTGATAAATGAAAATGTGTATCCGATCGACTGGCCTCAAAAAAAAGCATTGCTTCCAAATATCGCCATTCTGAAAGCAAACGAAAATGAAATGGAGATGCTTACCGGGCAAACGGATATTTATGAAGGCGCTAAAATACTGGCGGATTGGGGCGTAAAGGAAGTAGTGATCACCTTGGGCAGTAAGGGGTCCGTTATTCTGTACGAAAATATTTTTTACCTGATTCCTGCATTTGTACCAAATGCAGTGATTGATGCAACGGGTTGCGGCGATACTTATATGGCTGGGTACCTTAGCCGTCGCATTATAGGGGAGGGTGTACAGCAGGCAGGTGAGTTTGCAGCAGCAATGGCAACTTTAAAAATACAGGTATCTGGTCCTTTTACAGGTGGGTCTGATGAGATCCTTTCGCTATTAGTAAAAAAGAATACAAGGATCTAATTTCCGATACAAATAAAATAATCAATTTACATGTTCTATAAAAGTTGCTGTTTATTTGTGGTATTTTTTTTAAGTACCTGTCATTTCAGCCTGGCACAACCAGGCACCAGGTTAGTGCTGCTTGGCACGGGCACACCATTTGCAGATCCTGACAAATCTGGTCCTTCGGTAGCTATCGTTGTAAATAATACTTCTTATGTAGTGGACTGCGGACCGGGCGTAGTACGACGCGCAGCGGCAGCCTATCAAAAAGGGATCAAAGGACTGGAAGCGGCAGCATTGCGAAAATTATTTATCACACATCTTCACACGGATCATACGACCGGTTACCCCGATTTTATTTTTACACCCGCTGTACTCGATAGAAATACGCCGTTACAGGTATACGGTCCGAAAGGTTTACAGCCTATGACCGATCATATTATGGAAGCGTATAAAGAAGACAGGGAGATACGTATCCGCGGACTGGAACAGGGCAATGCGGATGGTTATAAAGTGATAGTGCACGAGATAACGCCGGGAGTCGTTTACCAGGATTCAAATGTGACCGTAAAAGCTTTCAGGGTAAACCATGGTTCCTGGCCGGAAGCATTTGGTTACCGTTTTGAAACCAAAGATAAAACTATTGTGGTATCAGGCGACTGCACGTATAGCGAGGAGCTGGTTAAAAATGCCGAAGACTGCGACATACTTGTACATGAAGTGTATTCGATGGAAGGATTGGCGAAAAGGGAAAAGCGCTGGCAGGAGTATCATTCCACTTTTCATACGTCTACCAGGCAATTGGCAGAAATAGCCAATAAAGTAAAGCCTAAATCACTTGTATTGATTCACCAGCTTTTATTTGGTTCAACGGAAGAGAGCCTGATGAAAGAGATCAGACAGTTCTATCACGGAATAGTGATCTATGGAAAAGACCTGGATATTTTATAGCGCTGCAATCCATTTGCGGAAATCAATGGCACTTTCCTGGCTCACAATGATCTCTTCGGATATGGGTATGATGAGTTCGATCAGGATCTTGATCTTGTCGTAAGATTTATAGGATTTGATATAATTGATATTGACAATGAATTTTCGATTTGCTCTGTAAAAAGTTTTTCCATCAAGTTCTTCTTCCAGCTCTTTCAAGTTTTTATCTACCAGGTATTTTTTCCCATCCCTCGTAATCAGGAAACTGATCTTTTGCTCTGTAAAAAAACAGGCCACTTCTTCCAGTGGGATACTTTGGAACTCAATCCCCTTCTTTACCACGATCCGAGATTTCTTTATCGTTTCTTTTTCCGATAAGAAAGTTAACAGGTTTTCATGGTTGTTAAGAAAATGGTTTTTCAGGTTTTTATACTTTGTAATGGCTTTCTGTAATTCCTGTTCGTTGATGGGTTTTAACAGGTATTCAATACTCGTTTGCTCAAATGCCTTTACCATGAAATTATCATAAGCAGTAACAAAAATGATTGGCGCGGAAACTTTTGCCCTGTCAAATATGTTGAACGAAATGCCATCTTTCAGATGGATGTCCATAAAGATCAGGTCTGGTGAAGGATTCTCATTCAACCAGTTAATGCTGTCTTCCACTGTTTCCAGTGTACCCGCGATTGATACGGGTTCTTTGGTAAGCTCAATATGGTACAAAAGATTATCGAGCGCGGTCTTTTCGTCTTCTATGATGAGTGCCTTAATCATGGTACTATGATTTTAAAATGGGCAGCAACACCGTAAACTGGTCGGTTGTTTGCTGGATAGAAATATTTTTATTGACGATTAATTTGTATCGTTCATTCAGGTTAGCCAACCCGATCCTGGAAGATTGTAGATCGAATTTTTTGATATTTTTCTGATTCACTACACTGATCTCTTCAGCTGAAATGGTAATCTCAATACCTAAGGGACTCTTTTCTGAAAAATGGTTGTGCTTAATGGCGTTCTCGATTAGCGCCTGCAATGACAGGGGCGGGAGGAGGAAATCATCCATACTCACACTATCCATCTTAATGATCATGCTCAGCCCTGTTTGGTACCTGATCTTTAGCAGGTAGAAATAGTTGCTGGCAAATTCAATCTCTTCTTTTAATAGAATAAGATCCTTTTCCTTATTCAGTAAAATATACCGATACACTTTAGCAAGGGTATCGTTGAATAGTTTTGCTTTTTCGGGATTGTTTCCTATAAGATAAGAAAGCGTATTAAGCGAATTGAAAATAAAATGGGGATCGATCTGGCTTTTTAAAGCATCCAGTTGTGCCTGCACTTTTAATTTTTCACTTCTTTCCACTTTTACCACATCCGATTCACGTTCCTTGTTCAGGTAAACAATTTCGTAAATGCTGCTTATCTGTGCGCTGATAACGGTCATGATAACCTGGCTCATAAGTAATTGCTCGTAACCGTACCCATTGTTTTGCAGGTAAGCATTCCAGGTATTTAGAAGAACAAATGAGATCACCCAGCTAATGCTGATGGTAACGGCATAACGAATGGGCAGTCTGATATATAATTTCTTAATGTCGTATAACCACTTGCGTAGCAGAAAATGTGCATAAGAACTTACGTTCCACATGCAAAATGAAATGAAACTGAAATATAAATAATTGATGATCAATGTATCAGCTCCGGTGGTGCTTGCCCCAAAGCCCGATAAATGAAAAGCCAGTATACCTGTAACAGGTATACCAATCCATTTACTTAGTCTGTCGTTTATTTTATAGGTTCTGTCGGCCATGTAAAGCAGTTGGGTTTAAATAGGACACCGAATGCAACGGAAAGGTCCAATAGCTGAACCTGATTTTTTTACCGCTCACATAATTTCACAGAAATTTCCATGCCAACGGTTTCATAACACGATGAGCGGGTTAAAGAGATATGGTTGGTTAACTATTTCTTAATAAAAAAAATAGTTATCTCCTGATTTTGGCGTTTCGGTTCAAAATATTCATGTTTCGGTTATTTTTTAAATGGTTTTCCCCTCTTCGCTTCTACTTTTCTTGTCTGTTTAAATTAACCGGCTTCGTTGGAAGGAACGCTTTGTTCACCAATGTTGCCATTTGTAAATTTTTTTCAAATCAATCATTACGCTATGAGAAGATCTACCATGTTGCTGTTGTGTATATTATTGGCTGTGGGCCAGTTATTTGCACAAAACCGTTCCATTAAAGGATCGGTTACCGACGACAAGGGTGTTGCAGTTGCCAATGCTTCTGTTGTTGTAAAAGGAACGTCTATCGGTACTGTTACCGATGCCAATGGTTCTTTTACAATTTCAGTACCTGCTTCTGCCAAAGCCCTTGTAATTACTTCATTAAACTATTTATCGCAGGAGATCAGTGTCTCCGGAAAATCCGAACTGACCGTTAAACTCCAGTCATCAACCGAAAAACTGGACGAGGTCGTAGTTGTGGGTTACGGTACTACCAAGAAAACAAACTCTACCGCCTCTGTTTCAAAAGTTGGCGGAGATAAACTGGAGAATGTTCCGTTTGCCTCACTGGATAAAGGCTTGCAGGGTAAAGTACCCGGGCTGCAATCCAGCGGTAATAATGGCCAGCCCGGTTCCAATCAGGATGTCAGAATCCGGGGTATCGGTTCATTCACCGCTTCTTCGAGTCCTTTATATGTAGTGGATGGGATCCAGATCGTAAGTGGTGACCTTTCCAGTGCTGTACAAACGACCAATGTACTCTCTACCATTAATCCCAATGATATTGAAGACATTTCAGTATTGAAAGATGCTGCCGCTACATCTATTTATGGTTCACGTGGTGCCAATGGTGTTATCCTGATCACCACTAAGAAAGGAAAGATCGGGAAGGCACAGTTCCGTTTTGACGCAGAACTGGGACAATCAAATTATGCCAATATTCCCAATGCAGGTAAGCCGATAAAAGCGGACGACTGGTTTGCTTTTCTGAAAGAAGGTATGGTGAATGCGAACTTTACCACTGCACAGATCAACAGTACATTGGCCAGCTACGGATATGGCAATGGGGTTGATATCGACTGGATTGGCCTTACCACAAGAAATGGTCTGCAACAACAGTATAACCTCAGCATGACTGCGGGCGATGCCAAGACGCAGATCTTTATGTCTGGTGGTTATTTTAAACAGGAAGCGGCGAATATCGGTGCAGATCTGAAAAGACTTTCCGGTAATATCAAAGTAACCCATAACATCTCCTCCAAACTTAGCTTGTCTACCAACTGGACCGTAGGTAATGTATTGCAGAATACACCACTCTCCGGTCCGGGCCAGTTCTCTAACCCGTATTATGTTTCGTTAACGCTGCGTCCAACACAGAATCCGTATAACCCGGATGGCTCATTGAACATCAACACCGGGAACAATCTTTCTTTCCCAACACACTACAACCCTTTGTATGTGATTGCGAATGATAAGAATATTGTACGTAACACGCAGATCTTCGGTGGCGGTAACCTCGATTATAAAATCCTGAAGGGACTGAAATTTACTTCACACATTGGTATCCAGGACAATAACCTGGAAGAAAGTGTGTTTAACAATCCTTTCCACGGAGACGGTGTAAGCACAGGTGGATCGGGTACAAACAATTTCACAAGGGTATTCCTTTGGGATTGGTATAACCAATTCGATTACCATTTGGATATGCTGAAAAATCGTAAACTAAGTACGGATCTGAAAGCCGGTTACGAAGCGATCAAATACAATTTCTACCAGATCCAGTCCACTTCGCAGAATTATCCGCCAACAGTGGAATTGCCATTGTCTGTTAACGCAGCATCTGCCACAACAGGATTTGCTACTGCACAGAATTATACATTCGCTTCATTCTACTCAAGCGCCAACTTCAGTTATGATAGCCGTTACTCACTGTACGGAAGCTTCCGTAGAGATGGTTCATCACGCTTTGGCGCCAATAACCAATTCGGTAGTTTCTGGTCAGTAGGTGCTGCATGGAACCTGAACCAGGAAGAATTCCTGAAAGGAAGCAAAGTAATTACCCTGTTGAAACTGAGAGGTTCTTATGGTTCAACAGGTAATGCGGGTATTGGTAATTACCAATGGAGACAAACCTATGGATACGGTGCCAACTACAATGGTAATGCTGGCGGTACATTCAATAACATTGGTAACATTGATCTTACCTGGGAAAAAACCAACCAGACAGATATCGGATTTGATCTCGGATTATGGAAGAACAGGATCAATATCACGTTTGATTACTACCAGAAGTTGACCGATGGTCTGCTGTTCAACAAACCGATCTCTCTTACAACAGGATTTGGAAGTATCCTGAGCAATATTGGTAAGATTGAAAATAAAGGCCTCGAATTTGCGATCAATGCAAGACCCATTGAGATCCGCAATTTTGCATGGGATATCGGCTTCAATATCTCTAACAATAAAAACAAAGTGGTTAGCCTGCCCAACCACCAGGATATTACCAATGGTAGTTTCCGTTTAACAGAAGGAATGGACATTCAATCTTTCTATCTGCGCGCGCTGCAGGGTGTTGATCCTGCTACAGGATTGGAAATGTGGTATGTAGACAACACTAAAAGTGCAACCACATCTACTTATGCCAATGCAGCATTGCAGTTTATTGGCAAGAGCGGTACTCCCAAATACTTTGGTTCTTTAACCAACAGTTTCAGCTACAAAGGGTTTTATGCAAGCGCTGATTTCTATTATAACTATGGAAACTATGTACAGGATCTGTACAGCCAGTATTTCCTGAATGGACAGTTTCCTACGAGGGGTAAATACAATATCAATCTTACCAGGTGGCAGAAGCCGGGTGATATTACAACCATTCCTAAATATGTGTATGGCCTTGCCAACCAGTCAGCTGGCGAAAGAGCCTTGTACAAAGGAGATTATATCAGGTTGAGAAATATAGTGATCGGATACCGTATGGATAACAAGGATTTGCTCGCTAAACTGCACCTTACCAGCCTGAACTTCTATGTGCGCGGAACCAATTTATGGACCAAAACCTACGATGCTACATTGCCATTCGATCCTGAGCAGGGTATCACCAGCCAGAATAACGAAGGTTTGTTAAGCGCTAAATCGATAACTGTAGGTCTTAACATTGGATTCTAATTTTTATGAAACATAAAATTTTCGCTATGAAACTTAAAAATATAATACAGCTAACGGGCGTGGCTTCTGTGTTGGTCTTTTCTTCATGCTCCAAGCAGTTCCTCGACCAACAGCCCTATAATTCCGTGGCACTGCCGGTGGCGATCAAGAACGATGCCGACCTGAATGCTGCCATGAATGGTGTGTACGGTTCTTTGCGTGTTACCAATTTGTATGGTAGAACGCTTCCGGTAAGAGGTGATCTGATGTCGGATAACTGTTTCCTGACAACAGCGAACTCGGGCCGGTATCTCGCATTTAACCAGTATAACATGATCAATACCGATGGTGATGCGAATGGTGTATGGGCAAGTGCATATACAGCCATTAAAAATGCCAACCAGGTAATTAATTCAGCTGTAACCGGCAATGATAATATCAGCCAGTTAAAAGCGGAAGCGTACACGGTTAGGGCATTGATGCATTATGAACTGGTAAGAAATTTTGCAGCCGCTTATACTGTCGATCCAACCAAACCGGGTATCCCGATCGTATTAACATTTGACCAGAATTCACTTCCGGCAAGGAATACGATTAAGGAAGTATATACGCAGATTGTAGCGGATCTTACCACTGCAGCTTCCATGGTTAAATACACCATCAATAACACGATGACGTTTAACTCGACCGGTGGTACCCGTACACTCAACAGCTCATACGTTACCAAGTATGCCATCTCAGCACTGCTGGCACGTGTATACCAGAGCATGGGTGATTGGGCCAATGCCAAAACAGCTGCGCTGGATGTAGTAAATAACGGCGGGTTCTCATTGACAGCAAGTAACGGCCTTTCTGCTTATTGGGCTAATGCAAATCCAAGAACGGATAAGCTGGAAACCATTTTTGAAATAACTATGGATGCCAACAACAATACAGGTAGCGACAGGCTTGCGGGTATTTACCTGCCAGCTGCTGCACCGTATAGCGGCGCTTATGGAGATGTATTGGCCAATGCATCTCTTTACAATCTCTATAGTAATACGGATGCAAGAAAGGGGCTGATTACAGTAGGTTCAAGAGCAGGACAGGTAAGCTCCGCTTATATCTGTCGTAAGTACACATCCAACACAACAGATTATGATGACACCAAAGTAATCCGTTATGCAGATGTATTGTTGATCCTTGCAGAAGCATACTATAACCTGGGGGATATTATAAATGCAAATATTAGCCTGAATAAAGTAGCTACCCAGCGCGACCCTTCTTTTATTGGCTGGACAGATCTTGGTACACAAGCCCTGGAAAATATCCTGACCGAAAGAAGAAAAGAACTGGCTTTCGAAGGATACCGTTTATGGGATCTGGTTCGTTTGCAAAGAACTTTCACCAAAGTAATGGATCAGGATGCACCACAGAATAACCTGACAGTTACACCGGCTAACAACAAATTGTTATTCCCGATTCCGGTGAATGAAACGAATGTGAATCCGAGTATTACACAGAATGCCGGGTACTAGAGAGTAAGTAGAATACCTCTATTTAAAAGGTCCGCCGTAAATGGCGGACCTTTTTGATTTGATTGATTAGATGATTGAATTGAACGGATTGATGACTAACAGCGGCCTGCAATTCAAATAATAGGAATAAAGTCTAGCATTCGGATTGCTATGGATTGATTCCCTTACTAAGGTCGATCTGAAGCTGAATGGAGAATGTATTTTCTTCAATGATGATATTCATTTTATAACTGCCTGGGTATAAAAGATCAAGTCTTTTCCGCATTTGCTGCAGGGTAGCGGTTTCGTAATTCAGCAGGTTGGAAGTTTCAACGGGCTTGCTGTTCTTTACCTGCAGTGTAACACGGGCTCCTTCAATCTGCAAAGAAAAATTGGTCCAGTGCTTATCAGTGATGTTATCATTTACCTGCCGGAAATTACTTTCTACAAATGGGAACAGGATATAAGGAACAATCCGGAGATCGCCAGGCTCGCCGGTTTGCTGGTATTGCAATGTGTACCTGTCTGAACTTGTAAGCCGCTCCAGCTGTATAAAATCCTTGATCGCTTCTATTTCGTGTGAAAGCAGTACGGTATTCTGGTTACACTCATCAATCAGGTAGGCCAGGATTCTTTGCAATTTTTCCAGCATGTCCGGAACCTTATTGGTTGCCGAAAAAGAATAGGAATAGATCTTCTTTAATAAAACCGGTAAAAAACTTGGTTGGATATGGCTGTCTATAAATTTCAGTTCCCGGCTGATTTTCTCGGACTTTACAAGGTATAGTTCCTGTTTCTTAATGTTCCACATCTTATAGAACTTAATACAGGTAGCTATGCCGGTAAGCATCATCACACCGTTCAGACCTCTCAAAAGATCGGCAAACGCGATATATTTTAATTCCGGCAGTTTAAATAAAGCGCGCAATGGATTAACGACCCAGGTATAGAGATAACTTGATACGGAAGCGTCTAACAGCAGGAACAATGCGAGGAAAAGAAAAAAACCGAAATAATTCTCTTTCAAAAGCATTTTAGGGATCAGGAAATAAATAACAGAGTAACAGAAGATCATGTCTATCGACAATACCACCAGCATCTCCAGTATTGTATATTCAAGAAAAGCATTGTATCCTATATAGCTCGCCCCGCCACGCATACTGTTGATCGCCGTAAAATAAAAAACACATGCCAACCAGAAAATGGCATGCCTTAGCAATCGGTAGCGTGAGTTATTTGAATACACGAATGAATGCATGCTCATAGCTAAAACTTATCTCATGTGTGCAAAAAAATATAGTCTGGTAATTTAATTATTTATCAACACTTCCCGCTATTTTTCCGGATAAAGATTTGTTTTTTCTCAGGCAAAAGGATGGATGGTTGAAGCGGCAGAGAATATAGGTATATCCTGGGTTACAGCCCTTTTTTCTGTAAGACAGAAAAGAAAAAAGCGGGCAAGAATACCCGCTCGGTATGTTGTTGTTTCCCTAAACTAAAACTGAATAACAACATGAGAAAATTGTAATGTAATATTTCAATTTTCACGCTGTATTAAAAAATGAAATAGTCCCAAGAGTGAAATTGGCTGCTTTAAATGCCATTATTGTTTGCCGAAATAAAAGAAGATGCATTATTCAATAAGAAAACTGTTTTTGTCGGTCAGGTACAAATCTCTAAAGTATTTTGCCCTTTTGTGGAACCTGTTACCGGATTTATGAATAAATTGGTTCCTCAAATCAACTGCAACATGAAAAAAACAACCTGCTTTTTGCTGATCGGCTGTCTATTGGGTCAGCAATTACTCACCGCCCAGGAAAATCCTGAATGGAAGAACATTTTTGCTAAGATCAATACGGAAGTACTGACCAATTCAAAAGCTTACAGCTCCTTGAAAACGGCTACGGAAACCATCGGCCACCGTTTAACAGGATCGGCCAATGGTAAAAAAGCGGAAGAGTTTGCTTTTAATCTTTTGAAATCATATGGATTCACCGATGTAAGCTACCAGCCATTTGAAGTGGAAAGCTGGAGCCGCGGCACGATCAGTGTTGGCATGGGCGCCGATCCTAAAAACCTGCAGACAGTGAAATCGGTTACACTGGCGCATTCGCCTGTAAAAGCGGATGTAAACCTGGAAGTGGTGGATATGGGTAACGGGCTGGAAGAAGATTATGCATCCGATCCCGAAAAAGTAAAAGGGAAAATAGCCCTTGTATACCTGGGTGTATTACCTGGCTCAAAACTAGGAACCAAATCATTGCATCGCTCAGAAAAAACAGCCATAGCAACTAAATATGGTGCGAAAGGAATAATTATTATTAATACGGCAACAGGTGGTATCTTATTAACAGGTACGGCTTCTGTAACAGGCAAACTCATTCCCATTCCAGCCGTTTGTATTGGTAAGGAAGATGGGCTGCAATGGAAAGAAAAACTGGCTGTGGGAAAATTATACAGTCATATCAGCATGACCAATTTTTCAGGCATGATCAAAGCGAGAAATGTGGTGGCAAGGATCAAAGGCAAAACCATCCCGAATGAAAAAGTGATTGTAGGCGGACATCTCGATAGCTGGGACCTGGCAACAGGTGCCATAGACAATGGTATCGGTTCTTTCTCTGTATTAGATATGGCCCGAACTTTCAAAGTACTAAAGTTGCAACCGGCCAGAACCGTTGAGTTTGTTATGTTCATGGGAGAAGAGGAAGGGTTGCTTGGATCTAAAGCCTATGTAGAACAATCCATCAAAAACAAAAGCATCGATCAGTTGCGCTATATGCTGAATTATGACATGACCAATGATCCGAAAGGCTATTCAACCACTGCTGAAGACAGTAAAGAACTGTTCCAGTCAATCGGAAATATTGCGAATTCACTGGATACCTCATTCAAAAACAGTTTCAGAAGTGGTGCCGGCTTGCACAGTGATCACCAGCCATTTATGTTACAGGGTGTACCAACAGGTGGTGGAGCCGGAGGCGGCTTGCCAAACAACGCGGGCCCATGTTATCATGCAGATTGTGACGGATTTAATTTAGTGGATGAAAAAGGAATGCAGAACACTGTTCGATTCAGCGCCATGTTATTATATGGTATTGCAGATACAAAGGAAATTAAGGCCAAACATTTTACAGATGCTGAGACCAAAGCATTTCTGCTCAAGAATAACCTGAAAGAACCCTTGCAGATAGCGGGAGAGTGGCGGTGGAAAGAGTAGGGAATATCGAACAGATGAATATTGAACAAGGAATGATGAAGTAAAAAAAATCCTCTGTTCCTTGTTCATCTGTTCGATGTTCACCCATTCCTCTTCTCCCATCTTTTTTGAATAGCTATTGAAAGCGGAACTGTTATCAATGCGGCAAACATGCCGCCGCCTACATCCAGCGGAAAATGTTGCGCGAGGTATATGCGCGAATAACCTACCAGCAAGGCGTACAGAAAGCCCATGGGGATGATCCATTTCTTCTTGACAAATAAACAAGCCAGTAAATAAATCGTAAATGCCGTGGTTGTATGCCCGGAAGGGAAACTGTATGCGGTATGCAATTCCACTCCTTCAACGGTGTGAATGGAATGTATGTTAGAGATGGCTACGGTAGGTCTTGGCTCTGCTGGGAATAGATACGTTTTGGTAACCTGCACAATAAGCGTGGAAACAATGATCGCTGTGACCAAAAGCGGAAATTTCTTTTTCTGGTAGATGAAAAACAATACAGCCACTACTACCCAAACGGCACCATCACCCAAAAAGGTCCAGAAACGAAAAAAATAATCTGCCAAGCTGCCGAGGTTTCCATTTAACAAAAGAAAAAATTGATTCCTTCCGATCACAAAAGAGTCTGCAACAATGCAGATAGCAGCCACAAGGGTAATGATAAAACCTGTTGCAAAATGATTGTTCTCTGAACGTGTTACTGTTGCCATCTATGGTATTGGTTTCTGTAAAGCTACTATTTGAATTGATTGAAGATACAAAAAGCCCCGCCATAAGATAAGGCGGGGCACTCAAAAACCAGTACAAGTATAAAAGATTTATGCAACGCCTGCCAGTTCCAGGCTCCTTTTTTTAAGGTTAACAATGTCGAGATTATCGATGATGGGCTCATTGGTTAAAACCAATGAAGTGTTATTCTCCCTCCACCAGTTATCCGCTGTCAGCTCACTAATATGCAATACACCTATCAGGTATTTTCTTTCCGCTTCCGCGTGCCATTCTTCGATCCATTCAAATTTTTCACGGGGAATGTATTTCCAATCGTCAAAACTTACATATACTTTCAGGTAATAATCATGTGTCAGTTCGTGTGGGGTATGATGATACAGTTTCTTGTATTCATACCGGTAATCATAACGCAGGGCGCCAATATCGCTTAATACGGCAGATGCAGTGGGGAAGCTGCCGGCGCCTTTTCCATAAAAAAACTGTTTATCCGCAAAACCACTTTCAATCACCACGCCATTGTATTCGTTCTTCACAAATGACAAAGGCTCGTTCAGTTTTACAAACTGGGGCAATACAAAAGCCGCTACCTGCCCGTTCTTTAATTTTGTGGCCTGGGCAATCAGTTTAATATCAAGATTCTTTTCCTTCGCCACCACTGCATCACTTAACTGAATATTCTGGATACCGGTAAACAGGATATTATCCGGGTGTTCTACAATACCATAAGCATGGTTCAGCAGGATCGCCCATTTGTTCACCGCATCATAACCTTCAATATCCAGTTTGGGATTGCTTTCCGCAAAACCCAGTTGCTGCGCCAGGATCAAGGCTGCCTGGAAATCGAGTTTCTCTTCAAACATTTTGGTGAGGATAAAATTGGTAGAGCCATTCACAATCGCTTTGATGGAATGCAACAGGTCATTATCGTAATATTCTTCCAGGTTGCGGATCACCGGAATGGAAGCACAAGCGGCGGCCTCGCACAGGAAGGGTAACCCGGTCTCTTGTTGCAGGGCCAGGATTTCCGGCAAATGCTCCGCGATCATTTTTTTACTGGCACTCACTACCGCTTTCCCATTACGCAGGGCAATGGAAACAATTTCAAATGCCGCATTTGCATCGTCTATCACTTCTACGATCACATTGATGTCTTCATCAAACAACAGATCCTCCTTGTCGGTGGTAAAAAGAGAAACGGGTGCGTTCCTTTGTTTACCCGGGTTCTTGATACATACTTTTTTAATACTTGCCCTCAAAGAAGGGGTTTGCTGTAATACCTTGTATAAGCCTTCGCCTACTACGCCAAACCCAAATAAACCGATTGTTAACTGTTTGTGTGCTTCCATGCTTCTGTATTGCTTTTATCTTTTTAAATGATTACCGATATATCCTACAAAACTACTAGACTTCATTTTCGAGTTCGGAAAAATATGACAGGTGTTATAAATGGTTCGTTAATGCAAGCGATTGCAAGGTTTTTGACCCTTGTTCGATCTGCTCAAAGGTGGAACGGATATCCTCAATCAGGTCTTCAGCGTCTTCCAGGCCGATAGACAAGCGAATCAGGCTGTCCCTTACACCGGCTGCTCTTCTTTTTTCCGCCGGGATGGATTTATGTGTCATGTTCGCCGGATGCGATACCAGGCTTTTGATCCCGCCCAGGCTCTCAGCCAGTTTGAATAATTTTGTTTGGGTAACAAAGGCAAGTGCCGCTTCCTCTGTATCGTTGTGTAAGCTGAAAGAAACGATCCCGCCAAAACCTTTGGATTGTTTTCTGGCGATAAGATGATTCGGGTGCGTTTTCAAGCCCGGATAAAATACTTTATCAACAGCCGGATGCCGTTCCAGAAATTCAGCCACAGCCAATGCACTGGCGCAATGTTGTTTTACACGAAGGTGAATGGTTTCTATACCACGGATCGTTAGCCAGCTGTCGAATGGTGCTAGTATGGCACCGCAGGCATTTTGAATGTATTTGATCTTATCTCCCAGTTCTTTGTCCTTTGTAACCACTAGTCCTGCAATCAGGTCGCTATGGCCGCCCAGGTATTTGGTGGCGCTGTGTATCACCAGGTCGGCGCCCAATACAAGTGGTTGTTGCAATACGGGCGAAGCAAATGTATTGTCTACACAGAGCAGGCAGTTATTTGCTTTGGCCAGTTTGGCAATGGCTTCAATATCTGAGATCTTCAGTGTTGGATTGGTGGGTGTTTCGAGCCAGATCAGTTTGGTGTTGTGTGTGATGGCATTCACAAGATTTGCAACATCGCTGGTATCAACATAATTCACTTTAATGCCAAATTTCTCGTACACATTGGTGAAGAGACGAAAAGCGCCGCCATATATATCATCAACCGCCAATATTTCATCGCCACTTTGTAACAGTTTTACAATGGCATCAATGGCGGCCAGACCACTGCTGAATGCAATACCCGTGTTTCCTTTTTCCAGTTCAGCGATTAGTTGCTCCAGTGTAGCGCGGGTTGGGTTGCCGGTTCGGGCATAATCGTATCCCTTGTTTACACCCGGTGCTTCCTGCACAAAAGTTGATGTTTGGTAAATGGGTACCGAGATAGCACCTGTAAGCGGATCTACGGGAATGCTGTGAATCAGTTGTGTGGCTGTGCTCATTGTTAATCAGTTTTTTTGCCCCGGCCTCTATAAAGAGGACAGAAGCGGTTTAGAATTTTGTAAAAATTCTTACAGAACTTAACAAGAGAAGCGAGTGGGACTTACCTGATGAGGATTCTTTCAGTATCCGCCCAACTCCCTTTACGGGGCCGGGGGTATAAAAAAAGCTCATCCGGTAAGTCAGATGAGCTTGAATATGTTATCTCACAGAAGGTGAGCTAATTTGCAAACTTTTACTCTGACTTATCTTTTCCCGCCTAATGGTGGGATCGGAGTTGGCACCTTCATACAACTGAGTGAGCTGTATGGGTTGCCAAGGCTTCATAGGGCCAAATTCCCTCTGCCTTTCTTGATAAGTATTCTAAAGAACTGCTGCAAATATACTGGCAGGATTTTCATATTTCCAAAACATACACTTGTTTGTTTGCAGGTAAATATCCTGGAACCCTTTGCTGGTAAGGATTTTGTAGGGAAAATTATTTTTTTGATGGACCGAATACCCGGTATATGCCTAACCGTAAACCTGTTTTAGCTACGTTGAGATCCAGGGATACCCGGCGACCAAAATAAGCCGCCCCAATACCAATATAGCCGGTAGTGGAATGGTAATTTGTATAAGGCGAATCCTGGTTATTGGATACAGATCTTACCCAGGAATTCGCAATATCTACTGCGGCCAATCCATATAATTTCCATTTCTTGTTCCTGGTAAGATCAAGGTAAAGTCTTGTAAAAGGAGCAAATCCTAGATCTGTATAAGTATACGTTTGCGTGTAGCCAAGTCCCGCATTCGGATACTTTTCTTTTTCCCAACCAACCGTAAATTGTCCGCCAATCAACCAATTACGTTGAAGTACATAACCAAATGTAGGCACAAGATTAAATCCATAATTTTTTCTATTAGGGCTAAGACTTAAAGCCAGGCTGGTATTGTAGATGTCCCCCACAATAAGATTGGTTTGTAGACCTACTAATTTGGAACCCTTATCCAACTGGGCATGTGCAAGAGAGGTAAGTAGTAGCGAGGAAATGAGTAAGTATTTTTTCATAGGCAAGATTATAATATAAAAATATCAAATATGATGCCAGGGTCCATTTTTTCTTCTGCTTTTCGAAACTATTTAAACCGACCGGCTTTTTGTAATCTTAGTACATTTGATACTCATTGATATCCCGGCATGGCAAAGCAAATAAGCAAGCAGAAAGAACCCAGAGAAATGATTTTGGCGGACGAGTTTATTGAAGTATTTGGCGCAAGAGAACACAATCTCAAGAACATTGATATTTCCATTCCCAAAAACAAATTGGTAGTATTTACCGGCGTGAGCGGAAGCGGTAAATCCTCGTTGGCATTTGATACGATTTACAACGAAGGCCAGCGTCGTTACATGGAAAGTTTCAGTGCGTATGCCCGACAGTTCATGGGCGATATGGAAAGACCCGATGTGGACAAGATCACAGGCCTTTCTCCCGTTATTTCCATCGAACAGAAAACTACGAATAAAAATCCGCGGTCAACGGTTGGTACCGTAACGGAAGTCTACGATTTTCTCCGTTTGTTATATGCGCGTATCGGCGAAGCCTATAGTTACAATACGGGTAAGAAGATGATCAAGTTCAGTGAAGAAGAAATTGTAGAGAATATCTTCGCCAGATTCAAAAATAAAAAGATCACTTTACTCGCACCGCTTATCCGTGGCCGCAAAGGGCATTACCGCGAATTGTTTGAAGATATCCGCAAGAAAGGTTTTCTGAAAGTAAGGGTAGACGGAGAAGTGATGGACCTTACACCCAAACTGCAGGTAGACCGTTACAAGATCCATGATATTGAAGTGGTGATAGACCGGATGCAGGTTACAGACGATATGAAAGTACGCCTGAGCCAAAGTGTGCAGCAGACCTTGAAAATGGGAAAGGAGCTGATGTTCCTGTTATTGAATGACACCAATAAAACAGTTCAGTATTCCAAACAACTGATGTGCGAGGATACTGGTATCAGTTATGAAGAACCATCACCTAATGCATTTTCATTCAACTCGCCGTATGGGGCATGCCCTACCTGTAAAGGTTTGGGTAATGTATACAGCATCAGTATGGAAGCCATCATTCCTGATCCCAAATTAACCGTGAAAGAAGGTGGGATTGTGCCTTTGGGCGAACAACGCGACGCGTATATGTTCCGCAATGTGGAAGTACTGGCAAAAAAACATAAGATAAATCTCGATAAGCCGATCAAAGATCTTCCACCGGCATCACTGAATATCCTGTTATACGGAAACCCCGAAGGCAGTTCACTAGAGATCGGTGATATGGAAGAAGAAGCCGTTGGTCAGCCTTATGAAGGAGAGTTTGAAGGGATTGTTCCGATGCTCAAACGTTGGTTTGCCGGTGCCAACAGTACCGAAACTTTACGCGAATGGGTGGAGAAATTCATGGAACTGAAAGTATGTGGCTCATGCGAAGGGGCAAGGTTGAAAAAAGAAAGTCTTTGGTTTAAAGTAAATGAGAAAAATATTTCGGAACTGAGTAACCTGAACCTCGATAAACTCCATAGCTGGTTTAGCAATATTGAAAAAAAGCTAAGCAACAAACAAAACCAGATCGCTAAAGATATCCTGAAAGAGATCCGTGAGCGTGTTCAGTTTTTGCTGGATGTTGGGTTAACCTATCTCTCACTCAATCGCCCGTCAAGAAGTTTAAGTGGCGGAGAATCGCAACGGATCCGCTTGGCTACACAGATCGGTTCGCAGTTGCAGGGTATTACATACATTTTAGATGAGCCTTCTATTGGCCTGCATCAACGCGATAACCACCAACTGATTCTTGCCTTGCAGAATCTACGAGATATTGGGAACAGTGTACTGGTAGTGGAACACGATAAAGATATCATGATGGCCGCCGATCACCTGGTAGATATTGGTCCGAAAGCCGGCGTTTATGGTGGACATATTGTTGCAGCGGGTACTCCCAAACAGGTATTGCAGAGCAAATCGGAAACTTCTTTATACCTCAGTGGTAAAAAAAGCATCGCTGTACCTGCAGAGAGAAGGCAGGGTAATGGCAAAATGCTTGAATTGAAAGGTGCGCAGGGCAATAACCTGAAAAATGTAAGTGTAACATTTCCGTTGGGTAAATTAATTGTGGTGAGTGGTGTAAGCGGAAGTGGAAAATCTACTTTGATCAATGAAACTTTATATCCCATTCTTTCCAAACACTGCTATAACAGCCGTGTTACGCCCATGCCTTTTAAGAGCATTAAGGGATTGGAGAATATTGATAAAGTAATTGAGATCGATCAATCGCCCATTGGCCGTACACCAAGAAGCAATCCGGCAACCTATTGCGGCTTCTTTACTGAGATCAGAACCTTGTTTGCATCAATCCCTGAAGCAAAGATCCGTGGGTATAATGCCGGCCGTTTTTCTTTCAATGTAAAAGGAGGCCGTTGCGATGTTTGTGAAGGAGGCGGTATGCGCGTGATTGAAATGAATTTTCTGCCGGACGTATATGTGCACTGCGAAAAATGCAATGGCAAAAGATATAACCGCGAAACCCTAGAGATCCGTTACAAAGGAAAATCCATCAGTGATGTATTGAACATGACGGTGGATGAAGCCTGTGAATTCTTTCAGCCCATTAATTATTTATATCGCAAGATCAAAGTATTGCAGGATGTGGGGTTGGGGTATATCACTTTGGGACAATCAGCCGTGACCCTAAGCGGTGGTGAAGCACAACGGGTAAAACTGGCAACCGAACTGAGCAAAAAAGATACCGGTAAAACATTTTATATACTTGATGAACCAACTACCGGGCTCCATTTCCAGGATATCCAGCATTTGCTGGATGTATTGAATAAACTGGTTGATCGGGGAAACTCCGTATTGGTGATTGAACACAACCTCGATGTAGTAAAAGTGGCCGATCACATCATTGACCTCGGCCCAGAAGGCGGGGATGGCGGTGGAACCATTTTGTTTGAAGGCGTTCCTGAAAAAATGGTAAATATAACCAAGAGCCACACGGCAAGATTCCTCAAAATCGAATTGGGAATGTAAACCTCTGTGCATCTCTGTGTTGAAAAAATACGCATCTTTATAGACAATATTTTTTCAACACAGAGATACAGAGACATGGAGTTGCACTGAGATTTTTTAAATGCAATTGACCCCTCACCATTGCCCATTCACCATCACCCGCGTATCATCTCAATGTGTTCAATATTATCTTCCAGGTACACCCCGCTGGTTTGCGCAAAACCGAAAGATTCATAAAATTTCTGCAAATACAACTGCGCACCAATATGGATCGGCCCATCACCGAATAATTCATGGCAGGCTGCTATGGAATGGGTGAGCAATAATTTTCCAACGCCTTTTTTACGGTAATCAAGTGCACTGATCACCCTGCCTATCGACATCTGTTCGTATGCCAGCCCTTTGGGTAATAAACGTGTATAAGCAGCCAATACATCACCGTCCCAGATCATCAAATGATGACAAAACGGATCTTTCTGGTCCGCATCCTGGTAAATACATTGCTGTTCAAGCACAAATACTTCGTTGCGCAAACGCATGATTGTATAGAGTTCCAACGGTGTTAGCTCGTTGAAAAATTTGTGAACAATACGGTAAGTGTGATGGGCCATTTTGTGGTAGTTTTTGCTAAATCGGATTCAACCGGTATCGTAATTGAGGCACAAAAATAGCGGTAGAACCACAATTATTTCACACCTTTGCCACTTTACCGGTAACCCTTTCATTTATACCCTTCCAGCATGTCAAAAAAAGTAGCCATTATTGGCGCAGGTCCGGCAGGATTAACTGCCGCCTATTTATTGGGAAAAGAAAACCAGCAGGTAACGGTTTTTGAAAAAGATCCAAAATACGTGGGCGGTATTTCCCGTACCGAATCATACAAAGGCTATCATTTCGATATCGGTGGTCACCGTTTTTTTTCGAAATCGAAAGAAGTGGAAGATTTCTGGACCGAAATACTGGGCGATGAAATGCTGGAACGTCCCCGCAGTTCAAGGATCTATTACAATAAAAAATTCTTCTCATATCCATTGGTTGCTTTTGAAGCCCTTAATAAACTGGGTATTATTGAAAGTGCCCTGTGTGTATTGAGTTATCTGAAAGCAAAAGCATTTCCAGTGAAGAACCCTACCAATTTTGAAGATTGGGTAGTGAACCAGTTCGGGCAACGTTTATTCAATATTTTTTTTAAAACCTATACAGAAAAAGTATGGGGGATACCTTGCAAAGAGATCTCTGCAGACTGGGCCGCGCAACGCATCAAAGGTTTATCGTTGAGCAGCGCCATCTGGAATGCATTGTTCAAACCTAAAAAAAGCGGTGGAGATAAGGATAAACTGATCAAAACCCTGATCGATTCGTTCCGTTATCCCAAGTATGGCCCGGGTATGATGTGGGAAACCTGTGTAACCAAATGCAAACAGATGGGTGTACAGGTGGAAATGAATTGTGGTGTAAAAGACATCAGTACAACAGATGGAAAATGGACCGTACATACCAGCGATGGAAGAACAATCGGTGATTTTGATTATGTATTATCATCGGCGCCCATGCGCGAACTGATCGCGTCGGTTGCACCTCGTTTTCCGGAGAAAGCATTTAGTTCGGCGCAGCACCTGGGATACAGGGATTTTTTAACCGTGGTATTGATCTGTAAAGATGAAGATGCGTTTACCGATAACTGGATCTATATTCACGACCCAAGCGTGCAAGTAGGCCGAATACAGAATTTCAAATCATGGAGTCCGTATATGGTTCCTGATCCGAATATGGCTTGTTATGGCTTGGAATATTTCTGCTTTGAAGGAGATGGATTATGGACAAGCAGCGACGAAACACTGATCAACCTTGCCAAAAAAGAAATTGAACAGATCGGTCTGACCAAAGATAGTGCGGTGGTAGATGGTTATGTGGTTCGTCAGCCCAAAGCCTATCCGGTATACGATCATTCGTATAAGGCAAATGTAGAAGCAGTTCGCGAAGCATTGAAATCATATCCGGGACTGTACCTTGTTGGTCGTAATGGCATGCACAAATACAATAACCAGGATCATAGCATGATGACTGCGATGCTGGCTGCGAAGAATATTGTTGCTGGTAAAGAACTATACGATCTCTGGGATGTAAATGAAGATGCCGAATACCACGAAGGTGGTGAAAGAGGAGCGGAAGATACAGATAAAGTGGTGGGTAGGCTGGTTCCGCAGAAAGTTGTGAAAGAGTAATATCTCTAAATAATATGGCCGCAGATTCGCAGATTTTTTAATCTGCGAATCTGCGGCCATTGTTTTTAAATATTCAATCTATCTCCCCGCTATTCCCGGCACCACTGCCAAACTCTCATTCCCTGTTTCTCCAACAGACTGTACCGCGAAGAAATAATTGTCTTTCGAATAAGGTAATGTGTATTCCAGTGAAGTGGTAAATATTTTCTTCTGCCAGAAAGCGCTGGTTGTTTCACGAACGAGCACATAGTAGCCCTTTACCTTCCCGCTTTTAGGTGCTTTCCATGTTAAAGAAGAAGAATTGGTTAAACGCCTGGTCTCTATTTTTACTTCCTCAGGCATAGCAGGCGCTTTCGCGAGGTTTGCGAGGTTGCTCAGGTTCATGGCCGAGTTTTTTCTTAAATATTCAAAGTCGATATGTTCCGGAAGATCACCATAATTAATACCGTTCTCGGTACGAACATTCTGATGCTGACGGGTATAATTCTCATTCATTTCGGTAATGCGAACAGCGGCATAGCCATTCTCAACATAAGGCGTATGGTCGCCACCGCGTAAAAAACGGTCGTTGCGGTATATCATTATTACTTCCAGGTTTTCAACATAACGCTCACCGGTTTCTTTCACATAACGCGCCAGTTGGCGTGCCTTACCATCATTCTCCAATCCTAACTGACGAATTGTTTTGGCGGCTTTGTCTAATTCAAATGCGGGCAATCCTTCACTGAAAACCCGGATCCGTGTATTGTCGATGATATTGGTTTCGTTACTGTTGTTGCTTCCCATGATATCATTGTTCAAAACAGCTTCAATATTCCAGCCTTCTTTTTTGGCTTTAGATGCCATGAAATTGGCGCCGAGCAATCCCTGTTCTTCGCCACTTACGGTAACAAAAATAACCGTAGCCGGAAAATTGTGTTTACTCATGATCCGCGCACATTCAATAACGGCGGCACTTCCGCTGGCATCATCATTTGCGCCGGGAGCATCGCCTGTCCTGTCCATTACACTGCTGCGCATATTATCCAGGTGACCACTGATAAGAAAAATACGTTTATCATTTTCGTCAGATCCTTTTAAGATGGCCACCACATTGCCCAATAACAAAGTGGTATCCACTCTTCTTTTATCGGGCTGTAGAGTAATGGTATCAATAAATGCGGTTAATCTTCCGTTCGATTGTTTGGAAAACTCATTGAACTTACTCAATACCCAGTTCCTGGCGGCACCAATACCACGATGGGGGTCTGTTTGTGTGCTGAGCGTATTACGCGTACCAAAGCTCACCATTTTGTAGATATAAGCTTTGAGCGAATCGGGCGATACTTCCTTCACCATTTTCTCGATCTCCGGATCGCGGTTAATGGTAGTCTGGGCAAAAGATGCTTTTCCTGCCAAAGCGAGCAGGCAGGCAAATAGGATTTGTTTTCTCATTTGGAAATTATAGTTAGGTATTAAAGATAAACAAGGAGAGGGGAATATTGAATGTTGAGCAAGGAATGTTGAAGTAAAATCATTTGTGATTCAAAATTCCTTGCTCAATATTCAATATTTCCACATGGCTCAATATCCGTATTTCCCCTTCCAGCGTTCGCGTAAAAATTTGCGAAATTCATTTTCCCTGGCATTGTTGCCGGGATCATAAAAAGGAGTGCCGGCAATTTTTTCGGGAAGGTATTCCTGGTCAATAAAATTGCCTTCTCCCAGGTGGGAATATTGGTATCCTTTTCCGTAATTCATATCCTTCATCATCCTGGTTGGGGCATTGCGGATATGTAAGGGAACGGGTAGGTCGCCATATTTCTGAACGGCGCCCAATGCCGCACCGATAGAAGCGACAGCAGCATTGCTTTTTACAGAAGAAGCCAGATAGGTAACGCATTGCGAAAGAATGATCTGGCTTTCCGGATAACCAATCTTTGAAACCGCATCAAATGTGGCATTGGCCAGCAGTAAAGCATTGGGGTTTGCATTGCCAATGTCTTCGCTCGCGAAAATAAGCATGCGACGGGCAATGAATTTTACATCTTCGCCTCCTTCAATCATCCTGGCAAGCCAATACAGGGCACCGTTGGGATCGCTGCCGCGCATACTCTTAATAAATGCAGAGATGATATCATAATGCTGCTCTCCCTGTTTATCGTATAGCGCAATCTTTTTTTGAGCGATCTGCATAACCAATGCGTCGGTAATAACAATTCCTTCGTTGGAAGATCTGGCATTCTCCAGCAGATTCGTTTGAATCACCAGGTCAAACAGGTTCAATAACTTTCTTCCATCGCCGCCACTGATGGTTAATAAGGCCTCGGTCTCTTTGAGCTGAATTTTTTGCTTTTTGATCTCTTCGTCTTTGTCAATGGCCTGCTGTAATAATTTGATCAGGTCTTTCTCCTGCAATGCTTTTAAAACATATACCTGGCAGCGACTGAGTAAGGCGCTGTTAACTTCAAAGGAAGGATTTTCAGTGGTAGCACCTATTAATGTAATGATCCCTTTTTCAACCGCACCCAGCAAAGCGTCCTGCTGGCCTTTGTTGAAACGGTGTATCTCATCAATAAATAAAATGGTTCCTTTTTGTTGTTTGGCCTCTTCAATCACTTCCCTTACTTCCTTCACACCACTGCTGATGGCACTGAGTTGAAAATAAGGCAGCTGTAGGCTATGTGCGATAATATTGGCGATCGTGGTTTTACCAACGCCAGGAGGCCCCCAAAGTATCATGGAGGGTATACGGCCCTGTTCAATGGATGCACGCAGAATACTTCCTTTGCCAGTCAGGTGTTCCTGACCTACCAGGTCGTCCAGTGTTTCAGGGCGCATTCTTTCCGCTAATGGGGGTGTAGCATTATTCACAGCGGAAAAGTAGTGAAAATTTAAAAGGGTATTGGTAAGGTTTTACCGAAGGTTGAAAAACTTATTCAGATTTAGGAGCGTCAAACAGGAAGCCATATTGTTTCAGCATCCGGAAATTGAGGAAGATATGCGTAAGTAATATGGCACCAACAAATAGCATAAAATAAGCCATCATTTTTAAGATGGTAAGAAACAGTTCCGGCGTAAGCATGGCTGGTATATTCGGTTGCGTTTCCCTGAATTGGGCAATAAACTGGCGAAGACTAACATCACTCATAAATAGAATGCTTACGGCATTCAGCAGGAACATCACCCCCATGAAAACAGATACGAAAGCATTGGCCCGGATCCAGTCGCGCAAAGAAGGTTTACAGGGTCTGCCGGTATCAATTCCTTTGCTGAGAAATTTCAGGCTGGAAAAAGTATAAATCACAAAAGCGGCTATCAGGAAAACCATCAGCAAGAGTGGCGGGTTGGCCAATGCGCTTAGCAGCAATATAAAATCAATAAAGCCGAACATGGCGGCAATGGGTAATAAAACAAAACTAAGTATGCGGAAAAGGGTTAATTGCTTCATTTGGGTCAGATTCTTATGATTACTGACTGACAAAGGTATCTTAAAGCGATAAAGGGACAGAAAAAAAATAATACCTAAAATGATTATGTATAGGAATGTTAGGTATATTCGAATAATGAACAAATCCACTTTATATAAAGGATGCCTGGAACCAATCGTTATGCGCTTATTAAAGGATAATGATCGCATGTATGGATACCAGATTACACGTATGGTAAAGGAGATAACCAAAGGAGAATTGCAGATAACCGAAGGAGCCCTGTATCCATTACTACATAAACTTGAGGAACAGGGTATCGTTGAAACGGAAATAGAAAATGTAGGTAACCGTGCACGTAAATATTATACACTTACCAAAGCGGGTAAAAAACAAACCAATGCTGCTATGGATGAATTGAAAACATTTATTCAAAGCCTTAACCTGATCGTAAATCCTAAAATAGCAGGATGATGCTGACCAATGAACAGATTAATACGCTTTTCGTTTTTTGTGAAAAACACAGTATTCGTTATTACGATGTACAGGTTGAACTGGTAGACCATCTGGCCAATGCCATTGAAGAAAAAATGGAAGCCAACAAAATGCTTTCTTTTGAAACAGCACTGGAAAGTGTTTATGCTGACTTCGGTACAATGGGTTTTGCAACCATTATTAGTAGCCGTTCAAAAAACCTATATAGGCAATACCGTAATACAAGATGGAAATTGTTTCTTTCGTATTTCCAATGGCCGAAAGCAGCAATGACCGCCTGCTTATTAGCCGCCTTTTTATTTATAGGGAAAATATTTTCCGGACAAATCTTGTATTATCTGGTTTTTGTCATTTTTATTTTTGTTGTCGTATTTGATATGCATGTAACAGTGAAAGCAAATGGTGTGATTAAGAAGCAAAGAAAAAAACTAATGCTAACAGAAATAAGTTTTGAAAGATCATGGTTGATTTTTTCAATAGGAGGTTTTCTGAGCGGAATCTTCAGAATCGAGGATTTATTTGATAAGAACCCAGTCCTTTTGTACTCGGGCTATGTTGCTTTTGTTGTCATCGCTGTTTTATTTTTTTTCAGCACTATCAGTTATCGGCAGGTAATCAAAACCACGGAAGAGATGGCAAGAAAGCAATACCCGGAAGCTTTTGGTATAACTATATAAGCAGACAATATAAAAGCCGCAGATTCGCAGATTTTATTGGGAATAATCTGCGAATCTGCGGCTAAAAAAATAATCAATCTATCCTTTCAGATTCAATTTAATCTGTAATTCATCAAACTGTTTATCATCAATGGTGCTTGGCGCATCCAGCATCACATCCCTGCCACTATTGTTCTTAGGGAAGGCAATGAAATCGCGGATACTTTCGCTGCCACCTAGAATGGAGCAAAGACGGTCAAACCCGAATGCGATACCACCATGCGGTGGTGCACCGTATTCAAAAGCACCTAATAAGAAACCAAATTTGTGGAGTGCTTCTTCATCACTCATCCCCAATGCCGCAAACATTTTTTCCTGCAGTTCGCGCTGGTAGATACGGATAGACCCTCCGCCGATCTCATTACCATTCAATACCATATCATAGGCATTGGCCTTGATATTGGAATAGGGATGATCCAGGTATTTATCGGCGTTCTCGATCAATGGATTGTTATTGATCATCACTTCAATCTGATCCGGCTTAGGCGATGTGAACGGGTGGTGACGTGCTACCCAACGGTTATCATCTTCCGCATATTCAAATAATGGGAAATCCAGTACCCATAAGAGCTTGAACTCATCCTCTTTGCGGAAGCCGAGTTTCTTACCCATTTCCAAACGCAGTTCGCTGGTGGCTTTACGGGTTCTTTCTTCACGGCCAGCTAATACCAGAACAAGATCACCCGCTTTGGCACCAGCGGCATCCGCAATGGCTTTTAATTTAGTTTCTGTATAAAATTTATCTACACTGCTTTTATAGGTTCCGTCTGCATTGCATTTGATGTATACCAAACCCTGCATACCGATCTGTGGACGCTTTACCCACTCGGTCAGTTCATCGGTTTGTTTTCGTGTATATTCACTACAACCGGGTGCGGCAATAGCCAATACGGTTTCGGCATTATCAAATACGCCAAAACCAGCGCCATTGATGAGTTCGCCGGTTGCCTGAATTTTTCCGCCTTTCAGGAAAGCAGATTTTAGGTTGGCAATTTTCATCCCAAAACGGATATCGGGTTTGTCGTTGCCAAACTGCCACATGGCTTCTTCCCAGCTCATGCGTTCTACTTTTTCCGTATAGTCTATGTTCTTTACATCTTTAAAAATGCGTTTGATCAGGCTTTCAAACATATTCAGGATATCTTCCTGTTCTACAAAAGCCATTTCACAATCGATCTGTGTAAACTCCGGCTGCCTGTCGGCACGCAGGTCCTCATCCCTGAAACATTTTACGATCTGGTAATAACGGTCGTAACCACTAACCATCAACAACTGCTTGAAGGTTTGGGGTGATTGGGGCAATGCATAAAACTGTCCCGGATTCATTCTCGATGGCACCACAAAATCCCTCGCACCTTCCGGTGTGGATTTGATGAGAAACGGTGTTTCAATATCCATGAAATGATTCTCATGGAGATAATTTCTCGCAGAGCGATTCACCGCATAACGCAGCTCCAGGTTTTTCTTTACTGCATTTCTACGCAGATCGAGAAACCGGTACTTCATACGAATGTCATCTCCGCCATCGGTATCATCCTGTATGGTAAAAGGGGGGATGGCGGATTTATTCAATATTTTGAAAGAGGAAACCGCGATCTCAATATCGCCAGTGGCAATATTGGCATTCTTGCTGCTGCGTTCAGCAACTTTTCCGGTTGCCTGCAACACAAATTCACGACCCAGTGGATTGGCATCCAGCAAACCATTCAATTCTTCACCAAATAATAACTGGGTAATACCATAGCGGTCGCGCAGGTCCACAAAAGTGATAGCGCCGAATTTTCGTACTGTCTGAACCCAGCCTGCCAGGGTTATTTCCTTACCTGCTTCACTGATCCGTAACTCTCCACATGTGTGCGAACGATACATAGAATTGCTTTTTTTTCGATTGCTTATTTCGTGAATCGTGAGGCGTGAATCGTGAGCGTTTAATTTACGCACGTCTCACGATTCACGCTTCACGTTCGGGCTGCAAATATAACCGAAATGCCCGAAGCGACCCCAATTCAGGTATTTCGCAGTCAAAACCGCATATATTCTGAATTTGATAGCATCTTTGTTACCATGAAAGGAGCAACTGTTTCAATCAGGGCCAACCGGATCGCAGTAGGGGTTCTTTTTTTTATCGTTGGATTGAGTTTTGCCAGCTGGGCCAGTCGTATACCAGATATCAAAGCCAAATTGCATCTTAGCGAAGCCGCTTTGGGCGGTATTCTCTTTGCCCTGCCCGTGGGCTCCATGATCAGCCTTCCATTAGCGGGGTTACTGGTAGCAAAATACGGAAGCAGGAAAATTGTCACTATCGCGGCTACCTGTTATCCATTGATATTACTTTTTATCGGGTTGGCCAATAATGTGTGGCAATTGGTACCGGCTGTTTTCTGCTTCGGTTTATTGGGAAATCTCTGTAATATATCTATCAATACACAGGCCGTTGGGGTAGAATCTCTGTATGGCCGTTCCATCATGGCTTCTTTTCATGGTATCTGGAGCCTGGCTGGTTTTACGGGTGCCGCTATCGGCACTTTCGTAGTATCAAATAATGTTACACCCTTTGTGCATTTCTGTATGGTGGCCGCTGCATTGGTAACCTGCGTGTTCCTTGTCAGGGATTTCACCGTAAAGCAAGATGCGGGCCATCCCGACCAGCCATTGTTTGTAAAACCGGATGGGATGCTGCTGAAACTAGGCCTGATCGCCTTCAGCTGTATGGCATGTGAAGGAACCATGTTCGACTGGAGTGGTGTCTATTTTCAGAAGGTGGTAGCGGTGCCAAAAGAGATGACAACCCTGGGTTATGCGGCTTTTATGGGAACCATGGCTACCGGACGGTTCATTGGCGATTGGGTGGTTACCCGTATCGGCAAACAAAAAGTATTACAGGGAAGCGGTGTGTTGATAACGGTTGGACTGCTGATCTCGGTCATCTTCCCCGAAATCATTCCTGCCACCATCGGCTTTCTGATGGTAGGATTTGGTGTGTCATCCGTTGTGCCATTGGTGTATAGCGCCGCGGGGAAATCTAAAAAAATGTCACCGGGTGTCGCTTTAACAGCTGTATCTACTATTGGCTTCCTTGGATTCTTATTAGGACCGCCCATAATCGGTTTTATCGCACAGGCATTTAGCCTGCGTTGGTCGTTTACATTAATTGCCGTGTTGGGCTCTTTTACAGCCATACTGGCTTCCCTGATCAAGTGGGAAGACTAAGGAATGGGTTGTGTTAATTAGAGCCCAATCCTCTCTCTGCGAAAACCTCCGCGTCCGCTGCGTCTCTGCGGTGAATAGCATCTATTCACCGCAGAGACGCAGCGGACAGAGAGTTTTCGCAGAGAAAGAAGAATTGAATAATAGAGAGACAGGGCATAATTTTTACGTCCCCCCCACTTGTTAAATATTTTCTAAAAGCCCGCTTTCTTCCTGCAAAATGGTTTTCTGGTAACAGAATTGAATTACCAGTAATGTATTCATCAATCACCAAAAACCAATTGTATGAAAAGAAGTTTACGTTACCTGCCCTTACTTTTTATTTTGTTTTTTGCACAAAGCTGTGTGAAGTCAGTAATCGTTCCTTCAAACGCGCCTGTTACGGGTACCTGGGTGTTGAGCGAATCGTACAAGTCAAACGGCAATGGCTGGTATTATTTTAATACCGGTCTTGAGAATGGCGTATTTGATTTTTACAACAACGGCGGTGCTCAATACGATGATGGCTTTAACCTGATGCGTGGTAGTTGGAGCATCAGAACCATTTCATCCGGCTATTACGACCAGTATGGAGCCTATTACAACGACCTGCACGATAGTTTTGAAATACATGTATATGATAGCTATACCAAAGGATCGGCCGATCTGTATTTTGATGATGTGATCTTCACCGGAAACAAGATCATTGCCACCAATTACAATGGTGGAACCATTTCTAAATATGTTTTCAGGAGATATTAAATTAGTAAGCCATTATTTAGGCATCACTAAATCATCTCTGTGTAACTCAGTGTACCCTGCGTCTCTGTGGTGAAAAAAGACCGAAGCGAAGGCTTTACCACAGAGACACAGAGATTAGGAGTTTCACAGAGAGATTCCGATCGTTTTAAAGCACAACAATACTAAACCCTTAGTGCCCTTTCGAGCCTTGGTGTATTCGTGGTTCAAAAAGAAAGCCATTAAGCATTTTGATCAGGCAATCATATGCGGCACAAACCGGCTCTTATTATCCGTCACCAACGTATCAGCCTCGCGGATCCCCATGCCGGCAGGCTCCTGGCCAATAATCCAACTGCCGATCACTGGATAGTGGTCTGAAAAATTAGGCAGCGTAAACAGTTCCTGGTAAACATATCCTTCCGCGCCATACATGCCTTCTGTTTTTTCCAGCGAGATGTTTTTCATCACCAGGTCAATATTCGCACCCTCGCGCGAAAGAATGGGTTTCTTAACGTAGTTGGTTAATTTGCCTTCTTCAAAATATGCGGGTAACAAGTAAGGACAATCCGGATACAACTCCCACAAAATGGGTAAAATGGATTTGTTGGATAGGATCATTTTCCAAGCCGGTTCAATCCATAAAGCACGGTTGCTGTCTTCCGGAATATTTTTGCCAAAGGCCTCACTCAGGATCCATTCCCAGGGATAGAGCTTGAAAATGTTTTTTACCGGTATGTCTTCCAGGTCAACAAACTGTTTATTGTCTGCATCCCAGCCAAGATCATCAATGAAAACGAGTTTGGTTTCAATGCCAGCCTGAATGGCGCAGTCGCGTATGTATTCTGTATTGGTTAAATCTTCCAGTGTTTCTTTCAAACAGGTAAAATGAAGGATACCCGGGTTCAGGTAATTCTTCAGGTATTTCCAGTAAGCGATCATTTTTTCATGAACACTGTTAAACTGATCCTTGTTCTTATCCATATCCTGGAGCCAGAACCATTGCACAATACCGGCTTCATATAAACTGGTAGGTGTATCTGCATTGAACTCGAGTAATTTTACTTCGCCATTCTTATAACAAAGATCAAAGCGACCATAGATGGCGGGATGATCTTCCATCCAGCTTTTCTCTATCAGCGGAACGATCCATTCCGGGATACCGAATTTGGCGTAGAGATTATTATCCATTACATGCTGAACCGCACCCAGGCAAAGCCCCCAAAGTTCCGCAGTGGCTTTTTCGATGAGTAACACTTCATTCATCTCAAATGTATAATACACACTTTCATCCCAGTAAGGGAGATTGGTTGTGTGAAAACCAAAGCCCAGTTTTTCCACTTCGGCCTGCCAGTGATTTCTTGGTGTTGTTGTGATTCTTTTCATACCAGTTTCTTCTATTGGGTTTTATTTCTTACAGTGTTGTGCTATTGAAAATCCTCTGTGCAGCTTAGTGGACTCTGTAACTCTGTGTTGAAAAAAATATGACATGCACTTCAGAATATTATTTTTTCAACACAGAGCTACAGAGATTGGGAGTTACACAGAAAATAGATAAAATGCCTTCATCATTCAAAATTCCTTGTTCAATATTCAACATTCCCTAGCTACTTACACTAAACCCGCTTCTCCCAAACCCGCCCCTTGTTACAGCAGATTTAAACCCATTGGTTCCTGTATTGGAAAAACCACTGATGCCACCGGAATAATAACCGGCTCTCCTGTATTCGCCATTGTTATAATTGCCATAGGGCCTGAAAGCATAATACCAGAGCAAAGCGGTCCCTATCCCGCTATGGTGATTGTAAGCGCGTGTATAGGGTGCCGTGGTATCACTTCGTAAATGAACTTTGTTATTATCGTCCCAGTCTTTCTTTGGCTGATTACAGCTGGCCAGTGCAGCGGTAATCAACACCAGTTCTATGTATTTCGATTTTTTCATTGCAGTAGTTACTTAATGGTGATGAAGATTTCATAATCCTTTTTCACCTGTACGGGTTTGGTATCGCCATCCGCATTCTCGGCGGTGGCATGTTCAATACCTAATGCAGGTAAAGTATCCCTGTAAACCAGGGTTTTCTCCAGCACATTTTTTGCCCATACTTTGTGTGTGGTGATCAATACATCGTGTAAACTATCCAGGTGTTCTACCTGTATGGCAGATTCAATGGCTCCGTTTTTATTAACGGATTGGGTAATATCATCATTTTGTTTATCACTACAGGAGAACAGCAGTAATAAGGCTGCGCCTCCCAAAATCGCTAAAACGATTGGTTTCATTTGAGTATGCATAAGTAGTCAGTTGTAATTGGTTAATACGGTTCCACTGCCCACAGTATTGCGGGACGACTGCCGTTGGAAAGATAAGGGTAAAAGGATAGCTACGGAAAGATCTGACAGATCTTACTGTACCAATCACGGTACCTTTTATTTATCCGGGAGGTTAGTGGAACGGGGGTTTTAAATCCCTGGTGGTTTGATGTGCTGACGAAATCTAAAAAGCAGAGATTCGGGCAAGTGGTTCATATTACATGGGAGCGAGGCTCCATTTACTTTGATACAGTAAAGATATATCGAAGCAGGGCAGACAAAAAAGGGGAACCATGTCAAGCGGGACTTGCGGTTTCACAAGTGGTAAAGCATGTTTGATGAGCGGTAAAATGATCGTTTTTCCGGCATATTTGCTACAATGTTTCAAGTTCGTTCAGGTGACGGGGCTTCCAATAGAGATAATAGAAGCCCAGGATCAGTATACCGATAGAGAATGGTACCAGCGCAAGATGCTTATAGGTAAACTCGCCAAACAGCGGATAGGTATCGAAGCGCAGGAACTCGCTGACCATCCAGTAAGAGTTGGCGCTGATCCAGATGGTAATAGCAAGGTTATGGCAGAGCTCGGACATATACTGCCGCGTACGCCAGGCAATCACAATAGAAATGATAAGGGTAGGAAAGATCATGGCAATACCCAAGGGGCGCCAGATCATGCACCAGGCAACATCTTTAAACAGCCAGAACACAATGTGCAGGTTTTCCATTTTGCGGTAGCGGAGCGGAATTACATAATTCTCATCTGCCGATTGATCGGGGGTGGTAGTAGTGATGCCGGTATCCATTCAGAAAGCTTTGGTAGTTGTGTATGACACAATATTAATTTTTTGTGATGAATCACCGGCTTAAAATCTTTGTAAACCTGCGAACATCGGCCTGTGCCATAATGGGTGTACCATTTGCCAGGAAGCCGGCAAACTCTTTTGAAAAATAAGGTGCCAGTGAGCAGCCCTTGGTTCCCATTCCATTGAATACGCCAACGGATGGCATAAGGGGATGTAAGCCCACAAACGGTCTCCGCTCCATATTGGCGGGCCGTTCGGAAGCAATATGATCGATTACTTCAAAAGGTAGTTTCAGCCAGTGCGCTAACTGGGCTTCTGTTCTGGTTCTGAAATCAGGTGAGGGACTGGTATCGGTAAAGTCCCATTCATAGCTCGATCCAACCCAGAACAGATCATCCTGCCAGGGAACAATGGTAATGCCCTGTTTGAAAATATTCGTTCTCGGCAAACCCGGAATCCGAACGATCAATGCCTGCCCTTTGTTAGGGGCATAAGGCAGGTTTTTGAAATAAGGATTGTCAAAACCCGCCACCCCCTCACAGAAAATAATTTTTTGGGCAGTAATGTTTTGATAAGAAACCTTTTCTTCCGAAACAAGGCAATCGCTCCAGGCAAAGCGGGTTTCGAGTAATTGATTTTGCTGTTGCAGTTTCTTTCGCCAAGTGGAAAGCAATGTGTTGAGATCGATCAGCCAGCAGGGATCGATTTCACCAATGGTAAAATCGAAATTGAAATAAGTTCTCCATTGATCAGTGTCAGCCGGATTTCGTAAATATTCTTTTTCAACAGGCTGCCTTTCAGCAAAGGCGAGTACCATTTGCGGGGTAGGATGGAAGTCGAGGATATTGCATTGACGGATTAATGGTGCATTCAATTCATCGCCAAATGCTTCATACGCTTCTACCGCATAAGGCATCAGTGTTTCAATTTCCCAGGTGCGCACCATTCTTCTACCGGTAATGGGATTGATCACACCACTGGCCACTTTGGAAGCTGAATGCGATTTGCTTTCATCCATCACCAAAACAGATTTGCCTGCCTTAACCAGTTCATGACTGAGAAAGGTTCCGCAAATGCCCTGGCCTACAATGAGATAATCCACATTCATAGCTGCAAAGATGCTGCAAAAGAATATGATTACTGTGTGTTGTACTATTGATTTAATCAATCCTATGGGGCAAACCCTGCCACTTACTTGATTTTGAATACAATATTGCTGATCAATTAACCGCAAAGAAACAAGGGCGCAAAGGTTCGCCAGGGAGTCTATTCAAAACAACCCTGGCGAATCTTTGCGCCTTAGCGCCCTTGCGGTAAAAAAAATAAAAATGATACTTAATTAGCTACCCGTATTTTAATTCCCCCCGAATGGCTGGTGAATTCAGGCGCATACATGCATTGAATGCTGGCTATGCCCACAGAGAATACACCCGCATGTGTAATGAACAATGGATAATCAAACACATAGGTTCCTTTGGCTAAGTGATCGATAAAGAAATTACTGCTTACATCTTTGGTACTCTCGTAATAACCCAATCCATCCTGCCATTTGTAACCACTTAATACATTCACAGGTTCCATTGCTGCGGCGCGCATGTCTTTCAAATGCAGGTAATCCATATCGCGGTCGCTGCGGAGTTCGATGCGTACAATGATCTTGTCGCCGGTTTTTAATTCATCGCCTTCATTTACGGGTAAGAGAACAACGCCTTTGTCTGTATGCTTCTCAATAAATAATTTTTTAGTAAGCGATAAAGGAGAAGTTGCGGGTGTGATTTTATCGAGGTCCTCGAAATATTGCCAATAAACACTGCCCCAGCTGGGAGATGAACTGGCTTTGATATTTTGGGATTGCGAAATTTTGGAATTAGTGGTAACCGTAATATCGCCCATTTCTGGTGTTACCAATTTGCCATCTATTCTTTTTTTGAAATAACCGGTACCGGCTTCTGTTTTTTCGTTACTGCTGCTGATGGTTGTTTTGCCAAGTTGGATGCTTACTTTCTTTTCTGTGTTCAGCCAGTCAGATCCGTTCAGTAACAATGCGTAGCAGGCATCGGCTGTTGCGATAGTGGTTCTCCAATTGCTGGTTTGTTTGTTCAGCAAGAGCCATGTCTTCATCGCGTCCAGTTTCTTTGTAAGTGACGCATCGTTCAGATCCTTGCTCAGCTCCCCCACAAAAGAGATCATCATAGACTGGTGTTCGATAGGTGATTGATACCAGTAGTTGGCATAAGCTGTTTTCCAGTATAGACCTTGCTTACTGTCGGTGATGGTATTTTCAAACAATGCAGGAAGGATGGTGCCTGTGGCAAATTTTTCTTCCCCGTTTCTATAATAGATCAACCCTAACTGTGCTTTGTAATAACTGTTCTGTTTGATCCAGAATTGTTTGCCTTGTTTGAAGAAATAACTATACGCTTCAGGAGAAGATTGCGCCAGGTCTCTGAAAAAACTACGCATATACAGGTAGGAGATATGTGTTGGAGAGAGCTGTTGCTGCGCCAGGTCAGCTTTGTTTTTTACCAGCCAGTTATAGTCGTCTTTTATTTTTCCATCCATGTATTGTAAAGCTTTTACCAGGATGGGCCTGATGCGGGTAGCCATTTCCGGAGAAAGCGCGCCCAATCTTTTCAGCTTGCCAATTCCGGTCAGGATATAATTCGTCATATACCTGTCTTCCCTGCCGCCTTTGAACCAGCTGAAACTGCCATCGGATAATTGCAACTGCGCCAGTTTTTCAAGTAAGGCATCTGTTTGGGAACCCAGTTTTACCAGGTCAAATAACAAGGCTATGTTTTTTTTCTGTTGCGCTTCGCTCTCAGCCTGGAAAACCCAGGGCGTTTCCTGTAGAAGGATCTGTTTCAGCTCTTCGTTTTTCTGCAGGTTGCTTTGCAGGGAACTGCTATCGGCCTTCCATTGCTCAAATACTTTTTTCAGTTTGGGATCTTTGTTTATGATCCATGCTGCGAGCGAATTGGCGTAAAAACGATTGAAGGTTTGCTCGGCACATTCGTAAGGGTATTCCATTAAATAGGGCAGGGCCTGTATGGCATACCATACCGGATTGCTACTGTATTCAATCGTAAGAGCTTCCTGTGTCAAACTTTCGCTGGTATTCTTCAGCAGTTTATCGAAACTGAAATGAACGGGTGTATCTCCAGGTAGAAACAACGGCAGGCTTTCTGTAACCAGTTGGCGATTGGTTAGTACCGGCAGTATGTTCTCTTCTCCATCGCTAAATTCCCCGGCCCTTGCTTTGATGCGCCAGGTAAGTGGACGGTTATAACTGAACGGGATCTGTATCGGAAATTTAACCGCGAAACTTTGTCCTGCCTCTATCGAAAAATACTGTGAAGGGAAAACATTCTGGAACCATCCATCCACAGAAGTATTGGTAGAGGCATCCACCAGCTCCAGCGAAACCTGGCCCGTGATCTCTTTGTCGGAAAGGTTTACAATTTTAGAACTGAATTCAATATTATCTCCTTCACGTAAAAATCTCGGGGCATTGGGTTGTACCATCAGTTTTTTCTGGGTAACAACATTGGTAGAGCGCATACCAAAGGCAAGCTCTTTTGTGTGCGCAAAGCTCATCCATTTCCATTGGGTCAATGCTTCGGGCATGGTAAAACTGAAGCTGAAACTGCCCGTTGAATCTGCATGAAGCTGCGGGAAGAAGAAAGCGGTTTCATTGAAGTTCTTACGGGTGCTTATCATATCCATGCCATTTCCGCCATTTGACGAAACACTGTTTACGACCCTGCCATTAACAATATGATTACCGGCAGCATCAACAAAATCAACCGTTGTAAAAACTTTGTCATAGTTTTCTTGTGCTACAATATTTCCATCCGCATTAAAAGATTTAGCATTTGTTCCCCTTATCATCATGTTTTGTGCGGGTGGAGACGGAGCATCACCAAATGTAGATGTAGCACCTGTAACACTTCTTGATCCTACCTTAACCACTTCATTAAGTGCATTCATCGATGATTTTAATGAAACCGACAGATACAATGTTGAATCATTCATCCATTTGCTTAATGAGCGATCCCATAATTCAGCAGCATTTGTGGCAAGATAGTCATAGGTTGGCTGGTGCTGCGCCAGGTTATTGTAGACCCGCTCATTTTCCCTTCCAAATTCCGCAGCAAAATTGGTGTAGCCATTAAAGTCGGCCCGGCCATTGAAATAATCCCATACGGAAGGAATGTTCCAGTTGTTGCCGCCAAACTGGTCAAGCGAGGCATCGTACATACCGGTTAACAATTCAGCAGCAACTTTTTCTGTTTGATTACCCTGTACGGTTACACTCCATTTTTCCTCACTGCCTGGTTCGGTTTTATCGCGGTAGCTGCTGTAACTGATCTTCAGGGTCTTGTTGCTCCATGGAATATTCAGGCGGAATGCACTGGAATAAAAACGGTTTTCAAATACATATCCTTCGCTAATAGTTACACCGCCCCGGTCATTTTCTGTAGGCGTAAAAGAGATGTCGCGAAGACCATTCGTACTGCTGCTGAAATCATAGCCATTGTTTTTCTGCCTCGGCCTTTCTGTTTTGCGGATCACGAACAGACCGGGTGCGGAGCTGCCTGTGATAAAATGTGCGGTATTACCAGGTTCGGCCAATGCATTGTTGGATGCCATAAACAAATAAGATGGAACCGGCAGGCTATTGCTTTTTTTACTAAAGACCTGGCAATACACTGTTTTACTGGTCTGCTCCCCGTATTTATCCGTAGCGATACCTTCTATCTTATAATAACCGGCTGCCAAACCAGTTTCGGGAACTGCGAGTTCATTGGTGTTTGCCGTATTTATGCTTGCCTCTGTAATCAATTGGCCGGTTGACCAGGTTTTAGGATCGCTTTCATTATCGTATTCATCAACCGGGAAATAACCGACAAATTCTTTTTCTGAATAAATAAACTGGTCGGGTCTTTCCCAATATCGCTTTCTGATCAATCGCTGCGGTGCCTGCAAGGAATAGATCTTTAGAGAAACTTTTGCCGGCTCTTTTTCATAAGACAGGTTGGTGGTACTTACACGGATCTTTTTCAGGCTGTCGGCCTCGGTTATCGAGGGTACAGTCAATTGCAGCAGAACAGAACTGAAACCAACCGGAATATTTTTACTGGTGCTGCGTGTTTCACCGTTAATATCTGTTACATCAGCCTGAACATTGAAATTCAGTACAGGGTTGCCGGTACGGTCGGTAATGTCATCGGCCATGGCTTTGAAGCGAAGGATGAATTTGCCATCTGTATCCGTACGCATTTCACCGTGGGCTATTTCACGTACGCCATACTGTGGCAAGGGCCTGCGCCAATTCATTGTCTCCAGGAAATCAATGTTCCGGGTGATGCGGTAGCTTACTTTCGCACCATCAACCAGGTTGCCCGCAAGGGCTTTGGCAATACCAGTTATTACAACCGAATCATTTAAACGATAGGCACCTTTTACCTGCTCAAACTGAACAGAAAATTTCGGTCGTTTGTATTCTTCAACGGAGAAGCGGGTGTTCGAAAAATTAAACCTGGGGGCTTCAATGGTAAAACTGCCGGTTAAACCATTTTGCGGCAGTATAAATTTTCCTGTGAATGAGCCAAAGCTGTTCAACACAAACTTTACTGAGTCGATCAGTTTCCTGTTAGCATCTCTCAGGTATACCCAGCCACTGTCTTTTTCATTCAGCAGTTTACTAAGTTTTGTTTTATAGGTTCTCGTAACAGCAATGCCTTTAAAGTATACCTGCTGCCCGGGGCGATAGATGTTCCTGTCTGTAAAAAAGAAGATACGGTTACTGGCTTTCTCGTATGCCTTTTCGATTGTTTCGTTATTGGTTTCAGGCTCCTGGCTGGGGTCTATGTAATTGTAGTCGTTCTCTTCAGGATAAAAATGATCGTTGCCGCCGGAAAAAGCATACCGGTAATTGCTACCGGAAAAATTCGGCACAAAGCTAAAATAACCGTTCTGGTTGGTGGTTCTGGTCGCTACCGTATCATATATTCTTTTTCGCAGGCTCGAAATGTATTGTTCACGAAGGATGCTTACTTTGATGCCCGTAAGCGGCTTACCGGTTTCGCGATGTAATACAAAATAATCGTTCTTGTTTTTGATGTAACTGATATTGGTAATATAAAAGAACTGGATGTTTAACCTGTCTTTGTCCTGATTAAAATCCTTACTGCTCGAACTGATCAATACATATTCTCCTACGGGCAACCCATCCGTTTTGATCTCTACGGAATGATGCTGAAAATCTTTTGTAACTGGTAGGGCTTGCGAAAAAGAGCGATAGGGTAGAATCGATAAAGCTTTTTGCCAGTCTTCTTTCATCCATGCGGTATTCCGGAAATCTTTTATTTTCTCGAGCAGAACAATTCGTGCATACATGGTATCAACGTTCCTGTAGTTTACCAATACACGAAAAGGTTTCCCCGGAACATTTACCCTTTCCGCCTGCGTACGCAATTCTTTTTGATCGATCTGTGCGCGCAGGTTTTGCAGATTAATGGTTCCATTGTTGGACTCTTTGTTGTAAAGTGCCAATGCCTTTTCAATGATTTGTCTTGCACTGGCATACCCATAATGGGCGCTCGTATCACCATATGGCTGGTAGGTTATGGCTTTGCCAAAATCTATCTGTGCCAGCAAATACCAGGCCTGCGAGGAAGCAGCCGTGTGTCCGTATAGGGTTGTTATCTCTTCCAAGGATTTTTTGTAAAGCGTTTCTTTGTTTACTGCCATAGACTGGCGATAAGCCCATTCCAGCCGTTCAAGATTTACTTCCAGCAAGGCATTTTTATCCGCATCATTTTTATGGAAGGAAATAAGTTGCTGGTAGATCTGTAATGCGGTCCATTGGGTAGCGCTGCTGTCAACCGGTTTGAAAACGGAACGGGTAAACACATCGATTGTTTCGAGGGCCTCCTGTTGGTTGAATATAAAAGCATTCACAGGTCTGGGTATATAGATATCGCCAGTAGTAAAATAGGCCAGTGCTTCGTGTGCCAGCAGATCATACAATGTTGGCCTTGTGTTTTTTGTATTGCCATCCAGGATGATTGCTGTATACGCATTTAGAGGTGTTGCCTGTAGTAGTTTTTTGTTTTCGATAGATCGCAAAAAACTAGTTGAAATCATCCCGGCAAAATCGGTTGCGCTCCAGGTGGCCGGGTCGTCTTTCCGGGTTTCGGTAGTTGTTCTCCTATTGTATAGGTTATAACGGTGGTTCAAAAAATACGACCTGTACTGTTTGGCCAAAAGAGCATAGAGTATTGCTTTTTCAATTTCATCGGAACTGTTTTTCAGTTCGGCCTGGATGGTTTTGAATTTTGTAGCCGGATCATCTGTTGTAACACGATCCTGCAAGGTATATTCATAGATCAGGCATTTGATCACCTGGGCCGTTAAGTTTTTTGGTTTGGCTACTTTATAAAGCAGTGCGGTTTTTTCAAGTGCGGTTTTGGTAAAATCTTTTTTTACCACCAGGGTATCTATTTCCAGCCATTGCTTTTGAAAAACAGTGTCGGCGGATTGAGCAAATGATGTAAGGGAGAATGTTGTAAGAAGTAGAATAACTAAGGTTCTTGTTACCATGGATCGGTTTTTCGGTTAAGGCTTTTTCTACAGATGCAAACTTGCGGCAGATTACACACAAGGTAAGATTGATTAACAAAAGATTGAATTGAAAACCATCTATACCTGTCTGAATTACATGAATCGAAAGCCCTGTTTCATAAAGCACAAAAAATCCCGGCCTTTGCGGGACCGGGATTTCTATATCAAAAGAAATGAGCTTATTTTTTCAGGATAGCAGCCATGGTTTTACCAATATCGGCGGGGCTCGCCACTACTTCGATGCCACATTCAGCCATGATCTTCATTTTAGCGGCAGCAGTATCATCCGCACCGCCAATAATGGCGCCTGCATGACCCATACGGCGACCGGGAGGTGCGGTTTGTCCGGCAATAAAGCCAACAACAGGCTTGGTTTTGTTGTCTTTGATCCAGCGTGCGGCATCCGCTTCCATGCTTCCGCCAATTTCGCCGATCATAATGATACCATCTGTTTCTGGGTCGTTCATTAACAATTCAACCGCTTCTTTGGTAGGCGTACCAATGATGGGGTCACCGCCAATACCAATCGCGGTACTGATGCCTAAGCCGGCTTTTACCACCTGGTCGGCGGCTTCATACGTAAGGGTTCCGCTTTTTGAAACGATGCCGATACGGCCCTGCTTAAAGATGAAACCGGGCATAATACCCACTTTAGCCTCACCTGCGGTGATAACACCCGGACAGTTAGGCCCGATCAGTCTTGTATTTTTTCCGAGTAAATAGTTCTTCACTTTCACCATATCCTGAACAGGAATGCCTTCTGTGATACAAACCACCAGTTCAATACCAGCGTCTGTAGCTTCCATGATGGCATCGGCTGCAAAAGCAGGCGGTACAAATATGATACTCACATTGGCGCCGGTTTGTTTTACGGCATCGGCAACGGTATTGAATACGGGTCTGTCAAGATGTGTGCTGCCACCTTTGTTGGGCGTAACACCACCTACTACCTGGGTGCCATATTCGATCATCTGGGTTGCATGAAAGGTACCTTCTGTACCGGTAAAACCCTGCACAATGATCTTCGAGTTTTTATTTACTAATACTGCCATGGTATGGTTCTGTTATTTTGAATTTCGCGGCAAAAATAGGTTAAAAGAGCCTTGTGTTTGCCGTTTGAAGACTAAACTTTGGTGTTTTTTTTAACGATCCGCATCATCAATGACCACCGCCCGAAAAGAACTGGGAATATTCAAAACTGAGACTGGCCCAATAGCTTTGCCATTCGGTTTCCCGTCCGGGCAGCAGGGTATGATCCATATACACACAACTTAGCATGAAAGGTCCCGGGTGCCTTTCTGTTGTGATGGTGCCTCTTTTACTGGTCCGCAGGCTATCCATTGTTACACCCCTGCCTTTTTCCTGGTACCAGATCTTTACCAGTGCATTGTCAAGGGGGTGGTTTTTAAAAAATACCCGGAAACTTACTTTTAACGCACTGGTTTTATAAAGATCAGGAATGCTGTATGGATTTTCCAGGGGAACAATATCCAGCGGAAGCGAAGTAGGCCGGGTAACCAGGTCAGACAGTTGTCCACCCACCTGGAAAATGGTTTTTACACTTCGCTGGTAATGTTCGGTGACTGTTTTGTTTTCTTCCTTTTGCAGTTTGCGATAGGCCATTGCCTGGTCAAGACCTTCTTCCTTCAGGGATGCGTTGAACTTTTCCGGTTCCAGGTTAATGGATAAATTGGTACTGTTGAACACCAGCATATGGGTGCCTTCTTCCTTCAGGGGGATCCTTACAGAATCGCCTTGTGATGGAGATAGCCCGGCACTCATATCAATTACTTCGCCTGATGGCGGATAGTATAGTAACTGTTGAATGTTTTCCCGGCTCCCCTTCCAGTTCTCACCCAAAAAATGTTCGCCCACTTTAAACCGTATGATGGCTGTTTCGCGGATGGTATAAAAAAACTTCTGCGGAAGCAGCCAGAACTCATGCGCTATCGCGAAAACGGATAGTGCAACAACGGCAAGGAAGAGCAGTAGTTTTTTCACTAATGCAATGTAAGCAAAGCTGTGTACAGTATCCTACAAAAAAATGACCGGATCTGCTCCGGTCATTCAACAAACAATGCTTACTATAATGAAAAAACTATCCGTTCCCTTTTGCTTTCCTGATCTGCCTGTTGGCTCTTTTTACCGGATGTTTTACGCCATCCGCTTTCAGGTCTTTCGCATCGGCTTTAATGTCTTTTTTATCAGCTTTGATGTCTTTGCTGATTTCTTTTGCTTCGGCTTTATCGCCTTCTTTCAATTCCTTGCGGCGCTCGGCTTTGTCTTTGCGAACATCCCGGATATCTTTACGGATATCTTTCATGTCAGCTTTCTTGTCAGATACTGGCGGTGTAGTGGTCTGTGCCATGGCACCCATGGAAAATAACAGCGCGGTTAACGATGCGAAAATGATCTTTTTCATGACTTAGGGTTTTTGGTTTTGAGTAATAGTAATATAGACGGCTACCGTTTGTTGAGGTTTATTCTGCATTTGTCTTTTCATTTATTTTAACAAAAAACGGTTAGGATGTTAGGCTCGCATATTTTCTTTGTATTTCTGTAAATGAAAGACCATTTCACGCAAAGCCGCGAAGTTAGCAAAGCAGCAAAGTTTTATACTGGATACAATCTTACTTTGCTCCTTTGCCAACTTTGCGTCTTTGCGTGAAAAAAAAATTCTGCTCACATAACAAGTTACTATCAGCATAAAAAAGGAGATCATGCTTTAGTGATCTCCTTTTTATAGTGAGGGGGAAGAATTAAAGTTTGTAAAAAGCCTTGCTGTCTCTTCCATTCCGGGTACTCACTTTCAGGAAATAAGGGCCATGATACAATGCTTCACATCCGACCTCTATGATATTATTTCCCTGAGATAACGTGCGTTTGATAGTAAGCTTGGGCAAGCCATAAATATCATACACCGTGATCTCTGCTTCCGTATTACTGTTACGGCTGTAAATGGTTGCCATCATTCTTGTAATAACGGGATTCGGGTTGATGCTCATGATCTTGATATAATCAACCGCTGCCTGAGGTGTGTTGATCGTATCCTGCACAATAACCTGCTTGCAAACTTGTGCCTCACAGCCATTCAATGTTCTTACCTGCAGGCAAGTGTTATAAATGCCCAGCAATGAAAACTCTTTTACAGGCATGATATCATTGCCAGACAGGATGGTGTTATCACCAAATTTCCAGTTGCGCTGAATAATGCTGTCGCCGGCCTGCGCCTTGCTTAAGCTGCTGTTGAATTGTATTTTCTTCAGGCTAACGCGTTCAGCGGTAAACTGTGCCTCAACCGGACAATTTGCAGAGGTAAGCGCAACGGTTAGCGTGAAGCTGCTTTCGCAACCGGATTTTGTTTTGATGTATAAAGTAACCGTATACTTACCGGCTTTTGTATACACATGGCTCGGGTCAACCTGGTTACCCTGAAGAGGCGCTGTACTATCGCCGAACAACCAGGTGCGGCTAATGATGGTATCTTTTTCGCCCGCGGCTTTTGCATAGCTGCTGTTAAACTTCACAACCGATTTATCGAGCACAGAGAAATTAAAATAGGCTTTGCAAGCGGGAGGTGGTGGTGGAATTACCACGGTAACCGTATACCTGCTTTCACAACCTTTCCTGGTTTTGATGACAAGGTATACAGGGTAACTTCCGGGTTTTGCATATTTGTAGGAAGGCGAAACCACATTGCCACCAAGCGATACGGAAGTGGTATTGTCTGCATAATACCAGGTGCGGCTGATAATGCTGTCATCATCCGATGTAGCTTTTGATCCCTCGCTGTTAAACGTAATGGTTGAATCTTTGATGGTATAGGTAAAATAAGCTTTGCAATTGGTTGGCGGCGGAGGAATCACCACGGTAACAGTGTACCTGCTTTCGCAACCTTTTTTGGTTTTGATGACCAGGTATACAGGATAGCTTCCTGGTTTTGCATATTTGTAGTAGGGTGAAACCACATTGCCTCCAAGCGATACGGAAGTAGTATTGTCGGAATAATACCAGGTGCGACTGATAATGCTGTCATCAGTTGATGCAGCTATTGAGCCCTCACTGTTAAACGTAATAAGCGAATCTTTGATGGTATAGGTAAAATAGGCTTTGCAATTGGTAGGTACCGGAGGCACACTGTCTTGCAAAATGATCTCTGCGCAGATCTTGCTTTCACAACCGCTTTTTGTTTTAATGTAGAGACAAGCTGTATAAGTACCTGCTTTCGCATACACATGGTATGGGTCGATCCTGTTACCTGTCAGGTATGTGCTGCTATCGCCAAATAACCAGGTACGACTGATGATGCTGTCGCCGGTTGGGGCGTAACTATTGGCACTGGTGAATTTTACGGTCAGTCCCTGTTTGGTAAAGTTGATTTGCGCCTTGCAATTGGTAACCGGAGGTCTTGTTACCGGAACAGTATCTTTTACTACAACTGTTTGGCAAGAGCTGCTGGAGCAACCTTTCTGGGTATGTATCGTAAGACAAACATTGTAGCTACCCGCTTTGCTAAAAGTATGCGCCGGATCTACGCTATTTCCTGTAAGGGAAGTACTGCTATCGCCAAAGGTCCAGGTGCGGCTGATGATGCTATCGCCACTAATAGTGGCAGAACCTGCGGCATTGAATTTAACGCCGGTACCCAGGGATGTATAACTGTATACGGCTTTGCAGGAAATATTAGGTGTTGTTGCGCCGGGTGCACAGATCATGAAATTGCTTTCTGCAATACCAGTTGTGCCAACCTGAATGGTGTGATAGATCTTAAGGCCATTGCAATTTTCAACAATCACAACCAGTTGTCTGATATCGCCGGTGCAATGCAAAGTATCGATGTAATAACCATTTGGATTGGTAACTACCGTATGCGATAATACACAGCCACCATTGGTGCTGTCTGTACTATATATCTTAACGGTTCTGTTGGCAATGGCATGATTGGATGAGTCGGTTACATATCCTTTTACAATTACCGTATTGGCAAATAATTGGTCCTGTAAAAAAAGGCAGCAAAGGATAAAAGCAAGGCGTATAAGTTTTTTCATAAGAAGGCTTTAACTGTATACTTAGATACCCGGTGTTTTGGGTTTGCAGCCTGAATATGTTATTTTTTTTAACAGTTCATTCTTTAAAAAGGGGGGCTTGGTAAGTAAATTCTGATGCGTTGTACATAAAAAGGCCAGGGCTCTATTGTTATTAGAAGAAGGCTTTTCACGCAAAGGGGCAAAGCTGGCAAAGGCGCTGATTTTTGTACGAGGTACTATTCCTGGGTTTAAACACTGTCTGGCAGCTTCTGGGCGAATATTTTTTGGCTAAGAGAAATCCAGAGAGAAAGAGAAAAAGAGCGATACCCACGATTCTCTTTCTCTCTTTCTCTCTGGATTTCTCTTAGCTAAAAAAAAGACACATTCATCATTGATAATCAACCTATTATCAATAGCAATTCAATACAACACCCTATCAACCCCTTCCAACAAATCAACCATTCTGATGATAATGCTTTGTGCAGCAAATGATTAGGAGCATGCTTTGGGCTGAAAGCCACTGGATTCGGGCTTTCTTCGGGGTTCACCCACAGTTCACCCACACTTCACCCACAGTTCACCCACACCAGTGTGGGTGAACTGTGGGTGAAGTGTGGGTATACTGTGGGTGAACAGGTAACCAGTTTCGCGGTAAACCCGGGCAAATAGGCTATTGGTATAAGCATTCGGCTATTTGGCCGCCAATCCCTACTTTTGCGCCTGTTCGAAAGAACATTACATTAAAAACAAACACAATGGCAACAACATCCGACATCAGCCGTGGTATGATCCTGAAATTAGACGGCAGCCTGTATTCTGTAGTGGAATTTGGTGAGAATAAAACAGCCCGTGCCGCCGCAAAAGTGTGGGCCAAGCTAAAAGGCGTTGATAATAAGCGTTCTATTGAAAAAACCTGGAACAGTGGTGAGAACATTTTCCCTGTTCGTGTTGAGAAAAAGGCTTTCCAGTTTCTGTATAAAGACGATACAGGTTATAACCTGATGAACAACGAAACCTTCGAACAGATTGCGCTGGCAGAAGAAATGATCGATTCCCCGCAGTTCCTGATGGATGGCTCCGAGGTATTCGTTTTCATCAATACCGAAACCGAACAACCCATTGGCGCCGAATTGCCTGAGAAGATCGTTTTAAAGATCACTTATTGCGAACCAGGCCTTCGTGGCGATACAGCTACCCGCGCACTTAAAGCGGCTACTGTTGAAACCGGTACTACCGTAATGGTTCCCTTGTTTGTAGAAGACGGAGAACTGATCCGCGTAAACACCAAAGACGGCTCTTATGTAGAGCGTGTAAAGGAAGAGAGATAAAGAATTTTCTTAATAAGATTAATGCGTCTGCAATAACTCATTTACAAAGGACGGCCATGGCTGTCCTTTTTTTGTAGTCCGGCAATACGCAAAATGAGAAGGATGGGAAATAAAGAAAATGCCCATTTTTATCAAAAAAAGGCTATTTTGCCCCACTATTTGACCCAAAAACACTGTTTTTACCCCTAAAACTTGCCATTTATGGACTTAAAGCAAATTCACGAATTGATCAAGATCGTCAACAAAAGTAATATCGGTGAGATCAGTATAGAAGACAAGGATGGTAAGGTAACCATCAAGCAGAAAGAAGAAGCGGTAGTAACCGTAGCAGCTCCCCAGCCGCAGGTATATACCACCGCAGCAGCACCTGCACCAGCCGCACCTGCAGCAGCACCCGCAGCCCCAGTAGCAGCCGCTCCTAAAGCAGATAACCTGATTACTATTAAAAGCCCGATGATCGGAACTTTCTATCGTCGCGCCTCACCAGACAAACCCATTTTTGCCGAAGTGGGTACCGAAATCACTCCCGGTAAAGTGGTATGCATTATTGAAGCCATGAAACTGTTCAACGAGATCGAAGCCGAGATCAAAGGAACCATCGTTAAGGTATTGGTAGAAGATGCCAGCCCGGTTGAGTACGATCAGCCATTGTTCCTGGTTGAACCAATATAATGTATCAATTTCTCAATACTCAATGGCTCAATGAAGAATTGATTTGCATAAATAGTAAATATGCGAAAACAGCTTTTTGACAATAATCCGATCCTGAAACTTTCATTTGATTTTTCTCTGCTCGTAATAGCGTATTGTGAGTTACTGGAAAGCAAGAAAAAGTATGTTCTGGCAAGGCAGTTATTGAAGTCAGGAACTTCAATTGGTGCCAATGCAATGGAAGCGCAGAATGCAGAAAGCAAAGCTGATTTTATTCATAAAATGAAAATTGCAGCTAAAGAGGCTGAGGAATCGCAGTATTGGTTGTGGTTATGTGACTACTCACCCAACTATCCCGATTGCAAACAATTGATCGGAAAACTGGAAGAAATTAATAAAATACTGGGAAAAATTTTGGTTACATCGAAGACAAATTTATCATAAGAACCATTGCGCTATTGAGCCATTTTTAAATTTTCAAATTAACTACATGTTCAAAAAAATATTAATCGCCAATAGGGGAGAGATCGCTCTCCGTGTTATCCGGACTTGTCGCGAAATGGGCATTAAAACAGTAGCGGTGTATTCTACTGCCGATAAAGACAGCCTGCATGTGAAGTTTGCAGACGAAGCGGTTTGTATCGGTAAACCCGCCAGTGCGGATTCTTATTTAAACATCCCGCATATCATGGCCGCCGCAGAAATTACCAATGCGGATGCGGTACATCCCGGTTATGGTTTCCTGGCCGAGAATGCGAAGTTCTCACAGATCTGTGCCGATCATGGTATCAAGTTTATCGGGCCCACACCCGAGATGATCAATAAGATGGGTGATAAGATCACCGCCAAAGAAACCATGATCAAAGCCGGTGTACCCGTAGTACCCGGTGGCGAAGGTTTGCTGGAGAGTGTGGACCAGGCTAAAGAACTGGCCAAAGTAGTAGGCTATCCTGTTATTTTAAAAGCAACTGCTGGTGGTGGTGGTAAAGGAATGCGCGTGGTATGGAACGAATCTGAGATAGAAAAAGCGTACAGCGCTGCTAAACAGGAAGCGGCCGCTTCATTTAAGAATGATGGTATTTACATGGAGAAATTCGTGGAAGAGCCTCGACACATAGAGATACAGGTTGCCGGCGACCAATACGGAACGGTTTGCCACATGAGCGAACGTGACTGTTCTATCCAGCGCCGTCACCAGAAACTGGTGGAAGAATCACCTTCTCCTTTTATGACACCGGAGCTGCGTAAGAAAATGGGCGAAGCCGCTATCAAAGCCGCTTCTGCCATTAATTATGAAAGCGTGGGTACCATCGAGTTCCTGGTAGATAAGCACCGCAATTTCTATTTCATGGAAATGAATACCCGTATCCAGGTAGAACATTGTGTTACGGAAGAAGTGATCAATTTTGATCTGATTAAAGAACAGATCAAGATCGCCATGGGCGAAAAAATATCCGGCAGAAATTACGAACCGCAGATGCACGCCATCGAGTGCCGCATCAATGCGGAAGATCCCTATAATGATTTCCGTCCCTCACCCGGAAAAATCACGGTATTGCATACACCCGGCGGACATGGCGTTCGTGTAGACAGCCATGTATATGCAGGCTATGTAATTCCACCTTATTACGATTCGATGATCGGAAAATTGATTACCATAGCGCAAACCCGCGAAGAAGCCATTGATACCATGTACCGGGCTTTGAGTGAGTATGTGATCGAAGGCGTAAAAACAACCATTCCTTTCCACTTGCAGTTAATGCAGAATGAAGATTTCCGCAAAGGAAATTTCACCACTAAGTTTTTGGAATCGTTTAAGATGAAATAACGTCATTGCGAGGAGGAACGACGAAGCAATCCGTGTTACAAATAGCAAAGGGCCTGCAATGCGAAGCAGCTTGTGTTACAAATAGCCGGGTGACTTAATTTTGGAGCACAGATTGCTTCGTCGTTCCTCCTCGCAATGACGGTTATTTCGTTCCCAACTGATGCTCCTTAAAAAACTGAATAGCCGTACCCATCTGGTCTTCGGATAAGCCGATGGCTTTGTACCTGCTGTCTCTTTCCTTATTCATCGCTACGGTTCTGCGTATCCTGTTAAAATCTGTTTCGGGGATAGCAGAAATGGTGAGTGATTCTTTCTGTTTCCACACTTCTGTTTCGAACAGCATATCCGCCTGCCTGCCATTGATCTGTAATTTATCGATCAGTTGTTTCCGCCAGGGCGTTTTGTATAAAAGCAAGGCCCGCTGTGGTGTTATGGTATCAAACAGGTGATTGTAGCTGAGTACAATAATTTCGCATGGCTCAGGGCTGCTGGCTTTTGCTTTTTTATAATCGGTTACGGATTTTACCTGGTCGGCGGAGAGAAAGGCTTTGTATCTTTTGGTTACTTCCTGCTGCAGTTCGCCGGCTGTGGCATATACTTCATTGGTATTGGCATCAATACTTTTCTGCTGGAGCCTTGCCCAGTAATCTATCTCGCCAACTTTATCGGCCTGTTCCGCACTTAGTTTGAATTTAGCGATGAGATCGGTCTTATCGCAAAATCCAAATAATTCCTTCAGTTCTTCCGGTGTTCGGGAAGCGGTATTGTCCTGCGCGGATGCGGTGCCTGAAATACAGGCGAATAGGCAAGCGGTAATGATCAGTTTTTTCATAGCTAATAATAAGACGTCTAAAATAAGCAGATTTCAAAACATGCATTCGTTAAAATAATAATGGCGCTTCCATGGAAGCGCCATTATTATTTTGTAAGGGGTGTGGTAATTATTTACCGCCACCACCTCTGCCGCCACCTGGACGCTGAGCCATTCCTTCAATTACTTTTTTGGCAAGATCTGCACCAATGGCTTTGTCAAGCCTCTTCTGCATTGCGTCAGTAAATTCTTTCATTTTTGTTGCTCTTTGGTCTTCAGGAGTTTCTCTTGTAGGCCTTAAAGCTCTTAAGTCGTTACTGATGGCAATAACAGAGTCGGTTTGAACATCATTCAAGCCCATTGCTTTATACCTTTCTTTCATCATGGCTGTACGCTGTTCAGGAGTCATTTGCTGACCACCACCGCCTTGTGCCATGGCAGTTGTTACTGAAAAGCAAACAACTACGGCTACGAATGCAATTACTTTTTTCATACGGGTACTTTTTTGAGTTTAGTAGAGTAAAATAGAATATTTCCTTTTCAGTTTTCAAAGTTTTCGGTAGACGGTAATTGCCAATCGGCAGCAACGGCCGCTTAACTTTTCCTTAATAGCAGGGTTTTCTGCTATTATATTAAAATGGGAAGTCCCCTCTGTGTACCTCCTGATCTCTGTATCTCTGTGTTGAAAAAATGGAAGCATCTTTAGTGTGCAGTCTTTTTTCAACACAGAGATACAGAGGTACAAAGCGCACGGAGGGGTATAACAGGTTTACTATCAATCAACAAAAAGCCCCGTTCTCAGGAATGAGAACGGGGCCGTAATTGCTCAAGTCAAAAGTATTATCTTAAAAACAGCATTTCGCGGTATTTAGGTAAGGTCCAGATATCATCGTCAACCAGGTGTTCCAGTTTGTCTACATGGTAACGGATATCATCAAAGAAGGCCGCTTTTACCTGGCTTTCGTAAGCGATGGCCTTGGTGCGGGTGTTTTCGATGTTGTTAACGATCTTACGCGCTTCCACCATTTCATTTACTTTGGTATGAATGATCTGGATATGCTCACTTACCGATTTCAGGATACCCAGCTGGCTTGCATAAGCGCTCTCTGGCAAACCCGCGGCTTTTAAACCATTTACATTTTCCAATAAATGGTTCTGGTATTTGATGGCTGCAGGAATGATGTGATTGATGGCCAGATCGCCCATGATACGTCCTTCGATCTGCACTTTCTTAATGTATTTTTCCAGTTCAATCTCATGTCTTGCTTCCAGCTCCGTATGGCTGTACACTCCATTTGATTCGAACAGTTTTTTGGCTTTATCAGAAACCATCGCATCCAAAGCGATCGGTGTGGTTTTCAGGTTTGGCAAACCACGACGTTCTGCTTCATGATGCCATTCGTCTGAGTAACCATCTCCTTCAAACAATACTTTCTTGCTTTCAACAATGTATTTCTGAATTACCTGCATGATAGCGATCTCTTTCTTATCACCTTTCTCGATCAGCGCATCTACATCTATTTTAAATTTCTTCAAAGTATCTGCCATGATGGTGTTCAGAACGGTCATTGAAATAGCGCAGTTGGCAGAAGAGCCTACGGCACGGAATTCAAATTTATTTCCGGTGAACGCGAAAGGAGAGGTACGGTTACGATCGGTATTGTCCAGCATCAGTTCCGGAATGCTGCGGTGCAGATCCAGTTTCAGGATGGCTTCGTCTTGTTCGTCAAACTTGGTGTTAACGCGGGTTTCCACATCAGACAATACTTTAGAAAGGTATTGACCTACGAATACAGAGATGATAGCAGGCGGCGCTTCATTGGCTCCCAAACGGTGATCGTTAGGGGCTGATGCAATGGCCGCACGCATAATATCCGCATGGTCATGAACCGCTTTGATGATGTTTACGAAGAAGGTAAGGAACATCAGGTTGGTCTTAGGCGTTTTGCCCGGTGCCAGCAGGTTTACACCTGTGTCGGTTGCCATGCTCCAGTTATTGTGCTTACCACTACCGTTAATGCCCGCGAATGGTTTCTCGTGCAGCAATACCACCAGTTTATGGCGTTTGGCCACACGGCTCATCACGTCCATTAATAAGGTATTATGGTCAACAGCAATATTTACTTCTTCAAAAATAGGGGCGCACTCAAACTGTGCGGGTGCTACCTCGTTATGGCGGGTGCGTAAGGGGATACCCAGTTTGTAGGCTTCCGCTTCGTAATCGCGCATGAATGCATATACACGCTCAGGGATAGAACCAAAATAATGGTCCTCCAATTGTTGTCCTTTGGCAGGTGCGGCACCATATACGGTACGACCACACTGAACCAGGTCGGGACGGGCAATGGCGAGCGATTCGTCGATCACGAAATATTCCTGTTCCCAGCCTAAAGTGGCCGTTACTTTGGTAACATTCTTGTCGAAGTAATTACAAACATCAACAGCAGATTTGTTCAAAGCTTCCAGTGCTTTCAGCAAAGGCGCTTTATAATCGAGTGATTCACCTGTATAAGAAACGAAGATGGTAGGGATACACAAAGTTTTGCCCTGGCCGATCTCGATGATGAAAGCGGGAGAAGAAGGATCCCATGCTGTATAGCCACGTGCTTCAAAAGTTGCACGCAAACCACCGCTGGGGAAAGAAGAGGCATCCGGCTCCTGTTGGATCAGCGCCGCGCCATCAAATTCTTCAATGGCAGTACCATCGCTTTTTAATGTAAAGAAAGAGTCATGCTTTTCAGCTGTGGTACCGGTTAAAGGTTGAAACCAGTGTGTATAATGGGTAACCCCTTTGCTTTCGGCCCAGGCGCGGATACCGTTGGCAATCTGGTTGGCTACGATACGGTCAATTTTTTTACCGCCACGGATACTTGTTACCAGGCTTTTATAGGCTTCGTCACTTAAATATTCACGTGCTGTGCGGACCGTAAATACATTTTCATTGAAAATTGCGGTCACTTTTGTGCTCGCTGGAACGGGAACGCCACCTGTTTCGTTGGTTATGTTTCCGATAGCTGTAAATCGTAAAGACATAGGTTAAGTTTTTTTGACACTTCAAAATACGCTTAAAAACTTCGGAAAATCAAGTTTGATTTAGTTATTCTGATAAAAAATGCGGTAAATGTGGAAAAAATAAAACATAGAATATAATTTAATTTGTATTTTTTATAATATGACAATACGAGAGACCTGAGAAAAATAATTTTCAATCTGTAACTAATCTTTTGCTTTCCCGTTCCATTCCTATCATCCAAAACCAAAATCATGAAAAGAATCTTTTTTGCCTTCGCTATGCTGATTAGTCTCTCATCCATCGCCCAATGGGGACCATGGGAAAAAATTGAAGGGAATGGTCATATTAAGAAAGAAACCCGGTCTGCGGCTAACTACACTGCCATTGCCTCATCCGGTTCATGGGATGTAATGGTGGCTTATGGTGATAACAGTAGTATCCAGGTGGAAGGAGATGAAAACCTGCTTGCATATATTGAAACCAGCGTGGAAGATGGGAAACTTACCATCAAATCGAAGAAAGGGGTAAACCTACGGTCTAAAAATAAGATCACTATATATGTAGCCCTCACAAAACTCACCGGTGTGTCCTTATCGGGCAGTGGCGATATTTTGGGAGAAGGAAAATTCAACAATGATGGCAAAACGGAATTCAGGTTATCAGGCTCCGGCAGCATCAAGATGGCTTTTAATAAGATAAAGAATGTGGAAGTAGGCATTTCCGGCAGCGGTAATATCCGCCTTAGCGGTTCCGCCAGCATGGTAGCGGCCAGGATCAGTGGCAGCGGCAATGCCGATTGCAGTGAACTGATCTGCGATGATGCCTCTGCTCATATCAGCGGCAGCGGTAATGTAAAACTCAATGCCAATACCAGTATAGATGCCAGCATCAGTGGCAGCGGCAATGTAAGCTACCGTGGCGCGGCTTCGGATGTAAAGAAGCATGTATCGGGCAGCGGGCGATTGGTGAAGGCGTGAATGGTGAAGGCGTGAATGGTGAAGACGTGAGTGGTGAGTAGTGAGTGGGCAAACGATTACTCACCACTGACCACTCACCACTCACCACTCACGATTCCTTTCTGCAAAACTTCATCTTGCCTCTTACACGTACTTTCTTACCTTCGCGGCATCATGGAAATAACCGCTAAAACCGCCCAGGAACTTCGCTTAACAGCCGAAGAATTCGAACTCATTAAACAGAAATTAGGCCGCACCCCCAACTTTACAGAGTTATGCGCATTCAGCGGCATGTGGAGTGAACATTGCAGTTACAAGAACTCCATCAAATGGTTAAAGACCCTGCCCCGCGATGGTGGCCGTATGCTGGTAGCCGCCGGTGAAGAAAACGCGGGATTGATGGATATGGGCAATGGCTTTGGCGTTGTTTTTAAAATCGAAAGTCATAACCACCCCAGCGCCATTGAACCATTTCAGGGCGCAGCCACCGGTGTAGGTGGTATTCAGCGTGATATTTTTACCATGGGCGCACGCCCCATCGCTTCTCTCAACAGTTTACGTTTCGGAAATATCAAGGATAAAAAAACACAACGCCTCTTAAGTGGTGTGGTGCATGGCATTGGCCATTATGGCAACTGCTTTGGCGTACCAACCGTTGGCGGTGAAGTGTATTTTGAAGACTGCTACCATACCAATCCATTGGTTAATGCCATGAGCGTAGGTATTATGCAGGCCAATAAAATGGTGAGCGCTACTGCTGCCGGAACCGGTAACCCCGTGTTCTTTGTAGGTAGTGCCACCGGTAAAGATGGTATTGGCGGCGCTTCATTCGCATCGGCCAATATTACATCGGATAGTGTGGAAGAATTACCGGCTGTTCAGGTGGGTGATCCCTTCCAGGAAAAGAAATTACTGGAAGCCTGTTTGGAAGTGATTGAAACCGGTGCCGTAATTGGTATGCAGGATATGGGTGCCGCGGGTATCATCTGCTCCACTGCAGAAATGAGTGCCAAAGGTGGCGTGGGTATGCGTATTGATCTTGATAAAGTACCTACCCGTCAGAAAAATATGAAAGCCTGGGAATTGCTATTGAGCGAGAGCCAGGAAAGAATGCTGGTGGTGGTGGAAAGAGGCAAGGAAGATGCCGTATTAAAAGTTTTTGAGAAATGGGACCTGAGCTGCAGCGAAATTGGACAGGTTACGGATGATGGCCTGCTGAAATTTTACATGCATGGCGAACTGGAAGCTGAGATACCTGCATACGAACTGGTACTCGGTGGCGGTGCGCCGCAATATACACGTGAATACAAAGAGCCAGCCTATTTCGCGAAAGTGAATGCTTTTGATATTAATGGTGTGCAAGATATTACGGATCTGAAAGCCGTTGCGGAGCAACTGGTACAGATCCCGAACATCGCTTCTAAAAGATGGGTGTATACACAATACGATAGCATGGTAGGTGCGGCCAATGCATCAACCAATGCACCAAGCGATGCATCGATCGTTCTTGCCAAAGGAACGGGTAAGGCATTGGCCATTACGGTTGATTGTAACAGTAAATATGTATTTGCCGATCCTTATAAAGGCGGCATGATCGCTGTTGCGGAAGCGGCAAGAAATATTGTATGCAGCGGCGGCGAACCCATTGGTGTTACGAACTGTCTCAATTTTGGTAATCCTTACGACCCGGAAGTATATTACCAGTTTGTAAAAGCCGTTACCGGTATGGGCGATGCCTGCCGTAAATTTAAAACACCGGTTACAGGCGGTAATGTAAGTTTCTATAACCAGAACCCGGATGGTCCCGTGTATCCTACACCAACCATTGGTATGGTGGGTATACTGGATGACTTTGGTAACCGCATGACCATGGATTTCAAAACACCCGGTGATACCATCCTGCTGATCGGAAAACAACAGAACGATATTGGCTCTTCTGAATATTTACACAAACTGAAGAAAACAGAATATTCTCCTGCGCCTTATTTTGACCTGGATGAAGAACTGGCCGTGCAAAATTTTGTTGCCGGTATCATCAAAGAAAAACTGGTGCAGAGCGTACACGATATCAGCGAAGGAGGATTGGCCATTACCTTGTTAGAAAGTGGCTTTAATCAAAACCTCGGATTTAAAGTAGCAACCAGTTCTGCTTTACGCAAAGATGCGTATTGGTTTGGCGAGGCGCAGGGAAGGGTTGTTGTTTCATGTGCAACGCTTAACGCGGAACGCTTACTACAGAACGCGAAAGCGGCCGGTATTGAAGTAACACAACTGGGTACGGTAACTGCGGGTACTATTGAAGTGAATGGTGAGGGCTGGGGAAGCATTGCTGAATGGAAAGAAAAATATGATACGGCCATCGAGAAGATTTTGAATAAATAACCTGAACGAATCATGAATATTGAGCAAGGAATGTCGAATGTGAAATGAGGTGTGTATGGACTCAATATTTAAAAGCTGTGTGAGTTAATTAATACGAATTGTTTATGCCTCTGCGAAAGCTCTCTGTTCTCTGCGGCTCTGCGGTGAATGTAAACCGCAATTCACCGCAGAGCCGCAGCGTTGCCGGAGTTTTCGCAGAGAAACAAGCGCCATAATGAATTAAAAACAATTAACGCAAACAGCCTCTTAACATGCAGCATTCATAATTGAAAATTTAAAAAATGCAAGAAACCTCTTCAAGCCAAATTATCGTAACCGGTGCGGCCGGCTTTATCGGTTCCTGCATGGTGCAATACCTGAATGATAATGGATACGAAAACCTGGTGCTCGTAGATGATTTTGGTTTTGAAGAAAAACGAAAGAACTGGGAGTCTAAAAAATATACGGCTATTGTTGAGCGGTATAACCTGTTTGACTGGTTAACCACCCATCAACCGAAGATTGATATTATTATTCACTTAGGTGCCAGAACGGACACCACTGAATTTGATTACAGCATTCACGAAGAACTGAATGTGCAGTATTCAAAAGGTGTATGGCAATATTGTACCGCACACCAGATTCCATTGATCTATGCTTCTTCTGCAGCTACCTATGGTGCGGGCGAACTGGGTTATGATGATGATCACGACCTGGTTGAAAAATTACAACCGCTCAATCCGTATGGCATCAGTAAAAATGAATTTGATAAATGGGCATTGCATGAAGTAGCTGCCGGTAAAGCGCATCCGCCTGTTTGGGCGGGCTTGAAATTCTTTAATGTATATGGTCCGAACGAATACCACAAGGGCCGTATGGCCAGCGTGATCTGGCATGCATTTAACCAGATCAAAAAAGATGGGGTAGTAAAATTATTCCGCAGCCATAAAGAAGGATTTAAGGATGGTGAACAGCTCCGCGATTTTGTGTATGTGAAGGATTTGGTGAGCGTAATTGAGTGGATGATGGGGGCAATGGTGAATGGTCAATGGTCAATGGTGAAGAACGGCTTATATAATCTGGGTACGGGTACCGCGCGCGCATTCAACGACCTGGTTAAAGCCACGTTTGCCGGACTGGACCTTCCTGCCAATATTGTTTTCATTGATATGCCCGAAGATATCCGCGACAAGTACCAGTACTTCACCGAAGCCAATATGCAGAAGCTGCACAATGCCGGCTACACCCAACCATTTTATACACTGGAAGCCGGGGTAGATGATTATGTTCGGGGCTACCTGCGCACGGCTAAATATTATTAACGTGTTGGCTCCCATCAAATTCTCTCTGTGAAACTCCGTATCTCTGTAACTCTGTGGTGAAAAAAGATCGAAGCGAAGGCTTTACCACAGAGTCACAGAGGTACAGAGTTTCACGGAGGGGACTAGCACAACACATTATTACTAGCCTATTCCATTTGCGTAAGCGACCCTTTTTATCAACCACTGTGGACCGCCGTCCGTTGTCTATCGACTTTATCGACTATCTTCACGGAAAGCAATCGTTATGAGTAAGAAAATAGCCATCATTGGAGGTGGTAATCTTGGTGCCGCCATGGCAGAAGGGTTGGTGAGCAGTGGGTTTGTATTACCCGAGCACCTGATCGTTACAAGAAGAAATGTTACCGCGCTAAAATCACTGGAAGAGAAAGGGGTATTGGTGAGTGATGATAATGTGGCAGCCGTTACTGATGCGGAATGGATCGTTCTGGCGGTAAAGCCTTTCCAGGTAAAAGAAGTACTTGCGCAAATTCAACCGTATCTCGATGCGAAGAAACATGTATTGATCAGCGTGGTAACCGGGATCTGGATCAAAGACATGCAGGAGATCGTTGGTAATGAATTTGCCTTGTTCCGTGCCATGCCCAATACAGCCATTGCCATACAGCAAAGCATGACCTGTATTTGCGCCCATCAGGCAAACAATGAGCAGGTGAATTTTGTGGCCGATGTATTTAACCAGCTAGGCAAATCTGTTTTCATAGAAGAAAAATTAATGGACGCCGCTACCGTATTAGGTGCCTGCGGAACCGCATACGCCATGCGTTATATACGCGCCAATATACAAGGTGGTATCGAGATCGGATTCAGTGCCGCTACCGCTTCTTTGATTGCGGCGCAAACCGTAAAAGGCGCAGCTGAATTATTACTGCAACGCAATACGCATCCCGAACAGGAAATAGATAAAGTAACCACACCCAAAGGTTGCACCATTGCAGGGTTGAACGAAATGGAACACCAGGGTTTCAGCTCATCACTGATCAAAGGCATTGTTACCAGTTATAAAAAGATCGTGAACGATATGTGACCGACTTTAAAAATCTGCGAAAATCTGTGGCGAAAATGGAAATCTTAGACCACAGTATGTTTTACCTTTTGCTCCGAATTATACTCTTAAGAAGGTGACGGCCTGTGTACTGCCAAAACTGGCCTGTATATCCCGTTACAGTAGGTTAGATAGCCGAAAGAGGAGTTTCCCAATGGCAGACCTGGAATACCCCAAAAGCGAGAGCCACCCGTAACAGGAATCAACTTCCTTCATATACCTTTTTTTTCGAATAAAGATGTACACTTCAAATTAACACTTTAGGCAAAAACAGGCTTCTATAAAGACGGGCTATTTTTTTGAATAAATAATTTGCTGTAGCTTTGTACGACCTCTGAAATTTTTCTGCACGGTATTTTTTTCCAAGGTCAATATTCTTTGATTTGTAAGACACAAAAGCAGGTTCCTGCTATTTGATGTCTATTTTTTTTGTTGAATACAAAAGAGGAAGCAAAAGTGTGCGACCTGTCTGCCGAAAAGCAGACACAACGATGTTTGGATAAGTAATATCGCCCGGTTAGAACCGGTAAATCATAAACAGCTCAACTAATAAACCGTATCATGGCCAAATTCATTTTTGTTACCGGTGGTGTAACAAGTAGTTTAGGAAAAGGAATCATTGCCGCCTCATTAGCAAAATTGCTGCAGGCGAGGGGGTTAAAGGTTACCATTCAGAAATTTGATCCCTATATCAATGTGGATCCGGGTACCCTTAACCCTTATGAGCATGGTGAATGTTATGTTACGGAAGATGGTGCCGAAACAGACCTTGACCTGGGCCATTACGAAAGGTTCCTGAATATCTATACCACGCAGGCCAATAATGTAACCACCGGCCGTATTTACCAGACAGTGATTAATAAAGAAAGAGCGGGCGATTTCCTGGGGAAGACCGTTCAGGTGGTTCCGCATATTACTGATGAGATCAAACGCAGGATGTTGTTATTGGGAGAAGATAAAAAATATGATATCATCCTTACAGAAATCGGTGGTACCGTTGGTGATATTGAGAGTCTTCCCTTTATAGAAGCTGTTCGCCAGTTGCAATGGGAACTGCCGGAAGAAGATGTGATGGTGGTACACCTTACCCTGATCCCTTACCTGAAAGCCGCGAAAGAGCTGAAAACAAAACCTACCCAGCACAGTGTAAAAATGCTGAGCGAAACCGGGGTACACCCGGATATTATTGTATGCCGTACCGAAGAACCACTAAACAATGATATTAAACGCAAGATCGCTTTGTTCTGTAATGTAAAACAGGAAGCGGTAATTGAAGCAATGGATGCATCAACCATTTATGAAGTGCCTTTGCTGATGCTGCGCGAGAAACTGGACCTGATCTGTTTGAAAAAAATGAACCTTACCGGTTACGGTGAACCACAACTGGATAAATGGAAAGGATTTTTAGATAAACTGAAATACCCCAAAGCCAAAGTAACCGTTGGTTTGATCGGAAAATACATTGAACTACAGGATGCATACAAGTCCATTCTGGAAAGTTTTGTACATGCCGGCGCGATGAACGAAGTAAAAGTACAGGTGGTGAATGTACACAGCGAATTCATCACGGCCGATAATGTAGCCGAAAAATTAGACGGGTTGGATGGCCTGCTGGTGGCACCGGGTTTTGGACATAGAGGAATTGAAGGGAAGATCGTAGCGGTACAATATGCAAGAGAAAAAGGATTGCCATTCTTTGGCATTTGTTTGGGAATGCAGATGGCCGTAATTGAATATGCAAGAAATGTATTGGGACTGAAAGATGCGCACTCAACAGAAATGGATACGTCCACAGCATACGCAGTGATCAATATGATGGAAGAGCAGAAAAAGATCCGCATGATGGGTGGTACCATGCGTTTGGGGGCTTATCCATGCGAGATCAAAGAAGCCAGCCTGGCGCATGCGATCTATGGCGAAACCATGATCAGCGAGCGACACAGGCACCGTTACGAATTCAATGACGAATACCTGGAGCAGTTTGAGAACAATGGCATGATCGCCAGTGGACGAAACCCTGAATCGGGACTGGTGGAGATTATGGAGATCCCTTCCCATCCTTTCTTCATCGGAGTGCAATACCACCCTGAACTGAAAAGTACGGTAGAAAGACCTGCGCCTTTGTTTGTAGGCTTTATCGATGCGGCAAAAAAATATAACGATAAAAGAAGTTCTTTAAAAACCACTTCTTTACAGGATGCGTTGATTTAAAAGAGATTTTTTATTTTTTTCACGCAAAGGCGCCAAGAGAGCAAAGCTTTTTTGGCGCCTTTGCTTTCCTGGCATCTTTGCGTGAAATGCTGGGTTAATTAAGTATTTTCAGCGTCCTAAAAAGATGATTATGAAAATACTTCGTTTGATTCCTGCTTTATTGTTGCTCCTGGTAATTGCCGAAACCCAGGCACAGGGGCTTAACTGGACAAAAGACGGCAATGGTTATTTTACCACCGAAGGTGGTGAGATCGTAAGGAACGAGTTGCCCTCTTTCGCAAAAACCGTAGTGGTTTCTAAAAACCTGTTAACACCAGGCTCCGCAACAGCTGCTTTGGCTATCCGTAGTTTTAGTTTTTCTGCCGATGATAAGAAAGTACTGATCTATACCAATTCCAAAAAAGTATGGCGTGATGAAACACGGGGTGATTATTGGGTACTTGACCTGAATGATAAAAGCCTGAAGCAAATTGGGAAAACCAAACCAGTATCTTCCCTGATGTTCGCCAAGTTTTCGCCGGATGGAAAGAAAGTAGCTTATGTAAGTGAGTATAATATTTATGCGGAAGACCTGGCTACAGGGAAAACGACTGCATTAACTACCGGCGGTACGCGTAAGATCATCAACGGCACATTTGATTGGGCCTATGAAGAAGAATTTGGCTGCCAGGACGGATTTCGCTGGAGTCCGGATAGTAAGAAGATCGCTTACTGGCAACTGAATGCCACCAATGTAAAAACCTACCTGATGCTGAATACAACGGATTCTATTTATCCGTTTGCCGTTCCTGTTGAATACCCAAGTGCGGGTGAAGCGCCCTCACCATATAAGATCGGTGTGGTAGATGTTAGCTCTGCCAAAACGAACTGGATGACTATTCCAACAGACCCGGTTCTGCAATCTTATGTACCGAGAATGGAATGGGCGGGTAACAGTACACAACTGATCATGCAACATTTTAACCGGAAGCAGAATGAGAGCAATATCCTGTTGGCCGATATTGTAAGCGGTATAACAAATTCGATCCATCACGAAACCGATGCGGCCTGGATTGATGTGGCGAATTCACTGGCAGATAAATTCTGGCTCAATAACGGCAAAGAATTTTTATGGGAAAGCGAAAAGGACGGGTGGCGCCATTTATACCGGATCAGCCGGGACGGGAAATCAGAAACCTTAGTTACTAAAGGGAACTACGATGTAATGAATGTGAATGCACTGGATGAAGCGGGTGGCTATGTTTATTTTTATGCAACACCCGATAATGCTACACAAAGGTATTTATACAGAACAAAGATCGATGGAACCGGAACCGCGGAGCGTTTATCCCCAATGAACCAGAACGGAACGCATACGTACAATGTATCGCCTACCGGTAAATATGCGCAGCATTCTTTTTCCAATTATTACACTCAACCTTCGCGCGAATGGGTAACCCTGCCGGATCATACATCATTCAACGGCGATAATGTAAACACCGCTGTAGCCAAAGCCGATAAAACAAAATCGAATGTAGCATTCTTCAAAGTGAAAACGGATGAAGGTGTAGAGATGGATGCCTGGATGGTGAAGCCCAATAATTTTGATGCTTCCAAAAAATACCCGGTAGTATTTTTTGTATATACTGAACCGGCCGGACAAAATGCCAAAGACCAGTGGGGTGCAGGAAATAACAGGATGTACCTGGGAAGCATGGCCAAGGATGGTTACATCTATATCACTGTTGATAACCGCGGTACGCCGGCACCGAAAGGAAGAGAATGGCGTAAATCCATCTACCGCAAAATCGGCCAGCTGAATATCCGCGACCAGGCAATGGCCGCCAAAGAGATCATGAAATGGTCTTATGTAGATACCTCCCGTATTGCTGTATGGGGATGGAGTGGTGGAGGTTCTGCTACCTTAGGTCTGATGTTCCAGTATCCTGAGATTTATAAAACAGGCATCTCTGTAGCCGCTGTGGGCAACCAGCTTACCTACGATAATATTTACCAGGAGCGTTACATGGGCCTGCCACAGGAAAACCGCGAAGATTTTGTAAAAGGTTCTCCCATCACCTATGCAAAAAACCTGAAAGGACACCTGTTGTACATACATGGTACCGGTGATGATAATGTGCATTACAACAATGCGGAACAATTGATCAATGAACTAATTGCCAATGGCAAACAATTTCAAATGATGAGTTATCCCAACCGTACGCACGGTATATTTGAAGGCAAAGGTACCGCCGCGCATTTGAACCAGTTGTATACAGATTATTTGAGAACATATTGCCCGCCAGGAGCGCGGTAGGGAATATCGAACAAGGAATGTTGAATTTTGAATGTTGAAGTAATTTGCTGCTACTACTTCATCATTCAAAATTCCTTGTTCAATATTCAACATTCCCTAGTTTTCCTGCTTCGTCAGCATATCGCGCTTCATATCGTCCCATAAGCCATCGAAGCTTTTCAGTTTTTCTTCTTTCCAGGTTTTTAATTGTTCCTGCATTCTTTCTTTTCTTTCCTGTTCAGATTGAGTAAAAAATTCTTTGATAAAACCACTGTCTTGCTCAAATGCGGTTTGATTGTATAATTCTTTGAGTGCCAGTTCCCGGTCGTGGTTTTTTTGGGTGAGTTCTTTTTCTATCTTTTCGCGAAGCGATACTTTTTCATCATAAGTGCCTTCTGGTAATAAGGTTTTGGAGATCACGGGCATTAATTCGATCAGCAATAAAATCGCTACCAATAAATAATACCTGAAAGCAACCGATGTATTGTTCTGTACGAGATGATTCAAAGCTTCGATCCTTGTAATAAATCCATCGTTCAGTAGCGTTGCAAAAGCAGCCTGTTCTTTTTGGATGGATGCATCCATAACGGCAATGGCGCTATCACTATTTTGTATCTGTGGCAGCAGTTGCTGTTCAAGCACCCGGTAATCCGCATCCAGTTTCTGGTATTCTCTTTGCTTGGCCTGCGCAATATCTTTTAACCCGATTTTTTTACTGCCACCGGTACCATCGGTCTCTTTGATAAAAGCATCACGTGCCGCGCTTACTTCTGCATACCGGCTGTTGAGTTGTTGCTGCAGGCTGTTTTTCTTTTGTTGCAGAACCGTTCGTTCAGCATAATAAACGGAATCCTGTTTTTGCCTTTTGTCTTTTTTACGTTGCTCATTATCCAATGAGATCTGAACATGAATTTCCTTATCAAACAAATACAGCAAAGCGGGCTGCGCCATAAACAGACCGATCACCAGGGCCAGTATACCACGGAAAGCCAAAGGCAAAAATCTTTTTTTATTGGAACGGCTGATGCCTTTGATCAATGCCCTGTCAATGGTCAGTATCATTCCGCCCATAAATACACCCAGCAATGATGCTACAAACCAGCTGCCTATTACCGTGCTGAAAAAATAGGTCCAGGCAAGTGTGGCAAAAGCCCAGGTTCCCAAAACGGTCATGCCCACAATGGCATAACGGTTCCGGTCAATCACACAATCTGCCAGCAACTCCGGCTCGGCGGTAGATAGCCACCAGAGAAAACGGTTCCAGCGCGTAGGGGTATACGTTTCCCTTTGGGAAATAGCGGTATTATTTTCCTGCATAACAAGATTTTAGAAATTGGTTGGTAGAAGTCGGGAATCCCCCTGGTGGTTGAAGTAGAAGCTAAAGGAACGATGAAAAAACGGCATTTTTCGCCGCACATACCGTTTTATAGCTATTTTAACGGGTTTGGAACTTGATACCCCTCCAAATACTACCTTTGCCCCTCAATAAAATTGAGTATGAAGACGGATAAGAATACGGTCGTAGGGTTTGTTTTGCTTGGCCTTTTGTTTTTTATTTATTTCTGGTATAGCAACAAACAGCAGAATGAACTGCAAGCATTCAAACAAAAACAGGAAGATTCCTTAAACAGGGTGAAAGCTGCCAGCATTAAACCGGCAGATACCATAGCCGCACGCATCGACTCATTAAAAAGAGATTCCGCTACCAGGCTTTCTGCAGCGGGCGATTTTACTACTGCCGCCATCGGAACGGAACAACTGGTTACACTGGAGAACAATGTGATGAAACTGGTGTTTACAAGCAAAGGCGGACAGGTAAAAAGCGTTGAGCTGAAAAACTATAAATCGGCGGTGAATGGAGAACACGTGGTATTATCTGAACACAACCAGATCGGATACAACGTAAATACGTCCGCCAACCAATCGGCACCGAGCAATACTTTGTTTTTCGCTGCTTCGCAACCGGTAGTCAACGCGGATAAAAGTCAGAGCATAAGTTTTACACTGACTGGCGCCAATGGAGAAACCATTACACACCAGTATATACTGAAGGAAGATGCCTACATGATCGACTGGAACGTATCGATGAACGGCGCGGATAAATTATTAACGCAGGGTTTGATGAATATCAACTGGCGTACAGAAACTTTTCAGCAGGAAAAGACTGCCGCGTATGAAAGACAGATGTCGAATATCTGTTTCTCTGAAGGCAATGAGTTTGATTATATTTCTGCCAAGAGCGAAAGAAAATTTGAAAAGCCCGTACAATGGGTAAGTGTGGTACAGCAATTCTTTAACAGCACATTGGTGGCGAAGAATGGTTTTTCCGGTGGACAGGTACAATGGATGCGCAAAACCGATTCGAGCAATGCCCTGGCTACCGCAGATGCATCGTTGCAGATCAAACTGCCTGTTAGTGCATCAGCTTCCGTTCCTTTTCAGTTATACTTTGGCCCGAGCGATTATAATATCCTGAAGAAGCAGGCTCCCGATATGGATAAGATCGTGAACCTGGGCCGGGATATGTATTCTTTTGTACGCCCCATCAACAAATACATCATCATGAATGTGTTTGATTTCTTTGCGGGATTCGTGAAGAACTTTGGTTGGGTAGTATTGCTGCTTACCTTGTTCATACGCCTGGTAACGGCACCATTAACGTACAGCAGTTATTTAAGTGGCGCTAAAATGAAAGTATTGCGTCCGGAGCTTGATGTCTTGAAAAAGAAATTCGGCAGCGATCAGCAGGGCTTTGCGATGGAGCAGATGAAATTGTTCCGCGAAGCAGGTGTAAACCCATTGGGTGGTTGTATTCCGGCCTTGCTGCAGATCCCGATCTTCTTTGCCCTGTATAGTTTCTTTAACTCGAATATCGGGCTGCGCGGACAGGAGTTCTTATGGAGCCATGACCTGTCGTCTTATGATTCTATCGCGCATCTGCCATTTACGATTCCCGCATTTGGAGATCATATCAGTCTGTTCACCATTACCGCGGTGGCAACCAGCTTCCTGATCTCTATTTACAATATGAGCATGACACCTACTCAGGATAACCCGGCGCTGAAATACATGCCGTATATCTTCCCTTTCATGCTGTTATTTATTTTTAACAAACTGCCTTCGGCGCTTACCTGGTACTATACCGTATCCAACGTAATCACACTTGGCCTGCAATTTGTAATACAGAACTATATTATCAACCACGATAAGATCCTGGCCAAGATAGACGAGAAACGCAAAGCGCCTAAAACCAAGAGTAAATGGCAGGAGCGTTATGAACAGATGATGGATAGCCAGAAGAAATTGCAGGACCTGAAGGATAAGAACGGCAAGAAAAAATAAAGTGCAATTTTGGAATTGGGAAATTGGGAAATTGAAAAAGCAATTCCAAAATTTCCCAATCCCAAAATTCCAAAATACAACCACCATGAAATACATCAGTTTACTCACGCTCTTTGTTGTATCGCTTGCAACAGGAAGCTTTGCCCAAAGGGTAGTGGCTGATTGTACCATTACCTATGCCATCAGTACAGAAGATGGCAGCGCGGATAAGGATATTACCGAATCGCTGAAAGCCAGTACCAAGAATGTATATATCAAAGGCAACGATAGCCGTACCGACCTGGTCAGTCCTTCTTTTACACAATCACTTATTTACAATAAGAATACGGGGAATGCGGTAATCCTGCGTGAATTTGGCAACAATAAATTCATGACCAAACTGGATCATGCCCGTTGGGCGGCTGAGAATAAAAAGTATGAAGGAATGACGGTTTCCCTGCTTACCACGGAAGTAAAAACAATACTAGGCTACGAGTGCAAAAAAGCCCTGCTGCAGTTAAAAGACGGCACAGCGTACGCGTTGTATTATGCAACAGCGATTATTCCTTCCGTAAAAGAATATGAATACCAGTTTAAAGACATACCTGGTTTTGTACTCGAATTCGAGACCCAGGAAGCGGATAGCAAGAAGATAAAATACACAGCCACAAAAATTAACCTTAGCCCTGTACAGGCATCAAGATTTGATATTCCCACCAGTGGATACCGTTTGCTGAATTAGTTTTGCGGAGGAGCAGGTGTTTTAAACTTAGGCGCCTTTACTTTGAATTTGTAAGGATAGATATAAGAAGTGTTGCCGTTGTCGAAACGTAACATAGAGTTCACTTCAGAACCATTGCCATTAACGGTTTCCTTAACATTAGATTGTGCACCTTTGTATTGCAGACTTGATTTGAGGGAATTAAAGGACAAGCCTTTATGCGCCAGAGAACTCAGGTTCTTCAGGGAATATTTGCTTGTTTTTGTTTTTTCGTCCGCGATTCCGGTGAATGAAAATGCCGCATAAGTTACCTGCATACCCATCAAAAGAAGGGTTACAACAGTAAGTTTTTTAATATGGTTGCGGATGCTCATTTAGACAAAAGTACATTTTTCTTAAATATCACACAATTCTCATTTTATTAACAAACGTTAACAAATCGAAAAAGTTACCAAAAACCTGAAAAAAGCTGGTTTTTTGTCATAAATTGTATAAACCTAATAGCTAATGCGAGAAAATCCGTACCGCGAAGACCGCGAAGAGCTAAAAGAACTTCTCAGGCAATACCAGAACCTCAAAAACGGCAGATCCCACTCTTTTCTGGAAGAAGACGCATTTGAGCGCATTATTGACCATTTTGACGAAAAAGACGATATACCTGAGGCACTCGAAGCGGCCGACACCGGTTTATCCCAGTTCCCTTATTCTTCCCAGCTGATGATCAAAAAAGCCGATCTCCTGCTGGCAACCCGCAAATACAGGGAAGCGCTGGATATTCTGGAAGTGGCGGAGCTGTATGATAGCAGTGACCTGAATCTCTATATATTAAAAACAGACGCTTACCTCGCACTTGACCAGCAGGCCCAAGCGGTTGATTTGTTAGAATCCGCATTGAACCTGTTTGAAGGAGAAGAAAAAATTGACCTGTTGTTTGAACTGGCGGATGTGTATGATGATTACGAAGAATTTGATAAAGTATTCGATTGCCTGAAACTGGTACTGGAAGCGGAGCCCAATAACGAAGAGGCTTTGTACAAGATCTGTTTCTGGACCGATTTCACCGGACGCAACGAAGAAAGCATTCGCCTGCACCAGCAGATCATTGAAGAATTCCCATTCAGCGAACTGGCCTGGTTTAACCTGGCTGCCGCTTACCAGGGGTTGAAGCTCTACGAAAAATCAATTGATGCGTATCAATATGCCGTGGCGATCGATGAAAAATTTGATTACGCTTACCGCAATATGGGCGATGCTTATTTACGCCTCAGGAAATACAGGGAAGCGATCGAGGTGCTGGAAAAAGTATTGGAACTGACCCGCCCGGAAGACGTGATCTATGAAGCCATCGGCCATTGTTATCACCGCATGGAAAATTATGCGCAGGCAAGATTTCATTATAAGAAAGCGGTACACCTGAATCCGGATGACAGCAAGCTGCATTACAAGATAGCCGTTACCTATATGCTCGAAGAGCAATGGCAGCCGGCCATCAAACAATTGGAGAATGCGATGCGCATTCAACGAACCATTCCGGAATACAACCTGGCCATGGGCGAATGTAAAATGCACCTCAACCAGTATAAAGATGCGATCCAATACTTTGGGGCCGTTGTACAGCATAAACCTAAGAATGTAGCGGGATGGGAAGCCTTGATCCGTTGTTTGATCAAAGCGGAATTTTTTGCAGAAGCCATTGAACAATGTGTAGCGGCCATGAAAGCCACAGACGGTAAGCCTGTTTTCCTCTTCTATTATAGCACTATTCTCTTTGCGCTAGGTAAATCAAAAGACGCCCTTCTGAAACTGGAAATGGCCATGGAAAAAGCACCACGCCTGCTCAAAAAGTTCATAGAACTGAATCCTTCCATTTTACAGAATAACCAGGTTGTGGATATCCTGGCCCGTTATAAGAAAGGAAAGAAGATTTAATCTTTTTTTGTGCTCCTTCACAAAAGGTGAATCCTACACTCACCTGTTTACTGTATTTTTGCGCCGGTATAAAAAGTTATAGACTATGAATTTTAATCTTACCCAGATTCCTGTACGCACTTCTCAGCCCAGAACTTCAGGATTGACGATGGTGATGGACAAGGGTCTTAGCATTAATGAAGTACATGATTTTGTGAGCGTAACGGGTCCGCATGTAGATATTGTGAAACTTGGTTTCGGCACTTCATTCGTAACCCCCAACCTGCGCCAGAAAATTGAAGTATACCAGTCTTACAATATTCCCATCTACTTTGGCGGAACCCTGTTCGAAGCATTCCTGGTACGTAACCAGTTTGATGATTATATCGCTGTTTGTAAAGATTATGGCATCAGCTATGTGGAAGTGAGTGATGGCTCCATCAGCATCCCGCACGCCGAGAAATGCGGCTACATTGAAAAACTAACCAAACACGCCACTGTATTGAGTGAAGTGGGCAGCAAAGACGCGGCGCATATCATTCCTCCCTATAAATGGATCGAACTGATGCGCGCTGAACTGGAAGCAGGCTCTTCGTATGTAATTGCCGAAGCACGTGAAGCAGGTAATGTAGGTATTTACCGTGGCAGTGGAGAGGTTAGGGAAGGATTGGTGCAGGAAATTCTTACACAAATCCCCGAAGAAAAAATTATCTGGGAAGCGCCACAGAAAGCACAGCAGCTATACTTTCTCGAGCTGATCGGTTGCAATGTAAACCTGGGTAATATCGCCCCCAATGAAGTGATCCCCCTGGAAGCGATGCGTATTGGTTTGCGTGGAGATACTTTTGATTTGTATCTTGACAAAAAATAATCCATGCGCCGCTTTGGTTTGTTAGGGTATCCTTTGTCACATTCTTTTTCGCAAAAATATTTTACGGAAAAATTTACCCGGCTGGGTATTACAGACTGCGTGTACGAGAATTTTTCTCTGCCTTCCATAGAAGAACTGAGCGTTGTGCTGCACGATAAAAAAGACCTGCGTGGGTTTAATATTACCATCCCCTATAAAAAGCAGGTACTGACTTTTCTGGATGAGGTTTCGGATGTGGTGAAAACAATCGGCGCCTGTAATTGCGTAAACATCAAAGACGGAAAAAGAACCGGGTACAATACGGATGTAGTGGGTTTTGAACAATCACTCAAACCTTTCCTGAAACCAAATCATACAAGAGCTTTGGTGCTTGGCACCGGTGGCGCTTCGGCAGCGGTGGTATATGTTTTGCATGCACTGGGAATAGCGGTTCAATATGTTTCCAGAACCGCATCGGCTGATTCAATTACTTACGAACAGGTTGATGAAGCGCTTATGGCTTCTCACCATTTACTGATCAACACAACCCCACTGGGCATGTATCCGAATGTGAATGATTGTCCGGCATTGCCTTATCAATTCATCACGGCAAAGCATCATTTATACGACCTGGTCTATAATCCTGCAGAAACAAAGTTTCTTTCCAATGGTAAAGCGCAGGGAGCAACCATACAAAATGGGCAGGAGATGCTGGTTCTGCAGGCAGAAGAAAGCTGGCGGATCTGGAACAGCTGATACAGTAATGATTACTGTATGTATTGTTCTAGATATTCGAATTGAGAGACGCTCCGTGTAACTCCTAACCTTTGTATCTCTGTGTTGAAAAGGACTTCGTTTAATGATTTTTTTCAACACAGAGATACAGAGAACACTGGGTTACACAGAGGAGAAGTATACCAGTACAACATGTTATTTATGAGATAATTTTGCAATCACTTCTTCCGGCACAGCCGTTTTCTTTTTCAATCGATAATCATAACACATCATTCCCGTTTTAGCCTTGCCCGCTAAAATGGTTTCTGCTTCATTGAGCAGCTCCAGTTTATAGAAAAGATCAAAACCCAGTTTGTCAAATCCGGCGGCAGCAACGGAGATCCTTATATCATCTCCATGATTCAGTTCCTTTTTAAATTCGATGGCCACATCAGCCATGATCAATCCAACACCGGCTATTTCCAGCTCCTTGTACCCATGCGACATCAGAAACTGCTGGCGTGCTTCGTGAATAAGGGAAAGAAAACGGTCATTGCCTACATGCCCGCCATAGTTCAAATCGGTTATCCGGATCCGTATCACGGTAGCGAATGAGAAGTTTTCCGGAAGTTCTATTTTAATGCGGTTCATGCCTGGTAGTTTTGTAAGAATGCGGCGAGTTTGGTTACAGCTTTCTGGCGATGACTGAACTGGTTTTTTTCTTCCATACGCATCTCGGCAAAACTTTTACCGGCCCCATCGGGTACAAACACCGGATCGTAACCAAAGCCTTCGTTTCCTTTCTGGTCTTTTATGATCCTGCCCGGACAAATGCCTTCAAAAAAATATTCTTTTTCGTACAGTATCAATGAGATCACCGTTCTGAACCTGGCTTTCCTGCTGGCTTTGCCTTGCAGGTTCAATAATAATTTATCGATATTCTGCTGAAAATCCCTTCCCTCACCTGCATAGCGGGCGCTTTTTACACCGGGTTCTCCATTCAGCGCCTCTACTTCCAGGCCGGTATCTTCACTAAAACAATTCTGCTGCGTAAGCTTGTGGATGGTCTGCGATTTTTCACTGGCATTGGCTTCCAATGTATCATGTGGTTCGGGGATATCGATATCTATCCCGGCTTCTTTCAAAGTGATGATCTCAAAAGCTTCCCCAATCACAGAACGGATCTCGGTTACCTTGTGTTCGTTATTGGTGGCGAATATTAAACGGATTTTCATAGTCAAATACTTTCTCTCTGCGAAACTTCTGCATCTCTGCGGTGAAAAAATATTCATCACAGAGCCATAGGTAAAAGTTCCCACGGAGTTTATACGTTGAACATCTTTTTCAAACAAAGCCACAGTTTGCTTTTTTCCAGTTTGGCTTCCTGCGAAGCGCCGAGCATGGTATTGAGTGGCGGGGCCAGTAAAAACTGGCAGCTATCGTATTTCTGTACCTGGTAATAGGGTACGGTAAAGGGTAATTGTACCTGCTGTGCCGTTACCCCAAACAATAATAAAAAGGATGGCGAAAGCTTGTCTTTGAGAAAGGTATAATCAACCGGGTCGTTCTCAAAATTAACAATGGCCACATCGCCCAGGTTCAATTTGCAGGCACCCAGGATGGCGGATAGGAACTGCAAAGAATCGTCCTGCAGGTAAACCGCCTCTTTTTCACTTACCAGCAGCGTAATTTTTTGTAAATTGCTGCCCAGATACCAATCCCTTTCTGCCTGAGACTTGCCCTTTGATGGTTTGGTTTTTACCGCCTTCGGTTCTTCGCCTGTGATAACAAGACTGTTTTTGTACAGTTCGGCAATTAAGAAGTCGGGCAGCTGGATATTTTCGTCATTCATACCGTTGAAAATAATAACAGTCGTTAGTTTTTAAATTTTTTGTTTATTTGCGTCAAATATAAAACTATGGTAGCAGCAGCAGGCATAAACATTACGAAAGTTGAAACGAGTAAGTTGAACGAGCAAAGCCTTGAGAATCTTCCTTTTGGCAGGTATTTTACCGATCATATGCTGGAAGCGGATTATGAGAATGGTGAGTGGAAAAATGTAGAGATCAAGCCCTACCAGCCCTTGCTGATGGAACCTTCACTGGCGGCCCTGCATTATGGCCAGGCCATTTTTGAAGGAATCAAAGCTTATAAAGATGCGGAGGGCAATGCGGCCATCTTCCGCCCTTATGATAATTTCAAACGTTTCAATATTTCTGCGGAAAGAATGGAGATGCCAATCGTTCCGGAAGAGATTTTCATGGAAGGAATGCGCATGCTGATCGATCTTGATAAAAAATGGATCCCGGCCTTGCAGGATCATTCCCTGTATATCCGCCCATTCATGTTCTCTTCCGATCCGGTGATTGGGGTGAAGCCTTCGGATACGTATAAGTTCATGATCATATTAAGTCCTACGGGTCCATACTATGCAACCCCCATGAAGATCTATGTGGAAGAAACGTATACGCGTGCTGCGCCAGGCGGGGTTGGATTCTCAAAAAATGCGGGCAATTATGGTGGAAGTATGCATGCAACAGCCATGGCCAAAAAACAGGGATACGACCAGGTGCTGTGGACCGATGCATTCGAACACAAATACCTGCAGGAAGTAGGCACCATGAATGTATTCTTTATCATCGGCAACAAAGCCGTTACTCCTTCCCTGGAAGATGGAACCATACTGGCGGGCGTAACGAGGGATAGCGCCATGGTGGTATTAAAAGAAATGGGACTGGAAGTAGTAGAGAGAAAAATCAGCATCGACGAATTGATAGAATTTCATAAAAACGGCCAGCTCCGCGAAGTATTTGGTACCGGAACCGCGGCTACCATTTCAATGATCAAGGAACTGAAGTATAAAGATTATATCATGTATTTCGATACCGATCAATCACAGGTGGCACCTGAATTAAAAAAACGCCTGAATGCCATCCGCGATGGGAAAGCGGTGGATACACATGGGTGGATGTATAAGATCTAATGGTTTATTTTTTATCGCCACAGATTCGCAGATTTGATTTCTGTGAATCTGTGGCGATTGTATTTACATCAATCCTTAATGATTTTTTTGGTTATAAATTGATTGCCGCAGCGCAGTTCTACCAGGTAGATCCCCGGCGCAATACCGTCAAGTGACATGGTTGTTTGCCCGCTCTGCTGAATGCCCAATTGCATTGTTTTAACCGGGTTTCCTGTAATTGTAAGCAAGCGAACAGAAGTATTTCCTTTTTCCAGCGCGCTGAACTGAACCATCAATTTGTCTTTCGCGGGAACAGGGCTCAAAATGAGTACAACTGAATATTTTTCAGCGATCGGGATCTCTGTTTTTTTACGGCTGGTAATTTCAAAACGCTGGTCGCCGCTCGTAGTGGTGTCCTGTGAAATATCGAATCGATAAAAACTGTCCGCTTCCAATTTTGTCCAGCTATCGTATAATTTATCGTGAAGCATTAATGTATTGGATGAGGATAGCAATGCTTTTGTAACCCGTATAACAAATGCCCCCTGCACATTACTTTGTATGCCCAATGGCACAAAAGATTCATTGCTGAGCGGTCTTGCATCAATGGATAATTTTTTCTGCCCTGCGGCAATGCTGTAAAAATTCACTTCACTGTTTATCAGCTTTTCCGCATCGTTGCGGTCATAATAATTGCGGGCGCTGTCCATGGCGAATACGACTACCCGGTCCCAGAAAATACTGTCGCTTTCCAGCCTTAATTCAACATAAGACAGATCATCCAGCACAACCCGGGTAATGCTGTCTGTTGCAGGTTCATCCGATTTGCTGTTTTCTGTGAAGAGAATACTACCCGATCCGTTTGCATTCATCCGGGTAATGAATGTGTGGAAAGGAGGGAGGATCTGTTTTGTTCTGAAAGGATACGCGGTATATCCACCCAATCTTCCCTGGCGCGGGTTCCATAACCAGTAGTATCTGCTGAGGTTACTTGCTCTTGTTACACGCGAAAGATCGATACCGGAGATATATGGATTGCTGACGGCATAATAACCTGCATACGCGTCTTTCTGTAAAACAAATTCCCTGTCGCCATATTGCAGGTTGCCAGATAGACGAAGCGTAACGGGTAATGGCAGGTACGTGCCGTTTTTACCGTCACCTGCGGGCGTATCATCCAGTCCCTGCCCGGGTCTTCCTCTCACCAATAAACGTATTCCTTCATTGCTCAGCCAGGCGTTTTCATTCAGCCCGTTTGTATGCGTAAAAGAGGTCCATCCAGCATCAATGCCTGTTGAGTCATTGCCCAATACAGGGTCGAGATGAAAAGCGGAAGGCGGGTTGGTAGCCGTTCCGGTAAATCCGTTCTGGTTACCGTTATTACCGGTAATATCCAGGCTGTCTTTCATCATTTGCAGCGCGATGGATTCCGCAAACGGATTACCGATCAAATGGAAATTTCTTTTACCGCCTTCCAATACATGTTCAACGGTTACTTTGCCGATGAGTTTGCTTCCAGCCGCTGCAGCTGCAACTGTTGCATTGTTTGTGAGGAACAGCCGGTCATTCGTTTCAAAAGATCCGCCACTTAGCAACAGCTTTCCGCTTAGTGTAAGTTCATTAATCAATGAAATGCCGGATCCGTTATTTGCAAACAGGTTCTGGATGGTTTTTCCTTCAAATAAGTTCCCATTAAGGTATTGTTTTTGAGTGCCAGAGAAGAACAGGGTTCCTTTCTCTGCCCGTATGGAATTGTTATCGCCGGTAATCTCTCCGTATAGCTGCAATACACCTGTAATGCCAAGATGTGCATCCGTTGCCAGCAGTAACCTGTTACACCTGGCGGTATCAAGAACGATTGGCTGATAGAGGGAGTTGGCGTTGATGCGCACATCTGTTGTGCTAACAGGTAATTGATTCATGCACCAGTTGCCTGCATCGTTCCAGGAACTGTTTTTGTTTCCCAGCCAAATGCCGTTTTTCACAACCATAATTTTTAGCGGAGAAGAAGTATCACTGCATGCTCCGGAAACAACCCTTCGCCTGAACCAACTATTGTTTTGTAATAAAGAGGGCATGTATTGCGGCAGATGGCTGGTGCCGTTTGCCAGACTATATCGTGAAGAATCGGATGAAATATCCCAGCTATACTGGTACAAGCCATCGCCGCCGGTTGGTATTTCTCCCCGAAAGATGGAAGCCGTTTGCTCCATACAAATTACCTGCGAACCGCTGATGAAATTATTTTTTACTGCCGGCTGAACAGCGATGATAATGGTTTTGCCATTGGTATTGATACCATCCGAAACCTCAACAAAAATACTGTCTGTGCCTGATCGGTTGAAGAAGGGTTGGTATGTAAAACCTGTCGGAGTTATTTTCTTTCCTGTAGATTGAATACTGTATTCCGTGAGCGAAACAGCGCCCAGCTTCGGGTTGTTTTGTATTTTCCACTGAACGGATTCTCCGGATTCATCATCTGTTATAGCAAGTAAACCGGAAAATGAAATAGAGGGACCATTCTCACAAATGATAATCTTTTCCGTGAGTGGATTCATAAACACAGGCGCTACCGCATCCACAATAATGCCTGAACTGGTATCCGTAAACGCAAACAAAACGGGAGCATCATTTTCTTTTTCATCTTTGATCGTTCCATTGTTAAGCAGGATGGCCGGGTTAACTTTGATGCCATTCTTGCCCTTGTCGCCTGTTTGAACAACATAACCGAACACAAGTGTATTCGTACCGCTTCCGCGTTGGTATACTGCCTGTTTACCGGTGGTGCCGATCGTGAGCTTGATCGATGGACTACCATTGGTAACAAACACTTTTTCATTGTAATTGATCTGAAGCAATAAACTGTCACCCGTTTTATAATTGCCAATGGCGGGAACAGTAACGCCGGTAATGACAATGGTGGGTATATTGATCCTGACCCCCGTCATGTTACCGATGGAAGCCAGCAGGAGAGAAGCATGATTGCCTACGGAATCCCTGATGCTTTTTCCGACATCAAATAATACACTGTTCAGTTTGATGCCATCCGTATCGCTGTCATCTTTCTGTACGATGTACCTGAACAAAATCGTATTGCTTCCGCTTCCGTTTACATAATAAGCGGGCTTTGTTTTATTGCCGATCACAACAACCAGGTAAGGAATGGAATCGCCTGGTTGTATCCATACTTTCCTGGAGTAGCCAACCATGAAATCGAGCACGTTTCCTGTTTTATATTCTGTTGCAACCGGTACACCCACCTGTGTAACCAGAGGTACGGCACCATCCATCAAAACATTTTTTGTTCCATTGGTATTGGTAAAACCTACTGCGGCTGCATTGCCGGCGGAGTCCCTGATCGCTGCATTATTCATGGTAATGGTTCCCGCGGTTTTAATCCCGTCGGTATCAAGGTCTCCGGTAGAAACGATATACCGGAAAACAAGACTATCCGATCCGCTGCCATTGATATATATGGCCGATCTTGATCTTGTGCCAATCGTTAAAGTAAGTGAAGGTATTCCGCCTGTTACGATCACTGTTTCAGTAAAATGAAAAATAAAATACAAACTATCTCCCGCGATATACATATTAGCCGCTGGGTTTTTGATCGAAAGAATAGCGGGCTTATTGGCATCAATGGCATCGGCTTTTTGGATAACAGGATCCTGGTAAATATGGCTGTTGCCCAGCGAATCAGTAATCACTATGTTTACGGGAATAGCAGAATCGGCTTTTACATCATTGCCTCCATTACTGATGACAAACCAGGCCGTATAAAGGCTGTCATGCTGTTTCAGAAATCCATTCAAAGCAAAGCCATTAACAACGCCGGTTTTCAACTTCAACGTTTCAGTATCGGCAACCAGTAAAATGGATGCCTGAATGGTATCACCGATCTTCATTGCCTTATCCGGAATTGCCAGTTGCCTGATCTGCGGAGGTGATTTGTCAACCAGGTATTCGCCCAATGCGGTTATTGGCAGCGTACTTATGGGTACTGAAAGATCACTGTCGTTTACCAATTGCAAACCGAGCTTCCCATCTCCGGTTCCGGTAGCGATGTTGATGGTGTAATTATTTGCAGAACCGGTAATGCCTGTAATTACTGCGTTACTGATCCCTGCAGAAACAACATAAAAATGGGTAGAGGCAAGTCCTTGCACGGGCTGTTCGGTTTGCAGTGAAAAAGCAACCGTATCGATGTTAGTCTTTGCAGGAGCTGATCGTACAAAAGAAGTAATAACCGTAGGCGTGGCGAAACGAATACTGTCTCCGTACACGATACCTCCTGAATTGATGGCATACGCTTTTGCAAAAAATATTGCACCGGGTGGGAGACCACTAATGGTCTCTGCAAAATTTCCGATAGCAGTGGTAGTGGAGATTTTTTTATTGATAAGGGAGGGTGTGGCAGCCAAAGACCAGGCAATTCCCTTCTCTGTAACAACAGCACCTCCTTCGGATACAAGTTCTGCGGCAATCACCGCACTGTTCCGCGTAATTTGTGATGCGGATAGCGTTTTAACAATGGGTAATGCGATGGCGGTAATAAAGTTTTGTACAGGGCCTGTAACAGTGCCATTGCTATTGATTGCTTTAACACGCGTATAATAGGTTTTGCCAGAAACCAGGCTGCTGATATTGGCTGAAATGCTGCTGTTTCCAGATCCTGCTAAAAGAGAGGCGGGTGCGGGTAGAAGGGATTGCGGATGCGAAAAACCGGGAACTGAATCATATTCGATGAGCAGCGAAGTATTGGCAAATGAATCGTTCACCATAGCCGATAGGATTGCCGATTCTGCGGTAATATCGGTAATACGGGTATTGCTGATAACCGGTAGGCCAGTTTGTAAAATGGCTGAGAAACGGATATTGTCAAGTGCCATCACATCATCACTACCACTCTCATCCGCATCATCCCATCGTAATAACAATTGCTCCCCGTTCTTCCAGGTAATACCGGTAACGGTAAAAGAAACCGATTGTTGGTTTTCAGGCAGGTTACCATTGATACTTCCGGCACCGCTAGTGGTAATGACCGAACTGAAATTCAGGTTGGGTTCCGCTACCAGGTCGGCTACATCAATCTGGGTAAGCGTACCGGTTTTGTAACGGAAGGCCCAGGTGTTTTTATTGGTAGATCCCCCCTTTCGCCATTGTTCGGCAGTAAAACCCAAAGTAAAACTGTTTAAAAGGGCGCCGCTTGTATTGGTGAGTATCAATCCCATGGCATAAATGCCCGTGCTTGAAGCAAGCGAACCAAGCGCCCTTTCCCCTGAGCCCGCATTACCCAAACTATACACCCCGTTTCCGGTTCCTGACCCGGTACCGGGGAGAAAAGCGGCATGCGGGTTGCTCCCGCCCACCATAAGTATTTGCCAGCCAGTAAGGTTGGTTCCGCTAATGGGACTAGCGGATAGATTAAACGGGCCTTTTCCGGTCAATGAAAAACTTCCTGTGGCGGGAAGCCCGTCGAATGTCTGGCTGTAAACAGATCCCGCGCCGGAATAGCTAACAGGAATAACGGTGTTTTGCGCCTGTACAGGCCGGGAGATGATTGTACCCAATAAAATACCCAATAAAAATCCTCTCATACGATGATCCATTAAAATGAAGAAATGGGACCAGGTTTCGAGGGAGGTTACCAGGGTAAATTAAGATGGGGAGATGGCATTTCAAGGCATTTTGAGCAAATCAGGTGATAAAACAGGCATGAGCCAGGTATTTCTACTGTGGAAAACAAGGGAGGGCGGGCATTATGTTGAATGTTGGATTTTACATTTTGAATATTTTTTCATTTACCATTTAAAATTCAACATAGCGACCTACCGGGCCTCTTTCTCTTACTTAAACCGTGTTTTCTTCGCCCTTTCTTCGAGTGTTCTTCGGGTTTCGGTCGGGAAATAGACGTAAAAAGCGAAGAACACTCGAAGAAAGGGTGAACAAAACACGAACCAAATACGAACAAAGCCCACTGTCTTATGCTGAAAAAGCCAAATGTGTTGATTTCAAATAATTTTGCCAACAGGTACTAAAAACGATTTCGTATCGTTCCCGGAAAGGCTGGATCCAGAAATGGATGGGTAAAAAACAGTTATTTTGCTCCTGTTTCAGGCGCTATCTGCGTTGTTTTCCACAAGCTGGCGGAAAACTTTGGAAAACATTTTGGTTTTTCCATTCCAGCCATTACCTTTGCCGTCCGAAATTTTAAACGGATTAGAATGCCTACAATACAGCAATTAGTAAGAAAAGGACGCGAAATTATCAGGGCTAAGAGCAAGTCTAGGGCTTTGGATGCATGTCCTCAGCGCCGTGGGGTTTGTACACGTGTGTACACCACCACGCCTAAAAAGCCAAACTCAGCGCTTCGTAAAGTAGCGAAAGTGCGTTTGACCAATAAGATCGAGGTGATCGCCTATATTCCGGGTGAGGGCCACAATCTGCAGGAGCACTCAATCGTATTGATCCGTGGTGGTCGTGTAAAAGACTTGCCGGGTGTACGTTACCACATTGTACGTGGTAGCCTGGATACAGCGGGTGTGAAAGACCGTAAGAAGAGCCGTTCTAAATACGGAACCAAGAAAGAAAAAGCCAAGAAATAACCAGCTAATTCACTAATAACCTAATTCGCAAATACCATGCGTAAAGCACAAGCCAAAAAATTACCTCTCGCTCCAGACGGACGTTTCAACGATAAACTGGTTACCCGTTTTATCAATAACCTGATGTGGCAGGGCAAAAAAAGCACCGCTATCAATATTTTCTATGATGCGGTAGATAAAGTAACCAAAACGTCTGGTGAAGATGGATATGAGACCTGGAAAAGGGCGATTGCCAATGTTACACCGTCTGTAGAAGTGCGTAGCCGCCGTATTGGTGGTGCTACTTTCCAGATCCCGGCTGAGGTTCGTGCCGATCGTAAGATCTCTTTGAGCATGAAATGGCTGATCCGCTATAGCCGCGAAAGGAATGGCCGTACCATGGCTGATAAACTGGCCAATGAGATCATGGCAGCCGCTAAAGGTGAAGGTGCCGCTTTCAAGAAAAAAGAAGATACCCACCGTATGGCAGAAGCCAACAAGGCATTCTCCCACTTCAAAGTATAGATAAATACCTACAAGCATATTTTAAATAAGGCCCTGATTTTCAGGGCCTTATTTTTTTTGCAAAATATTTTAAAAAAAAAGCCCATACAAATACTACACATGTCGTGTATTAACACTACATTTGTAGTGTAATTACTACTAAGGGTCCGGGACCGGTATTACATCCAATCCATTATCCTTGTAAAAGCTTGCTTTTTACAATCCAATCTATTCCATTCTTTGAGTCTAATGGGAACAGTTCATTTCGGCGCCAGGTTCTTTCGAAACCCCAATCGAAAAAATAACCCGGTACGCATGTTCCCGTTGTCACAGAATGTAACATCCTCTGCTTAGCCCGTTTTCATCAGATTTTCAAAAGCTGCATTCCGCAGTAGAAAAGCATCCTGACGGCAAACGAAACGTATCAAAACATTTTCGGTAGAAAAAGATTTTGAAAACATGAAAGCAAGCGTAACCATTTTATCCCTTCTTATCTGCTCCATCCTGTTTACGGGTTGTAGTAAAACAAACGATGTTCCTGAAACCAGGGAAGCAAAAGTTGTCAGACTGCTTACTTCTTTGGGAAACCGTTACTGGCATTTGAAAGAAGTATATGTGAACGGCGTTAAACAGTCTCTCACAGATAGCCAGATCAAGTTCACAATGACTTTCACTTCTGACCCTTCCAATTCAGATCCTTCTAATCCCAAGATCGGCACTTTCACCGACTCTGATGGTTTTGCAGGTTCCTGGAGGCTGAAAGATACTGGTGGTGAAATCGAACTTAAATACACCAATAACCCTGCCGGTCCTTTGGCCCTGACTTATACGATCAATGCGATTTCTGAAACACTGTTTGATATCGAGTATACCAACAACCAGCTTTTAAAATCTGAGCGTAAAGTTTTCTATGCGTATTAAGAAAGGAACATATATGCTGATCGCGCTGATGCTTACCTGTACTGCAGGTATGGCTCAGTTGTCATCTCCTTTCAACATGTCGCCGATCGCCAGTTCTAATGGCGTATACGTATCAAATGGTGGTAACCCGATCGTAATGAACGGATCCGGTAAATGCCTGAATGTTTCCTCTGGATTAAGTACCGTTAATATCAATAATAATGGCAAAGGCAATTTTGGTGCGGGTTGTGTTGAAACGCCACCGGTTGCTTCTGTACTGGTTTCCCTTACCGCGTTGAATTTATACCCCAACCCTACACACAGCACCAGTATCCTGAAATGTGAAGGACAATTTGACGCTAACCTGTCTTGCCAGGTAAGGGTGATGAGTATCGATGGAAAGATGATGATGAGTAAGATTGTTGCGATGAAGGAATTGGTTGCCGGTTATATGATTGATGCCAGTTCATATGCAGTTGGTACCTATGTGGTTACCATTGATTTTATGAGCGAGAAGTACAGCCGGAAACTGATCAAATTATAAAGCGTTAAGCAGGAAGCGTAACCTGACAAAGCGGTATCTTCGTAGTAACTGAACTACAACCTTTTGCGGATACGATCTTGTGATTGAACTGGTTTTTGTAGCAATTTGACTGGTAATAAATGGTTCATATATCCTATGAAAAACTATTTTTTACCATATATCCTATGAAAAACTATTTTAATGTCATATCCTATGAAAACTATTTAACGGGAATCCCCGTTAGTAAGGTAATATTTTGTAGTTTATTAGCGTTTTATTTAATGTTTTAGTATCTCTAAATCTTAGTCTATGAAAGTTTTATTGACCAGGACCCTGGTTATAGCCTGTCTGGTGTTTTCCGCCGGATTGTCTATGGCCCAGCCGCCTCCTGTAATGAACTATCAATCCGTAGCCAAAGATCCGCAAGGTAATCCTGCTTCAAACAGGGATGTGTATGTAAAAATCATTATTTACCAGACATCGCCCATAGGTGGTGTAAATGTTTGGGAAGAAACGCATACAGCCAGATCAGACAAAGACGGCATATTTGTTATTTATATCGGGAAAGGAACTAAGTCATCTACGACCAGGGCTACCGATATAGGCAAGATAGATTGGGCGAATGGCCCTTTTTTCATTAATGTGAAAGTGGCGGTCGCACCTTCCATTCCTGCAGTATGGTGGGTTGCAGCCGATAATTATATCGATATTGGTACTACGCAGCTGATGAGTGTACCCTATGCACTTTTTGCAGGTAATGCGAGTGTTACGAATGTAAATACAAGTATCCAGCCAGGTCCGCCCAATACTTTCCTGATTACGGATAGTCTGGGGAACGTAAACTGGCGAACACCGGAAGCGGCACAGCAAACCGTAACAACCATCACCAATTTTAACCTGACACTGGCGGTCATTCCCGGACAAAATGTTACCATTCCGCCTAATACAACAGCTGTGGTAACCATCGTATTGCTTGGCGTAAAAAAAGGGGATCCCATTCTGGTTACACCACAGGATGATTACCTCAACTGGCAGGTGTACAGTGCATGGGTATCGGCCGATGATATAGTGAAAGTGCGTTTTGCCAATTATACGGATCTGCCGGTGGCGATACTGGGAAGTCAATATAAGGTGGTAGTGATCAAATAAGGTTCTGTAACAGTACAGCGCTTTTAACATATTAATCAACCAGGACTAACGAAGAAATTATTTTGAACGGAACACAATTGAGAAGAAATTTAAGGAAGTATGCCGCAGGTATTTGTGTCATACTTTTCGCATTTGTGCAATCGGCCAACGCTCAGAAGTTCGGGGATAACTTAGGTAATCACCGCGCATCGGATACGTTGCGTATGCAGAATAATTTTATTGTTAATGCTAAGGGAATTGTTATCGGTAATACAACGCTTTTAAATGGTAGCGTTGCTTTCCAGATAGATGGATTGGATAAGGGGCTTTTGCTCCCGAGGGTTTCAGATACAGGTAATATTACCGCTCCTGTTCGGGGTATGATCGCATACCAGACCAGCGATGATAAATTCTATGTTCGTCAGCTGGATAATTCGGGTTTTGAGAAATGGGTCACATTCGGTACGTTCAGCGGAGGGGTAACCACGCTGAATGGAGAAATAGGCGATCTTAATATCCTGGGTGATGGAACAACAGGTATCGTGATCACCAAAAACGGGTTGAACCTAACTATTAAAGCGGATACGACTGCTGCGATATGGAATGCGGATAAATTGCGTGGAAGAATGCTTTCAAACACAGCTCCATCCAATGGGCAGGTGTATGTATTTAACAGCGCCAACGCTACATGGGAGCCCAGAACGATTTCTCAAATTTCTTTCACAGGCAACGGAACAGCCAGCGATTCAATTGTTACCACACTGAATGGTAGTTTGCGTAAATTACCATCATCCAGTCTTTTCTTTTTGTCTGATACAACCACCGTCTTACAAAACTACCTGAAAATAAGCGATACGGCGCAGATGCTATCCAAAGTGGTTAAGTATACGGATACGGCTGCCATGTTAAGCGGCTATGTTCGAACGGGTAATGTTCCGGCAAAAGGGGTGACCACTATATCTGTAACTGGAGCGAATGGTATTTCCGCTTCCGTATTGAGTCCAACAACAACGCCTTCTATTTCATTAGGGCTGGGTAATATTACGCCAACATCGGTAGTGGCTTCCGGCGGTATTACTGCAACCACTTTGGGCGGAACCATTGTTACCGCATCGCAACCGAATATTACATCGCTGGGAACATTAAGCAATTTGAGCGTGGCAGGTAATATCAGTGCAGCCACCATTGCAGGAACACTTACCACATCCAATCAACCGAATATTACGGCCATAGGGCAACTAACCAATTTAACCGTAAGTGGAACCATAGTGGGTGGTGTATTCAGCGGTACGCTATCTCCGGGAACGATTGCCGGTATTACCGGTTTGTCAACGTTTACGAATATTACGGTTACCGGTTTTGCGAATATGTCTACTATCAGCGGCACCTTAACTACGGCGGCGCAACCGAATATTACTAGTATAGGTCAATTAACAAACTTAAGTGTAAGCGGTACGATAGAAGGTGGTGTTTTCAGTGGAACGCTTGGAGCGGGAACCTTAAATAATATAACGGCCTTAGGCAATCTTCAGAATATTACGGTAGCCAATGCGATCAGTGCAGGATCTGTGGCTGTTAGCGGAACGGTATCAGCTAATACCTTGAGTGCAACGACTGCGAACATTACAAGTATAGCAGGACTGAATAATTTAAGTGTAACAGGAACCGTACAGGCAACAAGTTTAAGTGGTACACTCACAACAGCGGCACAGCCTAACATTACGAGTGTTGGTCAGTTGAATAATTTAAGTGTGTCAGGAACTGTTGCGACAAATGTGATCAGCGCAACGACAGCGAATATTACGAACCTGGGGGGATTAGCGAACTTATCTGTAACGGGAACAATACAGGCGACGAGCCTGAGTGGTACATTGACCACAGTGGCGCAACCAAACATTACGAGCATTGGTCAGTTAAGTAATTTAAGTGTAACAGGAACCGTTGCAACAAATGTGATCAGTGCAACAACTGCGAACATTACCAATCTTGGAGGATTAGCGAACTTGTCAGTAACGGGTACGGTACAGGCGGCAAACCTGAGTGGCACGTTAACAACTGCAACGCAGCCGAATATCACAAGCATAGGTCAATTAACGAACTTAAGTGTAAGCGGCACGATAGAAGGTGGCGTATTTAGTGGAACATTGGGAGCGGGTACTTTAAATAATATTACAGCCTTAGGCAATCTTCAAAATATTACGGTATCCAATGCGATCAGTGCGGGATCAATATCCGTGAGTGGTACAGTATCGGCCAATACCTTGAGTGCAACGACAGCGAGTATTACAAGTATTGCAGGTTTAGCGAACTTATCGGTAACAGGTACCGTACAGGCAACAAGCTTAAGTGGTACACTCACAACAAATGCACAACCGAACATTACGAGTGTAGGCCAGTTGAATAATCTAAGTGTAACAGGAACGGTTGCGACCAGTGTGATCAGTGCAACGACTGCGAATATTACCAATCTTGGAGGATTAGCGAACTTATCAGTAACAGGAACAGTAGAAGCGGCAAACCTGAGCGGCACTTTAACAACAATTGCACAGCCTAACATTACATCCGTAGGTCAGTTGACTAATTTGAGTGTAGCGGGAACAGTGCAGACAAGTGTGATCAGTGCAACGACTGCAAACATTACGAATCTCGGAGGATTAGCGAACTTATCAGTAACGGGCACGATCCAGGCAGCAAACTTAAGTGGCACCTTAACGACAAATGCGCAACCTAACATTACGAGCATAGGTCAGTTAACGAACCTGAGTGTAAGCGGCACGATAGAAGGTGGCGTATTTAGTGGAACATTGGGAGCGGGTACTTTAAATAATATTACAGCCTTAGGCAATCTTCAAAATATTACGGTATCCAATGCGATCAGTGCGGGATCAATATCCGTGAGTGGTACAGTATCGGCCAATACCTTGAGTGCAACGACAGCGAGTATTACAAGTATTGCAGGTTTAGCGAACTTATCGGTAACAGGTACCGTACAGGCAACAAGCTTAAGTGGTACACTCACAACAAATGCACAACCGAACATTACGAGTGTAGGCCAGTTGAATAATCTAAGTGTAACAGGAACGGTTGCGACCAGTGTGATCAGTGCAACGACTGCGAATATTACCAATCTTGGAGGATTAGCGAACTTATCAGTAACAGGAACAGTAGAAGCAGCAAGCCTGAGTGGCACATTGACCACAATTGCACAACCTAACATTACATCGGTAGGTCAGTTGACTAATTTAAGTGTGGCAGGAACCGTTGCATCAAATACGATCAGCGCAACGAATGCAACGATCACCAATTTAAGCGGCCTTGCGAATTTATCAGTAACCGGCACGGTACAGGCAACAAGTCTGAGTGGCACATTGACTACCATCGCACAACCGAATATTACGAGTGTAGGACAACTAACGAATTTAAGTGTATCGGGAACGGTGCAAACGGGTGTGTTAAGTACAACGAGTGCGAATATTACAAACATTGCAGGTTTAGCAAACTTATCTGTAACCGGCACAGTCGATGCAGGAACAATCAGCGCAACGACAGCGAACATTACAAGTATCGCAGGACTGAATAATTTAAGTGTAACAGGAACTGTACAAGCAACAAGCTTAAGTGGTACACTCACAACAGTTGCCCAGCCAAACATTACGAGTGTAGGCTTGTTGAATAATTTAAGTGTAACAGGAACGGTTGCGACCAGTGTGATCAGCGCAACAACTGCGAACATTACGAACCTTGGAGGACTGGCGAACTTATCTGTAACGGGAACAGTAGAAGCGGCAAACCTGAGCGGCACTTTAACAACAATTGCACAGCCTAACATTACATCCGTAGGTCAGTTGACTAATTTGAGTGTAGCGGGAACAGTGCAGACAAGTGTGATCAGTGCAACGACTGCAAACATTACGAATCTCGGAGGATTAGCGAACTTATCAGTAACGGGCACGATCCAGGCAGCAAACTTAAGTGGCACCTTAACGACAAATGCGCAACCTAACATTACGAGCATAGGTCAGTTAACGAACCTGAGTGTAAGCGGCACGATAGAAGGTGGCGTATTTAGTGGAACATTGGGAGCGGGTACTTTAAATAATATTACAGCCTTAGGCAATCTTCAAAATATTACGGTAGCCAATGCGATCAGTGCGGGATCAATATCAGTGAGTGGCACTGTATCGGCCAATACCCTGAGTGCGACAACAGCGAATATTACAAGTATCGCTGGTCTGGCGAACTTATCTGTAACGGGTACAGTAGAGGCTGCAAACTTGAGCGGTACCTTAACAACAATTGCACAACCTAACATTACATCGGTAGGTCAGTTGACTAATTTAAGCGTAACAGGAACTGTACAGACAAGTGTGATCAGTGCAACAACAGCGAACATTACGAATCTTGCTGGCTTAGCGAACTTATCAGTAACGGGTACAGTAGAAGCAGCAAACCTGAGTGGCACTTTAACTACTGCGGCACAACCGGCGATTACGAGTGTGGGTCAGTTGACGAATTTGAGTGTAGCGGGAACTGTACAGACAAGTGTGCTCAGTGCAACGACTGCAAACATTACGAATCTCGGAGGCTTAGCGAACTTATCAGTAACGGGCACGATCCAGGCAGCAAACTTAAGTGGCACCTTAACGACAAATGCGCAACCTAACATTACGAGCATAGGTCAGTTAAGTAACTTAAGTGTGAGTGGTACGATTGAAGGTGGAGTATTTAGTGGAACACTGGGAGCTGGAACCTTAAATAATATTACAGCTTTAGGCAATCTTCAAAACATTACGGTAGCCAATGCGATCAGTGCTGGATCAATATCAGTGAGCGGCACTGTATCGGCCAATACCCTGAGTGCGACGACAGCGAACATTACAAGTATCGCTGGTTTAAATAATCTATCTGTAACCGGAACAGTCGATGCCGGAACAATCAGCGCAACGACAGCGAACATTACGAGTATAGCAGGACTGAATAATTTAAGTGTAACCGGAACTGTACAAGCAACAAGCTTAAGTGGTACACTCACAACAGTTGCGCAGCCTAACATTACGAGTGTAGGTCAGTTGACTAATTTAAGTGTAGCGGGAACTGTACAGACAAGTGTGCTAAGTGCAACGACCGCAAACATTACGAATCTTGCTGGCTTAGCGAACCTGTCAGTAACGGGAACAGTAGAAGCAACAAACCTGAGTGGTACTTTAACTACTGCGGCACAACCGGCGATTACGAGTGTGGGTCAGTTGACGAATTTGAGTGTAGCGGGAACTGTACAGACAAGTGTGCTCAGTGCAACGACTGCAAACATTACGAATCTCGGAGGCTTAGCGAACTTATCAGTAACGGGCACGATCCAGGCAGCAAACTTAAGTGGCACCTTAACGACAAATGCGCAACCTAACATTACGAGCATAGGTCAGTTAACGAACCTGAGTGTAAGCGGCACGATAGAAGGTGGCGTATTTAGTGGAACATTGGGAGCGGGTACTTTAAATAATATTACAGCCTTAGGCAATCTTCAAAATATTACGGTATCCAATGCGATCAGTGCGGGATCAATATCCGTGAGTGGTACAGTATCGGCCAATACCTTGAGTGCAACGACAGCGAGTATTACAAGTATTGCAGGTTTAGCGAACTTATCGGTAACAGGTACAGTACAGGCAACAAGCTTAAGTGGTACACTCACAACAGTAGCGCAGCCTAACATTACATCAGTAGGTCAGTTAACTAATTTGAGTGTAGCGGGAACTGTGCAGACAAGTGTGATCAGTGCAACGACTGCAAACATTACGAATCTTGCTGGCTTGGCGAACCTGTCAGTAACAGGCACGATAGAAGCAGCGAACCTGAGTGGAACCTTAACAACAATTGCACAGCCTAACATTACATCCGTAGGTCAGTTGACTAATTTGAGTGTAGCGGGAACAGTGCAGACAAGTGTGATCAGTGCAACGACTGCAAACATTACGAATCTCGGAGGATTAGCGAACTTATCAGTAACGGGCACGATCCAGGCAGCAAACTTAAGTGGCACCT